>NZ_REFW01000001.1 GCF_003688855.1 Tessaracoccus antarcticus
CACGGGATACGACGCCGAACCCACCGCCACAGAACCAAGCGCCGACGCAGCCGGAACAACCGGAGGCTGAACTGGAGGGGCCGGAGGCTGAACCGGCGGGGCCGGAGGCTGAACCGGCTGGGCCGGCGGGGCCGGCGGGGCCGGCGGGGCCGGCGGGGCCGCGTCAGACAGCTTCTGCACGCTGACGTCGTCGTAGCTCACCGTTAGCAGATTTGTCGACCCGGACAAGTAGGATCGGAGCGAAAGACCCCCAGGTCTGTTCAACCGTGCTGAGGAGGAGTCGGCGGCAGTTACTTGCCAGCCGGGAGCCGCGGCAGATTGCGGCCAAGCACGTGCACGAATGGCGACGGGAGATGTACCGGTCGCTTCGACTTGCACTGTGTAGGGTTGGCCCGCTGCGGCACGTGTGGGCAGAAGGGTGTCGCTGACCAATATGGCGTCCGGAGAGCCAGTTCGTTGACGCTTGATGCTCAAGCTCACGGCTCCCGCTCTACCAAAGCGAAGGGTGGTGAGGTAGGCGCCCTCGCTCGACGCCCTGACACCGACGCCGGCGCTCATACCGTTGCCGGCGGTGGGTAGAGCGCTTACCTCAGTGGAAACGGTAACCCTCGTATTACTGACAGAAGCAGGCAGCGTCTGGACCACCTCCTGGCCACTGTTTGGAGCCATTTGCCCGCGGCCAGACTTGATCGAGACTTTGGCCGGTAGCGAACTAGTCCAAAGTCCGCCAGAGACGGCTGCGCCCCATCCGCTCGCGCTGGGTCGATCGAAGTTGTCAGACGCGACTGTCTCGATGGGTGCGAGGTCGGCGAGGGCGATGGGCGTCGGCGAACACATGGGCAGCACGACACCCACAGCAACGAGGGTGCCGAGGATCCTGCGGATGCCAAACTTCCTCTGGGAACTCATGAGCGCTCCCCGCGCACATGGGAACGAAAAGGCGTCGCGCTACAGAGAGCCACAGATCGGCGCAACATCGCGCTCTCACCTGTGGAGCGGCCACACTGACGAGGTTCAGCGTGAGCGGGGGCGGCCATAGCTTCGATGGCAGCCCGTGAGGCTTGCATCATGGGAGATCCTTACACGGGGGGAACCTGAATTTTCCTCAGGGTATCCTCAGGGTATATTTCAAACCTGATATTGAGCAACTCACCGGCAGCCCTGCCCGCTGCACTCACTGCCAGACTTTGGGCGGCTGAACCGAGGTGTTGCCTGGCTCGTTCATGGAATATCCAGACGGGCTCCAGAGTTGGTCAGGCCCATGAAGCATCGCCCCCGTGCTCGTTGGCCACCTCCGCATCAGCGAAACTAGGGCTGCACACCACGTGGTGGATGAACCCGAAACCCCGACCCTCGACCCGTTGCGGTTCTCCACATCAGTCTGATGGCCAACTCCCGTTCTGGATCCTCAGCCAACTCACAGGTTCACAGGGCTTTATTGGACCCATGCATGTCACTGCCATAGCGCTCACCGACTTCCTCAACACCGTGGCCGGTCTGCCCACCCACCCCCTGGTGGTGCACATCGCGGTGGTGATGCTGCCACTGGCGTCCATCTCCCTCATCATCATCATCCTCGTGCCGCGCTGGCGGGCGGCGTACGGCTGGCTCACGATGGGCGGGCTCGCGGTGGGGACCATCGGGGCAGTGCTCTCAGCGCAAACCGGCGAGGCCCTCGCCCGCACCGTCGGGCTACCGGAGGACCATGCACGGTGGGGTGACCTCCTCGAGAAGCTGGGGGTCGCTCTCCTCGTTATTGCCGCCATCTGGTTCTTCGTGCAGCGGCGCACGGCCGCCCGCACCCCGGGAATCACACCCGCCCTGCTCGGCCCCCCGCTGCAGGCCATCCTGGCTGTTCTGAGCGTTGGCGTGGCGATCGCGGCCCTGGCCCTCACCGTCGTGGTGGGCCACAGCGGCGCCACAGCCGTGTGGGAGGGGCGCGTTGTGGAGGCGGGACCGGTATCCGCCGTTCCGGCACCTGAGGCCACACCGACACCCGAGGTCTCGCCCACACCAGGTGCATCGGCATCCCCCTCGACAGCACCGGCCAGCCCCTCCGCCGCACCTGCCAGCCCCTCCCCTGCCGCCGCTTCCCCGAGCGCCGCGACGCTGCCGGCATTCACCATGGCTGACGTGGCAAGCCATGCCGCAGTGGACAGCTGCTGGGCGGTGGTGGACGGCAGCGTCTACGACCTGACCACCTGGATCGATCGTCATCCCGGGGGCAAGAAGGCCATCAAGGCGCTGTGCGGAACGGATGGGAGCGCGTCGTTCCACAAGGAGCACGACTCCCAGCAGGAGCCGAGCGATGCCCTCGCTGAGTTCAGGATCGGCACCCTGACCCCCTAGGAAACCTGCGTCAGGAATCCGTTCAACGCTCTGGCGCGTCCGAGGCACATGAGCGCAGAATTGGGTGTTCTGGTGCGCACCCGAGAATCCGTGGGGGGTTCGGCGTTCCAGCAGGAGACGCACCATGATCGCGACATCCTCACCCACCACAGGCGACCTCTACGCCGCCCGCTTCACCGCCGAACTGACCTTTCCTCCCGTCGCACACCTGACTGATCAGACACGTGAGGTGCGGGTCGCCCGGCATTCCTTGCGCCTGCACCCCCTACTGCCACCGACCCCGGTGTGGTGCTACGAGATGCCGACGCCTGGCGGTCCGCTGATCAACCCCACCCTCGAGGTGGAGCGGGGTGTTCCGTCCCGCATCAGATGGGCCAATGCACTCCACGGCCAGCAACTTCCCATCACCGTCGCCTCCGTGCACGGCACGGATCCCGCAACTGACGGGGTGGTGGTCGTGTCCAACCATCCGGGGACGGGTTGCCCGGAACCGAACTTCGTCACCGACCTCGGCGTTCGGCGAGCCGATGCGACGTGGGCGCCCACGGCGCTGGTTCCCCCGGTGATCGCCCCGCATCTGCACGGCGGGGTGACCGAGGCGGCATCGGACGGTTGGATGGAGACGCTGTTCGCGGCAGGACAGTCCTCCCTGTACGAGTACCGCAACGATCAGCCCTCCACCTTGCTGTGGTATCACGACCATGCCGCCCACATCACACGCCTGAACGTCTACGCGGGCATGGCGGGCCTCTACATCGTCCGCGACGACGACGACCGTCGCGTGATGCGCGCTCTCCGACTCCACAGGGAGGACGACCCTCCCTACCGTCACCGCTACGAACTTCCCATGCTCATCCAGGACCTGAACCTCGACCTGACCGCGGACGGACGGCTCTCCGGGGTGTTGCTGCACAAGGTCGAGTCGGGCGAGGGCCCCATGGAGTTCTTCGGGCCCTACACCATGGTCAACCGGAAGATCTGGCCCAAGGTGACGGTCCATCGCCGCCAGTACCGGCTCCGACTCATCAACGGCTCCAACGCCCGCACGTTCAGCCTCACGTTGATGTCACCTGATGGAGTCGTCCCGTGGTCCGACATTGCGACGGTGATCGGGACCGATGGTGGACTGAGGGGGATGCCCATGACTGCCGCGCCCGACCTGGTGCTGGCCCCCGCAGAACGACTGGACGTGATCGTGGACTTCGGACTCGTTGACGCGGCGCATCTGGAGGTGGTCAACACGGCTGCGGCACCCTACGGCGGCAGCGCGATCAGGGCCTTCAGGGGTGAGGCACTCCCCGGTTCCGAGGGCTGGGAGGCCCGCGTCCGATATCCCGAGGTCATGCGGTTCGACCTCGTCGGCAACCCGCACACTCCCCGTCCGCTTCCTACGCTGGCAGGTGACTTCAGGCGCATCGTGCACGAGGCTGCCGACGGCGACCCCGGCGAAGCGGTGGTGGTGATCCCCGACACCGGAGTCCCCGGCCATCACCAGCACCGCTACGTGGCGCTCGTCGAGGAGGAGATGGTCCCTGGCGACCCAGCCATGCTGACTCTGCGTGAGCTGATGCCCCACACACCGGGGGACGAGGAGATGGACCGCCTCATCGAACTCACGGAGCCCGACCCGTCCGGGTCGGGCGCCCTGGTCACGAGGCTGTGGCGCACTGCGGCCAAGATGTTTCATGACGCAGGCGTCTTCACGTGCGTGGAGGGGCAGGTCGAGGTGTGGAAACTGATCAACCTGTCCCCGGACACCCACCCGGTGCACCTGCACCTGACAGCGGTGCAGATCCTTGGACGGATCAGGGCATCAGCCGCAGGGACCGTCCCCGACCCCGACGCACTCGATTGGCTGGATTTCGACTCCCACGATCCCGAGGCCAACCCGGTCTCGGTGACTCTCGACGAGGATGTGGCGATCACGGAGGCCGACCGGGCGTGGAAGGATGTCATCCGGGTCGATCCCGGGGAGATGGTCAAGATCGCCGTGCCGTTCGGGGTGCTCAACCCTGCCACCAACACCTACGAACCCACAGGCATGCTGGGACGGTTCATGTACCACTGCCACATCCTCGAGCATGAGGACCACGACATGATGCGCCACTTCTGGGTTGCGCCCCAGCTCATCGGGGAACTGATGACCCACCACCACTGACCGGTGGGTCACTCGACTTGGCTCGGTACCGCTGGTGCTCTAGCTGTCCCGCCTGTGCTCGTTGAAGCGAGCAGCTGCGCGGTCCCCCAGTTTCGTCAGGCGGGACACGATGCCGTCGGGCCTGAGGTTCCTGGCTGCGTCAACACCCTCCACTGTCTCGGAACTGGTCCCCCTGGGGAGCAGAAGGCTGAGGGCCTGATTCAGCCGCACCGTGAGGTTGGGCGCCAGGCCGTGGGCCCGTGTGGCCACGTGGCTGAGCGCGGAGACGAGCTTGACCGGCTTGCCCTTCAACACGCCATCCACCATCAGACGCGCCGCGCGCTCGGCGTCCATGGACAGCAGCGGCAGTGATGCCGCCGGGCCGAACCATGCGTACTGCTTCTCGGCATCGCCGAAGAACTGCGCCCGCCCGTGTGAACCGGTCCGCATCAGGCCCGGGACCAGGGTGGTTGCCGTGACTCCGGAACCGGCGAGCTCGGCGGACAGGCCCTCCGTGAAGCCGACGGCGCCGAACTTCGCGGTGGAGTACGGCAGGAGACGGGGGGCTGAAAGCTTGCCGCCGATCGAGGTGACCACACCGATGCGGCCGCTGCGTCGCTCGCGCATGCTGGGCAGCACCGCCAGCGCCATGTTGATGGGCCCCCACAACATGATGTTGATGGAGGCCTCGAAGTGTTCGCGTGTGACGGCCTCCAGTGGCCCCACCTGAATCACCCCCGCCACGTGGATGGCAACGTCGATGGGCCCCAGTTCCTGTGACACCTTCGCGACGAACGCCTCCACGTCATCGGCGTCGGTGACGTCGCACGTCGACGGCAGCACTGTGCCGCCGTGCACGCGCAGCTGCTCGGCGGCCCGCTCCAGCGACTCGGCGTCGCGTGCGCAGATCGCGACGTCGTGACCACGCTGGGCAAGCTCGGTCGCCATGAGCAGTCCGAGGCCTCGCGAGGCCCCCATGACGATGGCTACGGGTCGTTTCGAATGGGTGTCCATGATGGAAGAGTAGTTCGCCTCCCAGCCGGTGTGCAGGCGTGTGTCCCCACGGATGCATGGCCGTCGCCCCACGTGGACGCCACCTGAGTGCACGTTCTTGCGCATCCCCGGAACAAACGTGCACTTAGGCCCATTCCCATTGCTGAACCCGACGCGACAGGCCAGCATCAAGCCAAGGCGCCGCCTCGCGGGTGGTCGGCGCGCACATAGTGCAACAACACCGCGCATCTCGCAACGAAGCAGGAGGCCACCAACCATGAAGAAGCTCATCAACAACGTTGACGACGTCATCGCCGACGCCCTCAAGGGCATCGAACTCTCCGATGACAACGTCCGGGTCGACCACGAGCACCGCGTCATCTACCGCGCCGAGAAGACCCGGCAGGGCAAAGTCGCCGTCATCTCCGGCGGAGGATCCGGCCACGAACCCCTGCACGGCGGATTCGTCGGGGTGGGCATGCTGGATGCCGCTTGCGCCGGGCAGATGTTCACCTCACCCACGCCCGACCAGATGCTGGCCGCCACGAGCGAGGCCGACGGCGGCGCGGGCGTGCTGCACATCGTCAAGAACTACACGGGCGACGTGATGAACTTTGAGATGGCCGGCGAGATGGCGGCCGACTCCGGCGTACGTGTGGAGACCGTGGTGGTGGCCGACGACGTCGCCGTCCAGGACTCCCTCTACACCGCAGGGCGACGGGGCGTGGGCCTCACTGTCCTGCTGGAGAAGATCGTGGGCGCCGCGGCCGAGGAGGGCCGCGACATGGACGGAGTCCTCGAGATTGCCCACCGCGTCAACGCAGGAGGCCGCTCCATGGGAATGGCCCTCACGAGCTGCACCGTCCCCGCCGCAGGGAAGCCCACCTTCGACCTCCCCGACGACGAGATGGAGATCGGCGTCGGCATCCACGGCGAGCCCGGGCGCCACCGCGAGCCGCTGTCCAGCGCCAGGGACATCGCCAAACAACTCGTGGACCCCATCCTCCACGACCTCGACTTCACGGGAGCCCCGTGCATCGTGATGCTCAACGGTATGGGCGGGACCCCGCTCATCGAGCTGTACCTGATGTACGGCGAAGTGGTTCGGCTGCTTGACGACGCTGGCATCACCATCGCCCGCAACCTGGTGGGCAACTACATCACGAGCCTCGACATGGCTGGCTGCTCCGTGACCATCCTCAAGGCCGACGACGAGATCCTCGCGCTCTGGGACGCACCGGTGAAGACCGCCGGACTACGGTGGGGCGTGTGAACACCAACCAGTCCGCCTCCGTGGCGACCCTCGTCGAATGGTTGCACCAGTTCGGTTCCCTCGTGGAACAGAACAAGGGCTACCTCACCGATCTCGACTCGGCGATCGGCGACGCCGACCACGGTTCGAACATGGCGCGGGGCATGACGGCAGTCCTGAACCAGGTGGCCGACCCGGGTGCCGCGGATGCGTTGTTCAAGAAGGTGGGCATGACGCTGGTCAGCAGTGTCGGCGGCGCGAGTGGGCCGCTGTACGGCACCTTCTTCATGCGGTTCGCCACGGGTCTCGGAGACGGTACGGAGGTCACGCCGGAGGCGCTGGTCTCTTCCCTGAGGGCGGGGCTGGACGGCGTGATCTCCCGCGGCAAGGCGGAACTGGGCGACAAGACGATGGTGGACGCCATGACTCCTGCTGTGGTCGCCATCGAGGGCTCGGTGGCATCCGGGGAGTCGTTGGCCGATGCCACGCGCGCTGGTGCAGAAGCTGCACGCCGGGGCCGGGAGTCCACCATTGCGATGGTGGCGCGCAAGGGTCGCGCAAGCTACCTGGGAGAACGCTCCAAGGGGCACCAGGATCCCGGCGCCACCTCCACCACCTACCTGTTCGAGGCCCTTGCCGCGTCCCTTGACGGGGTGTGACCGTGGCGTTGGTGGGCGTGGTCGTCGTCTCACACAGCCGACGCCTCGCCGATGCGGCCGTTGAGCTTGCCATGCAGATGGTGCACGGCGATCCCCCGCCCATCAGAATCGCCGCTGGCATGCCTGATGGGGGGCTCGGAACCGACGCCACCGCGGTGATGGAGGCCATCACCGCCGCCGATGCAGGAGCTGGCGTGGTGGTGCTCGTGGATCTCGGCTCGGCCGTGCTCAGCGCCGAGATGGCCGTGGAGTTGCTCGACGACTCGGCACCCGACCTGCGGGTGGTGCCGGCCCCGTTCGTGGAAGGCCTCCTGGCAGCCACCGTGCGCGCTGCCAGTGGCGCCACCCTGGACGAGGTGGCGCTCGAGGCCGCACGCTCACTCACACCCAAGCTCCAGGCGCTCGGCGCCGGCCCGGGCCCCGAATCCGTGGACACCGACGACGACTGGCACGCAGACAGCTTCGACGAGGCCACACTGCCAAATCCGGCTGGCCTGCACGCGCGGCCCGCTGCCACAGTGGCCTCCGAGGCGGCGAAGTACGACGCCGAGGTGCGGTTGATCCACCATCGCGGCGGGTCCGTACCCGCCACGACCCCCATTGGCCTGGCCACGCTGAACGCCCGCATGGGGGACGACCTGCGCGTCGAGGCCCGCGGGCCCCAGGCCGCGGAGGCCGTGGCCGCCATCATCGCCATGATCAGGGGAGGCTTCGGGGAGATCGACCCCAACGCGCAGCCGCCCGCCGCGCCCGCACCAGCGCAGCCTCTCGGCGTCAGCGCCGGGCGCGTCGTGGGGCAGGTGCACAAACTGACGGAGCCGATGACGGCGCCACCCGAGCACGACAGGGTTCCCGCCAACGCCGTCGACGCCGAGATCGCCACGCTCGGCGGCGCCCTGTCCGCCGTCATCGACGAGTACCGGCGCAGGGCAGAACTCTCCGCCCCCCAGGCCGCGGACATCCTGCAGGCCACGGCGACGCTGGCTGGCGACTCCACCCTCGTGGACGCCGCCGCCGGCCTGATCCGCGCGCGCGGCATGGACGCGCCCAACGCCTTCTGGCAGGCCGCCAACCACGTCGCGCAGTCCATGACCGACGTGGGCGGGATGGTGGCGGAACGTGCCGTGGACCTGGCCGACATCCGCGACCGTGTGGTCAGCCACCTCCTGGGCATCCCGATGCCGGGTGTCGTGGACCCGGGCCACCCGTTCATCCTCGTGGCCCGTGACCTTGCGCCGTCCGAGACCGCAACACTGGATGGCAACACCTGCCTCGCCATCGTCACGGCCGAAGGCGGCCCCACGTCGCACACGTCCATCCTCGCCCGCAGCATGGGCATCCCCGCCGTTGTCGGCTGCAGCCGCGCCCTGGACATCGCCGACGGGACGGTGGTGCTCGTTGACGGGCGCACCGGCGAAGTCATCGAGGACCCCGACGAGGACCAGCGGGCCGGCGCCCGCACCAGTCGCGCACCCCTGCGGCCGCTGGAGGCCCCCGGCCGCACGGCCGATGGCACGCCGGTGTCCCTGCTGGCCAACGTCGGCTCCGGCGGCAACGCCACGTTCGCGGCGAGGGCCAACGCCGAGGGCATCGGGCTCTTCCGCACCGAATTCTGCTTCCTTGATCGTGCCGTTGAGCCGTCGGTGAGCGACCAGGTCCAGGCCTACAGCGAGGTGCTGGGGGCTTTCCCCGGCGCCCACGTGGTGGTGCGCACACTGGACGCGGGCAGCGACAAGCCCATGGCTTTCCTGCCCATGCCCGAGGAGCCCAATCCCGCCCTGGGTGTGAGGGGCTACCGCACGTCCCGCACCCACCAGCCGATGCTGGAGCGGCAGCTCGACGCCATCGTCACGGCCAGCACTGCGAGCGGCACCGACGGTTGGGTGATGGCGCCCATGATCTCCACGGCCGCCGAGGCCCATGACTTCGCCGCCCTGGCACGCAGCCGAGGCGTCACCACCGTGGGTGTGATGATCGAAACACCCTCGGCAGCGCTCCAGGCGGCGGACATCCTCTCCGAAGTGGACTTCGTCAGCATCGGCACCAACGACCTCACGCAGTACTGCATGGGCGTAGACCGGCAGGCCGTCGGGCTGGGCGACCTGCAGGACCCCTGGCAGCCCGGCGTGCTGCGACTGCTGAAGATCATCGGCGACGCGGGCCGCGCGTCCGGTAAACCCGTGGGGGTGTGTGGCGAGGCCGCCGCCGACCCGACACTGGCACCGGTGCTCATCGGGTTGGGGGTCTCCAGCCTGTCCATGAGCCCTCGCTCCCTGCAGTCCGTGGCCGAGGCACTGTCCGAGGTCACCGTCGAGCAGTGCCGGGCGGCCGCCGACGCCGCCGTCGCCGCCACCACCGCCTCCGGGGCGCGCGACGCGGTCCGTGCGGCCCTGGCCTGACGTCGCGGAGGCGACGCCGAATGCCTGTGGTGTGGGCCCGAGGCTAGTGTGGTGCCCATGGACAAGACCCACCCGAACCTGATGGCCTCCAACGTCGTCGTGCACCTGCCCGAGGATCCCGCGCTCACCGAGATCCACGAGAGCGGCAAGGACGGATTCCTTGACGTGGTGCAGCGGCACCCGGAGTCGTCCCTGTGCTGGGCGCTGCTGGCCGAGGGATGCCTCAGGTCCGACGACCTCGGCTCCACCGTCGCCGCATACGCCTACGCACGCACCGGCTACCACCGTGGCCTGGACGTCCTTCGGCGCAACGGATGGAAGGGTAGCGGTCAGGTGCCGTGGGCACACGAACCCAACCGCGGATTCCTCCGGGCACTCTTCGCGCTCAGCCAGGCAGCGAAAAGGCTCGGCGAGACCGACGAGGCAGAGCGCTGTGCACAGTTCCTCCGCGACTCCTCTGAAGAGGCTTTCGACGTCCTGACCCAGGACTGACGACTCGCGGCGGAGCCCCCACATCGTCGGCCGGACGGGTGACAACCCGCTCGCCGCAAACCCCACCGGCAAGGGGTGTGTCATGAGAGACGACGTTTTTGCCGTAAACTCGGCCCGTTGTCCATTTTGAGGAGTACCTGCATGCCCATCCGCAATGACCTGCGAAACGTCGCGATCGTCGCACACGTCGACCACGGCAAGACCACGCTCGTCGACGCCATGCTGTGGCAGTCAGGAGCGTTCCGCATAGGCTCCGAAGTCAAGACGCAAGTGATGGACTCGATGGACCTGGAGCGCGAGAAGGGCATCACGATCCTCGCGAAGAACACCGCGGTGCAGCACAAGCGGCCCGACGGCACCGAGGTCACCATCAACATCATTGACACCCCCGGTCACGCCGACTTCGGCGGTGAGGTGGAGCGCGGTCTGGAAATGGTTGACGGCGTCGTCCTGCTGGTCGATGCCTCCGAGGGCCCCCTGCCCCAGACACGCTTCGTGCTGCGCAAGGCGCTGGCCAAGAAGCTGCCGCTCATCGTTGTCGTCAACAAGGTCGACCGTCCTGACGCTCGCATCAGCGAAGTCGTCGAGGAGACCTACGACCTCTTCATGGACCTGATCGACGACGACGCCACCGACGTCCTCGACTTCCCCATCGTGTACGCCTCCGCCAAGGCTGGCCGCGCATCGATGACGCAGCCCGCCGACGGCTCGATGCCTGACGGTGAAACCCTCGAGGCTCTCTTCTCCACCATCATGGACCGGGTACCCGCTCCGAGCTACGTGGAGGGCGCCCCACTCCAGGCGCACGTCACCAACCTGGACGCCTCCCCGTACCTTGGTCGCCTCGCGCTCTGCCGCATCGTGGCCGGCGAGATGCACCGTGGCCAGCAGGTGGCCTGGTGCCGGGCCGATGGCTCCATCACCACCGTCAAGCTGACCGAGATGCTCACCACCAAGGCACTGGACCGCGTCCCGACCGACTGGGCCGGTCCCGGCGACATCATTGCCATCGCCGGCATCCCGAACATCACCATCGGCGAGACGTTGTCGGACCCCAACGACCCGAAGCCCCTGCCGTTGATCCATGTCGACCAACCCTCGATCTCCATGACCATCGGCATCAACACGTCCCCGCTCGCAGGCCGTTCGGGCAAGAAGCTGACGGCCCGCCTCGTCAAGAACCGCCTCGATGCGGAACTGATCGGCAACGTGTCCATCAAGGTCTCCGACACCGAGCGCCCAGACACGTGGGAAGTGCAGGGCCGAGGTGAACTGCAGCTGGCGATCCTCGTGGAGATGATGCGACGCGAGGGCTTCGAGCTGACCGTCGGCAAGCCTCAGGTGGTCACCCAGATCATCGACGGCAAGGTCCACGAGCCCATCGAGCGCCTGACCATCGACATTCCCGAGGAGCATGTGGGCACCGTCACCCAGCTCATGGGAACCCGTCGGGGTCGCATGGAAGTGATGGTCAACCACGGCACCGGTTGGGTGCGCCTGGAGTTCGTCGTCCCCGCGCGTGGTCTCATCGGGTTCCGCACCGAATTCCTCACGGAGACGCGGGGCACCGGGCTCATGAACCATGAGGCCGAGGGCTACGCGCCCTGGGCCGGGAACTTCCGCACCCGCCCCACCGGGTCACTCGTTGCCGACCGCACCGGGACCGTCACCTCGTTCGCGTCGTTCAACCTCCAGGAGCGGGGCGCATTGTTCGCCGCACCGGGTGCCGATGTCTACGAGGGAATGGTGGTGGGTGAGAACCCGCGCGCCGAGGACATGGACGTGAACATCACCAAGGAGAAGAAGCTCAACAACATCCGCGTCTCCACGAGCGACGAGCTGGAGCGCCTCATCCCGGCCAGGGTGTTGTCCATGGAGCAGGCGCTGGAGTTCTGTGGCGTCGACGAGTGCCTGGAAGTGACTCCGGACATCGTGCGGATCCGCAAGGTGACCCTGAATGCCAACGACCGGGCGAAGACCCGCAGGAGCTCCAAGTCGGGCTGATGTCATCAAAAAAGGGGCGCCCACCATCCTGGTGGGCGCCCCTTTTTCGTCGTGTGTCAGCTGGAGACGGCGGCCGACAGGTTGGCCAGCGACTGCTCCAACTCCTCTTCCTTGACCAGCGGGAAGTGGAGCTTGGCAAGAAGCTTCTGGTCCGTGACCTTGGACCAGTCGTAGGTGAGGGTCACGTCCGTGGCGTCGGCACCGTCGGACTTGAGCTCCCAGAGCCATTCCCAACCGGGGGGCTCCTGGCCTGCGGGTGCGGTCTTCCAGCCCACCATCTGGTTCTCCGAGTAGGCGCTGACCCAGTTGTCGGTCTGGTACTCCCCACCCATGTGGTCGCCCTCCATGTTCATGGTGAACTTGGAGCCCGTCTCCTGGATGCGGTCGGCGTGATCGACCGAGCGGATGAAGCCCGACCCGTCGATCTCCGCGTGGCGCGACGGGAGTGTCAGGACGGCGAAGATGTCCTTGGCGGAGGCGTCGATGCGGCGTGAAACACTGATGCGATTTGTATCGGTCATCCCCCCATAGTGTCGCGACATCGGGTCAATTCAAGGACCGATGCTGCCGGAATGGTTCGCCAGCCGAAGGTTTTCAAGCTCATCGCGCAGGTTGGCACGTGCCGCTGCCTCCCACAGCCCGCGCGCCCGGTCGGTGCCGAAGAAGTGGCCCCGTTCCAGGAACCGCGCCAAGAACTCGCTGCGCCCATGCACCCACTCCTGGTCGGTGAGGTGTGGCAGTTCTGCACGGATGCCCTCGACGTTGCGCCTGTAGGCGTCACCATCGGCTCCCAGAGCACTGAGGTCGGCGTCACAGACCCGCTGTCCCGCGATGTCGTCCGGCGCCGTGAGATGTCCGGCGGTGAGCATCACCAGCCGCTGGATCTCCGTGATGTCCGAGGGGGCCTCGTGGCCCTCCAGCAGGTCTGCCACCAGTGCGGCGGAGGCACGCTCGTCCTCGGGCGTGCTGTTGGAGTGCACGGCGTCGTGGAACCAGAAGGCGATGAGCTCCAACCGTGATCCCCCCAGCGTTTCGAGGGCCACGAGTCCATTCACCAGATGACTGGTGTCGTGATAATGACGATGCGGCTCGGCCCACCGCCGCAGGAGCTCTGCGGCGACGGAGTCGGGCAGCAGCCCCGCCGGGTCGGGGTTCACCACAGCCTGATCAGTCCCCAGGCGAGGCCCGACCACAGCGCGGCCCACAACATGCTCGAGAACGTGCCGATGATGAACAGTTCCCCCTTGCTGCCCGTGGGGGTGCGCAGTTCGGGGTAGCGCCCCAACCCCTTGACTCCCAGCACCACGGCGATGCCGGCGGGGAATCCGCTCAGGACGCACGCGAACAGGGCCGCCCGCTCCAGCAGGCCGATCCAGTACCCGCCCTTCAACTGCTCCCCCGCCGCCTGAAGGCCCGGGAGTGCTCCGCTCTGGCTCACCGGGGCGACTGACGGCGGCTCGCCGCCCACCGTCAGCTCGGACTCGACCTCAGGGGGTGTCACCTCGTCACGGTTCTCGATCCGCACCAGCAACCGCCGCACGACGGGGGTGCCGGCGAAGACTGCGAGCGCAAAACACGCGGCCACGATTGCCGCTTGCGCCACGAACACCCACACGTTGCCCACCTCCTCGTCGAAGGCACAACTCTGTCATGCCACCCTGACAACGTGGGCGTTCACACGCTCATGGGGTCAGGCGGCGCGGGGGTTGACGATGCCCCACCACGTCAGACGATTTTCCACTCGCGAGAGGCGCCGCTCGCCGGATAGTGTAGATATAGTCTTCATGTGGAAGAAATGAAGGTATTGCCTGAATGCGTGGCGCTGCTCGGTGACCTCGTGGCGTCGCGTACGACGGACCGGTCCCACGTGCACGCCGCCCTGCTGCGCGGCATCGACGAGACCAACGCCAGAGTCCCAGCGCTGGATGCCCTGCGGGTCACGGTGGGCGACGAGGTCCAGGGCCTGTACGCGAGCGTGGGGGACGCACTGGGCGCGTCGGTGGCCCTCCGCAATGCACTGTTCGGCACCGCGGACATGCGATTCGGCATCGGCGGGGGCGACGTCCGCATCATCGACGACGAGCGCGGCATCCAGGACGGCAGCGCCTGGTGGCTGGCACGCGACGCCATCAACGCCGCCGAGGCGCTTGCAGGGCAGGCAGGGTACACAGGAGTCCGCACCGCGGTCCGGGACCAGCGACAAGCAGCCGTGGCAGCAGCCGACGGCATGGTGCGTCTCGTCGATGTGAGCGTCGACGCCCTGCGGGACGGGGCACGTCGCAGCCTCATCGGCCTGCTGAACGGCCTGGAGAACGCAGAGGTGGCAAGGCTGGAAGGGATCACCGAATCCGCGAACTCACAACGTGTCATCCACAACAGCCTCAGGGTCCTCGCAGACGCCATCACCGCAGTGCAACTGCTTCCCTGAACATGCCCAATCCGCGGATACCACCACCGCGTTTGGATCCATCGGCAAAGATCGAAGGATGACAGACATCACTTTCAAGGGTTCCCCCGTCTCCACCCAGGGAGACCTGCCCGACGTGGGCTCCAGAGCACTCGACTTCGCTCTCGTGGGCACCGACCTGCAGCCAGTGAAGCTGTCGGACCTCAAGGGTCGAAAAGTGGTGCTCAACATCTTCCCGAGCCTGGATACCGGCGTGTGCGCCACCAGCGTCCGCACCTTCAACGAGAAAGCCGCTGGCCTTGAGAACGCCACCGTCCTCTGCATCTCCCGCGACCTGCCCTTCGCGCAGGCCAGGTTCTGCGGCGCAGAAGGCATCGAGAACGTCATCACCGCCTCCGACTTCCGCACCACCCTGGGCGAGGACTACGGCGTCACCATGATCGACGGCCCCCTGGAGGGTCTCCTGTCCCGAGCCGTCATCGTCATCGACGAGAACGGCATCGTGACCTACACGCAGCAGGTACCCGAGATCACCACCGAACCCGACTACGACGCAGCCCTGGCCGCACTGAACTGATCAACCGACGACGCCGGTCCATCCCCGCACGGGGGTGGGCCGGCGTTGTGCGTCCGCGCCGCCAGTAGGATCGCCCCGACGAGGAGGACCCATGGACGTGACACCCTCAGCCATCGCCGTCGACGCTGGCGGCAGCAGCACACGCGCCGTCGTGGTGAGCAGGGACGGGAACTGCGGTGCCGTGATTCGAGGCGGCCCCGGCAATCCCGTGGCGGATCCTGACAGGGCGGCCGCCACCATCGCGCAGGTGTGTGCAGCGGCATCAGGCGCCAGCACCCAGCGTCCGCACCTCGTGGTGGCCACGGTCGCAGGCATCCTCTCCCGTGACTTCCCCCAACTACCGCCTGCACTCGCCCACCAGGGCCTCCCCTCCCGCGTGGTCATGGTCAGCGACCTTCTCGGCGCCTACTTCTCCGGCACCACGGCACCCGAGGGGTCCGTGCTGATCGTCGGCACAGGGGCCGTGGCTGCACGGGTGACAGGGGGCCGGCTCAGCGCCGTGCGTGACGGTCTCGGCTGGCTGCTGGGCGACGACGGATCGGGATTCTGGATCGGCCACCAGGTGGCCCGGGCGGTGGCGGCCGATCTCGACGGCCGCGGACCCGCCACCACGCTGACCTCGCGTGTGCTGGCAGGGCTCGACGATGTAGTGCGCCGCAGCGGCCTCAGGACACCGGATCTCGCGGCTCTGCTCACGTGGTCGCAGACGAGGCCTCCCGTGGAACTGGCACGCTTCGCGGTGATGGCGGCCGGCGAGGCGGAGAGGGATCCGGTGGCCGCGTCCATCTGCGGCCGGGCCGCAGAGTATGCCCTGGCCACTCTGGCATCCCTCCCCGGCACCGAGGAGGGACCCGTGGTCATGGGCGGAAGCGTCCTCGGAGAAGGCAGCCCCGTGGGTCGGCAGGTCTACGCATGTCTGGGCGCACGGGCCCGCCGTGTGTCCGACGGTGTGGCCGGTGCGGCGATGCTCGCCATACGGGAGCTCGGCGGCAGCACCGACGACGCGTCGCTGGCCAGGGTCGTGCAGGCCCTCCGCGGCTGAGACGACCGCCTGCGCCAGATCAGCGCAGGACGGGCCTCACGTGCAGGCCGACGTCGGGATCCACCAGCGCCTCCTGCGCCGCAGGGATGTCGTCGGCGAGCAGTTGGGCGTCGACGGGGACGTTGCGCTTCACGAGTCCGAGGGCGATCGGCCCCAGTTCGTGATGCCGTGCGCTGGATCCGACGAACCCGACGGCACGCCCGTCCAGCATCAGGGGGGCGCCCCCATCGGGCAGCGACGACAGGGAGCCGTCCAGGTGCAACTGCACGAGCCGGCGCGGCGGACGGCCGAGCGTGTGCACCCGTGCCACCGTCTCCTGCCCCCGGTAGCAACCCTTCTCCAGATGCGTGCCCAGCAGGCCGATTTCGTTGGGGATGGTTCTGTGGTCGGTGTCCACGAAAATCCGTGGCACCCCGGCTGCGATACGCGCCGCCTCGTACGCCCAGACGCCGACGGGCACCGCCGAGGACTCGTCCCCCGGCAGGACAGCGTCGACCGGGACGAAGACGTCAGACCCACCGATTTCGCTGTCCCTGACGGTCCACCCCTCTGGGACCGCGATTTTGTGTCCGAACCATGCCATGCGCAGGTCGCCTCGCAACCGCACCTCCACGCGGGACATGAACCGCATCCGGTCCAGCCACTCCACGAGCGCCGCACCCCTGCCGGGCTCGGTCCAGGCCAGAAAACTCTCACCGTCATCCACGCCGTGCAGGACGTGTTCGATGTGCCCGGTGGGCGCCAGGACCAGGGCTGTCGTGGCCACTGCAGGTGCCAGCGACTCAAGGTGCTGCGTGGTGAGCGCGTGCAGCCATGTCAAACGGTCCGGCCCCCTGACCTCGACGACGTCCCGGTTACCGAGGTCCGCCACGCCGAGGCCGTTGGCGATGGCGCGGCCCTCGGCCACGGGGTTGCCGTGGTGCCACACCAATCCGGCGTCAATGCCGTCATCCAGGAGAACCGCCATCTCACACCCTCGTCAGTCGGGCCCACATGTGCGGGCGCAGCTCATGCACGTCCGTGGAGCGGTCCAGGGCGTACATCAGGTCATTCTCCACCTTGCCGTAGAGGCGTTGGCCTGAGGAGTGCGTCACCTCGGCACTCTCGGCGCGGACGACGGCATCCGTCATCAGATCAATGCGGGTGACCTGGATCTTCCCGACGAGGATCTCGGTCCACCCCTCGGAGTTCGACAACACCACCTCCAACGACGCGTCGGACTTCGGCCGCCAGAAACCGGTCTCCATGCCCAACGGCCGGCCGGTCTCGCCATCCTCGAGGAGGAACGTCTGCGACACGTAATAGAGGTACTCGCCGCCGTTGTGGTTGAACTCGATGCGTTGTTCGAACGTGAAGTCCCCGCCGTCGTGGTCGGTGCCGTTGCCGGTCCCCTCCCACCGCCCGACGAGCCAACCGAGGGCCGTCAGCGCGGGATTGAGTCCCTTGGGCACCTGAATGTCCATCTGCATGTGCGTCATTCCTTCGTTGAGGGTGTTCATGACTCCGGCGCGCGTGACGCCGACACCCAGGGCCAAGTCTAGCGAGGGACCCCCGGTTGCCCCCGGTGTCACCGATGCCCTAGACAAGGGTGTCATGCGCGTCGTCATCACGAGAGTTGCCGAGGCCAGCGTCACCGTCGACGGTGACCTGGTGTCCCAGTTGCCCAGGCCCGGGCTACTGGTGCTGGTCGGCATCGCCCGGGGCGACGGCCCGCAGGACGCGCGTGCCGTGGCCGCCAAGACGTGGTCGCTGAGGATCCTCCGCGACGAACGCTCCGCCAGCGACACCAATGCCCCCATCCTTGTCATCAGCCAGTTCACGCTCCACGCGGCCACCCGCAGGGGCCGTCGGCCGTCCTGGAGTGCGGCCGCATCCGGGGATGTCTCGGAACCGCTCGTGGAGCTCTTCTGCCGGGAACTGGAGGCGCTGGGCGCCGAGGTGGGACGAGGCCGTTTCGGGGCGGAGATGCAGGTGGCGTCCGTCAACGACGGCCCCATCACCATCCTCATCGACACACAAGACTGGCGCTGAGGATCCCCGGGCCGTCACCTCACCTCGAGGAACTCCAGTGCGCTGATGGAGACGGCATCGTTCTTCTCGGACGTCTCGCCCGGGACGGTGGCGTCGAGCACCGTCATGGTGACGTCACCGCTGATGGTGGTGGGTGGGAACCTCACCTCCTGGAACTGGCGGTCATTGGCGGCCAGCGGCTGCACCACCCACGAGCCGTCGCTGAACGTCCACTTCACGGTCAGGATCCGCCGCTCCGCCAGGTACCGGGCGGTGCTGACCGTGTTGCCGTTGATGAGGCGCACCCCCACCAGCACCACCTCCGGCTCCAGCGTGAACGTGATGGTCTCCCCCGTGCCCGACCCCCAGCAGCGCCACAGCGAGCCGGGGTCGTCGTCGACGAGGTTGCTCGGTGGATCCGGGCTGAATCCCGTACCACTCAGGCAGCGACCCTCCGCAGCCAGAGCAGGTACGTCGCGCACCGGTCCGTCCCACGGCACGAGAGTGGCATCCGCCGAGGGCATGACGGTGGCCGTCATCGTCGGGGAGCCGACGGTCACCTCGGGCGCGGCGGGCCCGCCGCCCTGCACCACCACCAGTTTGCCGACGCCGAAGCCCAGCAGCAGGGCCCCCACCACGCCTGCCACCACGAGCGGCGGAGCGAACCCCTTCGCGTCGCGTGAGCGAAAGGGCACGCGTCGACGCTGGGACGCGGACCGCTCGGCAGCCTCAGCGCCCCGGAGCACATCCGGGGAATCGGTGGTGCCCTGATCCCGGAACAGCTTGTCCGGCAGGCGTTTGGGCATGCACGACATGCTACCCGTGGGCACCTGCGGGCCGCCCGCGCCCCGCCACGACCGTTGTCAGCGAACCACGGGAGGGGTCTGACGCATTACGATTGCGCACAGGCCCGGATGATCAGGAGGAGGCGACGCATGGGATCAGTGCTGTTCGTCTCTCCCGGCGCCACCATTCCCGGTGCCCTGTCGTTGCTCAACCACGCCACCTCGGCCGTAGCCACCACACCTGAGGCGATCGCCCGCATGGACGCGGCGGACGTGCTCGTGGTGGACGGGCGCGACGACCTCGTGTGGGCGCGGGCCGTCACCACGACGCTGCGGGCAGCCCGCGCCGACGTCGCCATCATGCTGCTGGTGCCACCGAACGGCGTGTCGCTGCTCGGTCGCGAATGGGGCTTCACGGACTTCGTCACCGACACCAGTGAGCCCGCCGAATTCGACGCGCGCATCCGTATGCTGATGCGCTCCGCCACCGATCGGCAGGTGCTGGCGTTCGGCCCCATTCGCGTGGACGAGGCCGCCTACCTGGCCACCCTCTCCGGCGATCCGCTGGACCTGACCTACACCGAGTTCGAACTCCTGCGCTACCTCATGGCCAACCCCGGGAAGGTGCTGACCCGGGAGGTCCTCCTCAGCCAGGTGTGGGGCTATGACTACTTCGGTGGAACCCGCACCGTCGACGTGCACATCCGGCGGCTACGCGCCAAGCTGGGCCAGTTCGACTGGTACATCGGGACGGTCCGCAACGTCGGATACCGCTTCACCTCAGCCCGGAAGGGATCGGAATGATGGAACTCGAGCAGCTCACGCCGCAGCAGCGCGACGAAGTGCAGCACCTGGTGCAGCGCATTGCTGAGGCCGACGGTGTCGCCCCCACGAACGAGTCCGCGGACCTCGTCATCGCGGGGCAGCGACCGGGCAGCTTCTTCTTCGCCACGGCTGGGGACGACTTGGTGGGGTTCGCCGTCGCCGACGCGCGCGACGGCACCATCCAGGCGGGGGTGCTGCCCGGGCACCGCCGCCGGGGGCACGGCACATCCCTGTTGCGCGCGGCGCTGGAGGCCCACCCCCACCACACGCTGTGGGCATTCGGCACCCAACCGGGTGCCGCAGGCCTGGCCGGGGCGCTGGGCCTGACACCGGTGCGAGAACTGCTGAAGATGGCCCGCCCGCTGGGGGAGGAGCCCGAGGCCCGGGTTCCGGCGGGGTGGACGATCCGCGCGTTTCGTCCTAGCGACGCCGACGGCGTCGTCGCCACCAACGCCGCCGCCTTCGCCCACCACCCGGAGCAGGGCAGGTTGACCCGTGACGAGTTCGACGCGCTCACCTCCCAACCCTGGTTCTCCGCGGAGGGGCTACTGGTGGCCACCCGCGGCTACGAGGATTCGCCGGTGGTGGGATTCCACTGGACGAAACGCCACGACGAGGCCACCGGTGAGGTCTACGTGCTGGCTGTGCATCCGGACCATGAGGGGCACGGCCTCGGACGGGCGCTTCTGGAGGCCGGCCTCGCGCATCTGGAGGCCGTCGGCTGCACCGAGGTCGTCCTGTTCGTGGAGGCCAGCGAGGAACGTGTGGTGGCGATGTATCGATCCGCTAGCTTTGTGACCAGCAACACAGACACCAGTTACCAATTGTGAGGAATCCGACATGGCCGTGGAGTACCTGGAGCAGGACCTGGACCGTGCCGACGCCCCCCTGCCAGCGAACCGGTACTCAGACCGGGAGATGCAGTGGCTGGAGTTCAACAACCGCGTCCTGGACCTGGCGAAGGACTCGGCGCGCGTCCCGCTCATAGAGCGCGCAAAGTTCCTGGCCATCTTCTCCAACAACCTTGACGAGTTCTTCATGGTCCGGGTGGCCGGGCTGAAGCGTCGCATCCACGCCGGCGTGGCCGTGCCGACGATCACCGGCCAGATGCCCGGTGAGGTGCATGCCGCCATCCTGCAACGCACAGCAGAACTGGTGGCGGAACAATCCCGCGTGTTCGAGGACGACGTCCGTCCGGCCCTGCGTGCGGAGGGCATCGAGATCCTCCACTGGGCGGAGTTGACCGCCGCGGAGAAGGACCGGATGCGCACGCTCTTCGCGGAGCGCGTCTTCCCCGTCCTCACCCCCCTGGCCGTGGACCCCTCGCACCCCTTCCCCTACATCTCCGGGTTGTCGATCAACCTGGCCGTCATCCTCCGCAACCCCAAGACCGGTGCCCGGCAGTTCGCACGCGTCAAGGTGCCCCCGGTCCTGGCACGGTTCGTCAAACTCGGCGAAGGTCGCTTCCTGCCACTGGAGGAGGTGATCGCCCGACACCTCGGCCAACTGTTCACGGGCATGGAGGTGGTCAGCCACACCACCTTCCGGGTGACCCGCAACGAGGACATCGAGGTGGAGGAGGACGACGCCGAGAATCTTCTGTTCGCCCTGGAGAAGGAACTGTTGCGCCGCCGCGTCGGCCGCCCGCCCGTGCGCCTGGAGGTGGAGGACGACATCGACGACAGGATGATCTCCCGGATCATCCGCGAACTCGATGTCTCCGACGCCGAGGTGTTCCGGCTGCCGGCACCACTGGACCTCTCGGGCCTCTTCGCCCTGGAGGACACGGTGCGGGAGGACCTGAAGTACCCCAACTTCCTGCCCATCACACACCCGGACCTTGCCGAGGTGGAGAGCGCCCGCCCCGCGGACATGTTCAAGGCCCTGAAGATGCGCGACGTGCTGGTCCAGCACCCCTACGACTCCTTCGCCACCTCCGTGCAGCGTTTCATCGAGCAGGCCGCGAGCGACCCGGCCGTGCTGGCCATCAAGCAGACGCTGTACCGCACCTCCGGTGACTCCCCCATCGTCGACGCCCTCATCGAGGCCGCCGCCCTGGGCAAGCAGGTACTGGCCGTGGTGGAGATCAAGGCCCGCTTCGACGAGCAGGCCAACATCGGCTTCGCCCGTGAACTGGAGAAGGCCGGCGTGCACGTGGTCTACGGCATGGTCGGGCTCAAGACCCACTGCAAACTGGCGCTCGTGGTGCGCGAGGAGGGCGACGGCCTACGCCGTTACGCCCACATCGGCACCGGCAACTACAACCCCAAGACCGCCCGCCTGTACGAGGACATGGGCCTGCTGACCAGCAATCCCATCATCACCGACGACATCGCCCGGCTCTTCAACCACCTCTCCGGCATGACCCAGGAGACGAACTATCGCCGCCTGCTCGTGGCCCCCCACGGCATCCGTGCAGGTCTGCTGCGGCTCATCGAGAAGGAAGTGGAGAACCATCGCAAGGGGCTGCCCTCCGGTATCCGCATCAAGGTCAACTCCGTGGTGGACGAGTCGATCATCGACGCGCTGTACCGCGCCTCGCAGGCGGGGGTGCGCATCGACGTGTGGGTGCGCGGCACCTGCACCATCCGGCCCGGGGTGCCGGGCCTCAGCGAGAACATTCGCGTTCGCTCCATCCTGGGACGCTTCCTGGAACACTCCCGACTCTTCGCCTTCACCGGCGCAGGCACACCCATGGTGGGCCTCGGCTCCGCGGACATGATGCACCGCAACCTGGACCGCCGCGTCGAGGCCATCGTCTCGCTGAGCAATCCCGCGCACATCCAGCAGATCGAGGAACTGTTCGACCTGGCCTTTGCACCTGATGTGGTCCACTGGGAACTGCTCGACGACACCTGGACGGCCCACACCACGGACGCCGAGGGCAAGCCGCTGGTCGATCTGCAGGAGGACCTGATCCGGCAGTCGAGACAGCGCCGCAACCGATGACCAGGAAGCCGGACGTCATCGCGGCCGGTGGTGTGGTGCTGCGCACCCACCACAACAAAGGTCAGCAGGTCCTCCTCATCCATCGGGAGAGCTACGACGACTGGTCGCTGCCGAAGGGCAAGGGTCTCCCCGATGAACTCCTGCCGGAGACCGCCATTCGGGAGATCCGGGAGGAGACCGGTGTCACTGCCTGCCTCGACCTGAGGTTGCCGACGCAGAAGTACACCGTCCCCAAGGGTTTGAAGGCCACCCACTACTGGCGGGCCCACGTGGTGGAGCAGCGTCCCCGCAAACCGGATGCGGAGGTGCAGAAGGTCAAGTGGTTCAGCATCGAGGAGGCCTTGGCGACGCTCTCCTACGACATCGACCGCACGGTTCTGACCGCCGCCATCGAACTGCCCGCCACCAACGTGTTGCTGTTGGTGCGCCACGGAAAGGCCATGCTGCGCAAGGACTGGACCGGCCCCGACCAGCGCCGCCGCCTCGGAGGCCGGGGACGCAAGCAGGCCCAACACCTCATGGACCTCCTCGATGCGTTCTGCATCCAGAGTCTCGTCAGCTCGTCCGCAACCCGATGCGTCCAGACCCTCGAGCCGTATGCCGAGTCACGCCGGTTGCCGATCCGCCACGTCGACATCCTCACGGAGGAGGAGGGGACGGAGCACCCCAAGCGTGTGGCGCGCTTCATGGCCGAACTGATGGCCGGACTGGACCGTCCCACGGTCGTCTGCGGGCACCGACCTGTCCTACCCGCCATGTACGAGGGACTGGGGATGGCGCCGAAACCGATGGTGGTGGCGGAGGCCGTGGCCCTGCACCTGGACGCCACGGGCACTCTCATCCGCTCCGAGGTGTTCAAGCCGAAGGCCTGAGAAATGGCCACTTGTTCACCGGTTGTTCACGCAATGGGTGGGCATCAGGCCACCTTGGCTGCCTAGTTTCTGGGGTGTGGCAAACACATCTCCGGGTTCCACCAGAACCCGCACACCAGAACGTCGTCAAGCCCTGGAAGGTACCGCAATGAAGTTGCGCCTGACTGCAGCCCTTGGTCTGGGGGCCGCCCTCATGCTCACGGCGTGCGCCGCCAATGAGGGCCAGACCGCCGAAACCACCCCGACGAGTGCCGTCTCGGACGGTGCAACCACCGGCGCCGCACCCCTCAAGGGAACGCTCAACGGCATGGGGGCCTCCTCCGTCAGCGTGGCGCAGGAGAACTGGATCGCCCAGTTCCAGACCGCCAACCCGGACGTCACCGTCCTGTACTCCCCCGACGGTTCCGGCGCCGGCCGTGACGCCTTCATGGGTGGCGGTGCCGACTTCGCCGGTTCCGACCGGGCCTTCACGTCCGAGGAGAACGTGGCCGGCGCATTCAAGAGCTGCGCACCCGATTCCACGGCCCTGGACCTGCCCGTCTACATCTCCCCCATCGCCGTGGTGTTCCACGTCGACGGCGTGGAGTCACTCAACCTGACCCCGGCCGTGCTGGCCTCCATCTTCAAGGGCGACATCACCAACTGGTCCGACCCGCTGATCACCGCATTGAACCCGGATGCGACGCTCCCGGACCTCGCCATCACGGCGGTGCACCGCTCTGATGACTCCGGCACCACCGACAACTTCACGACGTACCTCAGCAACGCCGCCGGCGAGGTCTGGGACGCGGAGCCGGACGGTGCCTGGCCGTACCAGAAGGGCGAGGCGGCCAAGGGCACCTCGGGTGTCATCTCGGCCGTCAAGGATGGCGTCGGCACCATCGGTTACGCCGATGCGTCACAGGCCGGCGAGGCCACGAAGGCCAGCATCGGTGTCGAGGGCGCTTTCGAGCAGCCCACGGCCGAGGCCGCCGCCGCCGCCGTCGAAGCGTCCCCCATCGCCGAGGGCAGGGCCGAGCACGACCTGGCCCTGGAGCTGGACTCCAAGGCGTCGGGATACCCGATCGTGCTGGTCTCCTATGCCCTGGCGTGCACCGACTACAAGGACGACGCCAAGGCGGACCTCGTGAAGGCGTACCTGAACTACATCGCCTCCGAGGAGGGGCAGAAGGTGGCGGCGGATGGTCCCGGCGCAGCCCCGCTCTCCGAAGCGCTCCGCGGGCAGGTGCTCGCAGCCATCGACTCGATACAGTGACACCGACCACCCTGATGGTCGACCACGCCCGCCCCGGCATCCCCGGGCCGGGCGTGGTCTGCCCGTTCGGTCCGCGCCTGCCACCGAACCGGCATGTCCCCTGCCCAGGAGCACGATGACCGCCGACACCGTCACGGATCCACCCGGCGCACCCGGGGCGTTGCGACGCACCTCCCGCCAGATCGGCGATGTGGTCTTCAAGGGGTTCTCCACGGGGTCGGGGATCACGATCCTCGTCCTGCTGGCAGCAGTGGCCACCTTCCTGGTGGGCATGTCCATCCCCGCGCTGACCGCTGACGCCGCCGACCTGCCCTTCGGCGACTTCTGGGCCTACGTTGCCCCCTACGCATTCGGCACGGTGTGGGCCGCCGCCCTGGCCATGCTGTTCGCGGTCCCGCTGTCCGTAGGGATTGCGCTGTTCCTCACGCACTACGCCCCCAAACGGGTCCGACAGATCTTCGGCTACATCATCGACCTGCTGGCGGCCGTGCCGTCGGTGGTGTTCGGGCTGTGGGGCATCAACGTGCTCGCACCCCTCATGCGTCCCTTGTTCGTGTGGCTGAACCAGTACCTCGGCTGGATCCCGTTCTTCGCCGGGCCTGTCTCCGGTACGGGGCGCACGATCCTGACAGCAGCCGTCGTGCTCGCCGTCATGGTGCTCCCCATCATCACGGCCATGTGCCGCGAGGTGTTCACCCAGACGCCCCGCCTCCACGAGGAGGCGGCTCTGGCGCTGGGCGCGACACGGTGGGAGATGATCCGCCAAGCGGTACTGCCCTTCGGGATGCCCGGCATCGTGTCGGGCTGCATGCTGGGGTTGGGCCGGGCGCTCGGCGAGACGATGGCGGTAGCCATGGTGCTGTCACCGGCCGCCGTCATCAACGTCCACCTGCTGACCTCCAGCAACCCCAACACCATCGCCGCCAACATTGCGCTGGCGTTTCCCGAGGCCTACCAGTTGGGTGTCAACCAACTGATCGCCACGGGCCTTGTCCTGTTCGTCATCACGCTCGCCGTCAACATGACGGCACGCTGGGTTGTTGCCCGGCGCAAGGAATTCTCGGGGGCCAACTGATGCCGAGATCACTGCCACCTCTCCAGGGCGTCGTGAACCCCCTCACCGCCGGTCGCCTTCCCCGCTTCACCGAACCGGCCCTTCTTGTGGTGTGCCTCGTGGTCACCACCGCTGCCCTGTCAGTCCTGAATGCCGGGAACCCGGGCGTCATCATCATCGTGGGCGCGCTGCTGTTCCTGCTGGTCAGCTTCGCCCTGGCCACCAGTGTCGAGGGCGTTCGCCACGCCAAGGACCGGCTCGCGGCCCATGTGGTCACCGGATTCTTCCTCATCGCCCTGGCCCCGCTGGTGTCGCTCGCATGGGGCACCGTCAGTGCCGGGCTTGCCCGCATGGACGTGAAGTTCTTCACCTATTCCATGCGCAACGTCATCGGCGAGGGCGGCGGCGCCGTCCACGCCATCTGGGGAACGCTCATCATCACGGGCATGGCCACACTGATCTCCGTACCAATCGGCCTCATGACTGCCATCTACCTCGTGGAGTACGGCGCGCGTCACCGGCTGGCCAGCGCCATCCGGTTCTTCGTGGACGTGATGACGGGCATCCCGTCGATCGTGGCCGGGCTGTTCGCCTACACGCTGTTCTCCCTGTTCTTCGGTCCGGGCACCAAGGTGGGCATCGCCGGCGCAGTTGCCCTGAGCGTGCTGATGATCCCCACGGTGGTGCGCTCCACGGAGGAGATGCTGCGGCTCGTCCCCAACGAGCTCCGCGAGGCCTCCTACGCGCTCGGTGTGCCGAAATGGCGCACGATCGTCAAGGTGGTACTGCCGACATCGCTGGCCGGCATCATCACCGGCGTGGTGCTGTCCATCGCCCGCATCATCGGCGAGACCGCACCCCTGCTGGTGACGGCCGGTATGAACCAGTCGCTGAACACCAACCCGTTCGACTCCCCCATGGCCACGCTGCCCGTGTTCGTGTACTACCAGTACGTGACGCCCGGCATCCCGCAGGATCCGTACCACGCCCGTGCCTGGGCCGGTGCGCTCACCCTGATCCTCATCGTGATGCTGCTGAACCTGGTGGGGCGGCTCATTTCCTGGAAATTCGCTCCCAAGCCCGGACGCTGAGAAGAGAGAAGCTGCAATGTCCAAGCGCATCGAGATCAAGGATCTCGACATCTACTACGGCAAGTTCCACGCCGTCAGTGGCGTCAACATGACCATCCAGCCCCGCTCGGTCACGGCATTCATCGGATCGTCGGGGTGCGGCAAGTCGACGGTGCTGCGGTCCATCAACCGCATGCATGAGGTGATCGACGGCGCCTACTCCACGGGGCAGGTCCTTCTGGACGGCGTCGACCTGTACGGCCCCGGCGTCGACCCGGTCCGGGTGCGACGCCAGGTGGGCATGGTGTTCCAGCGCCCCAACCCGTTTCCGACCATGTCCATCCGTGAGAACGTGCTGGCCGGGGTCAGATTGAACAACTCCAAGGTCACACGTCCACAGGCCGAGGAAATCGTGGAGAAGTCGCTGCAGGCCGCGAACCTCTGGAAGGAGGTCAAGGACCGCCTCGACCGCCCGGGGTCCGGCCTCTCCGGTGGCCAGCAGCAGCGACTCTGCATCGCGCGTGCCATTGCCATCGCCCCCGACGTGGTCCTCATGGACGAGCCCTGCTCAGCCCTTGACCCCATCTCCACGCTGGCGATCGAGGACCTCATCCACCAGTTGAAGGAGGAATACACCGTCGTCATCGTCACCCACAACATGCAGCAGGCCGCTCGGGTGTCCGACCAGACGGCGTTCTTCAACCTCAAGGAGCAGGGGAAACCCGGCGAGCTCATCGAGGTGGCCTCCACCGAGAAGATCTTCCACAATCCGGACCAGAAAGCCACGGAGGACTACATCACGGGTCGCTTCGGCTGATCCTTCTGGGTCTGTCGGGGCAGTGCGCGGGGCCCTACGCCGAGCACGTCAGCAGGCCGGCGTCGGCTTTGAGCTCCAGGACCCGGGCGGCGGAGCCCGCCACCCGGGTGGCGAACGCCTCATCTGCCTCGGCGGCGGCCAGCGTGTCGGCCACCATGGCCTTCAGCAGGGCGGGGTCCGCGTTGATGGCCAGGTCACCGCCCGCCTGGATGAAGCGCGTGCCGCGTTCTGCGGCGGGGACGTCCTTGACGGCCACGGCGGCGCCCAGGTCGTCGGCAATCACCACCTTGTCGAAGCCCAGCTCACCGCGGAGGATGTCGGTGATGATGATGCTGGAGAAGACGCCCTCATGGTCGGGGTCGAGGTTCATGAAGACCCCGGAGGACACCATGACCGACGAAGCGCCCGCCTCGATCCCTGCCGTGAAGACGGACCAGTCCTCGTCGCCCGGCACAACGTCGGTGTCCTTGGCAGCACCGAAGTCCGTGTTGGTGGTGACCTTCCCCAGCCCGGGGAAGTGTTTCAGCGACGTGGCGATGCCCGCCTCCGCCATTCCCTCGGTGAACTCGACAACGCCGCGGGCGGCAACTTCCCGATCGTTGCCATAGTTGCGCTTCAGCGCGCCGATGGGGGCGTTGCTCGACTGCTTGGCCTGCGGCACCACGTCGGCAACCGGCGCCAAGTCGTACTGGACGCCCACGGCAGCCAGCTCCTGGCCCCAGCCGCGCGCCGCATCACGCAGCTCGCCAGCAGGCATGGCCGACTGGTCGAGTGCGGTGGGAATAGCGCTGAATCCCGGGCCCTTCAGCCGCTGGACCCGGCCGCCCTCCTGGTCGGCAGCCACCATGAGGGGCATGGCATCGGTCCCCAACGCTGACACGGCCTTCGTCACCTTCGTGATGGCGGCGGCACCGGCCGTGGAGTTGCCGAGCAGCACCACAGAGCCTGTGTGCGTGTCGCGGATGGCCGTGGACGTCGCCGCGTCCAGACCTGCCGTGGAGACGCCCACCATGTACAACTGCCCCACCTGCTCGGGAAGTGTCATGCCGGCGACAATGTCGCGGCACCCTGCAATATCCGCCTCCGTCGCTGACGGGGACGGTGACGGAGACGGTGGCGCTGATTCAGTGTGGGGTGCCGTCGGTGACGAACTCGCAGATGCGTTCGTGGCCGGGCTGACGCCCGGCCCGGCGGTGGGCCCGGGGGCACAGCCGGCAACGAGGCAGGCGAGGGCAGCAAGTGAGGGAAGGAGTCGGCGCACGGGGTTCAGGCTACCGGCCGCGATCCTCAGCGCGCGTCGAGCGCCTCGCGCTTCTGGTTGGCCATCAGGCCCAGCAGCGCGTTCTCCACCACTTCCGGGAGCGACGGATGAATCCAGTACTGGCCGCGCGCCATGTCGGGGACACTGAGGCCGAAGCTCATGGCCTGGATGAGCGGCTGGATCAGGGTGGAGGCCTGGGGTCCCATGATGTGGGCCCCCAGCAGCCGCCAGTTGCGGGGATCAGCCAGGAGCTTCACGAAGTGGCCCTGGTCCTCCATGGCCCAGCCGTAGGCGACGTCGCCGTATCGCTGCCGCGACACAACATGCGGCGTCCCCCACTCCAGCAACTGCTGCTCCGTGGCCCCCACCGCGGCGATCTGCGGATGGGAGAACACGGCGTGCGGCACGTAGCGGTGGTCTGTCTCGACGAGGTCGGACTCGAGTGCCAGAAGGTTGTGCTGCACCGTGCGCATCTCCGCGTTGGCCACATGCTTGAGCAGGTGGTCCGAGGACACGTCACCCATGGCCCAGATGTGCTCGACGCTGGTGCGCTGCGCCCCGTTGACACGGATCTGCCCCTCATCGCGCACCTCGACGCCCGCAGCCTCGAGGTTGAGCTTCTCGGAGTTGCGGATCCGTCCCGTGGCCACGAGGACGGCGTCGGCGAAGTACACGTACTCGACGCCGTTGCGGTCCTTGGTGACCACCTGCAGGTCGTTGGCCGGACCGTGCTCGACGACGTCCACCTTCTGGTTGAAGATCAGCCTCACCGCGCGGGACAGATGCCCCGCGAACGCACGGCTGATCTCCTCGTCCTCACCCCGCAGCACGGTCCCGGAGCGGTTGATCACCGTCACCTCCGTCCCCAGGGCGGAGAAGATGTGGGCGAACTCGGCGGCGATGAACCCGGCACCCAGGATCACGAGCCGCCTCGGCTGCTTGTCCAGGCGCATGATGTCGTCCGACGTGTGGATGCGGTCCTGCAAGTCCTCGGGGACGTCGATGCCCAGCGGTCGGGGCCTCGAACCCGTGGCGATGACAATCTGGTCGGCGCTGATGCGGTCCTCCCCCACCTGGAGGGTGTGGGCGTCGATGAAGCTTGCGGTGCTCCGGAACACCGTCACGTTGTTGCTGCGTTCCCGCCAGTCGAGGCCGCCCACCGAGATGGGGTCGATGCGGCCGAAGATCCTGTCCCTCATCTTCGCCCAGTCGGCGCCTTCGAGGCGCAGGTCGACACCGACCCGCGCCGCATCCCGGGGGCTGACGGCGAAGTCTGCGGGCAGCACGAACATCTTGGTGGGGATGCAGCCACGGTTGAGGCAGGTGCCGCCGAACTCCTCGTTGTCGTCGATGAGGGCCACCTGGAGGCCGTCGAACCTCTCGTCGATGAGGGAGTTACCGGAGCCGGAGCCAATGACGGCCACATCGAAATGCTGCATGCGACCATCATGGCACGCCGGGACAACGCCACTAGAGTGGCCGACATGAGTAGCTGGGCAGTGGTGACGGGCGCCTCGGGCGGTCTGGGTGAGGCGTATGCACGCGAGTTGGCGGGCCAGGGATCCGACGTGGTCCTGCTGGCACGCAGCGCGGAGAAGATGGAGAGGCTGGCGTCAGAGCTCTCCGCGGAGCACGGCGTGGAGACGCTCGTGATTCCGTGCGACCTCTCCGACGCCACTCAGCGGGCAGCCCTGGTGGCGAGGCTGGACGGCCTCGACGTCCACACGCTCGTGAACAATGCCGGATTCGGAACCTTCGGCATGCTGGGCGAACTGGAGCGGGCCCGGATCAGCCAGGAGGTGGGCCTCAACGTGGTCGCGCTCACAGAGCTGACGCATGCCGTCATCCCCCAGATGATCACCCGGGGTCGCGGCGCCATCATCAACGTGGCCAGCACCGCAGCCTTCCAACCCATCCCCCAGATGGCCACCTACGCTGCCACGAAGTCCTATGTCCTGAGCTTCAGCTCGGCGCTGTGGGCCGAGCTCAGCGGCACCGGTGTGCGAGTGGTGTGCATCTGCCCGGGCCCCACGGACACGTCATTCTTCGACAACGCTGGCAATGGCGACGCCATGGTGCAGCGACGCAGCCCTCAACAGGTGGTGGCGTCCACGTTCGCCGCGTTGCGAGCCGGCAAGCCGTACGTGGTGGACGGGGCAGGCAACAAGCTGGCGGCGCAGGCCACCCGCTTCATCCCCACCAGCCTGCTGGTGCAGGCGGCCAGTTGGGTTGCCACCCGCTGACACGCTTCCGCGTGCGGCACCGTCCCTCATGACACCCTGGCTCAGGACACCGTGACGGTTTTGTCCTCGGACACCGAGCGCAGGCGTCCATCGGATCCCTGGATCTGGGTCGTCGCCTCCAGCAAGTAGGTTCCCGGGGTCAGCGACACCGTCACGGACCAGACGCGCCACCCATCCTGGTTGGCCTCGGTTGCGGTCTGGGCCGTGGTGCTGCTCACCACGGTCCCGTCCTGGTCCTTGATCCGCAGCAGCGGCGCCGAGGCGTCCGGCTTGAGGGTGCCGACGATCACCAGTTGACCGGCGGACAGCTTGGCGCCATTCTTGGGCGACGACAGCCACAGCGCAGGCATCGGGTCAAGCCCGCGCCGGCCGAAGCCCTCCTCGCTGCGCAGCATCTCCGGTGGCGCCCGGCCGTCAGACTTGAACAGGACCCGGAGTTCGGGGTCACCGACCAGCTCACTGGCGGTGTAGACCATCTGGTCCACGGCGGCCTGGGCCCTCCTCGGGGTGGTCAGGTCCTCGAAGGCGGAGGCGGACAGGTCGAGTGTCAACTTGTGGCCCGTCATCGTGACATCGTTCAACCGGCCGCCGCCCCACAACGAGTCGTAGTCCGAGTCCAGCGGTTGGAGGGGCGTGAGAATCGCCGAGATCGCGGCCCAGACCAGGTCGTTGGTTGCGGGGAGATCACGCAGTTCCCGGTACAGCATCATGTTCTGGCGCCCCACGTAGTACACGGGGACCGCACGGACCTGGGCTGGCAGGGAACGGGACGCGGACGCCATCGGAGCGACCGTGGGGCTGACGGTGGGTGATGCCTCCATGTTCGTACCCGGCGTGGTGAAGGCAGCGAGCCAGAACCCCAGGGCGAGGGCACCCACGAGCAGCGGGATGAGCGCTTTCAGGGCCACGCCCTTGCGTCGGCCTTCGTTGAGCGAGCGCAACTCGGCCTCGAGCGTCTCGGTGCCCGCCGGCTGCACCAGCCGTGCGGAGGAGCGGAGCGCGGCCGTGACCTCCTGCGACAGTGATTCGATGACGCCGGGGGAACTACCCGGCGTCGGGTCGCCGATGGCGCGACGCAGTTGGTCCAGTGACTCCTCCAGCCTGTGGTTCGCGGACCGGACCGTCATCCGCAGGATGCCGGCCAGTTCCGGACCGAACACGCTGAGGTAGTGGCTGATCACCATCACCTCGCCCAGCCGGATGGGCAGGGCGGCGATCGCGGTCAGGATCTCCTGTTGTCGTGCCTCAGCCACCTCGGGCAGGTGCAGGGTGCCCGACGGGCCACGTACGCTCCTGGCGTCATGCACCACCACCTCGGCGAGGAACTCCACCCTCTCGAGCGGATCAACGAGACGGTGAGCACGGCGCGAGAGACCGATGAGAGCTGCCCGCAGGATGTGGCCGGACTCCGATTCGGCGCCCAGCATCACCACGAGCCGATGCAGGCTCGTGCCCTGTTCCTCGTAGAGGTCGACCAGCCACTGGGTCTCGGATTCGCTCACATCGTCGCCCCATCAGATCCCGGCGTAGGAGTGCAGGCCACTGAACAACAGGTTCACGCCCACGAAGTTGAACCAGAAGGACACGACACCCACGATGGCGATGATGGCCGCTGGGGTTCCCTTCCAGCCGGCTGTGGCGCGGGCGTGCAGGTAGGCGGCGTAGATCACCCAGGTCACGAAGGACCACGTCTCCTTGGGATCCCAGTTCCAGAAACGGCCCCACGCGTACTGCGCCCAGACGGCACCCGCCGCGATGGTGAAGGTCCAGAGCGGGAACGCGAAGGCGTGCAGCCGGTAGGCAAACAGGTCGAGTTTGGTGGAGTGGGGAACCTTCGCGAGGTAGCCGCTGACAACCGGTCCGTCCGCCTCCGCGCGCCGGCGCAAGAGGTAGAGGGCGGAGGCGACGGCACCGAGGTTGAAGGCGGCGCCGGATATGGCGGCCGCCACGATGTGGATGACGAACCAGACGGAGTGCAGGGCCGGTACCAGCGGGGCGACGTCGACGTAGAACACCGTGACGGCACCGCCGAGGCCCACGGCCGCCAGCAGTGTGACGCCGATGCCCAGCCAGCGGGCCCCCAGCTTCCAGACCACCACGAGGTAGGCCAGGACTGCGAACATCACGGACGCCGACACGAACTCGTACATGTTGCCCCAGGGTGCGCGGCCTGCCGCGATCCCGCGGGTGACCACCGCGAACGCATGCACCAGGAACGCCACCACCGTCACGCCGACGGCCAGGCGCCCGAAGAGGTCCACGCGGATGCGCGCCACATCCTCGGAGCCGTCCTGCGGACGCACGGGGGCGAGTCCCCGTGCGGCGGACCACTCAAGGCTGTGGAGGAAGAAGGCGATGAGATAGCCCACCGCCGCCGCCACCATCGACAGGTCTGACAAGGCGGATGCGGTCATGCACCTGTTCCCTTCGGGTCGGCGGGATCGGACATCCCCCATTGTGCCGCGTGCCCCGCAGGGTCCCCAACAGTGTCGCCCGCGTCCGGCTCCTCATCGGCGACCGCGGCCGCCAGATGGGCCACCTCCTCGTCGAGGCCGGTGGCCGCATCGGTGCGGTCAAGGCCGCCGACAACCGCCCCATCGCCGTCGATCCGGACGAAGAGCCGGCGCGGCCTGACGAACAGGCTGACGCACAACCCGGCCACCGCCACCATGAGCGCAATCAGTGTCAGGGTGTTGCCGGGTGTCTGGCTCACCTGGAGCTTCACCCACCTGGACCAACCGTCGAACGTGACGGTGCCGAGGCCATTCGGCAGCGCCAGCCCGGTGTTGGGTGTGAGCCGCATGCGCAGCACCTCACCGTCGTCGCCGGGAACGGGTGAGAGGCCCGTGGTGTCGAGCGAGTAGATGCTCTGGGGAATCCCCGTCTCCTTGGCCGGCGGACCGGACCAGGCGTTGAGGAACAATTCCGGGTTGGCGGCGTCGGGGAACACCGAGCGGGGACCCTTGTCGTCGAGGACGGCCGTGGGGAAGAAGAACCCCTCGAACGCGAGCCGCTGTGGCCGGGCGTCCGGCGCATTGATCACCCCGACGGAGGAGAAGTTCCCGTCCTGCGGCAGGAACACCACCGGCCCCGAGAACGCCACGTCCCCGTTGCCGTCGGTGATGGTGATGAGCGGCGCGTAACCATGGCCCAGCAGGTTGATCTGGGTGCCACCGTTGGTGATCAACGGCGTGTTCACCTGGATGAGGTCCGTGGTGGTTTCACCGTCGTCTGTGAACGTGACGTCCGCGTCGAAGCGGCGCGCCGCGCCGCGCTGCACCTCACCCGTCTCAAACTTGGTGTGGAAGGCGTCGACTTTCAGGGTGAACGGTTCCAGGGAGTCGCTGTTCTTCCATCCGCCCGCGGTGAACTCGTCGTATTGCGTGATGACGTTGCTGAAGGATTTGCCCTCCACCACCACGGCACTGCCGTGGAAGCCCAACAGGTTGGACCAGGCGAGCCCGAACAGCAGCACCACGAGGCCGCTGTGGAAGACCAGGTTGCCGGCTTCACGGGAATACCCGCGTTCCGCGCTCACACCTTCGGCGACGCGCCGCGTCCGGTAGCGCTTGCCGTGCAGCCACGTCTCCGCCCGGGTGAGGGCCTCCTCGGCGGTGCCGCCGACGGTGGTCCTGCGATTGACGGGCAACCGGTCGGGGCGTGACGGCAGCGTGGGGGGAGGTTTGCGCAACGTGCGCCAGTACAGCGCGATCCGCGGCAGGATGCAGCCCACGAGCGACATGAACAGCAGCAGGTAGATGGCGGAGAACCACACCGAGGTGTAGACGCTGTACATGCCGAGCGGCGTGAAGACAGCATCCAGGACGGGGTTGGCGGCCTTGAAGTCGGCCACCTCGACGGGCGAGATGGTCTCCTGCGGAATCATCGATCCGGGAACGGCAGCCAGCGCCAGCATGAACAGCATCACGAGCGCGGTGCGCATGCTGGTCAGTTGCGTCCAGCACCAGCGCACGAACTCTCCGGTGCGCATGGCCGGGGCACTGCCCCCTGTCCGGGGGCTCACAGGATCGTCCCGAACGAGGACACCCAGTTGCGCAGCTGCGCCATGGCACCGTCCCACAGCCCCGTCACCATGGCGAGGCCGACCACCAGAAGCAGTACTCCACCGGCCACCTGCATCGCCCGCTGGTGCCGCATGAGCCACCCCAGGTGGGGGCTCAGCCGCGTGAAGGCGACGGCGAACGCCAGGAACGGCAGCCCGAGACCCAGGGCGTAGAAGAAGGCGAGGGTGGCGCCCTTGACGGCGGACCCCTCGGAGAGGGCCAACGTCAGCACCACCGACAGCGTGGGACCGATACAGGGGGTCCAGCCCAGCCCGAACGCGATCCCCAGGAGCGGCGACGCGGCCACACCCATCCTGGGCATCATCGACAACCGGACCTGCGGGGGCAGCGGCAGCCACCCGACGAAACCGGCGCCCAGCACGATGATGATGATGCCCGCCACCACGGTGATGAGGCGTTGGTGTTCCAGCAGCAGAGCACCCAGGCCGCCGAAGAGGGCTCCCGTGAGGACGAACACGGCGGCGAAACCGAGCACGAACCCGACGGTGCCCAGCACCAGGGCACGCCGGTTGCCGGTACCGTCGCTGATCTGCGCAGCACCCAGGCCCGATGCGTAGGAGAGGTAGCCGGGCAGAAGCGGCAAAACGCAGGGCGACGCGAAGGACACGACGCCGGCCAGCACCGCCACCGGCACGGCCAGCAACAACGACGAACCCAGCGCCTGGCTGATCCAGCCCTCGAGCAGAATCATTTTTTCGCGGTCACATCTTCGACCACGCCCACCAGCGTGGACGTGCTCAACTCACCGAGGATCCGGGCCGCGACCCGCCCCTGTTCGTCGATGACGAGCGTGCTGGGGATGGCCTTGGGTGGCACCTGTCCGAAGCCGAGCAGCAGCGAGCCGTCCCGGTCGTACAGGTTGGGGTACTCCACGCCGAAGGCACGGACGAAGGCCTGCGCCGGAGCTGGGTCGTTGTCGCGCGTGTTGATGCCGATGAACTGGACCTCGGGCATCTGCTCCGCCGCAGCCACCAGAGCGGGGGCCTCGGCGCGGCACGGCGCGCACCAGGAGCCCCACACGTTCAGCACCATCACCTTGCCGGCGTAGTCGGCCGTGGACAGGGGGTCGCCCTCCAGGGTCTCCCCCGACAGTTCGGGCGCCACCTGCCGCTCGTCAGGCGGGAGGACCAGGATGGAGCCGTCACCGCCCTCGAAGCCGACAGATCCGTCCGGGCCGGTGCCGCCGCCCGTGCCGCTGCAGGCGCTCACGAGGCACAGCACCGCGGCGAGTGCCGCGACGGGCCACCGGGTCACGTGCCGACCTTGAACTTGCGCCGCGAGGTGCTGGGCAGCAGGTCCTTGGCGGGCTCCTCGTACTCGATGGCGGTGATGCGGCCCTCCCTGAGCGTGAATGACGTCACGGAGGCAAGTGTGCAGCGGCGACGACGCGGGTCGTGAGCGAAGCGCAGACCCTCCGCGTCGCTGCGGGCGATCCAGATGGGCAATTGGTGGGACACGATGAGCGCCTGCCCGCCCGGTCCGGCAGCCTCGGCCGCATCGGTGATTGCCGCACGCATGCGGGCGGCGATGTCGACGTAGGGCTCCCCCCAGCTGGGGCGGAGCGGGTTGAGCACGTGGCGCAGCATGCGGGGGTCGCGCAGCGCCTTGTTGCTGGCACCAAACACTTTTCCCTCGAAGACGTTCTCGGCCTCGATGACACGCTCGTCGGTCACCACCTCGAGCTCAGGGAAGAGCGCCGCCGTGGGAGCCATGGTCTCCCGTGCGCGCTGCAGCGGCGAGCACCGCAGGTGGGTGAGGGGAACCCCGGCCCACCGCGTGGAAAGCAGGGCCGCCATCTCGTGTCCGAGCTCGGACAACCCGAAACCGTCCAGGCGGCCGTAGAGCACGCCGTCGGGGTTCTGGACCTGCCCGTGACGCATCACGTGCACGATGCGGGTTTCCTCAGCCATGCATTGCTCCTTGGTCAGCGTGTGGGGCAAGCCTATGCGCCGTCGACAGGGGCCTTGCGACGCTTGCGGCGCTTGCGCTCCGACGGCTTGGCCTCCGGGAGCCCCTGCTCGGACCGCTCCGCCTTGCGGCGGTCAGCGAAACGCGCGAGCCCTTCCGCGACGGATTCGAAGGTGGGGGCCTCGGCCACCACGTCCACCCGCAAACCGTGCATCTCGCAGGCGGCCGCCGTGGCGGGGCCGATGGCGGCAACCACCGAGGCCGCATGGGGTTTCCCGGCGATGCCAATCATGTTCCGCACCGCCGTGGACGACGTGAAGACGACGGCGTCGAACATGCCGTCCTTGATGCGTTCGCGCAGCTCGGCGGGCGGCGGTGCGGCCCGGACGGTGCGGTAGGCCGTGACCTCCTCGGCCTCCCAGCCGAGCCTGCCCAGCCCCTCGAGGAGCGCGGTCACCGAGACGTCGGCGCTCGGGACCAGCACCCTGTCGAGCGGGTCGATGAGGATGTCGTGCGCCGGGAACTCCACGGCAAGGCCGCCGGCAGTGTTGTCGCCCACCGGCACCAGGTCCGCCTTGAGCCCGTGGCGGCCAAGCGCCTCCACGGAGCCGCGACCCACTGCTGCGATGAGGATGCCGGACAGCGCGCGGGAGTCCAGCCCGTACTCCGCAAGGCGTTCGATGATGGCCTCCACCGCGTGCGGCGAGGTGAAGATGATCCACAGGTAGCGACCGTCCACGAGCCCACGGATCGCCTTCTCCATGCCCTGCTCGGTCCTGGGTGGCTCGATCGAGAGTGTGGCGACCACTTCGCTGCTGGCGCCGTAGCGGGACAGCTGTTCGATGAGGTCGTCGAAGTCGTCCTTGGTGCGCGGGATCAGCACGCTCCAGTCGAAGAGCGGCTTGGTGCCGAACCAGTCGAGGCGACCGCGGGCACCATCAACGATGCCGGGGCCGGTGACCAGGTAGTACTCGATGTGGGGGTCGACGTCGCGTGCATCCAGTTCGCCCCACGTCACGAGGCGGCTGACCTGCGAGGTGGAACCAAGTCGCGTGATCTCCAGGACCTGCCCTGCCACCCCGTGGAGTCGGGCCCCCTGGGCGGCGACATCCTTCAGGAGTCGCGCGGTGGTCCAGATGATGGTGGTGCCTGCCGTGGGCCACTCGTCCTTGTCGGGCACCTGGAGGCTGGCATCCAGCATGGCCAGTGACGCCGTGGGCGCCACGGCGCCGAAGTTCAGGGCGCAGTCCCACCGGCTGATGCCCGGCACCACATGCGTCCGGTTCCGGTGCGTCTCGAGGACTCTGGGCAGAGAGTTGGCATGGAAACCGTTGAGAAGGTGGTCATCGGCCGTGACGCGAACCACATGGCGTCCCTCGTCGATGGCGGTCACCAACTGCCGGTACTGATCCTTCGCAGCCACCACCACCTGGGCGTGGCTGTCTATCCCCAGGGCCGCGATGATGCCGACGGCGTCGTCGGAGTCGACAACCACCAGATCAGCGCGGGATATCGCCTTGGCTCCGGAGAGTGCCATCAGTTCAGGGTCGCCGGGGCCTGCGCCCACAACGGTCAGGGAACCGACGGCGCCGTCGGTTTCGGCGAGCAACGCTTCCTCGGACTCAGTCACGGAAAAGAGGTCCCCCAGCTCAAAGGTGGTGCTCCGCCGGCCGCCAGTCGTCCCCCATGGGACGGGCTGGACGGTCAACGAGCGCTTGCTTCAACTTATCGGCATCAACAAACCAGTACCCGTGGAGTTCACCATCGGTGAACACCACGGGAACATGGTCGGTGTAGGCGGCGCGCAGGCACTCGTCGGTATCGACGTCGATGGCACGCCATCCCACTCCTGCATCCTCGCAGGTCCGGGCGACCACACTGGCTGCCTCATCACACAAAGTGCAATTGACGCGGGTGAGGAGCAGGACCCGTGAGGGCAGGGACAACTTACTTGCCGGCGCGACGACGCTGGATACGGGTCTTCTTCAGCAGCTTGCGATGCTTCTTCTTCGCCATTCGCTTGCGTCGCTTCTTGATGACAGAGCCCACTTCGTGCCTTTCGGTATCTTTGACGTTTGCCCTCGCCGGCGCGGTCCTGCGGACCACCGGCTCGGGCGACTCCCCATGGTAACCCGGTGGCCGGGCCCCCGACCAATCGTCGCCTCAGCGAGACATGTCGCGGCTGCGCTGGACGCACGCTTCGACGGCCGCGAGCATGCCCGAGCGGACTCCGTGATCGTCCATGGCGCGCAGGGCCGCGGCCGTGGTGCCACCCGGTGACGTGACGCGTTCCCGAAGGACCGTGGCGGACTCCCCGGAGCCCTCGAGCATCGTTCCGGCGCCCAGGAAGGTCTGGTGGACCAGTTCCGTGGCCTGCGGGCGTGAGAGGCCCTGGTGGACGCCAGCCTCGATCATGGCTTCGGCGATGTAGAAGAGGTACGCCGGACCGGAGCCTGACAGGCCCGTGAGCGCGTGCAGCGAGGATTCGTCCACGACGATGGCCTTGCCGACCGCGCGGAAGAGCTCGATGACGCTGTCGCACTGCATCTCGGTGGCTTGCGCCCCAGGGGCGATGCCGGCCATGCCCTGCCCCACGAGCGCGGGGGTGTTGGGCATGACCCGAATGATCCCCTGCCCGTGCGGCAGGCCCGCGGCCAACTGGTCGAGGGTGACGCCGGCGGCGATGCTCACCACCAGCGACTCGGGGCGCAGCGCACCGGACAGGGATTCCAGGACTGACGACATCTGGTGGGGTTTGACGGCCAGGACGAGGGTGTCCGCGGCAGCGGCCTCCGCCAGCTCCACGCCACGCACACCGTGGCGCTGCTCCAGTTCTGCCACGCGGGGGGCGTGGGCGTCAACGATGACGATGTCGGAGGCCTCCCAGCCGGACTTCAGCCAGCCAGCCAGGAGCGCCTCCCCCATCGCGCCGGCACCGACGACGGCCAGCCCTGGCCCGCCCCTGTGACCTGCTCCGTGGCGGTCGATGTTCAGGTCGCCACTCATCGGACCAGCAGTTCTGCGATTTGGATGGTGTTCAGCGCCGCGCCCTTGCGGAGGTTGTCGTTGCTGAGGAACAACACCAGCCCCCGACCGCCCTCGATGGACTGGTCCTGGCGGATGCGGCCCACGAACGAGGCGTCCCGGCCTGCGGCATGCAGGGGCGTGGGCACGTCCATGAGTTCGACGCCCGGCGCCACAGCGAGGGCGTCCCGCGCCTCGGCCGCCGTGATGGGACGGTCGAACTGGGCGTGGATGCTGAGGCTGTGCCCGCTGAACACGGGCACGCGCACGCACGTACCCGCCACCCTCAGCATCGGGAGGTGCAGGATCTTGCGGGACTCGTTGCGGAGCTTCTTCTCCTCGTCGGTCTCGCCCTCGTCGTCGTCCACGAGGGCGCCAGCCAGCGGCAGCACGTTGTAGGCGATGGGGGCCACGTAGGGACCGAGGTCCTGCGGAGCGAACACTGAACCGTCCGTCGCGAGGCGGGACGGATCGTCGATCTCGGCGAGCTGGTTCTTCAGGGTGCTGACCCCTGCGACACCGGAGCCCGAGACCGCCTGGAAGGTGGTGATCTGCATGGCGGCCAGTCCCGCCGCGTCATGCAGCGCCTTGACGGCGGGCATGGCCGCCATCGTGGTGCAGTTCGGGTTGGCGATGATGCCGATCTCGGCGAGCGCCACGTCGTCCGGGTTCACCTCGGCAACGATGAGCGGCACCCTGTCGTCCATGCGCCAGGCCGACGAGTTGTCCACCACGATCGCACCGGACTCGGCAACCCTGGGTGCGACCTCCCTGGACGTCGCACCGCCAGCCGAGAACAGCGCCACGTCGAGCCCCGCGAAGTCCGCCGTTGCGGCATCCTCCACGGTGATCTCCCGACCCTGCCAGGGCAGCACCCGACCCGCCGACCGGGAGGATGCGAAGTACCGCATCTCCTCGACCGGGTAGTCGCGCTCCATGAGCAACCGACGCATGACCTCGCCCACCTGACCGGTGGCTCCAAACACTCCAACACGCATGGTCAAGGATTCTACGGTCGTGGGGAGCAAAGGACCATTGGGCGCCCACGGCGCCTGCGCGAAGTGACGAAGGAGTGGTTCAGAGCCAGGCGATGTAGGGCTTGAGCAGGGCGTAGCCGACGAAGGCGAAGATGTCGAGGAGTGCGTGGCAGATGACGAGCGGCATGACCCGTTTCGTCTTCAGGTACACCCATCCGAACAGCACACCCATGACGGCGTTGCCGATGAAGCCGCCGAATCCCTGATAGAGGTGGTAGCCGCCACGGATCAGCGCGCTGCCCAGCAGGACGGCCACGACGCCGCCACCGCTCTGCCGCCACCTGGTGAAGAGGTAGCCGAGCATGACGACCTCTTCGAGGATGCCGTTCATCACGGCCCTCAGCACCAGGACGGGGATGGTCCACCACGCGGCGGTGAGGTTGGCGGCGGAGATGGAGGTGTTGATGCCCAGTTCCCGGGCGGCGAAGTAGAAGGCAAGCCCGGCCACACCGATGCCGGCGAAGGTGGCGAACCCCCAGCCCAGGTCCTTGGCGGGTTGCTCCAGGGTGAACCCCATGGCGCGGAACGGGCCACCCTCGGGGCGGTGCAACGCCCACAGGAGGTAGAGCACCAGGACGACCGGCATCAGCGGGAACACCAGCCCCGCCACCTGATAGGCGAGGTCGAGCCACGGGCGATCCGGCGTCGCGCTCGTGTTCATGCTCGTGGTCTGCTGGTTGAGCGCCACCGGCAGCGTCAGCTTGTTGATGAGCGACAGCAGCGAATACACGGCCGACTGCCCCAGCGAGATGCCCAGTACCACCAGCATCTCCACCCGCAACTGCCGCGTCACGGGGGCCGTCAAGGTCTCCATCAGCGCTTGTCCAGCAGTGCGCGGCCGTAGCTCAGCAGCGTCCGCGGCCGGGCGGCGATCCGGGTGGCCAGGTACTCGTACCAGGCGGGACCGAAAGGAATGTAGGTGCGCGCCCGGAATCCGATGTCGACGAGACGACGCTGCTCCAGGGGCCTGACGCCGAGCATCATCTGGAACTCGAAGTCGTCCCGGCCCTTGTTGTTGCGCTGCGCCAGGTCCTGGGCGATGGCGATGACCCGGGGGTCGTGCGTGGCAAGCATGGGATGGGCGTGGGACTCCATGAGAACCCTGAGACACCGCACCAGCGCCCGCGCCTTGGCGTGTTCACCGCGGACTGCCAGCGCACGGGGCACCGCATAGGACCCCACGCACACCCGGACACGTGCCCCCTCCGCCGCCAGATCCTGGCAGTCGGCCTCGGCGCGCCGCACGTTCACGGGGATCGTCACGCCCAAGTGGGGACGATCCGCCCTCACGGCACGAAACAACTCCAGCGTCGCGGCGTACTCCTCAGGTCTCTGCATCTCCAGGGTCACGAACGCGTCGTGCTCGTCGGCGGCTGCACACACGCTCGACAGGTTCTCCCGCGCCAGGTCCGCGGAGACCCGCAGACCCATCGTCGACGGCTTGATCGACAGTTCCACACCCTCGGCGCCGCTCCCCAGCGCACGCAGGAGGGAAGGGAGTTGGGTGACGGTGGCGAGTTCATCACCGTGGGCGGGAAGGTGGTGGAAGCTGAGGGACAACCCCTGACGTCGCAGTTTCTCCGCCAGGAAGACGGCGTCGGTGATGAGTTCACCGGCGAACCACTGCTGCGCCAGTTCACGCACGCTCTCCGATTCCCGCGCCGCCTTCTTGAGCGGACGGGACGAGACGAGTCTGGTCACCACGTTCCCGGAACGCCGCACGTCAGCCCTTCACACCCTTGCTCAGCATCGCTCGCGTGGAGGCCAGCGCATTGGCGAGCATCTCCTGGCGCTCATGTCTCGTCCGTGCCCGACGGGTGGAGACCTCGAGGACAATGTGGCCGCCGAAGCCGTTGGTCCCCAGGTCCTCGACCAGCTTCCATGCCTCCTGGTCACCCTCGCCCGGCATCAGGTGCTCGTCCTTGAATGATCCACCGCCATCGGTGAGGTGGATGTGCGCCAGACGATCACCCCAGGCGCGCACCAGATCCCGGGACTTCAGCCGGGACGTCGAGGCGTGACTCAGGTCGAGCGTCAGGTGCTCGTAGGGCAGGTCGGTGGGGTCCCAGTCGGGCAGGTACGCCTGAAAACTGCCCGCCGGTGTGCGCCACGGAAACATGTTCTCGACGGCAAACATCACACCCGACTCACGGTTGAGTCGGCGGATGCCGTCGACGAAGCCCTCACCGTATTCCCGCTGCCACCGGAACGGGGGATGCACGACCACCACGTCGGCGCCCAGTCTCTTGGCGGCACGGGCGGAACGCTCAAGCTTTTCCCACGGGTCGGATCCCCACGTGTTCTGGCTGACGAGCAGGCACGGCGCGTGGACGGAGTGGACCTGGACGCCGTGGTACTCGCTGAGCTTGGCGACCGCTTCCTCATCCATCGTCAGGGGGTCGACGCCCACCATGAGTTCGACGCCGTCGTAGCCCAGCGATGACGCCAGTTCAAAGGCGCTCGCCGTTGACTCCGGGTACACCGAGGTGGTTGACAACAGCACTTTGGAGACCTGCACAGCTCAACACTAGCGCGCGGCCCCGCTCCCAGTGGGTCCCGATTGGGGGAACCGGAGCAGGACGGGCAGAATGATGGCATGCATGTCGACCACATGATTTTCGCGACAGGTCCAGACGGTCTCAAGGCTGACGCCGAACGGCTCGCAACCCAACTGGGCACGGAGTACAAGGACGGCGGCTTCCACCCCCGTTTCGGTACCCGTAACCACATCATTCCGCTCGCTGACGAGCGCTACATCGAGGTCGTCGAGGTTCTCGACCACCCCGCTGCGGAGAAGGCTGCCTTCGGGCAGGCGGTCCGTGCACGCTCCGAAATGGGAGGCGGCTGGCTGGGATGGGTGGTGAGCGTCGACGACCTCGCACCCTACGAGGCCCGCCTCGAACGCGCCGCAGTCCCGGGCTCCCGGCACTTCCCCGACGGCCGCAAGCTCGAATGGACGCAGATCGGGATCCGTGGCCTCATGGCGGACCCGCAGCTGCCCTATTTCCTGGAATGGAAGTCCGACGAGGCGCTGCGCCCCGGTGCCCTGTCCGGCGACGTGAAGCTGGCCGAGGTGGAGATCTCGGGTTCCTCCGAGCGACTGTCGGAATGGCTCGGCCACGAAGTGGTCGACAACCTCGACGGCGTCCAGCTCCGGTTGCTGTCACCCAACGGCGTTCCGGGTATCAACACCGTCACCTTCGACACCAGCCGGGGGCGGGTCACGATCTGACCGGGAACATTGTTGCGGGGCGTCGCCGTGAGGCGCGCCCCGTTTCCTGTCGGTGCCACTGCCTAGGCTGGGCGCATGGCTAGCAAACAGGACACCTACCAGTGCAGCGAGTGCGGCTGGACGTCGGTGCGGTGGGTGGGCCGGTGCGGTGAGTGCCAGGCATGGGGCACCGTCGCCGAGCGCGGCGCACCCAAGCTGAAGCAGGTGGCCTCCAGCGCCCCCACCGCCAGCGCGCAGCGGATCAGCGACGTGGCCACCGATACCGCGCAGCGCAAGCGCACCGGCATCGGGGAACTGGACAGGGTACTCGGCGGTGGCCTGGTGCCCGGAGCCGTGGTGCTGCTGGCAGGTGAACCCGGCGTCGGGAAGTCCACGCTTCTCATCGACGTCGCCGCGAAGTGGGCAGGCACCGGCGAGACCACGCTCTACATTTCCGGCGAGGAGTCCGCGTCGCAGGTCAAGCTGCGCGCCGAGCGCACCGGCGCCATGCACGATGACCTGTATCTCGCCTCCGAGAACGACCTGGGCACCGTGCTCGGGCACGTGGAGGAGGTGTCCCCCAGCCTGCTGATCATCGACTCGGTGCAGACCATCGCCACGGCCGAGGGCGACGGCGCACCCGGCGGCCCCTCGCAGGTGCGGGAGGTGACGGCAGCCCTGGGCCGGGTGGCGAAGCGACGCAACATGGCGGTCCTCATCGTCGGCCACGTCACGAAGGACGGGTCCATCGCCGGCCCCCGCACCATGGAGCACCTCGTGGACGTCGTCCTCAGCTTCGAGGGCGACCGGCACTCCGGCTTCCGCATGGTGCGCGCCACCAAGAACCGTTTCGGGCCTGCCGACGAGGTGGGCTGCTTCGAGATGAGCGAGACCGGCATCGTCGAGGTCACGGACCCGTCCGGCCTGTTCACCACCACCCACTCCGAGCCAGTGCCGGGCACGTGCGTCACCGTGACACTCGAGGGACGCCGTCCCCTCCTGGCGGAGGTGCAGGCCCTGGTGGCCCCCTCCCCCAACCAGTCCTCACCCAAGAGAACCACGCACGGGCTGGACTCCTCCCGCATCGCCATGGTGCTGGCCGTGCTGGAACGCAAGGCACGGCTGCCGCTGTCACAGCGCGACGTCTACGTCTCCACCGTGGGTGGTGCGCGCGTCACCGACCCGTCAGTGGACCTTGCCACCGCCATCGCCGTCGCCTCCGCCGCACTGGACCGGAACCACCCGCAGCGGCTCCTGGCCCTCGGCGAGGTGGGTCTGGCCGGCGATCTTCGTCGCGTACCCGGTGTTGAACGCCGGCTGGCGGAGGCCGCACGGCTCGGGTTCGAACTGGCCATCGTCCCCACCGGTTCCCGCGACGTCACCGTGAAGGTGCCACGGCTCGCCGGGCTGCGGGTGGTGGAGGTGGGATCCCTTGCTGACGCCCTGGGGGTTCTAGACTTGCGCCGAACAGCCAGCACCAGTCAGTAGGAGTTCCGTGCCACGAGCCAGATTGCGCCAGTACCAGCGGCTGTTGGCACCCGGCACGCCGCTGCGCGAAGGGCTGGATCGGATCCTCCACGGCAGGACGGGTGCACTCGTGGTGCTGGGCCACAACGCCAAGGTGGCGCAGCTGAGCTCCGGCGGTTTCCACCTGGACGTGGAATACACCCCCCAGTCGCTGCGTGAGCTCGCCAAGATGGACGGCGCCATCGTGTTGTCCACGGACCTCAGCCGCATCGTCGCAGCCGGTGTCCACCTCGTACCCTCCGGGGACTATCCGTCCGCCGAGACGGGCACGCGCCACCGCAGCGCAGACCAGACCGCACAGGCCGCCGCGGTGCCCGTGGCGACTGTCTCATCCTCGATGTCCACCATCTCCCTGTTCCTGGACGGCAAACGCCACGTCCTGGAGACGTCCTCGCAGATGATCAGCCGCGCCAACCAGACCATCGCCACCCTGGCCAGCTTCGTGGCACGCCTCGACAACGTCATCGGCCAGTTCAACTCGTTGGAGGTCAGCGAGCAGGTCACCATCCGCGACCTCGTGCAGGTGGCGCACCGCTACGAGATGACGCGACGCCTGTCAGCCGAGACGCAGTTCCACGTGGACACGCTGGGGGTCGAGGGTCGCCTCATCGCCCTGCAACACGCAGAACTCGTTGCCTCCATCGAGGGCCTCGCGGACCTTCTGGTGGCCGACTATGCCCACGCCCTGTCCGATCCCGATACCTTCACCCTCAACAACCTCCGCAACTTTTCCCCCGACGAGTTACTCAGTGCGCAACTGGTCGCGGACAGGATGGGGTTCGGACCGCAGGTCTACCTGGAGACGCCGCTGAAGACCCGCGGTGTCCGCCTGCTCACCGACGTCGGGCGGCTCCCCCAGGCGCTCGTGACGAAGCTGGTGGACCGTTTCGAGCTCCAGGAACTGTTCGGCGCCTCCGTCAGCGACCTCCTCGGGATCGACGGCATCGGAGCGGCCAGGGCACGCTTCACGCGGGACGCGCTGCTGCGCATCACCGAGGCCGCCTACTCCCGTCCCGACACCGCCGGCTGACATCCTCAGTGGGGCTGTGAGCCCGCCAGTCCCGCCGCTGGGGCCCGGCGGCCACGAAAGGACGCGGATGCGCCTCGTGGAGGACGGGGCACCCGCCGCAGTGCGGGGGCACCGACCGTCGCGGTGTAGGGTTGGACCACACACAGGGGAGCGCCAACAAGGGGCGCTGAGAGTGCGGACATCCGCAGACCCTCATACCTGATCCGGTTCGCACCGGCGTAGGGAGTGAGAATTCTCTCCAGCTTTTGCTGGACCCGGCGACGGGAGGCAACAACCATGTTCACCAGAAAACTCACCTCACTGCTCGCGGCTGCGGCAGTGGCGGCGGCGCTCGGCGCCTGCTCGCAACCGGCGAGCTCCAGCACACCCACGGCGGGCTCCGAGGGGTCGGCCACCATCACCTCATCCACGAAGCTGACCGTGGTGACGCACGATTCATTCGCACTACCCGATGAGCTCAAGGCGAAGTTCGCGAAGGAGTCCGGACTGGATGTCACCTATGTGGCGCCCGGCGACGGCGGGGCCCTGGTCAACCAGCTGATCCTCACGAAGGATGCACCCATGGGCGACGTCGTCTTCGGCATCGACAACTCGTTCTCCGGCCGCGCCGTGGATGAGGGCATCATCACCGACTACGACTCCCCCGCCCTCCCCGCCACATCGAAGCAGTTCGACACCCCGGACCTGACCCCCATCGACTTCGGGGACGTCTGCCTCAACGCTGACAGCCAGTGGTTCGCTAAGGAGGGCATCGCCGTGCCCACCACGCTGGAGGACCTCGTCAAGCCCGAGTACAAGGACCTTCTCGTGGTGACCAACCCTGCGTCGTCGTCGCCGGGCCTGTCCTTCCTCCTCGCCACGATCTCCGCCAAGGGCGACGACGGCTACCTCGACTACTGGGGACAGCTCGTCGACAACGGTGTGAAGGTGGTCCAGGGCTGGTCAGACGCCTACTACACCGAGTTCTCGGGCGCCGACGGCAAGGGCCCCCGCCCGCTGGTGGTGTCCTACGCCACCTCACCGGCCTACACGGTCACCGAGGATGGGTCCGAGTCCACAACGGTGGCTCTGCTCGGCACCTGCTTCCGCCAGGTGGAGTACGCCGGCGTGATCGCGGGTGCGCAGAACCAGAAGGGGGCGCAGGAGTTCATCGACTTCCTGCTCTCCGAGGACGTCCAGTCCAGCATTCCGGAGACCATGTACATGTACCCGGTGACCGACGTCGCCCTGCCTGCCCAGTGGGAGAAATTCGCTCCGCTGTCGGAGCAGTCCCTCACCATCGAGCCCGACGAGATCAGCGCGGGGCGGGACAGGTGGACCAAGGACTGGACCGCGAAGGTCATCGGTTGATCCGACGCCTCGGCGCCCCCCTGGCCGGACGCGCCGCATGGGTGGTTGCCGGGGCTGTCCCCGCCCTGTTCCTGGCGGTGTTCTTCCTCGTGCCGGTGGCGAACCTGGTGCTGCGCGGGTTCCACGACGGGGGCTCGTGGACTCTCGCAGGCTTCTCGGAGGTGTTCTCCGCGCCCAGGACATGGCGCATCCTGTGGTTCACGCTGTACACGGCCACGCTCGCCACGGCGGCATGCGTGGCGCTGGGTCTGCCGGTGGCCTACCTACTCCACCGGTGCCGCTTCCCCGGACGGGGACTGCTACGGGCCATCGTGGCCGTGCCGTTCGTGCTGCCGACTGTGGTGGTGGCCGTGGCGTTCGGGTCGCTGTTCAATCCGGGTGGGCTGTTGGAGTTCCTGCAGTTGAAGGAGTCCTACCTCGCCATCCTGCTGGCGCTGTGCTTCTTCAACGTGGCGGTGATCGTTCGGACCACCGGATCCGTGTGGTCGCGCCTGGACCCCCGCCTCGGGCAGGCAGCGCAGGTGCTGGGTGCGTCCCCGCTGCGCACACTGTGGACGGTCACCCTGCCTGCCCTGGGCCCGGCCATCGCGGCGGGGGCGTCGCTGGTGTTCCTGTTCTGTTCCACCTCGTTCGGGATCATCATGGTGCTGGGCGGGGTGAAGTACTCCACGTTGGAGACGGAGATCTGGTACCAGACCACGCAACTGCTGGACCTGCGCGCCGCGGCTGCTCTGTCCGTCACCCAACTCGTCATCGTCTCCGGCAGCCTGCTGGCCAGCACCGCCCTGCAGCGCCGCACCCAGCAGTCCCTGCGCCTGCACGTCGACGACAGCGCAGAGCACCCGTTGTCCCCGGCTCGCGACTGGTTCGCGCTCAGCGTCACCACGCTGGTGGTTTCGGTGCTGCTGGTGCTGCCCATGGCCAACCTCGTGATCCGCTCGCTCCGACGCGACGGGCAGTGGACGCTGCAGAACTACGCGAACCTGGCCACCACCGGCAGTAGCGGGGCGCTGAGCGTCCCCGTCTGGCAGGCCGTGTGGAACTCCGCCTGGATCGCGGCTGTGGCCTGCGTCATCGCCGTGACCATGGGTGTGCTCGTCAGCCTCGTGGCGTCGCGACGACCCCGCAACCGCGGCGGGCGGTTGTCCCTGACACTTCTGGAGGGGGCGTTCCTCCTGCCGTTGGGCGTGTCCGCCGTCACCGTCGGCTTCGGATACCTCATCACCCTCAACCGAGGACCCCTGGATCTGCGGAGCAGCCTGGTGCTGATCCCGATCGCGCAGGCACTGGTGGCGCTGCCGCTGGTGGTGCGCAGTCTGCTACCCGCCCTGCGGGCCATCGACCCCCGGCAGCTGGAGGCGGCCCGTGCGCTGGGCTCCAGTGGCTGGCAGGTACTGCGCCGTATCGAGCTGCCACACCTCGTGCGGGGCCTGGGCCTGGCCGTGGGATTCGCCCTGGCAACGTCCCTCGGCGAGTTCGGGGCCACCTCGTTCCTGTCGCGTCCCGACAATCCCACACTGCCGGTGGTCATCTATCGTCTCTTCGGGCGCCCCGGCCCCGACAATTACGGCATGGCGCTGGCCGCATCCGCGCTGTTGGCCTGCGTGACCGCGATAGTGATGGGCGCGGCGGAACAGGCCCGAGGAAAGGGAGTCTCCACGTGGTAGCTGCATCGGCAGGCCTTCAGATGCGCAACGTCTCGATCCACTACGGGGATCTGGTTGCCGTCGACGATGTCACCCTGAGCGTGGAGCCGGGGTCGGTGCTGGCGCTGCTCGGCCCATCGGGTTCGGGGAAGTCGTCGCTGCTGCGCGCGCTGGCAGGGCTCGAGCCCCTGGCCGCAGGCCAGGTGCTGTGGGATGGCATCGATCTCAGCACCACCCCGGTGCACCGCCGCAACTTCGGTTTCGTGTTCCAGGACGCCCAACTGTTCAGCACCATGGACGTGGGGCGCAACATTGCCTACGGTCTCGGCAAACTCCCCCGTCATCGCCGGCAGGAGCGTGTCAGGGAGATGCTCCACCTCGTCGGTCTGCAGGGTTTCGAGGGCCGCAAGGTGACAGAACTGTCCGGCGGCCAGGCCCAGCGGGTGGCACTGGCACGCTCGCTGGCGCCCTCACCCCGCGCCCTGCTTCTCGACGAACCCCTCTCGGCGCTGGACCGGTCCCTCCGCGAGCACCTCGCGGACGAACTGGCGCGCATCCTGCGTGAGGTGGGCACCACCGCCATCCACGTCACCCATGACCAGGACGAGGCATCGACCGTCGCGGACACCGTCGCCGTGATGGACCACGGGCGCCTGCTGCAGCGCGCTGAACCGGACGTCCTGTGGCGCAACCCTGCTTCCCGTGACGTCGCCAGGTTCCTGGGCTTCTCGGCGTTCCTGACCAACGACCAGGCCGCGGCGCTGGGCTGGGTCGGCCGCCTCGGCGCCCATGAGGTGTTGGGGATCGGTCCACGCAGCCTCGAGTTGCACGACGACGGGGTCCCCCTGCCCGTGACGAGCCAGGGGTTCGCGCTCGGGGAGGTGGAGATCGGCGTCCGACTGCCCGACGGCCAGGGTGCCACCCTCACCGCGGCCGAGAGGACCACAGCCCCTCAGGTCCGTGTGCGGCTGGTCTCCGGAGCGGTGACCCCCGCCTGAGGTTCCCGGGTACCCGCACCCCGATCATTCCATGGCGCTGGCACGGTGCGCCGCCGACACCCGTTGCAGGACCGTGACGGCGCTGCCGAGGGCGACCACACCCAGCGACACCCACAGCACCCACACGGGCATCCCCAGACCGAATGCCAGCACGCCCGCGAGTGACACCACCAGGCGGTCTGTGCGCTCCACGACACCGGCGGAGGCATCCCAGCCCTCCACGTCTGCACGCGCCCTCGCGTAGGACACCACGAACCCCAACACCAGGACGGCCGCTGCCAGCCCCGCACCCACCCGGTCACCGCTGATCGCACACCCCCACGCGATGGCGACGAACACGGCCCCATCGGCCAGCCTGTCCATGGTCGAGTCCAGGAAGGCGCCGAAACGGGACTGGCGCCCCGACTCCCGCGCCATGGTGCCGTCGAGGCCGTCGCACAGCAGGAACACGCCCACCAGCACGGTCCCCATCACCCAGTGGCCCCCCGGGAAGAGGGCAAGCGCCGACCCCACCACCCCCAGCGTTCCCAGGATTGTCACAGCGGAGGGACTCAACCCCAGCCGCAGCAGCAGCCGCGCAACGGGGCTCAGCGCCCTCCCGAAAGCTCCACGCAAGACACCCAACACGCGTCCATCTTGGCGCACGCCGCGCGGTGCAGTCCCCATTACAGTGTGTTCGAGCCCCGAAAGGACTTGATGGCCAGACAACGCTTCCCCCAATCGGTCTACTCGCACGGCACCGAACCCGATGCGCGGTTCACGCTGGCCAACGAGCGCACCTTTCTCGCCTGGATCCGCACGGGCCTGGCCCTCCTGGCAGGCGGTGTGGCCCTGGAAGCACTGGGGTTGGGCCTGCACCCGGCATTTCAGCTGAGCGCCTCCCTCATGCTCATGATCACCGGGATCGTCTCCGCGCTGCAGGCGTGGCTCGGCTGGAGCCGCTACGAGCGTGCACTGCGCGAGAACACACCCCTGCCCAATGCACCGCTGGCCCTACCCGTGGCCATCGCCGTCGGCCTCACAGGCGTTCTGGTGGTCCTGGGGGTCCTTTTCAAGTGAGCAACCGGCCGTTCGACCCCGGCCTGCAACCGGAGCGCAGCGCTCTGGCGTGGCAGCGCACGGCGTTGTCGATCGCCGTGGGATCGCTGATCTTCGGCCGCATCCTGGCCACACCCATGGGCTTGTGGACGTTGCTGCCCATGGCCGCGGGACTGGCCCTGTCCGGCATCCTGGGCCTCAAGGGCAACCATCGCTACGCGCACCACCACCGGACGCTCACGAGCGGCAACGGCCTGCTGGCCGACGGCCGCCTCAATGCGGCGCTGGCCTTGTTCGTCCTCGGAGCAGGGTTGCTCTCGCTGGTCGTTGTGATCCTGTGGCGTCTCCAGGGCCACCCGCCCGGCCTGGAATGACGATGGCGCGCCCCCCGAAGGGGACGCGCCATCGCACTGGCTACTCGCGTGAGCGTGGTCAGTCGGTCTCGGTGATCACCGTCTCCAAGTCACGGACCTCACCCTTGGCGACGCCCGTGAACTTGAACGGGACTTCCGAACCCTCGTCCGCGACGTCCACCTGAACGATCTGGCCGGGGGCCAGGTCGCCGAACAGGATCTTCTCGGCGAGTGTGTCCTCGATGTCGCGCTGGAGCGCACGCCGCAGGGGTCGTGCACCCAGGACCGGGTCGTAGCCGCGCTTCGCGATGAGTGCCTTGGCAGCAGCGGTGAGTTCGATACCCATGTCCCTGTCCTGCAGACGGCCCTCGATCTCGGCCACCATGAGGACCACGATCCGCTCGATGTCCTCCTGCGTGAGCTGGTGGAAGACCACCACTTCGTCCACGCGGTTCAGGAACTCGGGGCGGAAGTGCTGCTTCAGCTCATCGGAGACCTTTGCCTTCATCTTCTCGTAGCTGGAGGCTGCGTCACCCGCGGCGGAGAATCCAAGGTTCACGCTCTTGCTGATGTCGCGGGAACCCAGGTTCGTCGTCATGACGATGACGGTGTTCTTGAAGTCGACCACGCGGCCCTGGGCATCCGTCAAACGTCCTTCGTCCAGAATCTGGAGAAGCGAGTTGAAGATGTCAGGGTGCGCCTTTTCGATTTCGTCGAACAACACCACGGAGAAAGGCTTGCGGCGCACCTTCTCGGTGAGCTGACCACCCTCTTCGTAGCCGACGTATCCGGGAGGCGAGCCAAACATGCGGGAAGCCGTGTGCTTCTCGGAGTATTCGCTCATGTCGAGGGTGATGAGTGCATCCTCGTCACCGAACAGGAACTCCGTGAGCGCCTTGGTCAGCTCAGTCTTCCCGACGCCCGACGGGCCGGCGAAGATGAACGAACCGCTGGGACGCTTGGGGTCCTTGAGGCCGGCGCGGGTACGACGGATGGAGCGGGACAGCGCGTGCACCGCGTCCTCCTGTCCGATGTAGCGCTTGCCCAGTTCGGCCTCCATGCGCAGCAGGCGCGCGGACTCCTCCTCGGTCAGCTTGAACACCGGGATGCCGGTTGTGCCCGAGAGCACCACGGCGATCTCCTCCTCGCCAACCACGGCCGGGATGTCGGAGTCGCCCTGCTTCCAGGCCTCCTCCTTCTCGGCGCGCTGACCCTGGAGGCGCTGGACTTCATCGCGAACCCTTGCGGCCTTCTCGAAGTCCTGGGCGTCGATGGCCGCGTCCTTCTCCACCTTGAGGGTGGCGATCTGCTCGTCGAACTCGCGGAGGTCCGGCGGCGCGGTCATCCGCTGAATGCGCAGCCGTGCACCGGCCTCGTCGATCAGGTCGATGGCCTTGTCAGGCAGGAACCGGTCCTGGATGTAGCGGGCAGCCATCGTCGCCGCAGCCGTGAGGGCCTCGTCGGTGATGGTGATGCGGTGGTGTGCCTCGTAGCGGTCGCGCAGCCCCTTGAGGATGTCGACGGTGTGGCTGACGGACGGCTCCGCCACCTGGATGGGCTGGAAGCGTCGCTCCAGCGCAGCATCCTTCTCGATGTGCTTGCGGTACTCGTCGAGCGTCGTGGCGCCGATGGTCTGGAGTTCACCCCTGGCCAACATGGGCTTCAGGATCGAGGCAGCGTCGATGGCCCCCTCAGCGGCACCGGCACCGACGAGGGTGTGGATCTCGTCGATGAACAGCATGATGTCGCCGCGGGTCTTGATCTCCTTCAGCACCTTCTTCAGGCGCTCCTCGAAATCACCGCGGTACCGGGAGCCGGCCACGAGCGCGCCGAGGTCCAGCGTGTAGATCTGCTTGTCACGGAGCGTCTCCGGGACGTCACCGCGGACGATGGCCTGCGCGAGACCCTCGACGACCGCCGTCTTGCCGACGCCGGGCTCACCGATCAGCACGGGGTTGTTCTTGGTGCGGCGGCTGAGCACCGTCATGACGCGCTCAATTTCCTTGACGCGCCCGATCACGGGGTCCAGTCGGTTCTCGCGGGCAGCCTGCGTCAGGTTGCGGCCGAACTGGTCCAGCACCTGCGACGAGGACTTCTCGGGGCCGTTGTCGGGGGCACCCGAGAGCGACGCCTCCTTGCCCTGGTAGCCGGACAGCAGCTGGATGACGGTGGCACGCACGCGATTGAGGTCAGCGCCCAGCTTGAGGAGTGCCTGAGCGGCAACGCCCTCGCCCTCGCGGATGAGCCCCAGCAGGATGTGCTCCGTGCCGATGTAGGTGTGGTTCATTTGCAGCGCTTCGCGCAGCGACAACTCGAGTACTCGCTTGGCGCGCGGCGTGAACGGAATGTGACCGGTGGGGACCTGTTGGCCCTGACCGATGATCTCCTCCACCTGTTCGCGCACTGCCTCCAGCGAGATGCCCAGCGACTCGAGCGCCTTGGCAGCCACCCCTTCGCCCTCATGGATGAGGCCGAGCAGGATGTGCTCCGTACCGATGTAGTTGTGGTTCAGCAGCTTCGCCTCATCCTGTGCAAGCACGATGACGCGGCGGGCGCGATCAGTAAACCGTTCGAACATTTCCTTTTCCCTCCTGCAGGGTCTCGCCATGTGACGACGGAACCCCGGCTCCTACAGCTTAACCAACGCTGACCAAGGAACCAGCGTTCCGCCGTTCACCCTTGGCGAACCTGTCAGTGGGCCTGCTCGTAGGCATCCCGGATTTCCTTGGGCACCCGACCGCGGTCAGAGACCTCGTGGCCCTGCTCCCGGGCCCAGGTGCGCACGGCCGAGGCGTCGGTTCCGCCGGAACCTGTACGCCGGGCCGCGGTGCGGCGCGGCGCCCCCGTGGTCCTGCGCGCCTTGTCCACAAAGGGGGCCAGTGCCTCGGACAACTTGTCCAGGTTGGCCTCATTCAGGTCAATTTCATAACCCTTGCCATCAACGGCGAACGTGACGGTCCGCTTCGCCTCAGATCCATCAATATCGTCCAACAAGATCATCTGCACTTTCCGTGCCATGGTTCACCTTTCCGCCTTGCCACCCAAAACCGCGGTGGACTTGTGGAGAATTGGCACAACTTTTGAAGCGCCATTGCTGTACTTTACCGTGTCATTCGGTTCACGAAAGCGTTATCTGTGACGAATATTGGAAATTCGTCGTGGACCGGTTGCCACTACCCGTGCATACGTCGTTGTCATTGCGATGTCGGCATCCACGCACCGCCGTGACGTCGGGTCCCGAACTCACGACGACCGAGCAAACAATGCCATCGGCACGTGCGCAGGATTGGCGTGCGCAACCAGTTCCCTTCACAGTGCCGCAGGCAATCGCGTCGGGGCCCGGGACCCCCGCAGACCCATCATGGTGGCGTCCAGACACGCGAAGGACTCTCCAGGGGAACGTGCGGTGATGCTCGCCGTGGAGCACGGCATCGCTTAGGTGGCCCGGCACTGGGGCAGTCAGCCCGGGTGCCCACCAACGCCAGATCGCCGATGTCGTGGCCTCGGCGGGCCACGGCATCGGCGATCTGCACAGATGGTTCAGGCGTCAGGCCTGGAGGCGGACCTCATCGAAGACGTCAAGCTGCAGCTTGGCCAGATCGACCATGGTGGGGTGCTCGTCGGCGTCCCACAGGTCCTCCACCTTCGGGTCCAGCGAGGCTGCGCCGTGACGGGGCAGCGCAATGATGTTGTCCTGCGTCTTCTCAGCCTCCACCTGCGCCAGGCGTGCGGTGAGTGCGTCGATCCTCGACTGCCTCTCCGCGATCTCGCCGCGCAGCCAGACGGAATTGCCACGCATGCTGCTCAGCTCGGCGTTGGCAGAGCCCACCTGACGGCGGAGCGTCGCGATCACGGACTTGAGGTTGTCCACGCGGTCGTTGAAGCGGTCCAGCATCGCCATCGAGTCGCCGTGGTGCCTCTCAGCCTGCTCAACCCGCATCGCCACCTGCCGGCGGACCTCCTCCTGGTGGAGGACACGCTCACGCGCCAACTCACGCCATGCCAGCCCGGCGGCCGCGAAGGCCATGACAATGGCCACCACTGCGCCAGCGCGTACAAACCATATGTCACCGAACAGCGACGCGACTGCTGCAAGGGTGCCGACGACAAGAATCGTCAGCGCAAGATTTCGTTCAGTGGACTTTTGTGCAACTCGTCGACCAGCCATGTGCGCAAGGTTATGCCATGTCGGGGGTATTCAGCATCCCGGCGGGCGGCGTGTCCACGAATGGTCAGGCCGGGTCGCCCGCGGGCATTCCACCCTCGTCGGAGTCGTCGTCGACGGAAATGATGCAAGCCTTCTCCAATGTCCATCCCGCGAGCGCAAGAAGCAGCGACGCGATGATGGTGCCGGCCCCATGCAATGCGCGTGCCGCGGGCTGTTCCGCCATGAGGGTGCCCACGAAGCGTCCCACGTACACCGCGTGCCCCCCAGCCAGGACCGCTCCGGTCATGACCATGGATTTGGCCACGATGAGCGCCCTGACGGCCTCAAGGCCGCTGAGTGTGTGGTTCTCCAGCCGGTCCGGCATTCCCCGGGCGTAGATCCAGGCGCCCACGGCCATGACCAGGAGGACCGCCGGGACGCTCCAGGGGACAACGGGCGGAAATGTGGCGAAAAGGTCGAAGGCAGCCAGGATGAGTCCCGCGAAGACGGCGCCGGAAAGCGCCGACAGTGCAACCTGCCGCGGGGTGGTGAGGCTCAGCTTGCGGGGTGGCCGCCCGGAATGGTTCAAAACCGCGTGGCGGCCGTGATGACGATGTCGTCGCGACGGGCAACACCGGAGGTGTCCACACTCTTCACGAGCTCCGCCACGGCTCCGCGACCCTCCAGGATGCCGGTGGGGTCGATGTCCAGCCACGGCACGAGCACGAACGCGCGCTCGTGTGCCCGCGGGTGGGGCAACTCCAGGGCGTCCTCGCCGATCCGTTTACCCACCATGATGATGTCGATGTCGAGGGTGCGGGGTCCATTGACCACACCCCGGGTGCGTCCGAAGTTGTCCTCAATGGCCAGCGCCCTGTCCAGGAGCGTCAGCGGCTCCAGCGTCGACTCGGCCACCACCACCAGGTTCAGGAAATCCTTCTGGTCCGGACCGCCGACGGGCGTGGTCTGGTACACCGGCGACACGTCGACGATGATGACGTCCGGGGTCTCCGAGAGGAACTCGACGGCCTCAGCCAGGATGGCCGGGGAATCGCCTTCGTTGGATCCGAGGCTGAACACCACTTTCGAGATGGGCCGCAGGTTGCCCAGGGTGTCCACGTCAATGTCAAAGGGGCCGTTGATCATGTCTGCTCCTGTGGATCGTGACTGACAGGTCGGTGAAGCTGTGCGCTACTGGTGCGTGCGGTTTGTGGACGGTGACCATCACGTCGGACACCAGGTCGAAGGCCAGACACCGATCCGCAATGCGGCCGGCCACGGTCTCCACAAGGTTGCAGGGATCCCCCGTGATGACGTCAATCACCTGATCAGCAACCTCGGCGTAATTGACCGTGCGGGCAAGGTCATCCGAGCGCGTGTCCAGATCGAGGGAGAGCTCAACATCCACCACGAACGGCTGCCCGTCCCGGCGTTCTTCAGGGAACACCCCGTGGCGGCCGGTGGCGGTCAAACCCGCGATCGTGATCCGGTCGATGGTGGGCACTCCTTGGCTTGGACGTCTGTTGGTGATTCGAGGCGACTGTACCCCACACCGCCCCGGGACGGCCCAGTCGGGTGCGCTCAGCCGGACCCGGGAACCCGCAACATCGCACCCATCGTGATGGCATCGAGCTGCATGGGCACCTCGTGCGTCCGGACTCCCCAGACCCCGTGCTGGGCGCACCACGCGCTGATGGCGGCCGTCGCCGCGTCACGCCCCGAAGGCGCTCTTCCGCCGAGGGCGTCACCCAGGAACCGCTTGCGGGAAACCCCCACCAGAAGCCGGTGTCCGAGGCTCGTGAATCCGTCAAGGTTCCGCAACAGCGTCCAGTTGTGCTCCGCCAGTTTGGAGAAACCGATGCCCGGATCCAGGATGATTCGACAAGAGGGAATCCCCGCCGCAAGAGCCTCGTCCCGCCGGGCCAGCAACTCAGAGGTGACCTCGGCGACGACGTCGTCGTAGACGGCCTCCGCCTGCATGGAGCGGGAATGGGCACGCCAGTGCATCACCACGTAGTCCACCCCCAGGTCCGCCACGGTCGGCATCATCGCGGGATCGGCCCGTCCGCCGGACACGTCATTGATGGTCCGCGCCCCCGCATCCACGGCGGCGAGGGCGGTGGTGGCACGCATGGTGTCCACGGACACGTGGAGTCCGCGGCGGGCGAGGGCTGCCACAACGGGCAGCACGCGCCGCAACTCCTCCTGCAGGGGGACGCGCTCAGCACCGGGCTTCGTGGACTCGCCGCCCACGTCGATGATGCTGGCCCCCCGGTCCGCAAGGTCGAGGCCGTGGGCCACAGCCGCCTCGGCGCTGCGCAGGGCACCGCCGTCGGAGAAGGAGTCAGGCGTCACGTTGACGACGCCCATCACGAGCGTCACGGTTCAGCGACCCAGGATCAGGCTCATGGCCTCGGCGCGGGTGGCCGGGTTGCGCAGGTGGCCGCGTACTGCGCTGGTGATGGTCCGGCTGCCACGCTTGCGCACGCCCCGCATGGTCATGCACATGTGTTCGGCCTCGATCACGACGATGACGCCGCTGACGCCCAGGTGTTCCACGAGGGCGTCAGCGACCTGGCTGGTGAGACGTTCCTGGATCTGGGGCCTGCGGGCGTACATGTCGACGAGGCGCGCCAGCTTGGACAGCCCTGTGACTTTTCCGTCGGGTCCGGGAATGTAGCCCACGTGCGCCACACCCACGAACGGCAGCAGGTGGTGCTCGCAGCAGCTGGTCAGCTCCACGTCGCGGACGAGCACCAGCTCCTTGTGGTCGATGTCGAAGGTGGTGGCCAGCAACTCCGCAGGGTCAGCCCCCAGTCCGCTGAACAGTTCCTCGTAGGAGCGGGCAACCCTCCCGGGTGTGTCCCGCAGGCCGTCGCGGTCGGGGTCCTCCCCCACAGCGAGCAGGATCTCCCGCACGGCGGCCTCGATGCGGGCATGGTCCACCATCAGGACCGGGGTCCCTGCGGCGGACCCCAGGCCGGCGGTTCCCAGGTGTCGGGGCCCGGCGTCGGGGGCTGCGTCGGGTCGGTGGGGCCGTTGACGGGTGGCAGCGGGGCAGTCACGGGCTGGCCGACGATGGGCCGCACGGGCGACGGGGGCACCTCGATGGGCGGAACACCCGATGGCACCCGCAGCTCCGAGCCGGTCCAGGCGGGACGCTTGTCGCGACGACGCAATGCCTTGAACACCTCGGCCACCTCGTGGCGGTTGAGTGTCTCCTTGGCGAACAACTGTCGCACCAGCTCGTCGAGCACGTCCCGGTTCTCCACGAGGACGTCGAACGCCTCCTGGTGGGCGGTGTGGATCATCTGGGAAATCTCGGAGTCGACGATGGCGGCGCTGCTCTCGGAGAAGTCCTTGCTGGGCTGCGAGCCCTGCATCCCCATGAACGGTTCGGAATCGCCGCCGCCCAGCTGCACGGCGCCGATGCGCTCACTCATGCCGTACTGCGTGACCATGGCGCGAGCCACCTTCGTGGCCTTCTCGATGTCGTTCTGGGCGCCGGTGGTGGGGTCGTGGAAGATGAGCTCCTCCGCGGCGCGCCCACCCATCATGTAGGCCATCTGGTCGAGGAGCTCACCGCGGGTGCGGGAGTACTTGTCGTCATCCGGCATGACCATGGTGTAGCCCAGGGCACGTCCACGGGGCAGGATCGTGACCTTCTGGACCGGGTCGTTGCCCGGCATCGCCGCGGCCACCAGGGCGTGGCCGCCCTCGTGGTAGGCCGTGATGAGACGTTCCCTGTCGTTCATGAGTCGGCTGCGCTTCTGCGGGCCGGCGATGACACGATCGATGGCCTCGTCGAGCTGCCCCTGGCCGATGGCCTCGAGGTTCATGCGTGCCGCCAGCAGCGCGGCCTCATTGAGGACGTTGGCGAGGTCGGCCCCCGAGAAGCCGGGCGTGCGCCGGGCGATGGAGGTCAGGTCGATGTCGGCCGCCAACGGCTTGCCCTTGGAGTGCACGTTCAGGATGTGGGAGCGGCCCTCCAGATCGGGGGCCTCCACGGAGATCTGCCGGTCGAAGCGGCCGGGGCGCAGCAGCGCCGGGTCCAGCACGTCGGGGCGGTTGGTGGCGGCGATGAGGATGACCCCGCCGCGCACGTCGAAGCCGTCCATCTCCACCAGCAACTGGTTGAGGGTCTGCTCGCGCTCATCGTGGCCGCCGCCCATGCCCGCACCGCGGTGACGCCCGACGGCGTCGATCTCGTCGATGAAGACGATGGCGGGGGCGGCTTCCTTGGCCTGCTCGAACAGGTCGCGGACGCGCGACGCACCCACACCCACGAACATCTCCACGAAATCGGAGCCGGAGATGGAGAAGAACGGCACGCCGGCCTCACCAGCGACGGCACGCGCCAGCAGCGTCTTGCCGGTGCCGGGGGGACCGTACAGCAGAACACCCTTGGGGATCTTGGCGCCGAGCTTCTGGAACTTCGCGGGCTCCGCCAGGAACTCCTTGATCTCCTCCAGTTCCTCGACGGCCTCGTCGACGCCCGCGACGTCGGCAAAGGTCGTTTTGGGCGTGTCCTTGGTGGCCAGCTTGGCCTTCGACTTGCCGAACGACAGCGGGCCGCCCGAGGAGCCGCTCGCCATCATCCTCATCACGAAGATGAAACCGATGGCCAGCAGGATGAACGGCAGGCCCGTGTAGAGCAGGGTGGAGAGAAATCCCGGGCTGGGGTTCGTGGCCTCCCACTTCTCGAGTGTCTTGTCGGCCATCCGCTTTTCGAGGAGCTTGACGATGTCGGCGTCCTGGTTGCCCACCCACGCCGTCTGGATCTTCTCGCCCTTGTCGGTGGTGATCTGGACGAGTTGCTCGCCGTCGACCATCGTCACTTCACGCAGCTTCTCACCTCCGCTGAGCAGCGCAAGGACCTCCGACGTGGGCTTGGTCTTGAAGCCCACGACAGAAGTGATCGCCTGCGAGCCGATCGAAAAGACGAGGAGGATGATGACCACCCACGCCAACCAGCCCATGGGGCTCTTCATGAATTTCTGCAACGCAATCCCGCGATCTCAGGGTAAGGAGTATGGCAAGTGAACAGTACCAGCGCCGGAACATCGCAGTCGGGCGAAGAAGCCGGGGCCACACCGGGGCCGGCTCAGTGCATCGCGAAGTCGAGGTGCTCCGGTAGAGGGTCGCTGGTCCCCGAAGCGGTCGAGTACTCCGCCCACAGGTCGGCCAACTCAGTGCTGACCTCCCGCAGGTTGGGCAGGACGAGGTCCGCCATCATGTCCCGTGCCTCCGCCAGATGGCCCTGCGTCACCAGTGCTCTGGCCTCCGCGACGCGCACGCGAGGCAGCGCCCGGCGCTGGGGGGACAGTCGCTCCACCACGGACAGCACCAGTGTGGGGACCGTGTGGGAGCGTTGCAGGTAGTCCACGAGCAGGTCGTCGTCGCGGGGGTCCGCCTCGTGTGCACGCTCGGCGAAGTCGAACGAGTCCCAGCCGTCCTCGGAGCAGGTGGCCAGGGCATGCAGGGCCATGGAGTTGTGCGGGTCCTCGGCCAGCGCCCGACGCCAGTGCTGTTCGGCTTCCTCCCGGCGCCCACCCGCCCAGGCCAGGTATCCCAGGTGGAGTTCGCGGTGCGCGCCGGGTGGCGTGCGTGACACCGCCGCCGCCCACGGTGCGCCGGTCTGCGGGGACCTTTCCAGAGCGGAGTCAAGAGCGCTTCCACGTGCCACGCCCAGCCAGGCGCGCTGGGACTCGTCGAGGGGTGCGTCGCCGAAGGGGGCGGAGGGGTCGTCCTGCAGGAAACCGGCCTCCGTCTCCACCCGTCCCCACCCGTCAGCCTGGTGCCAGATGGTCGGCTGCAGCGCGGCTGCCCGTTCGAAGAGGTCACCGGCCCGGGCCATGCCGTCGGTGGGGACCTGGTCCGCGACCTGGGCGACAGCAGCGTCGAAGTCCGCCGCCGGGTCGGCCTCGACGGACCCGAAGGCCTCCACCCAGGTGGCAGTGTGGCCAGGGGCCAGCGCGATGTGTTCCTTCTGCGTGCGGGCCCAGCCCGACTGGAGTTCGAAGTAGCGGCCGGTGCCGTTCAACCAGTCCTGCCACTTGCCGCCACCCCGGGTGTTGCCCCACACGAACAGCTTCTTCCCCCTCATGTCCGACGAGGAGGCCAGCAGCGTCCCCGTCCCGTCCTCGTCGCAGCCCGCCACCCATGGCGACGGGTGCGCCAAGCCCTGCTCGGAGACAGTGTCAAAGAAGTAGTCGACCGCCTGGGGTGCATGCGCCGGCCGTGACCGGTCGGGGTCGTCGGGGAAGGCCACGCGTTCCAGGGTGCCCGCGTAGTTGTTGAAGACGGCGCTTGTCGCCGGCGCCAGCACGCGCGAGTCGGCACGCATCGCCACGGCCGCGTTCGACCACCAGTAGAACGGAACGGCGTCGTCGCCGTGGTTGGTGATGCGGGGGCTCGTGAAGAGGAACGGCGAGTCCTCTGGCAGGAAGGCGTCCATCCGCCACACCATGCGCGTCAGGCGCTCCCACGCCCACATCCTCAGTACCTGCTGTCCATCGACGTCGACGACGCCGGCGCCGACAGGCGTGCACGTCAGCCCCCAGTGCCCGGTCATGCCGAGATTCCATTCGACCCCGCCTGCGAACCACGCGTCACGCAGGGCCAGGTTGCCGAACTGGATGGCGTCAGGCTGGAAAAGCAGCTGCCGGCCGCTCGCCACCTCCTCCAGGCTCCACAGGCGCCCACCAAGGCCGGGCAGGAACACAGCCCGGAGGTGGCTGTTGCTCAGCTCGATGGCGGGCAGAGTCTGCGGTGCCACGTCGCGGCCGTAATGGTTCTGGTGGCGGTACGGCAGCGCACTTGCGGGTCGCGCCGCCAGGGGCCGGCCCGGTTGCTCGCCCAGCAGGATCCTGTCGGCGGCGCTGAGGTCTGGCGGCTGCTGCACCTGCAGCACTGGGAGCCCCTCGGGGCCGAGAGTGGCCGTGGGAATCGTGACCTCGACATGGCGAATCACCACGCTCACCAATTCCTCTGGCTCAGGCGTAGATGTGCGGGGCGAGGATTCCGAGGTCACGCAGGTTGCGGTACCGGCCGGCGTAGTCGAGGCCGTAGCCCACGACGAACTGGCTGGGGATCTCGAACCCGACGTACTTGACGGCGACGTCCATCCTGGCCGCCTCGGGCTTGCGGAACATCGTCATGATCTCGAGGCTGGCGGGCTTGCGGGAGGCAAGGTTGCTCATCAGGTAGGACAGCGTGAGGCCTGTGTCGATGATGTCCTCCACCACGATGACGTGGCGTCCCTCAAGGTCCATGCTGAGGTCCTTGAGGATCCGCACCACACCGCTGGACTGCGTGCCGGAACCGTAGGACGACACGGCCATCCAGTCCATCTGGACATGGCTCTTCATGGCCCTCTGCAAGTCACTCATCACCATGACGGCGCCGTTGAGCACACCCACGAGCAGCACCTCGCGGCCCTCGTAGTCAGCGTCGATCTGCGCTGCCACCTCGCCGACCCGACGAGCCAGCTCGTCGGAGGTGTAGAGAACTTCGGACAGGTCATTCATCACGTCAGGTGCATCCACGGGCGCCAGCCTAGTACGTCCCGGGACCCACCAGAAGGCCGGTCACCGGTGCGCCCGCGGCGCCGCCCGCGGGCAGACGGATCCGGCGGTGTCGCGTGGCCCACCGCTGTGCATTCCGCCCCGGACGACCGCGGCACATGCGAGGCTGGCCGGCACCGGCGAAGAAGGGAACCGCGCATGCCATTCCAGGTGGGTTCGGAGGTTGGGCGCCTCAGGCAGGTCATCGTGCACCGACCCGGTGTGGAGTTGCGGGCGCTGGGGCCCCTCAACAAGGAGCGCTACCTCTTCGACGAGCTGCTCTGGGTGGAGCGGGCCCAGGAGGAGCACGACCTGTTCGTGTCGGTGCTCCAGGACCGTGGGGTGGTGGTGCACCACCTGGAGGATCTGCTGAGGGAGACGCTGGCAGTGGAGGAGGCACGGACCGACATCCTGCGGCGCTCCCTGGACGAGAGGTACGTGGGGCCCCTGGCCGCGGGGTGGCTCATGGACATGTTCCAGGACATGGACGACGCTGCGCTGGTGGGCCACCTGCTGGGCGGGATGACCCGCGCGGAACTGGCATCGCGTCCCGACTGCCCCGGTTCCGTGGTGCTGGAGCACCTTTCGCCGCACGAGCACATCCTGGAGCCGCTACCGAACCACCTCTTCGCGAGGGACGCCTCCACCTGGGTGGGCTCGAAGGTGGCGTTGAACTCGATGCACCGCAACGTCCGGCGCCGCGAGACCCTGCACTACGACGCCATCTACCGCCACCACCCGTTGTTCGCCGGAAAGGTCGGGTTCTGGTCGCCCCGGAAGGGCGAGGGCCCGGCCACGGTGGAGGGCGGCGACATCCTCGTCCCGAACCCGCTCACGGTGATCGTCGGGCTGTCCGAGCGCACGAACGCGCGCGGCGTCGAACGCCTGGCGGAGCGCCTGCTGGAGTCCGGTGACGTCCAGAGGGTGGTGGTGCTGGAGTTGCCCCGCGCCCGTGCGTTCATGCACCTGGACACGGTGCTGACCATGGTGGATCGGGAAACCTTCGTCCGGTACGGCGAGTTGCCGCCGCTGCGCTCCTGGACGATCACGTCGGGAGTGGCGGGGCACGGGGAGCAACGCCTGGTGGTTGAGTCCCACGCGCCCGGTGACATGGGCCACGTCATCGCTGAGGCCCTGGGGCTGACGGGAGTGCGCTTCCTCGCCGCGGATCAGGACGCGCATGGTGCGGCCAGGGAGCAGTGGGACGACGGCTGCAACGTTCTGGCGCTGGAGCCGGGCGTTGTCGTCGCCTACGCCCGCAACGTCGTCACCAACGCCCATCTCAGGTCCCAGGGGGTGGAGGTCATCGAGGTGCCCGGCTCCGAACTCGGCCGCGGTCGCGGCGGACCGCGGTGCATGTCCTGCCCAGTGGAACGCGACCCCCTCGACTGACCCCCACCCGCCCCGGCGCCCCGCAGCGCGTGGCAGCATTGTGGGCGACTCCCACTGGGGGACGAGAACACTTCCACGAAGGGCACAACATTCATGTCAGGTGAGATTTCGGAGAGCGCGAAGATGACTCTCGACGGCAACACCGATGGTGACGACGGCGTCGGAATGAACGACGGCGTCCCGCCGGCCGACGCGGCCGAGCAGATCGCCGACGGGCGACCCAAGGACTACCCGGCCAGCATCGACACGGAAGCCGACCGCGAGGACGACGCCTCCCAGACCTGAGTCGGTGGATCAGCGGGCGGTGATGCGCAGCCGGTCACCGCGCCGCTCCACCAAGCCCCGCGGCAGGTGCACAGGCCCCTGGCCCCGCCAGGAGGTCACGAGCGCGTCAACAGCGAGCAGGTGCACCATGCCCGGGTGGGCAACGCCATGGGAGAGCACCCAGTTCCGCAGTGCACGCAGACGCAGCGCGGCAGGCAGAGGCGCTACGTCAGCAACGAGCAACCCGTCCGAGGTGTCCCATCCTTCCGCGGCCTCCACCGCCAGTTCATCGAGGAGGTCGGCGTCCATCCTGGCGAGCGTTGCGGAGCGGGCCAGCGCGGGGGCGACATCGGAACCCAGCCCAGCTGCCAGGCCCTCGAGGTGGTTGCGGGCCCGGACGCGCCGGAACCGGGGATCGTCATTGTGGGGGTCCTGCCAGGGCTCCACACCCCACTCCCGGCAGGCCTGCACAGTCGTGGAGCGCCGGAGACCGAGCAGAGGCCGCACGAAGGGTCCCCGGACGGGCGCCATGCCCGAGAGCGACCGTGTCCCGGATCCCCGCAGCAGCCCGAGCAGCACCGACTCCGCCTGGTCATCCAGGGTGTGGCCCAGGAGGACAGGGTGCCCGTCCGAGGCCAGGGTTTCGAGCCGCGCATCGCGGGCTGCTGACTCCATTCCACCGGGGGCACCCTCCGCCACCTGGACCCGGCGACTCTCCGCCGACAGGCCCGCCCGGCGGAGCGTCGCCACCACGCGCAGTGCGACGTCGTCCGATCCGTCCTGCAGTCCGTGGTCGACCACGACGCACGTCACGTCGGACCCGTTGCGGGCCGCCGCCCATGTGGCCCCCAGCGCCAGCGCGAGCGAGTCGGCGCCGCCGGAGCAGCCCACCACCACGGGGCCGGCGGGCAACATGGCGGCCACGGCCCGTGCCACCTCCAGGGATGCGGGCCCCAGCTCACGACGTGCCATGCACCCTCCGCAGCCACGTGTGGGGCTCGGCGATCTCGCCCATGCGCGGGAGGTTCTCGGGGGCATCGAAGGCTGCGGCCAGCCCGTCCGCGCCCGCACGGGCGGCCACCCTGCGGCAGAACCGCAGTCCGTCACGGTACTGCGCCCCCTTGTCCAGCGCCGGGAGCAGCCGCGCCATCGTCGAGGCAGTGCCGGTGCGCGCGAAAGCGGCGCGGAGCGTGCGGACGCTGGGGATGTGGGTGGCGCCCACGACGTCGGAGACGTAGTCGGCATGCCCCTCCAGCAGGGTCATGGTGGACGTCACCTCGGACAATGCCTCGTGGGCCTCCGGTGAGGCCATCGAGGAGGAGAGCCCCCGGCCGCCGACCAGCCCCCGGACCACGTCAGAGGCGTCCACCTCGTCGAGCGCCACGATGTCGAACCGTTCCTGGAGATGGGCGCGCAGCCAGGGTGCCGCGCTGAACTGCACGGCGTGGGTCTGTTCGTGCGTGGCCACCCACAACTGGAAGTCCTCCGCCACGAATCCCCGTGCGCGCTGCAACTGGAGGATGTTGGGGGCAAGGAGGAACAGCTGCGACGTGGCGGGGTCGTACTGCCCCAGCAGGTGGCGTCCCACCACGCCGAAGGCCAGCCCGGCAAGGATTCCATGGCCGGCAGCGCGGAGGGTGCGGACCACGCCCGCGTCGGACTCCAGGAGCGACAGCTCGCCGAGAAGGCCCCCCACCATGGCGCCGGCACCCCCTGCCCAGGTGTCGCGGTCGCAGACGATGACCTTCCCGGCGGGGCTTCCGTTGAGCTCGCTGGCCTGGGCGGCCAGTGGTCCGGCCCGCCGCGCTGCCAGTCGCAGGGAGGACACCAGCGAGAGCGCCTCCCGCCGGGTGACCTCGGGCAGTGGCCCGGCGATCGGCCGCGCCACCCTGCGTGCCAGGCTCCAGTCAATGGGGGGCAGGGTGTGCATCAGCAACCACACGCCGTGACGACACCCACGGCCTGATCGCCCCACACCTTGGCTGCCCAACCGTCCGCGGATCCGTTGGTGAGGAACGCAAAGGCCAGCGACCGCCCGTCGGCGGTGGTGGTGGTGCCCGCCAGTGAGGCAACGCGGGTGAGGGTGCCCGTCTTGGCCTTGGCGACGCCGCGGGCGGCTCGGGAGATGTCGTCGCTGAAACGGCTCGCAAGGGTGCCGGTGACACCGGCCACCGGCAGACCCTCAAGGATCACCGACAGCCGCGGATCATCGACGGCGTGCCCGACGGCCAGCGCCAGCATGGCAGCCGACACGAGGTTGGAGCGCGACAGGCCGGATGCGTCCTTCAGGACGGCCCCCTCTGTCCACAACCCCAGACCCCGCAACTGCTCCTCGATGGCGGCAACGGAACCCGCGAACGTGGTGGGGTGGCCGGTGGCGGCCGCCAACTGGAACCCCAGCACCTCGGCGAACGAGTTGTTGGAGCGCAGCATCATCTGCTCCGCCAGGACGTGGAGTGGTGCGGAGTCGACGCGCGCCAGTTCCTCCCCGGACCCCACCGCAGCGGTGGGAGCCCCTGCGACTGTGATGCCGAGGGCCGTGAGCTGGGCCGCGAACGCCGTCGCGGCCGACAGTGCGGGCGTGCGGCTGCGTCCCCCGGCGGGGTCACGCCCCTCGTCCACCCACAGGGCGCTGATCTGGGTGACCTGGTCGCGGTAGTTCGCCGGCCACGTCGGGTTCCAGCCCGGGTCGGTGAACAGGCTCGCGTCGAAGGTCAGTGCCACGCTGGTCTGGCCGGACTCCTTCAGCGACGCCGCCGTCAGCGTCGCCAGCTCCTGCAGTGACGACTGGTGCGGGTAGGAACCGGTGGGTGTCGTCGTGAGGAGGGGATCGCCACCGCCCACCAGTGTGATGGTTCCGGCGGAGGGCTGGAGGACACGAGTGGGAAAGCGGGTCTGCCTGTCCATGGCGTGCATGACGGCCGTGATGCTCAGAAGTTTCGTGTTGGAGGCGGGGATCAGCAGCGCCGACGGGTTGCTGGCAGCCACCACGTCCCCCGTCTCGGTGTCCACCACCTCATAGGCGAGCTGGAGGGACTCGGCGCCCGCGGCCAGCGCCACCGTGTCGAGCCCCTTCAGTCGGGCCTCGACGGTGGCGCGGGCCGGCACATCACCGGGAGCGGCCACGGCGGCACCGCCCACGGGTCCGCCGTCGGCCGTGGGGGTCGGCACGGGAACCTCCGGCGGCAGGAGCAGTGACGGCGACACCGTCGTCGGCGCACCCGTGACCTCCGCACCCACAGCCCGCATCACCGGGTGGAAGGCCACGACGGACGCCACCGCCACCACCACGAGGCCGCCAAGAGCGATCCACGTCATGAGCCACTGGCGGGCGAGGCGTGAAGTGCTCACTCATGCTCCAGACGCTGTATTCTGCTCGGGACAACAACCATCCGCTCTCTCGCGGATGACATGCCAATCATAGGAGTGCCTCCGTGAGTGAAGACTTCGTCGCGAGTGTCGAACTTATCCCCGACGAGCGTCGGATCCTTTTCGACGTCACCGTGGAGATTCCCAAGGGCACGAAGAACAAGTACGAAATGGACCACAACACGGGACGGATCCGGCTGGACCGCACCCTGTTCACCTCCACGCAGTACCCCTACGACTACGGCTTCATCGAGGGCACCCTCGGCCAGGACAGCGACCCGCTGGACGCCATGGTGATCGGCGCCGAGCCCACCTTCCCGGGCTGCCTCATCGAGTGCTACGCCGTCGCCATGTTCCGCATGAAGGACGAAATGGGTGGTGACGACAAGGTGCTCTGCATCGCGACGGCCGACACCCGCCGCCGTCACATGTCCGACCTCGACTCCGTACCGGAGTACATGCTGCTGGAGATCGAGCACTTCTTCTCCGTGTACAAGGACCTCGAGCCCGGCAAGTCCGTGGAAGGTGCCACCTGGGTGGGCCGCACGGAGGCCGAGCAGGAGGTCAAGGACAGCTACGAGCGCGCCGAGGGCACGCCGTTCGCGCACCATCACGTCAACCTGGCGTGACCTGCTGAAGCCCGAAAACCCGGGCGCCGGACATGACGGGGGGCGGACGTGACACCCATGGCGGAGGCTCCACAACCGCACCCCTCACGCCTCACACCCTTCGCGGGACACCCCGTGGTGGTCGGTGTGGTCCCGGGGCAGCCTGAGCTGGTCACGTTGACGGCTGCCTCCTGGGCGGCCGCTCTCGGCGTCGATCTGTACGTGGGTCACGTCGATCAGACCCGGATCACCGTCCAGGAGTTCCCCGACGGCAGTGTGCGACACACCGGCATGAACGTCGACGCCGAGGACGACTCCTGGCGTCGACGCTCCGCCCAGATCGCCTCCTTCCTCGACGCGGTGCTGGCTGACAGCGGCATCACCTGGCATTTCCGGTACCTGGCAGGCCGACCGGACCGGTCGCTGACACACCTGGCCCGGGCCGTGGACGCGTCCGCCCTGGTGGTGGGCACCCATGCACCGGGCGCGTCCGCGCGCTGGCACGATTTCGTGGAGGGCTCCATGGCCGCCAGGTTGTCGCACCACCAGCACCGCCCCGTGCTCGTGGTGCCTCTGCGGGTGGTCGACTGGCACGCCTCCACGCCGTGGCAGTGACTGCCCCGGGCGCGGAGCCGCTGGACCCGGACGCTCCGGCCGCACGCACGCGTCCGGCAAGGACGGGTCGTGGCCTGACGTTGCTGCTCATCGGGCTTGGCGGTGCCGTTGGCACGAGTATCCGTGCCGCGCTCGAGGGCGCGTACCCCTCCGCTGTCGGAGCGTGGCCGTGGGCCACCTTCTTCATCAACGTCTCGGGCGCCTTCGTGCTGGCCGTTCTTCTGGAGACCCTGAGCGTGACAGGCCCCGACGAGGGATGGCGTCGGCGGGTCCGCTTCGGCGTCGGAACGGGTCTGCTGGGCGGCTACACCACCTACAGCACCTTCATGGTCGAGGCGGCACGGCTGGGCCGCTCCGGCGCCTACCTGACAGCGTTCGGCTACACCACCGTCAGTCTCGTGCTGGGCTTTGCGGCAGCGCTGGCCGGCATGCTCGCAGTGGCCGCCCTGCACCGAAGGTGGGCCCACACATGATCGCGCTGCTGCTGGCACTGGCGGGTGGGCTGGGCGCCATGGCGCGGTTCAGCCTTGATTCCTGGATCACGTCGAGATGGCGGGCGCCACTGCCCGTGGGCACCGTGATCATCAATGTCACGGGGTCACTGCTGCTGGGCCTGCTCACGGGGTGGGCTCTCGGCGCCGCGGGCGGCGAGGTGCTGGCCGTGGCGGGGACGGGGTTCCTGGGCGGCTACACCACCTTCAGCACGGCGAGCGTGGAGGCGGCACGCCTGGCGCGCGGAGGACGGGGTCTGGCTGCTGTCCTCCACGCGGTGATGATGGTGTGCCTGGGGTTGGGTGCCGCCGTCCTCGGACTCTGGCTCACAGGCCCCTGACCCCACGCCTCACCACGGCACCACCCACGTCAGCAGGTCGGGGCCCCCGCGCATGGTGATGAGATGACCGACGCCGGCGAACATGAGCCCGAAAGCCACCTCGATGAAGGCGACCAGGACGTCCCCGGCTGCGGAGATGCGGGACGCCTGCGGCCAGGACCACCACCACCGGTCTCATCCGCGCACCGTCCATGTCGGCTGGGACACTACACACCGGCCTCCGTGTGAGGTTCTCCGCCACCCGCATGCGAGACTTGCGCAATGCCTGAACTGCTGCTGCTGCGCACCCCCTCTGCGAATCGTGTCTACTCCGGGGAGGCCGCCGCCCTGAGCGCCGCCGAACTCGAAATCTGCGCGCCCTTCGTCCGGGACGTCGCCGACCAGGACCTGGCTGGCGTCGGGTACCTCGGCTTCAGCACCGACGAACTCACCGCCGACCAACTGGCCATCGTCGCCACCCAGTCCAGCGCCTTTGCGCTGTTCGAGCGGGAGGGCGACATGCTGCGCCCCCTGCAACTGCCCGTGGTGGAGGTTCTCGACGACGACCTCGTGACCATTCCCAAGTACCAGGGCAAGACCAACGAGCAGTTCACACGTCTGCTGATGAACGTGACCCTGGCCGCCGTCGAACGCGAGGCCACCGGCCCCCGCCAGGTGCTCGACCCGCTGGCCGGGCGCGGCACCACACTGTCCTGCGCACTGCTGCTGGGCCACGACGCCTACGGCGTGGACGCCGACGAGAAGGCATTCGAGCAGATGGCCGCCTTCCTCAAGACGTGGCTGCGCCGCAAGCGCCTGAAGCACACCGCGGACGTCCGCCCCGTGCGTCGCGACGGCAAGGCCGTGGGCAAGCGGTTCGACGCCACCATCCGCCCCGAGGGCCGCATCATGCAGCTCACCATGTTCACGGGCGACACGCGCGACTCCGCCGATCTCTTCGGGAAGAAGAAGTTCGACGCCATCGTGACCGATGCCCCATACGGCGTGGTCCACGGGTCCACCACCGACGTCCGGGGCGGCGGCAAGCGCGACCGCACGCCGGCGCGGCTCCTGCAGGACGCCGTCGGAGTCTGGGCGTCGCAGCTCATGCACGGTGGCGCGCTCGGACTGAGCTGGAACACGTTCGGCCTGGCCCGCGAGGACCTCGTCGAGATTCTGGAGGGTGCAGGGCTCGTCGTGAAGACCGACGGCCCGTGGGAGCGTTTTGCGCACCGCGTCGACGCCTCGATCCGCCGGGACCTCATGGTGGCCGTCAAGCCCTGACGGGTCAGTGCCGGACGGGGCGCTCCACCCTCTGCAGCGCTATGTGTGCGAGGTTGTCGCGGTCCAGGTCGGCCCAGTCTCCCTCGAAGGTGAACTCCGCGAAGGCGGCCGTCGGGAACGAGCACTGCAGCGCGTCAGCCTCCGACGGGTTGCTGGCATGACCCAGTTCCGCACTGAGATGGGGAATCGTGGGGGCGTGGCCCACCACCAGCAGACCCGTGATGTCCTCGTCGGTCTCGCTGATGCGTTGCAGCATCGTGTCGGGGCCCTCCGAGTAGAGGACGTCCTGGAACTCGGCGGTAATGGCGAGCCCCAGCGCCTCGAACGTCTGCCGGGCCCTCATCGCGGTGGACACCATGGCGTGCTGCAGCCCCAGGTCGGCCAGGTGATGACCGACGGCGGCCGCGTCCTCACGGCCCCGCGGCAGCAACTCTCGGGCACGGTCACCCTCCGGGCTGTGACCCTCGGTCTTGGCATGGCGCATCAGGACGAGTCGTTTCATGACATCCACCCTAACCACGGGAGGGGCTTGCCCGATCGGGTTCCGGCTCACCCGCACCACGCTGTGCCGCGAATCGGCCCCGGTCATCGCTGCCACGACGTTGCCGCCCAGGCCACGTGGTGGGCCACGGTCCTGGGCTGGAAGAAGGCGTTCGAGGCCAACGATGAAGTGGTCCGGCCAGCGATGACCGGGACGCATTGACGTCGCCGGAGTGAGGCCCATGCTCCGCCGGGGAGGCAACAGGGCCCTGTCCCCCTACCCGGGCGTGGACTTGCCGGATCGGCACGGACGGCGGTGTTACGTTTTGGCTCCGGACGCGCCGTTGCGCACCCGAGAAGGGTAAGTGGTCCATGGCATCGAACTCTGTCCCACCGAAGGGGTCCAAGGTGCGCCGCGTCATCACGCGCGTGCTGCTCGGCCTGTTCGCACTGCTCGGTCTCGTGACCGCCGGATTCCTCGTGTGGGCCAACGTGGGGGTGATGCAGGCCGAACCCGGGCCGCTCGCCGCCGTGGAGTCCGACCCGTCCATCACCGTCGTCGAGAACCCCGAGGCCGTGGTGATGTCCCCCACCGACCAGAAGTCCACCAAGGGACTCGTGTTCATCCCCGGCGCCAAGGTGACGGCGGAGAGCTACCTCTCCAACCTGTCGGGCATCGTGGCCGACGACGGGGTCACGGTGGTGATCACCAAACCGACGCTGAACCTGGCCTTCTTCGATCTGCGCCCCCTGACGACGTTCACCACCCTGGCGCCCGACGTTGACCAGTGGTGGGTGGGCGGTCACTCGCTCGGCGGGGTGAAGGCCTGCCAGTTCGCCGCCCAACCCGACGTCCAGGGACTGGTCCTGTTCGGCAGTTACTGCGCCAACGACCTCTCGGGCTCGGACCTGCCCGTCCTGAGCCTCGGCGGCAGCAACGACGGGCTCAGCACCCCCGCGAAGATCAAGGATGCGTCCGTCCGCCTGCCCGCGGACGCGGAGTTCATCCAGATCGACGGCGCCAACCACGCGCGCTTCGGCGACTACGGTGTGCAGTCCGGCGACGGCACCGCCACCATCAGCAGCGAGGAGATGCGGAGCCGCCTCACCGAGGACATCTCCGCATTCCTCAAGGCGGCCTAGCCCGACGGTTGCGCAGCCTCCGACTCCCGCTTGAGGAGGCGTCGCTTGAGCTCGAGTCCGTAGCGGAACCCGCCCAGGGAGCCGTCGGATCGCAGCACCCGGTGACAGGGCACGAACAGCGCGGCGGCGTTCCTCGCGCAGGCAGCCGCTGCCGCCCGCACCGCTGACGGGGTCCCGGCACGGGCAGCGAACTCCGCGTAGGTGATGGGTCCACCGGCGTCCACCGCGCGCAGCACGTCCCACGCCTGCATCCGGAAGGGCCCTGACCGCTGCCGCACGGACACCGCAGCGACGTGCTCCACGTCACCGTCGTAGTACGCGGCCACTGCCCTGAGGGCGGCCGCCATGGATGGATCCTGCTCCCCACCGTCGGCAAGGGTGCACAGTTCAGGGCGCAGGGTGGGATGGACCAGCGCCAGCAGGGATGCGACGTCGCTGGTCCAGCCGGAGGCGATCACGTCGTCGCCCACCATGACGATGGTGAACGGCCCGTCGGCTGTGGACATGGTGGAGACGTAGGCATTCATGTGTTGTTCCTTGTCGTGTGGGCGGGCGCCGTGCCGGCGCGCCACAGGTGCATCACGGCATGGGACCGCCAGGGGGCCCATGCGGCCGCGCGTTCGGTCAGGGCGCGGTGGGCCGCAGCCTTCACGACGCCGACCTCGAGGATGCCCGCCGCCCTTGCTCCAGCCACGAGCGCCACGTCGCCCGGCAGCCACGTGTCCGGATCGCCGAGAACCCGCATGGCCACGTAGCCAGCGGTCCAGGGGCCGATGCCCTTGAGCGAGACCAGTTGTTCACCGACGGTGTCCCGGTCGGCGCCCACGTGGACGTCCAGGTCGCCGTCAAGGATCGCCCTGGCGGCACCCACTACCGCGCGGACGGATCTGCGCGGGAGCCGTAGCGGTCGCTGGGGGTCCGGCGGTGCGCCGTCGACAGGTTCGGGCACGTGTTCGATGATGCGTTGCGGGGTGGGGAACAACCTGTCCAGGCCCGGGATCGACGAGCTCCAGTGCTCCCCCGCCACCGCGACCAGCCGGTCGAGGTGGGCCGTCGCCCTCACCACGGAGATCTGCTGCCCCACGATCGCCCGCACGAGGAGCTCGTGGGGATCAACCGCCCCGGGCACCCGGATCCCGGGCGTGCGTCGGACCAGTGGCGCCAGCTGTGGATCGGCGGACAGGGCGGCATCGATGGCCACCGGGTCCGCGTCGAGGTCGAGAAGTCTGCGGACCCGCGCCACCGCCGGTGCCACGTCGTTCAGGGACGCGGTCTCCAGCAGCACCCGCACCTCCCAGCCCCCTCCCGCCCGACGCGTCGCCACGACGTCCACGGCACCAGGACCGCGCGGCAACGCCAGGGTTCGGGCGTACCTCAGCCGGTTGTCGGAGGAGACGTCGGCCACCTCGATCCCGGCCACACTCCTGCCCGCGAGGAACTCAAACACCCCGGGGGCGTCGAACGGCTGCCTCACGGGGAGCGCCAGGTCCAGCCGGACAGTCGCGGACTCCGTGAGCACACCGGACCGCGCAGCAGGGGAATGAGCCCGTCTCCGAAGATCGCCGGGGCGGGCGCCGAACACGTCGCGCATCGTCTCGTTGAACTGTCGGATCGACCCGAATCCGGACGCGAATGCCACCTCGGTGACGGGGAGTTGCGTGCCCGCGAGGAGGGTCCGGGCCGTCTGGGCGCGCCGCGCCCTGGCCAGCGCCACCGGCCCTGCCCCGAGTTCGTCCGTCATGAGCCGTCGGAGGTGACGCGCCGTGTAGCCCAGCCTGGCTGCCAACCCGTCCACACCCTCACGATCGACGACGCCGTCGGCGATCAGGCGCATGGCCCGACCGGTGGCGTCGCGCCGTAGGTCCCACTCCGGCGTGCCGGGGCTGGCCTCGGGCAGGCATCGTTTGCAGGCGCGGTATCCGGCGGCGTGCGCGGCGGCCGACGTCAGGTAGAACGTGACGTTCTCACGTTTGGGCGTGCGGGCTGGGCAGGAGGGCCGGCAGTAGATGGCGGTGGAGGAGACGGCCGTGAAGAACTGCCCGTCGAAGCGGGGGTCCCGCGCATCGATGGCCTGGTAGCGGGGCTCGAACAGCGGATCTCCGGGGCCACACCGGGGGCCCTGGTGCGCTGTCGTCGACGTCATGCCACCAGTGAACCCCCTGCCGCGTCGGAAAACTAGCGGAAAACGGACACCACCGTGCCTCAGCGACCCGGACACCCCGGGCTGTGCCGAGAAGCCCCACCAGCCTGAACACCGCCGCTGGTGCACGCCGGGCGGGAGTGTCGAACGCCGCCATCGGGGCGGAACTGTTCCTCAGTGAGGCGACCGTGAAGACCTACGTCTGGCTCCTGCTCACGAAGCTGGGCCTCCGGGACACGGTGCAGATCGCCGTGATGGCCCACGCAAGCGGCCTCGTGACGATGGGGGACGACGGGTCCGCAACGTGAGCAGGCTGTGATGCCGTCCCACCGGCCGACGGCGCACGTCGGACGCCCACCGGCATCACGCAGACAGGGATGGCTCCACGTGGTCACCGACGTGGATTCGTCCCCGGCCGAGCGGGGTCAGTCGCAGGCCGAACCAGGTCTTGTTCTCCCGCCTGCGATGCGCCGCCAACGTGCGTATCGGTTCCCTGCCGCGGGCCAGCGTCACAGGATCGAGCGTGGTCATGGAGCACCTGTCACAGATCATCGTCACCCGGAACGGGACGCCGTTGATGTGCACGCTCGTCCACCCCTCCTCCACGAAGGGTTCCCCGCCGTCGATGACGACGTTCGGACGGAAACGCACCGGATCCAACGGCTGCGCCCCGGAGTCGGCCCAGTCGTCGAGTTGACGCATGGATGACTCGGTGATGAGGAGCAATGGTGCGGCATCCGCCAACGACATCACGTCACCCGGCTGGCCGCCCTCCTGAGCGGCGATGGGACGCAGCAAGGGATCCGGCTGCCACACCAGCCTCACGCGGAACCCGAGGCGGTCGCTCAGCCATCGGCTCACATCGCTTCCGGCAGCCACGGCCGAACCCTGCCGGCTGTGGTCCACGGCGATGATCTCGCCGCCCTCGCGCATGTCGACGTCGATGACTCCGCCATCACGATCTGCGAGTCGCACAACATTCTCGGCGAGTGATCGCGCGGTCAGGCCGAGGAGTTGTGTGTGTTCGCGCGCCGTGAGCTTTTCGCCCTTTCGGCCGACGAGTCCCCAGCGGCGGTCCTGCTCCAGGCCCCAGGGGTTGACCCAGGCCCCAGCGACGTCCTCGCCCGCCAACGATTTCACCGGGTACACCCGGAGCCTGGTCACTCGCACGCCAGAAGGCTAGCTCGCACCCCGAACCTGGCACAGGACACGCGTCAGACGCTTCTCCTCCGCATGTCCAGCAACGGCACGAAAAAATGCATGAGCGGGCCGATGGCCAGTGCGAAGGCCACCGTTCCCACTCCCAGCTGTCCTCCGAGGGCCACTCCGAGGACAACGACACTGACTTCAACCACGGTCCGGGTCAGCCGGAGCGTCCGGCCGGATCTTCCGGCGAGCGAGGTGACGAGCCCGTCTCGCGGCCCGTGTCCCAGACCTGCGCCGATGTAGGCACCGGTGGCCACCCCGTTCAGTGCGATACCGAGGACGAGTGCCCCGATGCGCAGCGGTAATCCCTCCAGGGGTGGCAGCACCGCGAGGACGGCGTCGATCGTCAGGCCCACGAGCACAATGTTGAGCAGGGTCCCCACACCGGGCCGCAGGCCCAACCACATGGAGACTGCAAGCAGAAGGACTCCGATCAGGACCGACCAGACACCGATGCTCAGGCCCGCAGCATTCGTCAGGCCCTGCTCCAGCACCGTCCAGGGCATGACTCCGAGCTCGGCACGCACGATGAGCGCGATGCTCGCGCCGAACAGGGCAAGTCCGCCGAGCAACTGCGCACAGCGAGCGGGCAGGCGATCTCCGCGGGCGGGCAGGAAGGGCATGCGCCCCACCGTAGCCGCGATGGCGGAACGCCCAGGAACTCAGAGCGTCGAGTTCCCGGGACGCCGACTGCGGGAGAATACCCCCATGGACACATGGCCCGAGGCACCCACCATCGCGTGCGCTGACCTCACGCTGGAGCCCTTGCGAGTGGAGCATGCCCAGGAGATGGCGCCCGCACTCGACGACGTCGCGCTGCACACCTTCATCGGTGGCGAACCGGCGACACTCGATCAGTTGAGGCAGATCTACACGCTTCAGGTGGGGGGAGCATCCCCGGATGGCACCGAGCTGTGGTTCAACTGGGTGATGCGCCGCAGCGACACGCGGGAGGCGGCCGGGTACGTCCAGGCCACCATCACACAAGAGAACGGCGTGAGCGTCGCCGAGATCGCATGGGTGGTGGCACGAGCGCATCAGTCCCGCGGCCTGGCCCGTCAGGCGGCCACCGCCATGACCGACTGGCTCCGGAGCGCGGGGGTCGGACGCGTCGTCGCCCACATCCATCCCGAGCACGTGGCGTCCAACGCGATCGCGACAGCAGTCGGACTGCACCCCACCTCGACCCTGGTGAATGGCGAGGTGCGCTGGACCAGCGGCGATCAATCCCCCCGCCCACGCCACACCACGATCTCGACGAACTGACGCACTCCCCCACCCGACGGTACGGTTTATGGCGTACTGCACTCTCACTTCCCAGGGACGCACCATGAGCCTCATCGATCACGCCATCTGGTGGCACGTCTACCCCCTCGGCGCCTGCGGAGCCCCGATCCGCGAGACCCACGGGGAGCCGGCCCACCGGCTGCGGCGGCTGGACCCCTGGCTCGACTACGCCATTGAGCTCGGCTGCTCCGGGCTGCTGCTGGGGCCGATCTTCGCATCGACGGCGCACGGGTACGACACGCTCGACCACTTCCGCATCGACCCGCGGCTGGGTGACGACGAGGACTTCGACCATCTCATGGCCGAGTGCAACCGCCGAGGACTCTCCGTGGTGCTGGACGGGGTGTTCAACCACGTCGGCATCGACCATCCCATGGTCGCCAAGTCCCTCGCCGACCCGGCGCATTCCCTCATCCGGCTCCAACGAGACGGCGACGGTGTACGCCCGGAGGACTGGGAGGGCCACACGGGGCTGGCGAACCTCGACCACTCGAATCCGGCCGTGGTCGACCTGGTCGTCGACATCATGCTGCACTGGCTGCGCCGGGGCATCGCGGGCTGGCGCCTCGACGTCGCCTACGCCGTGCCATCGGAATTCTGGCGAGCCGTCGCCGCCCGTGTGCGCGCCGAATTTCCCCGTGCCATCTTCATCGGCGAGGTCATCCACGGCGACTACGCCGGGATCGCCCGCGCGGGCACCCTGGACACCGTCACGCAGTACGAACTGTGGAAGGCCATCTGGAGCTCACTGAAGGACCAGAACTTCTTCGAACTCGCGTGGACGCTGAAGCGGCACGCCGAGTTCTCCGACGACCTCATCATGCAGACATTCGTCGGCAACCACGACGTGTCACGCATCGCCAGCCTCACCGGTGACGCCGGCGCCGCACTCGCGGCCGGCATCCTCCTGACCACCCCGGGCATGCCCAGCATCTACTACGGCGACGAACAGGGGTTCCGCGGCGAGAAGGGCACGGACGAGGCGGCCGACGACCCCATGCGGCCGCCGCTGCCGAACGCACCCGCTGACCTGGTTCCCAACGGCGAGTGGCTGCACCGCCTGTACCAGGACCTCATCAGCCTGCGGAGACGCAACCCGTGGATCACCCGTGGCGAACTGATCGTGGAGACCAACGACCAGACGTCGATCTCCTACCGCGTGGAGGCCGACGGCCACACCATGAGCACGTCCGTGCAGTGCGCCCCGCACCACGCCCTCACCGTCCTCGTCGACGGAGCGCACCAGTTCAGCTGGAACGGCTGAGCGCCGGCTTCGCGTCGCCGTCAGATCCGACCCGCGATGGACTCCACCCAGACGTCGTGGCCCAGTTTCAGGATGAGGACACCGACGACGATCAGGAACACCACCCGAACGAAGCCTGACCCCTTCGCGATGGCCGTCCGCGACCCCAGGTAGCCACCTGCCATGTTCATGACCGCCATGCTGAGCCCGAGCCCCCACACCACGTTGCCGGTGGGGATGAACAGAGCCAGCGCCCCCAGGTTCGTGCCCAGGTTCACGATCTTGGCCTTGGCGCTGGAGGCCATGAAGTCGTAGCCCAGGACGCTGACCAGCGCGATGATGAGGAACGTGCCCGTGCCGGGGCCCAGAAGTCCGTCGTAGAAGCCAATGACCACGCCCAACGCGCAGGCGATGACCAGGTGACGCCCCCGCTCGAAGCGCAGGCTGGTGGCCGCCCCCATCATGGGGCGGACCGCCACGAAGATCGCCACGCTCAGGAGGGCCACCACGATGATGGGCTTGAAGACCTCCGGCGGCAGGACGGTGGCGACGGCGGCGCCGCCGAAGCTGCCAGCCACCGCGAAGCCCGCCATGGGCAGCGCGGTCCTCATGTCCGGCCGTATCCGTCGCACGTAGGTGACGCTGGCGGTGGCCGTGCCGAAGATGGAGGAGAGCTTGTTGGTGGCCAGTGCCTGCACGGGCGCAAGGCCGGGAACCAGCAGCAGGGCGGGCAACTGCAGCAGTCCCCCGCCGCCGACCACGGCGTCAACCCAACCCGCCGCGAAGGCCACGAGCATGACCAGCGCGAGCATCTCGACCCCCATCCCGTCGGGGAGGAACGCGTCGAGTGGAATCACCAGCACAATCTAGCGGCCGATCCCCGCCACCGGCGACGGCCATCATCACCGGCCGGGCCCGGCTTTGGCCCTGGGCGCTCCGGCTCTTGCCGTCCCGCCTACCATCGGGACATGATCAAGGCCGTCGTCTTCGACCTCGGCGGGGTGCTCGCCTCGCCACCGTCCCTCCTGCCCCTGCTGGCTGCGCGCATGGGCACCACCCACGCGCGCGTCGCCGAGCACTACTGGAGTGGCCGCGACGCCTACGATGCCGGTGGCAGCACGCAGGACTACTGGGGACCGCTCGTCGCCGCCGCCGGCGGTTCAGCCAGCGAGGGCCTGCTGGACGAACTCGCACTGCTGGATGCCAGTGTCTGGTCGGAACTCCGCCCGCAAGCGTGGCAGGTGCTGCGCGACTGCCGCTCCGCCGGCGTGATCGTCGCCATCCTCAGCAACTCCCCGCACGCCGTGCAGAGCGCGGCGGACGGTGCGCAGTGGCGTCGCGACGTGGACCACCTGTTCGTCTCCGCCACCCTTGGCATGATGAAGCCCGATCCCGCCATCTACCGGGCCGTCGCGGACCAGTTGGGCCTGCCGGGCGCGGAGCTCGCGTTCATCGACGACAAGCAGGCCAACGTCGACGGGGCACTCGCAGTCGGTTGGCGCGCGCACCTGTGGACCGACGATGCCGACACCCGCGACTGGCTCGTGGCTGTGGGCGTCCTGGAACGCTGACCCTCCTGACCCCGGTTCACGGAGCCTCAACCGACCTGTCCAGCAGCCTGCCGCCCCGTCCGGGTCAGCGGAGGATGCGGTCCTGCGCGAGGTCGATGAGCCGGGGCAGCACCTGGCCCGTGCGCAGCCCGCTGTGCTCGTGCTCACTGGTGATGCGCACCCGGACATCGGGCATCAAACCGGCCGTGGCCAGGGAGTGCTCGACGGGTACGAACACGTCGTTGTAGTACACGGCCGCGGCGCCGCGGATGCCCGAGGCGGCGATGGCCTCAGCGTCGTAGAGTCTTGGCCACTGGACCTGCGCCAGCGCCTCCGCCACCTCCCGCCAGGGCTGGAATGCCGGGACCGTCTCCGCCCATTCCCGTCGGACGTGCTCACCGGTGAGGAGGGTGGGGTCTGCGAGGAAGTCGTCGGGTTCGGCACGCTCCGCCGCCCAGTTGGTGACCACCCCGTCGGCGTAGGAGGACTCGTGGAGCACGTAGTAGAGCGGATTGCGTCCACGGTAGGGAAGGGCGGCGGCCAGGTCGTGACGGAAGGCGTTGGTGGCCGGATCCTGCTCCAGCAGGGACCAGAGCGTCTGCCATCCGTCGTCGCTGCCGAGCAGCATGCCGAGCGATCGGATCCGCGACACCGACACCACCTCCCGGTCAGGAAGCACGATGGCGCCGTCGGCGGCGAGGTCGACGAGGCGCGCGACGGCGTCCCGGTGCTCCGGGAAGCGACGGTAGTAGCGCAGGGTGGCGGCCCGCATCTTGTCGTAGGTGAGTGCGTACACGTCCTCGGCCGGGAGCCCTATGCCACTGAGGCCACCGGTGAAGTAGGCACGATCCAGCGAGGAGGCATCGGTGCTGAGGTAGGCCATGGTGGTGAATCCGCCGAACGACTGGCCCAGGGTGTTCCATGTCGTGGCGCCGAGATGTTCGCGCATCGCCTCGGCGTCCCGCACGATCGCATCGGCCCGCAGGTGCGTGAGGTGCTCCACGACGGCGTCGGTGCCACGCTCCAGGTCCTCGTCGCGGACGGGGGTGGACCTGCCGGTGCCACGTTGGTCCAGCAGGACGACGCGGTAGTGCTTCAGCGCGTCGCCCAGCCACGACGGCGACGTGGGGCTTGCCAGCGCGCGCGGCGCCTCGGAGCCGGGGCCGCCCTGCAGGAACACGAGGTAGGGCAGGTCTGCGCCGTCCTCGCGGATGACAACGCAGGCGTGCACCTCGACGGAGCGGCCGTCATCCGGGTCGCCCCACACGAGGGGGACGTCGATGGTGTGGTTCTCCACCGTGAGGTCCTGCATGTGGTGTGTCGTGGTTGAGGCCATGGGTCGAGCCTATGCCGGGGCGGCACCGCAGGGTGGAGGACCCCCGTCAGATGAAGCGCACCCAGTCCGGGCCCAGCCCGGTCTCCACCCGGTGGAGATGGACGAGCGCACCCTCATCGAGCCGGTACAGCGATGCGCACCCGGAGCGCTCGCCCACCACCACCAGTCGGGTGCCCTCAGGCGACACCGCCAGGCCCCGGGGCTGCTCCTCGGTGCCCGTGATGACGACGCGGTCCGTGAGGTGGCCGTTGCCGTCGAGTGCCACCGCAGCAATGGTGGATTCGGTGCGCTCCGAACACACCAACCACCGCCCTCCGTCGGCGAGGCCGAGGTCCGCGCCCCAGATGAGGTGATCGGCGCGAGGATCACGACCGTAGGCACTCACCCCCAAGCCCTTGTCGGTGGCGTGGGCCGCCACGGCCTCCGCGCGGGTGAGGCTGCCGTCGGCGGCGCGGTCGAAGCGGATGGCCTCGCCCGTGAACTCGGTGATGAGGTAGGCGCTGCGTCCGTCATCGGTCAGCACGAGGTGGCGGGGGCCGGAGCCGGGTGGGCACGCCACGGTGGCCTCCGGCAGTTCGGTGAGGCTGGAATCCGGATGGAGGGCGTACTGCGCGATGAGGTCCTCGCCCAGCGACGCGAAGTAGGCGGTCCTGCCGTCTCGACCGGGCACTGCCGCGTGCAGGTTGCGGAACTCCAGCCGGGAGACGACGTCGCCCAGCACACCGTCGACCACCGGCCAGGACGCGCCCCAGCCCCCGTGGTACGAGGCGCCCAGCAGCGTGGAGCCACTCAGACCCAGGTAAGCGAGCGGGTCGTCAACGTCGCGGCGCGACAGCTCACTCAAGGCACCGGTGTCGCGGTCCAGTTGAAGCGTCACCACAGCAGGGTGTGGATCCTTGACCCCCACGTAGACCAGCGCGCGGTCGACGTCCACCGCGAACGTGCTGCATCCCACACCGACCTGCGTGCTGGCCAGCAATCGGAGTTCGTCGTCGATGAGCCGGAAGGCGGAGATGTCCCCACCCTTGTCGTTGCCAACCAGGACCACTGATGGTGTCGTCATGCCCCACATCGTAGGCGGGTACGAACCCGCGCGCGGCCGCGGCCAGCAGTCACCCGCCCGGGCGAAGGTAGGGTGCATCACCGTGACCCCACTTCCCTTCTCCGCCATCCTCTTCGACTGCGACGGCGTCCTCGTCGACTCCGAGCCCATCGTCAGCAAGGTGTTCCGACAGATGCTCGTGGAGTTGGGCTGGGACATCGGCGAACAGGAGTGCATGGACCTCTTCGTCGGCAAGTCCTTCCTCGATGAGTGGCGCATCATCCACGAGCGCACAGGTCTCCGCATCGACCAGGACTGGCTCGTGGGTTTCCGTGAGCGCCGGGACGCGGCGCTCGCCCGGGAACTCGCGGCGATGCCCGGGGCCGTCCCGGCGGTCAGGGCGGTGGCGGAGGCGATGGGCGGCCGGTTCGCCTGTGCAAGCGGGGCAGATCGTCGCAAGATCGAGATGCAGTTGCGCATCGCCGGGCTCGACGGCCTGTTCGGCGACCGCGTGTTCAGCGGCCTGGAGACACCACGCAGCAAACCCGCCCCCGACGTGTACCTCGCCGCGGCCGCGGCGCTGGGCGTCGATCCCGCCACCACCGCCGTGGTCGAGGACTCAGTGCCCGGCGTGCTGGCCGGGGTGGCCGCCGGGGCGACGGTCTTTGCCTTCGCACCGCCGACGCGAACCTATTCCCTGGCCGAACACCTGCTGGAGGCCGGCGCCCACCACATCGTCACGAGCATGGATGACCTGCCAGCGCTCCTGATGGGCACCGACGCCCTCGCCAGCTGAGACGACCCGGGACCCAGTGGGTTCGTCCCGTTTCCCGGGAGATCCTGCACCACACCGTGAGTTCTGTTCCCTGAGTGCCGCCCGCGGGGAACGAGCCGGCGGTGTATCGAAGGGCTCGTGACGTGGAGGAGCTCACTTGTTCGCACGCGACTCGGCATGGGTGTGTGATGGGAGACTCCACTCGACCCCCTGCTCCGTAGAGTTACACCATGTCTGGTCACACACTTCAGGGCGCAGTCGTCGCCGTCATCGGGGCCAGTGGCGCCCTCGGATCGATCATCTCCCAGGAACTCGTGGAGCGAGGAGCCAAGGTCCTGCTGGTGGGGCGCAGCGAGGAGAAGCTTCAGGCCGTGGGACTGGCCGACGCCACCATCGTCCTGGCTGACCTCACCGACGCAAACGCCGGGGACGCCGTCGTCGAGGCTGCCTCCCGAGCCCATGGCCGGCTGGACGGCGTGATCAATGCCGCTGGGGTCGTCGCCTTCGGCGCGCTGTCCGAGACCGAGGACGCCATCATCGAAGAACTCTTCATGACCAATGTCATAGGGCCCCTGTGGCTGATGCGCCGTGTGACGCCGATGCTCCAGGAGTCCGGCGGGTTCCTGGCCAACATCTCGGCCATCGTCGCCGACAAACCCATGGCCGGCATGGTCACCTACTCCGCCACGAAGGCCGCTCTCACGGCTGCCGACCACGCCATGGGGCGCGAACTGCGCAAGTCCGGCATCGACGTGTACGACGTCCGCCCCCCGCACACCGAGACAGGTCTGGTGACCCGCGCGCTGGCGGGTGACGCGCCGAAACTCCCGGAGGGGTTGCCTCCGGAAGTCACGGCCCGCAGGATTGTTGACGCCATCGAGGCGGGGCAGTTCGACGTGCCCGCCGAGGACTTCTCAGCCTGACGTGCGGGCGAGCCGCCAGATCCGGGAGAACACCAGGTACGCCACGGTCCCGATGAGTGCGATCACCAGCACCAAGGGCAGGATGTTGGTGGTCGACATCGAGATCTGCTCCGCCGTCGAGATGAACACCGTCTGTGAACCCCACAGGGTGACGGTGCGGGTGCCCCCACCCATGGCCTGCAGGGTGTCCAGTGTGCCGATGGCATAGGCCATCACCAGGAATGCGGTCACGCAGATGGCGATGCCCCCCGCGACCGCGCCCGCCACGTAGCGCGGACCCTCCGGATCCATCTCCGCGGTGTACTGCTCGGCGAGGTCGCCGGGCTTCCCCAGGCCCTCCAGCGCCGGGCTCATCCCGATGTCGGCGGCGGTGGCGGTGAGGTCCCTGCGGAGGTCGCGCTGGATGTGGCGACTTTGTTTCGACGGAAGGTTGCGCAGACCCCAGTCGAGGCGCGTCAGGTACCACTCGCGTCGCAGGAAATCGGCGATTCCCGGACGGTACCGGGTGCGTGCTGTGTCACTCATGAGGTCTTTCCCTTCGTGGTGCTGTGGGCGGACGGCTCCAGAGCGCCCGATGGGGGGCTCGAGCCGAGAACGGACGAGACGGCGGCGGCCAGATCATCCCAGCCGCTGATGGCCTCGGCGAGGGCAGCCCCGCCGGAGGCGGTGACTCCGTAGTACTTGCGCGCGGGCCCTGCCGTGGAGGCGACGAGCCGGGAACCCAACAGGCCCTCCCGCTCGAGCCGGTTGAGGACCGGGTACACCGTCCCCGTGGAGATGCCGGCCAGCCCTCGGCGGGTGAGCCTGGTCACCAACTCATAGCCGTAGGTCTCCTCATCCGAGAGAACCTTCAGCACGAGCATGCGCAGAACACCTTTGAGGAGCTGCGGATCACGAATGGTTTCTTGCATGGATACAGACTACGGCAGCTATCTTGCATTGACAAGTAGTACGGGGATAACAGTAGTGGGTATCGAAGCTTTGCCGATGTCGCGGCTCCTCGATCCACGACCCTCACTGTCAGACATTTCGCCACGCCAGCCGCTACGAGGGCCACCGTCACCGGTGCGTACAACTAGCATTGGTTGGCATGGCGCAATACGACCTCCCCCTGTCCCAGCTTCGCGAGTTCCGCCCCAACGTGCAGGAGTCGCCCGACTTCGACGGGTTCTGGGCGCGCACGCTGGCAGCAGACCCCGCGGTGAGCGCCACCGAGGAGCCGCTGGAGAACCGGCTGTCGACGATCGACACCTACGACATCACCTTCACAGGCTTCGGCGGCGCCCCCATCAAGGCATGGCTGCACGTCCCCGCAGGCACGAACACGCCGTTGCCGGGCGTGGTGCGCTACGGCGGGTACTCCGGATCTCGCGGCATGCCGTTCAATGCGAAATACGCGGCTGCCGGATACGCCGAGTTCGTGATGGACTCCCGTGGCCAGGGCTGGTGGGGGTCCAACCTCTTCGGCGGGACCGCCGACCACCACACCGACGCCGGCGCCTTCGGCCCGCCCGGACCCATGACCAAGGGCATCGGCTCCGCCGAGACCTACTACTACCGACGCCTCATCACTGACGCGGCGCGCCTCATGCAGTACGCCGCAGGCCACCGACTCGTCGACCCCTCACGGCTGTTCGTGGCCGGGGGGTCCCAGGGCGGCTACCTCACCATCGCGGCGGCCGGTCTGGCACCGTCGCTCCGCATCGAGTTGGCCGGAGCGATGCCGGATGTCGCCTTCATGTGCACCATCCGACGCGGCGTCGAGATCACCGACAACCAACCCTTCTCCCTGGTGGCCGATCTCCTGAAGGCCGCGCCCCACATGGAGGACCAGGTGTGGGAGACGCTCAGCCACTTCGACGGTGTGTCCTTCGCGGGGCGCGCCACCTGCCCCGGATACTTCTCCGTGGCGCTGGCGGACCCCACCTGTCCCCCGTCGACGGTGTTTCCCGCCTACAACGCCTGGCAGGGGGACAAGGACATCGAGATCTACCCCTACAACGGACACGAGGGCGGGGGCGACGTGCAGACGTGGAAACAGCTCGGCTGGCTCGCCGACCGCTGACCCTGCCCACCACCGTGGCGCACGCGCGCCTCATGCCGCCTCATGCTCTGCCCCGCCACGACGCCCACACCCACGTCCACGCAAGGATCCGACGCGGCATCTCCGCTCGGCACTGACGGCCCTCCGGGGGGGCCGTAACGCACCGGTAACACCGTGACACGCAAACGGAACCGCACGGGCCGCAGGTTGTGACCGTACAGCGACTCCGCCGACATCTGGGTCCAACAGGATTACGCCCATGAACCTTTTGGAGATCTCGGCCGGTGACACTGCCTGGGTACTGACAAGTGCCGCGCTCGTGTTGCTGATGACCCCCGCCCTCGCCTTCTTCTACGGCGGGATGGTGCGCGCCAAGAGCGTGCTGAACATGCTGATGATGTCGGTGACCTCCATGGGCATCGTCGGTGTCCTGTGGGTCCTCGTGGGATTCTCGATGTCCTTCGGGGACTCCCTGGGTGGCATCATCGGCAACCCGCTGCAGTTCGCCGGGCTGCGCGGCCTCATGGACCCTGAGGCCGTCGTCGGCACGATCCCCACACTCGTCTTCGTGGGCTTCCAGGGCGCGTTCGCCATCATCGCCGTCGCCCTCATCAGCGGGGCGGTGGCTGACCGCATGAAGTTCTCCGCATGGGCCGTCTTCGCCGCGGTGTGGGCGGTGCTCGTGTACTTCCCCGCCGCCCACTGGGTGTTCGCTTTCGACGACACCGTCTCGGCCAGGGGTGGGTTCATCGCCAACTCCATCGGCGCCATTGACTTCGCGGGCGGCACCGCCATCCACATCAACGCCGGCGCCGCCGCCCTGGCCCTGTGCATCGTGCTGGGCCCGCGCATCGGGTTCAGGACCAACCCCATGCGACCGCACAACCTGACCCTGGTGATGCTGGGCGCGGGCATGCTGTGGTTCGGCTGGTTCGGATTCAACGCCGGCTCCGCGCTGGGCGCCAACGGCACCGCAGGCGTGGCATGGATCAACACGCTGGCCGCCGCCGCAGCCGCCATGCTCGGCTGGCTGGTGGTGGAGCGCATCCGTGACGGGCACGCCACCAGCCTTGGCGCCGCATCCGGCATCGTGGCAGGCCTGGTGGGGATCACCCCGGCCTGCGCCGCCGTCAGCCCTGTGGGTGCGCTGGGCGTCGGCCTGCTCGCCGGCGTGGGTTGTGCCTTCGCCATCGGCATCAAGAAGCGGTTCGGCTATGACGACTCGCTCGACGTGGTGGGCGTCCACCTGGGCGGTGGCCTCATCGGCACCCTTGTCATCGGCTTCCTCGCCGACCCCGCCTCCCCCACGGGCGCTGCAGGACTGTTCTACGGCGGCGGCTTCTCGGTGCTGTGGGCGCAGATCCTCGGCGCCGGCGCGGTGCTGATCTACTCCTTCGTCGTCACCTTCGCCATCGCCAAGGTCCTGCAGAGGACCATGGGGCTGCGCACCCACGCCGAGTCCGAGACCGCCGGCATCGACGGCGTCGAGCACGCCGAGACCGGCTATGACCTGAGCGTCGTCGGCTACAGCGCCTACTCCGTCAAGCACACCATCGTTGTCCCCAGCCGTGAAGGAGACCGGGCATGAGGCTCGTCACAGCAATCATCCAACCCACCATGCTCACCACCGTCGCCGTCGCCCTGGCGCAGCACGGGGTGGCCGGCATGACCGTCACCGAGTGCGCTGGGTACGCCCGCCAGCACGGCCACCGCGAGATGTATCGCGGCACCGAATACACCATCGACTTCCTCACCAAGGCACGCCTGGAGGTGGTGGTCGCCGACGATGAGGCGGCCGATGTGATCGACGCCATCGTCGAGGCTGCCCGCACCGGTTCGGTGGGCGACGGGAAGGTGTGGTCCACCCCCATCGACGAGGTGGTGCGTATCCGCACCGGAGAAACAGGGCAGGCTGCGGTCTGATCACCACCGGACGTAGGTTGGCTGCATGAGCAACCGCAGCCTTCCGGACGACCTTGACACCCGCCTGTTGATCAACGGCGCGTGGGTGGACGGCGAACGCGCCAGCTTCGACGTCCTGGACCCCGCAACGAACGAGCCGCTGACGGCGGTCGCCAACGCCAGCCCCGACCAGGGGCGTCAGGCGCTGACGGCCGCCGTCGACGCGCAGCAGGCCTGGGCCGCCACCCCACCCCGGGAACGCTCGGACGTGCTGCGGCGCATCTTCGACATGGTGCTGGAGCGGCGCGACGACTTTGCCCGCACCATGACGCTGGAGATGGGCAAGGCCCTACCGGAATCGCAGGCGGAAGTGACGTATGGGGCCGAGTTCCTCCGCTGGTTCTCCGAGGAGGCCGTCCGGATCCACGGCCTCTACGGACAACTGCCGGAGGGGACATTGCGGCAACTCGTCATGCGGCGCCCCGTCGGAGTATGCCTGCTGCTGACACCCTGGAACTTCCCGCTGGCCATGGCCACCCGCAAGATGGCCCCGGCGCTGGCCGCCGGGTGCACCGTCGTTCTGCGCCCCGCGCAGTCCACGCCGCTGACCACGCTGCTGCTGGGGCGGGTGCTGTGCGACGCCGGCCTGCCGGACGGCGTGGTCAACATCATCGCCTCCAGCGAGCACGACGTGACCGACGCGCTGCTGGCCGACGACCGCCTCCGCAAGGTCTCCTTCACCGGCTCCACCCCCGTCGGCAGATCGCTGCTGGCCAAGGCGTCAAAGAACGTTCTGCGCACCTCCATGGAACTCGGCGGCAACGCCCCCTTCATCGTTTTCGAGGACGCGGACCTCGACGTCGCCGTCGACCAGGCCCGGGCGGCGAAGCTGCGCAACATCGGGCAGGCCTGCACCTCCGCCAACCGCTTCATCATCCACGAGTCGCTGGCCGACGAGTTCGCCGACCGGCTCGTGGAACGGTTCGCCGACGAGGTGGTGGGCGACGGGCTCCAGGAGTCCACGACGTTGGGCCCACTGGCCAGCGCCCAGGCACGGAAGGACGTCCACGCGCTCGTGACGGGCGCCCTCGAGGCGGGGGCCACGCTGCGGTGCGGTGGCGTGGTGCCAGAGGGTCCCGGGAACTTCTACCCACCCACGGTCCTCACCAATGTGGCCCACGACGCCGAGGTGATGGCGAACGAGATCTTCGGACCGGTGGCGGCCATCACCACCTTCGTCGACGAGTCCGAGGCGCTGCGGATCGCCAACTCCGCGTCGGTGGGACTTTCCGGCTACGTCTTCACGCGTGATGTCGGCCGTATCCAGCGGATGGGTGCGCTGCTGGAGACCGGGATGATCGGCGTCAACACCGGTGTGCTGTCGAACGCGGCCGCGCCGTTCGGCGGCGTCAAGGAGTCGGGTCTGGGCCGGGAGGGAGGGTTCGTGGGCATCGACGAGTACCTCGAGACCATCTACCTTGCTCTGCCGGAACCCTCCTGATCAGTCCGTGACGACGGGGAACGAGCCGAAGAGTCGCTCCAGCCCGGCCTGTGTGGCCGCGGGGATGGGGGTGAACGCCTCCACCTCGAGGGTTCGGCTGCCGGGCCGCCCGGCGCGACGCCAGAATCCCTTCACAGCACCGTCCACCACGACAGAGCGACGGAACACGCCGTTGCGGCCCGGCACCAGGAGCACTTCCTGCTCGGCCGTCATGGCGAACGTCCGGTCCTGGTAGCCCAGGATGAACTCGTCGAATCCGGGCAGCAGCAGCGGCCGGGAGGCGTCCTTGCCGACGGCGGCCACCTCATCCAGGAGCCCCGCACGCCAGTAGCTGGGTTCGTCGGCGCCGTCGTCCTCCAGGTCCATGGTCGCCTCGGGGAGCGCCGCGCGGATGTCGCGCAGTGGCAGCTTGGTCCACCAGGCGAAGTCGCGGATGGTGGCCGGGCCGTGCCCCACGAGGTAGCGCCTCAGGAGTTCGGCGATGCCGGCCGTGCGGTCACCGTTGAACGTGCCCGCAAGATCGGACCCCTCCGGCACCCACGTCCGGGTCCATGCAATATTTTGGTCAGTGCCGTTCCAGGCGCCGTGGCAGAGCGTCCCCTCCCCGATGAGGTGGGCCAGCAGGTGGTATCCCACTCCCCCGGCGGTGGGCTGACCGTCTGCCTCCCACCTGGCCAGGAACTCCGATCTCGGGAGTCCGTTCGGCTCGACGGAGAGCACCTCGACGGCAAGCTCCCGTGCCCGGTCCACCTTGGCCTGGTCCAGGCCGAGGTGGTGCCGGCGGTTGGCGGCGGCCCGCAGGGCGGGTGCCGCGCAGAGTTCACTCACCCACAAAACATCGGCGGCGGCCATGAGGAACACGGTGCCGCGCATGGGGTACCCGCGCACCAGTCGGCCTGCACACAGTTCAGCCAGGACGTCGTCCACGTCGCCGCTGCGGGTGCGCAGGGCTGCGGACGCGATGACGCCGGGGAGATCCTGCCCCTGCATGGCGAGCAGTGCCGCCACGGCAGCGTGGGGATTGTCGTGGGGGCGCGTTGTCAGGGACTGCGCCACCAGTCGGGTGCGGGCGAGCTGCGGATCGGGCATGGACCAGTTCTACCCTGCCGCGGTGACAGTCAGGCGCAGTTGCGCGCGACTGCCGCTGCCACGTCGAGGCCGGAGCGAACCGCCCCTTCCATGTAGCCGTTGAAGCGGCCGGAGTACTCCGCGCCGGCCCAGTGCAGGACGCCTTCGGGTTCGGCGAGGACCGGGCCGTTGGTGGTCCAGACACCCGGCGCGAAGTGCGCGCCGTGGCAGCCCGCCGTGAAGGGTTCGGCGGACCAGTCGCGCTCGATGTAGTCGATGGGCTTGGCGGCCACGTCACCGAACGTGCGCACCACCGAGTCCACGAAAGAGCGTTGGCGCAGCGTGATGGAGCGCTTGGAGAGGCTGTCGGCGTCGGCTCCCTCGAAGAAGCCCATGAGCAGGCCGCGTTCGTCGTCGCCGGTGGTGGTGTCGAAGGTGACCCGCACAGAGCCCTCGTCCGCACTGGACTGCCCGGAGAGCCCGAGATCGCGCCAGAAGGGCTTCTCGTAGACCAGGAACGCCTTGATGACATTGCCGGCGGCCACCTTGGCGGCGGTCTCCGTGCGCCACTGCGGCAGCGGCGGGTCGTAGGTCATCTTCATGGCAAGCCGCGGCGGCAGGGTCGTGATCACCTGACGGGCCTCGATACGTGTGCCGTCGGTCAGCACCACCGTGGCGGAGCGTTCACCGTGCTCGATCCTGTCAACCACGGACGACGTGCGCACCACGTCGCCGAGGTCCGCGGCCATGGCGCGGCACACCTCGAACATGCCACCCTCGACGCGGCGCTGGTTCAGTCCGCCGTTGGAGGCGAGCATCGATTCCAGGTCCGGGCCGGAGTTGACCTGGTGCAGGCCCTCCAGCAGCGTCGCAGTGCGGCTCATGGGGCCAAACGCCGCGGAGTACACCTCGATGAAGCGGAGCTGCGCCCCCTGGGTGCGCAGGTTGGTCTGGATCCAGCGGCGCAGGTCCTGTCGCAGCCACGCATCGTTGGAGGCGGACCAGGCCGGGTCATCACGGAGACGTTGCGCGAGACGGCGCAGTCGCAGCAGGCCCTGGCCGAGGTCGGAGACCTCGAACGGGCTGAGCGCTGGTCCGTCATCGCCGGACGGCACTTCCAGATTCTGGCCGCGAAGCCGTACCACCAGGTTGCCCTTGTTGGGTAGGCCGACGGTGTGGAGGCCGTAGCGATCCACGAGTTCCTTGACGGCATCATGGCCGGCGCCGATCCACTGGCCGCCCAACTCCACGTACTGCCCGTCGTCGAGGACACCGTTCTCGACGCGCCCACCCACTCTGTCACGGGCTTCGAGGACGACCACGTCCAGACCGCGCTTGACCAGGTCAAGGGCAGCGGTCAGGCCCGCGAATCCGCCTCCGATGATCGCGCAGTCGCGCATTATTCCTCCTGAAAATTGCTGCGGGCGCTTCAGTGAACACCAGCACGGAACAGCCTACAAGGCGACCTGAGCCCACCCTCCGACGCCCCCGGCTAGTGCCTTTCCCGCATCACGGGACGGCCGGCGCCACGTCTCGTGAACACCCCGGGACGCGAAGGACCCCGGCCTGAGGGCCGGGGTCCTTCTCACCCGAGCCGCCCACGGGAATCGAACCCGTGACCTACGCTTTACGAGAGCGTCGCTCTTCCAACTGAGCTAGGGCGGCAGCAAGCAGAAACTATAGCGTCGGAGCCCACCGATGCGAAAACTGCGGACCAGCTCAGGAGCAGGTGGCGCCGTCCTTGGGTGGCACCCCGTCCTCCAGGTACTTCGTGACGGCGGCGTTGACGCACTTGTTGCCTCCGGTGACCGACCCGTGGCCGGCCCCCTCGAAGGTCAGCAGCACACCGGACTCCAGTTGCTTGGCCATCGACACGGCATGCTCGTAGGGCGTGGCGGAGTCCCCGGTGGTGCCAACCACCAGGATGGGCGGGGCGCCCTTGGCCGTCAGTTTCAGTTGGGGGCCGGGGTCGGCAGTCCAGGTCTCGCAGACGAAGTCGACGCCCATGTTGGTGGCGAAGACGGGCGATTTCGCCTTGTTCTCCTCCCAGAAGTCAAAGGTGGCCTCGATGCCCTCATCAGCCCAGTCGACACAGCGGGTGGCAGGGAATGCGTAGGCGACCGTCTCGTAGCCGTCTGCGCCCCTCCCGTTGAGTTCGTCGGCGGCCTTCAGCAGGTCGCCGGCGCGGCCGTCCATGGCGTCGGTGAGCACGTAGGTCAGCCCGGGGTAGGCCTGCTCGTCGGAGTACAGGAACAGCGCGACGCCCGTGGCCCCGAGACTCTGCGTCAGCGAACGGTCCCCCACCGCAATGGGGTTGGCGTCGAGTCCGGCCAGGAACGTGGCGATGCCGTCCACCACCTCGTCGGCGGAGTCGCCGAGAGTGCAGGCCTTGGTCTTGGCACACCAGGTGGCGTAGTTGCGCAGCGCCAGTTCGAACCCTTCGGACTGCGAGGCGGACGCCTCGTCGTCGGTGATGTCGACGGCAGAGTCGAGCACGAGCCGCCCTGCCCGATCGGGGAACAGCTCGGCGTAGACGGCGCCCACGTAGGTGCCGTAGGACACACCGACATAGTTCAGCTTCTCGGCGCCGACGAGGTGCCGCAGCAGGTCCAGGTCGCGCACGTTCTCGATGGTGGTGAGGTGGTCCAGCAGCTCACCGGAGGCGGCCCGGCACTGGCGGGCGAACTCGGCCCAGCCCGTCTCCAGCGCCCTCTCCTCCGCGGCGTCATCAGGCGACCCGTCGAGTTCGAACACCGCGTCGGTCTGCTCCGTGGTGCCGCACTGCACCGTGGTCGACTTCCCCGTGCCCCGGGGGTCCCACCCGATGATGTCGTAGCCGGACCATTTGTCTGTCCCCAGGTTGCGGGCGAAGTCCTGGCCGCCGAAGCCCGGGCCCCCCGGGTTCACGAAGAGCGGACCCCGTGTGGGGTTCTTCGATGGCACCTTGCGCATCGCGATGTCCACGGCCGAGCGGCCGGGATCGTCCCAGTCGAGGGGCGCCTTGACGGTGGCGCACAACTGTTCCCCGCAGGATTTCCAGGCCACGGGCTGGGTCCAGTACGCAGCCAGGTCGTCCCCTGCCGCGGAGGGCAGCTGGACGTTTCCCGGGTTGGGGTCCCCGCCGAGCTGGCGGTCGGGGTTCAGTGGGGCAGTGGGCTTCCAGGTGGCGTGGTCCGCCACCTTCACCGCCGGTACGCCCGGGTGCGGATCGGAGGGATCCACGGGTGACGGGGTCTGCGTGGAGGGCGCCGCCGACGACTTCGTGGCGGGGGGATCGAACGGCGTGGACCCACCGGCCATGCCCAGCACGAAGAATGACGCCACCAGTACAACGGCAATCACCACCGTGGCACCCTGCGCCCAGCCCACCCAGTTGTTCCGCATCCGCAGCCTCCCTCACGCCCGTGGAGTTGAACGCTACCCAACCGCTCCAACGGGAACGGGCGCTTGGGTCCTCCACGGGTCGCGGGGTGGGGGTGTGTCAGCCCTGCTTCTCAGCCTTGGACTCAGCCCGGGCACGGCGGAATGCGCCGTCGATGCCCCAGGCGCCGCCACCGATGGTGAGCAGCACGAGGCCGATCGCCGCGAGGAGCAGGTCCTTGTCGCCGATGAAGCCGTCGACCCAGAGTCCACCGGAGGTGAAGATCTGGAAGTTGCCCCAGCGGATGAACACCAGTGCCGCCACGGAGATCACCAGCAGCAGGAAGCCCACGACGCGCTGCAGGAGGCCGATCACGAGCAGCAGGGCCATGGCACCCAGGGTGAATCCGAGAATCCATGCCACGAGACGCGGCTCCGGAATCAGCGGGTAGCCGGCAAGGAAGTTCGCCGTGGCGTCGACGCCGCTGCCCAGGATCTGGAAGCTCGCGAGCCCCAGCACGCCAGCCAGGACGATGCGCATGACGAACAGTCCGAAGCTGGGGAGGAAGCGGTCCGTGGTCACACGGGGAGGACCGAAGTCCTCACGCATGGCGTTGTCCGGGGAGGTGGGGACGGCGCCGAGGCGCTGCTCGCGTGCCTGACGCTCAGCGTCCAGGGACGCCTGGCGACGTTCCTCCTCGACGTCGGCGTCCGTGTCCGGGTACTCGCCCTGGGCAATGACGGCGGTTTCCTCCATGCCTGCAGTCTCCTCGGCTCCTCCGGCGCGGTAGAGGCCGTCCGGAACGGTGCCGGCGTGTCCGGGGGTCGCGGCTGTACCGCCTGAGGCCACCGGAGCAATCACAGGCACGGCCTGGGTGTGCTCCATGTCGTCGGTGTCCACGTACTGCGTGGGCTCGGCGTCGGAGTCCGTCTCCACGTACTGCGTGGGCTCGGCATCGGAGTCCGTCTCCACGTACTGCGTGGGCTCGGCATCGGAGTCCGTCTCCACGTACTGCGTGGGCTCGGCATCGGAGTTCGTGTCCACACGCTCGGACATCTCCTGGTCCATGTCCTGTGACACCGGCTCATCGGCCACGTCGTGGGCAACGGCCTGCGTGTCCGCCTCCTCCAGCGGCACGGGGTCCACTGCGAGGTAGTCGGCGGCATCGACGTGTCGCTCATCCATGGCCACCGATTCCTGCGCGTCGTTATCAGCGGGCTCGTCGAATTCCCGGTCCAGGGCACTGTCCTCGGCCGGATCCTCCACGAGATCGGCGGTCTCAGCGTGGCCCACTCCTCCATCGGTGGCCTGCACCATGGCGGGCGAGGCCACCGCGGTGGCACCCATGGCCGTCATCGACGCGTCGGGCACGATCGGCCTGGGTCGCGTGATCTCGTCGTCGGGAACATCGGAGAACTCGTCAGCTCCCGCGAAGGTGGCCTCATCGACACCAAGGGCGTCGGCGGGCTCGTCGACCCGGGCCGGCTGCATGCCGTGCTCGTCGGCGTCACCCTGGGGTGCACTCCCAGAGGTGGGGTCGACGTCGCCGGAGCGGTACTCGTCGCCAGCATCGGGTTCCTGTCCCGGGACCGGGGAGTGCTCTTCCACGGCGGGCGAGGCAGGCGACCCGTCCGTCGAGACGTCACCGTCCGCGTGTGCACGTGGGGTCACCGGCACGGACTGTTCGCTGGAGTAGTCATCCCACTCGGTGGGGCTGATGGCAGTGCCGTACTCGCTCTGCTCCTCGTTCCAGTCGGCGTTGTCGTCATGCGGCGTCCCTTGACGCACCCACTCGCCGTTGGCTCCTGATGTCATGGGGTTACTCCTCCTGCTGGAATGGCTCGGCCCCATCTTTCCATCACAGGGGCCAATCGCGCTGTCGCCGCGCAGGGGAGCTACGTTCGGGTCAGCCCCGCGTTGCCTGGGCAATGCCCACCATCAGCGCCTCCATGGCCAACAGGGGTGCCACATTGCCCTCCAGCGCCGTGCGGGCGCCAAGGATCGCATCCAGCGCCCGGATGGTCTGTTCTCCCGTGGATCGCCTGGCCAGGGGCTGGATCTCGTCGGCCAGGTCCTGGTTGATGAGTGGCGTGTCCGGCGCGCTCTGCATCGCCAGCACGTCACGGAAGTACCCGGTCAGCTCGGTGAGTACGCGGTCGAGGGCGTCACGCTGCATGCGCTTTGCCCGCATCTTCTGCTGCTCCTCCATGTCACGAATGGCCGCCTGCGCGTTGCGGGGTTTCGCGCCCCGCGTCCCGATGCCCAGCGCCTGCTGCAGTTCCACCAGCTCACGGGCGTCGAGGTCCTGGGTGGCCTGGGTGGCTTCATCGGCGCTGGACTTCACGAGGTTCTCGGCGGCGGTGAGGCAGTCCGTGAGCGTGCGGAGCCGGGACGGCAACGTCAGGACCTCGCGTCGGCGGATGCGGGCCGCATCCGAGCGTGCCAGCATTCGGGCCCGCCCGATGTGGCCCTGGGCCACGCGGGCGCAGTGCGACGCCAGCGCCGGGGAGATGCCGTCGCGGTGGATCAGGAGGTTGGTGACAGCGTCGTCATCGGGTGTCACGAGCCGCAGCTCGCGGCACCGCGACCGGATGGTCACGATCACGTCATCGGCGCTGGGGGCGCACAGCAGCCAGACCGTCCTCGGAGCCGGCTCCTCGAGCGCCTTGAGGAGAGCATCGGCCCCCCGCTCGGTGATGCGGTCGGCGTCCTCGACCACCACCACCTGGTAGCGCCCGCCGACGGGCGACACGTTCGCCCTGCCCACCAGCGTCCGAACCTCGTCCACCCCGATCGACAGTTGTTCCGTGCGGAGAAGGGTCACGTCCGGGTGCGCACCGGAGCGCGACGTACGGCAGTCGTTGCACTGGCCGCAGCCACCCCGTGGGCACTGGAGCGCCGCGGCGAAGGCACGGGCGGCGTTGGAACGGCCGGACCCGGGGGGCCCCACGAACAGCCAGGAGTGCGTCATGGCGTGTCGACCGCCGTTGACGGCGCGCTGCAGTACAGCGACGGCCCGCTCCTGGCCCACCAGCTCACCCCACACACCCTGCGTCACGGGATCATCCTGCCAGCCGCCGCCGACATCGTGGCGCCCATCACCGTCCTGTGACCTCGGCCACGCGGGCGGCGATGGCGTCGGCGAGGTCCTCGCGGCTGCGGCGGGCGTCCAGAATCAGGTACCTCTCCGGGTCCTTTGACGCGAGGTGCAGGAGATGGGCGCGTGCGCGTCGATGGAAATCGACGCCTGCGGACTCGAGGCGGTCCTTGATGCTGATCTGCTCGACGGCGTCGGCCGGGTCGGCGTCGAGCAGCACCGTGAGGTCGGGGAGCAGGCCGCCCGTGGCCCATCCCGCCACCAGTGCCACCTCGTCGAGTCCCAATGAACGTCCAGCACCCTGGTAGGCGATCATGGAGTCGACGTACCTGTCGCAGACCACCACCTCGCCGCGCTCCAGGGCCGGCGCCACCACCTCGTAGACGTGCTGCGCCTTGTCAGCGGCATACATGAGAGCCTCGGTGCGGGGTGCCACATCCCCGTGGCCATGGTCGAGGATCAGCCGCCGAAGTTTGGCGCCCAGCGGTGTCCCACCGGGCTGTCGGGTGACCGTGTGGTGGACACCCCTACTCGCCAGGAGCGACGCGAGCATGGCCACCTGGGTGGACTTCCCCACGCCGTCGCCGCCCTCGAAGACGATGAAGACCCCACTCATGCGGACTTCTTGGCCTTGGCCAGCAGGCGTCGCAGCTCGTCGAGACGGTCCGGCCACAGCGCGACGAAGCGTCCCCGCTCCGTCAGTGTGGTGGCGCGACCCCGCTCCATCCGGCGTCCCAGGGAGTAGGCCTCTTCCACCGTGAGACCGTCGAGGTCCACGGTCGCGTTCTCCCAGTGGGTGTTGCAGGCGCGCAGGTGTTCGGTGACGGCCTGCAACCGGCGCACGATGCGCCGCAGTGGCTTGCCCAGAACGGGACCGGCGACCGACGCGGAGATGGCCAGCATGTCCGCCGCACCCAGTGCACCCTCCCACTGCCGATCCGTGGAGCCCACGGTCAACGCCTGACACCGGTCAGCCATGATGAGGGCGGCCTGCTGTGCACGTTCCAGCAGCAGCGGAGCGGCCTCCTTCGAGGACACATCGCCCAGCTTCGGAGCCCGCACCTCCCGGACCAGTTCGTCCACCACATCCAGGGCAACTTGGGTGGCATCGGACATGTCCTGGTGCGGAAGTCCCGCCAGCAGGCCCTCGACACGCTCACGCCATTCGGGTTCGAGGACGTGCGCGAGACCTCTGATGTCGCGCTGCACCGACTCCAGCTGGGCGTTCAGGGAGGCGATGTGCGGTCGCCGGTCGCGTTCGATGTCCAGCAGCAGTTCCGTGATGGCCCACAGGTCGGCGGTGAAGATGGAGGTGACGAGGTCCTCCATGGTGGCACCGCGGCCCAGAGGTGCCGGGGTGGGGAAGTCCGTCCGGCCTGTGGCGGGCGCCCCCAGTCGCTGCTGGAGTGTCGGGAACTTCTCCACGAGGGAACCGTCGACGGCAGCCATCGCCGCCAGGACGTGATCGCGCTGCGCAGTCGTCATGCCCGCGCCGGGGGTCACCGTCACCTCGCGGTAGCGGTTGACTGTGGACCCACCGCGTCGGAGGGTCACGTACTCATCGACGATGACGCCGAGCGTGCCGCCCGCACTGTCCCGCATGAGGTATTCCTGCTTGTCGCAGTCGAGTGCCGCCACCGGGGCCAGCACTGCATTCCTGGTCAGCGGCCTGATGAGGCGCGCGAAGAGCTCGGGCAGCCCGGCGGAGGAATCCAGTGGTTCCACCCGCTCAGCGGGGAGCCGTGGGTGCCACGTGGGCGCGGCCATGTACCACTCCCCCACACCGCCCACCATGCGGTGAGCCACCACGACGCCCGCCCTCAGGAGGCGTTCGTCCGGCGCGTCGAAGATGGTGATGTCCCGGTGTTGCGCCGTGACGGAGCGGTGCGACACCCGATCGATGCCCACCGCCGCTGAGGTCATGGCCGGCGACGGGGCACCGAAATCAAGGTCGAAGCGCATCTCCGGGGCGCGTTTGGTGGGCATGGGATCTCACTTAAGCCTTCGTCGTACCCGACTTCTTGGCGGGCGCCTTGGTGGCGGCCGGCTTTCTGGCGGGCGCCTTGGTGGCAGCCGGCTTCTTCGCGGCGGGCTTCTTGGCGGCGGGCTTCTTCGCGGCCGGCTTCTTGGCCGGTCCCTTGGCCCGCTTTTCGGCAAGGAGCTCGAATGCACGCGCCGGGTCGACGTCCTCCGGGGAGTCATCGCGGCGCAGGGTGGCGTTGGTCTCGCCGTCGGTGACGTAGGGCCCGAAACGTCCGGACTTCAACACCACCGGCTTGCCGGAGACAGGGTCCTCCCCGAATTCCTTCAGTGGCGGCGCCGCCGCGGCACGACCACGCGTCTTGGGCTGCGCATAGATCGCCAGCGCCTCCTCGAGCGTGATGTCGAAGATCTGCGACTCGCTCGTCAAAGAACGCGAGTCGCTACCCCGCTTCAGGTAGGGACCGTAGCGGCCGTTCTGCGCGGTGATCTCCGCCCCGTCGGGGTCGTTGCCGACGATGCGGGGAAGGCTCAGGAGTTGCCGGGCGGCCTCCAGGTCAATGGTGTCCAGCGTCATGGACGCGAACAGCGACCCCGTCCTCGGCTTGCGGGATTTCGGCGCGTCCTCGGGCAGCACCTCGGTGACGTAGGGACCGTAGCGGCCGTTCTTCGCCACCACCAGGAGCCCGGTGTCCGGGTCGACGCCCAACTCGTGCTCCTCGTCCAGCGGTGTGCTGAGCAGTTCCTCGGCCACCTCCGGGGTCAGGGCGTCGGGCGGGAGGTCCTCGGGCACGTTGGCGCGGCGACCGTCGGAGGACTCGACATAGGTGCCGTATCTACCCACCCGCACGTCGATGCCCGAGTCCTTGAGGGGGAACGTGGACAGGCCGCGGGCATCGATGTCCCCGAGCTCACTCACCAGAGCGGCGAGGCCCTGGTTCTCTGCGCCCTCGGGTCCGCGGTAGAACTCGGTGAGGACCTTGAGCCGGTCGGCGTTGCCGGAGGCAATCTCGTCCAGGAGTTCTTCGAGCTGGGCGGTGAACTTGTAGTCCACCAGTTCGGCGAAGTGCTCCTCCAGCAGTCGGGTGACCGCGAAGGCCAGCCACGTCGGCACCAGCGCGGAGCCCTTCTTGAACACGTAGTCGCGAGCCGTGATGGTGCGGATGATCGACGCGTACGTCGAGGGGCGCCCGATCTCCAGCTCTTCAAGCTTCGCCACCAGGGAGGGTTCGGTGAAGCGGGCAGGCGGCTTGGTCTCGTGGCCGGCTGCCGTGATGGACTCGGCGTAGACCTCCTGGCCCTCCTGCAGCTGCGGCAGGCGCGACTGGGAGTCGTCGGAGGCTGAATCGTCATCCACGCCGGCGACATACGCCTTGAGGAAACCGTGGAACAAGATGGTGCGGCCCGAAGAGATGAGCTCGGCCGTCTCCACGGGCCCCGTCGCCAGCGCAACGGGTGACTGGGTGCGGGCATCGATCTTGACGGTGAGCTGCTCGCCCTTGGCGTCGGCCATCTGCGAGGCGATGGTGCGCATCCACACGAGCCGGTAGAGACGGCTGGCATCCCCGTGGAGGCCCGTGCTGTCCGGGTGGCGGAAGGTGTCGCCTGCAGGGCGGATGGCCTCGTGAGCCTCCTGGGCGTTCTTGACCTTCGACACGTAGACGCGCGGCTTGGCCGGCAGGTACTTCTCACCGAACAGCTCAGCCACCTGGGCTCGGGCAGCGGTGACGGCCGATGCCGCCAGCGTCACCGAGTCGGTACGCATGTAGGTGATGAAGCCCTTCTCGTACAGCTCCTGGGCAACGGACATGGTGCGCTGCGACGTGAAGCCGAGCTTGCGTCCGGCCTCCTGCTGCAGCGTGGTGGTGCGGAAGGGCTCGTAGGGGCGCCGGGTGTACGGCTTGGCCTCCACGGACGAAACGGTCAGCGTGGCTGAGCCGAGGGCCTCGGCGAGAGCCTTGGCTGCTGCCTCGTCAAGAACCAGAGCGTCCTTCGACGTCTGCACTCCGTCGGCACTGAAGTCGCGTCCCTGTGCCACGCGAGAGCCGCCGACAGAACCCAGACGGGCCGGGAAGTTCCGCGGCTCGGCACCCTCGCCGCCGTCCAGGACGGCGTCCAGGTCCCAGTAGGAGGCGGGCACGAAGGCGATGCGCTGCCGTTCCTTGTCCACGATCAGTCGGGTTGCCACGGACTGCACACGGCCCGCCGACAGCTTCGGCATGACCTTCTTCCACAGAACAGGCGAGACTTCGTAGCCGTACAGTCGGTCGAGGATGCGGCGGGTCTCCTGCGCGTCGACGAGGTCGACGTCCAGTTCGCGGGGGTGGGACACGGCCTCCGCGATGGCGCTGGGGGTGATCTCGTGGAACACCATGCGCAGCGCGGGCACCTTCGGCTTCAGTTCCTGCAACAGGTGCCACGCGATGGCCTCACCCTCGCGGTCACCATCGGTGGCCAGCAGGAGTTCATCCACGCCGGCCAGCTTGGCCTTGAGGTCCTTGATGGTGGCCTTCTTGTCCGCAGCCACCACGTACAACGGCTGGAATCCGTCGTCGACGTTGACCCCGGTCCGTGCCCACTTCTCACCCTTGTACTTGGCGGGTACGTCGGCCGCACCCTTGGGGAGGTCGCGGATGTGGCCGCGGCTGGACTCCACGATGTAGCCCTCGCCGAGGTACCCGGCGATCTTCGTGGCCTTCGTGGGAGACTCGACGATCACGAGACGCTTGACGGTGCCGGCCATGCAACCTTCTCTCCTGCTATTTCTGATGGGTTGGACGGGACGATGCTAGCCCACACCCGCAGGGGTGCTTGACGCGCGGTCAACGCCGGTGCCGGGCAGGAGTAGTTGGTCGAGCAGTGCGTCGCGCACCACCGGCACCACCTGGGCCGCCACTTCGGCGGCGTCCAGTGACAGGACGCTGGCCACTGCTGCGATGACCTGCCCCAACGTCAGTTCCCCGTCGAGGGCGCCGAGGACGGCACCGTCGGCGGTACCCACCCGGATGGCACGGAGCAGTCCAGTGCGCTGCCGCAGGACCACGTGGGTGGGGTCCTCGGCGCCGGGTTCGCCGATGGTCTCCTGCACCACATCACCGAGCCGCGGCCTGCTGGCCAGCAGTTCCGCGAGCGGCAGGGTGGCGGCGTCGACTGCCGCATGATGCCGGGCGAAGACGCCGCCCACGGGCTGGGCGACGGCGTGGGGCCACGACTCAAACCTCAGGTGCGGCTGCGCTCGCCCGGAGGCAGTCAGGAGCAGCCAGCCCATGCCGACCTCGGTGATGCCGAGCCCAGCGAAGTACTGGAGCCAACGCCTGTAGGCCGGTTCCCAGTCCTGTGAGCCGGCGAGGCCGGCGTCGGTGAGCCACATCTCGATGTAGGAGAACACGTCGAGTCGTTCGCGCTCGATGACCCAGCAGTCCAGGCCAGTGCCCTCCACCCAGCCCCGCAGCCGGTCCTCCCATGCCACGCCCTCCAGAACGGCCCAGTTGGTGAGGAGCTGGAGGCTGCCGCCCGGGCGCAGGTGGTGCGGGGCCGCCCGGACGATGGCCTCCACCAGTCCGTCGGCAACGAGGTCACCCTCCCTGTAGGTGAGACGGGTCCCCTCGGGCGGACTCATGACGTAGGGCGGGTTGGAGACGATGAGGTCAAATTCTTCGTCCGCGACCGGATCGAACAGTGACCCCTCGCGATAGTCGATGGCCGCACCGCTGAGGTCGGCGCTGAGCCGTGCCAGGTGGAGGGCTCTCGGGTTCAGGTCCGTGGCAACGACGTCGTCGGCGTGCCGCACGAGGTGCAGGGACTGGACCCCGCATCCGGTGCCGAGGTCCAGAGCCCGGCCGACGCTCTCGCGCATCGTGATCTGCGCCAGCGTCAGGGAAGCGGGTGAGGCCCCCAGAACGTAGTCGGCACGGGTGGGTGTGCTCTGTTGGTCCATGCCGGGTGTCAGGTCGCTCACGAGAAAACCTGAGGCGCCGTCGTCGGGGGAACCGTAGGGACGGATGTCGACGAGCGCCCGGACCTGATCGCCATCGATGGCCACCCACTCCGCATGGGCGGCTGCGTGGACGTCCAGCGCCTGAGCCGCAGCCGCCAGCGGGACGCACTGCTGGAGGATGAACAGCCGCACGAGGCACGGCAGCGGGTCCATACGGCCCGCGAGCGCCACGTCCGCAGGAATGGTGCTGTTGCGCCCCAGACCCGCCTGGCCGAGCTCACCAATGAGGTCCAGCACGGCGTCGGTGGTGTAGTTCGCCCGCAGGAGATCGGCGAGCAGATCCGAAGCTGTCATGCGACCCAGACTAGGCCCGTCCCATCCCCATCCCCACCTGGCACAGCCCGCGTCGAGAACAATGTCGCGGTTGGCCCTCCCCATGAGATGATTCGACAATGGAACGTCTTGATCCGAAGCCCGCGCGCAGCAAGAAGCGCTCATCTCTCGTGACCGCTGTCATCGCCGCCGTCGTGGCTGGGGTGGTGACCTTCCTCGTCATGTACTTTGCTGTCCAATTGCAGTCGGGCACCTCCGGGTTCATCGGCGCCGGCGTGGCCGTGGTGGTGGCCGGGATTGTGTCGGCCGTGAGCCTGCCGACACCACAACGGGAGCGTTGATGCGTCGGACACACCGGCTGGGGTGAACACGCCAGCTCACTGGAGTGACCCGGCCAGCGCCACCCGTTCCACACTTGTGGGCGCCCCCGGCAGCGTGGGTTCCAGGGCACGCCTGATCGTCACCTCCACCACGAAGGAGTCGGTATCCCCCTCCACCCGGCACCCCACCAGGGTGGCGTGGTTGTGAACGGCGCTGCTGCGCGCCGCATCGCAGGACTTGCCGCCCCCGGCGTGAGCACCTGCCGCCGCCAGAGCGGCCAGATCTGCTGCGTCCTGTGCCGCACCCACCTGACCCACCCAGAGCACCAGCACCGACGCCATTGACGCCGTGGCGAGCAGCGCAAGGCACACGCCCGCGGTCAGCAGCGTCCCCGCGCCCCGCTGACCCCGGGAGCCGTCTGCAGCGCCTCGTGGCGCCTCACCTGTGCTGCTCATCGCCCATCCCCGGCTCCCACGCCGCCCAGTTGTGGGCGGACACAGTGAGGGGGGCGATGCCGAAAACCTGCACCACCGCGGACACCCGAACCTCCACCCCCTGGGCATCGCGGTCGACCTCTGAGCGGGCTCCCTGGGGTCCCTGCAACTCGGCAGCGTGTGACGCAGTCCCGTCACCCCTGGCCAACTGACGGGCCATCTCACTGCTGGTTCGCTGGCACGCCGCCTGCACCACCCCCAGGAGGACGACCCCCGCCAGCGCGGCGGCAAGCAACGTTGCGGTCACGACACCCACGGCCAGTTCCACGGTGACCATGCCACGGCTGTGGTGTGCACGGCGGAGGCGCGGGGCTGCGGTTCGCGCCTCCCCACGCCGGGGGGTCACCGCACTCCCACCAAGTTCTGGAAGATGGCGAGAATCCAGTCCATGAGCGCCTGGAAGAAGGCGTTGTCGTTGAAGACCCTCAGCAGGACGAGGGCGGCCGTGGCTGCCGCCACCAGCCCGATGGCGTACTCGACGGTGGTGAGGCCGCGTTCCGCGAGGCCGCGGCGCCCCCTGCCCGCCCCGGGCGTCTCCACCCCGGATTCGACGAGTTCGGTGTGACTCATGTGACTCTCCCCTTGTAGTAGGAGTCCCGGGTGCTCCTCACCCGGCGACACCCACCACCTTGGGCGGATGACGGCAGGGATCACCCATCCCACGGGGCCCTGTGGAGACGCGTCGGATGCCGGGACACGGACAACACTTCTCCTGTGGACACGCGCCGACCCGCCGTCTCAGCCGTCCTGCAGCAGTGCACGCAGCAACTGGGCGGCACGGTCCTTGTCCAGCACCTGGTTGGCGTTGCCGCACTTGGGCGACACGATGCACGCGGGGCACCCGCTGACGCATTCGCACCCCTCGAGCCGCTCCAGAGTTGCCGACAGCCACCGCTCCGCCACATCGAAGGCGTGCGCCGCGAACCCCGCCCCGCCGGGTAGACCGTCGTGCACGAAGATCGTCGCCAGACCGGTCTCCGGGTGCAGGGGGGTGCTGACACCGCCAATGTCCCATCGGTCGCAGGGCGCGAAGGCGGGAAGGAGTCCTATGGCCGTGTGCTCAATGGCATGGGCAGCAGCGCCCATCTCCAGCGGCGCCCACCCCAGGTCGCGTTCCAGCCGTGCGGGAACGCTCCACCACACGGCGTCGGTGAGCATGCGGTGGGCGGGAAGGTCGATGGGTGAGGCGTCGAGCACCTCGTGCGTCACCTCGTCGCGCCGAAGGTAGCCGGTCACCTGCGAGGTCAACCTCACCTTCCCCAGGGTGAGGTCCATGCCCGACACCACGCGCCGCCGGGTCACCGACAGCGAATCGATTTCGAAACGCGACTGCGGCTGCGTGTAGTACGGCTCCGCGGTGGCCGAGACGAAGGCGTGGCCGTCGTCCTGGTCCAACGACGTCACCAGCCACGTCTGCCCCTGGTGGAGGTAGACGGCGCCCGGGTGGACGGTCCGATCCGCTGCGTCACGATCGATGACCCCCACCACCCTCCCGGTCTCCTGCTCGATGATCTCGACCGGCTTCGGCCCGGCGGCGCGCAGGTCGATGTGGTCGACGGCGCGATCCGCCCGGGTCCAGAACCACCGGTTACCGCGGTCCCGCAGCACCTTCTGCCGCGCCAGCGCCTCCGCGAGGTCCACCGTCGTCGGGCCGAACCACCGGACGTCCTCGGGCGACAACGGATGTTCCTGCGCAGCCGCCGCCAGGTGAGGCCCGAGGACGTGGGGGTTGGACGGGTGCAGCACGAGGTGTTCCACGGGTGCGTCGAAGATGAGCTCGGGGTGCTCCAACAGGTAGACGTCCAGCGGGTTCTCCCGAGCCAGCATCACCACCAGCGCTTCCTGACCTGTGCGGCCAGCCCGCCCGGCCTGCTGCCAGAACGCTGACAGCCGGCCCGGATAGCCCGACACGAGGACGGCGGCGATCCCGGAGACGTCGATCCCCAACTCCAGGGCATTCGTGGTGGCGAGGCCTCCGAGCTCCCCTGTCTGCAGGGCCGCCTCCAGCGCCCGCCTCTCCATGGCCAGGTAGCCCCCGCGGTACGACGCGATCCGGGCTGGATCGCTGGAGAGTTCCTGCGCCCCCACCGACACGAGTTCCGCCCCTGCCCGGGACGCGACGAACGCCAGGGTCTGGGCCCCGTCGTCCGACAACCCCGCCAGCAGTCGGGAGGTGTCATGGCGCAGCGACGTCTCCGGCTGCCACAGGGCCACGGTGCGGGGACCCACCGGTGCCGTGGAGACGTCCACCACGTCGACGACCTCCTCCCCCACGAGCGCACCGCCGAATGCGGCCGCGTTCGGTGCCGTGGCCGAGGACAGCAGCATGGTGGGGGCGGCGCCGTAGAGCCCGGCCACCCGGCGCAGGCGACGAACCACGGCCGCCACGTGGGCACCGAACATCCCGTTGTAGCGGTGGGCCTCGTCGATGACGATGTAGCGCAACCCTGCGAGGAACGACGACCAGCGCTGGTGGTTGGGGAGCACGGAGAAGTGCAGCATGTCCGGGTTGGTCACCACGAGGCTGGCGTGTTCCCGGGCGAACCGTCGCTCCGCGACGTCGGAGTCCCCGTCCAGGGCCCCCACCCTCCATGTCCGAGGGGCCAACGCGGTGGCGGCGCGCAACTGGTCGTGCGCCAGTGCCTTCGTGGGGGCGATGTAGAGCGCCGTGGGGCGGGCCCGGGTGAACCGCGGCCGGGCAGCCGTGCCGGACGGAAGCGCTGCCTCCGACATGGTGGCCGCCAGAACGGGCATCAGGTACGCCAGGGACTTCCCGGATCCGGTGGGCGTGGAGATGGCGACGTGTCGGCCGGCGTGGGCCAACTCCGCGAAATCCACCTGGTGCTGCCAGGGCTGTTCGATACCGGCCGCCTGCAAGGAGCCGACGCACTCCGCCGGCAGCCAGTGGGGCCATCCGGCAGGGACGCCGTCGCACGCCTCGCGTCGACGCGAGGCCACCACCTCGTCGCTCTCCAGTACCCAGTCCCAGTCCACGGCCTCCACTGTGCCACCACGGCCAGACGAATTTTCCCGACGCCCCGGCCGCCCCTGTGTGTTCCACGGGCATGCAGCGATTCCGTATCCCGCCCGTCCGGCACGTTCCGGGACCAGACTGGGGCCATGTCCCAGTGCACCCACGGTCAGGCCGCGGTGGCCGAGGTGGTCGACGGCGCCGTCGCCCTCGCCCTGGAGTGGCGAAGGCGGGCCGCGTCCGAGGAGACGCCCCGGGAACGCGCCACGAACGGACAGCTGGCGGGGATGCTGTCGGATGACGCCGGTTTGGCGCTGGCAGTGCGGTTCGTCGACGAGGTGGCCCGCGCCGAGGACGTGCACGTGGCCGCGAAGGTGCTCGCCACCCTCCGTGGTGGCGCCTCATTCCTTGGACCCGCCGACCGTCTCCTGCTGTGGGCGGGCGCCATGGTGGCTCCGCTGGCGCCGCAGCTCGTGGTGCCGTTGGCCCGTCGGCGGCTGCGCCAGATGGTGGGCCATCTGCTGGTGGACGCGAATGACCCGGCCCTGGCGCGACACCTGGCCCGCTCCCGTGCAGACGGCGTCACACTCAACGTCAACTTGCTCGGCGAGGCCGTCCTCGGGGAGGCCGAGGCCGCCTCCAGGGTCCGTCGGACCATCGATCTGCTGCAGCGCGCCGACGTGGACTACGTCTCGGTGAAGGTGTCCTCGCTGGTGTCCCAGATCTCACCCTGGGACACCGCCGGCACTGTGACAAGAATTGCGGAACCCCTGCGTGACATCTATCGTGCAGCGGCCGCCCGCAGCCCTCATGGGTTCGTGAACCTGGACATGGAGGAGTACGCGGACCTGGACCTGACGCTGGCGGTCTTCGAGACCCTGCTCCTGGAGCCGGAGTTCCTGCACCTGGAGGCAGGCATTGCGCTGCAGGCGTACCTGCCGGATGCGCTGGGCGCGCTGGAGCAACTCATCGACTTCGCGACCCGGCGACGGGATCGTGGCGGCGCCGGCATCAAGGTCCGGGTGGTCAAGGGCGCCAACCTGGCCATGGAGTCGGTGCAGGCCGAAGTGCACGGCTGGGCGACCGCCCCCTACGACACGAAGGCGGACGTGGACGCCAACTACCTGCGCGTGGTGGAGCGCGCGCTGCGGCCCGACGCCACCGACGTCATCCGGCTTGGGGTGGCCAGCCACAACCTCTTCGACGTCGCGGCGGCGCACCTCCTGGCGCAACGCCGTGGCGCGGGGCACCGGTTGGACGTGGAGATGTTGCAGGGGATGTCGCCGGCCCAGGCCCGTGTGGTGCGCTCCGACGTCCACACCATGGTGCTGTACACCCCGGTGGTGGCGCCGAAGGACTTCGACGTGGCCGTCTCCTACCTCGTGCGGCGATTGGAGGAGAACGCCCAGCCACAGAACTTCCTGCACGCCATGGCCAGCGACGAAGGCGGCTCCAGCCCCGCCATGGCCCGGCAGGAACGCTGGTTCCGGGACTCCGTGGCCGCCATGGATGCAACGCCTTCCCGTCGACGGCGCACTCCGGGACGCCCGGCTGTCGACGACCGTTTCGCCAACACCCCAGACTCCGACCCCGCCCTGTCCGAGACCCGACGGTGGGCCCTGGCGGCCGTGGCCGCGCGCCCCGGAGAGCCGCGCACCCCGCTGGCCTCCACAGCAGACATCGACGCCGTGGTGGCCACAGCCAGAGACGCGGCCCCGGGGTGGGCGGGGCGCACGCCCTGCGCGCGCGCGGCCATCCTGCGGGAGGGCGCACGCCAGATGGAGGCCCGCAGGGGCGACCTGGTCACCGCCATGGCCGCCGAGGGCGGCAAGACCATCGCCCAGTCCGACCCGGAGGTCAGCGAGGCCATCGATTTCGCCCGCTTCTATGCCGACGCAGCCGAGGACCTCGGCCCCGGCCACGCCATGACCGACGGCGCCCGCTTCGAGCCGGCAGCGGTCACGCTCGTGACGCCGCCCTGGAACTTCCCCGTCGCCATCCCCCTGGGCGGGGTGCTGGCGGCGCTGGCATCGGGGTCCTGCGTGATCATCAAGCCCGCGCAGGCGGTCCCCCGCTGCACCGAGATCGGGGTGGAGGCGCTGTGGGCCGCGGGGGTCCCTCGCGAGGTGCTGCACGTGGTGCGGACCGACGAACATGGTGTGGGCCAGCACCTCGTGGCCCATCCCGGGGTGGACGCCGTGGTACTGACCGGGGCCGTCGAGACCGCGGAATTGTTCGCCTCGTGGCGCACCGGCCGCAGCTCGGGGCCCCGGGTCCATGCGGAGACCTCCGGCAAGAACGCGCTCGTCATCACACCGGCCGCCGACATCGACCTGGCAGTCGTGGACCTCGTCGCCTCGGCCTTCGGGCACGCTGGGCAGAAGTGCTCGGCCGCGTCGCTGGGCATCCTCGTGGGATCCGTGGGCAGGTCGCGTCGCTTCCGCCGGCAGCTCGTCGACGCCGTCCGCTCGCTCCGGGTGGGCTGGCCGGAGGATCCCGGGGCCACCATGGGACCCGTCATCGAGCCGCCGGAGGGCAAGTTGTTGCGCGCCCTCACCACCCTGGACGGCGAGGAACGGTGGCTGGTCGAGCCCCACCAGCTCGACGGTTCGGGTCGGCTGTGGTCTCCCGGCCTCAAGGAGGGCGTGGCACCGGGGTCGTTCTTCCACCACACCGAAGTGTTCGGACCGGTGCTGGGTCTCATGCATGCCAGCACGCTTGACGAGGCGATCACCTGGCAGAACGCGACCAGGTTCGGCCTCACGGGCGGCCTGCACAGCCTGGACCCGGACGACATCCGCACCTGGACAAGCCGGGTGGAGGTGGGCAACGCCTACATCAACCGTGGCACCACCGGCGCCATGGTGAGACGCCAACCGTTCGGCGGCTGGAAGGACTCGTCCGTGGGACCGGGCGCGAAGGCTGGCGGGCCCAACTACGTGGCCAGCCTCGGTGGATGGGCCCCGGACGGGCTCCCGCGTCTACGTCGACGCCCACTTCCCCGGATCACTGCACTCTCCCGCAGCTTGGCGCCGCTGGTGCGGACCCCGTCGGAGAAGGAGTGGTTCGACGCGGCGCTGGAATCGGATGCGCACGCCTGGGAAACGGAGTTCGGGCATGCGAGGGACGATTCCGGTCTCGTCAGCGAACAGAACGAGTTCCGCTACTGCCCGGTGCCGCAGCTGGTGCTGCACTGCGAGGACGGGACGCGGTTCGTGGAGCTCGCTCGCGTACTGGCCGCGGCGTCACTGGCAGGGACCCCGGTGCTGCTCAGCCTGGGGTCAGCCGTCGCGGCTGAGCTGGACGCGCTGCTCGGGTCCTCGGGCCCCGGGCGTGCCCTCGCAGATGCCCTGGCGGTCCAGCGCGTCGTTCCCGACGGCCGGATGGAGGACTGGGTCCAGCACTCGACGCCCGGCACCCGGGTCCGCGGACTCGGTGATGCAACCGGCCTGTACGACGCGCTGTCCGGCTCGGGTGTGGACGTATCGGCGGGTCCGGTGCTGGCCACAGGGCGTCGGGAGCTGCTCACGGTCCTGCGGGAGCAGTCGGTCAGCCGGACGCTCCACCGCTTTGGCCACGTACCACCCGAGCTGCGCCGCTGAGAAGCACGAGCCGATCAGGAGAGGTCGGCGAACACCACGACGTCCTTGCCCAACGCATCCGCCACCGCCGCATTCACAACGTTGCCGGCATGCACGTTGAGACCCAGCGCCAGGGCTGGGTTGTTCCCCATGGCCTCGCGCCAGCCATGATCGGCCAGCAGCAGCGCGTAGGGCAGTGTGGCGTTGGCCAGGGCGTAGGTGGAGGTGTGCGGGACAGCGCCCGGCATGTTGGCGACGCAGTAGAACGTGGAGCCGTGGACCTTGAACGTGGGGTTGTCGTGCGTGGTGGGGTGGGAGTCCGCGAAACAGCCGCCCTGGTCGATGGCGATGTCCACGAGAACGGACCCGGGCTTCATCTCGGCCACCAGTTCGTTGGGCACCAGCTTCGGGGCACGGGCGCCGGGGATGAGGACTGAACCGATGACGAGGTCGGCCTCCTTCACCTGCTGCCACACGGTCAGCTCGTTGGACGCGAGTTGTTGCACGGCGCCGTTCCAGTACCACGAGGCGTCCCGCAACTTGTTGAGGTTGGTGTCCAGCAGCGTGACGTCGGCCCCCATCCCTGAGGCGATGTTGGCGGCGTTGCGGCCGGAGACACCGGCGCCGAGGATGACCACCTTGGCATTGGCGACCCCTCCGATGCCGCCCATCATCACACCTCGCCCACCCAGCGGCTTGGTGAGATGGTAGGCGCCCAGTTGCGGGGCCAGACAGCCGGCCACCTCACTCATGGGCTGCAGCAACGGGAGCGCCCCGTCCTCGGTCTGCACCGTTTCGTAGGCGATGGCGGTGGTTCCGGCGGACAGCAGCGCCTCGGCGCATTCCCCTCCGGAGGCAAGGTGGAGGTAGGTGAACAGGGTGAGGTCATCCCGCAGGAAGCCGAACTCCTCCTCCACCGGCTCCTTGACCTTCATGACGAGCTCACCGAACTTCCACGTCGCATCCGCGTCGGGGAGGATCGTGGCACCCACCTTCTCGTACTCGCTGTCGGGGATCGACGAGCCGAGCCCTGCCCCCGTCTGGACCGCCACCTCATGGCCGTGGCGCACGAGTTCGTTGACGCCCGTGGGCGTGAGGGCGACCCTGAACTCGTTGTTCTTGACCTCGAGCGGAACGGCGATCCTCATGATGGCTCCTCAGGTGGGGTGAAGTGGCATCACACTACTGCCCGGGACATTCACGGGGCGGGGGATCACGGCGAAAGCAGGCCGTCCAGGAGGCCAGCGATGATGGGCACCACCCCCACGAGGATGAAGGCCGGCAGGAAGCAGGCCATCAGTGGGACCACGGAGCGGACACCCGCCGTCCTTGCCCGCTGCAGGGCCCCCTCCTGGACGGCGAGCCGGGCCTCCTCGGCGTGGACGTGCAGCACCTCCACCAGCGATGTCCCCGACCGGGCGGAGCGTGCGACGTCCCGCGCGACGGGACCCCACACGTCGTCGTCGACCAGTTCAGCCCACGCCTGCTGTTCGGCCACGCCGATCGCCAACGCCCCCGTGACACGGGTGAGGACGGCCGCGGTGGCCGCGCCGCTCACCCCTGCGACCACGGCAAGCGCCTCAGCCATCGCCCGCCCTGCGTCCAGGCAGGCCGCCAGCAGCTCCACGGCGTCGGCCAGCTCCGCCCGGAGGGCTTCGGAGCGACCCTCGCGAGGCACCACCCACCCGCTGGCGGCCACCACCCCGAGCCCGGCGGCGACACCCACCGCCGCCCCGACCGGCGTGGGCTGCCACAGCAGCACGGCGGCCGCCACCGTCACCCCTGCGAACACGCGGGTCCTGAGGTGGTGCGCACCCCTCCTTCCACGCACCAGAAACATCAGTCGCCGATCGACCGCGGTGGCCGTTGCACCCAGTCGGGTCAACTGATGGCGCGGATCAGGGAAGGCCACCCACACTGCGGCGCACAACAACATGGCGCCCAGCACGGCCCCATTCATGGTTGCCCCCGCGGTGCGCTACTTCCGTTACGGGAGATGTTCTCCGTCCACACGACGCCCACGGCCGCCAGCAGCGTCCCGGCAACAAACACCGCCTCACCCAGCCACGACCCGAACAGGAAGCCGAGGGGGTCGGCACCGACGACGACGCCCAGGCCGATGGCGACGAACGGCAACAGCGCCATGACCCGGCCGCTCGCCCGTGCCGCCGCCAGTTCGGCGGCCACCACCGCGGCGAGGTGCCGTTCCTGCCGCAGAGTCTCCGACACCCTCGTGAGGATCGCGGCGATCGGCGCGCCGGTCCGCTCGCTGACGCACCACGCCGCTGCCATCCTCGTCAGCCCATCCCGACCCGGCAGCATCCCCGCTTCCCGCAGCGCGGCAGCCACATCCCCACCAAGCCGCCCCGTCAGTGCCGCGGGAGCCAGCACGACGCAGTCAGCGGCAGCATCCTCGAGTGCACGGGTGGGAATCTGCCCGGACTGCAGAAGTAGGGACACCGTCCTGACGGCACGAGCGGTTTCATCGCGTTCACGCACCACGTTGCGCTGGGCACGCATCCCCGAGATCACCCAGGAGGCTGTGGCTGCCATGGCTGCACCCGCCACCCCCCATCCGGCCACGCGCAGCCCCAGCAAGGCGGTCAACAGCAGCACCAGCCCTGCGAGCGCCGGGAACGCGACGCCACCCCGTGAGCGGCGCGACGGACGGGGATGCAGGCGGGCCAGGCCCCGCTCCGCCGGATACCCCACACCCACGGTGGCGGCCAGGGTGAAGAGCACCACCACCAACGTCATGACAGCCCCGCCCATTCCCGAAGTCGCGCGGCACCGCTGCCCCACTCCACGCCTCCTGGACTGAAGCCGACGGCGGGTTCAATGCGGACCCCGCCGTCGGTTTCGCGCGTGAACAACCCCATCTCGGCCACACCGCGTGTGCCATCCGGCCGGCGTCGAACATGGACGGCGACCCGGAGCGCCGAGGCGAGCTGGGCGTGGCACGCATCGCGGCCCAGTCCACCCAGCGCGGCGAGGGCCTCCAGCCGCGCGGGGACATCGGCCACAGAGTTGGCGTGCACCGTGCCGCATCCCCCTTCATGCCCCGTGTTGAGGGCGGTCAGCAGGTCGCAGAGTTCCCCACCCCGCACCTCCCCCACCACGATGCGGTCGGGCCGCATCCTCAGGGCCTGGCGCACCAGCGCCGTCAGCGTGATCCCGCCCACGCCCTCGGTGTTGGGGGGTCGACCCTCCAGCCGCAGACAGTGCGGATGGTGGGGTGCAAGTTCCCGGGCGTCCTCGACCACCACGATGCGCTCCGACGCCGGCACCAACCCGAGCATGGCGGCCAGAAGCGTCGTCTTGCCGGACCCGGTGCCTCCGCTGATCAGAAACGGAACACGCTGCGCCACCATCCCCACCAGCAGCGCGTGGGCGTCAGGCGCCAGCGATCCCTGGTCCATGAGTTGCTGCAGTGTCAGCCCGGACGGGGCAGGGATGCGCAGGGAGATGCAGGTTCCCGGCGAGGCGACGGGCGACAACACTGCGTGCAGACGGGTGCCGTCGGCCAGCCGGCCGTCCACGAACGGCTGGGAGTCGTCGAGACGTCGCCCGGCGGCCGTGGCCAGCCGGATGGCCAGGCGTCGAACCTGCTCGTCGTCAAACATCACCACGTTGGTGCGTTCCAGACCCCGGCCCCTGTCGATGAACACACCGTCGGTGCCGTTGACCACCACATCCGTGACACCAGGCGTCCGCAGGAGATCCTCCAGTGGACCGGCGCCGATGCTGTGTCGCCGCAAGACCTCCATGGTGTCCAGCAGCACGTGGTCCGTCACCACCACACCCAGCCCGCGCAGGGCGGTGGCCACGTCTGCGGGTGTGTGGGGGCGTGCCAGTCTCCCGAGAACGGACTGCAGGGCCTGCAGATGCTTCTCATCCATCAGGTCCACCCCCGCACAACCCGCGCGACGTCCCGACGAAATCTCCTGGCCGGACCGGAGGTGATGCCGACACCCATCCCGGAGAGCCTGGGGACTGCGGAGTCATGTCGCACGACCCCCAACAGGGGAAGTCCCAGCGCGTGGGAGACGGCCTCGGCCGGCAGCGTGGCCCCCGGCCCCGTGCGGACGAGGAGCTGGGCGCCGACCGGTTCGTGCTGCTCCATCACCATCCGGGCAGCCGCCACACCACGCACGTGCGCGGCCACCACGACCGCAACCTGGGCATCGACGAGCCAGTTGAGGTGCCGCCCGTCACCGGTGTCCACCACCACCACGTCGTGCGACCGCCCAAGGCTCCGCAGGACGGCGTCGACAGCCGCGCGTGTGGGCGGCGGCTGCCGCTCCCGGCCCAGCGGCAGCACGGACACGCCATCGCCGGTGACGAGTTGCTCGCCCAGGCTCCCCAGCTCGCCCGTGGCACCGGCGAGGTCCTTCCACCGCACACCCGATGCGGCCTCAAGGCCCAGCAGTAGGTCCAGCCCGCCCCCGAACTCGGCCAGCTCCACGACCGCCACCCGCTGACCCCCACGGGCGGCCAGCAGGGACAGCCCAACGACCAGCGAACTGGTTCCCACACCTCCGGACCCACCCACCAGGGCCAGCAGGCGCGCGCCGGGGTCCGGCCGGTCCGTGCGCCGCGACATCACCTCGGCGAGCTGCGCGGACGACTGGGGCAGTGCCAGCGCGGGGACCCGCAGTTCCGCGGAGGCGGCCAGCAGGGCCGAATCGGCCTGCCCCACCACCCACGTGTCCCCGTGTGACCGCGGAAGGGCCGCCGCCCTGGCAGCCATGTCCGGACCCACGAGCCGCAGACCCGCCGTCGACCAGAGACCCCTCAGTTCCTCCATGTCCCCGGCCACCTCCACCGTGACGCCCAGCGCCAGCGCCGTGGCGGACACTGCGTCGACGAGCGAAGCGTCACGTGTGACGAGCAGGCATTCCAGATCCTCCGAGGCGGTCCTCACGAGGGACATGGTGGGCTGCCCCACGGGCGAATCGTCAGACTCCCGTCCCGTTGTGGATAACCTGAGAACACACGACGTCCCACCCAACGAAAGTGTCATGCCGAAGCACAACGCGATTCCGCCCGAAGCACTGACCTGGCTTGCCGCCTGGCCAGGTGTGCGCGCCCTGACGATCCATGGCGGCCCCACATTGGCCCGACGCCTGCTGGACGATGGCCACACCGTGTTCGCCATGGCCGCCACCGAAGCGGATGTGGACAAGCTTCGCGACGTCTCGGGTGCACTCCCGATCTGGGCCCGCCCCGAGGCCATGCCGATGGATCCCTGGCAGTTTGACGTGGTCATCAGCCATCAGGGGTTCCATCTCATGGACTCTTCCGCAGCGCTCCCCGAAATCGCCAGGGTGCTGCGACCCGGTGGCTGCCTCAGCGCGTCCTACATCGTCAGGGACGACTCCGTGCCGTGGGTGCGACGCCTCACGGCCCTGCTGCGCCACTACGACCCCGTCGCGATGCGCGGCAACTACGGACACGACAGCCTCCAGCGGTTGTCCTCCTCGAAGTATTTCCCCGAGGTGGAGCAGCGGGCCTTTCGCATCTGGCGGTCGGTGTCACTGGTGAACCTGCAGAATCTGGTGGCCTCGCAGCCGCTGTCAGCGAAGCTGGATGAGGGCCAGCGCTCCCGTCTCGCCTCCGAGGTGCGGGACCTGTACCAGCACTCCGTGCGGCCCGGTGAGCATCTGCGGCTGCCGTTCCAACTCCTGTGTTCGCGCGCCTGGGTGAGCCACGACGAATTGACCGCGCCCGTGATGGCCCCCGACAACGGCATCAAGATCCACATGTGATGCACGCTCGACCCGTTGGGCCATAGTCTTGTGCCGACGGCGAAAGGATGATGATGGCCAACAGCGACACCGACACAACCCACAACGACTCGCGCGCAACCCTCAAGGACAGCGGCGCAACGTTCCAGCAGATCCGCGTTTCCCTCGCGGAGTTCGTCTCGAAGGAGACCGAACTGGCCAAGGCGGAGGTGATTCCCTCCGCCAAGCAGGCAGGCATCGGCTCCGGCATGATCGCCGGTGCAGGCGCCTTCGCTCTGCACGCACTGTGGATGATCATCATCGCCGTCGCCCTGGCCATCGCGTGGCTGTTGAACTCCGTGACGGTGCTGGGCCCGTGGGGATCCGGCACCATTGCGTTCGTCATCACGGCCGTGTTCTCACTACTGGTGGCATTCATCCTCGTGAAGCTGGGCCAGTCCCGGTTCAAGAAGGTGACCATGCCGGAGGCGACCATCGCCGAGGCCAAGGCCACGTTCACGGCAATCGGCGACTCCATCGGCGGCCGCGGCCCCGAGAAGGAACTCGCTGCCCGCAACACCATCGAGGGCTCTACCGTCGTCGGGCGCTGACCCGCGGCTCAGTCGCGCAGGAACCGATCGGGGACGTCAACGACGACGCTGGCGTCCCACGGCCTGGCCCACCCGGCCAGTTCCAGCGCCTCGTCGAGCAGATGGGCCGTGAAACCCCAGATGAACAACTCCCCGGCCAGGAACGCGGGTCCGACGTAGCCGCCCGGGTGCCGGCTGCGCACTCTCGCAGCCGGATCCACGAGGCGTGACACCTGCAACGAATGCACGGCTCCCACCTCGCGGGGGTCGGCGGGCCACAGCTCAACGGAGCCGTCCCACACTCCTATCACGGGAGTGACGTCGAAGTTGCTGGCCGCCACCCACGCCGCGGGCAATTCCCCGATCACACGCACCAACCGGTGGTCCAACCCCACCTCCTCCTGCGCCTCCCGCAAGGCGGCGTCGATGATGGTGGGGTCTGTTGGTTCCATGGCGCCGCCGGGGAACGCCACCTGCCCTGCGTGTCGACGCATGGTGATGGCACGCTCGATGACGGTGACTCTGGGATCGGCTTCGTCGGTGAACAGCATCAGAACCCCCGCTCGACGCCCGCCGCGTGGGCGACGGATACCACTGGAGTCGGGCAGCGCGGCGGCCAGTCCCGTGAGAAGTTGGGCGAAAGCGTCGTTCACGACACCCCCAGGTACTCGGCCATGAGGTTGCGGAGTTGCTGCGTGGAGTCGATGCCTCCGACGTGCCGGCCGACAACCCGTCCATCAGAGGCCACGAACAGGGTGACGGGCAGGCCCGGCACCTTCAGGGGCGTCTGCAACGTCCGCTCCATGTCCATGACGTGCGGGTACGTCCATCCGACGAGGCCGGCGAACTCGATGGCCCAGTCGGGCTGGGGGTCCTGGTAGTTGATGCCCAGGAAGGTGACCCCGTCGGCCTCAGCGGACGCCTCGGTGAGGAACGCCGACTCCTCACGGCACGGCCCACACCACTGCGCCCAGAAGTTCACCACCATGGGTTCCCGCGGCAGGCCCGCAAGGTTCACGACCTGATCCGTCCCGAGGCATGGAAGAGCCGTCTTCGGGAGTCCGTCGGCAACGGGTTCTGCGTTCTGGTCGGTCTCCGGGCATTCCGGCAGTCCGTACTGGACCCGCAGGGCGTTGAGGTCGGCCGTGGCGCTGGGGGTCGGGGCGGTTTCAGCACCCGAGGAGGCGCACGCAGACATGGCAAGAAGTGCCGTCAGCACCACCGCCACCAGCGTTCGCCTCACGACCGGGGCTCTCTGATCATGGCGCGCGCCTTGACAGGATCCGTCTCGCCCGTGCCGTAGCTGGGGCAGAGATCGGACAGGACGCAGGCCCCGCAGGCGGGCCCGCGGGCGTGGCAGCAGCGGCGCCCGTGCCAGATGACGCGGTGGCAGAGCACCACCCACTCCGACGGATCGAAGAGCGCCCCCACTGCCTGCTCCACCACGTCCGGTTTCGTGGAGGCAACCCAGCCGAAACGGTTGGCCAGGCGGATCAGGTGGGTGTCGGGCGTGATGCCGGGGACATCGAACGCGTCACCCAGCACCACGTTGGCTGTCTTACGACCCACGCCCGGCAGCGTCACGAGTTCGTCCAGGGTTCCGGGCACCCTCCCGTCGAACTCGTCAACGATTCGGGTGGAGAGCCCGATGATGGACGTGGTCTTGTTCCGAAAGAACCCGACAGGTCCGATGATCCGCTCGACGTCCTCACGCGGGGCTGCGGACAGGGCGGCGGCGTCGGGATAGCGGGCGAACAATTCACGTGTGACGAGGTTGACGCGGCGGTCGGTGGACTGGGCGGACAGGACGGTGGCCACCAGGAGCTGAAAGGGGTTCTCGAAGTCGAGTTCGCACCGGGCGTCGGGGTACGCCTCGCCCAGCCGAGCATTGACCTCGGCTGCCTGGTGCCTGTCCGCCGCTCTCAACTAGACCTCGACCACCAGTTCCACCTCGACGGGTGCGTCAAGGGGGAGGACGCTGACGCCGACGGCGCTGCGCACGTGGGCTCCGTTCTCGGGCCCGAAAATCTCCGCAAGGAGTTCCGAGGCACCGTTGGCGACCTGCGGTTGCTCCAGGAAGTCGACGGTGCTCGCCACGTAGACCACCACCCGCACCACCCGCAGGATGGCGTCGACGCCACCGGCCTGGTCGGCCACGGCAGCAACGGCGTTGAGGGCCGCGGTCCGTGCGGCGTCGCGGCCCACGTCAGTGGTCACCGCACCACCCAGCTTCCCGGTGGCGACCAGGGTGCCACCGGAGAGCGGGAGTTGCCCGGACGTCCAGATCAGGTCGCCTGAGCGGCGGGACGGCACGTACGCAGCCAGCGGCGCGGCCACCGGCGGCAAGGTGATGCCCGCCGCGGCAAGCCGCTCGGACGCCGAACGCATCAGTCGCCCTTGAGCGGCCGCTTGAAGTAGCCGACGAGGGTGTCCGGGTTCGGTCCGGGAGCCAACTGGATGAGCTCCCAGCCGTCGGCACCGAAGTTGTTGAGGATCTGCTGTGCCACGTGGGACAGGATCGGGGCCGTGAAGTATTCCCATTTAGTCATGTGGCCAGCTTAGTCATCTGGCCACTCGACTGCCCGGGGAGCGGGACCCGTCCGTCGTCGCCGCGCCGTCAGCCGGCCTGGATCTCGGCGGGGAACCCGACGAGCACGTCGTGCCAGGACTCGATGTCTGGTCGGGTCCGCAGCAGGTGCCTGCGTTCCCTCTCGGTCATCCCTCCCCACACACCCCATTCGATGCGGTTGTCCAACGCCTCAGCCAGGCATTCGGAACGCACGGGGCAACCCATGCAGACCGATCGTGCCCGCTTCTGATCCTTCCCCTCGGGGAACAGGGCGTCAGCCATTTCACGACACTTTGCAAGCATCGTCCATTCACTCACTTCTGCCAACGACATCAGTGCCCTCCCTTGCGCAACTGGTGGTCCGTTGGGACCGACCGTAGCGCATAGCGGGCCCAGCGCAACAGTGGGTTCCCGGCCGGACTTGGGGACCCGGCCGCCGCGAAGTCGGGATACCGGTCCCGGTCACGTAGAATCCAAGCCATGAAGTCACCCTCCTTGAGCCGCAAGGCCTACGCGATGCTGATGTTTGTGGCTGTCAGCGTCCTGTCGGGCCTCCTGCTGGCAGGATTGGCGGTCCCCTTCACGGCGCTGGCCAGCAGCACCACGAAGATGGCCGCCGACAGCCTCCAGTACCTCCCCGAGGAGCTCGAGACGCCACCCCAGTCCGAGCGTTCGCGCATCGTGATGTCCAACGGCGAGACGCTCGCCACCTTCTTCGACGAGAACCGCGTGTACGTGGGGCTCGACGAGATCGCCGGGGTGATGCAGGACGCGCAGATCGCCATCGAGGACCACCGATTCTATGAGCACGGTGCCATCGACCTCACCGGTCTGGGCCGCGCCTTCTTCAAGACGGCGCTGGGCGACACGCAGGGCGCGTCCACACTGACGCAGCAGTACGTGAAGCTCGTGCAGGTGGAGGCCGCCAAGGCCAAGGGCGACGAGGACGGTGTCCGCAAGGCCACCGAGGTGAGCTTCGACCGCAAGATCCGTGAGATGCGCTACGCCATGGCCGTGGAGAAGCGCCTCACGAAGAACGAGATCCTTGAGCGCTACCTCAACATTGCCTACTACGGCGACGGCGCCTACGGTGTCGAGGCCGCAGCCCACCATTACTGGGGTACCACCGCCAAGAATCTGACACTGGACCAGGCCGCGATGTTGGCCGGGATGGTGCAGAACCCCGTCCAGACCAACCCCGTGAAGTACCCGGAGAAGGCCATGGAGCGCCGCGACGTCGTGCTGAACCGCATGGCTGAACTGGGGATCATCAAGGGCACCGACACAGAAGCCGCCAAGAAGGTGGTGTTCGACCCCGCCAAGGTGACGCAGACCCCCAACGGTTGCATCTCGTCGGCATTCCCGATCCTGTGCGACTACGTGGTGCAGACGCTGAAGTCCGACAAGATGCCCTCCCTCGGTGCGTCAGCCGAGGAGCGCGAGAACATCCTGAAGCGCGGTGGTCTCACGATCCACACCCTCATCGACCCGGAGGCCCAGAAGGCCGCCGAACTGGCCGTGGCCGCCCAGATCGCGCCCCTCGACCCCGTGCTGTCCTCATCCGTGCAGATTCAGCCGAAGACCGGCCTCATCATCTCGATGGCCCAGAGCCGCCCCGAGATCGGCACCGGCCCCGGCCAGACGTACTACAACTTCAGCGTCGAGGAGGCCATGAACGGCCTCGAGGGGTTCCAGGCGGGCTCCACCTTCAAGCCGTTCGTCATGGCCGCCGCCCTGGAGGCTGGCGCCACGCCCAGCAAGACCTACGACGCGCCGTACCAGAAGGATTACCGCGGCACCACGTTCAAGAGCTGCGACGGCCCCTTCGTCTTCAACCAGGACTGGAAGCCCAAGAACTACGACAGCTCCTACGGCACCATCGACATGATGAAGGCCACGCAGTCCTCGGTGAACAACTACTACATCCAGCTGGAACGCGACATCGGCATCTGCGCCTCCATCAACATGGCGAAGAAGGTGGGTGTGAAGCTGTCCAACGGCGACGACCTCGCCACCGAGTCCTACAACCCCTCCTTCGTGCTGGGCACCGCTGACGTGACCCCGCTGTCCATGGCGGAGGCCTACGCGACGTTCGCCAACCGCGGCGTGCACTGCGACCCCATCATCCTGGAGTCGGTGCAGAACAAGGACGGCGAGAACATCCCCGTGCCGTCCGCCAACTGCACCAAGGTCATGGAGCCGGAGGTCGCCGACGGCGTCAGCTACGTGCTCGAATCCGTCATGAGCAAGGGCACCGGGCGTCCCGCACGCATGCCGGATGGCCGTCCGCAGGCCGGCAAGACCGGTACCACCAACGACGCCACCGCGGTGTGGTTCGCCGGGTACACCCCCGAGATGGCGGGCGTGGCCATGATCGGCATCGACAAGACCAACCCCTACTTCAAGACCCACCGCAAGTCGCTGACAGGTATCCGGGTGGCCAACGGCAACCGACTGAAAGGTAGTGGTGGCGGCGACGCCGGCAAGATCTGGAAGGTCGCCATGGCCTCAGCACTGAAGGACCTGCCGCGCACCAACTTCACGGACCCCTCCAAGAAGATCCTGGAGGGCGAGAAGGTTCCCGTCCCCGACGTCTCGGGCATGGGGTACAACGAGGCCAAGCAGACACTTGAGGCAGCCGGTTTCAGCACGGTGCGTCGTCCGGTGTTCGACCGCAGGCGCAAGGGTGCCTTCCTCGGCATCTACCCCACCACCACCGCCACGAAGTTCGGCACCATCTCCATGAAGGTCTCAGCGGGACCCGAGCCGAAGCCCGAACCGAAGCCCACCCCGCCATCGGCTCCGCCCGTCGTCACCCCGGTTGTCCCACCGCCGGCGGCAACGCCGGCTGTCACACCGCCGGCCACGCCCGGCACCAACGGCTGATGGGGCCGCGTCCCGGTCACGTCCTGGGTGCCCTCGGTGGTGCAGCCCTCGGGTGCTTCGCATGGGGACTGGTGGAGGCCAACCTCTTCACGGTCCGCCGCCTGGAGGTTCCCGTCCTGCCACCGGGGGGCAGGACCCTCCGGATCCTGCACGTCTCCGACCTGCACCTCACGTCGAAGCAGCACTTCAAGCTGGACTTCATCCGCAGCCTGGCGTCCCTGCGCCCCGACCTGGTGGTGACCACGGGCGACAACATCGCCGACGCCGACGCCATCTTCCCGCTGATGGCGGCATGGAACAGCCTCCGGTTCACCCCCGGTGTGTTCGTGTTCGGGTCCAACGACTATTACGCCCCCGCCTTCAAGAACCCCGTGAAGTACATCCTCGACGGGCGTTCGCGCCCCGCCGAGGACCCGAAGGAACTCCCGTGGCGGACCCTGCGCGACAAGATGACCGGCGTCGGGTGGAAGGACCTCACCCACCGTCGCGAAACCCTGGAGGTCAACGGGTACAAGATCGCCTTCCGCGGCACGGATGACGCGCACCTGGGGCGCGACGACTACTCGGCCGTGGCTGGCCCCGCCGACCCCACTGCCGACCTCAACATCGGCGTCACCCACGCCCCCTACCTGCGCCTCCTGGACGGGATGACCGCCGATGGCATGGACCTGATCCTGGCCGGCCACACCCACGGGGGCCAGGTCTGCGTCCCCGGCTATGGCGCTCTGGTCACCAACTGCGACCTGGATCCGGCCCGCGCGAAGGGACTGTCCTCGCACACGCACGGCGGCCACACCTCCGCGCTGCACGTCTCAGCTGGTGTGGGCACGTCCCCGTTCGCGCCGTACCGGTTCGCCTGCCGCCCCGAGGTGACGTTGCTGACCCTGGTGCCACGCCCGGTCGGTTTCGCGACTGATGAACCGGTGAGCTAGTATTTCCGATGGCTCGGTGACGAGTCGATCGGGGTGTGGCGCAGCTTGGTAGCGCGCGTCGTTCGGGACGACGAGGCCGCAGGTTCAAATCCTGTCACCCCGACCAGCATGACGAAGGGCCCGGACCAATCGGTCCGGGCCCTTCGTCGTTGCCGTTCACGTCCTACTTGAACCTCACGATGTTGTTGAACAGCCAGCCGTTGGTCCAGTAGTACGTGCGGTTGCCACCCGCCTCCACCCTGGATGCGATGTAGCTGGCCCAGATGAAGCTGCGGCAGCCGTTGCGACCGGTGGCCGGGGTGTCGCACTCGGTACGCCACTTCCGCCCCTCGGTGGACGTCCACTCCCCCGCGTGCCCCAGCGGGTTGCTGGTCCACTGGGAGCGCTTCATGTAGGGCAGGTACGTCATGTTGTTGAAGTACCAGCCCGTGCTCGGCCGGAAGGCACCGTTGACGTAGGAGACCTGGGTGGCCCAGATCGACGTACGGCAGCGGACCGTCTGCGAATACGGCTCACACGTGGTGAACCACTTCCGCCCGTTCACGTCGTGGTACCCCGGCGTCGAATACAGATCACTCTGACCCGATGTCGGCTTCACAGTCGGTGTCGCCGTGGGGGTGGCCGTTGCCGTCGGTGATGCCGTGGGCGTGGGCGTGGGTGTCGGTTCGACGAGCGTCGCCTTCTCCACGAGCATCGCCGCCGTACGCGCCGGGACGGTGAGGGTGCCGTCGGCGGCCACCCACCCCGTCGCCTTGACGACGGCGTCCTGGCCGCCGGCCTGCACCTCGCTGAGCGCGAACTGGCGACCCGCCAGTGCCGGCACCTTCGTGGTGATGGTCCCCGGCGTGGCGTTGATGGCCACCAGGACCCCGTCGAGGTCCTCATCGACGTCGACGGCGAACGCGCCGGATCGGTCATCCACCGCCATCAGGACGAGTCCCGGCACCTGGTCCGTGCCGGACCCGGGGAAGGTGACGCGCTCACGCACGAGGGCGTCGGTGCCAAGACTCAGCAGCGGCGTCGACTTCCGCAGACGGAGCAGGTCCAGGGACTGCGCCAGCGACGCCTCCATGGCCGCCTTGTCCGGTTTCAGGGCCGGGTTCTCGAGCAGCGGCTTCATGACGGGCCACTTCTCCCCGTTCTTGTCCTTCACGGGCAGGCCGGTACCGAACGTGTTGCTCTCCAGGCTCCAGTCGACGGCGTTGAAATGGTCGCCGGAGTTGTACGAGTCACGGTCCAGGGACTTGGACCGCAGGATCTCGGTGCCGGCGTGCCAGAACGACGGCGACTGCCCCAGCGCGACCGTGGCCAGGGAGATCGTGTTCATCCGTACACGATCAGCCATGGAGGTCCCCACGGGGAGCTTCATGATGGCGAGGTCGTACAGCGTCTCGTTGTCGTGGGCGTCGACGTAGTTCACCGACTCCTGAGGCATGCTCGAGAACCCAGCCGGTTGCCCGTTGTAGTCGAGCTCGGATCCCTTCTTCACGGTCCCGTCGGCAGCCAGGAAGGAGTAGTCCTTGAGGTTGCCGGCCATGCCGAGGCGGACGAGGTCGCTTGAGTGCTTGAGCGCTGCCAGCTGCTCGGCGCCGGTCTGGGTGGAGAGACCGTTGGGGTCGGTGTAGAGCCCCGTTCCGAGTCCCTGGTTGACGCGGTGGTCCTCGTCGAAGGGGCCGCCGCCGTGAACTGCGTCGCGGAGTCGGTCGTTGAAGGCGCCGATGCCGGTGCCGTCGAGTTGGCCCTGCGTCGCCTGACGGAAGCGGGCGTTGTCGGCCACCTCACCGAAGTTCCAGCCCTCGCCGTAGAGGTAGACGGCGGAGCCGTCGATGCCATCGGTGGCCATCGTCAGCTCGTTGAGTGCGGCGCGGACGGCCTCCATGTTGGCGCGGGAGTGGTGGCCCATGAGGTCGAAGCGGAACCCGTCCACGTGGTAGTCGCGGGCCCAGGTCACCACCGAGTCCACCATCATTTTCTGCGCCACCTGGTTCTCCGTGGCCACGTTCTCGCAGCAGGTGGACGTCTCGATGACACCCGAGGCCGAGAGGCGGTGGTAGTAGCCGGGCACCACTTTGTCGAGCACGGACTTGGCGTCCTGCCCCGAGGCGGCCGTGTGGTTGTAGACCTCATCGAGGACCACCTGCAGCCCCGTGTCGTGGAGTGCACCCACCATCTCCCGGAACTCGTAGCTTCGCCTACCACCCACCTGGTTGGCGTCGGTGGCGTAGGAGCCCTCCGGCGCACTCCAGTGCAGCGGGTCGTAGCCCCAGTTGAAGGCGTCCTTGTCGGCGACGGCGGTGACGGCGGCCTGCTGATCCTCCGATGCCGACCCGGCGTCCGACGGGATGGCGGGGACGGCCTGCTGGGTGCGGTCCTCCGGGATCGTGGCGATGTCGAAGGTGGGCAGAAGGTGCACGGTGTCGATGCCCGCCTCCGCCAGCGTGGCAAGGTGCTGCATGCCGGTGGAATCCTTGCGGGTGAACGCCTTGTACGTGCCCCGCTCGGCTTCCGGCACGGATGCGTCGGCGATGGAGAAGTCGCGGACGTGCAGTTCCCAGATGGCGCGCGATGCGTCGTTGCGCACCGTCGGGGCCGCCACGTCACGCCACTGCTGCGGCGCGAGTTCCGGGTCGTCGAGGTCGACGAGGACCGAGCGCGTCGAGTTCACCGTCAGCCCCAGCGAGTACGGGTCGGTGACGTCGTTGGTCACCACCGCATCCATGGACGGCACGAAGACGTCGATGGACCACAGGTACTGGGAGTCCTTCCAGGACGCGTCGCCGGTGACGGACCACGTGCCGTCGTCGGACTGCGTCGCCTCCACGGCCACGGGGTCACCCGCACCCCCGGCGGGCCAGCGGTGGAGCGACACGTCCTTGGCGGTCGGGGCCCAGACGCGCAGCGTCGGGATGCCGTTGGTCCAGACGGGACCGAGGTCCACGTTCTCGACGGCGTCCCCGTAGAGGGCGTCGAGGACAGGTGCGATCTGCACGGATGTGGCCGCCCGCAGGACGTCACCATCTCCGGCACTGACCAGCAGTTCACCGGTCAGGAGGTCCGCCACGGCTGCGGTGCCCGGGACGGTGAGTGCAACGTAGTCCTTCAGCTGGGGGTACTGCGACACCAGGTCGGCGGGCAGAACGCCCCCGTAGGTCAGGGGGATGGTTTCGCCGCCCGTGACCGCGTCGCCGACGGTGACTCCACCGGCCGGGTCGTGATGCAGGGCCCACGTCAGGGTGGAGAGGTCGCCGGGGATCAGCGACGTCGGCCACGCCATGGTGGTCGGGGTCAGCCACTGGGCCCACGCCTGACCGACGCCCGCCAGGGGCGGGTTGGCAACCTCGATGCTCAGCAGATGGGAAGTCTCGTCGTAGACGGCCTTCACGGTCTCCCCTGCGCCGACGGTGAACTGGTAGTTGCCGCCTCCGGGGGCACCGCCCACCCCATAGTTCACATCCCAGGAGCCGCCCACGGCCACCTTGATCTCGTAGCTGCCAGCGGGCAGGGCGTCGCTCTGGTACACCCAGGTACCGTCGCCCAGCGGCCGCATGGCGGTGGCGATGCACTCGGGCTGCCAGTCGGCCGAGCACCCGAGCTCCGACTGCCACGTGCCGGGAAGCGTCACCATGGCGGACACGTTGACGACCCAGGACAACTTGGTCAGGGGGTCGTGGAAGAACCGCACGGGCGTGCCGTCGGTGGTGTAGGTCATGTTGCCACCGCCGGCGACACCGTCGGCACCGTAGCTCTCGTCCCAGTTGCCGCCGTAGGCCACCTTCCATTCATAGGTGCCCGCCGGGATGGTGAAGACGCCGCTGTAGAGGCCGGATCCGTCCAGGGTCAGGGCGGCTTCCGCGCAGTCCGGTTGCCAGTCGGCCGCGCACCCCATGTCGGAGTTGTGAGTTCCGGGAACGGTGACCTCCACTGCGCCGGGCACCTCGCCACCGTCGGCGGGGGCCAGCGAAAAGTCCTGCCCCACCCAGACCAGGGCGGAGTCGCCGGCGATGGTGTCGACGCCCGTCGTGACGGCACGGACCTCGACGGGGGTGCCGACGGCGAGCGAGGCCACGTCGCCGTAGACACGCGGGGTGTCGTCCTCGGCCACGCCCATGGTCGTCCACGTCGACGAGTCCTCGAACGTGCGCATGGCGAACGTCGTCTCCGCCCAGCGGTTCAGGTCGATGGTGGCCGTCACAGGGGCGGTGTCACCGGTGATGGCTGCACCATCGGTGAGGTCCAGTGCGATGGCACCAGTGCTCGCCGCGACCGTGCGGTCGGCCTTCAGCACCACGCTCGAGAGCGCCGGCACCGTGAGGGAGACAACGCCCTCGGCGTCGGCCGTGACGGCGCTGCCGCCGCGCACGGACGCGTAGGCGGCAGACGGGGTGAGCGTGGTGACGTCGACGGTCTTGTCCGTGGTGGCGTTGTTGACGCCCACCAGGTACTCGACCTTCTCGTCGCGGTCAACGCGGGAGAACGCGTAGACGCCGGCGCCGGCGGTGGAGAGGCGCTCGTACTGGGCACCGTCGGCCAGGGCCGGATTCTCGGCCCGGAGCTGCGCCATGTCGGCGATGCCCTCATAGAGCGCAGTGTCGGTGTCGTAGCGGTCAGCGGTCCCGACGACGTCACCGTTCAGCAGCGGCTGCGTGGCGTAGGAATCAACGCTGGTGCCGAACATGTCCTGTCGGGCGGCCTTGTCGCCGCCCGTGCCGACGAAGCCCTGCTCGTCGCCGTAGTAGACGACGGGCTGGCCGCGGGTCAGATACATCAACTCGTGGGCCAGTGCGGAGCGCTTCTCGGGCTGGTCCGAGTCCTTCACGAAGTACCCGATGCGGCCCATGTCATGGTTGCCGAGGAACGTGGGCAGGGTGGCGGCGGAGGTGTCGGACGTCAGGTACAGGTCGTCGCCCGCGAACAGCGAGGACAACCCCTTGGTGCTGGACCCCTTCGCGAAGTTGGTGGCGGCGGACTGGAAGGTGAAGTCCAGGGTGGCGTCCATGTCGGTGCGGCGCAGGTACGGGGCCAGCTTGGCGGGGTCCGCGTCGTAGACCTCACCGAACATGAAGAAGTCGGGGTTCACGGCTGCGGCGTGCGCCGCGAGGGCGGCCGTCCACTTCTCCCAGAACTCGAAGTTGACGTGCTTGACGGTGTCGATGCGGAAGCCGTCGACGCCCATGTCCATCCACGAGGTGTAGATGTCCACCATGCCGTCCACCACGGTGGGGTGCTCCGTCATGAGGTCGTCAAGGCCCACGAAATCGCCGAGGGTGACGGACTCGCCCTCCCACGTCGAGTCGCCCCGGTTGTGGTAGAGCGTCTCGTCGTTGAGCCAGGCGGGGGTCTTCGTCACGCCGGCGCGCAGCGTGGGGGTGTAGGGGAAGGAGACGTTCGCGTCGAGGGCGGGCCACACGGCGGAGCCCGCCAGTGCGGCGATGTCGATGACGTTGCCGGCCGCGTCCTTGTACGGGGAGGTGGCCACGGGGATGTAGGAGTACTCACCCTCCTCGTACTCGATGCCGTCGGCCGTGTGGTTGGTGATGATGTCGAAGTAGACCTTCATGCCGCGCTCGTGTGCGGCGTCGGTCAGCGCGGCCAGGGCGTCGTTGCCCCCGAGGTGCGGGTCGATGGTGGTGAAGTCGGTGATCCAGTACCCGTGGTAGCCGGCGGACACGTCGTCGCCTGCGCCCTGGACGGGCCTGTTCGTGAACGACGGGGTCAGCCAGATGGCCGTGGTGCCCAGCCCCTGGATGTAATCGAGCTTGTCGACGAGGCCCGTGATGTCCCCGCCATGGTAGAACCCCTCGTCGGTGGGGTCGAAGCCGTTGGCGAGGCGGTCCCCGACGATGCCGCCGGTGTCGTTGGTCGGGTCGCCGTTGGCGAAGCGGTCGGTCATGACGAAGTAGAAGTTCTCCACGTCCCCCTCGCGGACCGCCGGCTGGGCGATGGTGTCGTCACCGGGTACGTCCTTGCCCGTGGGAAGCAGCTCGGGCCCCGTGACACCGATGCGCCCAGTGGCGGCGTCGTAGGAGAAGGTCAGGTCCATGTCGCGAGGGAGATTCAGCCTGGCGTTGTCGCCAGCGGCGTTGTTGGCACCGACTGCCCGATCCCAGTCGCCGTCGAGCACGATCTTGAAGTCATACTGACCCGCCGGAACGGCGTAGTCGGCGGTGTAGACACCACTTCCCGGGTCCTCCTCCACCAGCCTGGTCAACTGGCAGGCAGGGTCCCAGTCCGCGGCGCACCCGAGTTCGGACTGGAAGGAGCCCGTGGCCACCACCTGCAGTTCGGCGGCAGCCGCGGGCGCGGTGGCGCCGGGCGACACCAGCCCCGCGACGACCAGCGGGAGTGCCGTGAGGGCAGCCAACAGTTTCCGGGATCGGGTTTCGAGCGACACTTCAGACTCCTTCGTCCACGCGCGTCGTCCGGAGCGTCAACGCTCGCGGCACATGAGCGCATGCTACGCGAAGGGGGGTCAGCAAGGTCCCGAATGGGATCATCCCGCGACGGGCCTTCCTCGGCGCCACCGTCGTCGCCGCCAGCAGGGGTCACCAGGTGGCGAGGGCACCACCGGCATCAAGGCAGGGGATGTCGGGCAGGCCCTTGGGAATGTTGTTGTCGGCCATCTCCGTGCACTCCACCACGCTCTGCATGGCCATCAGCGTCTCCCACTTCCCATCCACCTTGCCCCAGATGCTCTGGGAGCCGCCGCAGCCGGGGGCGAAATCCTGCCCCGCCGCGTAGCCGTCGGCGTGGAACGCCAGGACGGTGAACTCGCTCTGGCAGCCACTGGCGTCAGGGGTGGACACGCGCTCGGCGACGAACGCGCGGAAATCGGCAGTCGTCTGCGTGAGTCCCTTTGCCTCGGCCGCGGTCTTCACGGTCACCTCCATGCTCACCCACGCCCCACCGGCTGGCGCACTGGTGACGGCCTCCGACGGCGGCGGCGGCGCGCTGACCGGGGGCGGTGCGGTGGCGGTGGGTGGAGCCTCGGAGGAGGCCGAGGGTTCGCCCGTTGACGGCACGGGCGGGGTCGTCTCCGCCGGCGCGCTCGAAACGGGGATTGGCGCCGTGGTGGCGGATTCGACGGGCTCGCCGCTGGCCACGGGCTCGGGAGTGGTGGCAGTGAGCGTCGGCGATGCGGGTGACCCGGTTCGTTCCACGTCCGTGGTTCCGCCACTGCAGCCAGCCAGGAGGAGTCCGCCGAGGGCAATGGCCGAGAGTGTCCGCTTCATCATGGACCCAGCAAACCACACGGGGCTTCAGGCAGGACTCGCCCCCCGGTCTGCCGGGTGCACGGCCCTGCAACGTCGGGGCCAACGTCGCCCCCGCCACGGGTGGACCAGCGTCGGGGCCGCCGGGTCTGGGCGGCGTCGAGGCGCTGGCAAGGAGGGACGACGACACCGACCTCAGCATCGGGGCGCCGCACCTAGACTGAGCGCGGCCCTCTGCCGTCCGCCCACAGGAGAGTTCATCCATGCCCGCCGTCGTGTCCCCTGAAGCTCGCCGCGCCCGATGGGGTGTCATCGCACTGTTCTGGCTCAACGGCGTGGCGTGGGCGTCGATCCTGCCCCGCTACCCCGAGATCAAGCAGGCGCTGGGGCTCTCGGACACCTTCTGGGGGGTATCGGTGGGAATCGGACCCATCGGCGGGCTGGTGGCCGGGTTGTTCACGGCCCGCCTCATGCGGCGCTTCAACTCGGCCGTCGTAGCCGTCGCATCCCTGGTGCTCTACATTGCCATGCTGAACGTCATCGGCAACGCACCGGTGGCGGCGGTGTTCGCCGTCGGGGTGTTCCTCATGGCAGCGTTCGACGCCCTCACCGACATCTCCATGAACGCCCACGGTCTTCGGGTGCAGAAGCTCTACGGCCGCTCCATCCTCAACAGCTTCCACGGCTGGTGGTCCATCGGGGCGGTGTGCGGAGGCTTCCTGGGATCGGCCGCGGCGCAGTGGCACGTGCCCATCTGGTTGCAGTGCCTCGTCGCCACCGTGGTGTTCGCGACGATGGCCCTGGCATCGAAGGCGTTGCTGCTGCGCACGCCCGACCACACTGAACTGGACGACGTCGCCGTCGAGGCCTCCCGCACCGCTCCTCGCCGCATTCCCAGCCCCATCCTGATCCGCCTCGTGGCGCTCGGCCTGCTGGGCGCCTCCGCAGGTCTCATCGAGGACACCGGCGCCACCTGGGGTGCCGTGTACATGGACCGCGCGTTCGTCGTGACACCCTTCCTGGCGGGGATGGCCTTCGTGGCGCTGCAGGGCGCGCAGATGGTGGGCAGGTTCACGGGTGACGCACTCGTCAACCGGCTCGGCAGCCGACCTGCTCTGATGCAGGGCGGAGCGATCGCGGCGCTCGGCATGGCTGCCGCCGTGGCGTTCCCGAGCCCCGCGGCCACCCTCATCGGCTTCGCCTGCGCCGGGTGGGGTGTGGCGACGGCAATACCGTCAGCCATGCATGCCGCCGACGAACTGCCCGGGATGCGGACGGGCAGCGGACTCACGATCGTGACGTGGATGATGCGGCTGGGCTTCTTCACCGGCCCCCCGCTCATTGGTCTGCTCGCCGACGCCACGGCCCTGCGCTGGGCGCTGCTCGTGGTCCCGGCCTGCGCACTGGTGATGCTCCTGCTGACCCCGGCCCTGAAACCGCTCCACTCGAAGCCCCACGGAAACGTGTAGGGAAGGAAGCACTGGCCCTCGTCGCCGGGCTACTCAGGAATCGCAGTGGCGGGGGTCACCTCGGTGGAGCCGAAGGGGCCGTCCTGCAGGTGGGGATGAAAGTTGGTGAGCTTCCCGAACTGCTCCAGCAGCCTGGGCTCGTTGCTCTGCCAGGAGAACTCCTGCGCCAACTGGTGAAGCCGTTCCTGCGGGATGGGATTCTGCAGCATCTCCATCATCTTCGCGGCCAGGTCCACGGGGTCGCCGGTCGTGAACACGTTGCCCATCTTGTGGGTGAGCACGAACTCCGCCATGGTCTTCGCGTCGGAGGACACCATGGGCAGCTCGGCGTGCAGGTATTCGAAAAGCTTGTTCGGCAGGGTGCGGTCGTGGTTGTCGGAGCCACCGGGCAGTGGGTGCACCGCCACGTCCGCGCCGTGCAGGTAGTAGCTGAGGTTGGCCTGGCTCACGGGACCGATGAAGTGGATCCGGTCGTTCACGCCGAGGTCGTCGATCATGGGCTGCAGCTTCGTCATCATGGGGTGCGGCAGCGGCATGGTGACGATCGCGAGGTGGACGTCGTCGGCCACGTGGGCCATGGCCTCGATGAGCGTCTCGATGCCGCGGGCCCAGCTCATGATCCCTGCATAGACCAGCAGCGGCGTACCCTCGGCGACACCTGCAGCCTCGCGGACGGTGATGTCGCCCTCCATGGGCTGGAACACCGACAGGTTCACGATGGTGTCCGGCAGCACGGGGAGCTTGTAGCGCTCCTGCAGCATGGTGGCGTGCGACGCCGTCACGGTCATGACGTAGTCGGCCTTCGGCATGAATGCGCGCTCGGTGCCCAGTAGTGCCTCGTGGGCGGAGCGTGCACCGATCTCCTTGTCCGGCAGGCCGGCGAAGTCCTCGCGCACGTCGTAGGACAGCTTGACGTCCTTGCCCTGCAGGCGCAGCGACGTGGCCGCCGCCCACGCGGCCGGCAGTGCCAGCGGGTTGTGGACGTGCAGGACGTCGGGGTCGAGTTCCACCAGCAGGTCGTGCAGCGTGTACACGACGTTGTGGGCGACGGGGAGGTTGCGGGGCAGATCGAGTGCTTCGAACGGGTCGTCGGACCCCTTGAGCCGTACCCGCGCCGCCTTGCCGGCGGTGATGGCCGTCTCCTTCAGCTGCATGCCGTGGACCAGCGCAAGCTTGGCCGTGGTCATCAGCCACTTGATGAGCGCCTTCACTGAGGCGGCGTTGGGGCCGGTGATCCGCTGACCGTACGCGCCGCGCTGGCGCTGCAACCGGCCGGCGCGCTCGTCGTTGCGGGACGGCGCCGGCGCCTCCGCACCGGTCGAGGGCCACTGCTGCAACGGGACGCGGATCACGCGGGTGTGGCCGCCCAGGAGGAACTCGCCGGACTCGCCGTCCTTCGGCTCCACGGAGATCACGATCGGCTCGAAGCCGCCGCGGTGCAGGGTGGTGGCGATCCGCTTGATGCGCGAGTCGAAGTCGACGGGGGCGTGGCGGAAGAGCACGACGCGAGGCTTGGATGTCACGGGTCAGATTCCCTTTCCCAGGGTGATGAGGGTGATGTCGCGGAAGTTGGCGGCGTCCAGCATGCGACGACCGTCGACGACCACCTGCACGCCCGGCAGGTCGTCGGCCGTCAGGTCGCGGTACTGGGCGTGGTCGGTGTGGACGATGACGACATCGGCGGGCTCACCCATGTGATGGGCGCGGAAGCCGAGGCGGCCGAGTTCGTCGTCGCTGAACAGGGGGTCGTGCACGGTCACATCAGCGCCCAGGGACGTCAGGGCGTCGACGACGGGGAAGACGCCGGACTTGGCCGACTCCTTGACCCCACCGCGGTAGGACGCCCCCAGCACGACCGCCTTGCGTCCGGCAAGCGACCCCATCGCCTTCTCCGCCAGTTCGACGGCGTAGGCGGGCATGGCCTCGTTGGCGAGTCGGGCGGTTTCGACGATGGAGGCGTCGGGATCCGTCCACAGGTACAGCCGCGGGTAGATGGGGATGCAGTGGCCGCCGACGGCGATGCCGGGGCGGTGGATGTGGCTGTAGGGCTGCGAGTTGGAGGCCTCGATGACCTGGAACACGTCGATGCCGTTGTCCCCGGCGAAGCGGGCGAACTGGTTGGCCAGGCCAATGTTGACGTCGCGGTACGTCGTCTCCGCCAGCTTCGCCATTTCGGCGGCCTCGGCGGAGCCGAGGTCCCACACGCCGTTGCCGCGCACCAGGTCCGGGCGCTCGTCGAACTGCAGAACCGCCTCGTAGAAGGCGGTGGCACGCTCGGCGCCGCCGGGCGAGACGGCGCCGATGAGCTTGGGGTACTTGCGCAGGTCCGCGAAGACGCGACCCGTGAGGACCCTCTCCGGGGAGAAGACGACGTGGAAGTCCTCGCCCTCCTTCAGGCCGGAGCCCTCCTCCAGCATGGGGGTCCAGCGGGTGCGGGTGGTGCCGACGGGCAGCGTGGTCTCGTAGCTGACGAGCGTGCCGGGCGTGAGCCCCTTGGCGATGGAGGCGGTGGCGGCGTCCATGGCCGCGAACTCGGGGGTGCCGTCGGCCTGGACGAACAGCGGGACCACGATGACGACGGCGTCGGACTCGGCGACGGCGGCGACGGTGTCGGTGGTCGCCCGCAGGCGACCCTCCGGCACCAGGACTGCCAACTTCTCGGCCAGGTGGGCCTCGCCGGGGAAGGGTTCGGTGCCGGCATTGACCAGGTCCACGATGGTGGTGTTGATGTCCGTGCCGATCACCTCGTGCCCCGAGTCTGCGAACTGGACGGCGAGCGGGAGGCCGATCTTGCCCAGCGCGACGACGGTGATCTTCAAGGGGAACTCCCACTCATTTTCAGGTACGTCTGGGGCCGCGGTGGCGCGGCACGCGATTGGTGAGTCTACCGTCTCCCCCGTCGCCGCCGGATGCCTGACCCGCTCAGCCGGGGTCGGGCGCCGGCATCACCTCGCCACGGTCCCCGTCCACGACGACGCACTGCCCGTCATGCAGGATCGTTGTGGCCGTGGCGGCACCCATGACGGCGGGGATGCCGTATTCCCGGGCGACGATCGCCGCGTGCGACGCCACCCCACCATGGTCGACGACGACCGCGGCGGCACGCTGGAACAGCGGCGTCCAGGACGGGTTGGTGGCCTCGCACACCAGCACCTCGCCCGACCGCAAGTCCCCGAACTGGTCGGGGCCGTCGATGACCCGCACCGCGCCGGTGGCACGTCCACCGCCACCGGCGGCACCGGTCACCAACGCGTCAGGGGATGCCCGACGGTGCGGATACAGCGTGCTCGAGGCGATCAGCGGGGTGGCTGCCAACACCGCCCAGGCCGCCCGGCGACGGGTGGCCGCCTCCCGCAGGGAGAAGGCGTCCGAGCCGGCCGTCGACACCCCCCTGGTGACCTCCTGCAGCGTGAGCATCCAGACGTCCTCGGCGTCGTCGAGACGGCCATCCCTGGCAAGACGACGACCCACCTCGTTGAGTGCGCTGCGCACCGCGGGGAAGGTCCTCGTGAGCTCGAAGTGCGTGTCCTCCCGGAAGGCCACTCCCCGGGCGGCGAGGCGCCCGAGCCCGCGGACCACACCCGACCGCCGGAGCAGAGACGTCGGCGCACTGGCCTTCTCGTCTGCGCCCCCCTGCTCCATCAGCACCCGGATCAGGCCCATCACGGTGGTGGGCGAGTCGACCCAGGCCGGGTCGTGCAGGAGCATGATGCTGGTGGTTTCCCGGTGACCGTAGGTGTCCAGGAAGCACTGGAAACGGCGCCACCAGTCGGCAGCTGCTGGCAACGATGACGCGCACGTCAGTGCCTCCCCCAACTCCCCCGCCTCGAGGAGTTTCCGCAGCTCCCCAATGGCGACGGCGTCAGCGGCGAGCCCTGCGAGCTCGTCGTTCGCGGCCCTGGTCATCGTGGGCACGTGGCCGATCAGCTCAGGGAGGACCTTCGTCCGACCCACCAGGACAAGCCGCAGACCAACCATCCCGACCAGTCCGCCCGGCAGACGCTCCACACGCAGCCGGGTCATGAGCTCCACCAGTGTCGAGGCCCTGCGGGGAACGTCCACGAGTTCCTCCAGCGACAGCATGCTGGGGTCAAGGCGGTCGAGTGCGGCTGCGCCGCTGCGGTACGCCCGGGTCAGCGGATCCTCCTGCCACGGGGCCGTGCTCCCGCGCAACCCACGCGCAACCGTCCGAGCGATCCGCAGCGGCACGACGGCCGTGGGGTGCGGCGATGGTGGCGCGAACTCCTGCACAATGGCGTCGCGAGCCGGCAGCATCTCACCCCAGGAGATCCGCACACCCACGAGTTGCTCCATCATTTCTGCAACGTGCGCCGCCACCGTCGGAAGAATCCATGCGGTGAGTTCCATGGGGTAGGGCCGTCGGGGGAGCATCTCGAGCAGGGTGGGCCCAATGAAACGCTGGAACCGGTTCAGCGCACGCGGAGGTGGCGGCAGCGCGGTCATGGCCCGGGACTGGAGGATCGAGAGGCGGCCCTCACGGATGGCCCACTCGATGTCCTGGGGAGCTCCGAAGTGCTCGGCGATCCGCCTGCCCACCGCTGCGATTTCCGGGATCTGGTCCTCCCGCAGCGACGGCACCGCCACCACCCGACGCTCCACGATGTGGTCCCTGTGGTCCACCAGGAAGTGGTCGGGAATCACCGTCCCCGAGACCACCGCCTCCCCCAGTCCGCGAGCCGCGTCGATCACGACGGTGTCCCGCGCGCCGGTGACCGGGTCGGCCGTGAACATCACGCCGGCCACGTCTGCAGGCACCATGGCCTGCACCACGACGGCCATGGCAACGGTGGCCGACTCGATACCGAGCCGGTCCCGGTAGGCGACAGCCCGCTCGGTGAACAGTGACGCCCAGCAGCCCAGCACCGCGGCCACCACGGCGTCCTCGCCCTCCACGTCCAGGAACGTGTCCTGCTGTCCTGCGAAAGCCGCCCCCGGCAGGTCCTCGGCCGTGGCGCTGGAGCGGACCGCGACGGCGCCGCCGCTCATCGAGCCGTAGGCCTGCCGGATGGCGGCATCAACACCGGACGGCAGCCCGGCCCCCCTCACGTCGTCGACGGAGCGGGCCGCCCCCACCGCGGTGCGGTATGCGTGCGTGGTGACGATGAAACCGTGCGGCACATCGAAGCCGGCATGGAGGAGTTCCCCCAGGTTGGCGCCCTTGCCCCCGGCGATCGCCAGGTCGTCTCGACGCACCTGGTCCAGACGCACGCAGAACTGCTCGTTCATCCACCCACGGTAGACCCGGGAGACTGCCCGGAGCATGGAAACGGGGCCGGCGAGGAGATCCCCGACGGCCCCGCTGTCAGGACCTACAGCGTGACGGTCTCGCCGGTGGTGGCGGACTCGATGACGGCTTCGGCCACACGGACGGTGTTGAGGCCCTGTTCCAGGGTCACGATGTCCGCGTCCTTGCCGAGGACGGCGTCGCGGAAGTTCTCGTGCTCACGCAGCAGGGGCTCCGGCTTGGGGAACGCGTAGCGCACCACGTCGCCCTCACTGACACCGCGGAAGTGCGCGATGTCGGACCATGTGCTCTTGACGGTCCCGTTGACGTAGTACGTCAGGTCCGCGGTCAGCGTGTCGGCCACGAACGTGCCGGTCTCACCGGTGATGATCGTGACGCGCTCCTTCAGCGGGGAGAGCCAGTTCACCAGGTGGTTCGCAACGATCCCGCCCTCGAGCCGGCCCGTGACCGAAATCAGGTCCTCGTACTGGCGCCCCGAGAGGTTGTTGGCGTTCGCCGCCACCTGCTCGTAGCGCGACTGCACCACCCACGCGGTCAGGTCAATGTCATGGGTGGCGAGGTCCTTGACCACACCCACATCCGCGATCCGGGCCGGGAACGGACCCTGCCGGCGGGTCGCGACCTGGATCACACGCCCCAGCTGACCCTCAGCGATCCGCCTGCGGGCCTGCTGCAACGCCGGGTTGTAGCGCTCGATGTGGCCCACAGCACCCACCAGGGACGCCTTCGCGAACGCGTCGACGAGCTGGTTCGAGCTCACCACATCCACCGCCAGCGGCTTCTCAATGATGGCATGCACCCCGGCCTCGGCCAGCTTCAAACCCACCTCCAGGTGCAGTGCCGTGGGCACCGCCACCATGCAGTAGTCCAGCTTCAACTCCAGCAGTTGCTCCACAGTGTCAAACACCGGGCGCCCACCAGCCACGTTGAACTTGTCGCCCCCGGGATCCATGATCCCCACCAGGTCGACACCCTCCAGGGACCCCAGCACGCGGGCGTGGTGACGCCCCATCATGCCGATCCCGATCAGACCAGCCCTCAGGTTTCCCATCTCAGGCACCTGCCTTCGCCAAAGCATTGACAGCGGCCACGACACGCTCCAGGTCAGCCCGGGACAGCGACGGGTGCACCGGCAACGACAGGCACTCCTTGGCGGCACGCTCGGTCTCCGGCAACTCCACCGGCGACTGGAACGGCTTGAGCCGGTGGTTCGGCACCGGGTAGAACATCCCCGAGCCCACCTGGTACTGCTCCTTCAACGCCGCAGAGAAACCATCACGGTCATCGGCCACCCGCACCGTGTACTGATGGAACACATGCACCGCACCCGGCAACGTCGGGGGCGTCACAACACCCTCCAGGTTCGCTGAGAGGAACGCCGCATTCTCCTGACGCTGCGTGGTCCAGGCACCCACCTTCGTGAGCTGCACCCGACCAATCGCGGCATGGATGTCCGTCATGCGGTTGTTCAACCCCACAACCTCGTTGTGGTACTGCTGCAACATCCCCTGGTTGCGGTACAGACGAAGGTTGCGCTCCACCACCTCAGTGGCGGCCGAGACCATCCCACCCTCACCGGAGGTCATGTTCTTCGTCGGGTACAGCGAGAACATCCCGAACTCACCAAACGCACCCACAGGGGTCCCGTTCAACGACGCACCATGCGCCTGCGCAGCATCCTCGAACAACATCAGGCCGTGCTTGTCAGCAATGGCCTGCAACTCCGCCATCTTCGCCGGATGACCATACAGGTGCACCGGCATGATCGCCTTCGTGCGCTCCGTGATGGAGGCCTCCACCGACGCCGGATCCAACGTGAAGTCATCCGCCGCAATATCGGCAAACACCGGGGTGGCGCCCGTCAGCGCCACCGAGTTCGCCGTCGCCGCGAACGTGAACGACGGAACGATGACCTCGTCACCAGCCGCGATGCCACACGCCAACAAACCCAGGTGCAAACCAGACGTACCCGAGTTCACAGCCACACACGCACGCCCGAGCTTGAAATGCTCCGAGAACTCCTCCTCGAACGCCTTGACCTCGGGACCCTGCGCGATCATGCCGGAACGCAGAACCCGATCAACGGCCTCACGCTCCTCGTCACCAATGATGGGCTTGGCCGGGGGGATGAAATCAGTCACTGAGAAACCTCCACGAGTGTTTCGTTGTCTTGCGTGTACAGGGAACCGGTCTGCGGGCACACCCACAGGCCGGGTTCTTCTCCGGGCTCCAGTGGGACGCCAGCGCGACCCACCCACCGGATACGACGCGCGGGGACACCGGCGACGAGGGCAAAATCAGGGACGTCCTTGGTGACGACGGCGCCGGCGGCCACCATGGCCCAACGGCCGATGGTGACGGGCGCGATGCAGACGGCGCGCGCGCCGATGGAGGACCCCATGCGGCAGGTGACGCCCACGGCGTCCCAGTCGTCGCCACCCTTGATGTTGCCGTCAGGATCGATGGCACGGGGGAAGTAGTCGTTGGTGAAGCAGGCGGCCGGACCGACGAAGACGCCGTCCTCCAGCACTGCTGGTTCGTACACGAGCGCGTAGTTCTGCACCTTGCAGTTGTCGCCCATCTGCACGCCGGTGCCGACGTAGGCGCCGCGTCCGATGATGCAGTTCCTGCCGAGCACAGCCTGTTCCCGCACCTGCGCCAGATGCCAGACCGATGAGCCCTCCCCGATGACCGCGTCAGGCGAGACGTCGGCACTGTCCTGGATGCGCACCATGCAGATCTTCCTTCCGTTGACCCCGCTCGCGAGCATACCGTCTGGGTTTCCGAGCGTCCGAACCGGGAGCAGTGTCCGTGTCAGCCGGCGCTGACCAACCCTGCAATGCGGCTGGCGGCCTCGTCGTAGGTGTTGCGGCGGGTGCGGGCCACCTCACCGGCCTCACGTGCCGCCGCCACGAGGTCGGCGCGCCACAGCGGGTCGGTGGCGTAGCGGCGCAGGACGCGGGCGGTCTCCTCGGGCGATTCGACGATGGCCCCGGCGCCCGTGCGGTGCAGCAGCTCCGCCACACGCGGCAGGGGGGTGGCGATGGTGGGCAGTCCGCAGGCGAGGTACTCATAGATCTTCGAGGGCATGGCCTCGGCGAAGGCAGGGGTGTTGGCCAGCATGCAGAACCCGATGTCGGCGCCCTCGGCAATCGCCCAGGACTGCTTGGGCTCCTGCCTTCCGTGGAAGCGGATCCGCGAGCAGTCGGGGTCCTGCAGCCGTGACTCCAGCCATTCGCGGTCGTCACCGGCGGCGGGACCGACGATGTCGAGTTCCCACGGCCGGTCATCACCGGCTGTCAGGGCGATGGCCTCCACCATGGTCTGCAGTCCGCGGGAGCGTCGGTTGTCGCCAATGTAGACGGCCCGCCACGCTCCGTCGTCGACGTGGGTGGCCATCTCAGGCAGCAGGGTGAAGTCGGGTTCGTTGCGCATGACGTAGCGAAGCGGGGCTCGCCGGGGCGGGACGTGCTCGTCGGCCACCAGCACCAGGTCGGCGTGACGCGTGGCCCAGGTCAGTCCACTGACTGCGCTCTGCAGCAACATCAGGAGGGGTTTCGGCACCCAGGACCGGTCCTTGAGCAGGGCACGGTAGTCCTCGTGGACGTCGGCCACCCACGTCATGCGCCGTGCCTTGCTGGCGAGCCAGGCGCTGGGGGTGGGGTCGGGGTCGATGGTCACGAGAACGTCGGCCCTGGCCTGCCACGGCCAGAGCAGTGCGCGCAGCCCGCGGCGCAACTTTCCCACGGGGGCTTCGGCCACCACCTCGCACTCCCTGGGCCCCAGCGCCGCATCGCCCAGTCCACGAATGGAGACGTCGAAACCGGCCCGTCGCAGCGCCGCCGACGTCCTGTGCAGTCGGGCGTCCGCCACATCGTGACCTGTCGTGACGATGGCCAGCCGGGGGTTCAGAAGTCCTCCATGATGATCTTGTCGTCGCCCACCTTGAGGAATTCGAGGTAGGCGTTGCACATTTCCTTGGGGTTGCCGCGCTTGATGAGCCGGCCCTTGTGGAGCCAGATCACCTCGTCGGAGAGGTCCTGGATGGTTTGCAGTGCATGGGAGACGAGCAGCATGGTGCCGGCGGCGTCGATGAGGGACGCCATCTTCTGGGCCGCCCGCTCCTTGAACTGGGCATCGCCGGCGCTGAGCGCCTCGTCGATGATGAGGATGTCGGGCTCCATGTGGACGGCCACGGAGAACGCCAGCCGGGAGAACATGCCCGAGGAGTACGTGCGCATCGGCATGTCGATGAAGTCTCCGAGGTCGGCGAAATCCGCGATCTCCTCGAAGCGTTCCTTCACGCCGGCGCGAGTCAGCCCCGCGGCCATACCGCCCAGCAGCACGTTCTCACGGCCAGTCAACGCCGTGTTGAAGCCGACGCCCAGCGCCAGCAGCGTGCTGACCTTGCCGCGGATCTCGATGCGTCCCTCGGTGGGGGGCAGGATCCCGGCGACGGCACGCATCAGCGTCGACTTGCCGGCGCCGTTGGCGCCGATGATGCCGGTGCACTGGCCCTTGGGCACGTCGAAGGAGACACCCCGGAGTGCCTTGACCTCGCGGTAGTTGACCTGCTGACCCCTGGCTCCCTTGACGAGGAAGTTCTTCAGCGTGTTCTTGCGCTCCAGGTTGACCCTGTAGGTGATGTGCAGGTCGTCGATGACGACGGCGGAGCCGCCGTGCTCGGTGGGACGTGCCACGGAGTCGTCGGCGACGGGTTCGGCCGCGCCGGGGTCGCGTTCCAGCGAATGGTTGTCAGAGGCGGACAGCGAAATCACGCTCCCTCGAGATGAAGTAGAGAAGGCCACCGAAGAACAGAAGGACTGCCCAGGCGACCGCGATGGCCACGTAGTGCCACGGCACGTGGTGGCCGGCCAGCGCGTCCGACCACATGCCCAGCGGCCCGAACAACGGGTTGACGAACTGGGCGAACTTTCCCAACGGGTGGTTGCCGAATTTCGTGACGAATTCCTCGGCTGAGTAGAGCACCGGCGAGAGGTACAGCCACACCCGGATGAAGTAGGGCAGGAACTGGGCGGTGTCGCGGAAGTACACGTGCCACGTCGCCACGATGGCGCCGATACCGGAGGAGATCATGCTGGCCAGCACCACCACCACGGGCAGCCACAGCAAGCTCAGGGTCCACGGCTTGCGGAAGATGACGTGAATGACGAGGTAGACCAGCATCGTCGGCGCGAAGCGGCGCAGCGACAGGTACAGGTTGGACATGATCAGCAACGACTTGGGGAAGTTCATGTTGAGGATCAGGCTGCCGGCGTTGGTCACCGACGTGGCGCACGATGTGATGACGCCCGAGATGAAGAAGAAGAGGAACAAGCCGGAGGTGATCTGCGCGAAGTCGGCGGTCTTGGACCCGGAGATGATGAAGATCAACAGGTAGTAGACGCCGGCCAGCATCAGCGGGTTCAACACCAGCCACAATTGGCCCAGCACCGTGTTGGTATTGCTGGCGCGCATGTTGGTGTCGGAGAGCTCCTTGGCGAAGTCGCGACGCTTCCAGAGCTCCGTGAAGTACTCCCTGAGGTCCGGGAGACCTGCCTTGTGGGGGGTGTAGACACGCACGTTGGACATGTCTGCAGACTGCTTGCTCACAGCCATGCGTCCCCCTGACCATGATCGTGGAACCGCATCACGGCAACTCCTTCTGCTCTTTCTCGCCCAGCTGCGTGTAGATCGCCAGGAGGCGATCCGCGTCCGTTTCCCAGCTGAGCTCCGGGCGCGCTCGCCCGACATTACTCACCAGTGTCGGGTATTGCTCCACCGCATCACGAATTGCGGCCACCAGCGACTGCGCGTCGCCCGGCTTGTACAGGGTGCCCAGATCGTGTGTGCGCACCATCCGGGCCAGCTCCCCCACCTCCGTGGCCACCACGGGGACCCCGAGGCTGACGGCGTGGAACAGCTTGTTGGGCATGGCCAGCCGGTGGTTCTCCCACTTGTCGGAGTGCGTCACCAGGGAGAGGCCAGCGGCCTGGATGAGGTCGGAGGCGCCGTCCAGGGGCAGTGCGGGCCTCACGTCGAGACGCCCCCTGTCGAAGGAGGTGAGCCAGGTGTCGTCGGAGGGGCCGACGACGGTGATGGGCAACTCGACCTGCCGGCTGGCGGCGGAAATGGTCTCCAGCTCACGGAACGCCGCGACGCGTCCCGCGTACACCAGCCCGGCGGGGGCGGGGAGCGGGGCGGGCAGCTCCGGCAGCAGCGGGAAGGTGTTGTGCACGACGGAGACGTTGTCCCAGCCGTACTGGCGGCCCAAGGCGGCCGCGACGCCGTCCCCGACGGTGATGACCGCGGCCGCCTGGCCGCCGAGCTCCGCCTCGAGGCGTCGTTCCCGGCGGTCCGCGAGCGGGGTGGGACGGTACTCACGCGGCAGACCCGTCCACAGTTCGTGGGAGTCGTAGACCAGCGGTGCCCCGTGCTCGCGGGCGAGCCGGGCGCCAGCAGCCAGCGCGGTGAAGTCGTGGGCGTGGACCACGTCGAAGTCGCGGTCCTTGGCGTCGAGGTAGGCGCCCTCTGCCCACCGGCCGAACGAGCTGCGGCGGTGCTGCGGAAGCAACGTCCATCGCGCCAGCCGCATCGGGGCCGACAGCGTCCGCCCTTTCAGGGACGGCTGGCCCTCCGCCCGGAACACCGACGAGGTCCCGACGGTGGAGACGGTGATCCCGTCCACATCCTGGAAACCCTCGGGCACCGAACGACCGACGATGTGCACGCTGTGGCCGGCACCCACGAGGGTGCGCGCCTCCCGCAGGACTCGGGTGTCGGTGGCCACCGTGGTGGCCACGAGCATCAGGATTCTCATGCGCGGGACCGTCACAGCCCCATGAACTCGGCGAGCACCTGGGCGCTGGCGCGCCCGTCGTGCCAACGCACGGCGTACTCGCGGCCGGCACGGGACAACGCCGCGACCGTCTCCCTGTTCTCCAGGACCGCCTCGAGCACCTCCCGGAGGTTGTGCCAGGACGCCTCGACGATGGGGACGTTGCCGTCGATGCGTGCACGGACCCGGTCGGCGACGTGGCCGATGACCACCTTGCCGCCGGACATGGCCTCGACGGCGGTGATCCCGTAGTCACCAAGGCGTAGCTGGTCGATGACGATGTCGCAGGCCATCATGCGCTCGCGCATCTGCTCACGGGTCAGGCCCTCTTCCCGTACGTAGCGGATGCGGCCCTCGGCCTGCAGCTTCTGGCAGATGAGGTCGACGTCGTCGGAGCCCTTCATGGAGCCGCGCGACGGGACGTGGAACACCTTCGGTGCGCCATCACCGGCCAACGGCTCGATGTCGCTGGACCACGCGTCGGTGTCCACGACGATGGGCAGCCAGGTGGCCTCGGGCAGGTAGTCCAGCAGGTCGTTGGTGGTCACGAACACCGGTCCCTCGAAGGCCAGGACATGGGGCATGATGGCCTCCACCTGGGACTGCAGCGTGGCCGTCAGTTCGTCATCAGGGTCAGCGAACGGCGAGTCGGGCTCCTGCGCGGCATGGAGCCGGGGGTTGCGGATGTCCGAGCCGTGGAACACCAGGCCCTGCCGGATGCCGGCCTCCTTGAACCAGGCCGCCTCGTCGTGGAAGAACTTGCCGAACTTTGCCCCCACCATGGCGCGGGCGCTCTCGGTGAGGACGTGCGTGACGCGGTTCTCCAGCTTGCGCACCAACTGGCGCTGCCAGGCGGGCGAGACCCACTGCTGGTAGGTGACGCTCTGGTCGACGGGGAACGTGAATGCCTGGTCGCGGACCAGCCACACGGACTCGGCGATGGCCTCCGGGTGTTCCCGCATGAGCGAGGTGGACCACATCCGCGGCTGACCGCCGGTGTTGGCGCACCCCACGCGCAGCCACGGACGGGGCTCGAAGATCTCCGAGTCCGCCAGCGAGGCCCGCTGCGACAGCATGTCACGGCGGATGGCGCTCAGCTGGTCACCCAGGGCGCTGGGACGCAGCCCCTCCTTCGCACGGGCGGCGGTGACGTCGAGGCACACCTCCTGCACAGTGGGCAGGAACCGCTCGAAGCTGTGCTCCTCGACGAGTTCGTCGGTGATCCTGGCGCGGTAGTCGTCGAGGTTGGCCAGCAGTGTGGTGGTGGCCTCGGCGATGGAATCCGGGTTGGAGTGCTCGAACACCTCACCGATGCCAAGCGTGGTGATGCGCTCGCTGAGCCAGTCCATGTTGGACGTCAGGATCGGCAGCCGCGCCTGGACGGACTCGTAGTACTTGTTGGGGGCCGCCCAGTTGTGGTTGCCCACGGGCAGGAACGGGAAGATGGCCGCCGTGGCCGAGGCCAGGTACTCGGCCACCTCATGGGTGGGGGCGAACGGGACGAAGTGCACGCGGTCGCGCACGCCGTGCTTCTCGGCAAGCTCCTCCAACTCCAGCACGTAGCTGCTGCCGCGCCTCGCCCCGATGGCCAGGTGGACGCCCGCCAGCTTCGCCAGCGCTTCGACGACGTCGTGGACGCCGCGGTGGTACGACAGGCCCCCCGCGTAGACCAGGAGCGGTGCATCGGCGTCGATGCGCAGGAAGTCGCGGATGGTCATGGGGTGCTCGACGGGGGGAAGCCCGTTGATGGGAGCGTTCGGGACGAGTTGCGGGGTGACGGGAAGGTTGTACTTCTCCGCCAGGAAGTCGGCGATGGGTTCGCACACCGTGACGGTGGCGTCGCAGCTGCCAATGTATTCGGCCTCCAACGCCGGGAACCCCTCGGTGACGTTGGGGTCCTCGCTGGCGAGGCCGTAGACGTACTCGCGGGCGTCGTACACGACGCCGGTCCGGTGACCCTGCGCCCGGAAGTGGGCGGCCACCTCGGTGGCCAGCGGCAGTAGGTGGACGTCGGTGACGATGACGTCGGGCTGCAACTCGATGAGGGTCGGCTTCATGGCCCGGGTCATGACGGGCACCTGCGGCAGCGCCTCCTCCCAGAACTTCAGGTCCGGCTTGGGCTCCGGGGGCGGCGGCAACACCTTGTCCTTCAGATGGCGCGCCTTCTCCGCGACGACACCTGTCACCTCGTCGATCCGCGCAACACCCTTGAGCACCTGCTGTGGGGGGCGGCGGTGAGCAGTGACGTGGAACGCCTTGCGGACTCCGCGGTACACGAGCGACAACGGCTTCTTGGCCGGCACAGGAGCAGAGGGGGTGCACAGCACGTACGGCATCCCGGCGATCATGCCCCGGGGAGGGATCCCCCCTCCGAAACCCACCATGGTGACCTTGTACCCGGCAGCCAGCAGGGCCAGGCCGTTGCGGTGCGCGCGCGCGTCGATCTCGATGTTGTTGGGAAGGGCGATGACGGCATGCGGTTGCTGCATGTCTCTCCTCATGGGGGACGGGGCGATCCTCAGGTGACCAGTTCCATACTGTAGCGGCCGTGGAGCCGGGCCGAGCCGAGCCACTACAGTGGTCGCCGTGTCCAAAGTCCTGATTTCCCTTCCCGTCGGCGAGCGCGTCGGCATCGCCTTTTCAGGCGGCCTCGATACGTCCGTGGCTGTGGCCTGGATGCGCGAGAACGGCGCCATCCCGTGCACCTACACCGCCGACATCGGGCAGTACGACGAGCCCGACATCGACTCGGTGCCGAGCCGCGCCGACATCTACGGCGCCGAACTGTCGCGCCTGGTGGACTGCCGCGAGGCGCTCGTGGAGGAGGGGCTCTCCGCCCTGGCCTGCGGCGCGTTCCACATCCGCAGCGCCGGTCGGGCGTACTTCAACACCACCCCCATCGGCCGCGCCGTGACGGGCACCATGCTGGTGCGCGCCATGTCCGCCGACAACGTCTCCATCTGGGGCGACGGCTCCACCTACAAGGGCAACGACATCGAGCGGTTCTACCGCTACGGCCTCATGGCCAACCCGTCCCTGCGCATCTACAAGCCGTGGCTCGACGAGGCGTTCGTGTCGCTGTTGGGCGGCCGCACGGGGATGAGTGAGTGGCTTGCCGCCCGGGACCTGCCGTACCGCGATTCAGTGGAGAAGGCCTACTCCACAGACGCCAACATCTGGGGTGCCACCCACGAGGCCAAGACCCTCGAGAGCCTCGCCGTGTCCCTGGAGACCGTGGAGCCCATCATGGGCGTCAAGTACTGGGACCCGGCCGTCGACATCGACACCGAGGACGTCAGCATCTCCTTCGAGTTGGGACGCCCCGTGGCCATCAACGGCCAGCGCTTCGACTCCGCCGTGGACCTCGTCCTGGAGGCCAACGCCATCGGCGGGCGCCATGGGCTGGGCATGAGCGACCAGATCGAGAACCGGGTCATCGAGGCCAAGTCCCGCGGCATCTACGAAGCCCCCGGCATGGCCCTTCTGTGGATCGCCTACGAGCGCCTGCTGGCTGCCATCCACAACGAGGACACCCTCTCCAACTACCACTCCCATGGCCGGAAACTGGGTCGGCTGCTGTACGAGGGACGCTGGCTGGACCCCCAGTCGCTGATGCTGCGTGAATCCATCCAGCGCTGGGTGGCCTCGGCCGTCACGGGAGAGGTGGACCTGCGGCTTCGTCGCGGCGAGGACTACACGATCCTCGACACGCGCGGACCGAACTTCTCCTACCAGGCGGACAAGCTGTCCATGGAGCGGGTGGAGGACTCCGCGTTCGGCCCCACCGACCGCATCGGCCAGCTCACCATGCGCAACCTCGACATCGCCGATTCCCGCGACAAGCTGGAGCTCTACGCCATTCAGGGCACCCTCACGGGGAAGGCCGCCGAGCTGATCGGTGAGCTGACCCCCGGCGGTGCCCACGAAATCGCCGAGATCGGTGCCGTCACCGCGGACGACGACGTCGACTCCGCCGGCCTGCGCTCAGCCATGGACACCGGCACCGACTGAGTCGCGGCAGTACGTGACACCGACGCGCCGCCCCGGGATGGTTCTGCCACTCCCGGGACGGCGTTGCTGCTTCGTGGATAGGCTCGACGGGTGGACCCAGTGACGCAATCCGACCAGACACCCCACCTCCATGAGGTGGCCCTTGCCGAACTTGACGTGGCGAACCGCCACCTTTCAGACGCAGGCCGCACCATCGACGAACTTCGCTCCGACGTACTCGCCCTCGCCTCCCGCGTTGACGCCGCCCGGGCGGAGGCCGAGGCCTTCCGCCACGAACTCGGGCGGGAGCACTCGGGCACCGCCGCCCTGCGGGGACAGGTGGACATCGCTGCTGTGGAACGAGAGGAACTCCAGCAGAGGATCGCCGGGCTCGAGGCCCACGTCGCCCGGCTGAAGAAGCAACTGGAGCGGCCCGGCCGTCTCATGGTGAAGAAGGCCCTGCGCCGCGGGCAGTACGCGAAGCCGGAGATCTCGTGACGGGCACCGTCGCCCCCAGAGATACCGTGCTGGATGTGTTACGGGAGCGGCACGACTTCGTTCTCGTTGCCGTCACCTACCCGCACCGCTGGCGCACGGGGTCCGAATATGTCCGCAGCCGCGCCGACGCCTATGCGGCGGCCGGACTGCGTGGTGTCGTGGTGGACTACTCACCGCTCAACGTCGCCGAACCCCACATGGAATCCGACACCACCCCCGTGGCCGTGATCCGGCCCACCGACCTGCCCGCAGCGCTGGAGGCCATCGCCGCGGCCGGCTCCCCCGTCCTGGCCCACTCCCCCACGCCCCAGGCCCTCGACGAGTTGCACGCCCGCATCCCCGGGGAGCGCCTGGCCGTGTGGTTCCACGGCTACGAGGTGCGCGACTACCGGCGCCTGCAGTGCAACACCACCACCGAGGAACTGTTCGCCATCCGCCACATCCGCGACGCCCAGAACCGCGACCGGTTCCGCGCGGCCGCGCCAGTCTTCAGCGACCCTGCCGTCACGAAAGTGTTCGTCTCCGACATCCAGAGGCAGTACTCGGAGTTCGACGTGGGCGTCGCGGCCACCCATGTGGAGATCATCCCCAACCACATTGACGAGGACACCTACCGGGCGCGGGAACGCCGACCCGATGAGGCCCGCAGGATCCTGCTGATGCGTGGCTTCGCGCAACTCAACTACGCCAACGACGTGGCCCTGCGGGCACTGGAGATCTGCTCCCGCCGCGACGGCTTCGGCGAACTGGACATCACGGTGCGCGGCTACGGGCAGCACTTCGGGAGCGAGGTGAAGGGGGTCCGGACGTTCGACAACGTCACCGTCGAGGAGGGTTTCTCCAGCCCCGCCCAGATGGCAGCGCTGCACGACGCACACGGGGTGTTCCTGTGCCCCACGCGCTACGACACGCAGGGGGTCATGCTGGGTGAGGCCATGGCCAGCGGCATGGTGACCATCACCAACCCCGTGGCCGCCATCCCGGAGTTCACCGACGACACGTGCAGCCTGCTACCCCGCGGCAACGACCCCTGGGCGTTCGCCGACTCCCTGTGGGAACTCGTCCAGGACCCGGGACGGATGCCGGCCCTGTCCCGCAATGCCGCCGCCCGGGTGCGCCGGCAGTGCGGCACCACCGCCACCATTGACCGTGAGATCGAGCTGATCCGGGGGCTGACGCCATGACCTTCCACACACCCGTGGTCTTCACCGACGACGGCGCCGTGGCCGCCGCCTCCCGATCCCGGGGTTGGCCCGTGGTCAGCCGTGACGGTGCCAACCTGCGGCTCACTGGTGTCCAGCAGAGCGTCCCCGTGCCGGAGGAGGCCATGCGCATCGAGGCCGGGTCCCTGACGGGACCCCACGTCGCTGGCTGGAAGCTTGTCCTGGACTGGCTCGAGAAGCATCTGCATCGCCCCCTCCTGGTGGTGGAGCCAAACGGCTGGGTGCAGGACCTGGCCCTCTGGTCGGCGTCCTCCCGCGGTTGGCCCATGGCGTCATGGGTGCACGGGGATGCGCCCGTCGTCGCGGCCGCCGGGGCGGTGGCACTCGTCGCCTCCGGCCAGGGCGTGCTGTTCCTCGACGATGACACCCGGTCGCGCTTCACCGCCGGTTGGCGCTCGACGATCACGGAACTCCCCTCCACCCCGCTCATCGACGTGCCGCGTCCCGGCGCGCCCACACCCTCGTCGCGCAGAGAGGGCGTCACACGCGTGCTTGTGGTGGCCTACTACGCCGGGGACAGCCCCACCGTCGGCGCCCAGCGGCCCACCTACTGGTTCGAGGAGTTGGAACGCCTGTCCGGCGGCGACATCACCGTCGACCTCGCCACCGCTGCGCCGTGGGATGCGGCGCACGGCCGGGTGCACCACGTACCCGACCTCGGGCCGGCCACCCTTGCCCCTGGCCGGGGCCCCATCGACACCTGGGCCACGGTCGCGTTCACACACGCCGCTGACAGGGCCTACGCCCCCACCCGCCACGTGGGCGGGTACTGGCACGTGGCGCTGGAGCGCTGGTTCGCGGCGCGCGACGACCACTTCGACGTCGTCATCATCACGGGCGAGGATTTCGAGTACTTCGGGTTCGCGGCGTGGGCTCAGAACCACTGGTATGCCCGCACCGTTGTGGACTACGGCGCGCCTGCAGAGTTGGTCCGTCGACGCTCATTCCCGGGGGCCGCGGGTGTGCAGGCTGCGGATGAGGAACGGGGCTGGAACATGGCCGCGGACCTCACGACAGCCCCCGATGCAGCCACCCTGGCGCTGGTGGAGCGCAGCGGACCTCAAGCGGTCCTTGAGGTGATCCCCGACCATCGGGATGGAGACAAACCCCAAGCCACACGACATTTGGTGGCCGTGATCCGCGAGCTGGGTCGCTCTGCACACAGGCCTGCCACAGATTCTTAGAAAATACTGAGGGATGAGTTAGGGTGAAATCGCCTACAGGCCCAACCGGGCACCCAACTCATCTCTGACGTGGTGGTTATGTCTTCCGTTCGAACACATCGGCGAATCCTTCCTCTACTGGTTGCCGTCCTCCTCGGCTGCATCGGGGCGGTGGTGCAACTCCCGCAGACCGCGGCAGCAGAGGACCATCCCTACACGACGCCGGGGCAACGCGAGTACAACGGCAGGCTGTGGAACACCACGTGCGAGGACTACTCCTCCACGGCGAAGCGCTGCCGTGCAGAGATTTGGGCAACCCAGGTGAAGGTGATCGACGGTACATACCAGTTCGTCAACGGGTTCGCCTTCAACAACCTCACCTACCTCCCGTCCAACAGGGAGAACTGGAAGAACAACCCGCTCGGCAAGGACGGCCAGTTCATCCAGGACGGACGCATGTGGCAGACCGAATGCGACACCGCCTGGACCGGCAAGAACGGCTGTCGCTCCTTCATCTTCGCCAGCGTGATCGAACCCACGAAGACAGCGACCGGCTGGACGTTCAAGAAGGTCGACAAGTGGCTGTTCAACAACGTGGTGCAGTTCACCCCCGTCGTCTCGACGCCGCCGCCGGCGGGGCCCAAGAATCCCTGCAACATTGATCCGCCGGCAGGGTGGACATTCACGTCGGAGGGTCGCCCCCACCTCATCAAGCCCGGCTATGAACCGGCCGACCACTACAACCCCATCTCCCTGGCCAACTTCACCAAGCTGGCGTTGAGGATGGATCCCACGAAGGTGAAGGAGGCCGACCGCCTCTGCTTCGCCCTGCTGGGGGCCAACGAACTCCTGAAGAAGGATGAGACGCGCACCTACGAGGGCAGGGAAAGCCTGTGGTTCCCCTACCCCTTCGGCTTCTCCGCCAACCCGGCCGTGGACGACCTCCCCGCCGGCTGGAACTCCGGCCTGGGTCAGGCCGGCGCCATGACGGCCATGTTGGAGTTGTCGAAATTCGTGGGCGAACTCGACAAGCCGGTGGCAGAGCGGACGTGGGAGAACGTCGCCAGGAAGATCTACAACTCCTACCTCATCCCCCTCGACAAGGGCGGCTTCACCAACCGCGAGAACGGCTTCCTGTGGTTCGAGGAGTACCCCACCACCCCCGATCCCACCGTCGTCAACAACGGCCACCATCAAAACGTGCTGGCCCTGTACAGCTACTGGCTGCGGACGAAGGACCCCGAGGCGTTGGCTCTCTTCGATGAAGCTGTTGCGGACATGGGCCCCCAGACCATCAAGTCGGAAGTGCCCCTGGAGGGCGGCACCATGTCGTCCTACGACCTGATGCGCGGCTACCAGGCCACCCCCCTGCGGGCCGTGTCCCTGGGCAACGCAAAGATCACCCAGACGCTGCTCAACGGGCAGCCCCTGACCGCCTATCCGGACAACAAACCACGCTATGACAAGGCCACGAAGGCCGCCACACTGCCCCTCGGCAGCCCCAGCGGCAGCGCACCGGAAATGGTCGCGAACCCCCACATGAACGCCGTGGTGAACAAGGTCCCAGCAGGTTGGCGTGCCGTCAATGGCAACGTCGCAGGCCTGCGCGGCCCTGACAGCCTCGGCATGATAGGCGTCCACCCCAACGGATCGTCCTGGGCGGGTCTCGAGCAGATCATCCCCGCGTCGTCGTGGACCACCAAGGCATCGCCCGGTTCCCGTCTCTCGATGGCCATGAACTCACGCTTGGAGATCACGGCAGGCGCCTCGGGCACGGGAGGCAAGGTCTCCATCTACTCCGTGTGCCCGGCACCCGGCAACAAGACCACCACCACCCTCATTCTTGAGAACCCGAAGAACCGCTCCCAGAATCGCGTGTCGTGGTCCACCGCCGATTTCACTGCCCCGGCAGCCAACTGCGACATCAAGATCCAGCTGCTCACCTACAGCTACGGCGTCGACAACACCACCGCCTGGTATGACGACGTCACCCTCAGCGCTGCCGACCCGTTGGGCCCCAACGTTGCACCCGCCTACGACCTGCTGGTGCACAGGACGCCCACCAACACCCTCACCGTCAAGGGCACAGGGAAGGTGGCCGTCCAGGGGTACTACGGAGGCCGCTGGCTGACCTTCGCGGAAGGCACGCTGACCTCTGCCGGACTCAACGTGAAGGTTCCCGAGCGCTACACGGGGCGCAACATCAACTACAACTACCACGACGGGCACATCTCCGAACTGCAGCTCATCGCCTGCTACTCGGGGGAGAAGTCCCTGGATCAGATTGCGAAGCGCTGGAGTGCGATGGCCACCAAGCCCTACAGGGACTTCTCGAACAACTCCTCGTGCAGGGAGATCCCGCGCGTCCTGGATGTCGGCGGCAATCCCGTGTTCGTCGAGGCGGAGCCCGCCCCCATGTCGGAAGTCCCCACGGTCGTGCCGACCACCATGGCCCTCCCCGAGGACGCCTCGCCGGCATCATCCGACGGGTCCGAGGACGAGTGATGAACGCTTGACCAGTGGTTGAGAGCTGAGAACGCCGATCCCCGACACCGATGTGTCGGGGATCGTGCTTTTCCGTCGACGCCCGCACTTCGCGTGGTCGTGGACGCCATCAGCGGACCCCTCCGTCAAGATCCTCGACGCCGCGGTGGGCGCTACGGTGTCCGGGTACCGGTCGTCCCGCCCCAGCCGGATCAGGCGACCCCCATCAACTGGAGCTTTCGATGCCAACGCCCAGACGACTCACAACTGCACTGGCGCAACGCCTGACACCCGTGGTTGCCCTCGCCATCGTCGTGTTCGGCGTGGCAGCCATCCTCGCGGCCGCACAGCTGTTCCTCCTCACCCTGCCCTTGATGGGCCTGGCGGCACTGCTCACGGGGAGCGGATTCATCCTGTTGACGTGGAAGCTCCAGAGCATCGGGGTGACGACCAAGGCCCTGCAACGCAGGATGGATGTGCTGGCGACCAGCGCGCAGCCTCCACCGCCGCTGCCCCCTTCTTCGTCATCGTCTCCCCCCACTCCCGAGGCACCCGAGCCGCCTGCAGTGGCGAGCCCCTCCCCCGCACCGGAGCCTCCCCGGGGGGACGCGACGGCGCACCATCTTGTCCGCCTCATCCACGGTGGAGGTTCTGCCGAGGCCCCACTGCGTCGGCGGATCGCCCTGGTGGGCTCGACCGCACTGCGCGACCGCCTCACCGCTCATGGATCCGTCATCCCGCTGCACCCCCGCATGAGTGTTGCGGAGCTCGAGCAGGCCACCCCGGACACGCTCGTCGTGGAGGAGGACGCCATCGACTCAGGTCCCTGGATCGGCGCCCTGGACCCCCAGGGCGCAGAGCTCCTCGCGGAACTGCGCACGGCCGTGGAGTGGATGCGACGCAACGACGGCGCCGTGGTCGTCCTCCCCGCATCTGGTGCCCGGAAGGCAGGGGCGCAGTCTCTGCGTACCGACACCGTCGTGCTGGACGAGGCGACGATGGCTGCTCAACGCGTCGACGCGCCACCGTCGCTGCTGTCAGCGCTGGCAGCGCACCGTCACGGGCAGCCGACAGCATGACGGGGCGACAGGTAGTCCTGTACGGCGACGTCAATCTCAATGTCCTGGATGGTTCCGCGACGTGGCTGGTGTCACTGGCCGAGACGCTGACCCTCACCGACTCCACCCTCCATGTGGTTCTCAAGGCGCACGTGACCACGGACCGGCTCCTCACCCGCATTGCGGACCACCCCCGGGTGGTGATCCACCCACCCATCACGAAACCGGGGTACAGCGTCATGTCCCAGGCAGAGGCGGTCACGCGGCTCGAAGGGGTGGTGCAGGACGTGGGGGCCGGCATCCTCATCGTGCGCGGCAGGGAGATGGCCGCCGCGGCAGGATCCTCCGAGGTCCTCTCCCCGCGCCTGTGGAGCTACGTGACCGACCTCACGTTCCCCGCCACCACGATGCCGCCGGAACAACTGGCGCAGCTGCGCGACATCGCAACACGTTCCCATCGGTTCTTTGCCCAAACGGAGGAGACGCGGGCCTACCTCGAGGCGATCGTTCCCGAGGCTGCCGGGAAGTGCCTCCTCATGACACCGACGATCCCCGACGAGTTCTTCGTCCCCCTGGAGGAGTCGATGGGCGACCGACCGCTGCAGCTGGTCTATTCCGGGAAACTGCATCCCGACTGGAAGACCCTGCAGAGCATGGAGCTCCCGGCACGACTGGCAGCCGTCGGGTGTCCGGCGACGCTGACCATCCTCGGCGACAAGGTGTACTCACCGGAGCCTCTCTGGATCTCCAGTATGCAGAGCGCCCTGGAGGCACCACCGCCGCGGGTGACCTGGGCCGGAGGGGTTCCACGGGAGGAGGCCCTCCGTGTCATCGCAGAGAAGGATCTGGGCCTGAGCTGGCGATCATCGGACCTCGATTCGAGCCTGGAGATCTCCACGAAGATGCTGGAGTACGCCGCCTCGGGAACACCTCCCATCCTGAACCGCACGCCCGCCCACGAGGCGCTCTTCGGGAAGGACTACCCGCTCTTCGTCGACGAGACAATCGAGTCCGTGATCCAGGTGGTGTCGCGCTGCCGCCCACTCCTGCCGGCGACGCGTGTGGCGGCGCAGGAGGCCGTCCGTCCCTACGCGAGCAGCGTCACGGCGCAACGTCTGGAGGCATACTTCCGCCGCAGTGAGTCGGGCCCCGACGTGGACCCGCTCGCGACTGGGGTCGTGGACGCGGAGCGTGCCACCCAGGGTTCGGCGCCTGCCCCGCTTGGCGTGGACGTGCCCGATTTCGACCGCCCCAAGCATCCCGGCTCCGGGCACGCGATCGCCATGATGGGCTTCGTGCCGTACGCCACCCGCCCGGACCTGGCGCTGGACCTTCTGGAGGCGTTGATCGTGCAGGATCCGGGGTTCAGACTCCACATCATGGGGCCACAGCCGTGGGACTGCCCCCCGGTGTGGCGGCAGTGGGAGGAGCGTGAGCTCTACCTCACGTTCTTCGACAGGATCGGCTCCACTCCGGGACTGTTGGACCACGTGGTGTTCGAGCCACCCCGCCGGGACACCGCCAACTGGCTTCGCAGTATCGGCTGGGTGATGTTCCCCCCAGACGTCGTCGCCCCCGCGTCGGTGCTCGCGCAGGTGGAGGCCTCCGGCGCCACTGCCCTGCTTTTCCCACCACCCGATGATGCCGCCCTTGTGGGGGACGAACCCCTGCACACCACGATCGAGGCCATGGCGGAGTTCATCATGGAGCAGGGGAAGGATAACCCTGCCAGCGAGGCGTTCGGGCCGTCGACTTGGCCATCACCAGCTCCGTGAGCCCACTGTCACCCCAGGCTGCCAGCATCTCGTCGCGGATATGGGGGGTGGGGAACACCACTTCATCAGCCACGATCACGGTGACCGCCTCAATGAGCGCGAACGTGGTGGGGATGCGCAGCGCCTCAAAACCCCTCGCGTCAATGGCAGCCCGAAATGTGGCAGTCACGTCGTCCCACACGATCGGTGACGGCCGTTTTGCACCCTCGGGGGTTGTCCGCAGGGAATGGGAGAACTCCGCCGTCCACACGATGGGCCAGTGGTCCAGCTTGAACAGGGCGCCGGCTGCGTGGGAACTTGCCCACGGAGCGCGCGAGTACAGCGATCTGTAGGGCTTGCGCCCATGTCGTCGTGCGGCCGTGCGGGCCGCGGACAGCGCAAAAGCGGTGACACACTCCGAGACGTCCTCGCCCCACGGGACCGCCAACCCGGTGTGGGTGTCCAGGACATCGGCCACGAGAACCAGAGCGTGAGGATTCTGCGGATGGGGGCCCGGCGGGACCGCGGAGATGACATCCACCACCGCACCCCGAGCCACCAGCGTTTCCAGTTCCCCCGCAGCGTCGGCGTCCGTCTGCAACCCGAAGGTGGGCAGAAAAGCCAGCTCCTCGGCCTGCCCCTTGTTGAAGAGACCTCGGGGGAAACGTTGGATGTTGGCCCGGTTCACCGCGGCCATCACACGGGCGCGGCCTTCGGGGTTCCCATCCAGCCAGCGGACGAGTGAGTTGGCCTGGGACCGGATCATCAACATCCGGCTGTCATCCGCGACGCTTCCGACGGGCAGGTCGAGGCCGTCAAGCCGCTGGATGCACGCCAACCGTTGGGTCACCAGGAAATCAAAGGAGGTGTTCTGGCGGGAGATGGATCCGGCGCGCACGCGACGCACGTAGTGGGCGTCGTCCCCGTAGGTGAAGGCAACCAACAGCTCATGGGCCAGTAGGTGGGAGAAGTAGACCAGGTCCTCACCGCTGCGCAGATCCTCGTCATAGCGAATCTGCACCGCGACGTCACGCGGCAGGATCTTGCAGGCATTGAACATCAGTATCCAGTGCTGTGTGGCCAGTGGGACCACCTGGGCGTCTGCCGCCCGGGTCTGGGTGCCGTAGGGGCTGGGCCGGAGCTCGTCGGTGTCCATCAGTTGGTCGATCAGGGGGAGGACGACGACGCGGTCGACGCCTGCAGCAGCAAGTCCGAGTTCCAGGAAGCGCGGCTGCAGCCAGTCGTCGTCGTCGACGAAGGTCACGTACCGTCCGCTGCTGATGGCCAGACCGATGTTGCGCGCGTGGCTGGCACCGGTGCGGTCAGAGAACTCGACGCGCAGTCGCAGCCCCGGGTGTCTCTCGGCCATGCCTTCCAGCGCTTCGACATAGCCTTCCCGTGGCCCGTTGACGATCACGACCACCTCGAACATCGTGGCATCCAGCGTCTGCGAGGCGAGGGACGAGAGTGCACCCTCGATCCTCTCGGCCCCCCTGTAGGTGGGGATGATGACGGAGAGCGCCACGGGCGGCAGCGTCACGGGGTTCACGACCGCAGGCGTTTCCGCAGGGCCCAGTACTTCGTCGTGACCCGACCAAGGGTGGAGTTCGAGAGGTTGGCGTAGCGTTTCTGCAGCGCCGCCAACTCCCCCTCCAGGGCTGTGGCGTGGGCAGCCAACTGCTCTTCGCGTTCACCCACGGACTCCCGTGCCTGCTCAAGAGCGTGCGCACCTGCTGCGAGTAGCCTCTCCTCCTGCTCCTGCCACAGCGGCTCCCGCCCCGCCCGTAGCCCCACCAGAAGCGGCTGGAGGCTACTCCCTTCCCCGCCCTGCACCCGCAGACCTGTCACTGACAGTCGCTTCAGTGACGCAACAACATGGACCTCCAGGTCCTGTGGCAACGTTGACCCGGCAATCGCCTCGATCACGGTGGCATGGTCCTGTGTGGTCACGATGAACACAGCGCGGTCAATCCCACCGTTGCCGAGGGCCATGGCCTTGTGGGTGGCCGCGAGCCACACCTCCGGGCGCGTATCAATGATGGCCACGATCGCCGCCATCTCCTCGAGGGATTCCCACGCAGGCAGTGATGCGTGCAGACGCCCGCCTCCCAGGGGGAGCTTTGCGCCCACACCCCGGCTGTGCCACGCGTCCATGAGCACGTCCGCGCCGTCGAACGACGGGGCGTCCGTTCCGAGGGTGGCTGCACACTGGAGGCCACACCTTTTCTCGATTGCTGACATGGGTCTCCGCTGGCCGATGATGACGTCACCGTCGACGCTATCAGTGGTGCTCGTCCCACACGGGGAGCCGGGGGGCGTGCGCTAGTGTGACATCGAGAAGCCGTCCCCCGGGTCGGCGACGGATTGTTGTCAATTGAGGCGATCAGGAGATCACGGAGTGACAAAACCAGACGTGTGCGTGGTGGGCCTCGGCTACATCGGCCTCCCGACAGCCGCAATCTTCGCCCACAAGGGCAAGCAGGTCCACGGTGTCGACGTCAGCCCCAGAACAGTGGCTGCGGTCAACTCGGGGAAGGTGCCGTTCGTCGAACCCGACCTTGGCGGCTTCGTGGAGCGCGCCGTCTCCAACGGCACGCTCACAGCCTCCACCGAGCCCGTCCCGGCGTCCACCTACATCATCGCGGTGCCAACGCCCTTCCACGATGACCACAGTGCCGACCTCAGCTACATCGAGGCCGCCACCCGTGCCGTGTCCCGCCACCTCACTGGCGGCGAGCTCCTCATCCTGGAGTCCACGTCCCCACCCGGCGCCACGCAGCACATGGCGGACGTGGTGGCACAGGAGCGGCCGGACCTGGCCCACGCCGGGATCAAGTTCGCCCACTGCCCTGAGCGGGTCCTGCCCGGCCGTGTCATGGTGGAACTCGTCGAGAACGACCGCATTGTCGGCGGAATCACCCCCGAGGCGGCCGAAGAGGCCCGTGAGCTCTACCGGGTGTTCTGCGAGGGTGAGATCCTCCTGACCGATGCCACCACCGCGGAGATGGCGAAGCTGGTGGAGAACAGCTTCCGCGACGTCAACATCGCGTTCGCCAACGAGCTGTCCATCATTTCCGACAAGCTCGGCATCGACGTGTGGGAGCTCATCGAGCTCGCCAACCACCACCCCCGGGTCAACATCCTGCAGCCCGGCCCCGGCGTGGGCGGCCACTGCATCGCCGTCGACCCGTGGTTCATCGTCGCGGCCGCCCCCGATGAGGCCCGCCTCATCCGGACGGCACGCGAGGTCAACGACAGCAAGCCCCGCTACCTCATGGAGCGCATACGGGCCGCCAGCGAGGGCACGAACGAACCAACGGTCGCCATGCTGGGTCTGGCATTCAAGCCCAACATCGATGACCTGCGCGAGTCCCCGGCACTCCAGATCGTCCACGACTACGCCGAGGCGCATCCGCAGTCGCGCGTCCTTGCCGTGGAGCCGCACGTCGAGGAACTGCCGGCGAAACTGGCGGGGCTGTCCAACGTGCGTCTCACCCCCACCGATGAGGCGATTGACGCGGCGGACGTCGTCGTTGTCCTGGTGGACCACGACGCATTCAAGGCCATCCCCGCGCATCGCGTCGCGGAGAAGCAGGTCGTGGACAGCAAGGGGCTCTGGCGCTGATCGGCAACGACACGATGCCTGAGACTGACTCGCCCTCCCAGGTGGTCGTCTCGGTGGTTGTTCCATGCTTCCGCAGCATCGATTTCCTGCCTGCCTGCATCGCCACTTTCACCGCGCAGACACTGGATCCCGACCTGTTCGAGACCATCTTCGTCTTCAACGGAACCGACGACGGTGGAATGGCACTGGCAGAGGAATTGCTGTCGGCCAGTGGTCTTCACCACCAGATCCTCAAGAGTTCCGTCGGGGCCAGCCCGGCGCGCAACCGTGGATCGCAGCAGGCCAGGGGTTCCTGGATCGTCTTCCACGATGTGGACGACACCTTGTCCCCGCAGTACCTGGAAGCACTGCTGGCGTCCGCCACCTCGCGGACCATCGTGCCGGTCGCAGGCATCGTGGACATCGACGAGTTCGGCAACGAAAAGCCCTCGGAGATCCACGAACAGATACAGGAGCACCGCGGGGTCGTCGACGCTCGAGACCTCCGCCGGGTGCTGACGCTGGCGACACTGAAACTGATCCCGGCCGAGGTGGTGCACCGACACCCCTTCAACGAGCAACTCGACAGCGGCGAGGACGTCGCTCTGTTCGCCGACATGGCAGATGCCGAAGGGTTGAGCTTCGACACCACTCCGGCGCACGAGGGTGCCATGTATCGCCGCCTGGTCCGGGCGGGTTCCGTGGGCCGCCAAGGCATGACATTCGACTTCAAGGTCCGTCAACGACTCGATGTGATCGAGGTGCTCGAACAGCAGATCGAGCGGGGCGGGCCCCTGAAGGACCTCATCGCATCCTTCGTCATCTCCCAGGCCAGTTTCATCTCCCGTTACCTGGATGCCCATCCGGAGCAACAGGAAACGGTGGTGGCGGCGATCAAGGAAAGGGATCTGCACAATTTTCCGTGGTACGTGCTGCGGTTGCGAAGCCAGCGGTTGATCGTCTCGTACAACTTCGCCCCCTTCTCCGACCCGTCTTCCGTCGTCGCACTGAAGCGAGCCGTGGTGTCCGGGAAGAAGTGGAACGTCATCTCCGCCGACATGTCCAGCGTTCGTTCCACGGACCGCACGTTGGCGCGGCTCGCACGCGACGCCGTCGCCGAGCACACCATGGTGGATGGGCCGGCCGTCTGGTCGCAATGGTCGGGTATGGAGGACTTCATGGAGCGCGGGTGGACCGCGCTCGAGGAGCTCGAGGTGGTGCATGGCCGCCAGCGGGAAGTTCACAGCCGCGCCATGTGGCCCGCCTCCCACTACCTGGGGGCACTCATCAAGGCACGTCGCGGCGCTGAGGTGCACTGGGCGGCCGAATTTTCCGACCCCCTCAGCACCGACGTCAAGGGCAACTTCAGGCCGGGCGTCGTCACCCCCTCCCCCCTCCTCGCCGAACTTGAGGATGCACTGCGTGCTGTGGGCGTGGAGCCTCCGGGGACCGACTCCCTTTTCGTCTGGGCCGAAACAGTGGCGTACGGGTTGGCGGATCAGATCATGTTCACGAATCCTCACCAGATGACTGCCATGCTGGAGCGTGTGACCGACCGCACGCTCCGGGAACGGATCCTTGACAGGGCCGTGGTGTCCCCGCAGCCGACCCTCCCCGAGGCCTGGTACGACCTCGGGCGCGGACCGACCACACTCACACCCGGCGTCTTCCACATCGGGTACTTCGGTTCGTTCTACCCCACGCGTGGCATGGGCGACGTCTTCAAGGCTCTGGCTGAACTCCCCGCCGAGAAGGCCGCCCGCATCAAACTTCATCTCTTCACGGCGTCAACGCCCCAACTGGCGGAGGAAATCGCCAGGAATCCGCGGCGCTCCTCCATCATCGTCTACAACTCGCTGCCCTACCTTGACTTCCTCAGGGCTACACGGGAGTTCGATCTGCTGTTCCTCAACGATGCGGAAACGCGGTCCGTGGGCAAGAGGGTCAATCCCTACCTGCCCTCCAAGCTCAGCGATTACCTTGGCAGCGGGAGCCCCATCTGGGCAATGGCGGAACCCGGCAGCATGCTCTCCCGGTCACCCGTGCACCACATCACCCGGCTCGGGGACGTGCCGGCAGCGGTGGCTCTTCTCAACCAACTCGTTCCCGGGGGGATACGTTGAACAGGACCAAGCTTCTCTACCGTCTGGCGCTTGCCGGCTCAGCCCTGCTCCTTCTAGCGGCAGCGGTGTTGGCCGTGGTTCCGGACGGAGTCCCCTTTCAGGTCTTCGCCCTGTCGCTGGGCATCCTCGGGGCACTGCTCACGGGCCACCTCCGGATGCGCCTGACCTCGACGGGACAGCGCGCGACTGCTGCTGCCCTCCGGACGCTGGTGTCGCGCAGCGAGCAACTGGTGCTACTGGAGAAGGCAGTGAAGGATGTTTCCGCCTCGGCGAGGGGGGCCGACGAAACAATCCTGCTCGCGTTGGGCGACACGCAGGCTTCCATCGCGGCGAGTGAGAGTTTCCTGCTGGCCGAGCTGAGCACGCTTCGGCAGCGCATCACGTCGACGGCCACGTCCGGCTCGGCGGAGCTGCTGGCGCACGAGAAAGCGGTCACCACCCGCCACGCATGGGTTCAAGGACAGTTTCAGCAGCTGCGAACCCAGCTCGAACACCTTCCCTCGGACGCCGGGGAGTACAGCACGCTGCGCCGCCTCCTGGTGCCTGACCACGTCGCCCTCCCACAACTGGGCGGCTGGGCCATCTCCAGCTCAACGGTCGACTCACTGGTGCACAAGGCACTGGCCGAGGACGGTCCGCGCACCATCGTCGAACTGGGATCCGGGGCATCCACCATCTGGTTGGCGTACGCGCTGCGGAGCCGCGGCACCGGAGGTCACATCCACTCCCTGGACCATCTGGAGGAGTACGGGTCGAAGACCAGGGCACTTCTGGAGGCCTACGGCCTCACTGAGTTCGCCACGGTCCACATAGCCCCACTGGTCCCCGTCGACATACGGGGCAGGACGTTCAACTGGTACGACACGTCTGCGCTTGGCTCGGAGGCCAGGATCGACATGCTCCTCGTGGACGGCCCCCCGGCAGGCAACACGGAGAACAACAGGTACCCGGCGCTTCCCCAACTGGCACCCATGCTGGCCGATGGTGCCTTCGTGTACCTCGACGACACCATCCGCAGCGACGAGAAGCACGTGATCGAGCTGTGGTTGTCAGAGTTTCCCGAACTGGCGCAGGAAGCCCTGCTCCCCAAGTCAACGATCCTTCGATGGAGTACCGGACATCACTGACATCACGACGCGCCGCGCCGCGGAAATCACCTTCCACGAACTCGAGATCGGACCCCGGCGCGTTGACGTGCAAGCACGGGAAGCAGGAACCGTGCACGACCTCTGGTTCGAAACGAGCCATGACGTGGGGATCACGTCAACATCCATGGCTGTCGCGCTGTCCACGCTGTGCGGCCGGGCATTCGACAAGGTCCACTTCAACTTTCCGGTGTCGCAAGGCGTCATCACACCCATCACACAACTGACTCAGGCAGAGGTCAGTGCCACCCCCACACAATCCTCGGATCCAAGCGGCGCGCGACGCGGCAACCTGCTGAGCTTCAGCGGAGGATTCGACTCACTGGCCGCTCGCGCACTGATGCCCTCGGACACCAAGCTGGTGTCGATGGATTTCGGAGGGCGGTTCTCCCGGGAGCGGGACTTCTTCGACCGCTTCGACACCCTGCGCGTTTCGAGCAACCTTCTGTCGAGCCCGCTGCGGAGGAACTCCTGGTCGTTCATGGGCATCGGAGCCATCCTGGCCTCCGACTTCCACCATTGCGAGTACCACACCTTCGGGGGGATTCTGGAAGCCGGGGTGGACAACATGCGGGTCAAGCCGGCTGCTGCGGCCGCGGGCACGTTCCCACCTTTCCGCGCTGCCGGCTACACCAACGCCCCGTACGTTCTCGGGCTCACAGAAGTGGGCACACTGATCGTGTTGCTGCAGACCAACCCGGAGCTCGTTGCCCCGTCCCTGTCATCCCTGGCAAGCCCCGGTGAGGAGAAGCTGTATCGCAAAGCGGTACTGACCCGGTTGGTGGCGGACACGCTGAACATCACCGTGGACTTCGATGACATCGCGCCCCCTGCCGAACCCCACTTCCGCTTCGGCCAGAACTTCGCCCTGGACCTCCTGTCCCTCTACGTCGTCTCCCGGCGCGGGGATGTGGCCGGACTTCGCCTTGTGAGTGACATGCCCCCGTCGGTGACGGAGGCAGCCAAGGGACTCGACATGGCGTTCATGGAGCGGGCCAACCCGACGCTGTACGAGCACTTCCCCCAGCCCCTCCTGGGTGGTCTGTACAGGAGGCTTGGCGAGTGTGGCATCCGGTGGTACACGGAGCGCGACTGGACGTCATTCCGCACGGTCCGTGAACTCCTCGCCCCGTACCACCGCATCTGAGCCACACGTCCCAGCCCTCTGGAACGTGGAGCGATCAGTTCCCCTGGACGTCGAACTCCGGCATCCGTTTGCCAACGTTGAGGAGTTCCGCGATCGCCGCGGCACTGCGCTCACCGGCAAGGCCATCACCATACGGATTCACCGCGGTCGACATCGCCTTGTACACAGCAGGATCATCCAGCAACACATCCACCTCCGCCACGATCCGCTCCGTCGTCGTACCGATCAGCTTCACCGTCCCCGCATCCACAGCCTCCGGGCGCTCCGTGTTGTCCCGCAACACCAACACCGGCTTCCCCAGACTCGGCGCCTCCTCCTGGACACCACCCGAATCCGTCAGGATCAGGTACGCCAACTTCTGCACGTGCACGAACTCCGCATAATCCAGGGGCTCACACACCAAAATATTGTCGTGATCCGCGAACAACGGCAGGATCTCCTCGCGCACCTTCGGATTCTTGTGCGCCGGGAACACAAACACCGTGTCCGGACGCGCCGCAGCAAGCTGCGCCACCGCCCGACCAATCCGGCGCATCGGCTCCCCCAAATTCTCACGGCGATGCGTCGTCAACAACACGATCCGACGCTCCTCCCCCGCCAGTGCGGCGATCCGGGGATCCGTGAACGTGACCACCTGCTCAGCAGTCCAGTGCAACGCATCAATCACCGTGTTGCCCACCACACTGACGATCGCCGGATCAATACCCTCACGCAACAAGTTGTCCCGCGACAACGTCGTCGGCGCCAGATGCAACGCCGTCACCTGACCCGCGAGCTTCCGGTTCGCCTCCTCCGGGAACGGCGAATGAATATCACCCGAGCGCAACCCCGCCTCCAGGTGCACCACCGGAATGTTGTGATAAAAACACGCGATCGCAGCAATGGCCACCGTCGTCGTGTCCCCCTGCACCACCACCGCATCCGGGCGACGCTCCGTCAACACCTTCGGCAACTCCTGCAGGATCCGTGCCGCCAACTCCGTCAACGTGGCACCCGGATGGAACACCTTCAGATCCAGATCCGGCGTGATCCCGAACCACTGGTTGACCTGATCCATCATCTCCCTGTGCTGACCAGTACTCACCACGATCGGGTTCAGCACCGACGACGCCTCCAGCGCACGGATCAACGGCGCCATCTTCACCGCTTCGGGACGTGTGCCATAAACGACCATGACCTGCTTCATGCGGCTCTCCTTCGTGGACTACGTCCAATCACCCTATCCATGCGCGCCCGCTGCCGTGGCGAGGGCTGGCCGGGCGCCGCCAATGGGCGAGTCCCTGCTCACAGCTCCCGCAGGGACCAGCCGGGACCCACTGCTCGTGTTCGGCGCTGCTCGCGGCCTGACCCGCGTCCGCCCTAGGGTCTGGCCATGGACTACACCGTGCAGATCGGACGGCTGGAGCACCACGGGCGCGACGTTGCGGCCGTCGGCGCCGATGCCGCCTACACCCTGCACGCTGTGCGCCTCGACGCGGCCGCCACCGCCATGCCGGGTTCGATGTCAGGCGTCGCAGCCGTGGCTCTCCATGGCAGGTTCGCGTCGGCGGCTGGCACGCTGGCCAGCGGGCTGGAGGCGTACGGGTCTTCCACGCATGCCACCGTCGACGGCTACCGGCAGCAGGAGGACAAGGCCGCGGCCGCCATCACCCAGTTCTTCGGGGGCTGAGCCGTGGCTGGTTGGGGTGACGGTCTCCGGTGGGACGCGGCAGCGCTCCATGCCTCCGCGGAGGCACAGCGCGGCCAGGCCGACGCGCTGGCCTCCGCGATACAGCGGTTCAGCAACACGCCCACCGGCACCTGGGAGGGCGTCGCCGCGACCGCTGCGGCGGCGCGGCGCAGCGCACTCGCCGCCCAGGGCGCCCACCTGTCCTCCCTGCTGGCGGACGCGTCGACGGCGTACGCCGACGCGGCATCGGACCTTGAGCCCCTGCGCGGCGACATGGACGCCACCGCCAACAACGCCCTGTCACAGGGTTTCCGGATTTCCGACGGCGGCCACGTGGAGGACCTCGCCGGCGGTTGGAGGATGCTGGATCCCCGCAGGCCCTGGACCCGGATCCGCATCTGGGGTTCCGTGCAGGCCATCGTCTTCCGGCTCACGACGCTCGACGCCCGGTTGGCCGGCCGACTCGCCGTCATGGCCGTGGGCGGCCGGATCAGCGAAGGGGGAACCTCCATGGCCGACGGCGTCCTCTCAGGGGCGCAGTTCCTGGGCGACCGCGTCGACGACGGGCTGGACTGGGGCCGGGGCCGGTGGGAGGACCTGGGCGACCTCGCCGATGTTGCGCGGGACACCGTCGGCGAACACCTGTCCGCCTTCACGGCCGGGGTCGACCGGTTCCTCGACGCGTCGGGGGAACGTCCGAGATGGGTGGACGATCTCCTGCAGCGGGGCGAGATCCCCGAGCTTGCCGAGGTGTTGGCGGTCGGCGGCTACCTGACCGGCCTCGGTGCGGGCGCCATCGCCAACCTCGTCACCGGAGAGGACCAGAAGTTCTTCGACGACGGGCGGCCGTTCGTGGGCGACCCGCAGCACAGGTCGGGCCTGGACAACCGGCGCCTGCACAACCCGTCGGATCTGATGCGCGACATGTCCACGGTGTACTCGACACGCAACGAGGGCCGCGACCGCCCGAGTGTCCAGATCACCCGGGTCGACAATCCCGGGCAGCCGCCGCGCTACATCGTGGCCATCCCCGGCACCACCGAATCCATCGACACGTGGGGCGGCTGGACCGGGCAGCAGGGGGGCACGGACTGGGCGGCCAACCTCAAGGGGGTCGGCTACGGCACCACATCGTCGACTGAGGCCATTCGGGCTGCCATCGACAAGGTGACGGCAGAACATCCCGGCGGCGGGCGCCCCCAGATCATCCTCACGGGCCACTCGCAGGGCGGCATCATTGCCGCCAACATCGCGGCCGATCCCGACTTCTCCTCCCGCTACGACATCGGCGGCATCATGACTGCCGGGTCCCCCATCCAGACCGTCCCCATCCCCCGGGACATCCCCGTGGTCAACTTCTCCAACCAGTACGACCCCGTGCCGAAATCCGACCTGGGGGGTTTCGGCGGCTCGTACGAGCGCCCAGGGGTCTCCGACGTGTCCCTGGACAACGGGCCGGGTGAACTCGGACTTCACGACTGGCACGGCCAGGACACCTATGAGAACAAGATCCGCGACATCATGAGACCCGGCGGATCCGACTGGACGAAGGATGAGGCCCCCGTGCACGACTTCACCACCCACATCGACCGGTTCTACCCCACCGTCGGCGGCACCATCTCCACGTACCAGGTGGAGGTGGGGCGTGAGTAGGCAAAGTCTCGCCGACATGGCTGCGGCGCTCCGCGACACCCTGACGACGCTCGAGGGATGCGAGAGCGTCGAGGCCACCTGTCGTCGCAGCGGGCCCATCAGCGGCGCCCAGTGCGTCGTCACCCTCCACACCACCAGCACCGACCCCGCCTCGAGAGCCCGACTCCTTCGCGCGGCCCTCTCACGGTGCGCTGTCGTGCTGGCATCGTCGGCGCTGCGTGGCCAGCTCTACCTGTACTGCTACGACGGCGACGGGATGCGCCACACTGTCGACGAGGTGGACGACGACCTCGGAGCCGCCATCAGTTTCGACCGCCTCGCCGTCCGGGAAGGACTCCAGCGCTCATGACCCACCACCCCATGACGGGAACCGGAAGTGGGCTGCAGGTCGGGCGCCTCGCCACCCCCGCCTGGCAGGCCGCCGTGGAGCAGCTCGCCCACCGCTGTCCCGAGGGCGCCCCCGAGGAACTGCTTGCAGAGTGGCGGGCCGCGGGGATCATCGACGCCGACCTGACGGTGGTCCCTGACTGGCAGCGTGCACTCGACGCCCAGGATCGCGCCGAGGCGGCCATGACGCTCGTCGCCCGCATGGGTGAGGTGGCATTCCTCACGAACCTCTACCTGTGCCCGGACCTGGGACTGGACGTTGCCGTCACACTGCGCGCCACGGTCGCCGAGGGTGGCCCCGTCAGCCGCATCGACCTCGTGCATCCGCAGGCGGAGGTGGCCACCGCCCCACACGTCCACCTCTGGACGCTTTTGCGACGCGTCCTGCCCCCGCTGGAGGTCTTCCGGGCCGACGCGCCGGGCACGTCCGTTGTCCCCGTCTTCATCACGGATGCGTTGGCCACGGCGGAGTCCGCTGGGGCAAGTGTCTTCGCCTACGGGGTGCACGCGACAACGGGGCGCAGCGAGGAGGCCGTCTGGTATCTCAGCGACGACACACTGCACCGGCTCTCCCCCGCCAGCCAGGAGGTGCTGCGGGTCGACAGCGGCGACGTTGCCTCCGGGCTCATGGCGCTCGTCGGGCGCCTGCTGGGCTGAGCGACGCCGGTTCCCGGCACGCGGCCAGGGTGCCAGGGACGCCCCGGGCATCAACGGAGGTCGGCGACGACGAGCGTGTGCATGTCCAGCATGGCCATCGTGGTCCGGTCCGCCACGGCCTGGTCCGGGTCGTTTGACGGCCCGCATGAGTTCCACGGACACGCCCCGTTGTGCGAACCCCGCAGTCCGCGCTGCCAGCATTGCGGGGCGGAGGGAGGCTCCCGAGTAGGTTGGAGGCATGACCCTCACGGATGAACTTGCACAGGCCTTCAACAACCAGGTGACCATGGAATTCGAGGCCGCCATCGTCTACCGGCAGCTGGCCATCGACATGGATGCCATCGACCTGCCCGGTATCGCAGGCTGGTTCAAAGCCCAGGCGGAGGAGGAACAGGTCCACGCCGAGAAGTTCGTGGTGCACATGCTGGATCGCGGGGCCACCCCCCTGATCCAGCCGCTGACGCCGTCGGGGCAGCACGCCACGTCGGTGCTGACCGCCTTCGAGGCCTCCCTGGCCCACGAGAAGAAGGTGTCGGAGTCGATCCGCGAGATCTACCGCCTCGCGCAGCGAACCGGGGACATTGACTCCCTGCCGCTGCTCAACTGGTTCGTCGACGAGCAGTTGGAGGAGGAGTCCACCGTCTCCGCCATCATCGGCCGGATCAGGATGATCGGCGAGGACGGAAACGGTCTGCTTCGCCTGGATTCCGAGCTGGGCCGTCGCCCCGGTGCGGAGACCGCCATCGGCAGGGCCTGAGCCCCCACCGACCGGCTGGCCCCGGCCGCACACGTGTCAGCGGCCGGGGCCCGTCCGGGCACAGGCGTCAGGTCAGGCGTGCCTTCGGCGACTCCGTGAGGGACGCGTCACTCTCCACGACCCCACCCAGCGCGACGTCAATGGCCTGCATCACGTCCGCCTCCAGCGTGAGCCCGGCGATCTCCGCGCTCGGAGCAATCTGTTCCGGCCTGGACGCCCCGATGATGGCCGTGGCCACGTTGTCATTCTGCAGCACCCACGCGATGGCCAGCTGCGCCATGGTGATGCCGAGGCCCTCGGCGATGGGCTGCAACTTCTGCACCGCGGTCAGGACGTCGTCGCGCATCCAGCGCTCGATCATCTTCTGACCACCCTTCTCGTCCGTGGCACGGCTGCCTTCCGGCACGGGCTGGCCCGGCTTGTACTTGCCGCTCAGCACCCCCTGCGCCATGGGCGACCACACCACCTGGGTCATGCCCAGCTCACGTGAGGCCGGCACCACTTCGCCCTCGATGACCCTCCACAGGGCCGAGTACTGGGGTTGGTTGCTCACCAACTGGAAACCGAGTTCGCTCGCCAGGGCGTGACCCGCCCGAAGCTGCTCGGCGTTCCATTCGCTGACACCGATGTAGAGCGCCTTGCCCTGGCGAACGATGTCGGCGAACGCCTGCATCGTCTCCTCGAGCGGGGTTTCGACGTCGTAGCGGTGCGCCTGGTACAGGTCGACGTAGTCGGTCTGGAGACGCTGCAGGGATCCGTGGATGCTGTCCATGATGTGTTTGCGGGACAGCCCGGTGTCGTTGGGGCCCAGCTTCCCCGTGGGGAAGTACACCTTCGTGAAGATCTCGAGCGACTCGCGGCGGGAACCCTTCAGGGCGTCCCCGAGGACCACCTCCGCGGCCGTGTTGGCGTAGGCGTCGGCAGTGTCGAAGGTGGTGATGCCTGCATCCAGGGCCGCCTTCACACACGCGTTCGCCCTCTCGTTCTCCACCTGCGAGGCATGCGTGAGCCAGTTGCCGTAGGTGATGGCGCTCACCTTGAAACCGGAATTCCCCAGCTTGCGATATTCCATTGTTTGCCTTTCGCGTTCACTCATCGAAGTGGTCGGACCCCAACGTTAGCGCCACCCACCAAGGGGGTGAGGCATTCACCCCTGGGGGTGTGGCGGGAATGCGTTGAACATGTCACTTTTGTCCCACCGTAAACGGCTGTGACCAGCGGCTTCACTGAAGTTTATGTACACCCACGACATAGCGCAGGGGTCAATGAGTACCCGTGCTCAGCGGCATGGGTGATCAGTACACAGAGAAGACGGGTAGGACCCCACACAAAAGGGTCTGTTGCGGGGGCCAGAACTCCGACACTCTTGTTAACAACACTAATAGCCGCCCGGGTCAACGAGGTCCGGGAAGTTCGTGAAGGGGACAAACATGACGGTCAACGAGACGCAGACACCTTGCATGACCTACACCAACGTGTTCCTGCACCCGCTGCTCGACGACGCCCAACCCGCCAGCAAGCAGACCAACCGACGTGAGCAGTCCATGCTCCGGGCCCAGGCCGACAAGCTGTGCGCCAGCTGCCCCCTGCTGGCCCAGTGCCTCACTGACGCCATCACCAAGTTTGACGTCAGCGGTTTCGTGGCCGGCACCACGAAGCGGCAGCGGCAGGAGATTCGCACCCGCCTGGGCGTGGTGATCTCCGAGGACGATTTCGACTCCTACGCAGGGGTCAACTCCGGCCGCCAGTTCGACCGCAACGAGATCCACCGCCTGCGGATGGCCAACCCCAGCGAGCCCCTCAGCGCCATCGCGGCGCGAGTCGGGTGCTCCGTCTCCACGGTGAAGCGCCACCTTCGCCGCATCGAGAGCGAGGGGCTTGCCCCGGCTCCCCGCACAGCCAAGCCGTCCCCGGCCGAGATCATGCGCGCCGCTGTGGATGTCAAGAAGGGTGTGCGCCGCGGCGTCGCCGCCTGACCCCCCACCCCACGAACCACGCAGGGGCACCCGCAGGTCTGACCTGCAGGTGCCCCTTCGTCGTCGGGAACGTCAGAACCAGCGGCCGATCTCCTCCGCGGTGCCACCGTCCTCGAAAGTGCCCGTGACGTGGTCCGCCGCTGCCCGCACATCCTCGGCGGTGCCGCCCATGGCGACACCCCGGCCTGCCCACTGGAGCATCTCGATGTCGTTGTCGCCGTCACCCAGTGCGAGCACGTCCCCGGCTGTCAGCCCCAGGGCATCCACCACCTGCTGCAGGCCGTGCGCCTTGTCAATGCCCCGGGGGGCAATGTCCAGCCATGCGGACCACCCGATGAAGTAGGTCACCTCGTGCAGGCCCAGCGACCGCGCCATCTGGTTGAACACCGCCTCGGAACTGTCCGGGTCCCTGATGACGATGCGCGACACCGGGCGCGAGGCCAGTTCCTCGAGCGACTCAATCACCACCTCGCCGTGCAGTTCGCCGTCGGGGAAGGGACGCGAGACGCGCCACTTCAATCCCTCCTGGACGCCAATGATCGCTTCGGGCGCGGCCTGTGAGACCTTGGCGATGCTGTCGGCCGGGTCGAACCGCTCCTCCGACACCACCTCGAGCGGCGGGTACCTGACAACCATGGCGCCGTTGGCTGTCACGGCCCACCCCGGGGGCAGTTGAAGGTGTTCAAAAATGATGTCGGTGGATGTCCATCCACGCCCGGTGGCCAGCACAACGGGCACACCGGCGGCGACGATGCGGCCGACGGCCTCCCGTACGTCGTCGGGCATCACCCCGTTGCCGTCCACGAGGGTGCCGTCGATGTCCAGCGCCACGAGCCTCGGTGTGAACCCGGTGGGTTCGACGCCGTTGCGAGCGTCCCTGTCCTGCGTCGTGTCCTGCGTCATGCCAGCGGCACCAACGTCTCGCGGCCGCCAAGCCAGGGGCGCAGCGCCTCTGGCACCGAGACGGAACCGTCGGCCTGCTGATGGTTTTCCAGCAACATGATGATGATGCGGGTCATGGCGCACAGCGTGCCGTTGAGGGTGGCGACGGGCTCGGTCCCGGCGTCGCCCCTGTAACGGATCCCCAGGCGGCGTGCCTGGAACTGCGTGCAGTTCGAGGTGGACGTCACCTCCCGGTACCGCTGCTGCGTGGGCAGCCATGCGTAGCAGTCGTACTTGCGGGCGGCCGACAGGCCCAGATCGCCGGCGGCGACGTCGAGGACCTGGAAGGGGATCTCGAGCGCCTGGAGGAACTCCTTCTCGAATCCCAGCAGCCTCTCGTGCCACGCCTCCGCATCCTCGGGGCGGCAGTGGACGAACATCTCCACCTTGTCGAACCAGTGGACCCGGAAGATGCCACGGGTGTCCTTGCCGTAGGACCCCGCCTCCTTCCGGAAGCATGGGCTGTAGGCCACGTACTGCCGCGGCAGGGTCTCGGCGTCGAGGATCTCACCGGAGTGGTAGGCAGCAAGCGCCACCTCGGAGGTGCCGACGAGGTACAGGTCCTCGGCGGGCAGGTGGTACACGTCCTGGGCGGCCTGGCCCAGGAACCCGGTCCCCTCCATGGCTGACGGCTTCACCAGGGCCGGCGGGATCATGGGCGTGAAGCCCCACTCGGTGGCCTTCGTGATGGCGAGGTTCAACAGCGCCAACTCCAGCAGTGCACCAACCCCGGTGAGGACGTAGAAACGGGATCCGGAAATCTTGGCGCCACGCTCCATGTCGATGGCACCGAGCGCCTCGCCCAACTCCAGATGGTCCCGTGGTTCGAATCCCTCGGCGGCGAAGTCGCGGGGGGAACCGATGGTCTCCAGTACCACGCCGTCATCCTCCCCTCCTTCGGGGACGCCGTCGAGCACCAGGTTGCCCACCTGCAGCATGAGCTCGTTGAAGCGGGAGTCGGCCTCGTCGGCGGCAGCCTGGGCAGCCTTCACATCAACGGAGAGTTGCTTGGTCTGGGCCAGCAGGTGGGCCTTCTCGTCGCCACTGGCCTTGGCCACGGACTTCCCGATCGTCTTCTGTTCGGCCCGCAGGCCCTCGAAGGCGGCAATATGGGTGCGGCGGGCGCTGTCCGCGGTCACGAGCTCATCCACGAGGCCCACCGACTCCCCGCGGGCCGCCTGGGAACGACGTATGCGGTCGGGGTCTGTGCGCAGCCACTTCGGATCAATCATGGCCCACAGCCTACTCAGGATCACGGCGCCCAGCCCGGGCCAGCCACCCGGTCCTGACCCGCGGGGTGACGCACCGCCCATCCACACCGTGGAACAATTCGGCCATGACCACTTGGCAGCGCTCGACGTTCAACGTGGTGGCCACCGTAGTTTTCGCCGCCGCCTTCGTGATGTGGACACTGTTCCTCCCCACATCTCTCGATGAGCTGTGGCAGGTGCCGTCCCCGACACCGCAGCAGTGGTCCGGCCAGATCGGTGCCGCCATCGCACTCGTGGGGCTCCCAGCGGTGATCTACCCCTGCCTGCTCGTGGCGAGCTGGTGGGCCAGCCGCCGGCAGCTCACCTCCGTCTCCGCGGCGCTCGTCCTGTCCGTCGGACTGGGGTTCGGATCCGCGACGCTCCTGAAGGAACTGATCGGGCGGGACCGTCCCCCCTCGGAGTGGCTGCACCTCATCTCCCACCAGGGGCCCGGATACCCGGCCCCGCACATGGTGGCCATCACCATCGCTGCCATCATGTTCTCCACCCTGGCAACCGTGGCCCGTCGCCGACGCGGCACCATCCGGGCGTGGCAGGTGGCGGGGGCGCTGCTGGTGGTGCTGCTCGCCGTCACCCTGCTGCTGACGCGCGCCAACCACATCACGGACGTGGTGGGTGGGATCCTGCTGGGCGCACTGGTGGCCAACGCCTCCAACCTGGTGTGCGGCGTCAACACCGTGCGGCTCGGCCCGACTGCCGAAGCCGGCGGTGGCCGGGCCGCCATCATCTACAACCCCACCAAGGTGCTGGACCAGACCGTGTTCAAGGGGCTCATCGAGCGTCGTCTCGCCGAGGACGGCTGGGAGCCGCCGCTGTGGCTGTCGACCAGCATTGACGACCCCGGCAGGGGAATGGCCCACCAGGCGCTGGACGCCGGCGTGGACCTGGTGATGGTGGCTGGGGGCGACGGGACCGTGCGGGTGGTCTGCGGGGCACTGGCCAACACCGGCGCCACCGTCGCCATCGTCCCCTCAGGCACCGGCAATCTGCTGGCCGGCAACATGAAGATCCCCTTCGACGCGGAGAGGGCACTCGACGTCGCGCTGCGGGGCCGCACACGAGCCATCGACATCCTGGAGGTGACCGTGCCGGGGCGGGATGTGGACCACGCCGCCGTGATGTGCGGCGTCGGCGCCGACGCGGCGGTGCTCAACGACACCAACGAGGAACTGAAGAATCAGATCGGCGTGGCCGCCTACGTCATTGCCGGCCTCAGCCACGTCAAGGCCCGCCCCTTCCGGGCCACCGTCACGGTGGACGACGACGAGCCGCTGGTGCGCGACGCGTCGCTCGTGATGGTGGGCAACGTGAGCGACCTCCAGGCCGGTCTGACGCTCATGCCGGACGCGTCGGCCGGCGACGGTGTCCTCGACGTGCTCATCGCCTCCCCCAGAAATCAGGTGGAGCTGACGCAGATGGTCTCCGCCATCCTGGCGCAGAGCAGGGAACCGTCCACCATGGACCGCCGCACCGGAGAACGCGTGAGCATCGAACTGGGCGAGAACGAACTCTACGAACTCGACGGCGACGTCATCGGCGAGACCACCCACCTGTTGTTCCAGGTGTTGCCCGCGGCCCTGCAGTTGCGTGTTCCCCACTGACCCCACTTGCTCAGAGCACCTGGGCAGCCACCCATCCGGCGGCCAGCAACGGCAGGTTGAAGTGCAGGAACGTGGGGATCACACTTCCACGGATGTGGTCGTGCTGACCGTCGGCGTTCAGCCCGGCGGTGGGGCCCAGTGTGGAGTCGGACGCCGGTGACCCGGCGTCGCCCAGTGCACCGGCAGTACCGATGATGGCGACCGTGGCCAGGGGGGAGAACCCCAGCGTGATGCACAGCGGCACGTAGATGGCCGTGATGATGGGCAGCGTCGAGAAGGAACTGCCGATGCCCATGGTCACCACCAGTCCGACGACGAGCATCACGATGGCGGCCAGCGAACGATTGCTGCCGAACATGTCCGAGCCCTGCGCGACGAGGGTCTCGATGTCGCCGGTCGCGTTCATCACGGAAGCGAACCCCTGGGCCGTGATCATGACGAGCCCGATCATGGCCATCATGCGCATGCCCCCCGTGAACACCCGGTCCGCCTCACTCCAGCCGACCACGCCGGTGGTCATGAACAGGGCCAGCCCCACGAGCGCCCCCACCAGCAACGGGTCGGCCTCCGTGCCGATCGCGGTCATCCACGCCTGAATGACGAAGCACGCCACGATGGCCACCAGCGACACCACGATCTTGTACCGCGAGACGCGCGACGGGCTGGGCGCGTCGGCGTCGATGGTCGCGGTGGGGCTGTAGTCACGGGGCTTGCGGTAGGAGATGAAGATGGCCACGAGCAGCCCCGCGAACATCCCGAGGGCCGGAATGGCCATGGCGTGCATGACGCTGACGCCACCGGTGTCCAACCCTGCCTTCTCGATGTTGCCGAGCAGGATGTCGTTGAGGTAGATGCGTCCGAAGCCGATGGGCAGGAACATGTAGGAGGTGACGAGGCCGAACGTGAGGGCGCAGGCGATGAGACGGCGGTCGATCCGCAGGCGGGTCAGCACACCCAGCAGAGGTGGCACGAGCAGGGGGATGAACGCGATGTGCACAGGGATGAGGTTCTGGCTCATGATGGCCATGGCCAGCACCCCGGCGACGATCCCCCACTTGGCCCACTCGGCGGCGCGCTGGTTGGGGGCGTCGGGGTCCCCCAGCTTGCCCACGATCCAGTCGGCCAGCAGCCGCGGCAGACCCGAGTGCGCCACCGCCATGGCGAAGGCCCCCAGCAGGGCGTAGGACAGGGCGATCTTCGCGCCAGCCCCCAGCCCCTCCTGGAACGCCACCATGGTGCCATCGAGTCCCAGCCCGGCGACGACACCCCCCACGACGGCACCTGCAGCCAGTGCCAGCACCACGTGAACGCGGACGACGGCGAGGACGAGCATCACCAGGACGGCAATGAGGACGGCGTTCATCTGGTGATCTTTCGCTGAGGGGGCTGGGCAAGGTTATCCAGCCGGGCCGCCTCCCATCGAACCGACCCTGTTCGGGTCCGGCTCAGCGGTCGCCGTTGGGCCTCTCCAGCGTCGCCAACCATTGTGTGGCGGAGTGGAAGTCGGCGTCGGAGAATCCCATGGGTACGTCCGGCGGTTGCTTGTCGGCACGGGCGTAGGAGCCGAGGAAGATCACGTCGCGGCAGATGCGGTGCAGGCCCAGCAGCGCCTCAGTCACGCGTCGGTCATGGAGGTGACCTTCGGCATCGATGGCGAAGCAGTAGCTGCCGAGAAACGTCTTGGTGGGACGTGACTCGATGCGGGTCAGGTTCACTCCACGAACGGCGAACTGTTCGAGGATCTCGAGCAGTGCCCCGGAGCGGTCCTCATGCATGTAGGCCACCAGCGTCGTCTTGTCGCGTCCGGTGCGCGACGGCACCGGGCCGGGGCGGCCCACCATCACGAACCGGGTCACGGCACCCGGGTTGTCCTCGATGCCGTAGGCCACCTCGTCCAGGCCGTAGATCTTCCCGGCCACGCGGGCACACACCGCGGCGTCGTGCCGCGACCCCGGGTCGGCGACTTCCAGCGCGGCACCCGCCGTGGAGCCCGCCGCAGTGACGAGTGCCTCGGGAAGTTCGCGGGACAGCCATTGGCGGACCTGCGCCAGCGCGTGCCCGTGGGTGAGAACATGGCGGACGTCCTCCAGCCGTGTCCCCGGGCGCGTGTAGAGACCGAACGTCACAGGGATGACGATCTCCCCGACGATGACGAGGGGGTCACCGGCGATCAGTTCATCAAGGGTGGCCGACACCCCACCCTCGACGGAGTTCTCGATGGGCACCACAGCCCCGTCGATCTGTCCGCTGCGCACGGCGTCGAGCGCCTGGGCGACGCTGGGCAGCGCCACGGCCTCCTCGTCGCTGACCGACAGAAGAGCCTGATGCGTGAATGTTCCCGCCGGACCGAAGTAACCGAGCACGCGCCAAGGCTATTGCATGGCGCTCCCCGGGGACCGACGGTCCCGGCGCCGGATACGCTGGCGGGCGTGAAACCACTGCTCCGACGACTCGCCGCCACGTGCGCAGCAACGGTGGTGCTCTCGTTGCAGGCCGTCGGCGTGGCCGTCGCAGACCCCGAAATCGGCCCCTTCAACTCGGAGCAGTGCCGGGCAACGGAACGCACGGCAGATGCGGACGTGCCCCGGGCGTGGCACCTGGATCGGTTGCAGATGGAGGTGGCCTGGGGGGCTGCCACCGGCAAGGGCATCAAGGTGGCGGTCATCGACACCGGCGTCGCGGCCAAGGGCACCGCCTACTTCACGCCGGATCGTCTCACCACCTACGACTTCCTGGGCGGTGCCAGTGAGAAGGACAAGGCCGCGTTGGGCATGGACTGCACGCATGGCACGGAGGTGGCGTCGCTCATCGCGGCCGGGCGCCCCGACGGCCGTGATGTTGACACCCGCACCAACTTCGCGGGCATCGCGCCCGACGCACAGATCATTTCCTACCGCACCCTCAGCGTGTCCGAGCCGCAGGAGGGGGAGGTCGAGTCCTTGGCGCCGACCATAGCCGCCGTCCTCGACGCCACGACGAGGAAGGTGCGCGTCATCAACCTCTCGCAGTCGGTGGGGCCGCTCGACCCCCTCCTCGACGACTACGGGAATGCTGTTGCAGCCGCCCTCAAGCAGGGGATCGTCGTGGTGGCGGCTGCCGGGAACGTCACCGAAGGGGTGCAGGAGACGTCCTACCCTGCCGCGTTCCCGGGCGTCATCGCCGTCGGCAGCTCCACCCCCACCGACGGGGCCGCCAAGGAGAGCCGTCCGGGGAGCTACGTGACGGTGGGGGCCCCCGGCAGCGACATCACGGCGCTGCTGCCCTCTCGTGTCAGGGACTCCGCCGGATCCGCGAACCAGGCATACACCAGCGCTCTGGTGGGCACGTCGTACGCGGCCCCCATCGTCAGTGGCGTCGTGGCGCTCATGCTGGAGATCGACCCCACGTTGACGCCCGAGCAAGTCCTGGACCGGTTGAAGGCGACGGCGGACCCGCCGCCCACCGCGGTGCCCGATGACCGACTCGGGGCAGGCATCGTCAACCCCATGCGTGCCATGACGGGCGTCATGAGGCCGCAGACGCCCGAACCGGGCGCCGACGCGTCCGTTGCCGTTGCGCCACTGCCGACGCGCGAGCCCCCCGACATGCAGCCCGCCATGGTCGCCGTGGGCGTGGGAATCGGGGCACTGGTCCTGGCGGCCGTCGGCCTCGTGGCCGCCGTCACCATCCCCGCAGCCGTCCGGCGCGGAAACCCAGCCGACTAGGAGACCCCTGGGTCTTACGCTGGCGGTGATGAACGCCTGACAGCGGACTCAGCCGGCGACCTTCTCCAGCCGGATCACCACGGACTTGCTGGTGGGGGTGTTGGAGAACTCCGCCGTCGAATCGAGGGGGACGAGCACGTTGGTCTCGGGGAAGTACGCGGCGGCGCAGCCCTTGGCGGTGTCGTAGGACACCACCCGGAAGCCGGGCGCGCGGCGCTCCACGCCGTCGGTGAACTCCGAGACGATGTCCACCTGGTCGGCGTCGGCAAGACCCAGTTCCGCGAGGTCGTCGGGGTTGACCATCACCACGCGCCGTCCACCGCGGATCCCGCGGTAACGGTCGTCGTTGCCGTAGACCGTGGTGTTGAACTGGTCATGGGAGCGCAACGTCTGCAGCAGCAGGCGCCCCTTCGGCAGTTTCGGCCACCACAGTGTCGTTGCCGAGAAGTTCGCCCTCTGTGAATCGGTCCCGAACTCGCGCTTCTCGTGGGGTGGATGCGGCAGGCGGAAGCCACCGGGCACGTTGATGCGGGCCTCGAAGTTCTCGAAGTGGGGTACGACGGCCTCGATGTGGCGTCGGATGAGCCGGTAGTCGCCCTCGAGAGCGCTCCAGTCCACCTGCGGGGCGCCCGCCAACCGGTTGCCCGACCCGTCCTCGAAGAGTCGCATGGCCAGCTGACAGACGATGGAGACCTCGGAGCGGAGATCAGTCGACGGCGGTTCCAGCTTCCCCGCGGACGCATGCACCATCGACATGGAGTCCTCCACGGTCACGCGCTGGGGCCCGCTCTTCTGGATGTCCCGGTCCGTTCGGCCCAGCGTCGGCAGGATGACGGCCACCCGACCGGCCGCGAGGTGGGAATGGTTGAGCTTGGTGCTCACCTGCACCGTCATCTCGCAGTCCTGCAGGGCGGCCTCGGTGACGTCCGTGTCCGGGGCCGCCTTCGCGAAGTTCCCACCCATGGACATGAAGAACCGCACCCGGCCGTCGCGCATGGCACGGACCGTGTCGACGGTGTCGTGGCCCGCCTCCCGTGGGCTGGTGAAGCCGAACTCCGCGTCCAGCCGATCATGGAAGATCATGGGCATCCTCTCGAAGATGCCCATGGTGCGGTCGCCCTGAACGTTGGAGTGCCCCCGGACGGGCAGCAGGCCCGCGCCGGGCCGGCCCAGGTTGCCCTGCAGGAGGACGAGGTTGACGACCTCCTTGATCATCGCCACCGAATGCTTGTGCTGGGTCAGGCCCATGGCCCAGGCGACGACCGTGCGGTCGGTGTCGAGCAGCAGCCGTCCGACCTCGCGGATCTGGGCCTCGCTGACACCGCTGGCCTCGACGATGTCCGCCCACGGCTCGGCGCGGACGACGGCCAGGTAGTCGTCGCATCCGGCCGTGTAGTTCTCGATGAACGCATGGTCGAGCGCCGTGTCCCGACCCACCATGTGGTCCCCGGCGTCCTCGGCCTCCAGCAACACCTTGGCCAGGCCCCGGAAGAGGCCCTGGTCACCACCGAGGCGGACCTGCAGGTGGTGATCGGCCAGTGAGGTGCCGGAGCCCAGCATGCCGCGGACGGTCTGTGGGTTGCGGTAGCGAAGCAGGCCGGGCTCGGGCAGCGGGTTGACGGCGACGATGACGGCGCCGGCACGCTTGGCCTTCTCCAGGGTGGTGAGCATGCGCGGGTGGTTCGTGCCGGGGTTCTGCCCGGCGATGATGATGAGCTTCGCCCCCTCGACGTCCTCCAGTGTCACCGAGCCCTTGCCGATGCCGATGGTGTCCGCCAGTGCGCGCCCCGAGGACTCGTGACACATGTTGGAGCAGTCGGGAAGGTTGTTCGTGCCGAATCCGCGGACCATGAGCTGGTAGAGGAACGCCGCCTCGTTCGAGGTGCGCCCCGATGTGTAGAACGCAGCCTCGTCAGGGCTGGCCAGGCTGCGCAGTTGGTCGGCGATGAGCGTGAGGGCCTCATCCCATGTGGCCTCGCGGTAATGCGTCTGGTCCCGGTCCCGGATCAGTGGAACCGTGAGCCGGCCCTGCCGGTTGAGCCACATGTCGTCGCGTGCGTAGAGCTCCTCGATGGAGTGTTCTGCGAAGAAGGCCGCCCCAAGCCGTGCCTTCGTCGCCTCGTGGGCCACGGCCTTGGCCCCGTTCTCGCAGAACTCCGCATGACTCCGCTTGCCGGCAGCGGGGTCCGCCCAGGCGCAACTCATGCAGTCGAACCCGTCGGTCTGGTTCAGGCTGAGGAGGGTCTTGGCGGTGCGGGCCGGGCCCATCTCGCGCAACGCGTGCTGCATGGCGTGCAGAACCCCGCCCAGCCCGGCGACGGAGCGTTTCGGCTCCCCCACCCTGATTTCGTCGTTCGGCGGCCCTGCCGGAGTGTCCATGCCCCCACTGTAGGCTCGATCGTTGACGAATTCGATGGTGGCCGGGAGGGCGGGAACAGATGAAGCGGGCAGTCGTGCGGTGGCGCGTCCACACAATGTCCGCCTCCGGGCCAGCGCGGCAGCGACCGGACCAGCTTGCCGGCGAGGAACCCATGGAGATCCGGCTGGCCGGCAGGCCGTTCAGCGTCACCATGCGCACCCCCGGCCAGGATTTCGACCTCGTGGCAGGGTTTCTCCTCTCGGAGGGCGTGATCTGGCATCCCGAGCAGGTCAGCAGGATGGACTTCGGCACCGGTATCGGCGCTGACGGCCTGCGGGACTACAACACGGTGGAGGTGACCCTGGCACCGGGGGTGGCGTTGCCCGACATCTCCATGCAGCGTCACGTGTACACCTCCAGCAGTTGCGGGATCTGCGGCACAGCCTCGATCGAGGCGGTGCGCAAGGCATCCCACCACGACGTGATGACGGACCCCTTCACCGTGGATGTGGCGGAGATCCTGGCGCTTCCGACCCTGCTGCGGGCACAACAGGCGAACTTCGACCGCACCGGCGGGGTGCACGCCGCGGCCCTGTTCACCCAGGACGACTCCGGCCATCTCAGACTCGTCTCCTCCGCCGAGGACGTGGGCCGGCACAACGCCGTCGACAAAGTGCTGGGCGGCGCCCTGCTCCGAGGTCAACTGCCACTCGGCGGGGCGGTGCTCCAGGTCTCCGGGCGAGCCTCGTTCGAGCTGGCACAAAAGGCACTCATGGCCGGCGTCCCCATCCTGTCCGCCGTGTCCGCCCCCTCCTCGCTGGCCGTCCAACTCGGCGCAGAGCGAGGCCTGACGGTGGTGGCCTTCAACAATGGGAGGACGCTGAACGTCTACACCCACGAGCACCGGATCCGAGCGGCCGAGTAGAACCTTCGGCCCGGCGAGGACTCCTGGATGCTGCGGTCCCCGGCCTCCCGTGGTCAGGTGTGGGGCATGTCGGCACGCGTCACCTGACGACGAGTGTCTCGGAACCCTGGGGGTAGAGCATCGTCACCACTTGCTCAAGTTCACGAAAGTCGGATCGGCCGTAGATTCCCATGCCGGCTGCCAGTGCCGTCTCGAAGACACGGTGCGCCAAGTCGTTGTTCTTTCCCCACATCTGCTCCGGAAACACCTTCAGGTAGAAGTCGAGTGAAAGGTCCTTTGCAGCAGCGACCGCCTCGTCCGGGATGGGGTTCCTGTAGCTGGCCTGGACGGGTTCGACCCCCAGGTGCTTGATCATGAACATTGACACGAAATCCTCGGTGAAACTCTTTCCCCACACGTACCAGGGTCCCGCCGTCGGAATATCCGGCCACAACTCCGTTCGTCCCAGCGACGCCTGATATGCACGCATCATCAGGATCTTGCGCGTGTACTTGCCCTCTTTCGGGTTGGCAAGCGACGTGAGGGAATCAGCCAGAAGGTGCGGGTAGCGATGGTGGACGATTGCGGCCGTCCCCGCTTCCGTCAAACCCCTGACCGGAAAGTACGGCGTGATTCCCAAGTACTCCTGGGCGGCGGAGGGCGGTGTGTCCCAGGTGCGGGAGTTCTTCATCAGGTCCAGGGCTGCAAGCCCGAACACACCACCCGTCGCGAGATGGTCAATGCGAAAGTGGTCGTTCAGCAGGATGGCCCCCGCCAACATGAACTCCCAGTGATGCCGGTTGAAACCCTCGTCGACCAGGTTGGTTTCGACGATCGTGGTGTCGAAGCGTTCGAAGAATGGCCGCTCTCTGGCGAACTTCCCACCGAAATCGAAGGAGAAACGCTTGCTCCGCGGGGGCATCATGCTCACGGCAGCCAACGAATCAAACCCGCCGGAGAATGCCAGGACTGACCTCTTGCCGACGCGGTGGGGTCTGGATCCTCTCTCCTTCAATTCGACCTTCCCACGCGAGATCTTCTCGATGGTCTCTCTGCATTCGACAGGGGCCTCAATGCCCTCATAGACGATCGTCTGGTATTTCGAACCCACGAGAAGCGCCAGGGCCAGGGCCACAACATCGTCCGCCGGTTTGTGTCGGACACCGAGGTCGAAATACAACTCGCTGGAGTCGCCATCCTCGTCGACGCTGACATCCAGCCGCCCCTTGCGGCTCCGTCGGATATTGCTGAAGGTGACTACTGACAAAGACCTGCCCCCACACGATGTACTGGCTCCGCCAGATTCGGATTGCTGAAACCCCGAACCATACCCGGAAACAACAGCACAGTGGGCAGGGGCCTCGACGAACCGATAATCAGGAATTGCCTTTTCCCGTTGTCTGAGTGCCGCCCACGATGGCATGCGCCCTCCGGGGACATGCCGGACGGGTTTTTGCCACGCCAACTTCTTCGATGGGGATTACATGCGAAGCAATTCGCGAAACGGTGAAGGGTGTATCCGCTCAGGACACAGGGGGTGTGTCCGCGTCGTAGAGCGCCGTCTGGATCGACCCCTTGAACGTGCGGGTGATGAGCGTGCCGCGGCCGGGGGGCATGGGCGTCGCCTTGACGTCCCCCCACAGTGCACCCTCGTCCTTGTTGCCGCTCATGATGAGGCCCGGGTTGGCGGACTCCTTCATGCGCGTGATGAGGGGGTCGCCGAACATGGCCCGTCCCGCACCACCCGCGCCACGGGCCAGGATGATGTGCAGACCAATGTCGGAGGCCTGGCTGATGAGGTCGGCGAACGGAGCCATGGGGTTCCCCGTGGAGGTGGCGACGAGTTCGTAGTCATCGACCACGACGAACATCTCCTGCCCTGTCCACCACGACCGGTCCCGCAGTTGCTGCTGCGTCACGTCGGGGCCGGGCAGTCGGGCGCGGACCGCCTCGGCGGCCTGCTGCAGCATGGGGGTGGCCGCGGACGCCGACGGGTAGTAGCCGATGAGGTGATCGCTCTCGATCTCACCGAGCAGGGACCGCCGGTAGTCGACGATGATGATCTTGGCTTCCTTGGAGGTGTACCTCGTGGTGAGCCCGTGGAGGAAGGTGCGCAGCAGGTTGGACTTGCCACACTGCGGACCGCCGATGATCACCATGTGCGGGTCGGAGGCCGGGTCGAGCGCGACAGGCGCCAGCTCCAGCTCGTCGACCCCGTACGGCACGGTCCGCTCCGGCGGGTCGTGCGTGATGGCGGGCAGGCCAGCCGTGAGGCTGAGCTCCTCCGGCAACAGCCGAACATCCGCCGCCCGGGGACCCTTCCACGCAGTGTTGAGCGCCTGGATGAAGGAGCGCTGGCCGGCAGCAATGTCGACTGCGTCCTCGACGCCGTCGATGCGGGGAAGACCGATGAGGGTGTGGAGGTTCCCGGCGGTGATGCCGCGACCCGGACGTCCGGTGGGGATGACCAGCTGGATCTTGCGGTCGATCTCGGAGTCGAAGGCGTCGCCCAGTTTGAGCTCGATGCGGTTCTGCAGGGCGTCCTTGGTACCGGCACGCACCTCCGACCACTTCGACGCCGCCACCCACACGTGGATGCCGAAGCCGAGCCCGCCGTTGGCCAGCACCTGCACCTGGGGTTCCAGCGACTCGAATTCCGTCTTGAGGGTGGACCAGCCGTCGATGACGAAGAAGACGTCGGTGGGAAATCTGTCGGCCGGGATGCTGCCATCCCGGCGCGCCTGCCTGTAGGTGGACATGCCGTCGATGCCGTGCTCGGCGAACTGGCGTTCACGGGCGGAGCGCAGCGACGTGATCTCGGCCACGGTGCGACGCACCCTGTCGACGTCGAGCCGGCTGGTGACCGACCCCATGTGCGGCAGGTGACGCATCGACAGCAGCGAGCCGCCACCGAAGTCGAGGCAGTAGAAGCCCACTTCCTGCGGCGTGTGCGTCAGCGACAGGCCTGCGATGGCGGCTCGCAGGGCCATGGACTTGCCCGACTGTGGCCCCCCCGCGACACCCAGGTTGCCTCCGGAGCCGGAGAAGTCGAGCCACCACGGGTCGCGGCGCTGCTGACGCGGTTTGTCGATGAGCCCGACGGGGGCACGCAACGTTCCCCTCCAGCCCGGTTCCGCGACCGTGAGGCCGCGGCCCTCCACCTCCTGCAGTGCCCCCAGCAGCAGGTCCATCGTGGGCGGCTCCTCCAGTGGCGGCAGCCACACCTTGTGCGACGGCCAGCCGTGGCCGCGGAGACGTCCCACGGCGATCGACAGCAGCGTCTCGTCGTCCTCGGGTGCCTCCACCTCGGCCCGTGCTGCGACCGCCGTGGTCCGTGACGACGGCGGCGCCGCCGATGAATCCGGCGCGGGCGCGGACACCGGCATCACGTAGTCGAGGCTGAACTCGAGGACGGGCGGCACCCACCGTGAGGGGTCCAGGGCGATGCCCTCCACGATGACGTCGCGCTCCTGTTCCGGGGCGCTCGAGGTGCCGTGCCAGGGCCCGGAGACGTAGGCGGCCTTGAACCGGGTCATGCCGGTGGTGTCGTACTTCAGGTAGCCGTTGCCGGGCGGGTTGGGGAGTTCGTAGGCGTCAGGCACCCCGATCACGGCCCGGGATTCGGCGGGACTGAAGGTGCGCAGTGCGATCCGGTAGGACAGGAATGTGTCGAGCCCGCGGAGCTTGTTCTCCTCCAGCCGCTGCGAGGCGAGCAACTGGTGGACGGCGATGGATCGCCCCACCCGCCCGATCTGGACGAAGAGGTCGATGAACTCGGGCCGGGCGGTGAGGAGTTCGGAGAATTCGTCCACCACGATGAGCAGGCTGGGCATCGGCGGAATGTCGGCGCCCGCCTGCCTGGCCGTCTCGTAGTCCTCGCGGTTCTTGAAGTTGCCGGCAGAGCGCAGCACCTCCATGCGACGGTCCAGTTCCCCCCCGATGGCGTCGGCCATCCGGTCCACGAGGCTGAGTTCGCCCTCCAGGTTGGTGATGACGGCCGACACGTGGGGCAGTTCGTCGAGGCCCAGGAAGGTGGCGCCGCCCTTGAAGTCGACGAGGATGAAGTTCAGCTGCTCCGTGGAGTGGGTCATGGCCAACCCCAGCACGAGGGTGCGCAGGAACTCCGACTTGCCCGAGCCGGTGGCGCCGATGCAGATCCCGTGCGGACCCATGCCGCCCTGCGCCGACTCCTTGATGTCCAGCTCGACGGTGCTGCCGTCGTCGGCGGTGCCGAACGGCACGCGCAGGTGCTGCCGCAGCGGTCGCGGACGCCAGGCGAGACGTGGGTCCAGCGTCAACGGATCGCCGACCCCCAGCATGGCCGGGTAGTCCTTGGGTGCCTCGAAGACGACCTCCGCCACATCGGTGTCGGTGGCGCCCGCAGCGGTGACCGGCATCCGGAAGGGTGCCATGGCGCGGGCCAGCATTTCGGCGTAGACACCGGTGACGGCGTCGGGTCGCCCGAACGGAGTGCGGGCGTGGGGGTTCTTGGCGGTGCGACGGTGCAGGGTGATGGTGTCGCCGCGGACCTCGAACACGGCCACGCCGGGGTCCAGGGAACGCGGCAGCTCGCGTTGTCCTGTCACCTCGATGGTGACGGACTTGGTGGAGGGTGTGTCGAACTGGGTGGCGTCGATCCCGTCGATGCCGTCGGCCACCACCACCATCAGCGCAGGCACACGGTCCGCGGACTGCGCGGCCACGGCCAGCGGCGACAGGTCCGCCGCACCGGTGGCGAACATGCGCACCGGTCCGACGCCGTCGGTCTCGGTGGGGTGCTGCAGGTGGGGAAGCCACTTCACCCAGTGCCACCGGTCCTGGTGGGCGTTGGCGGCGGCCACCATGAGGGCAACATCGGTGGGCGCGTGCCAGGTGACGAGCTGCGCCACCATGGCGAACGCCACCTTGCGGCACGCCTCCTCATCCCCCACGAACCGGATGGCGCGGAAGCCGCGCAGGTCGACGGCCAGCGGGACCGACGGGATGAGGCGGTGCGTGCGCATGAACCGGCGCAACGCCCCCGTCGACAACGGCTCCAGGTCCTCGAGCGGCTGCGATTCCGGCGGTGTGATGCGCTTGGCGGACTGCTGCGAACCCACCGAGAGGCGGACCGACGCGAAGTCCTCGGCATCGACGCGACGCTCCCACATCCTGGCCCCGCCCACGAGCGTCCACAGGCTGTCCGGGGTGGGGTGCAGGAACGCGGCCCGTGCGCGCTGCTCGTCGGCGGTCTCGGTGAACTTGCGACGGGTCTGCGCCAGGTAGCGGAAGTAGTCGCGCCGGTTGGCGTCCAGCTGGGCGGCCTGATCGTCGTTGGAGCGGCCCATCTGCGACAGCATCATGCCCATCATGGACACGCCGTAGAGTCCGCCGATGACACCACCCAGCGGCCCCTTGCCGCCCATGCCGCCGCCACCCATGAACATCAGCCCCATGGCGAGGCCCCCGGCGAGCATCGGCAGCATCCGCAGCACCGCACCGAAGGGCTTGGAGGCGCTGGGGGGCGGGATTTCCGGCGGCGATTCCAGCAGGAGGTCACCGCGCGGCAGTGGCGGCGTCGCGACGCGCTTCGGACGGTTGAACGTGACCACACCCATTGAGCCGTCTCACCCCATTCGCCTGCCTGTGCACAGGTGCACCCACGGTAGTGCGCGATGAGGGCAGTTGGCGAGGCCGCCAACGTCCGCCGTCGCCGTCGCGCCGCAGACGGTGCCACTACAGTGTCCGGACAAGGCGACGAGCAGGGGTCAGCAATGAGGACGACGAGTGCAGGGCATCACGGCCGGGGTCGCGTGGTGGTCCTGGGATCCGCCAGCCAGGACCTCTACGTGGAGATGGAACGCCACCCCACCACGGGGGAGACCGTCATGGGAGGCGACCTCGTGCAGCGCTTCGGCGGCAAGGGCGGCAACCAGGCCGTGGCCGCCGCCCGCGCCGGGGCCGAGACCCTGTTCGTCGGACACCTCGGTGACGACGCTCCGGGCCGCACGTACCGCGACCGACTTCTCGGTCACGGCGTCGACGTGACCCGGCTCGTGCTCGAACCCGACGTCCCCACCGGTACCGCCCTCATCATGCTGAACGCGGCGCGGGACAACATGATCGTGGTGGCGCCGGGCGCCAACCACCATGTCTCCGAGTCCGACGTTGCCGCCCTGGCGGATCTGGGGTCCGAGGACATCCTCCTGATGCAGATGGAACTGCCCCTCGACGTCACGCAGACGGCGATACTGGACGCGGCCGGGCGCGGCGCCCGCGTCATCCTCAACCTGGCGCCGTACGCACCGCTCCCCCAGGACGTGCTCGATGCCTGCCACCTCATCATCGTGAATGAGAAGGAGCACGAGATGATGCAGGGCGACGGACTGAACGCCCCCGACGTCCTCGTCACCCTCGGCACCGACGGATCCCGCTGGGGCGATATCGCCGTCCCGGCCCAGCGCGTGGACGTCGTCGACACCACGGGCGCCGGGGACGCCTACTGCGGGGCGCTCGCGGCAGCACTCGTCGGGGGTGCGGGGCGACGTGAGGCCATGGTCGCGGCGACGTCCTCGTCGGCCGCCACGGTCCAGCACCTGGGCGCGCAACCGGACCCCGCCTGAGTCACACCGCAACGCCCGGCTCTGTCCTTCGACAGGTCACGGTTAGTCCCGTCACGACGACTGCTAACGGATCAGACCAGGTCACCTGTGGCCCGTTGGCCGTCCGTCGCACTACGGTGGGCCCGTGAGCAGCACCACTGAGGAAGACCTGTCGCGGGTCACGATCATCTCCCAATCCCGCCGGGTGGACCTGGCACTGCCCGGGTCCGTGTCCCTCAGCGAGCTGTTGCCCAGCATCCTGCGGTTCGCCGGCATTGACGGCAACACCCCCACGGAGGCGGTCCACGCCTGGGTCCTGCAACGCTTCGGTGCTGATCCGCTGGACCTCTACGTCCCCGTCAGGCAGCTCAGCATCCGGGACGGCGAGACCCTGCACCTTCGCCAGCGCGAGAACGCCATCCCCGACGCCGCATTCGACGACGTCATCGACGCCGTCGCCGCCACCACCCGCGCCCGGCCCTCGTGGCTGCCGCGGCACAGCCGCACCCTCTCCCTGGCGCTGATGCTGGGGCTGCTGGTGGCCATGCCGCTGCTCGTGACCTCCAGCGTCCGGGACGAACGGGGACTCACGCTCGCCCTCGCGCTCGGCATCACGGCGTTCTTCTCCTTCGCCACCATGATCGCCGCCATCGCCCTGGCGCGGGCCGCTGGGGAGCGCCACACCGCCTCCTGCCTGGCATGGGCCAGCGTCGCGCTCGCCGGCATCACGGGCTGGTTCATTCCCATCCTCATCTCCGACCCCGCAGCCGCCCTGCCCCTGGCCATCAACATCCTGATGGCCGCCGCCCTGTCACTGGTGGCCGCCGCAGCAGGTGCGCTCGCGGCCCGTGTGCAGGCCATGGCCCTGTTCGCTGCCGCCCTGACCGCCGCCATCGTGGTGATGTCAGGCAGTGTGATGGCGCTGATGCCGGGTCACGACATCGACGTGGCCGCCGTCACCATGGCGGTGATGGCCGTGGCCACCACGTTCCTCCCCGCCCTCAGCCACCGGCTCGCGGGGATCGCCCTGCCCAACCTGCCGGCATCCACGGAGGCCATGCTGGCCGACGAGACACCGGTGCAGGTGGACATCGTGGCCCGGGCGGTGCTGGCCGACCGCATCCTCGGCGCCCTGCTGTCCGCCAGCACCACAGCGGCCGTCCTGAGCTCCTTCCTGGTGGTGCGGCAGGGCTCGGTCTGGGCGCTGGTGCTGGTGCTGTGCATCGGGCTGGCGTTCTCGCTGCGTGCCCGCGCCTTCGTGGGTCTGACCCAGCGCATCGCACTGCTTGCCTCCGGTGCCATCATCACCATTCTGGGTCTCGTGGCGCTCGCCATGATCGCCATCACCTCACCGCTGGGTGTCGTGGGGGTGCTGGCCAGCGTGCTCGTGCTGGGCTACGTCTTCGCGCACTACAGCGCGGCCACGTTCGGCCGCATCCTGTCGCCCACCTGGGGCCGTTGGGGCGACGTGCTGGAGTGGCTCTCCATCATCACCATCATCCCCGCACTGCTGGGCGTGCTGGACCTGTACACGTACTTCGGCTCACTGTTCGGCTGAGCCGGCCCGAGTGCTCATCTGCCGAACAGGACGCGGTACTCGGTGGGCGATGGCGGCATGGAGACCTTCACGAGACGGCGCACGCTGGCGCACACCACGTCGCTGTCACCGAGATTGGTCGCCTGTTTCATCTGGGCCGGTGAGAGGGCGTAGGCGCGGCGCAGGTTCTCGGAGGTGCGGCCCTCGGCGGGGACGATGATGGACATGTCGCTGTTGCGCATGTCACTCACCGACGCCTCCGCTGCGGGGTTGCTGGCCGTGACCAGTGCCTGCCAGGCGCCGAGGCGCATCTGGGGCGTGACGGCGCCCTGCTCATCGATGATGAGGCTGGGCCGGTACACCCGCCCCTGGCCGGGCAGTTCGTCGGCACTCCGCAACAGGTCGATGGTGCCTCCGCAGGCCCTGATGGTGTCCGCCAGGCCGAGCCAGGGTCGGTGGTCGCCCGCGATGACGGACACGTGCCCCCCGAGGCAGACGGCGCGGAAGGCGATGAGCCACTTGACCCATTCCGGGGCACTGAGGAATGCCCGGGTTGGTTCCGGCCTGAACAGGCGCACCGTGACGGGACCGCCCTGTCCCCTCCCCAGGAGGAGGCCCGCCGGCCCGCTCGACATCACCGACGCGGACGTCGCCGTGGATGTGTCCCGCATGACCGTCATGACTCCACCTGCCTGCCGAGGGGCACCGTGGCCAGCATGCCGGGCACCTGTACGCCACCGAGAGGACCGAACGAGAGGCGGCCCGCCAGTTCGGGGATCAGTTCCTCGTCGGAAGCAGCCGCCTGCTCCTCGCTGTGGCAGACGTGCCGCACGGCGCCACGGGCCCGCTGGCCCGGGGAGATGGTGAAAGAGGTCAGCACCATCATGGCGGGGCACTGGGCAGCGCTGTCCAGAAGTGCCTGGTAGTTGGCCGTCGGGTCGGATCCGTACGAGGAGATGGTGCGCGTCTCATGGACCAGTCCGTCGCACGACCACTGCCGCCACGTCTCAGCGCTGCGTGAACCCTCGGCATGCTGGGGGGTGGCCCCCGATGCCAGCGCCAGGACCTCCGCGATGGACAGAGGGTCCAGCGCCCGGGTGGCGACCCCCTGGCGTTTGAGGGTGGCCTGGGCGCGGTGCAACCCGAATCGCAGCGTCGCCAGGACACCTGCCAGGCCGCTGCCGCGGCGGTTGACCGCCTCCAGGCACAGCTGGGGGTCGAGGCGCAGCGCAATCCAGGTGCGGCGGACCGCCGGGGGCGTGGGCTCGCCGCCGACGATCTCGAGGTAGGACGACAGAGCCGGGGAGTCGGGGGTGAGCATGGCGGCCGTGGGGGCCGGGACGGTGAGGGTGACCACCTGGATGCCGGCGAAGAGGATGTCATCCTGCTGGATGAGTTCCCCCAGCGTCTCCAGGTTCAGCTCCGCGCCGTGGTCGACGATGAGGACGTCGTCGGAGGTCAGTTCCAGCAGTGCCGCCCAGGACGAGCCGTCCGCCACGACGCCGATCTCGCCACCGGCAGCGCTCCGCGTCTGCGTCACCTGCAGTTGGGGCAGCCACTGGCCCAGGGGGACGAGTTCGGACGGCAGGTCCGGGGACTCCACGAGCCGCCGCCGCCGGGCCATGAACCTGCCACGCACGCGCATGGTCGCCCACAACGAGCGCCCATTGACGGGAACCGTCAGGAGGATGGCGACAAGGAGGACCGCAGCGGCAGCCGCCACGCCCCACCACGTGCGGGTGGCGACGAAGAGCAGCATGACCACCATCGCCACCTGCCAGGCAAGCACCTTGGGGATGTGGCGGGTGGAGCGGGCACGCATGGGCAGCCGGGCAGTGTTCAGCTGTGTGGCTGCGGGCATCGGCCCCTCCTCTCGCCTTCGGTCGGCCCCCACTCTAGGGCTGATCCGGTCCGTGAAGACGCCCGGCCGCGCACGCGGCCACACGACTGTGGGCACCGTTAGACTCAATCCCGACCACCAACCACCACGGAGGGGACACCCATGGCCACGCGCAAGGATCTGCTCAAGGCGCAGTCCTTCATTTCGCGCCGCATGGTGGCGGCGTTCGTGGATCGGGACCCCGACGACCCCACCCCGCCCCTGCGGCGCGTGGGAACTGCCTCGTTCGTGTCGGTCCTGCTGGGGGTGGTGCTGCTGGCGGGGACGGCGCTCATCGGACTGATCCGGCCAGGTGGCGGCGACGCCTGGCAGGAGGAGGGTGTCGTTGTCAGCGACACCACCGCCGGCATGCTCTTCGTGTACTCCGGGGGAAGCCTCATCCCGATGGCCGACGTGGCATCTGCCCGCCTGCAGGCCGGCGGCGTGGACGCCGGCGGCCAGCCCCGCGTGGTGAAGGTCAGCACGGAGAAGTTGAAGGGGACGCCCCAGCTGCCGATGCACGGCATTCCCGGCGCTCCACGCCAGTTGCCGGCCCCCGATGACCTGCAGGCGGCCCCCCTGCGACTGTGCTCGTCGAAACCCAACAGCCGTGAGCAGCGATTCGTCAGTCTCGAGTTCAACGTGGAGTCCCCCACCGGCGATCCCTTCTCCGTGGTGGCTGAGACCTCCGACCAGTCGCAGTACCTGATCGCCAACGGCAGGGCCCACAAGCTCTGGAAGGCGCAGGGCGACGTCAAGTCTCCACTGGTGGAGGACCTGCCCACCATCAGCCCCGGAAACCTGTGGATGAGTGCCATCCCGGTCGGTGACCCCATGGTCCCCATGAAGTTCCCCGCGTACGGCGCCACACCCAGCAAGAACCCCCTGAGCATGCCCATCGGCAGCCTCGCGGAGGTGAAGGGCGCCGAGGGCGGCATCACCCGCTACTACGTGCAACTGGACCAGGGGTTGTCCCAGGTGTCCTACCTCGACATGCGCCTCATCCAGGCCACGCAGGGAGCAAACGATCCACGCCCCATCACGGAGAGCGACCTGGCCAGGGCACGCAACAACGACATTCCCGCCTCGGGCAACCAGGACATCAACCTGGGCAAGCCCACCGGGCCGGCGGACCGCAGCGCACTCGAGGACGCTTCGATCTGCGCAACCTTCACCGACGACGACGCCGGCAGGGTCGCGCTGAGCATCGATGTACCCACCCCCGCCATGCCGCCTGAGCACCAGACCCCCTTCGGCAACTCCGTCGACCACGTCGAGATGCCCGAGCTGAGCGGCGCCCTGCTCCGCGCGAGCGCCGCGGCTGACGACGCCCCCACCTTCCTCATCCTGGCGGGCCTCAGCTACCCCATCCCGGACGCCGTCTCACGCCGCGCCCTTGGCTACGGCGATGTGACCCCCACCGTCGTCCCGGGCCAGCTCATCAACCTCTTCACGTCCGGCCTGGCTGCCGACACGAACCTGTCCCTGGGAATGATCACCCAGGTCCCCTGAGTAGTGATCGCCCGTGCGGATCACCCAGTGCTCCTAGGTATGCCTACTCGATTCCATGGCCGTTGTTCGCCAGTGACCCCCGTCGCGCCTAGTGTTTCCCATGACATCACAGCAGCCCGAACGATTCGTTGTTGCTGCCACAGAGCCTCCGCGCTCCAACTGTCGAAGGGAAATGTTCCATGGGCAACAAGTCCGTAGACCGCGCCGCAATGGCCAAGGCTGCACAGCAGATCGAGGCAAAGCACCAAGATATTCACAAGCTGCAGAGCCGGCTCCAGGGTCAGATGACCGACCTGTCCTCACGCTGGATGGGCAACGCATCGACCGCCTTCCAGAAGGGCTACTCGCAGTTCGACACCGAGTTCGAGAAGGTCAAGCAGGGGCTGGACAAGATCCACACCTCGCTCGTTGAGACCCAGCGCGAGTACGTGCAGCGTGAAGAAGAGAACGCCGCCACCGCCAACCAAATCGCCGGACTCATCGGCTGACGCCGAAGAACGATCACAGGAGACACTCAATGAGCGACGCAACCCAGTACTCCAAGTCCGGCATGCAGGAGGGCATCTCCAACCTGTCGGCGGCACATCGTGAACTCACCAGCCTCCTCGACGACCTGAAGGGCGAACTCAGCTCGTCACTCGGTCAGTGGGAGGACAACGCCCGCAGCGCATACGTGGAAGTCCAGCGCTCGTGGGATGCATCGGCAGCCAAGCAGCAGGAAATCGTTCAGCGCATGCCCGTGCTGCTCGGCAACATTTCTGACGGCTACGACGCCACTGAATCCCGCAACGCGGGCATCTGGGGCTGACGGGTAACCCCCCCTACCCTCTTCCCAGCGGGCCCGGCCTCACTCGAGGTCGGGCCCGGTTGTTTGTGCCCGGCGTGGCCCGTGTCTCCTCTCGAAGCAGCCCCTTGGCCGGCGGGCCCGGTTCCCGCGCGGAGCTATTTCAGCAGCTTGGACAGGCGACGATCGGCCAGCAGTTTGCCACCGGTCTGGCAGCCCGGGCAGTACTGCAGCGAGGAGTCCGCGAACGACACCTCGGCGATCACGGAACCACAGACGTCGCAGGTCTCACCTGCCCGACCATGCACTCGCAACCCGCCCCGCTTGGCGTCCTTGAGCCGGTTCAGCTCCACCCCCCGGACGGCTTGAAGGGCCGACGACAGCACGCCGTGGATGTGCTGGTACAGCTGCGCCGCATCGACGGTGTTGGCGGGTTTGAACGGGCTGAGCCGGGCCTCGTGGAGGATCTCGTCGGACCAGGCGTTGCCGATGCCGCTGATGACTTTCTGGTCGCGCAGCACACCCTTGACCTGGGATTTCCCCGCGGCGGCAAGGATGATGGCGAGCGTGTCCGCGGTGAAAGCGGGATCCAACGGGTCCGGTCCGAGCGCCGCGATACCCGGCACCGCCGATGGGTCCTCCACCACGTAGACGGCGAGGTGTCGCTGGGTACCGGCCTCGGTGAGGCTGAAGCCGGAATTGTCATCCAGCTCCACGCGCAGGGCGATGGGCGATTTGCCGGGCCGGGGTAGCGTGCGCGGGACCTCGTCATGCCAGGTCACCCAGCCCGCTCGGGCCAGGTGGAAGATCAGGTGTATGCCCTGGGCGTCGACGTCGATGAACTTGCCGTGCCGGGAAACGCCGGAGATCTCGAGTCCGGCCAGTGCCTCCAGACCGGGCGAGTAGGTCTTGAGCGCGCTGAAGGCGATCAGGTGCCCCGCCGCGATCACCCTGCCGGGGAGGCGATCCCCCAACTGTTCGACGATGGCCTGAACCTCTGGCAACTCCGGCATGTCACCCATCCTCCATCATCGCCAGCAGTGCCGTGCCCGACATGCGTGATGTCTCCGGCCTGCTCCAATCCGTGTTGTGTGGCCGGTCCAAGTTCTCCCCCAGCTGCTCCAGGTAGGAGTCCCTGGGCACGGTGGAGGCCCCCATCGACTCCAGGTGCGGGGTGAGCCACTGCACGTCGAGGAGTTCCACCCCCACGCGGCGGAGCTCGACGATGAGCCGCAGCAGCGCCGCCTTGGAGGCGTCCCTGCCGTGCTCGGGGTCGTGGAACATGGACTCGCCCGCGAACATCCCGTTCTGGTGGACGCCATAGAGTCCACCCACGAGACGGCCGTTGCCGTCCCACGTCTCAATGCTGTGGACGTGGCCCACGTGGTGCAGCACCGTGAACGCCGTCTGGATGCGTTGGTCGATCCACCCACCCGGGCGGCGAGGATCCGCGCATGCGTCGAGCACCTCCAGGAAGGCCGTGTCCACGGTGGTGGTGTACCGCTTCACGGACTGACGCAGCGAACGAGTGATCCGCACCTCGTCGAGGGGGAGCTGCGCTCGATCCATGGGCGACCACCATCCCATCTCCCCGTTGAACAGTCCTGTCTCGAGGGGCATGGGGAACACACCACACCGGTAGGCCATGAGGGCCAGGCCGGGGTCGAACTCCTCGGAGAACCCGATGAGGTCCTGCCGCGGCCAGTCCGCGGGCGGGCCGAAGAGGGTGTCGAGCATCCCCCCAGTCTGGCAGCCACCGCCGACACGTGCGGGCACCCCCGGACGGACTGTGCCGCCAGGGGCCCACACGTGGGCCGACGCAGTCGCTGCTGCTTGCGATGTGGGCCACCGTGGCGGGGTGCTTGACGTGGTGTGCAACGCTTGGTGCAGTGCACCGAGGGTGCGGAGAAGGAGGTGGACATGAGTGAGACGAACAACGTCGTGGCGCTGGCCGAGGGCCTGACCGCGGATGCCTTCCACCAGTTGCTGGAGTTGGCCATCGAGGGCAAGGGCAAAATGCCGGGTGCCCGCAGTGCTGCCAGGAACCTGCTGAATCAGCACCGGGACCCGGAGGTTGCCATCACATGGCTCGTGAACCAGCATGTGGCCTACGCCAGTGGGCAGGGCTTCGTCACGAACTGGGGAGGCTTCTTCGTCTCATTGGTCACCATCCCGGCGAACATGGCAGCGGCTGCGTTCCTGCAGGCCCGTGTGGTGGCCGGCATCGCCCACCTGCGCGGTTACGACCTCTCGGACGCCCGCGTGCGCACCGCCATCCTCATGGTCATGCTGGGCCCCGGCATCAATGCCGGGCTCGTCTCCAAGGGGGTGTTGCCGTCGTCGCCGGCAGCCGTGGCGACCGCCCCGATGTTCGACGCCAAACTGGACCGCCTCGTGAGCAAGGAACTGTTCGACAGGGCCATGAACCAGATGGGCGGCAAGCGCCTCGGTGTCTGGGCCGGGAAGCGGATCCCGTTCGTCGGTGGCGGCGTCGGCGCGGTCGTCGACGGTTGGTCCACGCATTCCATAGCCCGCCACGCCATCGACGAGTTCACGAGCCGGCGCCCCAAACTCAACGCGTGGACGAAGGACTGACGCCGCCCACGTGGCGCCTGTGCACTCTGTCCGTGATGAGGCAGGTGACCTCGTAGGTGATGCTCCCCATGAGTGCCGCGACGTCCTCCACGCTGATCTCGTGCTCCCCTGAGCGGCCTACGAGGACCGCCTCGTCACCCACCCGGACGGTGGGGACCTCTGGTCCGAGGTCGATCATGGTCTGGTCCATGCAGACCCGCCCCACCACCGGGCGGGGCGTACCGTCCACCAGCATGTGGCCTCGGTTCGACAGGAGCCGGCTGTATCCGTCGCCGTAGCCGACGTTGACGGTGGCCACCCAGGTGTCCCGTGGAGCAGTCCAGTCACGGCCGTATCCCACCGTCTCCCCGGCGAGCACCTGCTTGATGAACGCCACCCGGGAGGTCCACCGCAGCACTGGAGCCAACGCGTGGGCCCGTGGGGTGCTGGGATCCGGGTAGGAGCCGTAGACCATGATGCCGGGGCGCACCATGGAGGTACCGGTGAGGTCGTGGCCCAGAACCGCCGCGGAGTTCGCGGCGTGCACATGTTCGAGCGGCCCCACGGCGGCCTCCACATCCCGTGCCGCCGCGGCGATGGCGGCGAACTGGCCACGGGTGAACGCGTCACCGTCCCCAGTGTCGCTGACGGGGAGGTGGGTGTAGATGCCGCCAAGTTCCAGCGAGGTGCTGTCAGCGATGAGGCGCGCGAGCCGTGAAGCGTCGGCGGGGTGCGCGCCGATGCGTCGCATGCCGGTGTCGATCTTGAGGTGGACGGCAGCGACGATCCCCACGGCCGACGCCGCCCGCTGCAGATGATCGATGGCCTCCTCGTCGCCGACCGTGAACACGATGTCGGCGCCCAGTGCCTCGGGAAGTTCGTCGGGCAGCGTGATGGTGAACTTCAGGATGGGCAACGTAATCCCGGCGGCCCTCAGTGCCACCGCCTCGGAGACCGTCGCCACGCCCAGCCACTGCGCGCTACCGGAGTGTTCGATGCTGCGCGCCACCGGCACCAGTCCGTGCCCGTACGCGTTGGCCTTGACGGCCGCCAGCACCGTCCGTCCACCCGCGAGCCTCGCAGCAAGACGCAGGTTCGCGTTGATGGCGTCCAGGTCAACGGTCAGCTCGCAGGTTCCCCCCATGTCAACATCCTTGCGCGCCGCCTGGCCCCCGTCCAAACGGCTGGGACGTGACACTGGGACGTCACACTGCATGGCCGGGCCGGGTGGCACAATGACGCCCATGTCTAACAATCAGTGGAACAGCGGCCAGAGCGACGGTCAGTGGCCGCAGCAGCAGGGCTCGGGCGACTGGAACGCCGCCCCCCAGCCCGGCGCACCCGAATGGAACCAGGACAACCAGGCCGCCGGGGCGCAGGACTGGAATGCGCCGGGGACAAAGGGGTGGGGTGGCGCCGGTGCGGGCCAGCCCGGCCAGGGCGAGTGGCCCGCCCCTCAGCAGGGACAGGACTGGAACGCCGGGGCACAGTCGCAGCCCTCCGCCGCCGACTGGCAGGCAGCCCCACAGCCACAGGGGGGCGCGCAGCCGCAGCCCTCCGCCACGGACTGGAACGCCGGCGCGCAGCCGCAGCCCTCCGCCACCGACTGGAACGCCGGCGCGCAGCCACAGCCCTCCGCCACCGACTGGAACCAACAGCAGGGGTGGGGTGCTGGCGCACCCGGCCACCAGGGATGGGACCAGAACCAGCAGGGATGGGACCAGGCGCAGCAGGCCGGCCACGGCGCCCCCGCCTATGGGCAGCAGCAGCAATGGCAACAGCCCGTGCAGCCGAAGACGCCCAGCGCGTTCGCCAACATCTTTGACTTCAGCTTCAAGAAGTTCGCGCTGCCCGAGGCCGGCGGCACGATCTTCCTCATCGCCGTGATTGCCATCGCGGTGAAGTGGGTGTTCGATCTGGCGTACCTGCTGACCTATGCGGCTGATGCCGTCAACGTCCTGCAGGTCCTCATCGGCGGGCTCGCCACCAGCCTCCTCTACGTCCTGCTGGTACGGGTCTTCCTCGAGGGCATGACCGCCCTCGTCACACGGTCCAAGCAGGATGCGGAGCCGAAGGAAGACCACGACCCCGACGTGGTGGCCTGACCCCACACAACGTGACGAAGGGGGCCGCAGCCGTTGGCTGCGGCCCCCTTCGTCCGTCTCAGGTGCGGGGCTCTCAGAAGAGCAACGCCAGGGCGGGCTCCGCCAGGATCTCGGCAACGTCGCGAAGGAACCGGGACCCCTGTTCGCCGTCGATGAGGCGGTGGTCGAAAGCAATGGTCAGCGTCGTGACCCAGCGCGGCACCACTGCCTCGTCGGGGCCCTCCCCCACCACCCAGGGACGGCGCTGGATGGCACCCATGCAGAAGATGGCCGACTCGTTCCCGTTGATGATGGGTGTGCCGGCATCAACGCCGAAGACGCCGACGTTGGTGATGGTGAACGTGCCGCCCGAGTAGTCGCCGGGCTGGAGCTTGCCCTCCTTGGCCACCACGACGAGCTGGTTGATGGCCCGGCACAGCTCCAGGAGGCTCAGCTGCTGGGCACCCTTGATGTTGGGCACCATCAGGCCGCGGGGCGTGGCCGCGGCGATGCCGAGGTTCACGTTCCCGTGGTAGACGATCTCGCCCGCTTCCTCATCCCAGGATGTGTTGAGGTCGGGGTTGCGGCTCAACGCAAGGCAGATGGCTTTGGCGTAGATGAGCAACGGGGAGATGCGCAGACCCGTGAACTCGCGTCGCGACTTCAGCGTGTCCACGAACTCCATGGTGCCGGTGACGTCCACGGTCACCCACTCCGTGACATGCACGTGGGTGTTCACGGAGCGCACCATGTTCTCGGCGGTGGCCTTGCGGACACCCCGGATGGGGACGCGACGCTCGCCCTTCGGGCTGCCGGCCTGCGGGCCGGCGGAGAACGGCTGTCCGAAGGCCGTGTCGCCTCCCGTGAAGGTGGGCTGGGACGGCTCGAACGGCTGCGACTGGTACGCCGGGGCACCCTGCTGGAAGCTCGCGTGTTCATTGATGATCCGCCCGTGCGCCGGTGCCTCCGCCATGCGCTGGAAGGCCAGTGCGGCCTCGACGTCGCGCCGGGTGATGGTGCCATCAGGTCCAGTACCGACCACGCCGGCCAGGTCAACGTCCAGATCGCGGGCGTACTTGCGCACCGGAGGCTTCGCTCGGACCGCGTCGCGGTCCGAGGCGAGCACCAGTTCCGACCTCGAGGGTCCCACCCCGGGGCCGGGCAGGGGATCTCCCACCGCAGTCGCGGTGATGTGGCCGGCAGGCTTCACCTCGTCGGGGCGGCGGCTGGGCTCGTGCGGCTCGTAGGAGTCGCTGAGCGCACGGGTCACCTCAGGGTCGTGGTCGGTGCGGCGGGAACGACGACGGCGGCTCGGGGCGGCATCGGAGGCGCCGTAGCCCACCAGGTTCGGCTGCGGCTCGGCACCATCGGGCGCCTGCTGCCCGTCCTCAATCTCCACGATGGGGGTCCCCACCTCAACGGTGGACCCCTCCTCCACGAGCAGGCCCGTGACCTCACCCGCGAACGGCGACGGCAGCTCCACGAGCGACTTGGAGGTCTCGATCTCGACGAGGACGTCGTTGATCTCGATGATTTCCCCGACCGTGACGCGCCACGCCACGATCTCGGCCTCGACGAGGCCCTCTCCCGGGTCAGGCAGTCGGAATTGGCGCTTCATGCACTCGCTCCTAGTAGGCCAGGGACGCGTCCACGGCGTCCATGATTCGATCGACGCTGGGCAGGAACTCATCCTCGATCTTCGACGGTGGGTAGGGCGTGTCGTACCCCGTCACCCGCAGCACGGGCGACTCCATGACGTAGAACAGGTCCTTGTGCAGCCGGGCAGCGATCTCGGCGCCGACACCCAGCGTGCGCTGCGCCTCGTGCACCACGATGGCGCGACGGGTGCGGCGCACTGATGCGGTGATCGTGACCCAGTCGATGGGGCTCAGGGTACGCAGATCGATGACCTCCAGCGACACCCCCTCCTCTGCGGCCAACTCTGCGGCGTCCAGGCAGGTCCTCACCATCGGACCGTAGGCCAGGACGGTCAGGTCCGTGCCGTGGCGCAGCACACCGGCCTGGTGCATGGGCTGGGGCCGCGCGGAGAAGTTGACCTGCCCCTTCGCGTGATAGCGACGCTTCGGCTCGAGGAACACCACCGGGTCGTCGGAGGAGATGGCCTGCTGGATCATCCAGTAGGCATCGTTCGGTGAACTGCAGGTGACGACCTTCAGGCCGGGCGTGTGGACGAAGTAGCCCTCCGGCGACTCCGAATGGTGCTCGATGGCACCCACACCGCCGCCGTAGGGGATCCGGATGACCATGGGCATCTTCACGCGACCCGAGGTGCGGGCGTGGAGCTTCGCCACCTGCGTGACGATCTGGTCGAATCCCGGGAACACGAACCCGTCGAACTGGATCTCGACCACGGGTCGGTAGCCGCGCATGGCCAGGCCGACGGCGGTGCCGACGATCCCGGACTCCGCCAGCGGGGAGTCGATGACCCGGTTCTCGCCGAACTCGGCCTGCAGGTTCTCGGTGATGCGGAACACGCCGCCCAGCTTGCCGATGTCCTCACCTGCCAGCAGGACCTTGGGGTCGGCCTGCAGGGCTCGGCGGAGGCCACGGTTCAGCGCCTTGGCCAGCGTCAGGGTCTCGCTCATGCGTTCTCCTCGAAGGTGGCGAGGTAGTCGGCGTACTCGCGACGCTGCTCCTCGAGAGCCACGGACTCCTCGGCGTACACGGTACGGAACTGCTCGTCCATCGTCTTGTCCGTCAGGGTGGCGATGGAGGCGCGGATGCTCGCGCCGTAGTCCTTCGCCTCCGCGTCGAGGGCGCTCAGGAAGGCGTCGTCGACGGCGCCCTCGTTGCGCAGGTAGGTGGTCAGACGGGCGATGGGGTCGCGGCCACGCCACTCCTCGGTCTCCGCGTCGCGACGGTACTTCGAGGGGTCGTCAGAGGTCGTGTGCGCGCCCATCCGGTAGGTGAACGCCTCGATGAACGCCGGCCCCTCCCCATTGCGGGCGCGGTTGAAAGCCCACTCGCTGGTGGCGTGGACGGCCAGGACGTCGTTGCCGTCCACCTGGATGCCGGGGAAGCCGAAGCCCTGGGCCCGCTGGAACAGCGGGATGCGTGACTGCAGCGCAATGGGCTCGGAGATGGCGTACTGGTTGTTCTGGCAGAAGAACACCACGGGGGCGTTGTAGCTGGCCGCAAAGACGTAGGACTCGTTGACGTCGCCCTGCGAGGAGGCACCGTCGCCGTGGTAGGCCACCACCATGGCGTTGTCGGCGGGGTCAGGGTTGCCCACCATGCCGTCGTACTGCAGACCCATGGCGTAACCGGTGGCGTGCAGCGTCTGGGAGCCGATGATGATCTGGTAGTTCCGGAACCTTTCCAGCATCTCCCACTCCCCGGCGTCGCAGCCGCGGAACAGGCCGAGTATCTGGCTCATGGGGACACCGAGGCACATGGCGACGGCGTGCTCACGGTAGGTGGGGAACACGACGTCGTGACCGAGCAGAGCCCTGGCGGATCCCACCTGGGAAGCCTCCTGGCCCAGCACCGGCGGCCACAGCCCCAGCTCTCCGTGCCGCTGGAGCGCGGTGGCCTCCGTGTCGAATCGTCGTGCCATCACCATGTCCCGCAGGAAGCCTGTGAGGTCTTCGGTGGTGCCGGTGAACTCGAAGTCGTCGTGTTCGACGCGCACGCCCTCCGGTGTCAGAAGTTGGACCATTTTGTCGCTCTGCCCTTGCACCAACGCCCCTCTCAAATCTGAACTTACGCCAGCGTAGCTTACGGTTGCGTAACCAATCGTTCAACCCGGGCGAGGGGCGCAATGGCGTGGTGACCACGCCTCACGCCCCGGGCCGGGGTCAGTGAACAGTTTCCCAGCCCCTTGACGTTACCGGGGCGGATTGGGACAGTGGGGGTCATCTCGTATCCAAAGCGTGCCAATGGGGGCATGCACGAACACGGAGAACTGCATGACTACACCACAATCGCGTTGGGCCTCAGGCCTCGCCGCGTCCGCACTGATGCTGGGGGGTGTGACCTTCGCCGCCGGGGGCAGCGTCGCACACGCCGCCCCGGGAGACAGCTGCCAGGATCCCGCCACGGTCTCGGTCTTCGAGTTCAATGACTTCCATGGCCGCATAGCTGGGGCAGCGGGCCTGTTCACTCCCGTGGAGGCGGCGCGAGCCGCACTCGGGCCGGACAATGTCCTGCTGGTCAGCACCGGCGACAACATCGGGGGCTCCACTTTCGAATCCTTCATCGACGACGACAACCCCACCATCGACATCATGAAGGCGGCCGGCGTCGAGGCGATCGCAGCCGGCAACCACGAGTTCGACAAGGGCTTCACGGACCTTTCCGAGCGTGTCATCCCCCGCATGGGTGTGCCGCACCTCAGCGCCAACGTCTACACCAAGGGCACCACCACTGTGGCCGCTCCGCTGGAGGAGTACAAGGTGTTCGAGAAGGGTGGCGTCCGGATCGCGTACGTGGGTGCCGTCACCGGCGATCTCCCCTCGCTCGTCTCCCCGGCAGGCATCAGCGCCATCGAGGCGGGCGACCCCGTCGATGCCGTGAACCGTGTGGCGGACAAGATCGTCGCCGAGAACGCCGCGGACATCATCATTGCGGGCTTCCACGAGGGCGCACCCGACCCGACGAGGACACCGGCCGAGAACGCCGCACTGTCGCCCGCGTTCAAGGAAATCTACGAGGGCCTGAGCCCGGCCTTCGACGTGGTCTTCAACGGCCACACCCACCAGATCTACGACTGGGAAACGACGCTCGCCAAGCCCCTCATGCAGGCCGGGCAGTACGCCGAGCACCTGTCCAAGGTGGACCTCAAGATCAACACCCAGACCAAGGAGCTGTGCTCGTCGGTGACCTCCATCGTCGATGCCGCAGCCGGAGCCGACATCGGGACCCAACCGCGCATCGAGGAGATCAAAACGATCGCCGCCGCGGCCAAGGCCAACGCCGACGTCCTGGGTGCCGTGCCGGTGGGCTTCGCCAACCAGGCCATCAGCACCCCCGGCGACGGCGGCTCGGGCACCCGCAACGTCGAGTCGCCCATGAGCAATGCGGTGGCGCAGATGTTCAAGGAGCAGCTGCAGACCGCCGACAACGCGGACTCCTTCATCGGTGTCCAGAACCCCGGAGGCACTCGCGCCAGCTTCGACCGTGGGACGGTCACCTACAAGGAGGCCGCTGGCGTCCTTCCCTTCGCCAACAGCCTCATGACCACGCAGCTCACGGGCAAGCAGGTCAAGATGATGCTGGAGCAGCAGTGGCAGCTCAACAAGGACGGCGAGGTCCCCTCGCGGCCCTACCTTGCGCTCGGTCTCTCGGACAACGTGTCCTACACGTTCGACGAGTCCCGCGCCCGCCTGGACCGCATCACCTCCATCAGCATCGACGGCGCGCCCATCGAGATGGACAAGCTCTACACACTGGGTTCCGGCAGCTTCCTGATCGCTGGAGGCGACAACTTCTTCGCCTTCAACGACGGCGTCAACATGCGTGACTCGGGTCGCGTCGACCTCGAGGCCTGGGTCGACTGGGTCGGCGCCGGCGACGCACTGTCGCCCGACTACTCCAAGCGTGGCGTGTCCGCACCCACGATTCCCGGCTCCCTCACCGAGGGTGCGGCACCGGTGGAGTACGTGTTCGGCAAACCTCTCGCCAATGGCGTCCAGGTGGACACGCTGGACATGCTGCTGAACGCCACCGGCGCCAACGTGTCGCCCCAGGTGATGAACGCCAACATCACCGCCTACATCGGTGACGAGATGGTGGGTATGGGCGAGGTGACCGCTGGCGTGGGCACCGTGCAGGTGGCTCTGGCCAAGGGAACCGCCGTCGAGGCCGGCAACAACGTCGTCGACTTCGTCGTCGAGGAGTCCGGCACCGTCATCAGCGTCCCGGTCACGGTGAAGCTCCTCCCGCCGGTCACGACACCCCCGGCACGGCCCGTCGACGTGTACACGACGCCCGGCTACCACAAGGTGAACGGGCGCGAGTGGATCACTTCCTGCGAGAAGTACTCGATCACGGAGCGTTGCAGGACCTACATCTACGGCACGGACGTCCAGAGCATCAACGGGCAGATCGTGAAGCGCAACGGCTGGTTGTTCAACAACCTGACGTACAAGCCGTCGCCGCGCAGCGCGTGGAAGAACAACCCGCTGGGCTACGCCGGCTCGTGGACCTCCACGGAGGGTCGCAAGTGGATGACCGAATGCGACAACGCACGCACCGGGAGGAACGCCTGCCGCAGCTACATCGAGACCAAGGTGGTCGAGTCCATCAAGCAGGCCGATGGAACCTTCCGCTACGCGATGGCCACCAAGTTCGTCTTCAACAACATCGTCCAGTTCAAGAAGTGACGATCTGACGATCTGACGCGCAACGAGGAGGCCGGGCCCACAGGGCCCGGCCTCCTCATCTTTCCTGCGGCCACCCAGGACGGCGTCCTTGGTGGCGAGGCTGTGCTCAGGTGAGGGTGGCCACCAGGATCGCCTTGATGGTGTGCATCCTGTTCTCGGCCTGGTCGAAGACGATACTGGCGTCGGACTCGAACACCTCGTCGGTCACCTCCAGCCCCTCCAGGCCCGTCAGCCTGAACAGCTCCTCACCCACGGTGGTGGCGCGGTCATGGAACGCGGGCAGGCAGTGCATGAACTTCACGTGCGGGTTGCCCGTGGCGGCGAGCATGGCGGCGTTCACCTGGTACGGGCGCAGCAGCTCGATCCGTTCCGCCCACAACTCCTTGGGCTCCCCCAGTGACACCCACACGTCGGTGGAGACGAAGTCGACGCCACGCACACCCTCGGCGATGTCATCGGTGATGGTGATGCGGGCACCCGTGTCGGCGGCGATGGACTGCGCCAGCTCAACGATCCCGGATGCGCTCTGCTGCACCGTCGGGGCAATCATGCGGATGTCGGCGCCCACCATGGCTGCCGAGATCAGCGTCGAGTTGCCCACGTTGTTGCGCACGTCGCCGACGAAGGCGTAGCTCGTCTCGCGGAGGGGCTTGCCGGAGTGCTCCAGCATGGTCAGCTGGTCCGCGAGCATCTGGGTGGGGTGCCAGTCGTCGGTCAATCCGTTGTAGACGGGCACACCCGCGTACTCGGCGAGCGTCTCGACCGTCGCCTGGGCTGCGCCACGGAACTCGATGCCGTCGTACCAGCGCCCCAGCACCCGGGCTGTGTCGGCCGCGGACTCCTTGTGCCCGATCTGCGACCCTGCGGGGTCAAGGTAGGTGGTGCGGCCCCCCTGGTCGGCCATGGCCACCTCGAAGGCACACCGGGTGCGCGTGGAGGTCTTCTCGAACAGCAGCGCCACGTTCTTGCCTGCGAGCTGCTGTCGTTCCGTGCCGGCTCGGCGCTGGGCCTTGAGATCCGCTGCGAGCTCGAGGAGATGCATCCATTCGTCTGCGCGGAAGTCCAGTTCCTTGGCGAAGCCGCGGCCCGTGAGGTTCACCACGTCGTCATCCCTTTCGTCGGTGAGATCGCCCACGATATCGGCGACCGCCGTGGCTCACAGCCAGTCCCGCCTCCGGAACTGCCACCACAGGACCGCTGACGTCGCCACCATGAGGCTCAGCGACAACCAGGCACCCCACACGGTGCCAATGCCGGCGATGGACAGGTTCTGCCCGTAGAAGCCGGTGATGAGCGTCGGGACGGCGATGATGGCGGCCCAGGACGTCACCTTCTTCATGATCTCGTCCTTGTGGTTGCTCTGCAGCGCCAGGTTCGTCTCCAGGATGCTCGAGAGATGGTCGCGCAGCGAGTCGGCCATTTCGGCCGCATGCAGGGCGTGGTCGTGGACGTCACCGAAGTAGGGCTGGAGCGGCCCGGATGTGTCGAAGGCGGACTCCCGTCGGGCCAGTGACGAGGTCATCTCGCGCAACGGGACGGTCTGCCGGCGCACCTCGGCGGTGTCACGGCGCAGCCTGAAGATGGCCTGCTGGAGTTCGGGTTGTCCGGAGCTGTGGTTGAACAGCTCCTCGCTGAGGTCGTCGGCGCGGTCGTTGAGGGAGTCAAGCGTGTCCATGACGTTGTCCACCACCACGTCGAGCACAGCCCACAGGATGTAGCTGGGCCCGGCATGCGCCAGACCCTTGTTGAGGTCCAACCGCTCGGCGACCTGTGTGACGGGGAAGTTGGGGTGACGCACCGTCAGGATGGCGTTCGGGGTGATGAAAGCCGTCAGGGGGGCCAGTTCCGCGCGGCCGTCGTTGTCCAGGAGGACGTTGGTGACGCGCATGAGCGCATGGTGGTCGAACTGGCTCACCTTCTGGCGTTCGTGGGCCGCCATGGCGTCCTCGACTGCCAGTTCGTGCAGGTCCAGGGCCCCGGCCAGCTCGTTGAGCTCGTCCACGGAGTCGGTGGTGATGTCGATCCAGGCGTAGGTGTCGCTGTCTCCATCCTTCTCCCGGAGACAGCGGGCAAGCTCCGCCGAGGAGTCATCCGTGTCCTGCAACGTGCCGTCCACCCAGAGACGCTGATTCTTCATGGCCCCAGTGTCCACCCCTGCACCTCAGAGGGCCGACACTTCAGTGGTGTGCGCCGCCCTGCCCGTCCCCGAGTGGGTGCACGTCCTGCAGGCGGTTGCCGAAGTACTCGCTGAGAACCGACGCCACATCAGCCACGACCTGCCACGGTTCCCCCACGTTGGAGGTCTCGATACCTGCTTCGGAATCTCCCAACTCCTCGAGGGTGTCGAGTTGCGAGGTGAGCATGTCGGTGTGCATGTAATGCCCCTTGCGCGCCGACAGGCGGTCCAGGTTGACCTCCTCCGGCAACAGCAGGTGGACGAAGAACACGTCACCCTCGGCTTCGCGCAGGATGTCCCGGTAGGCCTCGCGCAGGGCCGAGCACGCGACCACCGTGGAGTGGCCCCCAGCCGCCTGCTGCGACATCCAGTCGCGCAGGGACCGCAGCCACGGCCACCGGTCCTCGTCCGTGAGGGGGTGACCGGCACCCATCTTGGCCTTGTTGGCCTCACTGTGGAACGTGTCGCCCTCCGCGAACTCCAGTCCGAAGCGTTGGGCCAGCCCCTCTCCGATGGTCGTCTTGCCGGTGCCGGCGACGCCCATGACCACAAGGTGCAGGGGACGCCCACTCATGCCAGCATCCCGGTCACACCGAAGATCCCCCACGCGATAGCGAAGCCCATGAGGGCGATGGCGGTCTCCATCACAGTCCACGTCTTCAGCGTGGTCGCGACGTCCATCCCCATGAGTCGGCCCACGAGCCAGAAGCCGGAGTCGTTGACGTGGGATGCGGCCACGGACCCCGCCGCAGTGGCGACCACGATGGCGGCAAGCTGGAAGTCGTTGAGGCCGGCGGCTGCGACGGCGGGTGCCATCAGACCGGCGGTGGTGACGAGCGCGACCGTGGCCGAGCCCTGGGCGATGCGCAGGATGATCGAGATCAGGAAGCAGGCGAGGATGACGGGGACACCGAGGTCGCCCATCACGCCGGACAGCGCGTCACCGATGCCGGAGGCGCGCAGGACGCCACCGAACATGCCACCCGCACCGGTCACGAGGATGACGGAGCACACTGGACCCAGTGCACTGTCGAGTGTCTTCTCGATGGCCGTGCCGTTCTTGCCGCGGCGGCTCCCAAGGACGTAGGAGGCAACGAGCACGGAGATCAGCAGTGCCACGGGGGTCTCGCCGAGAATGCGCAGCCCCTGGACCCAGCCCTCCTTGAGGTCGACGACGCCCGCCGAACCGGCCATGTTCAGGCCTGTGTTGAGGAAGATCAGGAGCACGGGCAGCAGCATGATCCCCATGACGGTGCCGGCCGACGGCGGGTTGGTGATCACGTCGTCGTCCTGCTTGCCACCGGAGAGCAGATCGGGGACGGGCAACGGGAACTTCTTGCCCAACCAGGTGCCGAGCATGTAGGCGGTGACCCACCACGTGGGCAGCGCGACGATGAGGCCCACGATCAGAACGAAACCGACGTTGGCGCCGTAGAGGTCGCTGGCAGCAATCGGGCCGGGGTGTGGCGGCAGGAACACGTGCATGACGGAGAAGGCACCGGCCGCGGGGAGCCCGTACAGGAGCACGGGGGCCTTCATGCGGCGGGCGACGGCGAAAATGATCGGCAGCATGACGATGAGGCCGGCGTCGAAGAAGATCGGGAAGCCGAAGATGAGGGACGCAACGCCCAGCGCCAGGGGTGCGCGCTTCTCCCCGAACAACCGGATGAACGCATCCGACAAGGTCTTGGCGCCTCCGGAGGTCTCGACGAGGCGCCCCAGCATGGCGCCGAGGCCCACCAGGAGCGCAACCGAGGCGAGCGTGCTGCCAAAGCCACCCGTCATGACCGTGACGATCTCCGCAAGTGGCACCCCGGTGGCGATGGCCGTGGCCAGTGACACGATGATGAGCACGAGGAAGGCGTGCATCTTGAGCTTGATGACAAGGAACAGGATCAACGCGATGGCGGCGGCCGCTATGCCGAGCAGGGGGGCGACCCCCAAGGTTTGCGTCCAGTCTTCCATTTCCGAGTACTCCCTTGTACCTGACCGGGCGTCCGCTGCCCGATGACTTCCCCACCCTTGCACACGGGCATGGTCAGGGTGGTGTGCAGGGATGTTCCCGGGTCACCCCAGGGCGGCGATCACATCCGCCACCAGTTCTTCGGTTCGGAGGTCTTCTGATGCCACGTCGGGGCTGAACCCCATGCGCACCACGACGAGGTCGGCTGACGGGACCACGTACATCCTCTGTCCGTCGTGCCCCACCGCCCAGTAGGTATCGGCCGGCAGAACCGGCTCCGGCAGGGATCCGTCGGCCGACGTGTTCACGCGCCAGCCCGCGGCGTAGCCCACCTCGTCGGTGGCGGCCACGGGTTTCACCGTCGTCGTCTCCGCCATCCAGCCCTCGGGAAGCAGTCGCTTCCCGTTCCAGACACCGTCCTGGAGGGCGAACTGGCCGATCGAGGCCCAGTCGCGCGGGCTGGCCCACAGGTAGGAGCCGCACACCGGGGTGCCGGCCGCGTCGGGCTCCCACACGGCCGAGGACAGGCCGAGCGGCGCGAACAGCTTCTGTCGCGGGAGGTCCGCTCCGATGCGGGTGCGTTCAGTCAGCACCGAGCACAGCAGGGTGGTGCTGCCGCTGGAGTACTGCTGGAACTCTCCCACCGGGTGCGCCAGGTCGAGGCTGGCGACGTAGCCGGCCATGTCCGATTCGAGGTAGAGCATGCGCGTGATGGGGGTGCCGAGGTCGTAGGTCTCGTCCCAGGAGAGGCCGCTCGTCATCCGCAGGAGGTCATCGATGCTGATGTCGGCGCGCCCATCAGTCCATTCGGGGCGCAGTTGCGTGTCATCCAGTTCCACGCCTCCCTGCTCCACGAGCCGCCCCACGAGCAGGCTCGTCACGCTTTTGGCCATCGACCAGCCCAACTGGGGTGTGGTGGCGTCGAACCCCTCGGCGTAGCGTTCGGCCACGAGTTCGCCGCCCTTCAGGACAACGACGGCGCGGGTGCCGAGCGTGTCTTGTCCCGCGTCGAGGAGGTCGTCACCGAACGCCTTCGCGAGCGCCGCCTCCACCTCGGGCGACGCCGTCGGTGCCGGTGCCTTCGACAGGTCGTTGGCTGAGACCGCCGTGAAGGAGCCGAAGTCCGGGCGACTCGAGGACAGGGTGCAGCCGTAGCCCGGCGTGTACCAGGAGCGCTGCTTGGCCAGTACGCCCAGCACGGTGGAGGACGCGCCATCGCGGTTCACGTCGTTGCGCAGGTACGGCACCAGTGGGTTCGACGGCAGGTCGGGGCCTGCCCCGGCGAACTCGGCCATGGCGCAGGCACTGTGCGAGGCGTACCCCGTACCCGTCAGCAGCAGCGGACGCAGGTACCAGTAGCCCGCCACCCCCGCAACGAGGAGCACGGCCAACAGCCCGAGAACAATCCGAGTGATCCAACGACGCATGCGCCGAACCTAGCCGCAAACCAGATCAGGCGAGGGGTGTCGGGTGTGATGCTGGGCCGACGCAGCAAGGGGCCGGTATCGGCAGGTCAGGCGTTGAACTCGTCGAGGATGCCGGGCATGGCAGCCTCCACGTCGGCGATGGTGTCATTGAAGCCGTCGTCGTCGCCGTACCAGGGGTCGATGAGCGGGGTACCGGGCCCAATGTCAGGGTTGAAATCGTTGAGCAGGCGCACGTTGTCGGCACCCGGCGCCATCCGGCGAAGCTGCTCCACCTGGTACGGCTCCACGGCCACGACGAGGTCAGCGGCCTCGATGTCGTCACGGCCGATCTGGCGGGCACGGTGCCCGTCAGCGTCGTAGCCCCCGCCCCTGAGGACGGAGACGGCTCGGCGGTCGATGGGACTGCCGGCGTTCTCGTCGGACAAGCCGAAGCTGGTGACCTCGAGGTCGAGGCCCCGCTCCTCAGCCATCCTCCTCGCCACCCGCTCACCGATGGGTGAACGACAGATGTTGCCCCAACACACGAAAACCAGTGATGCCATGGCGACCACCCTAGATGCCGCAGGAAAATTATTGCGCTTCTCCGGCACGAGAGACGCTGGTCCACTCACCAATCGGCGGTGCGCGACTTGAGCAGGCGGTAGGTCTCCATGATGTGGGGGGCGTGGGGGGCATCGATCTCGGTGGGATCGCCGATGGCCCACACTGGTGGCTCGTCGGCGCCGGACAGCGCCCAGGCCGCCTGTCGTGCCGCACCCAGCGCCACGTACTCCCCCGCCAACGGCACCACCACGGGTCTGCCGAACACGGTGGGCGCCAGGAGGCGCACAGCCTCCGACATGGCACCGCCACCGATGAGCAGGATGCGTTGGGCATCGCGGCCGGCCACCTGCTCCACGGCTCCGACGGCGTCGGCCAGCGATGCCAGCAGCCCCTCAACGCAGGCGCGGGCGATGTCGGCCCGCGTGGTCTCCGACGTCAGGCCGCTGAAGACTCCGGTGGCTCCCGGACGGTTGGGGGTGCGTTCGCCATCGAGATAGGGAAGCAGCACCACCCCGCCGGCGCCGGGGCGGCTGGCGAGCGCCAGGTCGGACAGCCCGTCGTAGTTGACACCCAGCATCCGGCAGCCGAAGTCCAGGACGCGGGCGGCATTCATGGTGGTGGCCATCGGGAGGAATCGTCCCGTCGCATCCGCGAAGCCCGTGACCGTGCCGCTGGGATCCGCGGGGCGGACGTCACTGACCATCGCCGCGACACCACTGGTGCCGATCGACACCGAGACGTCACCGGGTTCCAGCGACAATCCCAGTGCGGCCGCCATGTTGTCACCGGTGCCGGGCGCGAAGACCGCGCCCTCAGCTGTGTGGCCCATCACGGCGTGCGGCGACGGCGCCACTTCGGGCAGCGCCAACGGGTGTCCGATGGCGAGCTCGACAAGTGACTCGTTCCAGGCCTCGGTGCGTGTGGAGTAGTAGCCGGTGCCGGACGCGTCGCCTCGGTCGGTGAACGCCGCGCCGTCGCGGCACAGGTGCCGGGACACGTAGTCGTGCGGCAGCAGCACCGATGCGGTGCGTGCGGCGTTCTCCGGTTCCTGCTCTGCCATCCAGCGCAGCTTCGTGGACGTCATGGACGCCACGAGCACGTAGCCGATCTCGGCGACGCAGGCCTCCGGTCCGCCCATCTCCGCGACGAGGGTCTGCGCCTGCGCCGCGGAGCGCGTGTCGTTCCACAGGAGCGCGTCCCGCACCACACTCCCGTGCTGGTCCAGTGCCACCATCCCGTGCTGCTGGCCCCCGACGGCGACCGCCGCAGCCCGCGGCAACAGGTCACCGGCGGCATCGTCCACCGCGGTCAGCCAGGCGCGGGGATCCACCTCCGTGCCTGCAGGGTGCGGCGCTCGACCCGTGGCCACGACACGGCCCGTGTCCGCGTCCACGAGCAGTGCCTTGGTGGATTGCGTCGAGGAGTCAACACCGAGAACCAGTGCCATTCCCGTCAGCTCCGGGCACCCATGAGGTGCTCAACGGCCAACTGGTGCAGCCGCACGAACCCGTAGTTCCGCTCACCGACGGCCTCGACGTCCAGACCGGAGACGCTGTCGTCGGCCAGGAGGTCAGCTGCGCTCTCGCCCTGTGCGAGGGTGGGCTCGGCCATCGAGTTGACCCCTGCCTCTTCGAGTGCGGCCTGCACCTCCGGGTCGGCACGGAACGCCAGTGCCCGTTGCTTCAGCAGCAGGTAGGTGCTCATGTTCGCGGCCGCGGAGTCCCAGACACCCTGGAGGTGCTCGGTGCGCGAGGGCTTGTAGTCGAAGTGACGGGCACCCACGTAGGCGCCGGGGCGTGACGGGAAACCGTTCTCCAGCAGGTCGACGGTGAAGAAGGCACTGATGAGGTCGCCGTGACCAAAGACCAGGTCCTGGTCGTACATGGGGCCGTGCTGTCCGTTGAGGTCGATGTGGAACAACTTGTCCGCCCACAGCGCCTGCGCGAGACCGTGCGTGTAGTTGAGGGTAGCCATCTGCTCGTGGCCGGTCTCCGGGTTGACCCCCACGATGTCGCCGTGCTCGAGCTTCTCGATGAATGCCAGGGCGTGGCCCACCGTGGGCAGGAAGATGTTGCCGCGCGGTTCGTTCGGCTTGGGCTCCAGACCGATGCGCATGTCGTAGCCCTGCGACTTGATGTAGGCGGCGACTGTGTCGATGCCCTCGGCGTAGCGCTCGAAGGAGGCGAACAAGTCCTTGCTGGAGTCGTACTCCGACCCTTCACGGCCACCCCACATGACGAAGGTGGAGGCTCCTAACCGTCCGGCGAGGTCAACGTTGCGCAGGACCTTGCGCAGACCGTAGCGGCGCACGGACCGGTCGTTGGAGGTGAACGCCCCATCCTTGAAGATGGGCTCCGCGAACGTGTCGGTGGTGACCATCTCGCAGGTCATGCCCGTGTCGGAGATGGTGGATTCGAGCTTCCCGATGAGCTGCTCGCGCTCCTGCTCCGTGGCGTCGAAGGGAATCACGTCGTTGTCGTGGAAGGTGAACCCCCATGCACCGAGCTCCGAGAGCTTCCGGATGCTGTCGAAGGGGTCGAGGTCCGGCCGGGACGCCTTGCCGAACTGGTCGCGCGCGGACCAGCCGACCGTCCAGAGGCCGAAGGAGAATTTGTCCTGGGGGGTGGGGGTGAGCATGTCTGTCCTCTCAGATGCAACGTCGCATGGATTTAGTAGTAAACCTAAACTAATCTTTGGGGTCTTGGCAACCCGGGTGTCATCTCTGCCCGGATCGCATCTTGCTCACGAGGTCGAACGCGACCGCGGCCAGCAGCACCATGCCCTTGATGATGAACTGCCAGGACGGGTCCACCCCAAGGATGGACAGGCCCATGTTGAGGACGCCCATGACAAGAGCGCCCACGATGGCGCCGAAGATGCGTCCCACACCACCGGTGACCGCAGCACCGCCGATGAAGCAGGCGGCGATGGCGTCGAGCTCGTAGTTCTGGCCGGCTGCCGCCAGTGCAGCGCCTGCCCGGGAGGTGACGATGATGGCGGTGAGTCCGCACAACAGGCCCATGTTCACAAACAGGTAGAAGTTCATCTTGCGGGTGTCGACACCGGAGAGCTTGGCCGCCGACAGGTTCCCGCCCATGGCGTAGATGTTGCGCCCGAAAACGGTGTTGCCCATGAGCCAGGCGTAGGCGACGACGACGACCCCGACGATGATGAGCACGAACGGGAGCCCCAGTGCGCTGAGCGCGATCCAGTAGGTGATGACCGCCAGCAGGAGAGAGATGATGGCAACGCGGGCGATGAACAGGAGCAGGGGTTCGGCGGCGGCACCGTGCCGGGTGTTCAGACGACGGCTGCGCAGCGAGATCAGCAGGAAGCCGGCGATGGCCACGATCCCGGCGGTGAGCGTGATGGCGTCGAGGTTGCCCACGAAGCCTGTCAGTCCGGCCAGTCCGGCGTTGGAGATGTCCAGGAACTGCGGCGGGAAGCCGGCGCGGGTGTAGCCCACGAGCACGAGGGCAACGCCCCTGAAGATCAGCATCCCCGCCAGCGTGACGATGAAGGCCGGAATACCGACGAAGGCCACCCAGAAGCCCTGCCAGGCACCGATGAGCGCTCCCACAGCGAAGGCGATGATGACCACGAGCCACGGGTTGAGTGAGTAGTCCACCAGCAGGATGCCGATGACGCCTCCCACAGCCGCCACGATCGAGCCCACGGAGAGATCGATGTGTCCCGCGACGATGATCATCAGCATGCCCACCGACAGGATCAGCACGTAGGCGTTCTGCTGGATGAGGCTGGTGACGTTGTTGGGCTGCAACAGCCGCCCGCCCGTGACCACCTGGAAGAACAGCACGATCACCACGAGCGCGGCGACAATCCCGTACTGGCGGGCGCCCCCCGCCATCCCGGCAAAACGTTTCGGGGCGGCCGTGGGTGTGTCAGCGGCCTGCGTCCCGGGTGTCGTCTGACTCATGCGGACGTCCTCTCCATGGTCATGAGGCGCATCAGGGATTCCTGGGTGGCCTCGGCACGATTCTGTTCTCCGGTGATGCGGCCCTGACTCAGGGTGTAGATCCGGTCGCACAGCCCCAGCAGTTCCGGTAGCTCGGAGGAGATGACGATCACACCCCGGCCCTGGGCTGCCAGCGCGTTGATGATGGTGTAGATCTCGAACTTGGCGCCGACGTCAATACCCCGCGTCGGCTCGTCGAGGATGAGGACGTCCGGGTCCGAGAACATCCACTTGCTGAGGGACACCTTCTGCTGGTTGCCACCAGAGAGCTGGCTCACGGGCGACTGCACGCTCGAGGTGCGGATGCGCAACTGTTCCCGGTAGTCCTGCGCAACCTTGGTCTCCAACCCCTTGTCGAGCACACCGCGCCTGCTGACCTTGCCCAGCGCGGCCGCAGTGACGTTGTGCCGGATCTCCCCAATGAGGTTGAGGCCGAACTTCTTGCGGTCCTCGCTCACGTAGGCGATGCCGTCGCGGATCGCGCGGCGGACGGTGCGGGGAAAGATCTCGACGCCACGCTTGTAGGCGTGCCCCGAGACGCCGGTGCCGTACTGACGACCGAAGAGGCTCATGGCGAGTTCGGTGCGACCGGCACCCATGAGGCCGGCGATCCCCACCACCTCACCCTCCCGCACGCTCAGCGATGCGCGGTCGACGATGACCCGGCCGGGATCGGTGGGGTGGTGCACCGTCCAGTCCTCCAGCCGGAAGAGTTCCTCACCGATGTGGGGGCTTCGCGGCGGGAACCGATGGTCCAGGGAGCGGCCCACCATCCCGCGGATGATGCGTTCCTCCGTGACCGGCTCGGTCCCGTTCATGGCCACCGTCTCCACCACCGTGCCGTCACGGATGACGGTGAGCGAGTCAGCGATGGCCATGATCTCGTTGAGTTTGTGGGAGATGATGATCTGCGTCACGCCCTCCCTCTTGAGCATGCGCATGAGACCCAGGAGGTGTGCCGAGTCGTCGTCGTTGAGCGCTGCGGTCGGCTCGTCGAGGATGAGCAGGCGGACGTCCTTGGACAGCGCCTTGGCGATCTCCACGAGTTGCTGCTTGCCCACTCCGAGCTCGCTGACGCGCGTGTTCGGGTTCTCCCTGAGGCCCACCCGCTGCAGCAACTCGGCGGCACCCGCGCGGGTGGCCCGCCAGTCGATGACACCCCGGTGGCTGCGTTCGTTGCCGAGGTAGATGTTCTCCGCGATCGACAGGTGGGGTGAGAGGGCGAGCTCCTGGTGAATGATCACGATGCCGCGGGTTTCGCTGTCGCGGAGGGTTTTGAAGCCCATGAGTTCACCCTCGTACCAGATCTCGCCGTCGTAGCTGCCCACGGGATACAGGCCGGACAGAACGTTCATGAGCGTGGACTTCCCTGCCCCGTTCTCGCCGCAGATGGCATGGATCTCCCCGGGCTCCACGGCCATGGACACACCACCGAGCGCGGTGACAACGCCGAACTTCTTGACGATGTCACGCATCTCGAGGATGGGACCGGCCGGGGAGCCGGACGGGGAGTCGATGTCAGTCATGGGTCGGGACTCAGAGGCCCAGGTCAGAGGCGGAGTAGAAACCGGAGTCCACCAGCTTCTCCTTCGCGTTGTCCTTGGTGACGACCTCCGGCTCGAGGAGGTAGGTGGGCACAACCTTCACGCCGTTGTCGTAGGTCTTCGTGTCGTTGACGTCCACCTCGGTTCCGGCCATCACCTGCCCGATCATCTTGGCCACCTGGTCGCCCAGCTTGCGCGTGTCCTTCCAGACGGTCATTGACTGCTTGTCCGCCAGCATGTTCTTGACGTTGGCGAGGTCGGCGTCCTGACCCGTGACGAGCGGCCAGTCCGTTCCCGGCTTGTAACCTCCACCATCCAGGGCCTGTTCGATCCCGAGGGCGAGTGAGTCGTTGGGCGACAGGACGATGTTGACCTTCTTGCCACCCCCGTAGAAGGAGTTGAGCCGGTTCTGCATCTCGTTCTGCGCCGTGTCCGAGCTCCAGGCGGGGATGCCGATGCTCGCCCAGGCATCATCGTTGGCCGGGGACTTGCCGGAGGGCACCGTGAACTCGCCGCTCGTCACCAGGGGCAAGATCATGTCCCATGCGCCTGCGAAGAAGAACTTGGCGTTGTTGTCATCGGGTGATCCGGCGAACGGCTCCAGGTTGGTGGTGCCGTCGGCGCCCTTGAACTTGTCCTTGTTGTCGAGAATGAACTGCCCCTGCAGCGTCCCCACTTTGTAGTTGTCGAAGGTGGCGTAGAAGTCGACGTTCTCGGAGCCGTTGATGAGGCGGTCATACGCGATGACCTTGACGTCCGCGGTCTTGGCCTGCTGGAGCACGGGGCCGAGCGCCGTGCCGTCGATCGATGCGACGACCAGGACCTTGGCCCCGTCGTTGATCATGTTCTGGAGCTGGTTGTTCTGCTGGTCCTGCTTGTTGTCGGCGTACTGGAGGCTGACCTGGAACCCCGCCTTGGTGAGGAGGTCCTGCAGGTGCGCACCATCCCTGTTCCATCGCTCAAGACTCTTGGTGGGCATGGCGATGCCGATGAGGGCATTGCTGGCCGCGGGGCTCCCGGAGGTCGACGGTTCTGTACCGCCGGACGGGGCTGCCGGCGTCGCGGATGGGGCGCTGGTGCCGCGATCGCTGCTGCAGGCAGCGAGGGCACCGACTGCGGTGACAGCTACTGAGGAGAGGAGCAACTGTCGACGTGTGATGGCCATCGGACTTTCCCTTCCGGGAGGAACTCCAGTGTTCTTCCCCGGTGAACTTCTGCCCGCCACCATGGCCGGACATGTTTTGTTGTGAAACAATATGCTCCGTCGGTGTGGCCTTGTCAAGGGCGCCGGATGGTGGAAGATATACCCGTGACGAGCCCTGTCAGCTCGGGATGGAGGATGCTGCATGCTGGACGTTGAGAAGGACCGCGCGGGCAGCGGGGGGAGCACTCCGTCGTCGGTGAGAATCTCAAATCTCGCGCTCACACTCAGGGCCGTGCTGGAGGCACCGCACCCCGTGTCACGAGCGGATGTCGCGTCCAAACTGGGCCTGACCCGTTCCACGGTGTCGAGGCTCGTCGACGAACTGGTGGCCGGACACTTCCTCATGGAGGGCGTCCCTGTCTCAGGACTTCGGGGACGTCCCGGCGTGCCGCTGAGCGCGGCCCCGAACGGACTCATGTCGCTCGGCATGGAGGTCAACGCCGACCGCATTGCCACCATGGTGGTTGACCTGAGCGGCGCGGTGGTGGCCACGCAGACGGAGCGGGTCGACGTCGTGGGCGCTGGACCCGCCGACGCACTCGCGATACTCCAGGACCAGGCTCTGGCCGTGCTCGGGAGACTCACCGAGGATGCTCGCATCATGGGTGCCCGCCTGGCGCTACCCGCACTCATCGACCGTACCGGGACCACGGTGGTGCGTGCCCCCAACCTCGGGTGGGACGGTGTACAGCCCGCCGCGCACCTCACGGGACTGCTGGAAAACCGCGACTGGGGCTTCCGCGTGTCCAACGACGTGGACTGCTCGGCGCTCACCCTGCTGCGCGACTCCCCCGCGCTGGTACTTGACCGGGGTTCCTTCATCTACGTCACGGGTGAGGTGGGCATCGGCTCCTCCGTCGTCATCGACGGCCAGCAGTTGACCGGGCGGCACGGCTGGGCCAGCGAATTGGGACATGTGTGCGTGGTGTCGGAAGGCGGGCGGGCGTGCGGCTGTGGCGCCGTCGGCTGCCTCGAGACCGTCGCGGGGCTGAAGGGCATCCTTGAGGCTGCGGGAGCCCGGTCGATCGAGGACCTCGTGGCCGCCCTCAACGGCGGCGACGAGCGCGCACTGCGGAGCCTCGCCGAGGTCTCCAGCGCACTGGGAAGGGCACTCGGTGCGGCGCTCAATCTTCTGGACCTGCAGCAGGTGATGCTCGGCGGCCACCTGGACACCCTTGCCGAGTGGCTGCTGCCCGGCCTCCGGTCGGAACTGGAAGTGCGCGTCATGTGGTCCCCGTACGAGGGCATCGACGTCACCACCGTGGGTCACGACCCCACGCGGACCGCGTTGGGCGCGGCGTACGCAGCCCTGGCACCGGTCATCTCCAACCCCGGAAAATGGATCGACCGGGGAGCCTGACAACCATGCGCGGCACCAGAAACGCCACGACTCGCGCGCCACGAACGCCTGCGGCTTCGTGTTGTTGGCTGTTGGTGGCAGGCTTACGGCTATGCAGATCCTCGTGGTGGATGACGACCAGGCAGTCCGCGACTCCTTGGCCCGTTCGCTGAAGTACTCCGGCGATGAGGTCACGACCGCCCGCGACGGGGTGGAGGCGCTCGCCAAACTGGCCGGCTACACCCCTGACGCCGTGATCATGGATGTCATGATGCCGCGGCTCGACGGCCTCGAAACCACCCGCATGCTGCGCGAAAGCGGCAATGACGTCCCCATCCTCATCCTGACGGCCAGAGACGCCGTCGATGACCGCGTGGACGGACTGGATGCCGGCGCCGACGACTACATGGTCAAGCCCTTCGCCCTCGACGAACTCCTGGCGCGTCTGCGCGCACTGACGCGCCGCTCCAAGCAGGCACCGGGGTCGGAGTCACGGGTACTGACGTTCGCGGACATCAGCCTCGACCCGCAGCACCGCGAGGTCACCCGCGACGGGCAGCACATCTCCCTGACCCGCACCGAGTTCGCCCTTCTGCAGGCGTTCCTCGAGAACCCGCGCAAGGTGATGGAGCGCAACACACTGCTCAACGAGGTGTGGGGATTCGAATTCCCCGCCACTGCCAACTCCCTCGAGGTCTACATCGGCTATCTGCGTCGCAAGACAGAGGCTGGAGGACGCGGTCGGCTGATCCACACGGTCCGTGGCATTGGCTACGTCCTGCGTGAATCCCCCCCGTGATCCCAACCCTGTGGTTCCGCCTCAGGCGCGGCATCGAACGGCTCTTCACGGGCCAGAGCCTGCAGGGGCGGTTGGCGCTGCTCACGGGGACGAGCGTCGCACTGGCGGTGCTCTTCGCCGGCACAACCTCCTTCTTCATCACCCGATGGTCCCTGCTGGACCAGTTGGACCATGAGCTTCTGGCGTCGGCTCGTGCGGCGGCGACCATCATCGCCACCAACCCGAGGAACGACCTGGAGGACCTCGCGGGACCCGCCATCACCGACCAGTGGCTCGCCGTGGTGTCCGCGGCCGGGGAGACGGTGTCGGTGCCCAACGGCGCAAGGCTGTTCACCGGCCCCCAGGAGATCGCTGTGGCGCGCCTGCAGACGGGTTCGTCGGCGCGATCGATCGACGTGATCCAGGCTGACGGGGCCTCGATCGAGTACCGCGTGGTGTCCGTACCCATGACGCTCCTCGACAACAACGACAAACCCACCCGGCATGCCGTCATGCTCGGCCGTCCGCTGACGGCGCTGAACTCCACACTCAAGTCGTTGTGGGTGGTGATCGTCTTCGCCGGACTGGTGGGGGTCCTCGTCACCACGTTGGCGGCTCTGTGGGTGGCGCAGGCGGCCCTGGCGCCGGTGCGACGCCTGTCGATGGCCGTGCGCAGCGTCACACAAACTGATCAGCTGAACCCGATCCGGATCTACGGGCGCGACGATCTCGGTGAGCTCACCAAGTCCTTCAACAGCATGCTGAAGTCACTCCAGAGTTCCCGCGAACAACAGCGCCAGTTCATCGCCGACGCCGGGCACGAGCTGAGGACTCCCCTGACGTCGATGCGTACAAACATCGAACTGCTCGTCGCGGACGACAAGGCGGGCATGCTCCCGGAAGGCGCCCGCTCCGAGATCCTCGACGACGTCTCCGCGCAGCTGGGCGAGTTCTCCGCCCTCGTGGGCGACCTGGTGGCCCTCACCAGGGACGACCACCTGCAGCGCAAGCTGGAACCGCTCGACCTCTCTGAAGTGGTGGAATCCGCGCTCTCCCGTGCACGACGACGCGGCCCCGGCATCACCTTCGACGTTGAACTCGACCACACCCAATGTCTTGGCGACGCCCAGAACCTGGAGCGTGCCATCACCAACCTGCTCGACAACGCCGTGAAGTTCTCCCCGCCGGAAGGCACGGTCACCGTCACCCTCAACAGTGGCGTGATCACCATCGTCGACGAGGGGCCGGGCATAGCGGAGGACGATCTTGAACACATCTTCGACCGTTTTTATCGCTCGGATCGCGCCCGGAACACCCCCGGAACAGGCCTCGGACTCTCGATCGTGGCGCACACCGCCGAAGCCCATGGAGGCACGGTGCGCGCGGGCAACCAGCCAGGGAGCGGGGCCAAGTTCACGTTGCGTGTCCCCAACCTCACACCTGACGCCGAACCCTCCCCGTAGGTCCTCGGGATGCCGTCGGGACTCGCCGTCCCCTTGTACCTACGGTCGCGTAGGTTACGATTGGTAGACATGGCAGACATAACACCTGCAGCGGGGACACGCCACACGCCCCCGTGGGGACTCGCAGGAAGAACAGTGGGGCGGTTCGTCAACGCCCTCGTCACCCCGCTGCTCCCCGGTGATTACCTGGACCTCTTCCATCCCCTCCGCAAGGGGGCAGACCTGCGTGGCAGGGTCATGGCAGTCGAGCGCCATTCCAGCTCTGCCACCACCGTCACCATCCGGCCCGGGCGTGGCTGGAGTGGGCATCGGCCGGGCCAGTACATCCGGATCGGGGTGGAGGTCAACGGCGTCCGCCTGTGGCGGGCCTACTCCATCACCAGCCGAGTGGGGCAGGCCGATGGACTCATCACCATCACCGTTCGCGCCATCCCCGATGGCAAGGTCAGCCATCACGTGCTCCGCAACCTACGCCCCGGCACCATCGTCATGCTCGACCAGGCCACGGGTGACTTCACGCAACCGTCCCGGCCACCGGCCAAGGTGTTGTTCCTGACAGCGGGAAGTGGAATCACACCTGTCATGGGCATGCTCCGCAACCACCAGTTCGAGGATGCGGTGGTGGTGCACTCCTCCCCGGACCCGTCCCAGATGCTGTTCGCCGACGAACTGCACAGCCGGGCCTCACGTGGGCAATTCCGTCTCGTGGAACGCTTCACCTCCACCGAGGGCACACTCCCCGTCTCCAGCATCGCTGACGTCGTGCCCGACTGGGCCGAGCGCATCGCCTGGGTCTGTGGCCCCACCGGGCTGCTGGACGACGCCGAGGCCCACTGGGAACAGGAAGGCGCCTCTGCCCTCCTCCACGTGGAGCGGTTCCGCCCCCGCATCATCGCCGAGGGCGAGGGCGGCTCCGTGACTTTCACCCAGTCCGACGTCACCGTCGACGCCCCCGCTGCCACCCCTTTGCTTGACGTGGGCGAGGACGCTGGTGTCCTCATGCCGTCCGGGTGCCGCATGGGCATCTGCTTCAACTGCGTCGCCTCCCTGACCTCCGGCGCCGTGCGTGACCTTCGCACCGGCGAGACCACCCAAGCCATCGACGAGGACCCCGTCCTCATCCAGACCTGTGTGTCGGCAGCCGCCGGCCCATGCAGCATCAAGCTTTGAGGATTTGCCAATGAGCAGTGCCACCATTGAATCAACCCGGCCACGCGTGGACTCCGCGGCACGCACTGCCGAGCGTGCCGTCAACAACCGCATCACCTCCACGCGCCCCGAGGAACAGTCGGCAACCCACGCCAGTGGCAAGGCCAACCCCATCGCGCACCTGAGTCCTGAGGACATCGAGTCCATCGGGCGCGAACTCGATGCCATCCGCGACTCCGTGATGAGCACCCGTGGCGCCGACGACGCGAACTACATCCGTCAGACCATCAAGCTGCAGCGCTGGATCGAGCTCTCGAGCCGCGGCGTCCTGCTGTTCAGCGGGTTCTGGCCGGCCTTCATCGTCGGCACCGCCGGGCTGACCGTCGCCAAGATCCTCGAGAACACCGAGATCGGCCACAACATCCTCCACGGCCAGTGGGACTGGATGCGCGACCCCAAGATCCACTCCTCCTCGTGGGAATGGGACTTCGCCTCCCCCGCCGAGCAGTGGAAGAAGTCCCACAACGTGGGCCACCACACCTACACCAACGTCGTCGGTATGGATGACGACCTGGGATACACCATTCTGCGGGTGGACCCTGCACAGGAGTGGGAGCCCAAGCACCTGATCCAGCCCATCACGAACTTCTTCACGGCACTGATCTTCGAGTACGGGATCGCCGCCTACGACCTGGACGTCAAGGGCTTCAAGGAAGGCACCAAGGACAAGAAGGAGTTCCTCTCGGATCTGCGGAAGGTCATCACCAAGATCCGCAACCAGATGGGCAAGGACTACGTCCTGCACCCGCTCCTCAGCGGCCCCAACTTCCTCACGACCCTGGCCGCCAACGCCATCGCCAACACCCTGCGCAACATCTGGACCCACTCGGTCATCTTCTGCGGGCACTTCCCGGAGGGCGTCGAGACGTTCGAGGTGGAGTCCATCGAAGGCGAGACCCGCGGCGAATGGTACCTGCGCCAGATGCTGGGTTCCGCCAACATCGAGGGCTCCGAGGTGATGCACGTCATGACCGGCAACCTCTCCCACCAGATCGAGCACCACCTCTTCCCCGACATGCCGAGCAACCGCTACAAGCAGGTGGCGCCGAAGATCCGCGAGCTCATGGACCGCCACCAGTTGCGCTACGTCACCGGCCCCCTCCACAAGCAGGTGGGTTCCGCCTGGCACAAGGTGATCAAGTACTCCCTGCCCAACCCGTCTCCCGAGCGTTCCCAGCTCGGACAGGTGGCAGACGTCCTGGCAGGCAAGGCTGTGCGCGCCGGTGTAGCACTGCTCCACCGGACGCAGCGCCGCCAGTACCGCAGGGCCCTGGCAGCCTGAACCCAGCACAGGCCCACACCCGGGGATAGTGCCACCGTCGGCCCGTAGGATCGGCGAATGGCACGACTGAGGCGCACGTCTCCGCAGATGAAGGGCTGGACGCGTCGCCGTGCCGGCCGCGGGTTCAGCTACCGCGACGCCGAGGGCCTCGCCCTGGCAAAGGATGAGGTGGCGCGCGTCAAGGCGCTGGCGATTCCCCCCGCCTGGAACGACGTCTGGATCTGCCCCGCGCCGAATGGGCACCTGCAGGCGGTGGGCACGGACGCCGCAGGGCGCCGCCAGTACCTGTACCACCCGCAGTGGCGGACGCGCCGCGACCGCAGCAAGTTCCAGCGCGTCACCGAAGCCGCGCACAACCTCCCGCAGGCCCGTCGCCGCATCGAGGAGGACCTGGCGGTCGACGGCATGGGGCTCGATCGTGCCTGTGCGACGGCGGTGCGCCTGCTGGACATCGGGTATTTCCGCATCGGCAACGACGCCTACACCGACGCCAACGGCTCCTTCGGCCTCACCACCCTGGAGCGCCAACACGTGCGCCGGCGCGGCGACTCAGTGGTGTTCTCCTTCATCGGCAAGTCAGGCATCAGCCACACCATCACCGTCGACGACGGACCTGCTGTGGAGGCACTCGAGGTGATGCGCTCACGTCGCACACACGACAGCCACCGGCTGCTCGCCCACAAAGAGGAGGGCGGCTGGAGCGACCTCAGTTCCTCCGACGTGAACGCCTACCTGGCCGGGATCTTCGGCGGCGGCTTCACCGCCAAGGATTTCCGGACGTGGCACGCGACCGTGATCGCCGCCGAGGTACTCGCCCTGGACGACGAGCCCGGTGACACCAAGGTCTCCCGCAAACGAGCCATCAAACAGGCCGTCATGGAGGTCTCCAGCTATCTCGGCAACACCCCGACCATCGCCCGGTCCTCCTACATCGATCCGCGGGTGATCGACAGCTACGAGAACGGCCACACCATCCGCGAGACCGCCCGCGGCGTCTACCGCAGCCCTCAGGCACGGCAGAGGACGCTGGAGCAGGCGGTGCTGGAACTCCTCAGCGGCTGAGTCCGGCGCCCGGTCCCCTGTGAGCGCGTCACCCTGTCCGATCCCCGTGAGGGGAACTCCGTGCGGGGTGGGCAGGAGTACTCAGCGAGGGCCGCTCAGAGGGATTCGGTCCACCGCGGCGCCGGGATGATCCCGACGGGGTGGGGGATGTCGAACAACTCCGGGTGGTTCTCCCACCAGCCCGGGCCCACGTCGAACACCGCTACGTTGCCCGAGTCCCTGTTGGCGACGGCCAGGACGCCGTCGGCCTGGGCGAACTGCATGGGCCAGAGGCCCCCGCAGTCCACCTCGGCGACGGGTTCGATGCCACCGCGCGCCCGCGCGAAGATGCCCAACGTGTTCAGTTCACGGTTGGCCGTCACCACCACCCCGGACTCCGGCTCGAACGTGATGTCGCCCACGTGGTTGCCATCCAGATCGTCGGGCAGCCACCGATGTGAGGACGAGGCCGTGGCGACGGCGTCCGGGCCGAGGCGGGACACGCCGTTGGAAAGCTCCAGGCTGGCCCACAACCCACCCGTGTCATCGCGACACATGTGCCGGGGACCCGTCCCCGAGCGCATCCTGCGATGGATCCCTCGGTGAACCAGCTTGTTGCCGTGCATGGACACGTCGTGGATCACGTCGTTGCCCAGGTCAGTGACCAGCAGGTCGCCGCCGTTGCGCCCGATCCAGTGCGGATGGGATCGCTCCTGGCGGGTCGGGTCCATCCCAGGACGCTGTTCGAAGGGGAACGTCACGCGGCTCACCACCCCCACCACATGTCCGTCGCTGAGTTCAATGGAGGAGACGGTGCCGTCGCCGTAGTTGACCGACAGCAGGCAGACGGGATCGCCGTCGCCTCCGTCATTGTCGACGGCGAGCAGGAAACACGGCACCTCCCCGATGCCCGTGACCTCCGACACGGCACCGGAAGCCACGTCGACGGACGTGACCGCCCCTCCGTCGTTGTAGGTGGCCAGGTAGACGATGGGCAGTCGTGGATGGCAGGCCAGCCCGTTGGCGGCCGCAGCCTCAATGGTCCCCACCACCCGCGACTCGTCGAAGCCGAGTGCAACCACGTCCACGTGGCCGTTGCTGTGGCTCGCGACCAGGAATGCTGACTCCATGTTCTGCTCCCCATCTCCAACGATCGTTTCGTGGGACACGCTAGCGCCAAAGCCGCGAGCCCCTTGTTGAAGGAACGAACCCGTGGCCCGGTTCGGCAGACCTCCCTGGGAGGTCAGTTGGCGCCGCGACCGGTCTTGCCCTGCAGCCTGTCGATGTGTTCGGACGCCTCCGCCTTCGTCATGTCGGCATCCAGTTCCTCCCCTGCCTCGCGGGCGAGGGTGTCGAGGTAGCTCTTCTGCGACGCGGTGATGGGCTCATCGCCCGTGACCCAGTCGGAGGGGTCCTTCTCGGCGCCACTCGCACCGCCGTCCCCACCCAGGGTCTCCTTCCCGGAGGTGTCGTCCATGCGATCCTGTGCCGCGTTGTCATTCATGTCGCCCGTCGGGGACGTGTTCTCATCGGTCATGCCTGACAGCGTAGGTCCCGACACTGACCAGAACGGGGTGCTGGCGTCACACCCCATCCCTCAGGGTGTGCCGGGGCCGCGCGGCCTGCCCGCGGTCGAAGACGAAGATCACGTCGACCATCTCTGTTGCGGCATTGGGCAGGGTGAGGTGGATCATTCACGGCGTCCAACCACCGACCTTTCCCGCCTCGCCTCATCACACTCGATAGGCTTACCCAGACAGCCCTCGAGAGAAAGGCCGTCATGGACCTGTTGACATCCAAGGACATTTCCGAGCTCGCAGCATCGGCGGCAGACGGGACGCATGTCTCGCTGTTTTTGCCGACACACCGTTATGGCAGCGGCGTGCAAGCGGATCAACTGCAATGGAAGAATCTCATCAGCGGTGTCGAGTCGAAACTGCTCGAAACACTGCGGCGCCCCGACGTGGAAGCGCTCCTGCAACCAGCCCGCGACCTCCAGATGGATGCGATGGCGTGGCAGTACATGAGCGACGGACTGGCCATGTTCCTGCGGCCCGGCTGGCACCAGACGTACCGCCTCCCCGCCCCGCTGCCCGAACTTGCCACAGTCGGCGACCACTTCATCACGGGACCGCTGATGCACCTGCTGTCAGGTGACGAGCACTACCTTCTGCTGGCCCTCAGCCAGAACGAGGTACGACTCATGGACGGCAGCCGCCACACCGTGGTGCAGGTGGAACTCGACGAGGTGCCCACCAGCCTGGCCGACGTCGTCGAGCCCCGCGAACCCCGCTCGAACACCGTCACCCGGCCGGCGAGTTCAGGAAGTCGCGGGAGGGCCGTCTTCTACGGCCACGGGACGGGCGACGACGCTGCCGGCGAGGCCGACCTCAAGCGTTTCCTGCGCCAGGTGGCCACCGGGATGCACGACATCCTCCGAGGGCAGAGCGCCCCCCTCGTCCTCGTGGGGCTGGACCCCACCGTGGCCGCCTACCGCGAGGTCAGCGACTACGGACACGTCCTCCCCGAGGCGGTCATCCGGAACCCCGACGACCTGTCGCCCGAGCAGCTGCACGAATTGGCCTGGCCGCACGTCGAGGCGCGACTGCGGGACGAACGCAGCGCACTCATCGACCGGTTCCACGAGCTGAACGGCACAGGCCGCGTCACGAGCGACCTGGCAGCCGTCCGGGAGGCGGCCTCGCAGGGCCGGGTGGACACCCTGTTCCTCCGCGCCAACCCCTGGTGCTGGGAAGAGGTGGCGGGCGACGAGCTGCCCGTAGTACTTCTGGGCGCCGACGGCCGCTACGCCGAGTGTGAGGCCCTCGACGCCGCAGCCGTGGACACCCTCGCCAACGGCGGGAAGGTGCACGCCACCTCGCAGGAGGTCGTTTCCGACAGCCAGGTGGCAGCCATCCTCCGCTACTGACGGGATCATCGGGTGGTTGTCGGCACTCGTCGGCCACCCGATGCTCGCGGATCCACCCCGGTGGACAGGAGCCGTGCGGCGCCGGCCACCGGGGGTCTCCGTGGCTGACAGGATGTGCTCATGAAGATCGTTGTCATCGGCGGGTCCGGGCACGTGGCGTCGCTGGTCGTCCCCCGGTTGGGGGTGGAGCACGACGTCACGGTCGCGGACCTGAAGCAAGCCCCCTGGTGGGACGGGAAGTTCGTCAGCCTCGACGTGACCGACCACGCCCAACTCCCCGCCCTCTTCGACGGCGTGGAGGCCCTCATCTACATGGCCATGGGACCGATGGAGGGTTGGGGAAGCACCGCATGGTCCCGGCAGCACTTCGACGTGAACGTCACCGGTGCCTACCTTGCAATCCAGGCGGCAGGCCACGCCGGGGTGAGGCGCATCGTCCACACCAGCTCCGGCTCCGTCTTCTCCGACTGGGTGAACCGGGATCCCGGTGACAGCCCCGACGCCACCGACGCGTACGGGCTGAGCAAGGGGTGCGGGGAGGTCATCGCGCGGGCGGCGGCCACCCAGTTCGCCATACCGGTGGTGGCGCTGCGCCTGTTCCTCCCGAAGGAGGACGGTGAGTACCTCGCCATGACCGGCGGCGACGCCGGCATCGCGACCGCCGGCTCCGACGTCGCGAGGGCATATCTTTCGGCCCTCGCCGCCGACCTGCCCGCCGGCTTCCACACCGTCCACATCAGCGGCAACCGTGACGAGACGATCGTCGTCGGGTCCGCCCGGGACCTGCTGGGCTGGGAAGCGCTGGTCCACTAGGAATCGGCGCAGTGTGCACCGTGGTCAGCGCCGTCCCGGCACCAGTGTGGTGCGCTCCAGCCAGTCCGCCGCCGAGGCTGCCCCGTGCTCGATACGGACGAGGCCACCGACATCAGCGGCGCGCCGGACGTAGCCTTCGCGGTGTGGGCCGTGCGCGAGATCCGCCAGGAGGGCCGCCAGCTTCCGGCTCGTCAGCGTGGCCCGGCGCAGCGGTTGCGGGCCCACCCCCAACTCGTGGAGTCGGCGTCCGTGGAACGGCTGGTCGAACCCGTGGGCGACGATGGCGGAAGGCACCCCGGCGGCCAGGGCGGCGTTCGTGGTCCCGGCCCCACCGTGGTGGATCACTGCTGCGCACCGGGGAAACAGCCACCGGTGGTCCACCGTGCGCACGACGTGGACATGTGGGGTGGAGTCGAGGTGCGGAGCGCTGTCATCAGCACGGTGGATGACCACGACCCCAGCAGCTCCGGCGGCAGCGTCGATGAGTCGGAGATCCTCGGCCGGATCACGGCTGAGCATGCTCCCGAAACCGACGTACACGGGCGATGGATTCCTCTGCAGCCACTCCACGAGCTCGTCATCAGGTGGGTTCGGCTCACCGGGGAGTTCCCACGCCCCTGTGACCATGGTGTTCTCGGGCCAGTCCGGTTGTGGCGGCAGCAGTTCCCGCGAAGCGGCCACCAGCACCGGCATCGCCAGGGCACGGCCGGCCACCGCCCATGGTGAGCGCCATGGAAGTCGCAGCGCTCGGCGCACCACCCTCTCAAGGGGGTGCCCGAGGGCGAGACTCCCGGTCCAGACGCCGTGCCGGGTCCACAATCCGACCAACCGGTTCGGTCGCTTCGTCAACGGCGACATCATGGCCATCGGACCGGACGACGGCAGCGTCGCACTGAAGGTGACGTGCACCACGTGGCAGCCCCGGTCCTCGGCCAGCGCCAGCGCCGCTGCGACGCCCACCACACCCGTGACCACCACGTCATCGGAACGGATGTGGGTGAACAGGACGGGTGCCAGCGTGCCGGCGATCCTCCACTGCCACCCCTGCAGTCCGACGGCAGCCAGGACCGGGTTGCCGATGAGGCCCTGCGCCCTGCGCTGGTCCTGCGCGTGCTCCACGAGGCCGGCACCGAGGCTGACGCACGGGATGCCCTGGGTGCGCGGAATGCCCACGTACTCGGGGTGTGCGAGCACCAGCGTTTCCGTGCCACGCTCCGCCAACTCCCGGGCGAGGGCCACCATCGGCAACACGTCGCCGCGGGATCCGATGGCGAGGAAGACAACACGCGGCATGCCCGTCATCCTGCCACCGTCGCCCAAGGACTCACTTGCGGGACGTGACGTCGCTGCTGAGGAGAATGACGAACACGTGGTCGTCGGTGAGCACATTCAGATAGCCGGAGTCGACGCTGAGCACGTATCCGGTGATGGTGCCGTCGGTGGTTCCGATGACCTCGTGTGGCACCCACGGCGTCTGGAGGAAGGCGGCGAGCACCAGCACTGCCGCACCGGCAACCGCACTGGCCCGCACCACCACGGCGAACCAGACCCGACGCAGACGATGATCCGGGGGCAGGCGCCGGATCAGGGAGAAGGAGACGAGGACGGCCGATGCGGCCACCGGCAGCCACCAGCTGTGAAAGCTCGCCGTGATCGTCACGAGAATCACCAGCGAGACGGTCGCGGCCAGGCCCATGACGAGCCGTCGATCCCGCGGTCCCCACAGCAGGGCGGCCACGAGCAGCGGCAGCACGAACACCAGCAGTAGGGCGACCAACAGGTGGCCCGCCATGAGGGATCCGAACAGGATGGCGAGTCCGTCGTTCAGGCTGATGGTCGTGCTGACGAGGAACGCCGTGTCCCAGCTGTAGCCGGAGACGGCGAAGATGCGCAGGATCAGGAAGGCGAACACCCACATCGTTGATGAGACCCCCGCGCTCCAGGCGCGGTGCGCAGTCCTGCCTGAGTGCTCTGGGGTCTCGGTGGTCTCCGTCGCATCGCCGGCTGTCATGGAGGCAACCATAGGGCAGCCGGCCTCGTAGGCGGCATCATGCACGGTGATTGTCCGGGTGGGTCAGTGCCTCCGGAATGCGATCAGTTTCTGGCGCGGCAAGCACCGGCATCGAAACGGCTGGCTCATCCGAATCCGCGGAGTTGCCGGTCGGTGAGACACGATCAACTTCAGGCATCCACCCACCCGGCATCCTTCCCCATGACCTGCCGTTATGAAAATGTGACATGTGGGGGCGACACTCCCCACAGATCCAACCAGCCCGAGAGCACCACACAGATGTGGCCAATCCCGAAGGAAGATCACATGAAGAACCGAGCAATTTTCGGCACCGTTCTGGCAACCGGCCTTGTCCTGGCAGCCACCACCACCCCCGCCTCCGCCGATCTGGTGACGCGATGCATCGGCACCGCCGGTGCCGTCACAGTGCCCGGCGACCTCGTTGTGCCTGCCGGTCAGGCATGCACGCTGACGGGCACCACCGTGGAGGGCGCAGTGCGGGTCATGGCGGGGGCTGACCTCGTGGTGGTGGACGCCACGTTCAACGACACCGTGGCGGTGGCCGCAGATGCCTACTTCGATGCCACCACCAGCACCGTGGCCGGCACCGTGACGAACCGCGGCTTCGGCGTCTCCCTGGACCGGTCCGAGCTGGGCGGGGATGTCCGCGGGCGGGCCGGCACCGATGCCTCCTCCTTCACCTATCTGTACAACAGCGCCGTCGCCGGCCAGGTCGACGCCCGCGCAGGTGACCTGCTGCTCGACAGCAGCCAGGTGACGGGTCAGGTCCGTGGCCTCGGCACCACCTTTGTCGACGTCATCAACAGCACGCTGTCGGGGGCCCTGACTGTCAAGGACAACACCGAAGGCACCTCGGTGTGCGCCAGCGAGGTGGACGGCGAAACCCGCCTCACCGGCAACACGGGAGTGCAGGTGGGCGACGGCGACCTGCTGGGCAGCTGCACCGACGGCGCCAACTACTTCGGCTCCAGCCTCCAGATCTCGAACACCACCGCTGGGGTGAGCGTGCGTGGCAACATCATCCGCGGCGACCTCACCGGCACCGGCAACGACCCTGCCCCCACCGGCGGAGGCAACCGCGTCCGGGGTACCCTCGGCGGCCAGTTCGCCGACATGGCTGCCACGGCGCAGGTCCAGGCCCGGGCTCGCGTCCTGGCCGCCCAGCCCGACCGCGGCACTGAGGCCCGCACCCAGCTGGAGCAGCGGCGTACGGCCGCCGTCACGGCAGCCACCGAGGCCGGCCCCGCCCAGCTCTGATTCCCTCCCCGACCAACTGCAAAGGCGGCTGAAGACATGACGAAAACAAGAACGAGAACGACACGACTGTGGGCGGCCGGCGTCGCCCTGACAACGGCGATGGCACTCAGCCCGATCGCCACCCCCGCTTCGGCGGACACTGGACCCGGCGACGGGCCCCGGGACCGGGCCGCGATGAAGTACGCCGAAAAGACGGTGAAGAAGATGTCCATCGAGGAGAAAGTGGGGCAGCTCTTCATCCTCTTCGCCTACGGCCAGACGGCCGACAGCAATGACGCCAAGAACACCGCCCTCTACGGCGTACCCAACGCCAGCCAGATCATCGAGCAATTCAAACCCGGCGGGTTCATTCTCTTTTCGGCGCGCGACAACATCACCAACCCCACCCAGGTGGCGCAGCTGTCCAATGGGCTGCAGCATGCAGCCCTCGACACCGGAGCCGGGATCCCTCTGCTTGTCAGCACCGATCAGGAGCACGGCATCGTGACCCGCATCGGTCCGCCCGCTACCCAGTTCCCCGGCAACATGGCACTCGGTGCCGGCCGCAGCGCTGCCGACGCGCGCACCGCGGCAGCGATCTCCGGCCGTGAACTGGCCGCCATGGGCATCCACCAGAACAACGCGCCCGATGTCGACGTCAACATCAACCCCGACAACCCGGTGATCGGCGTCCGTTCGTTCTCCTCCGAGCCTGAGCTGGTGTCAGCGATGGGTGCGGCCACCATCCGCGGCTATCAGGACGATGCCCGGGTGATCGCCACGGCGAAGCACTTCCCCGGGCACGGCGACACGGCCACCGACTCCCACACCGGCCTCCCGGTGATCACCCACACCCTTCAGGAGTGGGAGACCATCGACAAGCCCCCGTTCGAGGCCGCCATCGCGGCGGGTGTGGACTCGATCATGACGGCACACATCGTCGTCCCATCCCTCGACGACAGCGGCGACCCCGCCACGTTGTCGAAGAAGATCGTCACCGGCCAGCTCCGCGAGAACATGGGCTTCGACGGCGTCATCGTCACCGACGGTCTCGAGATGGCTGGCGTGCGTGAGAAGTACGGCGACGGTGAAGTGGCCGTCCGTGCGTTGGAGGCTGGCGTGGACCAGCTGCTGCTGCCCGCCGACCCGAGGAAGGCCTACGAGGCCATCGACGAGGCCCTCGACAGTGGACGGCTCACGGAACGACGCATCGACGAGAGCGTCAAGCGCGTCCTCGCCATGAAACATGCCCAGGGCGTCATTGCCCGACCCACCGTGCAGGTGTCACGCATCGGGACGTGGGTGGGCACCGGCCGCAACCTGCGCACCGCGGAGCAGATCAGCGACAGGACCACGACCCTCCTGCGCAACGAGGATGCTTCCCTTCCGGTCAGCGTGCAGGGCAAGCGGGTCCTGGTGACCGGGTGGGGCGACAGCACCACCGTTACCCTGGCCGCTGAACTGACGAAACGTGGCGCGACGGTGACCACCGTGGCCACGGGTGCCGCACCCTCGGCCACCCAGCGGGCCGCTGTGGTGGCCCAGGCGCAGGCGCACGACGTCACGGTGCTGCTCACCAACAACGTGGCAGCAGGCAGCGCCCAACAGCAGTTCGCCGACGCGCTCTACGGAAGTGGGGCCCACGTGGTGACGGCCGCCGTCCGCAACCCCTACGACATCGCGAAACTGCCCGACGCACCCAACATGCTGGCGTCCTACTCCTACTCCCCTGTGGCGATCGGGTCCCTGGCCCGCGTGATCACCGGCGAGGTGGCACCCACGGGCAAGCTGCCCGTCGACGTCCTGGCCTCCGATGACCCCGAGCAGATCCTGTACCCGTTCGGGTTCGGTCTGACCTGGTAGGACCCAGGGCACCACGTTGTATCCGGGGGGATTCGCTGACCGACACATCGATGAGAGGAACCACCATGAGCACCAGCCGACGAGGACTGTTCCGGGCAGCCGGGATCGCGACCGCCGCCGGGGCAGTGTCCGGAATCGTTGCCCCCGCCTTCGCTGACGGCCCCACCGACGGCACCCGCAGGACCGCGGGGGGAGCCCTCGCGGGCGCCGACGTGGCCGCCGCGGACAACTGGGGGATCCTCGCAGGCCGCCGCGTGGGCGTCATCACCAACCCCACGGGCGTTCTCCGCGACTTCACCAGCATCGTCGACGACATGGTGGCCAAGGGCGTCACCGTCGGGGCGGTGTTCGGACCGGAGCACGGCTTCCGAGGCACCGCACAGGCGGGCTCCAGCGAACCGAAGTCGGTGGACCCCCGCACCGGGGTGACCGTCTACGACGCCTACGGCGCCAACGCCGCCAAGTTCGCGGGCTTCTTCACCGAAGCCGAGGTGGACGTGGTGGTGTTCGACATCCAGGACGTCGGCGCCCGCTTCTACACCTACATCTGGACGATGTTCTCAGCCATGCAGGCCGCGTCCTCCGCGGGTGTGGACTTCGTGGTCCTGGACCGCCCCAACCCGCTCGGCGGCAAGGCCCGGGGTCCCGTGCTGAAGCCGGAGTTTGCCTCCGGGGTGGGGCAGTTGGAGATCGCCCAGCAGCACGGCATGACCGTCGGAGAACTGGCGCGGTACTTCAACGCCACGTTCATGACGCGGGCAGGTGTGCAGCCGCTGCCCGCCATTGAGGTGGTGCAGGTCCAGGGATGGAAGCGGGGAATGCACGTCGAGGACCTCGCTGACCGTTGGGTGATGCCATCGCCCAACATGCCGACGCCGTGGACTGCCACGATCTACCCGGGCACGGGGATGTTCGAGGCAACCAACATGTCCGAGGGTCGCGGCACCACGCGCCCCTTCGAGCTGATCGGCGCCCCCTACGGCGACTACCGGTGGGCGGCGGCACTCAACGAGCAGGGCCTGGCGGGGGTGGATTTCCGTGAGGCCTACTTCGTGCCCACCTTCTCGAAGAACGAGGGCAAGGTGTGTGGTGGTGTCCAGGTTCACCTCATCGACCCGTCGGGGGTGGACGCCGTCGCCGTGGGGACGCACATGCTCGTGACCGCCCGCGACCTCTACGCCGACTTCGACTGGCGCGGCGACGGCGGACGCTGGATCGACCTCCTGACAGGCTCGGACCGGTTCCGGACCCAGTTCGAGGCAGGCGAGAGTGCCACGCAGATCATCGCTGCATGGCAGCGCGACCTGCGGCGCTTCGTGGTCGACACGAACCGTTTTCTCCTCTACCGGGGCCCCCGGTGAGGGCACGGGGGCTCGTGGCGGGGGTGGCCGTGGCAGGGATGTTGATGCTCGCCACCCCCTCGCTCTCCGCAGCCGACCCAACGGACGGCAGGCACCCGGTCACGGGTAGGTTCGACGTCGTCTTCACGGGTTTTGCCCCCGCGGACACGGTGTTGCAGGAGGAGCGCCCCGCCCGGCTCCGTCTCGACCCGGCACCCATTCAGGATGCCTGGGACCGTGTCGATGCCTTCGCGTACCCGGAAGATCCCGCAGCCCTGCCGATGTACGCCTCGGCGGCTGCGGTGATAGGGCACCAGGGACGGATCGTGGGGCAGCACGTCGTCGGCGACTCGTTGAAGTACGCCGACGGCCAGGGAACCCTGCTGCCCGAGAGCGAGAGGATCGAGGCCCGTCACGACACCATCTACGACATGGCCTCCGTCACGAAGCTGTTCACCTCCATCCTGGTGATGCAGCTCGTGGAACAGGGCGAGGTGGACCTGGATGCGGCGTATGCGCAGTACGTGCCGGAGTTCGCCACCCACGGCAAGGAGGCCATCACGGTCCGACAGATGCTGACGCACACCTCAGGCCTGGTGGCATGGCTCCCACTGTGGAGCCAGTACCCGGACAAGGACTCCCGCATCGAGGCGGTGATGGACACCACACCCATCTCGGCCCCGGGCACGAGCTACACCTACTCCGACCTCAACCTCATCTCGTTGGGTGTCCTTGCGGAGCAGATGACGGGCACCCCGCTGGACGTCCTGCTGCAGGAGCGGATCACGGAGCCCCTGGGCATGGTCGACACCTCCTACACTCCCGATCCCAGCCTCCGGCAGCGGATTGCCGCCACCGAGTTCCAGACGAGTCCCGCCCGGGGCATGGTCTGGGGTGAAGTGCACGACGAGAACGCCTGGAGTCTTGGGGGTGTCGCCGGTCATGCCGGTGTCTTTTCCACCACCGCCGACATGGCCGTCCTCGCCCAGACTATGCTCAATGGCGGCACCTATGACGGTGCCCGCATCCTGGAGCCCGAGTCGGTGCAGGCCATGGTGACCGACGAAAATGCAGCGTTCCCCGGCGACGCCCACGGTCTGGGGTTCGAGCTCAACCAGCTCTGGTACATGTCAGGTGTCTCAGGCCCGCGCACCGCGGGGCACACCGGCTACACGGGAACCTCGCTGGTGATCGACTTCCAGTCCCGCTCCTTCGTGGTGCTGCTGACCAACCGCGTGCATCCCAGCCGCGCCTGGGGATCCAACAATCCGGCACGCCGGGCCGTCACCGACGGGTTGGCAGCGGCTCTGGCCGTCCAGCCCCGCAAGGGTTCCACGGCATGGTTCGGAGGGGCATCCGACGCGGCGGAGCACACGCTGCAGCTGGCACTGCCCGACCGGAGTTCCAATGCCGTCCTGCACTTCGATGCCTTCGCGGACAACGAGGCCACCGACATCTTTGCCGTGGAGACCTCCGACGATGCAGGCGCGACCTGGACTCTGCTGCCGACCACCATCACCACCGAATCCGCCGACGGACCGCGGAGCGTGCCCACCGACGGCACCTGGAACAACCAGGGTCTCCGCACATGGGGTTCCGCCGTGGCCACCCTTCCTGCCGCCGCGCAGCTGGTCCGCTGGCGCTACACCACCGACACGAACACGCGCGGGCGCGGTGTCCTCGTCGACGACGTGCGCGTCACGGTGGGAGATACGGTCCTCTTCAACGGGGAGAAACGCACGAAGGCCTTCACCGCCAGCGGCTTCGTCGAGACACGAAGGTAGAGCACCACAGGCGAGCCCAGCATGAGAGATCTCTCGTGCTGGGCTCCTGTCATTCTCATGCCCGGTTGGCAATGTGGCCCACCCCGGTCGACCATCACGCGGGTGACCGACGTGGAAAGGCACACGTGATGAATCTGACCGTTGCCAATGCGGCCGATGTGGCCGACATTTCGTTTCTGGTGTTCGAAGTCGTTTTCCCATTGCCGGATTCCCACATCATCCGTCTGCTATCTTAAACAACTATTCACCATTAGCCTCGTACAACGCATCGGCACCTCAACAGCACGTCAATCGCACACTGCTTGTGCGGTTAGACACTTTGACCCGGACCCGCTGGAACAACGGTTGGCGCCGGGAAGTCGGGAATCTTCCTGGAGGGACGAGTCGTGGCCAGAACAGCGCCTGTCAACAACCCGCAACGGACTGAGTTCCTGGTGTCGAAAGGCTGGGTCCAGGGCGTTGCCATGGTCATGATCTTCGGCTTCTTCGTCATGGGATTTCTCGCAGTCCGCACCTATACCGACGGAATGCCACAACCCACAACCGTCGTCACGCAGGACGGGACGGAGGTCTTCAACGGCGCGGAGATCACAGCCGGGCAACAGACTTTCCTGCGCCGTGGACTGCACGAGTACGGCTCGGTCATGGGGCATGGTGGGTACCTCGGGCCCGACTACACCGCCGACTACCTGCGCCGTGCCTCCACGTTTGCGCTCCAGTCGCTGACCGACTCCGGCGTGCAGGACCCCCGCGGCAAACTCGTCGAGGAGATGCGCACCAACAGGTACGACGAGCAGACCGGCACCTTGGTGTACACGGACCTGCAGGCCGAAGCCTTCACCGAGGTGAAGCAGCACTACGCCGACTACTTCGGCTCCCCCACCACGCAGTACGGGCTCATTCCCAACGCCATCACCGATCCGCGGGACATCCACGAAATTACAGCGTTCATCGCCTGGACGGCATGGGCCGCGGCGGCGGAACGGCCGGGGCACAGCTATTCCTACACCAACAACTGGCCGTCGGAGCCCCTCGTCGACAACAAGCCGACGGCGGACATCCTGGTGTGGAGCGGGCTCTCCCTGTGTGCGCTGCTCGTCGGCATCGGGGTGCTGTTCGCCGCCTACGGCCGGTGGAGCACCAGAATCGGTTGGCACAGCAGCGAGACGCCCGCCCTCGCGTTCTCCCAGCCCGGAGAGGTGAAGATCACCCCGGCGCAGCGCGCCACCACGTGGTTCTTCTTCGTCGTCGCCGGAATGTTCGTCGCCCAGGCCCTGCTCGGCGCCGCCATAGAGCACTACCGCGCGGAACTCACCAGCTTCTTCGGGCTCGACCTCGCCCGGATCCTGCCCTTCAACCTGGCCCGCACATGGCATGTCCAACTCGCACTCCTGTGGACCGCCGCCTCGTTCCTCGCCGCAGCCATCTTCATCGTGCCCTTCGTCTCGGGACGTGAACCGCGCCGCCAGAACTGGCTGGCCTACGGCCTACTGGGTGCTCTGGTGATCGTGGTCGTGGGTTCCATGACCGGCGAGGCCCTCAGTATTTTTGGTGTCGAATGGGCCAAGGGATCAATTTTCTTCGACCAGCAATGGGAGTACCTTGACCTGCCCCGGTTCTGGCAGGCGCTGCTGGTCCTTGGCCTCTTCATCTGGGTGGCGATCCTGTATCGCGGCATGCGCACACGACTGAAGACGGAGAGCCGTGGAAACCTCCCCTGGCTCTTCCTGTATGCGGCCCTCGCCATTCCCGGTTTCTACGCCGTCGGGATGCTGGCCAGGCCGGACACCCAGCTCACCGTCGCGGAGTTCTGGCGGTTCTGGGTGGTCCACCTGTGGGTGGAGGACTTCCTGGAGTTGTTCACCACCGTCATGGTGGCCTACATCTTCGTGATTCTGGGCGTCGTTCGTCGCCAGATCGCCATGGCGATCATCTTCCTCGACATCATCTTGTACTCCGTCGGTGGCGTCATCGGCACCATGCACCACCTGTACTTCTCCGGCACCCCCGTGGAGCACATGGCCCTCGGCGCATTCTTCTCCGCGTTGGAGATCATCCCCCTCACCTTCCTGACCATCGAGGCGTGGACGTTCCTCCAGCTCGGGTCCCGCCAGGAGTCACGCTCCTCGGCACCCTTCCCCCACCGGTGGGCCGTGATGTTCCTCGTCGCCGTGGGGTTCTGGAACTTCCTGGGGGCAGGGGTGTTCGGTTTCCTCATCAACCTGCCGATTGTCTCCTATTACCAAATAGGCACGGCGCTGACGGCCAACCATGCCCACGCCTCCATGATGGGCGTCTACGGCATGCTCGCCATCGGGCTCGCGCTGTTCGCGCTGCGCTACATCATCCCGGCGGAGCGCTGGCCGGAACGAACTGCACGGTTCTGCTTCTGGGCGACGAACCTGGGCCTGGCCTGGATGAGCTTCGCCACACTGCTGCCGCTTGGGGTGTTGCAGCTGTGGCACTCCGTCAACAGTGGCTACTACGAGTCCCGGACGCTGGGCTACATCGCAGCGCCGGGCAATGCAGTCCTGGAGTGGTTGCGTCTCCCGGGCGACGTGGCGCTCATCAGCGGTGCCGTGGCGTTCCTGTGGATCGCGTGGCTGGGCATTCGCCACGGCATCGCCGCCACCACCCACGAGGTGCCCATGGAGCAATTGTTCGTGCTGCAGCAACCGGCAACGGTGGGCGGGCCCCTGGGGGCTGGCGCAGACCCGGGCGCCGCGGCGGGCGACGTCGAGGGCTCGCCCTACGCCTCCGACCATCGCCGCAGCGAGGCCGACTGATGGCCGGCGTGGACATCATGGTGTGGCTGGCGGCCGGTTACGGGCTCCTGCTGTTGGTCGTCGCGTGGGGCATAGACCTCGCGGCCCGCCGCACCGCGCAGCGCACCACGGCGTGGCGCTCGGGCGCCTTCACCTACCACAAGGACCACGACGCCTGGATCTGCCCGGAGGACCAGTGGCTGTGGCCACAATCCTTCGACCCCGGCAACCGTGTCATGCGGTACCGGGCGAATCCGGTGGTCTGCAACTCGTGCCCCGTCAAGGACACGTGCACCACGTCGAACACGGGCAGGGAGATCAGCCGCAACGTTGATCCGTGGCCCAGTTCCGAGGCTGAACGGTTCCACCGAGGAATCGCCTGCTGCATCGTCGTGCTGGCCATGCTGTGGCCCGCCATCACGCTGCTCACCGCCTCCAGCGCGCTGGAGCGCATCATGCTCGCAACGGTGCTCGCCATCGTGGTGGTCACCAGCCTCCCGCTGTGGTCGCACCTGCGCCGGACCCCCGCCAACTTTCCGATTCACGTGCCACTCAGGGACCTCGACGAGAACGTGGCGCAGCAGGAGCAACTCGCTCGCAGCCTCCACCAGCGTCGGGCGATGTATCGCAGCGACACCAGCAACCGCTCGGCGGACACCCCCCACACCCGCGCGGCCGTGTCGCTCCCCACACCCACGGTGCGCTACACCAGCGACACCGCACTGACGCCGGCGCAGCGGTACCAGCCAGGGTTCCCCGTCCGTCACGCCCCTGAGAGCAGAGGTCACCCATGAACCCGTGGAGCGTCGCACTGGGTGTCGTTGTGGGAGTCGCCCTCCTGCTGCTGGTCTCATCCGTGAAGGTGCTGAAGGAGTACGAGCGGGGCGTTGCTTTTCGTCTGGGGCGCCTACGGGAGCCGCTGCAGCCCGGGGTGCGGCTGCTGATGCCGATGATCGACTCCCTCGTGAGGGTGGACCTGCGGGTCGTGACGCTGACGATCCCCCCGCAGGAGGTGATCACCAAGGACAACGTTCCCGCACGGGTGAACGCGGTGGTCCTGTTCCAGGTCACGGACCCGGTCCAGTCCGTGATGGCGGTGGAGAACCACGCCATGGCGACGTCACAGATGGCGCAGACCACACTGCGTTCCGTGGTGGGGCGGGCCGACCTCGATACCCTGCTGGCGCACCGCGCCGACCTGAACGAGGACCTCGCCCGCAGCATCGACGCGCAGACCCAGCCGTGGGGTGTGCAGGTGAACGTTGTGGAGATCAAGGACGTCGAGATCCCCCAGGCCATGCAACGCGCCATGGCCAGAGAGGCGGAGGCGGAGCGTGAGCGACGGGCGAAGGTCATCAACGCCCATGGTGAACTGCAGGCGGCGGAGGAACTGGCGCAGGCTGCCGAAATCCTGGGTCGCGCACCGGCGTCGTTGCAGCTGCGCTACCTGCAGACGCTCCTTGAGCTGGGCGCCGACCAGAACTCCACGGTGGTGTTTCCGCTGCCGATGGACATCATCGGCCCATTCCTGGCAAAGGCCCCGGAGCTCCTCTCACGGCTCACCCCCGCCCCGCAACCCACACCGAACGCATCCCCGCCGCGAACCACCACGACGTCCATCTCCACGGAGACGAATCATGCCGACGGGGTCACCGCCGGGTACAGCCACCTCATTGACGGGAGCCAGCCATGAGCGCACTCGAGCCGACGGATCCCGCCCGGCCCGGGGGGACGCCCGGGATCATGATCATGATTCTGGGCGCGGCAACAACGGTATTGGGGCCATTGTTCGGTCTGCTCGCCGGGTCCATGGCGGGTTCCCCGGACCCCAATTCCACAGGCCAACTGTTCCAGTACTTCGTCATCGGCCTGTTTGTGGGCGCCGTCGGCGTCGTGATCATCTCCCTGGGCTTCGTACGGTACCGACGCTGGAGTCGCGGACAGAAGGAAGAGGCCCGCGCCCGCTGACCCACCGGATCTCGTTTGCGTGGAGTGCACGGGTGGGATTACTCCGCCGACAGGTACTCCACGATGGTTCTCGTGAGGGTGTTGTCGTCCACGCCGTGCCACCCGCCGGCGAGCACCCTGTAGGTTGCACGGGGCATTGCCTCCCCGAGCTGGGCCGACCATTCCAGCAAACTCGGCGCGGTGTGATCGCTCGCCATGATCAGCGTCGGTGTCTGCACCCCCGCGAAGCGCTGCGGCGGCGTGCCCGGCAGGAACATGAGTTCGTGGACGATGGTGCGCGTGTTCTCCAGGTCCTCCGCGCTCGGGTGGAACCCCGCGAGCACCTCCTCGGGCACCCCCACCACCTGGGTGTCGAACCAGTGGCGGGCGTCCGCGAGATCCGCGTCGATGCGGCGCTGCGCCTCGTCCCGCACGGCGAGGCCGGGATCGGGCTCAGGGTTGAGCGGCGGCTCCAGGAGTGCCAGCCGTCGAATGTCGGCGCCCGACTCCGCCGCCAGCAGGGCGAGTGTCGCGCCCGAGGAGAACCCGTACACATCGACGGGGCCGTCCGCCAGGGAGGCGATGGCCGCCAGGTCCTCGAATTCGCGCTCCACCGCGTACGGGCCTGTGGTGCTGCTCAGGCCTGTTCCACGACGGTCGTAGGTGTACACGGTGAAGTGCTCTGCGAGCGCGGAGGCGAGTGTCTGCTGCGGTGTGCCGGCGCGGGACGTGGCAACGCAGTGAACCATCACGAGCGCCGGTCCGGCGCCCTGTCGATTCCAGCTGATGCTCGTGCCGTCTGCGGATGTGACGGTGTCGCTGGTGGCGGGCGGGTGTTCTGACATGGTGATTGCGCCTCCTTGCGTGAGCCCGGGACCCACGTCGTCGCAGGCGAGGCTGACGCGTGAAAGCGTACTCGCGGGCACTGCCGTCCAACGGGTTGTTCCACACCATTTCGCCTCATGCGGGCCCTGTCCGGGTGAACCTGCCACGGATCCGGCCGTACCCGATTCCATCCCGCGTCGGACCCGGTGTGCTCGTGGGCGCCCGGCGTGCGAAGGTGGGCGAGGAGGTGGGTCTGTGAGAGCTGGAAGTACCGGTGAGGCGTCTGCGTTCATCCTCCTCACGACGGGCCTGGTGGGCGGGATCCTCTCGGGCCTGCTGGGCGTCGGCGGGGGCATTGTGCTGGTGCCCATCCTCGTCCTGCTACTCCACTACACGCAGAAGAACGGCCAAGCCACATCTCTGGCAGCCATCACGCTCACGGCACTCTCCGGCGCTGTTTCCTATGGCACTGCCGGTGACGTGCGGCTGCTTCCAGCCGCGGTCGTTGCGGTGGGTGGACTGGCGGGGGCAGTCATCGGCGTCGGGCTGGTGCGTCGGCTCTCCGAGAACCAGGTGCGGTTCGTGTTCGCACTCCTCATGGTTGCCGTTGCCGTTCGTCTGCTGTGGCCGACGACGGGGGTCGGCGACACCGCCGAGGTCGCCGCCCTGACACCGCTCGTGATGGGTGGGTACCTGCTGGCGGGCCTCAGCATGGGCGTGCTCTCCGCACTGCTGGGCGTGGGAGGGGGCGCCATCCTGGTGCCTGCCTTCATCCTTGGCTTCGGCATGTCCCCGCATGAGGCCCAAGGAACGTCCTTGGCCGTCATGGTCCCGGTGTCCCTCATGGGGGCCTGGCGCAATGCACGCCATGGCTACACGGATTGGCGAGGTGGCGCCTGGCTCGGGGTCGGCGGCGTGGCAGGGGCCCCGCTCGGGGCGTGGTTGGCACTCCTGCTGCCGGCAGAGTGGCTCTCACGCATTTTTGCCATCTTCCTCCTCTTCTCTGCCGTCCAACTCATCCGGCGTGCACGGGCACAGCGCATTGCGTCCTGAGCGGACATGGCCATGAGTAGGCCTCCAGTGGCAGGGGGTGGGTGGACCCCCCCAGTGAGCATTGCCCCGCGGCTCTATCGCCAGAGATTTCTTCAACCACCGCGCGACGACGCACGATGGGACAGACTCCTCCCATGATCCGACCCGTGCGGTGCACACCCTCGACGCCAGGGCAGCCATCCTGCTCACCGTCGCACTCTCCTCACCCAGGGCCACCGACTGGACGAACCGATGACGAGCCCACCGCGTAGGCCCACCGGGCAGTCGCAACGATCCGTCTCCCAGAAGATGGGCATCAAGCCGGGGAGCCGTACACACATGGTGTCGGCGCCCCCGTCGGCCGTGACAGCCATGGCGCTACCAGCGCTCGAGCTGCCCCCCACCCTTGAGGGAGAGTTCGGCTACCTCCACCTGTTCACGACATCGCAGGCGGAGATGGACGAAGCCTTCCCCACCCTCAAGGAGCACCTCGCAACGTCGGGGATGCTGTGGGTCTCCTGGCCCAAGGGCAGGAGGCTCGGCACCGACCTGACACTGCCTGCGGTGATCCGGATCGGCTACTCACACGGCCTGGTGGAAAGTACCTGCCTGAGCGTGGACGACACCTGGTCTGGACTCAAGTTCACCCACCCCAAACCGGGCAAGATCTACGAAAACGGTCACGGATCGTTGATCGTGAGTATCCACGGTTCGCCGGCCCGGCGAAACTGAAGGGACCTCGCGTGGTCGTTCCTCGTTCTCGACGTCGATGAGGAAGAAGCCTGCACGGTGTCCTTGGACTGCGAGTAGGGGGCGCTCCACGGCGAGGCTCTCCCCGCCCTCCCCTGGGAGGGGGCGGTACGTGCGGGAACCTGCGCCACCAGGCAAAGGATCTGCTGCGCGCCGCCAGGGCGGGCACCGCAACCCTCGACGAGGGCGTGTGGCGGGACATGCCCGGCAGTGGCGAACTTGCCCGACAACTCATCGCCGGCGGCGCAGCGGTCGACGGGCGTCCCGAGGACAGGGAGACGCCGCTGATCACCGCTGCCAGCTACGGCGACGCCGAGGTGACCCAGGTTCTCATCGACGCGGGCGCATCACTCGATGTGCTTTCGGCTCCGACCGCCGGTGGTGTGCCGTCGGCGTCAGCCGTCACGCATGCTGCCGTCTTCGGCATGACCGACGTGCTCGACCTGCTCGTCGCGGCAGGCGCACGCATCGACAGCCTGGCGCTGGCTGCTGCGGCCGGGGATCTCACCGGGTGGCCACTCGGCGCCGCCTCGTCGGGCTGCTCACCAACCTGGCACCCGCTGACTGGGACGTACCGTCCCTGTGCCACGGCTGGCGCGTGCGGGAGGTGGTGGCCCACCCCTCGATGGTCCGAAGCCAGACGTAGTCTTGACGTCGTGCCCCCGGCGACCATGACAACACCCTTGGACGTCGGTGCTGTCGGCGGTCCCCACCACGGCGGTCGGGCAACGTCAGGGAGACCAGACAACGGAGGACGGACTCATGAAGATCCTGATTTTCGGCGCCACGGGCGCAACCGGGCAGTTACTCGTCACACAAGCGATGGAGCGGGGCCACGAGGTGACGGCGTTCGTGCGCGACTCCTCGAAACTGACGCAGAAGGACATCCAGCAGGTGGTGGGCGAGATCACCGACCCCGACGCCGTGCGCGGCGCGATGGTGGGGCAGGACGCCGTGGTCAGCGCGCTGGGTCCGAGGTCCCCGCTCAAGCGTGATCCCGCATTGGTCGAGGGCATCCGCACCATCGTGGCTGCCATGCAGGACAAGGACGTCCAACGCCTCGTCTACGTCTCCACCATGGGTGTCGGCGACTCGGCGCGCCAACTGGGCTGGCTTGGTCGCGTCATCGCCGTGCCCCTGTTCCTGCGCAACGCCGTCGCGGACCATGGCGAGAAGGAGGACATCATCACCGGCACCGGCCTCCACTGGACCGTCGTGCGGCCTGCGCAGCTCACTGACGGACCCATCGCCAGCTTCAGGAGCGGAGAGGACGTCAGTGCCACCTCGTCATCGACCGGTGTCAGCCGCGCCTCCGTCGCGTCCTTCGTTCTCGACACCCTCGACGACACCGCATACATCGGGACCAAGCCCAACATCATGAGCTGAGCGCGAGGACATTCGCGCGTTGCACCCGCCCGCTGGTCATGGACGTGCACGTGCCGGTGGACGTCGTTCGCTCCCCTGTCCTCCTCTGGGTCCACGCCACCGCGCGGTGGACTTCCTGCCCCACACAATGAGCCTTTTTCGCACTCGTCAACTTGTCGAAGCCTAGGGTTGAGTATGCAAAAAACAGAGCCCCCGTGGGAGCCACCGGCCGCCGGCTCAGAGGCTGACCACCTGGTGGGCGCCCTGGACCGGCTCCGCTGGACGTTTCGTTGGAAGTGCGATGGCCTGGACAGGGACGGGCTCACTGCGAGCGTCGGACCCTCCACCCTCACGCTGGGCGGTCTACTGAAGCACTTGGCGGTCTGCGAGGACGTCATCTTCTCCTGGAAGCTGGCGGGTGAGCCGCCGGTGGCGTGGCTCGCCGCCCCCGAGGGTTCCGACGAGGAGTGGCAGTTCAGCGTCACCGACGACGACACCCCCGCAAGTCTCTACGCCATGTGGGACGACGCCGTGGAGCGTTCGCGGGCACGCTTCACACAAGCGCTGAGGGATGGCGGGCTCGACCAACTCGCCCACCTGACCTTCGACGACGGAGAGCACGTGAGCATGCGCCGGCTGGTCTTCGACCTGGTGGAGGAGTACGGCCGGCACACCGGCCATGCGGACCTGCTCCGGGAGGCCGTCGACGGCCGTGTCGGGGAGGATCCCCCGGCCACGTGGCATCCCATGGGGTCCGCCCCGTAACTGGATCGCCCCGTCACCGGCGCCCGGAGCGGGCCGGGGCGGTCAGGCCCCGGCGATCCTGGCCCTCACGGCGCGCGTTGCCTCCACCATGTGGATCAGCGCGGGCTCAACCTCGGCATAGCCACGCGTTTTCAGGCCGCAGTCGGGGTTGATCCAGAGCCGTTCGGCAGGAACCGATGTGAGGGCAAGGCCGATCAGCACCTCGATCTCGGCCTGGTCAGGAACTCGCGGCGAGTGGATGTCGTAGACGCCGGGACCGATGTCACCGTCGAACCCACGCTCCGAGATTGATGCGAGCAGCTCCATGTCGGAGCGGGCGGCCTCGACGCTGGTCACATCAGCGTTGAGTCCGTCGATGGCTTCGATGATCTCACCGAACTCCGAGTAACAGAGATGGGTGTGCACCTGCGTGTGGGCGGCAACGCTGCTGGTGGCAAGCCTGAATGCCCCCACCGACCAGTCCAGGTATGCCTGGTGATCAACAGCACGCAGCGGCAACAGCTCACGCAGGGCCGGTTCGTCCACCTGAATCATCGAGATCCCTGCTGCCTCGAGGTCGATGACCTCGTCGCGCAGGGCAAGCGCCACCTGATCCGCGGTGACGGCGCGCGGCTGGTCGTCCCGGACGAACGCCCAGGCCAGCATCGTGACCGGCCCTGTGAGCATTCCCTTGACGGGCTTGGCGGTGAGCCCCTGCGCGTAGGTCGCCCACTCCACGGTCATGGGCTCGGGTCGGTGCACGTCGCCGTACAGGATCGGCGGCCGGACGCAGCGGGACCCGTAGGACTGGACCCAGCCTGCGCGGGTACTTGCGTAGCCGTCCAGTTGTTCGGCGAAGTACTGGACCATGTCGTTGCGCTCGGGCTCGCCATGGACGAGTACGTCGAGCCCAATCCGCTCCTGGAGGGCGACGACGTCACGAATTTCGGCCTGCATCCGCTCCGTGTAGGCCGTGAGATCTGAGCGTCCCGCAGCAAAATCGGCGCGTGCCACCCTCACCGCACGGGTCTGCGGGAAGGACCCGATCGTCGTGGTCGGCAGGAGCGGGAGGGTCAGCCGCTCGCGCTGGGCGGTTTGGCGGACATGGCGGGGTTCACGCTGGCGGTCGTCAGCGGTCATGGCCGCGGCACGGGCGGTGACGTCGGGACGGAGCAGCCCCGGCACCAGGTCGCGCCGGGACACGACATCGTCGGATGCCGAGAAAGCGTCGGGGAAGCGTCCGTGCAGGGCGCCGTGGAGCGCCACGACTTCAGCGAGTTTCTGGTCGGCGAAGGCGAGTACCTCCTTCAGCGCCGGGTCAAGGTCGGTCTCGATCTCGACGTCGTAGGGGACGTGGAGCAATGAGCAGGACGTCGAGACGGAGACGTCGCGGACGGCCCCACGCCACCGGTCGAGCTCGAGCCTGGATGCGGTGAGATCGTTTCGCCAGACGTTGCGCCCGTCGACCGCCCCCAGCACCAGGGACTTCTCGGCCAGGCCGGGTGTGCCGGCCACCTCGTCGAAATCCGGACCGCGGAGAAGGTCGAGGGCCAGCCCCTCGATGGCAGTGCCGGCCAGTACCGGGAGCGTCTCCACCGGCGAGCCGAAGTAGGTGGCCACCAGAATTTTCGGACGGTGCTTCACCGCTGCCAGTCGTTCGTAGGCCCGTGCGACCGCCCCCACCTGGGCGTCGTTCAGATCGCGCACGAGCGCTGGCTCGTCGATCTGGACCCAGGCAACCCCGGGGTCTGCCAGCACGGCCAGAAGCTCGGCGTAGACCTCCACGAGATCGTTGAGTCGGGACAGGGGGGAGAAGTCATCAGGTGCCCCTGCTTCAGCCTTGGCCAGGCTCAGGAAGGTGAAGGGACCCACCACGACGGGGCGGGGCGAGACCCCTCGTGCCACTGCCTCCGCGTACTCGGCGACCGGCTTGGTGGCCCTCAAGGTGAACCTGGTGTCGGGACCGATCTCGGGCACCAGGTAGTGGTAGTTGGTGTCGAACCACTTGGTCATCTCCAGTGGCGGGACCGTCCCGGTCCCGCGGGCCATGGCGAAGTAGCGAGCCGCGTCGAAGCCGGCGAGCACGTCGGTTCCGGAGACATCCCGGAACCGCGCGGGGATCGCGTCCACCAGCACGGCAGTGTCGAGCATGTGGTCGTACCAGCTGAAGGTGTTGACCGGAACCGTGTCGAGGCCCGCACCGGCCATGGTGTCCAGAGCGTCGAGGCGCACGGCCCTGGCGGCCTCGTTCAGCGCCGCCACGTCGATGTTCCCGGCCCAGTACTTCTCGAGCGCCTTCTTCAATTCTCGCGTGCGGCCGATGCGCGGATAGCCGAGCACCGTCGCGCCGATGGTGGTTTCGCTGTGTGGTGATGCATTCATGACTCAACCCTCGTGAGCTTGCTGTTACGCAGCCCGGGTCCGCGGGGGAGATCAGCAGAGCAGCCGGGACGTGTGAGTGCCCGACAAACGGTGCCAGGCTCTTCCCACGAGAACCGCAGACCACCATGCATTGGGTACATGGTGCGCTGGCAGGTCTTCGGACTCGTGGGCTCCATGCCTGTGCCTACTGGATGTCGCTTCCCGGGCGCTGGCCCAGTGCTGATGACACCGTTCGTTCCCACTTACCGCTGCGGGGCAGTCCCGGATTCACACCGGGTTCCCTCTTGCGACGACATCCCTGGCGGGAAGTCGAACCAGCTGCAGGTTCGAGACTAGGGGGTTTTCGCCCGGGCAGCGCTCACGTCCGCCCCCTGGTCCTGTGACACAGGACCCTCACGCACCCGTGGGACCACTCCCAGCACGTGACAACTAGGATGCGGGCATGAGCCTGTCCGGCGTCGAGCCCGTCTCCTCACGTGCACCGGAGCTGACCGGCCCGTTGATGATGAACCAGAACTGGCGGGACCTCACGTTCCTGCACTGGGCCGTCGACCCTGATGAGGTTGCCCACCGCATGCCTCCCGGGGTCCGACCCGACACCCTCGACGGCGTCACCTACGTCGGCTTGATCCCGTTCCGGATGGTCGGTGCAGGGATCGCCGGCGGTCCCGGAATCCCCTGGCTGGGGTCGTTCCTGGAGACCAATGTGCGGCTCTATTCGGTCGACGACACCGGGCGCCGGGGCATAGTGTTCCTCAGCCTCGACGCTGACCGCGCGGCGGTGGTGGTCGGTGCTCGCGCCGCGTTCGGGTTGCCCTACCGCTGGGCGCGGATGCGATACCGCAAGAGCGGCGACGTGCACTCTTACGACACCCAACTCCGCCATCCCGGCACACGGGCGGAAAGCCGCATCGTGATCCGCCCGGGGGCGAGGCGCCGCAGCACCGAGCTCGACGACTTCGTCAGCGCGCGCTGGGGATTGCACGTGCACTGGTGGGGAAGGACCCTGTACGTGCCCAACCACCATGAGGCCTGGCCTGTGCATGACGCGGAGGTGTTGGTGCTGGACGACGGGCTGCTGGCGTCAGTGGGGCTGCCCGACCTCGCCGCCCGTCCGCCGGATCACGTGGCGTTCAGCCCCGGGGTTCACACTGAGTTCGGGTTTCCCGGAGACGCGGCTCGTCCACGTCGCTCGTGACGGGGCGCTTCAGGGGCCCAGGGCAGTGGTCACGCAGCACCCCCACGGGGACACACGGCAGAACCACGGCGGTACCGCTCCCGAGACCGGGGCCACCTCCGCATCAGGTCGGGTCCCACCAGCCGGTCTCCCAGATCAGTTGCGTTGGTCGACCGTCTGCGAACACACGAATCGGTAGAGGCACCGGTGCACGCACTGGTGCCGTCGTTGCGCGGATCGGCTCGACTAGTGGGTGACTTCAGGCAGCAGTGACGCTGACCTCACCTCGCGGCGCCCCCGCAGCCATAGGGCGTGGTGGGTGAACCTTCCGCCTCACCACGCCCTCGGTAGCCCGCTCAGGCCCCCACACGAACCTGGATCTCGTTTTTCCAGGGGTCTTCGAAGGCAAGGACGTTGCCATCGTTGCGGATCGCGATACTGCGGCTCGTCAGCCGTTCCTGTAACCCGCCCAGGTCGTCCTCAGATCCCACGTCGATGGTGACCTCGCCGAGACCGAGGGCAGGCCAGCGTCCGGTCGCGCCACGACTGTGCCACGTGTTCATCGCCAGGTGGTGGTGGTATCCCCCAGCAGACACAAAAAGTGCCTGCGTCCCGATTTCGGCAGTGATTTCGAAGCCGACTGTGTCGACGTAGAACGCTCGCGCCGTCTCGATGTCACCCACCTTCAGATGCACATGACCCACAGTCGCGGCCCCAACACTCGATTGACCTGCTCCATCCTCAGCGAGGTTGTCCCTCAGGAACTTATTCGGATCGAGGTAATCCGTGGTCATCCGGACTCGACCATCTTTCCAACCCCACTCCGCCCGAGGACGATCCCAGTACAGCTCAACGCCGTTTCCCTCGGGATCATCGAAGTAGAACGCTTTCGACACGCTGTGGTCGGCGCTACCGGTGAACGAGGAGGGGTAATGCCGGGCCAGCGAGTAGATCGAGGACGCCAGACCCGCCGGGTCGTCGAAAAGTAGTGCTGTGTGGAACAGTCCCGCAGCGGATGTCGGAGCATGTGTGAGCAGCGGGGTGTGCTCGAGGACGACAGCCGGGACTCCCCGCTGACCCAGCGTGATGGTCGAGCCTTTCTGGTTCAGGACATGCAGACCGAGCCCGCCCGAGTAGTACGCCGCCATCGCGTCGAGGTCGCCAACCTTGAGCGTCACAGGTCCCACGCCGGTGGAGGGGCCGAGAATCTGGTTGGCGATGGCGGCGCCCATGGTTCCGGCGCCGGTGACCGTGACTGTGTTCATGCTGCACACCCCTGATAGAATTAGTTGTTGCTACAAGCACTCTACCTTATAGTTGTCCCAACAAGTACTTGGTACGATCAGTCCATGAGCGATGAACAGTGGCTGAGCCATGAGCAACTCGCGGCGTGGAGGAAGATGATCGCGGTCGTCGAACGTCTGCCCAACATCCTGGAAACCCAGCTGCAACGCGACTCCGCCATGAGCCACTTCGAGTACTTCACATTGGCAATGCTCTCCGAAGCCAAGGATCGCAAGCTGCGGATCACCGAGCTTGCCCTGAAGACCAACGCCACCGTCGCCCGCCTGTCGCATGTGTTGTCCAGGCTGGAGAAACGCGGTCTGGTACGCCGGGAGCCGTGTCCGCACGACGGCCGCGCAACGAACGCGGCACTCACTGCCGCCGGCTGGGACGCCGTCGTCGCAGCAGCCCCCCATCACGTCCACACCGTACGAGACACCGTGATGCGGCCACTGACAAAGGCGGACGTCGCCGATTTGGACCGCATCATGGGGGCCATCCTCAGCCGGATGGACGGAGGGGGCAGGACATAGCCCACAGCAACTGCTCATGGAAACGCCGGACACCTCGTGCGCACAACACGGTCCAGCCGGGCCACGGACCGAGCCGCCGCCGAGAGTCGCTGACTCTGGATCGGGTGCGTAGGCATTGGTGCTGGGCGGCCCGTTCTTCCCCGTCGCGGTGGCGGGGCCATCAGCCTGCGTCAGCATCGTGTTCGGCCTCAAGCACCTCGCGCAGCGTTCGGAAGTCGTCTCGGTGCGAGGCCCCAGTGCGGTCATGAGGGAGAAGCGGATGGCGCCTGGAAGTCCGGTTCTCGGCAAGGCTGTCATGTCCGTTCGCATGGCGCAACGAACTCTCGAGCAGTTGGCGTCTGATGATTGGGCGCCGGACTTCCGGCCGGTGCGCGTAGGTACCCGTCGACGAGACACAGGTCACGCCGATGGCGAAACCACGCTCGCCAGTCTTCGAGATCCGCGCGGATCCCCGCCGAACCCGAAGGAGGCGGAGCCAGCTATCACGAGCACGGCGACCGTGATCCATCCTGTTCCAGGAGGCGTGTCCCAGTTGTTCTGATTGAACAGCGTCATGCTCAGGTACTCAACGATTCCGTGCGCCATGCCGAACGCAGTGGCCCCCCACAGGACGAACGCCACACCGGGAAGGACCCCACTCCTGAGCTCGGTGTTTCTCCACCAGAGCACAAGCATCACCACGACGGCCACTACGTCGACGGCTATCCACAGCCACCCCGAGATGTAGGCGTCGGGATGACGCCGGCGGTTCAGCGCCGCGAACAACCCCAAGACCGCGACGAGGGTAGGAGCCACGGCTGCGATGAGCGCGACGCAACGGGTTTCCCCACGGAGGCGGAGACCGAGAACCAGCACAACCCACGATGCGACTGCCAACACCATGCCGATTCCCGCGAGCTCGGACGCCCAGGGTGCCTGTTCAGCGATCTCAGGTGGGTACGGGAACGGGAGACCCGTGTCCATCCGCGCCAGGCAGGCGGTCGTGAACTCAGCGGTTGCCGTGGGTGCAAACACGGTGCCGACCAGCATGCTCCCCCGGCAGGGGATCCAGTGGAGATGGACCGAAACAGCCGTTGACGCTGCCGAAGCAAACAGCAAGACGCCAGCAGCGAACCACGGCCAGCGTGGCTGCGCTTGCACACTCTCGTCCTTGGTGTATTCCATTCACCGGCCCCCGCGATCGGCTAGATGCCGTGACAGTAGCAAAGGTGAAGTACGCCCGCTGCTTAGACGTAAGGCTCAAGTGGTTGCCACAAGGGGGAGCTCTTGTGGGGCCCAGCTACCCGCCCATCTTTTCAAGCGTCTTCATCACGGTGACCAGCATCCTTGGAGACTACTGCGGACACAACAACGGGCAGCGCTCCCAATCGCGAGAAGAGTGATGCCGCTGCCGATTTTTGGTGGTGGCAGTCAAGTCGAGCGGCACTGCAGATTGAACACTTCCAGGCTCAGTACCTTCAACAAACGACCTATTCCGCGAATATGTCACGGTCGATGCGTCGTCGCTCGGCATCCAGTTGGTGGCTTCCCATCCTTGGCGGTGCCTGCCCGCACAGTTGAAGCGACTAGATCCTCAAGGGTCCGCAGGCAGCAGCCAAGTTTTGACTGCACCTCTGTAGCGTCAGTCAGGCGCCCGCGGTCATGTCACTCGAAGCGTCGCGGTTCCCTCACCCAATCCCGAGACGACATTCAAGGAGACAAGGCCTGCCGCGACGGGCTTTTCGAATGTCACCTGCGTAGACGTGACACCAGTGCACTGGATTGGCAGGCGTAGGACTTCCTCGCGGTCGACCAGAATCGCGATGACGACATCAGCTCGGTCGGTGCAGTCGGTGTCGAGACTGTACTCACCTTCGAGGGAGACCTCCGGCGTTTCCTCGACTCCCCTCATATCCGGGCCGAAAACAAGTTTCGCCACGTGGGGAGCCTCCGTGGGCTCCGGCCTCGCGCAGGCGGTTGACCCGCTCAGGACAACAAGAACTATGAGGGGAGCCGCGAGGGAGTACTTGGTGGTTCGTTTCCAGAACATTGAAACCCTCCCGTTCACGCTACGTCAGAATTGTCGAGCTGCAACGGGATCGCATCGGGCACGTCGGTGACCGAGCGTTCGTAGGTGCCGCTGCTGACCTCCTTGTAGGCGCCAGCAACTGCACCCGTCACGTAGTACAGGGTGGAGGGGTCCTGCGGCAGACCCGTGTGCTTCAGGAACAGCAGGTAGGTGTCACCTTCCTGAAGTTCGATGTCATAGTCGCGAAACGTTCGGACCTCGACAACGTCACCCGGGCTGCAGGGGTCCGGTCCGGTCGTGGCCTGCTGGTGGAACACCGGCTGGGTCCCCACCACTCCACCAACGTCGAAACAGGCGGCCACCTCGAGGCGAGTCTCATCCGTAGAGGCCCCGCCCAAGGTTCCGCCGCGCGATGACGACGCCGTCACTTTCACGACCAGTGAAGAATCCCCAGCCAGCTCCATGAGGCTGTTGTAGATGTGGGCACGACTCATCCCGGAGTCTTGGCTGGTTTCAGCGGTCGTGGTCACCTCAGGGAAGGGAGCCCCTCCATTGGGGCTCGACCCACCCATTCTCACTCCAAGCGGGATGGCGACGGCGACTCCTAGCACTACCGCGGTTGCTCCGATGAGGTTGCGGGCCGTATGGCTTTTCGCAGCGGGCTTTTGTGTCACGGTGGTGATGAGTTCGCCCCGCAGCGCAGTGGCGATTTCCGGGTCCAACGTGGGGTGGGTCATGTCGTTGTCTCTCCTATCTGCGCTGACAACTTGGGGTGAAGTCGTCGACGGAGCCGATGCATGCGAGACTTCACAGCAGCCAGGCTGATACCAAGCACCTCTGCTGTTTCCGCCATGGTGTAGCCCTCCAACGCGACAAGCGAGAGCATCTGCTGGTCTTGCCGTCCGAGGCTCTTCAACTCCGAGGCAAGGAGCGGTTCGAGCCCATCGATACTGCCGCCGAGAAATTCCTGAGCAGCATCTCGCGAAACATCAGAGCGCGGCAACCGGTCCAGCATCTCCCGGTATCTGAGCGAGGACCGCCTGACGTTGCGGGTGACATACGTTGCAGTCACCAGAAGCCACGGCATCACGGACCCGTTCACCACGCGCACGTCAATACGCCGTCGCCACAACTCCATGAACGCAATCGCGACCGTGTCCTCCGCGTCCGCAACCGACTCCACCAGGCGAAGGACATGCCGGAACACTCGGTCCCTGTGCAGGTCAAAGATGCGCGCGAACGACTCACCATCGCCCGCGATGGCTTCGCCCCAGAGCACCTGCTCCTCCTGTGCTTCCATACCCTGTAGTGTCCCCACATCCGCAAAAGGATTCACCTTCCACGCGGATGTGGAGAGGATTACCGGCTAGCTTCAGGAGTCGCATCCCTCTGGTGGGCCCACCGCTCAGAATGACCTTTGAATCGCCCGGCGTCTCCGGAGAGTCAAACGATTGGCAACGCAATGGCTGCCGCCTGCGATTGAGAATTCAGTTGCGTGGAATCGAGTGCCACTGAAGCCACGCTTCGCATGTGGGGTGTCGACACGCAGCGCAGATTGAACACTTCTCCGCTCAGCACATCGAACAAACGGCCCGATTCGGCGTAGGTATTCAAAGTACGTGAGTCATATGCAAGCGTTAGGAACCGGCTACTCGAAGCTGGCTCCGCTATCCGGTGGATGTTGGGTTTTGAGTCGCGGGGCAGACCTGACACATCACCGAGACTGCCATTAAGGACGTCGTTGACTGCATCTCCGCGCCATGTGGTGCCAGTAACCGAAATCACTCACTTGTGCGGCTCAATTTCGAAGCAAAGAAGGCCTCCCAGTTAGTTGCACAACTGGAAAGCAAGTGAGATGGTGATGCCAATACTCGGACCGGAAGGATGTTCAATCGTGGCCACGCCAGCACCAGGGGTTGAATCTGGCACGCAAGAAGAGCTGCGGGCCATCGAGTCCGCCCGACAGGCCGCCGTCGATAGCACCCCGCGCCCGGAGTGGCTGAACGTCCTTTTCGCCCTCACAGTTGGGGTGGCATTCGGCTTCGCAGTGCTCCGAACCCCGACCGGGTGGACAGTGGGGGCGGTCGTCTTCGTCGTGGGGTTGGTGGGATTCCTCGTGATCGACACTCATCTGAAGCGCCGCACGGGAGGGTTGCTGAACGTCAGCGGGCGCAACGCTCTGCGATTCTTCTTGATGTACGCCATCATCTTCGTCCTCGGCCAGATCCAACCGCCCATCAGCTGGCAGCCATGGTTTGCCATCGCGGCGGGGCTTTCAGTCGCAATTGCTGGCTACATCTATCTCCGCTGGGATGCCGCCGACACAGCCAAGAAACTGGCCACCGGAGACTTTGAATCCAGTGACCTGATGCCGTGACCCAACAACCGGACACCTTCGACGAACTCATCCACTCCCCAGTTCGACTAAAAATCTGCGCCGCGCTGGCCACAGCCACTGCATTGGAATTCACAGCCATCGAGGACGCACTCAGGATCTCCACTTCCACACTGTCCAAACAGTTGGGGGTTTTGGGAGAAGCTGGCTATGTCACGCTCGACAAGCGCAAGCAGCCCTTCGGACGACCACGCACCTGGGTCTCGCTGACGCGAAAAGGCCGCCGCGCCTTCGATGCACACGTCGCCGCCCTGCGCCGACTCATCGGCGACGACGTGACCCCATGAGTTCCCCGGCGACCCGCCTGGAGCGACACCCATCGCTGGTTGAACGTGAAAGGGACGCTAGTTTTTGACCATGAATTTATAGAGGGCCGTTTTCAAAGACTGGAGGGCACCTCGACAATGTCGAGACGCAGCGCAGATTGAACACTCAGCGTGAACGCCATCGTCACAAGCTTGACCCAGTGGCCAGCCAGTGGCTGGAACTGTCGACGCACAAGTCGAACCCCAGCACCTTGACGTGTCCGAGGGCCATGGACGAGGTGGTTGCTGCCGCCACTCATTGGCGACAGCGTCGGTTTCGGCCAGACACGCTCGATCGGGCGTGAGTGCGATGACACATGAAGTTAGATTGTGCTCAATTCAGTTGTGTGCAATAGTTCTTCCACGAAGGAACCACAACTCTCGCGAGCCCTCCTGCTCGTCGAGGTCTTCGAAGATGAAAGGCACACACAATGGAACCGCTCTACACTGCGGAAGCCCTCTCGACTGGCGCTGGTCGCAACGGTCACGTGAGAACGACATCCGGCACGGTCGACCTCGACCTGGCCATCCCGAAAGCAATGGGTGGATCCGGCGACGGTGCGAACCCGGAGGAGCTTTTCGCTGCCGGTTATGCCGCGTGCTTCCACTCTGCCCTGCAGATGGTCGCCCGTCAGGCCAAGGTCGCGATTTCTGACACCTCCGTCGGTAGCGAGGTGCACGTCCTGACCAACGAGAAAGGCGGGTTCACCCTGGCGGTCAACCTCGAGGTCGTGATTCCTGAACTCGCCCACGAACAGGCGCAAGCTCTTGCGGAGGCCGCCCACCAGGCCTGCCCGTACTCCAACGCCACCCGCGGCAACATCGACGTCACCGTCACTGTCTCGCAGGACTGATCCCAACCCTGCTGCGCGGGGTACACCTCAACAACTGACACGGCGCGGGACTGAATGAGCTAGCTCCAGTTCCGCGCCGATTGGCGTGGGGCGGTCGAATCCTCACACCGAGGTCGTGCCTCCTACTTGGTGGACACAAATCGACGGGCGCCGCCGACACACCAGGGATGCCTTCCAAGAGGGCCGAAACCGCACATTGAACGGTATCCAAGACAGAAAGGCGTTTGTCCAATCTAGGCTGCGTCTCGACAACAGGTGAGCGTCTCAGTCCACAGCGGCATCGAGTTACACGTATGTAGTTATCCACGGGCTGTGCACAACTCCGTGGATAACCCTGTGTTGAGCCCCGCATAGGCTGGAAGTATGCACAACCCCCTGTCCTCACTTCGTCGCGCCATCGGTGAAACTCTGCGTTCCCGCGTGGCTGGCCCCGACGCGGATGCCAAGGCCGCCGCCATCTGGGACTCCCCCGGCGAACGCTGGCACACCCCCGATTCCATGATCTGGCATGTCAACGGCGACGCTGCCATGTATGCGGGCGGCATACGATCGTTGCTGTTGCAGGCCCTGCACCCCGCGGCCATGGCAGGGGTTGCCGGCCACTCGGGCTACCGCTCCGACCCGTGGGGCCGGCTGCAGCGCACCAGCGAGTTCCTCGCACTGACCACCTACGGTCCCATCCCCAAGGCCGAAGCCCTGATCGGCAAGATCCGCAGCATCCACGAACGAGTCCGCGGCAAGACTGACGACGGCACCCCCTATCGCGCCTCCGACCCACACTTGCTGGAGTGGGTCCACCTCGCAGAGACAGAGAGCTTCCTCACAGGCTTCCACCAGTTCGGGGACCGCAAGCTCACACAGGCCGAAGCGGACGCCTACGTGGCCGAGGCCGCCCCCGTCGGGGAGATGCTGGGAGCGGTCGATCTTCCGCGCACCGAAGCAGAACTCCATGCGGCGCTGGACGCCTACCGTCCCGAACTGCGGGCCTCGCAGGCAGCGCACGACACGGTGTCCTTCCTGGTGAACACACCTCCGGTGCCGTGGATCGCTCGGCCGGGATACTGGATGCTGGTGGCCGGGGCCATCAGCACGCTTCCGGTGTGGGCGCGGCGCGAGCTGAAGTTGCCAACCAGCAGATGGTTTGACCGTCTGGTGGGCAAACCGCTCGGCAGTTTCGCCACTGCCGTGGTGCGATGGGCACTCACCTCACCCGGCCGGGTCCAGTCGGGGACCTACTCCACGCCGAGCTGACGGACACTTCGATGCGGCAATCCGGACCGCTCCGGCTCCGGCGCCATTCGGTAGCCTTCCCGCCGTGGTGCGAAGGGTCGGCCGGCTGCTCGACGCGCCAGGCTTTCCATGGCCTCCCACACGCCGGTCCTGCCATCCCGGAAGCGAATGGTCACCCCCGCCAGGTCGGTGCGCCCCACTACGCCCACCAGGAGCTCGGCCACATTGCCGCGGGAGACCCTCCCCCCGGACACCTCGTCGCCGTACTGGATCCGTCCTGACTTCGGGTCGTCAGTCAGCTGACACGGCCCGAGAATGGTCCAGTTCAGGGAGGTTCCCCGCAGATATTCATCGGCTACAGCCTTGGCGTCCGCGTACGCGTGAAACGGATTGTCCGCAGGGACGTTGTCGCGGCCTGACCCCACGTAGGAGAGCATGACGAACCTCCCCACTCCCTCGGCGACAGAGGCGTCGATGGTGCGGATGGCAGCGTCCCTGTCCACAGCGTAGGTGCGTTGCGGAATACCGGCCCCGGCTCCCGCAGCCCAGATGACGGCGTCGCCACCTGCCACAAGGCGTCGCAGTTCCGCCTCGTCTGCCTGCTCCACATCGCTGACCAGCGCCTTCGCACCAGTGCCCTCGACCTCTGCCACATGGTCAGGATTACGCACCACCGATGTCACCCGGTGGCCGCCCCTGACGAGTAATGGCGCAGCCAACAGGGCAACCTGTCCGTGTCCTCCAATGATCACGATCCTCATGGGTCGACCATAACGCTGGCACGGATGGAAGAATCTGATCCGTTGGCAAGCAATAGGTGAGGGACGACCTTGGCCGGATACGGCGAATCGACTACTCGGGCTGACCTTCCCGCAGCGGGGCGACGGGGGTGCCGTCGGCGCGCCGGGCCAGGCTCTCCATTGCCTCCCAGATGGCCACGTTGCCGTCCCGGAAGTTGATGGTGACACCACCGAGGTCGCTGCGGCCCACGACACCCGTCAGCAGTTCCGCCACGTTGGCACGGGAAGTCCTGCCCTCGGTGACGTGGTCGCCATACTCGATGCGACTCGTCCCCTCGTCGAGGGTGAGCTCGCCCGGACCGAGGATGGTCCAGTTGAGGCCGGTGGCACGAAGGTGGGCATCGGCCGCTGCTTTGGCATCCGCGTAGGCGTGGAACGGATCGTCCTCAGGGACGTTGTCCCGTCCAGCACCCACGTAGGACACCATGACGAACCTCCCGACCCCCTGCGTGACCGCCGCATCAATGGCGCGGATCGCCGCGTCCCTGTCCACGGCGTACGTCCGCTCCTGGCTTCCGCCACCTGCGCCGGCAGCCCACACGATGGCATCGCAGCCCAGCACAAGGTCGCGGGTCTCCATATCGTCCATACGCTCGACGTCGGCCACCACGGCGGTGGCACCCGTTGCCTCAACGTCGGACACATGGTCCTGGTTGCGCACCACGGACCTGACGTCATGACCCCCTCGGGCCAGCATCGGGGCGGCCAACAGGGCCACCTTCCCATGTCCACCGATGATCATGATCTTCATGGATCGACCCTACCCGGGGGGCCGGTTCGGCGAGGCGTATGGTCGGGGTCGTGACAGCCGCAGTTCCCGCCGCACGCCCCCGCAAACGCCCCGACCCCAAGTGTCCCTTGCGACCCGGGGAGCCGTGCACTCTGTGCCAGGCGAGCGTCACGGGACCGCAGGACTGCGGCCTCGTCTACCTGATCATGGACGACCCGGAATCCCGGGACGAGCTGGCCGCCTGGAAGCGACGCTGACCCCGGGATGGTCAATCAGTTGACGACGAGGACGGTGTCGGCGGATCCCTGTGTGCAGCGTTCGGGGATGCCTGCAACGCTGGTCTTGAGGACCGCGGTGGTGGCGACGCTGAACTGACGGCCCACGAGGTGCTCGGTGCCGGCGATGGTCGCAGACGGCTTGCCCTCCTGCAGCACGAACGTGGCGTCGGCGGGGAACACCAGCAGCTGCGGCTTACCCTCGTTGGTGAGCGCGAAGCAGCCGCCGGGACCAGCGATGAGCTTTTGGTTGGTCGGACCGGCCGTGCCCGTGGGGACGGTGCCGGAGTGCTGCAGCGCCAGGATGCCCTGGTCCCCTGCGACGGTGACGTCAACGACGCCGCTCTCATCGTTCGGTCCAATGGTCTCAGCCGGCGTCGACGGTTCGGTGGGGGCGGACTCTGGCTCGGAAGTCTCCGTCATCGGCTCGATGGACTCGCCCATCGGCTCGGACGTCGCGGTGGTTGCCTCTTCACCCGGCGCCGTCACTGTGACGGTGGGCGTCGGGGCGGAGTCATCCGGGGCGCACGCGGTCACGCCCAGCGCAACGGCAGCCAGGGCGAAGGGGACAACAAAACGAAGACGGTTGAACGACATCAATTTCCTCCAGGGAATTCTTGTGCGGCGCGCGGCAATACACACGCGGCCTGCGATGAGTAGCCGAACAATATTAGATCCCCATGGCCGAGTTGCCCAATCGGCAGCGCTGAGCGGCCACTCTTCACACAGACGCCGTGGTGGCTGAGCCGCCCCACCCGTCGATGAATCAGGCCCGTGCAGAACTCCCGCCAGGGTCCGGCTCGAACACGATGGGGCCCGGCCGCAAGCTCTCCAACCACGCCCTTGTCACTCGTACATGCTGCATGGACAGGTACCGGGCGGATTCGGGATCACGGTTCCTGATGGCCAAAGCGATCTCCCCATGCGCGTGATCGCTGATGCCCTTCAACGTGTCCCCTTCAGACATCTCGAACATCCGGTAATCGCGGCCACGCCGGCGCATGACCTCCAGGAGAGACGCGACCATCTCGTCGCCAGCACCACGAATGATCATTGAATGGAACTCGGCGTCCAGCGTCTGCGCGAGATCTGAAGGCGGCGTCGTTGCCAACTCTTCGGCCAGTTCGACGAGGCGGCCGCACTCGGCATCGGTCATCCGTGCTGCCGCCTGGGCCGCAACGTGACCCTCCAGGACCTCCCTCAGCGAGAACAGTTCCAGGTAGCGGTCCAATGGAAGCAGCGGCATCACCATCTCCAGCCCCGACATGATCTGGGGAGCCTTCATCTCAGACACGGCGGACCTGCGACCCGGCCGCGAGGTCAGCACGCCAGCCACCGAGAGCATCTTCTGCGCCTCGCGCAGCGAACTCCGCGACACACCAAAACGCTCACAGAGGTCAGCCTCGCTGGGAAGAAGTTGCCCTGCGCCCAACTCCCCCGAAGCAATCATCCGGGCAAGCCCGGTCCTTGCGGTCTCCACAGCGCTCATCTCGCCTCCTGTGTCGATCATCCCATCCCGCGCCCACCTCAGGATTGTCTGACAATAGCGATGTTTTCACGTCCATCCATAGCCAAAAGCGAGTACTTGTCGCATACTTGTCCGACAGGAGGCAATCAATGTCGAAATCCCCTTCGAAGGTCCCATCAACGGCATGGTCCGATCCCGAGCCGCGATGGTCGCTCGATCCTGTGGTGCACCACATGAACCACGGCTCCTTCGGCGCTGTGCCCGTGACAGTGCAGGAGGAGCAGGCCCGACTGCGTGGCCTCATGGAGTGGAACCCCGTGAGGTGGTTCGCCACGTTGGCACCTCGCATCGCATCCGCCAGGGAAGACATGGCAACACTTCTCGCCGTCGACCCCGCCCACATGGCGTTCGTGCTGAACGCCTCAGCCGGCGCCTCGGTTGTCTTCCAGTCGCTGCTGGGTGCAGATCCCGTCGATGTTCTGGTCACCGACCACGGCTACGGCGCCATCACCATGGGTGCCGACCGCCTTGCGCAGCGCACCGGAGGGCGGATGGGCACGGCGCGGATCCCGCTGTGTGCAACGGCCGACGAGGCGATCTCCATCATCGTCGCAGCCCTCGATCACCACAGGCCCCACCTCTTGGTGGTGGACCAAGTGACCTCTGCCACGGCCCGCCAGTTCCCGGTCGACGACATCTGCCGGGCAGCACGGGAGAGGGGGGTGCTGACGCTTGTCGACGGCGCCCACGCCCCGGGTGTTCTTGCCGATCCCGTGTGCAAGGAAGCCGACTACTGGGTGGGGAACCTGCACAAGTTCGTGTGCGCGCCCCGGGGCGCAGCGGTTCTGGTTTCACGGGGAACGGGACAGGACCTCTACCCCGTGATCGACTCATGGGGTTCGCCAAGCCCATTCCCACAGCGCTTCGACCACAACGGCACCCTGGACATCACCGCCTGGTTGACCGCCCCGTTCGCGTGGCGCCACTTGGACGAGTCCATTGGCTGGTCCCAGATCCGTGACCACGCGCGCGCAGTGATGGATGCCGGTTGCGCGTTAGTCGCTGAGTCGTTGGACGGTCTCGTGGAGAATCCCTGTCCAGATGTGGGACAACCGGTCGGACCCATGAGGCTGCTCCGCCTTCCGGGAACCCTGGCCAGCACACATTCCGAGGCAGATGCTCTCCGGGTTCCGTTCGGGGACGCCACGGGAATCGCAGCCGCCTTCACGAACTTCGATGGATCCGGCTACATGCGACTGTCAGCACACGCCTACACCTCCATCCACGACTTCGAGTATCTGGCCAGCGTGGGAATCCCCCTGCTTCACGCATGGTCATCCGACCAGACCAGGGGGATCACGTGAACACGACACACCATCATCATCATCAAGGAGGATCGATGCGCAAGAAGCTTCTGACCACAGTGGCCGCCGTCTCAGCGCTCGCACTGTCATTGACCGGATGTTCCGGCAGCGGCGGCGGGGGCGACGACAAGTCCGATGGCGGGGACGTCACCATCACCATGGTGGAGAGCCTCACCAACCCCGCTCGCACCGAGTTGCTCAAGGGCATGCTCTCCGAGTTCGAGACCGAGAATCCCGGGATCAAGGTGCAACTCATCTCACCGCCAACCGAGCAGGCTGATCAGAAGATCCAGCAGATGCTCCAGTCAGGATCCGGCGTGGATGTGCTGGAGGTCCGCGACCTCACGGTGGGCCCCTTCAGCAACAACACATGGCTGTACGACATGTCCGGGGACCTCAAGAGCTGGGAGGGCCTGGACAAGTTGACCGACCAAGCCAAGACCGTCGCAGTCGGCGAGGACGGGAAGTCGTATTACGTTCCCTACGGGTTCTACGGGCTCAGCCTGTTCTACCGGACAGACATGGTCAAGGAGGCCGGCTTCGACGGCGCACCCAAGAGTTGGGATGACCTGATCACGCAGGCAGCCAAGATCCAGGACCCGACGAAGAACAAGTACGGCTACGCCTTCCGTGGCGGGAAGAACTCGGCCGGCCAGGTGCTCAGCATCCTTCAGGCCTACAACGCCGACAATCTGGACGTCACCAACGCCTACAAGGTGACGAGCGGCAAGACCATCTTCTCCACGCCGGAGTCGCAGACGGCGATCGACCGCTACATCGACCTGTTCAAGACGGGCTCGCCAGAATCGTCAGTGTCATGGGGTTATTCCGAGATGGTCCAGGCCTTCACCAACGGGTCCACCGCATTCCTGCTCCAGGATCCGGAAGTGATCGCCGTGGTCAACGATTCCACGCTGACCGCTGATCAGTGGGGTGTTGCCCCCAACCCGGTTGGGCCCACAGGCAAGGCCGCCTGGCCCATGGCCACTGCAGGCTGGGGCGTGGCAGAGGCATCGAAGCACAAGCCGGAAGCGGTGAAGCTGGTCCAGTGGCTGTCCGGGGACATCTCCACGAAGTTCGCCAAGGAGAACTCGCTGGTGCCGATTCTGAAGTCTGCCGGCGAGGACGAGTTCTTCAAGACCGGCCCCTGGGCGGCCTATGTGGAGATGACCTCCCAACCAGAGACGTGGATCAGCGTCACGGAACCCCGTGACGTCGCATGGTGGACCGAGTGGATGCAGAAGTCGGAAACGGACCTGCAGCAGGTCCTGCTCGGCAAGATGTCCACGGCTGACATGCTCAAGAGCTGGGACACGTTCTGGACCGAAAAGTGGAACGGCTGACCCATGTCAGCCTCGACCGATGAGGTCGCCGAGCGGGGGCGCACACACGAGGCGCCCCCGCCCAGGCGGCGACAGTTCACCAAACGCACGTCGCTCACGATCCTCGCCTACCTCACGCCCGCGTTCATTTTCGTCATCATCTTCACCTACTACCCCCTCGTGGTCGGTGGGCAGATGGCGTTTCGCAAGTGGTCGCTGTACGACCTGACCAGCACGCCGTTCATCGGGCTGGAGAACTTCACGACCCTGATCGCGAACCCGCTCTTCAGCAAGGTGATGCTCAACTCGCTGGTGTGGGTGGTCGCCTCCTTGGTGGTGCAGTTCCTCATCGGTTTCATGCTGGCACTGGGGCTGCGCAAGAAGTTCCGCTTCCGCGGCGTGTACCAGGCGATGATCTTCTACCCATGGGCCGTGTCCGGCTTCCTCATCGGCATCCTCTTCCGCTGGATGTTCAACTCGGAGTTCGGTGTCTTCAACGACATGCTGATGAGGACGGGCGTCAGCGCCAAGCCCATCCCCTGGCTGGCGAATCCCGACCTCGCACTCGTCGCCGTCATCGTCGCCAACGTCTGGTACGGCGTGGCCTTCTTCGCCATCATGATCCTCGCCGCGCTGCAATCAGTACCGCACGAGTTGCACGAGGCCGCAGCCATCGACGGGGCTGGCAGGTGGCGGACCCTGACGCGCGTCACCATCCCCACGATTCGCACCACACTGGTCCTGACCGTTCTCCTGCGAGTGATCTGGATATTCAACTTCCCCGACATCATCTATGGAATGACCGGAGGCGGCCCCGGCAACCAGACCCAGATTGCCACCACGTGGATGATCCAGTTCACGCAGCAGGGTGACTACGGCCTGGCGTCTGCACTCGGGTTCATCGTCATGGGCGTCCTCGTGGTCTTCACAGGCGTGTACCTCACGCTGCTCACGAGGGAGCGAAAGCCATGATCCAGAAAGATCCGCTGTGGGTGAGCATTCCGCGGGCTGCAGGTCTGGGAGTCTGGGCCCTCATCTCGTTGTTCCCCCTGTATTGGATACTGCTGACCTCGTTCAAACCGGCCAATCAAATCGCCGAATATCCGGTCCGCTACTGGCCGCGGGAGTTCTCATTCAGCAACTACACCAGCCTCTTCCAGAAGTCGGAGTTTGGCGCCTACCTGCTCAACAGCCTGGTGGTGTCTGCATCTGCAGCGTTCGTGGCCACGACCATCGCGCTGCTGAGTGCCTACGTCTTGTCACGGTTCCACTTCCGCAGCAAGGGTGCGGTGATGATGGCCTTCCTGGTCACCCAGATGATCCCGGCCTTCATCGCACTGGGGCCCCTCTACCAGATGTTCACCAACCTGGGGCTGGTCGACAAGCGTTTCGGCCTCGTACTGGTCTACATCGCGATGTCCATCCCGTTTGCCTCCATCATGCTGCGCGGCTTCTTCGACAACGTCCCCGACAGCCTCGAGGAGGCAGCCATGGTGGACGGCGCCAGCCGCTTCGGGGCGCTGTGGAGGGTCATCGTTCCGGTGATGACGCCCGGCATCATTGCCACGTTCATCTTCAATTTTGTGAACAGCTGGAACGAACTGTTTCTTGCGGTGACGCTCATCAACACCGATGACCGCAAGACCATCCCCACGGCGCTGAACGGCTTCATCTCGAACTTCAACATCGAATGGGGGCCCATGTCAGCCGCCGCCGTCCTGACGATCCTTCCCACCATGGTGCTGTTCGCCTTCGCAAGCCGATGGATCGTGGCAGGGCTGACCCAGGGCGCCACCAAGGGCTGAGAAACCCTCTACAACGCAGAAGAACCCCGGCCAGGTGGCCGGGGTTCTTCTGCGTTGCTGGGTTGCGCTCAGCTGGCTACGACCTCGAAAGGAACGTGCGCGGTGACCGCGTTGTGCAGCTTGATGGCTGCGGTGTGCTGACCGACCGACTTCACCGGCTTGGCGAAGGAGACGGAGCGCTTGTCGATCGAGGGGCCGCCAGCCTTCTTCACGGCAACGACGAGGTCGCTGGTCGTGACGGAGCCGAACAGGTGACCCGAGTCGGAGACGCGGGCCGGGACCTTGATCTGCAGGCCCTCAATCTGGGTACGGATCTCAGCGGCATGGTCTGCGCCGCGGATTTCGCGTGCGTCACGAGAGCGCTTGATGCCCTCGATCTGCTTCTCGGTGCCACGGGTCCAGCGGATCGCCTTGCCCTGGGGCAGGAGGAAGTTACGGCCGTAGCCGTCCTTGACCTCGACGACGTCGCCGGCGATACCGATTTTTTCAACGGTGCTGGTGAGAATGAGCTTCATAATGCACTCCCCAATCAGCGAGCGGTTGAGGCGTAAGGCAGCAGAGCAACCTCACGCGCGTTCTTGACGGCAATAGCGACCTTGCGCTGGTCCTGGACCGAAAGGCCAGTGACGCGGCGGGCGCGGATCTTTCCTCGTTCTGAAATGAACTTCTTCAGAAGGTTGGTGTCTTTGTAGTCGACGTTGGCGACGCGAGTCGTCTTCACCGGCATGATCTTCTTCTTGTTCACAGGTTTGCGCTGTGGACCGGCCATTGTGGTGCTCTCCTTGTGGTGCAGGCGCCGGCGGCGCCCAATGGAAGCCCGTCCCTAAGACGGAATGTGCCAGCTGACCTTGGCAAGGTCAGTTGTGGTGGTGGATCAGAACGGGGGCTCTTCGGCATTGCTCTGCGCCCACGGATCGCTTGCTCCGCGGTTGCCGCCTGCCGGCGAACTGCTGCTGCTGCTGCTGCTGCTGGACCAGGGATCCTGGCCTCCGCCGCCGCCGCTGCTGTTTGAGCCACCAGTGTTCTGGTTGCCCTGCCACTGGCCACCGCCGCCGCCACCGGAACCACCAGCGGTGGTTCGTGTGAGCTTGGCGGTGGAGTAACGGAGGGCGGGACCGACCTCTTCGACATCAACCTCGAACACGGTGCGCTTCTCACCCTCGCGGGTTTCGTAGCTGCGTGACTTCAGCCGGCCGGAAACGATGACGCGGGACCCCTTCTGCAGGGATTCCGCCACGTTCTCGGCGTACTGACGCCAGACCGAGCAGGTGATGAACATGGCGTCGCCGTCTTTCCATTCATTGGTCTGACGGTCGAACATGCGGGGCGTGGACGCGACAGTGAAGTTCGCGACGGCTGCACCGCTCGGGGTGAAGCGCAGCTCGGGGTCGGCGGTGAGGTTGCCGACCAGTGTGATCTGTGTTTCGCCTGCCATGTTTCCTCCGGGATCGGACGTTGGGATTGTTGACGTGCACTGTGGGCATCAGCCCGAGTGCATCATCAATCCCGACTGGATGTGTTGAAAGGACTCAGTCCTCGGACTTCACGGCCTTGGACTCCTTGGAGTCCTTGTCCTTGTCCTTGGACTTCTTGGGCTCCTCAACGCGCAGGACCTTGGTCCGCACGATTGCCTCGTCGATGCCCATGAGGCGATCCATCTCCTGGACAACGGCCGGTTCGGCGGTGATCCTGAGGACGGCGTAGATGCCTTCGGACTTCTTGTTGATGTCGTAGGCGAGACGACGACGACCCCAGAGGTCGTTGTTGTCGACGGTGCCACCACCCTTGGTGATGGTTTCGAGGTGCTTCTCGACCAGAGCCGGAACCTGACGCTCATCGACGTCGGAGTCGATGATGACCATGACTTCGTACTTACGCATGCTTTGGCACAACCTCCTGTGGACTGACGGCCGCGAGGATGTCCCGCGGCAGGAGTGCGTGGCCGGCTGAATGCCGACCGACGCCCGACTCTACCGGAGTGGGGCCCCTCGAGCGAAAGCGGACCCCGGGAAGCCCCGCTGTCGACGCGTCCGGCCGGGTTCTGCCCTCAAGGTGAAGCCGGGGCGTCCTCCGCCGGCGGGATCTGCGCCAGATCATCCAGGCGCCCCGATGCGACGATGGCATCCCAGAACGCCTGCGCCCAGCTGGCGTAGCCCTTGTCGTTGGGGTGGAACAGGTCCTGCGCCGTGTAGCGCAGGTAGGCCAGCCGACCCACGGCCCTGGACGCCTCGTGGATCGCCACCAGGTGGTGGCCGGAAAGTCGTACCAGGGCTGCGGCGGCCGCCGCCATGTTGCGCGACTGCTTGTCGAGGCCCGGGATCATGAACCACGGCACGTCCGCCACGAAACTTCCCCGCGGCAGCGCTTCCAGAATGACGCGCATGGAACGGGTGAACGTGTCGGTGTCGTGCCCCGGGAACACGACGTCGTTGGCCCCGATGTCCATGGTGATGATGTCGGGGGTGAACGGGAGGTCCGCCAGTTGGGGCAGTTGGTGGGCCACGACGTCGTCGCTGACTGCGCCCGAGACCGACAGGTTGGTGACGGCCACCTCACGGCCCGTCTGCTCAGCGAGGCGTGCCGCGATGATCGCCACGTACGACGCCCCCACGCGGGAGGCCCCCACGCCCTGGGCGGCGGAGTCGCCGAGCGCCACGTAGTGCAGCACCCCCTCGGGGAGCTGGCCGGGCCGGATACCCCAGTGCGTTGCGTAGTCGGTGACGTGCGTGTCGATGACCCGTCGCCCCACCAGATAGGAACCCACCGCGCCCACGAGGCCCGCCCCGGCAGCGGCCGGTACGACCCACTTCATCGGCGGCGGTACGGGCCGGGGATGGAGGGGTTGCCGTCGCGAATCCAGGCGAACAAGCCACCGGCCACGGATTCGGCCAGCAACCCCTTGCTGCGCAGTTCTGCGGCCGCCACCGACGACCGCAGTCCGTTGTCGCACATGACGATGATGGCTGCGTCACGCTCGGCGAGTGGGTCGTCGCCATGGATCGCCAGATCAGGATCATCGTGAAGGGCTTTCGGATCCACGGGCCGGGCGCCGGGGGCGTGGCCGTTCTCGTACTCGGCCTTGGTGCGGACGTCAATCAGCACGGCCCCCTTGCTGAGTGCCATCAATGTCTCGTCGACGCTCAGCCCCGGCATGCGCTTGCTGAGGAAATCCATCAGTCCCATAGCCGCAATCGTGCCCCGGGTTGGCGCGCCACGCAAAGGGCGGTCCCAGAGTAAGAGGATTCCCATCATCCCCAGACCCACGGCAAGGACAACTCCGCTGCCCGCGAGCCCTGCCAGGGTCCAGCCCAGCCACCTTTTACGGGCGAGTACCACCACCGCTACCGGAAGAGCCAACGCCGCAACGGCCAGCACCATCCACAGCACCCGCAGCCCGACGCCGGGGGCATCCGCCACCCCGACGTCGGTGCCGGACGGGTCGGAGGTGGCCAGCAGGGAGAACAGCGCCAACGGCACAGCCCCGGCCAGCACCATCATCAGCGAGACAAGCCCCACCGCCAGAGCGCCGGGCCACGAGGCCCACCAGATCCGACGGTTCCGAACGGCCATCCTCAGCGGTCGGAGCGGAGACGATCAAGGCGTGCGTACATGTCCTCGATCAACGCCTTGAACCGTTCCTCCACCTGACGCCGACGCACCTTCAGCGTGGGAGTCAGCATGCCGTTGTCCATGGTGAGCTCATCATCCATGACCGCCGTCTCACGGGGCCGTTCCTGACTGGGCAGCATGGCAGTCAGCTCGGCGACGCGACGCTTGACCTCGTCGAGGAGTTCGTTGCCGGCGAGCCAGTCGGCCACCTCTCCAGGCCACTGCTTCATCTTCCCCAGTTCCTCCACCTGCGGGAGGGCAGGCTTGACGAGGAGCGTGATGTAGGGGCGGTTGTCGCCCAGCAGTACGGCATGTTCGAAGAGCGGATCAGCGAGGATCATGCCCTCGATGGGCTGCGGCGCAACATTCTTGCCCCCCAGCGTGACGATGATGTCCTTCAACCGGTCGGTGATCACGAGGTAACCGTCGGTGTCCACGTAGCCGATGTCGCCCGTGTGCAGCCAGCCGTCCTGGATGGCCTCAGCCGTTGCCTCATCGTTGTGCCAGTACCCGGCCATGACGTTGGGGCCCTTGTACAGGATCTCCCCGAGCTCACCGACACGCAGTTCACCTCCGACGATGACCCTTCCCGCCGTGCCGAACTTGAACCCACCCGGCGAGTTGAAGCTCACCAGCGGGGACGCCTCCGTGAGGCCGTAGCCGGTGTAGATGGGCATGCCGATGGAGGAGAAGAACTCCTCGATCTCCTTGCGGAGCGGTGCCCCGCCGCATGCCAGCACCGTCTTGGTACCGCCCATCGCGGCGCGCACGTTGGAGTGGACGAGCTTGTCAGCCAATGGCAGCTGGGCGCGCCACCACAGGCTGGGGGTCCGTCCCTTGCGGAAGGAGTGCTGGTTGCGTGCACCCACCTGAAGCGCCCACGTGAAGATGTGACGCTTCACAGCTGACGACGACACCTTGGCGTGCGCCGTCGAGAACACCGTCTCGTACAGCTTAGGAACACTCACGAGCAGCGTGGGCCTGGCCAGCACCAACTGGTCGGCCACGGTGCGGGCGTTCTCCACGTAGGTGTTCATGCATCCCTTGAGCAGCACGACGGTGGTCCATGCACGCTCCAGGGTGTGGGAGAGCGGAAGGAAAGCCAACGAATGATCCTCGGGGCCGAATTCGAAAACCTTCTCGAGGGCCTCCTTCTGCCGCACCAGCGCCTTGTGCTCCAGCATGACGCCCTTAGGATCGCCGGTAGTGCCGGAGGTGTAGATGATGGAGGCGAGGTCAGAGCCCTCCGCCTCCCCCAGACGCGCTGCCAGCGCCGCGTCATCGGGCGTCGAGAGGAAATCGGCGAACGAGATCACGCCCTCGGGAAGGTCGTCGTAGGGCTTGACGATGACGATGGTCTCGAGGCAGGGCAGCTCCGACTTCACCGAGAGCACGCGCTCACACTCGCTGCGGTTACCGACGAACAGGATGCGCAGCTCGGAGTCCCCCACGATGTGGCGGATCTGCGTGGGTGTGGACGTGGCGTACAGCGGAACCAGCACCCCCCGCACCGTGGCCACGCCGAAGTCGATTTCCGACCATTCAGGACAGTTGTTCAGGAACAGACCAACGCGGTCGCCGGCCTCGATGCCGATGTCCAGCAGACCCTGCGCAACGGCGTCGATGCGCTTCCCGAACTCCGTGAACGTCTGGGTGCGCCAGGCATCATCGACGCGGATGCGCGTGGCAGTGTTGTGGGGATGCTCGGCGATGGTGGCTCGCATCCGCACGGCAATCTGTTCGATCATGGACTCCCCTGTCAATCATGTTCGGGTCAGCTTATCCACGTCAGCGTAACCACGGCCCCGGGGCCCCACAACCAGCAAGGAGGGGATGAAGATGAAGCATCGTTTCCACACCACGGAGGTCGGTGACTACGTCCTGGTCCTGGACGACGGCGCCCTCACGGGGCTCTACCGACTCGAGCAGAAGCACATGCCCGCCGCCAGCGACCTGGGGGAACGTGACGACGCGGCCGGCGCTGAGGTGGTGACCCAGCTCGATGAGTACTTCGCGGGCGAGCGTCGCGACTTCCACCTCCGGCTGGCGCCCCGGGGTACGACTTTCCAGATCATGGTGTGGGATGCCCTGCGGGAGATCCCGTACGCGCAGACCATGAGCTACGGGGAGCTGGCGGCGTCGCTCGGCCGCCCGACGGCGAGCCGGGCAGTCGGTGGTGCCACCGGTCGCAACCCGCTCAGCATCATCGTGCCGTGTCACCGTTTGGTGGGGTACTCCGGACAGTTGATCGGCTACGCCGGGGGCGCCACCACGAAACAGCTCCTGCTGGATCATGAACGGCGCATTGCCGCTGCAGACCAGTAGGAGCTGTCCGTCCTTCGACCAACCACACGTCAGACCAGTTCAGGCCCCGGGTTGTCCGAACCCTCGCCCGGAACCTCTTCCGGCTCATCGGCGGTGTGGCCGCCCGGGTTCTGTGAACCCCTGTGCGGGCGTTCCTCCGGCACGTCGCCGGGGTGACCGCCCGGGTTCAGCGTCCCCATCGCTGGAACCTCCTCGGGTACTTCCGGCGAGTGTCCGCCGGGATTTTCCGACCCGTGTCGGGGATGTGGTTTTTGACTCATGGCAAATCCTTCCTCAGTTGGGATGAGTTCCTGGGTGAGATGACTCAGGCGAGTTCCGGACCCGGGTTCTGGGACCCCTCCTCGGGGACCTTCTCCTCAATTCCGTCGAGGTTCGGGCCGGGGTTCTCGGATCCGTCCGCCGGGACCTCCTTGACCACGTCCCCCAGGTTGGGCCCAGGGTTACCCGAACCCTCTTCGGGTACCTCTTCGACCACCTGTTCCCCGTAGCCCCCAGGGTTGTCGGACCCCTCGTCCGGGAGGTCCTGCACTTCGGTCATCTTGACTCCTTCGTCATTGCCGACGGCGTGCGCGTCGGCGCGCATCTACCGCCATTATCACCCCATGCGATGGGTGCCTGCCGCGATCGGACGCCACCTGTTGCCTCAGCGCTGAGCGGGTTCATCGGGGTCGACGCCCTCTGCCGGGTCCTGTGCATGGGGCGTGCCCGCAGTGGTGTCGTCGCCGGGGTTCTCCGCCCCTTCTGCTGGCGCCTCGGTGGTGACGCGGTCAACATCCTCGGATGGTTGATTCTGTTCGCTCATGGCAACTCCTTCGTGGTGCTTGTCAGCCCGCTTCCGTGACCTCACGGACCTCCATTGTGTCGGGCATCGGGTCTCCTGAGGGGATGAATGGCGAACTGCTGCTGCTGTAACCAGCAGGCGTGCAACACTGACGCCCATGAGTGGACTCGGGGGGGATCCGACGTCGTCGGACGGGTCCGTGGCGCCTGATCGGTGGCGCAACAGGCTGAGCTTCGGATTGGGAACCATCGGCCGGGACATGTCGGCCGCGTTGGTCAGCCTCTACCTTGTGTACTACCTCACCGAGGTGGTCAACATCTCCCAGGCCACACTGGTGGGCGTGACCGTCATCATCGTGGTCATGCGTATCTTCGACGCACTGAACGACCCGGTGATGGGTGTCGTCGTCGACAACACCCGCTCCCGGTGGGGGAAGTTCAAGCCATGGATCGCCGTCGGCGCCGTGCTGTGGGCGGTCTCCACCCTCATCCTGTTCGTCGACACAGGACTGCGGGGAACCGGGTTCCTCCTGGTGTTCGCCGTGGCCTACCTGATGTGGGGCATCAGCTACACCATCAACGACATCTCCTTCTACGGCATGCTCCCGTCCCTGTCACGGAACCTGAAGGAGCGCGAAGCCATTGGGGTGGTGGCACGCATCGCCGCCAACGTCGGCCTTTTCAGTGTCGTGGTGGGTGTCATCCCCATCACGAACCAGCTCACGGCCCTGCTGGGTAGTGAGGAGAAGGCCTGGTTCGTCTTCGCCGTGATCCTCGTGTCCCTGATGCTGGCGTTCCAGTCCCTCACACTCATCTTCACGCGACAGCGGGTTGCGACCCCCACTGCCCGCACCCCTCTGCGTGAACTGTTCGCCGTCATCACCCGCAACGACCAACTGCTCGTGGTGACAGCCGCCATGCTGCTGTTCATGGCCGGGTACACCGCCACCACCAGCCTGGGCATCTACTACTTCAAGTATGTGTACGGCGACGAGGGGATGTACCCCATCTTCGCCCTCATCCTCGGGGTGGCGCAGCTCACCGGCCTGGCCATCTTCCCGCTCGTCTCTGCCCGGCTGACGCGTCGCCAGATCCACGGGGTGGCCTCCGCGATGTGCGCCGCGGGGCTGGCCGTCTTCGCTCTCGCCGGCTCATCGATGGCGCTCATCGCCGTGGCCGGTGTGTTGCTGTTCATGGGGCAGGCGTTCATCCAGCTCCTGATGCTGCTGTTCATCGCAGATTGTGTCGAGTACGGGGAGTGGAAGCTGGGCCGTCGCAACGAGTCCATCACGTTCGCCCTGCAGCCGTTCATCTACAAGGCCTCGAACGCGCTCGGCACCGGCCTTGTTGGTATCGCCCTCGTGGTCTCCGGCATCAGTCGGGCGCAGTCCGCGGCCGACCTCACGGCCTCGGGCGTGGTGTCGTTCAAAGTGGTGATGATGGTGGTGCCCATGGTGCTGGTGATCATCAGCTGGGTGGTGTTGCGACGCTGGTACACACTGGATGAGAAGCGCTATGCCGGCATCGTCTCGGACCTGCGCACGAGGGAAGGTTTGTCGTGATGCAGCGAGAGCACCGTTCGTCGAGACGTGGCCTGGACCGCCACTCAACCGTGGGGGACGTCTATGCCCACCCGTTGGGGCGCGACGTGATCGGCAGAATCCTGCTCCAGATGGGCCGCTCCCGACTCTGGGTGGACAACCCCGTCATCCGCCCACTGCCACTTGGTCTCATCGAACGCGTCGGAGGGCGTCTGATGGGGCCCGGCTTCATGGACACCCTGCTGGAACTCCTCAACGACGTCTCCGACTCCCCGGCCCGCACCACCGGCCCCGTTGTCCCCCACTGGTGGAAGGAGGCAGTGTTCTACCAGGTCTACCCACGGTCCTTCGCCGACTCCAATGGCGACGGCGTCGGTGACCTGCGGGGTGTCATCAACCACCTCGACCACCTCACCGAGCTGGGTGTCGACTGCCTGTGGCTGTCCCCGATCTTCGCGTCACCCAATGAGGACAACGGCTACGACATCTCCGACTATCGCGCCGTCATGACCGAGATGGGCACCCAGGAGGACATCGACGAACTGATCGCCGCCTGCCACGAGCGGGGGATGCGGATCATCCTCGACCTGGTGGTGAACCACACCTCCGACCAGCACGCGTGGTTCAGAGCGGCACGCAAGGACCCGGACGGACCGTACGGCAGCTACTACATGCTTCGCCGTGGGGAGCCGGAGTTGCTCCCCAACAACTGGGGCTCGTACTTCTACGGCCCTGCCTGGCGATGGCTCGACGACGCGAAACGCTGGGCGCTGCACCTGTTCGCCCCTGGTCAGGTAGACCTCAACTGGGACAACCCGGCAGTGCGACGCGAAGTGGCCGACATCGTGCAGTGGTGGCTCGCTCGCGGCATCGATGGTTTCCGACTCGACGTCATCAACTTCATTTCCAAGCGGCCGGGTCTGCCCGACGGCAACGAGCTCGTCGGTCGGCTCATGCAGTATCCCGGGGTGGAGCACTACTTCCACGGCCCCAACCTCCACCGGTACCTGGCCGAGCTGCGTCGGGAGGGGTTTACCCGCCCGGGCGACACCACGGAGGGGCCGGGCTGCGATCCCGTGGCCGTCATGATCGGCGAGACCCCCGGCATCGGCGTTGAGACCGGCCGACTCCTCACAGGTGAGGATCGCCAGGAGCTGGATCTCCTCTTTGGCTTCGACCTGCTGGACAATCCGGGCAAAACGCGGTGGGACGACTACCGCTACGACCTCAACGAGCTCAAGGCCCAGATGGTGTCCCGTGAATCCCGCCTCGGTTCCGGGGACTGGGTGAGCCTGTTCTGGGAGAACCACGACAACCCGCGCATGATCTCGAAAGTGGACGCCGATCCGCGCCACCGCACCGCTCTGGGCAAGGCTCTGGCGGCGATCCAGCTGCTCTCGCGGGGCACCTCGTTCATCTACCAGGGCCAGGAGATCGCGGCCGTCAACCAGGCTTTCCCGGACGCCGCGTCCTTCCGCGACATCGAGACCCTGAACCGTCTGGCGTTGCAGCAGGACCCTGAGAGCATCGATGGGGTGATGGCCGGGTCGCGTGACCATGCGCGCACTCCCATGCGATGGGACGATTCCGCGTCCCACGGGTTCACCACGGGCACACCGTGGATCGGATTCCATGAGCAGTCCACCGGGTACACCGTGGCGGAACAGCGGCAGGACCCAAACTCCGTGCTGAACTTCTACCGCCGCCTCATCGAACTGCGCCGGCAACACCGGGCACTCAGGCTGGGCGATGTCCACTACGTCGACGCCCACCGTCGCGACTACTTCGCCTGGCGGCGCGAGCTCGACGGCGACTCCTGGCTCATCGAAGTCAACCTCTCGGGGCGCCATCTGCACCGCCCACACCGCGACGAACTCGTGCGCACGGTCCTGGCAACCGGCAGCGGCGACCCGGCACGACTCGACCCCTACGAGGTGCGGCTCCACCACCTGCTCGGCTGAGCGATAGCGACAGCTGTTGATTTCAGCTCCTTCGGCCAAAAGTATATGCTTGCATCATGCAACTAACCGATGAGATGGCGAGGCTGTTCGCAAACCTGGGGCGGGCACTGGCGAAACGTCCCCATCAGGGCATGGATCACCAGGACTTCTCGACGCTGGTGACCCTCTCCTCCGGCGCCTGCTCAGAGGGCGCGCGTCTCAGCGACCTCGCCGCCATGCGCGGTTTCGACGTTTCCACCATGAGCCGCCGCGTCGCGCACCTGTGCGACAGCGGGCTCCTCGAGCGCCACCCCGACCCACAGGACGGACGCGCACACCTGCTGTCCCTCAACGACGCAGGGCGCCATGCCCTCTCCGCCGAACGCGCCCGACGCGTACACCTCATCACCGAATCGCTGGGCGAGTGGACCCCCGAGGACAAGAGCGAGCTCGCCCGCCTACTCAGCCGATTGAACGACAGCCTGGAGAACGCATGACCAAGACCCCCACAGCGCCCACAACCGCGTACAAACTCTCACCGCAGGACCGGCAGGTCTTCATAGGCCTCATGATCGGCATGCTCGTGGCCTCCGTGAGCCAGACGATCGTCGGCCCTGCCATGCCGCGCATCGTCGCCGACCTCGGCGGCATCGACCACTACTCCTGGGTGGCCACGGCCGCCATGCTGACCTCCGCCGTCAGCGTCCCCATCATGGGCAAACTGTCCGACCTGTACGGGCGCCGCCTGTTCTACATCGGCGGCCTAGCCGTCTTCATGCTCGGCTCGATCGTCAGCGGGTTCAGTGTCTCCTTCGAGATGCTCGTCGCCGGCCGCGCCATCCAGGGCCTCGGCATGGGCACGATCATGCCGCTGTCGCAGACAATCATTGGCGACATCATCCCGCCGCGGCAGCGCGGCAAGTACCAGGGCTTCATGGGCGCCATCTTCGGCGTCACCTCCGTGGCGGGCCCGCTGGCCGGTGGCCTCATCACCGACAACCTGGGATGGCGCTGGAACTTCTTCTCCACCATCCCGCTCGGCATCGTGGCGCTCTTCTTCGTGGTCCGCTTCCTGAAGTTGCCGCACGTGCAACGCAAAGCCAAGGTGGACGTGTGGGGCATCCTGACGCTCGCACCGTCGCTCGTCATGATTCTTCTGGCCACCTCGTGGGGTGGCACCACCTACGCGTGGAACTCCGCCGTCATCATCTCCCTGTTCGTCCTGGGCGGGCTGGGCGTCGTGGCATTCGTGTTCGTCGAGATGAAGGCCGAGGAGCCCCTCCTGCCGCTGCGCCTGTTCCGCAACTCCGTGTTCACGGCCGCCAACATTGCAGCCTTCTCGGTGTCCATGGTCATGTTCGGCGCCACCATCTACATTCCCGTCTACGCGCAGGGCGTGCTCGGCGTCAGCGCCACCGACTCCGGCCTGATCCTGCTGCCGCTCATGATCGGCTTCATCCTCGTTGGCATCGGCGCAGGCCTGCTCATCACGCGCACCGGCCGCTACAAGGAGATCATGCTGCTCGGCGTGCTCACCATGTTCGCCGGGGTATGGCTCATGAGCCGACTGGACGCTGAATCCACCCAGACCCAGCTGAGCATCGCCATGGTGGTGCTGGGCATCGGCCTCGGCGCCTCCATGCAGCAATACACCCTCGTGGTGCAAAACGCCGTGGCCCGCCGCGATCTCGGAATCGCGACGGCCTCCACGCAGTTCTTCCGCAACGTGGGCGCCACCGTCGGCATTGCCGTCTTCGGCTCCCTCATGACTGGCGGACTGGCCAAGGCCATCACCTCCCACCTTCCTCCGGGAGTGGCGGAGCAGATGGGCGACCGGGTCAACAACGTCGGCGTCGGCGACGTCCTCGACCCCTCCGCCACGGCGGGACTCCCCCCGGCAGTCGCCGACGCGATCCGTCACGGCCTGGCTGACAGGCTGCACATCGTCTTCCTCGCGATCCTGCCCATCCTGGTGATCTCGTTCTTCGCCACCCTGGCCATCAAGGCCATGCCCCTGCGCGACACCATCTCGACACCGGATGAGGCACGCCGCGAATTCCTCGACACCATGTCCCAGAGCAGCGGTCGCAGCGAAGTGGTCCCGAGCCTGAACCACTACGACGACGAGGGTGCCCGCACCCGCGAACGTGTACTGGCCCTGCAGATGCACCTCATGGTTCGCGAATCCAAGCGCCCCGAGCGGGAGCTGCTGCGCCGCGCCATCACCGAGATCGGCGAGGGGAAGCTCGAGAACGGCCAGGCCGTCCTGGAACGGACAGCCACCATGCTGTCCTCCGAGGACCCCGCAGACGTCGCGGAGGCGGAGAAGTACGCCGCCACGCTCGCCAAACTGGCCTCCCGCAAGGGCGGCATCCTCAGCAACGGCATCCGCCAGGACATCGCCGTGAGGGTGGCTGAGGGCCGGGACCGCACCGATGTGCTGTCCGGCTACGAGGACGCCGTCACCGACAACTACGAGGCAGTCGACGTCACGCAGCTGCGTGCAGCAGCCAACGACCTGTCCACGGTGCTGTTGCTCGACCTCGACGTGCACGCCGGTCGACGCCCGGAGCCCGCAACCAGGTAGCCGACCCGCTTGCGACAAACGGCCCTGCCGATCCACGGATCGTCAGGGCCGTTTCCATGAAAGGACCACCCACACCTCACCAACTCTTCGACACACCGCCACTTCGTCCCCCACGGGCGGCACTCAGGGAACAGACGACGAGCAGCTCAGTGGTCGGAGAGCTCCGAGAGGAAGTGTTGGGCCCGCTCGGTCACCGGATGGTCCAGCACCTGGTCAGGTGGGCCCTGCTCGGCGATGCCGTGGTCGGCAATGAGGACCACCCTGTCCGCCACGCGACGCGCGAAACGCATCTCGTGCGTGACGCACATCATGGTCATGCCCTCCTCGGCCAGGTCCTTCATGACTGCCAGTACTTCACCCACGAGTTCCGGGTCCAGGGCCGACGTGGGCTCGTCGAAGAGCATGACCGCCGGGTCCATGGCCAGTGCTCGGGCGATGGCCACACGCTGCTGCTGGCCCCCCGACAGGCTGCCGGGGTAGGCGTCGGCCTTGTGGGACAAACCCACCCTCTCCAGCAGGCTGTGCGCCTTCTGGATGGCCTCGTCCTTGCCGCGTCCCAGCACATCGCGCTGCGCCACGGCAATGTTCTCCGTCACGCTCATGTGCGGGAACAGGTTGAAGGACTGGAACACCATGCCGATCCGGGAGCGGATGCGGTTGAGGTGTTTCTGGTCATAGCTGAGCGTCTGCCCAGCCACGACGATCTCGCCGGAGGTGATCTCCTCCAGCCCGTTGACGCAGCGCAGGAGGGTGGACTTGCCGGCGCCCGAGGGTCCGATGAGCACCACCACCTCGCTGACACCCACCTCGAGGTCCACGTCGGAGAAGACGACGGTCTCCCCGAACTTCTTGGTCACCCCGCGCAGCTGCACGATGGACTCGCCCTTGTCGGCATCGCCTGCAAGGAAGCGGTCCTGTGCGCTCTGGTCGGGGTTGTTCTCTGAATCAGGCATGGTCACCTCACGACTTGTGCCGGCCCAGGCGCTTCTCCATGCGGTTCACCACGGCGGTCAGCACGAGCACGATCGCCAGGTAGTACACGGAGACGATCGCGTAGGTGGACAGGGGTTTGTAGGTCGCCGCAGCCGTGTTCTGGGCGGTGCGGAACAACTCGGTGAGCCCGATGAAGGCCACCAGCGACGAGTCCTTCACGGCAATGATGAACTGGCTTCCCAGAACCGGGAGGATGGCACGAAACGCGAGCGGGGCCTGGACCCGTCGCAGCGTCCGCTCACGGGACATCCCGAGCGACCGGGCAGCCTCCACGAGGCCCTTGGGAACCGACTGGAATCCTGACCGGATGATCTCGGCGATGTAGGCCGAGTTGTGCACACCCAGCGCGATGGCTCCAGCCCAGAACTTGTCCAGCACCACGATGCTGGAGAGCCCGAAGTACAGCAGGAACAGTTGCGCGATGAGTGGGGTGCCACGGATGAGACCGATGAACCCGGCCGCCAGCCACTTCAGCGGCGCGATCCGGCTCATGGCCATGGCCGCCACACCCGCCCCGAGGATGCCCGCGAAGACGAGCGCGACCGCCGTCAGCGAAAGGGTGACCCACGTCGCCTTGAGGAAGATCGGCGCGTACTCCGCGAACATCTCGAAGAAGTTCACTAGGAAATGTCCTCGCCGAACCACTTGTTGCTGATGTCGGCGTAGGTGCCGTTGTCCTTGATGCTTTTCAGCGCCGCGTCGATGTCAGCCTTCAGGGGATTGCCCTTGGCGACGGCGACGGCGGGCGACTCGGTGTACAACGGCTCACCACACGCCCGGATGTCGCGCTTGGCGTCCTGGATCTGGAACAGCCCCACGAGCAGGCCCGTGATGGTGCCGTCGAGACGGCCGGCCTCGGTGTCCTCGAGTGCGGTGATGTCGGACTCGAAGCTCACCACCTCGCCCTTGAAGCCCTCGTCCTTCAGGTACTGGTCGTAGGTGGTGCCGTTGGCGACGCCCACCTTCGTCGCGGAGCCAATGTCGAACGCCTCGCAGTCCGAATCCTTCTTGACGAAGTACTGCGCGCCGTCGGTGTAGTAGGACTCGGTGAAGTCCACCACTTCCTTGCGCTTGTCGGTGGGCGTCATCGACGCGATGAGCGCGTCATAGCGGTTGGACTGCAGGCCCTGGATCAGGGAAGCGAACGACGCCGTCTCGGGCTTGAGGGTGAGCCCCATCTCGTCGGCAATCGCGGCTGCGATGTCGTAGTCGAACCCGGTGAGGGTGTTGTTCTCGAAGTGGCTGAACGGCTTGAATTCGCCACTCATGGCGACAACGAGTTCGCCCTTCGTGATGAGCTTGGCCTCGTCGCCGTCGCCGCCGCCGGAGCCGGAGCAGGCGGTCAGCGCCACGGCGCAGGCAAGGGCCGCTGCTGCCGCGCGTGCATGCTGTCGGAAAGTCTTCATGGGTGTCGCTCCTCGAGTATCGGCGCAGGCCTGTCCCGCGCCGGAAATCCACCACCACGCAGGTCGTGTACATGTGCGTCGAGGCAGCAAAAAATGTCCTCAGGCGCAGCGGATGACTTTTCGACCATACGTAGGTGCCGGTGCAATGGAGAACTCCAGTGAGCTTCCGTTACCAATCCGTTACCTCTCCTTTATGGATCCCGGGCACGCAACAGGCTGCAAGTTCCCTTGCCAGATCCCCTTTGGAAGCAACCACCACGTCGTCGAGGTGCAGCCAGTCGGCCATGGAAAACAATTCTTGGGCGAGCTCCTCGGCGGTGCCCATGGGTGCACCGGGCTCCTGCCATGCCGACTGGACCAGGAGACGCCCGGAAGCCCTGTCGGCCTTGAGGTCGACGCGGCCAACAAGGTCGCCGTCGAGTAGGAACGGGAGGACGTAGTAGCCGTGCACCCTCTGTTCGGCTGGGGTGTAGATACCGATCCTGTAGTGGAAGCCGAACAGCCACAGCGCCCGGTCGCGCTCCCACACCAGCGGGTCGAAGGGACTGAGCAGCGCCCGCGCGCGCACCCGTCGGGGGACGGCCGCCTCGACGTGCAGGTAGGCCGGTGTCCCGTCCACCGACACGGGGACCAGGGCGCCCTCCTCGACGAGTTCGTCGACGGCCCTGCGCGTCGGCGCAGCCTTGAGTCGCCAGTAGTCGGCGAGGCACTTCACAGTCCCGATCCCGTGGGCCCTGGCGGCAATCTCGACGAGCCGACGGTGAGCCTCCTCCACCGACGGGGTCGGTGCGCCGAGCACGTCGGCTGGCAGGACCCGCTCGGGGAGGTCGAAAACACGCTCGAACTGGGACGTCCGTGCCGCCGTGGCGATCTGACCGGTGAAGAAGAGGAACTCACACACCGTCTTCACCACGTTCCAGTTCCACCCCCAGTGCGCGCGCAGCGAGGCAGGATCGTGACCGAGTTCGACGGTGAGCCGGCTGGGCGTGATGGGGCCCAGATCGCCGATGGCGGCCAGCACCTCATGCACCAGACCGGCATGCTGCGTCTCCGCACGCCGGATGGAACCCCATGCCTCCTCTGCATACGCCTGCATCCGCCAGCGGAACAATGGGTGCAGCGCCACGGGGATGAAGGCTGCCTGGTGCGCCCAGTACTCGGTGATGCGGCGCGGCGCAGTGTGCGCGGCCCTGGCCAGCAGCGTCTGGTCGTAGGGGCCAAGGCGGGAGAACAGCGGCAGGAACTGGCTGCGCGCCAGCACGTTCACGGAGTCGATCTGCAGGGTGCCCATCCGCCTTATGGTGGCGTCGACCTGCCTCATGGTGACGCTCACCGGGCGCGGGCGGGCCAGACCCTGCGCGGCGACGGCGATCCTCCGGGCCTGGGGCAGCGTCACATTCCGCCGTGGTTCATGCGGTGTCCGGGGCATGCGTCATTGTCGCAGCCGCCACCGTTCACCAGCTGCGGCGGGGAGGTCGTCGTGGAGCACAGCCGCCCACGCCTGAGAGGCATCGCGCCGGGCCGCAACGCTAGGCTCGTGACCATGAACAGCCTGCACATCGGAGCCCACGTCGACCAGATCGATCCCATCGCCGAGGCAGCGGCACGCGGCGCCGACATCGTGCAGTTCTTCCTGGGTGAGCCGCAGAGCTGGAAGAAGCCCGCCACCCGGTACGAGGGGGGCGCTGCCGCCCTGCGCGCCGCTGCGGAGGAAGCCGGCATCGGCCTCTACATTCATGCCCCCTACATCATCAACGTGGCATCCCCGAACAACCGGATCCGGATTCCCTCCCGCAAACTGCTGCAGCAGACCGTCACCGAGGCCGCTGCCGTCGGTGCCCGTGGCGTCATCGTGCACGGGGGGCACGTCACGGCCGACGACGACCCGGCCGTCGGCTACGACAACTGGCGCAAGGCCGTCGACGGTCTGAACCTCGAGGTGCCGATCCTCATCGAGAACACCGCCGGCGGCAACAACGCCATGGCCCGGCACCTGGAGGCCATCCGGGGCGTGTGGGAGGCCATCTCCACCTCCGACAACCTCGACTCGGTGGGTTTCTGCGTCGACACCTGCCACGCCCATGCCGGCGGACTGGACCTGGCGACCCTGGTGGACGACATCCTCGGTATCACGGGGCGCATCGACCTGGTGCACTGCAACGACTCCCGCGACATCGCCGGTTCCGGAGCCGACAGGCACACGGGACTCGGCAACGGAGAGATCAACCGGGACGACATCGCCGCCGTGGTGCGTGGAGCCAACGCCCCCGTCATTCTGGAGACCCCGGGCGACGGGCATGTGTCCGAGATTGCATGGCTGCGCGGCCTGTGATGTTGGATGGGTCCATGAAGGTTCTGCTGCCCGACACCATCGATCTTGATCCGCGCCTCCCCGACGGGGTGGTGGGGGTCCGCTATGACCACCGCTCCCCCATCCCGGACGAGCACACTGACGCCGAGGTGCTGGTGGACTGGGGCCGTGGCAGCAGGAGCCTCGCGGACGACGCTGCCCGGCTGCCACGCCTGAAGCTGGTGCAGGCCCTGTCTGCAGGCGCCGACGCCGCGCTGGCGGCCCCCTTCGACAAGTCGGTGGCCATTTGCTCCGGCGTCGGGCTGCACGACGGTCCCGTCACCGAGCATGCCCTGGCCCTGATCCTGGCCCTGCTGCGGAGGCTCCCCGCATGCTTCGAAGCGCAGAAGCGCCACGAGTGGGCAGGGGAACTGGGTGGCATGCAGACGCAACTCACCCCGGATCACATCACCTCGCTGCTGGGCGCTGACGTCCTCATCTGGGGCTTCGGCTCCATCGGGCAGACCCTCGCCCCTCTGCTGACCGCACTGGGCGCCCATGTCCGCGGCGTGGCACGCTCCGCCGGCACCCGCGCCGGCTTCGACGTGGTTACCGAGGCGGAACTGGAGAAGGAACTCCCCCGCACCGATCTGCTCGTCATGATCCTTCCCGGCACACCCGACACCGTGAACGCCCTGAACGCCGAAAGGTTGGCGCTGATGTCACAGCGGGCGCTGGTGGTCAACGTGGGCCGTGGCTCCACCGTCGACGAGGACGCGCTCTGCTCAGCGCTCACCTCAGGCGGCATCGCCGGTGCAGCCCTGGACGTGACCGCCAAGGAGCCACTTCCAGCCGACTCCGCACTGTGGGACACGCCCCACCTCATCGTGACGCCACACGCTGCCGGTGGACGCCCCGTGGGTGCTGCCGAGCTGATCGTCGCCAACGTCGAGGCGCTCCGCGCGGGCGGGGAGTTGCGCAACCACGAGACGCGCGCCTGACAGAGACCCCCGTCAGGGGTTCGGGAACATTCACGGGGTCAGTGGCGCCGCGCATGCACCCGCACCTCAGGCGCGGGTCGGGTCGCCGTCGAGCACCGGCGAGTGAGGCAGCAGGTTCTCCACGGCCAGGACCTTCTCCAGCGTCTCCTCGTCGAGTAGTCCCCGCTCCAGCACGATGTCACGGACGCTCCGGCCGGTGGCGGCGGCCTCTCGGCCCACCTCGTCGCCGGCGGTGTGGCCGATCCAGTTGTTGAGGAACGTCACCACGGAGATGGAGTTCTGCACGTAGGACAGGCACACGTCGGCGTTGGCGGTGATGCCGTCGACGCACTTGGTGCGCAGGCTGTCAGCGGCGTTGTGCAGCAGGGAGATCGACTCGAAAAGCGCCTGCGCGATCACGGGCTCCATGGCGTTGAGTTGCAGCTGCCCGGCCTCGGCGCCCAGGCCGACGCAGACATCGTTGCCCAGCACCTTGAAGCACACCTGGTTGACCACCTCCGGGATGACGGGGTTGACCTTGGCCGGCATGATCGATGAACCAGCCTGCAGTGCCGGCAGGTTGATCTCGTTGAACCCGGCGCGCGGACCGGAGGACAGGAGTCGCAGGTCGTTGCTGATCTTCGACAGCTTCACGGCCAGCCGCTTGCATGCGGCGTGCGCCATCACGTAGTCGCCGCAGTCGCTCGTGGCCTCAATGAGGTTGGTCGCCAGGACGCATGGCCTGCCCGTGATCTCGTTGAGATGCAGGACGGCCAGCTCCGCGTACCCGTGCGGGGCGTTGATACCGGTGCCGATGGCGGTGGCTCCCAGATTCACCTCGAGCAGGACGTCGCGGGTGTAGTCGATGTGCCGCAGTTCCTCGTCGACCATCTCCCCGAAGGCGGTGAACTCCTGGCCGAGCGTCATGGGCACCGCGTCCTGCAGTTGCGTCCTTCCCATCTTCACCACGTCCTGGAACTCGGCCCCCTTTGCCCGCAATGACCTGGCGAGCTCCTCCACCGCGCCGGACAGCCGCCCCAGCACCGCATCCAGCGCCACCCTGAGCCCTGTGGGGAAGGCGTCGTTGGTGGACTGGCTGCGGTTGACGTCGTCGTTGGGGTGGATGACGTGGTAGTCGCCCCTGGCATGCCCCAGCCGTTCCAGCGCCAGGTTGGCGATCACCTCGTTGGTGTTCATGTTCACCGACGTGCCCGCCCCGCCCTGCAGGACATCGATGGGGAACTGGTCCATGCAGCGGCCCTCATCCAGGATCTGGTCGCAGGCCCACAGGATGGCGTCCGTTTTGGTGGAGTCCAGGACACCCAGCTCCCGGTTGGCGAGGGCCGCGGCCTTCTTGACCTGCACCATGCCCCGGATCAGCTGGGGCAGATCATTGATCGTGGAGTCGCTGATGGCGAAGTTCTGGATGGCGCGCACGGTGTGGATGCCGTAATAGGCGGCCACCGGGACCTCCCGGGTCCCGAGAAAGTCGGTCTCAACTCGTGTGCGTGTCAACGCTGACTCCTTGCGAACGTGGATCCTGGCCCCAACGTACGCGAGACACCGTCCCCGCGGGCGGCCCCCACCGCAGAATGTGGGGGCGCTAGGGTGGGGGCGTGACTCGCAGCGTATTCATTGCCTCATCGGAGCGGCAGGTAAGCAAGAGTGTGATCGCGCTGGGCGTGGTCGAACTCTTCAACCGCCAGGTTCGGACCGTCGGCGTCTTCCGTCCCCTCGTGGAGTCCACGGACTCCGATGCCGTGGCGCTCGCACTGCTGGATTTGAACTCTGTGAAGAGGCAGACGTTCGACGAGGCCGTCGGTGTCACGCACGCCGAGTTCGCGGAGGACCCCGACGCCTCCATCGACAAGATCGTGGCCAAGTACACCGAGCTGGCAGCCCGGTGCGACGCCGTCGTGGTGGTGGGCTCCGACTACTCCGGCTTCTACTCCAGCACCGAGCTGGACCACAACGCCGTCATCGCCGCCAACCTGAACGCGCCCGTCTTCTACGTCTGTGGGGCCACGGACCGGACCCCGGAGCAGGTGCGCGGCATCGTCGAGGAGACCATCGAGTCCTTCGAGGAGCGACACAACACCGTGGTGGGGGTGGCCATCACCCGCACCAACCCGGACGACATGGAGGCCATGCGCGAGGCGGTCGCCCACATCCGTGACGCCGCCTTCGTCCTGCCCCACGACCCCGTGCTCGGCGCGCCGTCGGTGCGCATGCAACTGGAGGCAGTCAACGCGACGCACTGGCTCGGGAACGCGGACTTCCTGGACAAGGAAGCCGTCCACACCATCGTGGCCGCCATGACGCTGCCCAACCTTTTGTCCCGTCTGAAGCCGGAATGCTCCGTCATCATGGCCTCGGACCGCCTGGACCTGCTGCCCGGCCTGCTGATGGCGCACCACTCGTCGGTGTTCGGCCCGCTGGCCTCCATCATCCTCACCGGTGGCTTCGAGGTCCCCGAGTCCATCGCCACGCTCCTTCGCGGTGTCGAGGTGGACCTCCCCATCGCTTTCACCCAGGAGGACACGTTCGCGACCGCCTCCAGGCTGCAGCGCGTCAATGGTGTCTCCACCTCCACGTCGCGCAAAACCGACGTTGCCCGGGCCCTGTTCGGCGCCCACGTGGACGAGAACCGGCTGCTGGCGGCCATCGACCTGCCCCGCTCCGAGATCCGCACGCCCACCATGTTCGAGCACCAACTCATGCAACTGGCCCGCTCCCACCGGAAGCGCATCGTGCTGCCCGAGGGCTCCGACGATCGTGTCCTGACGGCCGCCTCCATCGTGCTGCAGCGCCAGGTGGCCGACATCGTGATCCTTGGCGACCCCGCCGTCATCAGTCGCCGCGCCTCCGAGCTGGGCCTGAACCTGCACGACGCCAGGCTCGTGAACGTCCGCGACCCGAAGATGCTCGACGAGTTCGCGGCCGAGTACGCGCGACTCCGCGCCCACAAGGGCATCTCCCTCGAACAGGCCCGCGCACAGTTCGACGACCCCTCCTACGTGGGCACCATGATGGTCCATCTGGGACTGGCCGACGGCATGGTCTCAGGTGCCATCAACACCACCGCCAACACCATCCGCCCCTCGCTGGAGTTCATCAAGACGAGGCCAGGCGTCGGTGTGGTCTCCGGCTCGTTCCTGATGGCCATGAGCAACCGCGTTGTCGTGTACGCCGACTGCGCCGTGAACCCGGACCCGACCCCGGAGCAGCTCGCCGACATCGCGATCTCCTCGGCCGAGACGGCGCTGGCGTTCGACATCGAACCCCGCATCGCCATGCTCAGCTACTCCACCGGCACGTCCGGCAGCGGGGCGGACGTGGACAAGGTGCGCGAGGCCACCCGCATCGTGAAGGAACGGGCGCCCGAACTCAAGGTGGAGGGACCCATCCAGTTCGACGCAGCCGTCGACGCCACGGTGGCGGCCAAGAAGATGCCCGGCTCGCAGGTGGCGGGGCAGGCCTCCGTGTTCATCTTCCCGGACCTCAACACCGGCAACAACACCTACAAGGCGGTGCAGCGCACCTCCGGAGCAGTCGCCGTCGGACCGATCCTGCAGGGCCTGAAGAAGCCGGTGAACGACCTGTCCCGCGGTGCGCTGGTGGATGACATCGTCTCCACCATCACCATCACCGCCATCCAGGCGCAGAAGAACGACTGACGCTCCACCAAACCTGAGGAAGTGCATTCCACCGTGTCCCAGCCGATCCTGCTGCTCAACTGCGGCTCGTCGTCCATCAAGTACCAGCTCCTCCAGACCGACACGCAGCAGCCCACGGCGATGGGGATCGTGCAGCGTGTGGGTCAGGGGTCCAGCACGCTGGACCATGAGACCGGCGGCCAGAAGTTCCATCTGGACCAGGACTTCGCGAACCACACCGAGGCGATGGCGGCGGTCGTGGCGATGTTCCACGAGCACGGACCCGCACTGGACGAAGTCATCGCAGTCGGCCACCGCACCGTCCACGGCGGCGACACCTTCCAGGAGTCGGTGCTCATCGACGATGCAGTCATCGCCACCCTCATCGAGCTGTCCGACCTGGCACCCCTGCACAACCCTCCGGCCATCGCGGGGATCGAGGCGGCGATGCTGGTGCTGCCGAACGTGCCGCATGTTGCCATCTTCGACACAGCCTTCTTCTCCACGCTCCCGCCGGAGGCGTACACGTACGCCATCGACCGCGAGGTCACCGCCCGCTACGGCATCCGCAAGTACGGGTTCCACGGTACGTCCCACCAGTACGTCTCACAGAAGGTGGCCGAGTTCCTTGACCGGCCGCTGAGTGAACTGAAGACCATCGTGTGCCATCTCGGCAACGGCGCCTCCATCTCTGCCGTCGACGGCGGCGTGGCCGTCGAGACCTCCATGGGTCTGACCCCCCTGGCGGGCCTCGTGATGGGCACCCGTTCAGGCGACGTCGATCCCGGCCTGCACAAGTTCCTTGGCAGCAAGGGCATGTCCCTCGACGACATCGACACCTCCCTCAACAAGCAGTCCGGCATGCTCGGCCTGTGTGGATTCACCGACATGCGTGACGTGGCCACCGAGATCGCGGCTGGCAACGCCGACGCGAAGCTCGCCCGCGACGTGTACGTCCACCGACTGGTCAGCTACATCGGCGCCTACATCGCCATCCTCGGCGGGGTGGATGCCGTCTGCTTCACGGCCGGCGTCGGCGAGAACGCCGCCCACATCCGCGGACCCGTCATCGAACGCCTCAAGGGCATGGGATTCGAGCTCGACGTCGCCGCCAACGAGCAGCGATCCACCGAGGCACGCGAAATCTCGACGCCTGACTCGAAGGTCCACGTCCTGGTGATTCCCACCAACGAGGAACTCGCCATGGCCCGCGAGACCATGGCGGTCATCGGCCGGTAGTCCTCACCGCGTCCGTCGCGTTCCCACGACGCTGGCGGTGAGCACTTCCAGGCCTCCTCACATCACTCGAGGATCGCCCCACCCGAGGCCGACTGGACGAGCTTGATGTACTTGCCCAGTACTCCGCGGGTGAACGTGGGCGGCAGCGGCGCCCACCCCACGGCCCGGCGGGCCAACTCCTCCTCATCCACCAGGACGTCGAGGGTGCCGGCGGACACGTCAAGGCGGATCCTGTCACCGTCCTCCACGAACGCGATGGGGCCGGCGTCGACTGCCTCCGGTGCGACGTGTCCCACGCACAATCCGGTGGTGCCACCGGAGAAGCGCCCGTCCGTGAGCAGCAGGACGTCCTTTCCCAGCCCCGCACCCTTGATGGCGCCGGTGATGGCCAGCATCTCCCGCATGCCCGGCCCACCCTTGGGGCCCTCGTAGCGGATGACGACGACGTCGCCGTGGGTGATCGTGCCGTCCTCCAGGGCGTCCATCGCGGCCCGTTCCCTGTCGAAGACCCGTGCGGTGCCCTCGAAGACGTCCGTCTCGAAGCCCGCGGTCTTCACCACGGCACCGTCGGGGGCCAGGGAGCCGTGGAGGATGGTGATGCCACCGGTGGCGGCGATGGGGTCGGCGACGCTGCGCAGCACCTTGCCATCCGGTGCGGGCGGGTCGAGGATCTCCAGATTCTCCGCCACGGTCCTGCCGGTCACGGTCAGGCAGTCCCCGTTGATCAACCCGGCGCTCAGCAACTCCTTCATCACCACCTGGATGCCACCCACGCGGTCCACGTCGTTCATGACGTAGCGGCCGTAGGGCTTGAGGTTGGCCAAATGCGGCACCTTGGCGCCGATGCGTGCGAAGTCCGCGAGCGTCAGGTCGACGTCCGCCTCGTGGGCGATGGCCAGCAGATGGAGTACGGCGTTCGTGGAGCCACCGAACGCCTGCACCACCGCGATCGCGTTCTCAAACGCCTCCTTGGTCATGATGTCGCGGGCGGTGATGCCCAGACGGAGCATCCCCACCACGGCCTCCCCAGCCCGGCGCGCCATTTCGTCACGACGGCGGTCCGCCGACGGCGGCGACGCCGAACCGGGGATGGACATGCCGATGGCCTCGGCGACGCTGGCCATGGTGTTGGCCGTGAAGTATCCACCGCAGGCCCCCTCACCGGGACAGATGGCCCGTTCGATGCGGCCGACGTCGTCCCTGCTCATCAGCCCCCGCGCGCAGGCGCCCACCGCCTCGAATGCGTCGATGATGGTGACGTCCTTCTCCTGGCCATCAGACAGCTTCACGCGGCCCGGCATGATGGTGCCGGCGTAGATGAAGACGCTGGCCAGGTCCAGGCGTGCAGCCGCCATCAGCATGCCGGGCAGCGACTTGTCGCAGCCCGCCAGGAGGATCGAGCCGTCCAGTCGTTCGGCCATGATGACGGTCTCCACCGAGTCTGCGATCACATCACGGGAGACGAGCGAGAAGTGCATGCCCTCATGCCCCATGGAGATGCCGTCGGAGACCGAGATGGTGCCGAACTCCAGCGGGTACCCGCCTCCCGCATGCACGCCCTCCTTCGCGGCCTGCGCGAGCCGGTCCAGGGACAGGTTGCAGGGGGTGATCTCGTTCCAGGAACTGGCGACGCCGATCTGCGGCTTGGCGAAGTCCGCGTCACCCATCCCCACGGCCCGCAGCATGCCCCGGGAGGCGGTGGCCTCGAGGCCGTCTGTGACTGTTCGGCTGCGGGGCTTGATGTCGGGTGTTGTGCGAGCGTCATTGGTCATGAGGGCAGTCTAATTCTCACCGGTCACCGGGGTCCTCGTTCGCCCATCACCTGGAGGGCGTCCACTGCCCGTCGTCGCCGACGACTGTTCCAAGTGCACAAGTGGGGACTTCCCCTGTTGTGGGATTGCGACCAACGCCACACCGGCCACCCGTACCAGCTTCCACGGGTTCGGCCGGGGGGATACCGTAGGCACCATGGCCACAGCTTTGATCACCGGCGGCACCTCCGGCATCGGTTTGGCGTTCGCGCGCGAACTCGCCAGCCGGGGCACGGACCTGGTGCTCGTCGCACGTGACGCGCAGCGACTCGACGAGGTGGCACAGGAGTTGCGGACGGCGCACGGGATCACCGTGGAGACCCTGTCAGCCGATCTCTCGGACCGTGCCGACATGACCCGGGTGGCCAAGCGGGTGGAGTCGGACGACGCCCCCATCGACATGCTCATCAACAATGCCGGCTTCGGTCTGCACTCCACCGTGCTGAACCCCGATGACGTCGAGACGCACGCCAAGGCCCTCGACGTGATGTGCCTTGCACTGCTGGTGCTGGGCGGAGCTGCGGGCCGGGCCATGCGGGAGCGCGGCCGGGGGCAGATCATCAATGTTGCCTCCTCGTCGTCCGTCATCTTCACGGGCAACTACTCCGCCGTGAAGGCCTGGGCCCGGACATACTCCACGAGCCTTGCGCTGGAACTCAGGAACACCGGCGTCACCGTGACCGCGCTGCTGCCCGGATGGGTGCGCACCGAGTTCCATGAGCGGGCCGGTATCACGGCCCACTCCCTGCCTGACATCGTGTGGATCGACACTGACGTCCTCATCCGCGAGTGCCTCGCCGACGTCGACAAGGGCAAACTCGAGTCGATTCCGACATGGAAGTGGAAGGCTGCCATGCTCCTGGCCGACCACGGTCCCCGCGCATTCATCCGGTGGTTCTCCGTCAAGCTCACCAACAGCCGTAAGAAGCGCTGAGGCATTTCCACTGTGGCCAGAGAGAAGGACCTGAGCGGACGGTATTCGTCCAAGGTCAACGCGACGACACGACAAACGGCGCAGCTGATGCTGCTGAAGCCGTATGTCTGGCGACTGCTGCGCGTGCACGTGCACGGAGCCGCGAACCTTGACGCCCTGGATGGGGCGTTCGTGGCGTTCTCCAACCACTCGTCCCACCTCGACGCCCCGCTGATCTTCGGTGCTCTGCCGAACCGGCTGTCGCGCTATCTGGCCACCGGGGCGGCAGCGGACTTCTTCTACGACAAGTGGTGGAAGTCAGGCCCGATGGCCTTGTTCTTCAACAGCTTCCCCGTGGACCGCGGCAAGGACAGGAGCGAGCCGAAGACGTCGAAACGCAGCCAGAAGCGCGGCATGTCCGCCTCCCTGCTGGCCGACGGCGTCCCCCTCCTGATCTTCCCCGAGGGCACGCGCTCCCGCACCGGTGCCATGGCCCCGTTCAAGCCGGGTGTGGCGGCGCTCTGCATCTCCCGTGGCGTCCCGGCCGTGCCCATCGCCCTCGTCGGCGCCTACGCAGCATGGCCGTCGCACCAGAAGCACCTGCCGCGGGGCCGACCCGAGGTGCACGTGGTCATCGGCCGACCGATGCATCCTTTGCCCGGCGAGATTGCCCACGAGTTCAGCGAGCGGATGCGCCGTCAGGTGCTCGAGCTCCACGACTCGACGGCCCGCGCCTACGGCGCCAAGACCCTGGCCGAGTACGCCCGCGTGGTGGCCCTGGAGAAGTCCGTAAAAAATGAGATCACTGCGCTGGCCGACGACGCCAGGCAACGTGCGAACAAGCAGGAGGACCAATGATCGAAGGCGTGAAGCAGCAGAAGTGGTGGGGTTGGGGCGAGGAAGGCAAGGCCTACAGTCACCACGACAAGCCGAAGTTCGCGCCCTTCGTGAAGAGGATCGTCGGCGTCGACATCAACGTGTCCAAGACGTCGGTGCCGCCGTTCTCCTCCCTTGATGTGCCCGCCACGCAGCTCACCGATGAGCTCCGCACGAAACTGGAGGGCATCGTCGGCGCCACGTACGCGCAGACCGACGACGAAACCCGCGTGGTGCACGCCTTCGGCAAGGGTGTCCGCGACCTCGTCCGCGTGCGTCGCGGCGAACTCGGCCGGGTGCCGGACGTCGTGGTGTACCCCGGCGACGAGGACGAGGTCGTTGCCCTCGTCAACGCCGCGGTCGAGGACGACTTCGTACTGATTCCGTTCGGCGGCGGTTCCAACATCGTCGCTGCCACCGAGGCTGTTCCCGGTGAGCCCCGCAACGTGGTGGTCGCCAACCTCGGCCGCATGAAGAGCCTTCTGGAGATCGACGAGATCTCCGGCATGGCCCGCATCCAGGCCGGTGTCTTCGGCCCCGACATGGAGGACCAACTGCAGGCCCGGGGCTGGACCATGGGCCACCAGCCCGACTCCTTCGTCTGGTCGACTCTGGGCGGCTGGATCGCCACCCGCAGCTCCGGTATGCAGTCCGACAAGTACGGCGACATCTCCGACATCGTGCGCGGTCTGCGCATGGTCATGCCCGGGCAGGTGCTGACGCTCCGGCCTCTGCCGTCGACGTCGTCCGGCCCCAGCGTCCGGGAGATGGTGCTCGGTTCCGAGGGTCGTCTCGGTATCATCACCGAGGCCTGGGTGCAGGTACACCGCATCCCCGAGCAGCGCGAGCTGCAGGCATATTTCTTCGCCACCTACGCCGACGGGTTGAAGGCGTGCGAGCAGATCGCCGCCTCCGACGCCAACGTGATCCTGGCCCGCGTCTCCGATCCGCTGGAGACGCAGTACATCATGGCCAACGGCAAGGCCTCCGGTCGCGTCGGCAAACTCGCCAACAAGGCCATCCAGAAGCTCATGGAGCGCAAGGGATGGGACCTCGACGGGATCTGCATGTCCTTCGTCGGCTTCGAGGGCAGCGCCAACCACGTGAGGTACCACAAGGGGTTGGTCTCCAAGATCATCAAGGCCAACAACGGCATGGGCGTGGGCAAGGGTCCGGGCTCGCTGTACGACCAGAAGAAGTACGACACCCCCTACATCCGCGACTTCATGCTGGACCACGGCCTCGTGGCCGACGTGTCGGAGACCACCACCCCATGGGCCCACGCGCTGGAAATCCACACCAACACCGTCGCGGCTGCCCACAAGGCACTGGAGGAACGCGGTGTGCGGGGCGTGGTGTTCTGCCACCTGAGCCACTCCTACCACTCGGGGGCGTGCCAGTACTTCACGTTCGCGATTGCGGATGACTCCGAGGACAACCTCGTCTCCTACGACGCGGTGAAGCGCGCCATCCAGCAGTCGTTCATGGACAACCACGGCACCGTCTCCCACCACCACGGTGTGGGCGAGGAACACAGCCCATGGCTGGACCAGGACATCTCCCCCGCAGGCGTCCACATGCAGCGCACGCTGTTCGAGGGCATCGACCCGGGCAACAACCTGAACCCCGGCAAGATCATCCACGATGGCAAGCCGGGCATCAGCAGCAACTCCGCCGACGCCTGACCGAAAGGCAGGCCGCCGAAGGGCCAGGGTGGTTGACGTTCCCGTTCGTCGTCGAACGGGAACGTCAACCACCCATCCGAATTCGTCCAGCGAGGAGGCCGGGATGCAGGCGGCCCGTGGCATCCTCCTCACGGGGCTTGCGGCCACGCTGCTGTGGTGCGCGCTGACCCTTCCCAGCGCGGTTCATCAGGTGGAGCCCGCAACCTTCGCCCGCCTGCCGCTGGAGGCTGTGGGTCTCCTGGCCCTCCTGGTGGTGCTACCCGGCCGCGCATCGCGAACCCGCGCGGTGGTGGCCGTCGTCGCCGGTGTCCTCCTGGCTGGGTTGAGCGTCCTCAGGCTCCTCGACATGGGCTTTCTGGAAGCGCTGGGGCGACCCTTCAACCCTGTGGTCGACTGGGGCAACATCGCCTCCGGCGCCACACTCGTGCTCGACGCCGTCGGCCGGGCAGCAGGGCTGGGGCTGCTGGCGTTGACCGGGGTCGTCATCCTCGGCCTGTTCGTGGCCATGCCGTTGGCCGTGGCGCGGATCGCCGGGTCCGCCTCGCGGCACCGGTTCACGGCGCGACGCGTCACGGTCGTCCTGGCTGGGATCTGGCTGGTGCTCGCCCTCGGCGGCGTGAAGGTCGGCGGGGCACCCCTGGCCTCGAGTGATGCGTCGCAGTACGCGTACCGCCAGGTGGCCGCCATCCCGCAGGGCCTACGCGACCAGCGTGAGTTTTCCGCCGCGGCGGCGCAGGACCCGCTCCGCTCGATGCTCTCCGACCAGCTCCTCGCAGGTCTGCGCGGCAAGGACGTCCTGTTCGTGTTCGTCGAGAGCTACGGGCGCGTGGCGCTGGAGGACCCTGAACTCTCCGGCGGCATCAGGGAACTCCTCACGTCCGAGGGCGGCAGTCTGCGTGCCCGCGGCTTCGCCTCCCGCAGCGCCTTCCTCACCTCCCCCACCGTCGGGGGGACCAGCTGGCTGGCGCACTCGACGCTGCAGTCCGGCCTGTGGGTGGACAGCACGCAACGCTACGACGTCCTCCTGGACAGCGACCGACTGACCCTCAGCCATGCCTTCGCCAGGGCGGGCTGGCGGACTGTGGTGGACGTCCCCGCCAACACGGCGGACTGGCGGCGGCGTTCGTTCTATCACTGGGACCAGCTCTACGACTCCCGCAACGTCGGCTACACGGGACCTCGCTTCGGATATCCGACGATCCCGGACCAGTACACGCTGGAGGCCCTCCACCGGCTGGAACTGGCCACCGCTGATCGTCAGCCGATCATGGCGGAGGTGGACCTGGTCTCCAGCCACGCCCCATGGGCGCCGCTGCCGCAACTGGTCCCGCAGGAGGAGATCGGCGACGGGTCCGTCTACGGAGCCATGCCCCAGAGGACTGCCCCCTCTGGTGTCGCCGCCACGCGGGCCGCCTATGCCCACTCCATCGAGTACTCGCTGGCCTCCGTGTTCTCCTTCCTGGAGGCCCACGGCGACGACGACACAGTCGTGGTGGTGATGGGCGACCACCAGCCCGCCACCATCGTGACGGGCACAGACCGCGGGCATGACGTACCCATCACGATCATCGCCAGAGACCCAGCCGTGCTTGAGCAGATCGACGAGTGGGGCTGGGATGAGGGCCTGATACCGGCTCCGGACGCCCCGCTCTGGCGGATGGATTCCGTCCGCGACAGGTTCCTTGACGCCTTCCACTCCTGAGCGCCCGTCATACGGCCGTTGCACAAGATTGCACTGCACCCGAAAATCCCCGGCCCCGTTGACTATGTTGTGGCGTCCGGGCAGCAATGATGCGCCCAGAGGGGGTAGGCATGCGACTTCACACGGAGGGCTCAGTCCTGCGGGACGAGCACGGGCGCCAACGGGTGCTGCACGGCATCAACCTGGTCCACAAGGGACGACCCGGTGCCAGGGACGCTGAGGAGTTCATGGGTCCGTGGAGCACCGCGGACGTCGCGGATCTTTCCGCTCGCGGGTTCACCGTCGTGCGCCTCGGCATGATCTGGGCCGCCGTCGAGCCGGAGCCGGGGGTCTACTCGGAGGACTATCTCGCGTGGTTGGCCAGCCAGCTCGACCTGCTGGGCGAGCACGGCATCGGCGTGGTGCTGGATGCCCACCAGGACCTGTACTCACAGTCGTTCTGCGACGGCGCCCCCGGCTGGGCCACCCTCACCAACGAGAGGTTCGAGGCCACCGACCTGTGGAGCGACGCCTACCTCACGAGCCCAGCGGTCCACGGCGCCCTCGACGCGTTCTGGGCCAATGCGCCGGGCCCGGAGGGGATCGGCCTGCAGGACTCCTTCGCCGCCATGTGGGCCCACGTCGCCGAACGGTTCCGCGGGCACCCGGCCCTCATCGGCTACGACATCCTCAACGACCCCACCCCCGGCACGGCGTCCAAGGAGGTCTTCGGTGCCCTCATGCACGCCTTCGGGGCGGCCACCGGGCAGGACCACAACCAGATCGCGGCCGAGTTCATGGAGCCCGACACGAAGCTGTCCCAGCTGGAACGGCTGGACGATGTCGCCGTGCACCGGGCCATCGGCAACACCGTGGCGCCGTTGCTGGCCGCGTTCGAGAAGCAGGCCGTGGCGCCGATGATGGCACGGGTCGCCGCCGCTGTGCGGGCCGTGGATCCCGACTCACTGCTGGTGCGCGAGCACTCGTACTTCGCCAACCTCGGGATACCGTCGGGGCAGCCGCCTCTCAACGACCACTCCTGGGTGTACTCGCCGCACGGTTACGACCTGACGGTCGACACACCGGCCATCGCTGCTTCGAGCAACATCCGGGCCGGCACCATCTTCGCCCGGCACGCCGAGACCCAGGCACGGCTGGGGGCACCCGTGCTGGTGGGCGCGTGGGGCGCCTTCGGTGACGCCGTGGGCGTGGCCCACCACGCCACGTTCCTGCTGGACACCTTCGACACCCTCGGCTGGTCGTGGACCTACTGGTCCTGGGCCGAGGACTTCGCCGGCTCCGAGGCCGCCGTCGCACTGAGGCGTCCCCGGCCGATTGCCTTCGCCGGGGACGCCATCTCCTGGTGTGTCGACGGCGATCGGTTCACAGCAGTGTGGCAGGGCCGCGGCTGCTCAGTGCCCTCGGAGTTCTGGTTCCCCGATGCCGCGGCGACGGAGGTGGCCGTGGAGTGCAACGGGGTGGGCACGCCCGTGAGCCGCACTGCAGACCGGGTTCTGGTTGAGGCGGCCGCCGGACGGTTCAGCCTGACCGCCACCTGGCGCTGACATGGCCCTGACGCTGCGGTAGCGCGCGCTGCTGGCGACGCGCCTGCCTGCGGCGTGGATGTCCCACGTCATCATCCACAACGCGTACGTGAAGTTCTGCACCGACGTGATCGGACCGGACCCGGCATCGGAGGAGGACCTGAATCCCCACGATGCCGACCCCCGTCGCGACGAAGCACCGCGACAGGCGCGACGGTTCACGTGATCAGGACACGGTGAGGACCACCACAGCCACGAGGCCACCCAGGATGGACAGGGTCAGCGCTGCACCAGCGTGCTTCTTGGACTTCCCCTTCTGGAACAGCGCCACCAGCGACAGGGCAATGGCGATCGTCAGCAGAATCAGGCCGACGATGGGCGGCAGCACCCGCCACATCGTGACGGCCAATCCCAGGGACGCCGCTGCGAACGCCGCGACGCCCAGGGGGTTGGGTCCCCTCGGCAAGGGAACCGTGGAGTGGAATTGAGGCTGGGGACCCGCACGGTGGCTTCCGGGAACGAAGGGCTGACGCGGATCCTGGTGTCCGGGTGTGCTGGTCATGAAGTCCTCCAAGGGTCTTGTTCGGGATGTGTGCTGGGTGGCGGCATGGAGGTAGCGTCACGAACGAGCCATGGCTGCCGGGCCCCGGCTGATCGTAGTGTCTGGGGCGCCAAGCCCTGCATCCTCCGCCTCCCACCGGCAACCTTGCGGCTGCACCGTGAGCAACGAGGAGGTACCACCGACAACCCCGGAAGCAACTGTGGGAAGCTTCCTCGGGACGCTGACATTGCCCATCGAACACAGAAAGCCGAGCCATACCGTTGAGCCTGCTGCTGGCCGCCCTGCCCATCGTCGCTGTCGTGCTGCTGATGATCCTGAAAATTCCCACCCTCCGGGTGGTGCTGATCACCCTCGCACTGACAGCTGTGCTTTCGCTCCTCTGGTTCCCCATCCTGATGGCCGACTTCGTGAAGCTCGGGCCGGCGCTCGGGGAGACGATCCTGATTGTCGTGGTGATCGTGATCGGCGGTACGAGCCTCGCCGAACTCCTCACCGCCACGGGGGCGCAGGCACGGATTGCGGAGTGGCTGCAACAGTCCGCGCACAACCAGGGTCGGGCGATCCTGATAGTCGGTCTCGGTGTGGCACCGTTCGCTGAGACGATCATCGGGTGGGGCCTGGGCCTGATCGTGTCGGTGCCACTGCTCATTCGTATCGGACTCTCGGTGCGCCAATCCGCAACAATCGGACTGCTCGGCATTCTGCTGGGTCCGTGGGGATCCCTGGCCCCGGCAGTCCTGATCATGGCTGAACTGGGCGACGTGTCCTTCCACACCCTGGGACTGTGGATCGCCGTGCTCTCGCTCCCCCTCATCGTCATCATGAGCGTCGCCATCCTCGTGGTGGGTGTCGGAAGGCGCGAGGCCAGGGCTCACGTTGGTGAGGCGGCCGTCGCCGTCATCACGATGTGGCTGGTCATCCTGGGCGTCAGCTGGCTGTTGGGTCCGCCCCTGGCGGGTGTGTCCGGCGCAGTTGCGGCCATCGTCTCCCTCCTGCTCATGGGCCGCCTCAAGCACGGACAGCCCATCCGGATGGATGGCACCGTTCTTCGAGCGCTGTCACCGTACGTGTTCCTCGGGGCGGGGCTCCTGCTCTCCGCGGTGATCGTGCGCCTCCTCGACATCGGCAAGATCGGCGAGGTTCTCTCCGGGCCGGCGTTCTGGCTGACCGTGACCGTGTTCGTGGCCCCACGACTCCTCGGTGCGGAGCGACGGATCGTCTCAACGGCTCGGCGGGAGGGGTGGCGCCGGGCAGTCCCCGTCGCCCTCACAACCACGCTGTTCGTCGCCTTCGGCGGAGTGTTGTCGTTGAACGGCATGAGCGCCGTCCTGGCGGGCGCTGTCGCCGGGCTCGGCTCGGGGTTCGCCATCGCCACCCCGCTGATCAGCGCGCTGGCCGGATACGTAACCGGATCCAACTCAGCGTCGGCCGCAATGCTGGCGCCGGGATTGAGCGACGCCGCCACCGGACTGGGAATGGACCCCGCCCAGGTCCTTGCGGTGGTGATGATTGCCGCCTCCTCGGCGGTGATGGTGAATCCGCCGCGTCTGGCGCTCGCCGTCAGCCTGGCCCAGAGCTCCCCGGGACCCACCGGGGCAGCCGGTCACGTGGAAGTCGACGTCGCCACCACCAGCGAGGTCATGAAGACCGTGGTGATGGCCAACGGTGTACTCCTGCTGGCTCTCATGGGACTCTTCTTCACCGTCATCATGACCTGAGTACTTTCATGCGTCTTGCGCGAACATGCCCATGGTTCGTGACGGATATGTGCCCCAGGATTCGATTTCTGGGCCTCAGTACGCCGGGAAACCTATCTGGTAACACTTATCCGTCACGGGGTGGACGGACCCTGCACCCCGCGGGGCAGCGGCGGAGCGGCGGCCACCTCGTCGGCAACCCTGTGGTCACGGTCCCGGCCCCGTTCACGCAGGCCCTGCACCACGCCGTCGCGGTCCACGGCGGTCCGGTTGCGCGACACCTTGAACCGCCCCACCACGTCGGTGATCTCCAGCTCCAGCCCGACAATGCCCTGCAGCATGGCGTCGGTGAAGTCGTGCGGCGCCTCGTCCCGGTTCCACGGACCGCGCACGGCATCACCCACGTGCGGCGTCTCCACCAGACGCGCGGCGTCGAGCTGCTCGGCCTGATCCATGACCTCGGTGCGCAACCGGTCCCGGTCACGGTGCACACGAAGCCAGCCGGCCACCTGCACCTGCGTGTAGTCCCACGTCCCCACGCCCCTGAACTCGGCCCGGCCGCGGGCGGACCCGCCGAGGTCAGGCGGCTGGACGCTCGGGTACCAGCGCGGCGTCACGTAGGTGTGCGGGCCCTGCACCACGACGCGACACGGCACCGGGGTGGCCTCGGGCAGGTCGAACTGGAGGTTGTGGGCGGCGGCATGGGCCAGGAGGAGCGAACCGCGCCACATCGTGGGCAGCAGCGTGACATTCGGAACGCCGTGGCCGCCCGTGATCCACGAGGCAGCACCCACGTCATCGAGGAGTGCCCGGCACTGTTCCCAGTCGTCGACGCGCTGACTGGCGGGGCAGTAGACACGGCTCAGCGGCACAGGATCCATGCAGGAGATGCTATCGGGACCGGTGTTCCACCACGTATCCAAGCCCAGTCCTCACATGGTGAGGGAACTGTGAGTCAACCGTCAAAGGCCCGCCATGTCCACCCCCCAGACTGGGGAACGTGACAACTCCACAGCCTCCGGGCCCACACGACCAGGAGCAGTCCCTCGACGCGCTCCTCGACGCCGTCGTGCGGCAGGAGCACGTGGTGACCACGCACATGGCCGTGATCGAGGGCTGGCTGGGGCTGCTGGAGGATGGCGTGCTCCCGGACAGCCAGGGATGCCGCGGGGCCCGCGTGGTGCGGGAGCGCACCGAGGCGTTGCGTGGTGACCTCACCACGCTGTTGCGCATGGTCAAGGACTGGACCCGGCACACCGACCTGCCCCAATCCTGAATCCTTGCCGGTCCTTGTCACAGCGGCGAGTGGACCGGCACCCATTGCTCAGGACGTGAAGCGGAACCCCACCCCGCGCACCGCGTGCGCGACGCGAGGGCCGCCTGCCGCAGTGACCCTGTGGCGCAGCCTGGAGAGGTGCACGTCGAGGTGGTGGTCGTTGCCGTACCACTCCCCCCAGACGCGTTCGACGAGTTGCTCCCGGGTCAGGACCCGCGTGGGGTTCTCCGCCATCGCGGCCAACAGGTCGAACTGGATGCGGGTCAGGTCCACGAGTTGATCGTTCAGTGTGACGGTCCTGGCGTTGAGATCGATGTCGATGCCCCCATGCCCGATCCGGGTGGCCTCCGTCGTGCGCCGTGGCCCCTCCTGGCGACGCAGGACCGCGGCGAGCCGCGCCAGCAGGAGGCGGTGGTTGACCGGCTTGGTGAGGTAGTCGTCGGCGCCCGTGGAGAACCCGATGATCTGGTCGATGTCCTCGCCATGGGTGGTGAGGAACACGATGGGGACGTCGCTGTCCCGACGGATCCGTCGGCACACCTCCAGCCCGTCGATGGTGTGGGGGCCGAGCGAGATGTCGAGGAGAACGAGGTGGGGTGCATGTGTGTGGAACTTCTCAAGCGCTGATTCGCCGTTGCTCGCCTCCAGCGTCCGGTACCCGGAGTTGGTGAGTGTCACAGTCATGAGCTCACGCAGGTCGGGGTCGTCCTCAACCACGAGGACCAGTGGCTGGTTCACGACACCTCCCGGAGGTCCGCGTCGAGCAGTGCCACGATGTCTGCCACTCTGCCGGGCACCTGTGACTCATCGACGCCGTCCTGGAGGTCGAGCATGAGCCGTCGTGCGGCGTCGCCAGCGGACTCGTACCCGAACACGCCCAATTTCCCGGCCAGTCGGTGCGTCAATGCGGGGAGTTCGGTCATGCTGGCCTGCCGCAGCTCCTGTGCTGCCGTGCGGGCCACTGCCTCACGCCGGGAAGAAATGAAATCTGCAGCCTGCGGTGCCACGTCGTCAATCATGAATGTTCCTCATGTGCCCTCGTCCAGGGCTGGGGGGCGCCCTGGTGAGGGAGAGACTACCGCCGAGGGGCTACCGGGCGTCGGCCAGGGCGGCGCGCGCGGGACGAGGGCCGCTGGGCAGGCCGATGAGGAGGGCGACAATGCCCAGCCCTGCCGCCAGCAGCAACTGTGACGTCGCCTGCGGGAGCACCGGCAGGTGCAGTCCGTGGATGGGGATGACGGCCACGTACGCAGGCACGGTCTTCGACGTCACGTCGAGCAGCCAGGCGTCCGGGGCGGGGTTGTTGTCGCCCCGGGTGGTGACCGTGGTGTGACCGGCCGCACGATCGACGCTGGTGAGTCGGTGGATGAACATGCTGGAGCTGTTGGGGTCCGGCAGAACCACCACGTCGCCCTTCTCGATGGCAGTGACGGGGGCGTCGCGCACGATGACGAGGTCTCCCGCGCTGAAGGCCGGCTGCATGCTGTTGGAGAGCACGCGGGTGGCGTGGTAGCCACCCACGGTCGTGGCGAGCGCGACGGTGAGGGCGGCCCCGACCACGACGACCAGCAGCATCCAGCCGATCACGGAGCGGACGCGCGCGAAGGATGACCGGGTCTCGGTGGCGAACGCGTGGCGAGGGTTCATGGTGGCAGTTCTTTCTACGGGGATCAGTTGTTGGTGAGGGTGGCTGCGCGGACGTGGTCCCGAGCGACGGAGACGTTGACGGTGGAGGTGAACGCCCCCCAGTACCACGGGGTGCTCACGTTGACGCTGTAGCGCCCGCCCGGAGCCAGCGGCACAGTGGAGGTGAAGTTCCCGGACGTGTTTGTCCCGAGGGACACCTCGCCGCCAGCACACCTACCCGCTTTCCAGGCCCCGGTGGGGCAGAGCACCACGGTCAGTGTGGGATTGCGTGGACCGGCAAAACCGGGGTCCGTCCTGATCTGGAATGTGTGGCCCACCAGCGGCAGGGTCCCGAGGTTGACCACGTCGAAGTCCTGCGAGAGACCGACGAAGGCGGATGTGCTGGCCGTGAAAGACCTTCCCGCCACGGGGGCACCGCCGACGGGTGCTGCCACCGCCCCCCACGAACCTGCTGCAGTGACCGCAACAGCAGAGCGAGCCGCCGCCCTTGTCTGGGCCGCGGCGGTGCTCGGTACCAGGAGGAGAAGGAGGACGGCGAGCAGAGCAGCGACGGCGCTGGCCGAGCGGGTGTGCTTCATCATCTTCCTCTCTCCTTCAGCGGTGCTGGGTGCAGCGGTGGACGCGGCTCCCCCGAGCCGCGCCCACCTGCCTTCGGGGGTGAGGGTGGGTGCGTCCCCCCCGGACCGCACCCACATGGTCTGTGTGGCTGTGTATCAGCGGTTGGTGGTGGCGGGGCTGGCCTGAGCCTCCGTGAAGGAGTAGGTCAGGCTCACGGAGCCACCCTGAACCGTGCCCACCGGGGCCACGCCGTTGAGCGTTGTCTCGCTCTGGTCGGGCAGCGAAATGCTGACCTGCAGGCGGCTGATGGCCCCGACGGTGAGACCGGTGGTGGTCGTGAAGGCGCGGGCTGCGGACAGCGAGGACAGCGGCGCGGCGGCGATCTCGGTCTTGGTGGTGCCGGTGCAGGTGCCGTTGGTGAGGTCCCAGGCGACCGGGCAGGACTTGACCGTGACGCGCAGCGCCTTGCTGGTGGAGCCGTCGGTGATGAGGGACGGGGTGCCGGTGGCGACGACGTCCAGGCTGAGGCCGGTGGAGGCGAGCGTGCCGCCGTTGGTGAGGTCGACGTAGCGGTTGGACACGTCACCGGGAGCCAGGTTGTCGATCTTCGTGCCGAAGCCGGCGGAGCCGGTGCCCGGGATCATGGTGAGGCTGAGGGTGCCGCTGTCGGCGACCTGCGGGGTGACGTTGGTGGCCTTGGCGTTCAGCGTGGCGTAGACGCCGTTGGCGCCGATGGAGAGGGCGGAGAGGCCGATGAGGGCGACGGCGCCGATACGGAGGGTGTTCTTCATCTTGATGCGGTCCATGGTGGGCTCCTTGAGCATGTGGGGCGACGTTGCCGCCCGGTGGTGTTCGTTGCTGATGTCCCTTACACAACCGTGCAAAGTTTGCTGTTGCGGCACCCGGTCCTCACTGATCAGGCTCGGCTTCCTCACATTTTGTGAACACTGGGAGGGGAGGCGTGGGATGGCGGTGCCATGGTGGGGCGATGCGGGAAGTGCACGGCGGCCCGCTCGGCTTGTACCTTTCCCACAACCATCGGGCCGCAACTTTGTTTGGGCCTGTCGCGGAGCGTCGATTGCATCGCAAGGTGGCATCCTGAGTCGCGCAACCCACGCCCGGACTGACAGATTTGATCGAATCCACATCTGGTTGTGTGGACATGAGGAGGCAACAGGTGTTCAAGCGCATCGCCATCGTCAACCGCGGTGAGGCAGCCATGCGGCTGATCCATGCCGTCCGCGATCTCAACGCGGAGCATCCTGACCGGGAGCCGGTCACCACGATCGCCCTGTGCACCGACGCCGAGCGCTCGGCCATGTTCGCACGCGAGGCCGACGAGTCGTACCCCATCGGGCCAGCCTCGGAGCGTCCCTACCTCAACCATCAACTCCTGGCCCGCGTGCTCACCGAGGTCAGGGCCGACGCCGTGTGGGTGGGCTGGGGCTTCGTGGCAGAGGATGCCGCCTTCGCGGACCTCGTCGACTCCCTGGGCATCACCTTCATAGGGCCCTCCGGCGACGCCATGCGCAAGCTGGGCGACAAGATCGGCTCGAAGCTCATTGCCGAGGAGGTCGGGGTCCCCGTGGCGCCGTGGTCGCGTGGCGCCGTCGACACGCTCGACGACGCGCTCGCCTCCGCGGAGCGCGTCGGCTACCCCCTCATGCTGAAGGCGACCGCGGGTGGCGGCGGCCGTGGCATTCGCAAGGTCACCTCGGCCGAGGAACTCACCGAGGCGTACCAGCGCACCCGCGACGAGGCGCAGCGTGCCTTCGGCTCCGGCGTGGTGTTCCTCGAGAAGCTTGTCACCGGTGCCCGACACATCGAGGTGCAGCTCATCGCCGACAGCCACGGCACGGCGTGGGCCATCGGGGTGCGCGACTGCACGGTGCAGCGCCGCAACCAGAAGGTCATCGAGGAGTCCTCCTCCCCCCTGCTCACCAGTGCGCAGACTGACGAGGTGAAGGCATCCGCGGAGCGCCTGGCGCTGGCCGTCGGCTACGAGGGGGCCGGCACGGTGGAGTTCCTCTACCACCCCGGCGAGAAGCTGTTCGCATTCCTCGAGGTCAACACGCGCCTGCAGGTGGAACATCCCATCACCGAGGTCACCAACCAGTTCGACCTCGTCCGGGCCCAGATCCATGTGGCGGCCGGAGGTCGTCTGGAGGAGCGACCCACCGAGTTCGGTCATGCCGTCGAGGCTCGCCTCAACGCCGAGGACCCGGACCGCGACTTCGCTCCCGCCCCCGGCCTCATCACCCGTCTCGACCTGCCCGCAGGGCCGGGCATCCGCGTCGACACGGGCGTGACGGAGGGTGACACGATCCCCGCCGACTTCGACTCGATGATCGCCAAGATCATCGCCCACGGCCGCACGCGCAGCGAGGCACTCGGCCGACTGCGCCGCGCCATGGCGGAGACCACCGTGGTCATCGACGGCGGCGCCACCAACAAGAGCTTCATCCTGGAACTGCTCCGCCACCGCGAGGTGACGGGCCCGGCCGAGGGTCAGGACTGGGCCGACACCGCCTGGATCGACCGCATCCGCGCCGACGGCGGCCTCGTGGCGGACCGGCACGCCGGTGTCGCGCTCGTGGTGGCCGCCATCGAGGCCTACGAGGAGTCCACCTCCTTCGAGACCGAACGATTGCTGGCCACGGCCCGCGGTGGCCGGCCGCAGACGCAGCACGGCTCCGGGCTGAAGGTGGACCTGAAGCTGCGCGGCGCCGCCCACACAGTCACCACCTACGCCATCGCCCCCGGCCGCTACAGGGTGGTCGTCGACGGCCAGCCCACCGAGGCCGAGATCAACCGCCTCGACGACGTCCACGGCCGCATCACCGTCGGCGACGAACACCACCGGATCATCTCCGCCATGCACGGCCCCCTCCACCTCATCGAGGTGGACGGCGTCACGCACCGCGTCTCCCGCGACGAGGGCGGCGTGATGCGCTCCCCCGCCCCCGCCCTCGTAGTGGCCACTCCGGTTGCCGTCGGCGACGTGGTGGAGGCCGGCGCCACGATCGTCGTCCTCGAGTCCATGAAAATGGAAACCGCCATCCACGCACCCTTCGCCGCCCGCGTGAGGGAACTGCTCGTCATGACGGGCTCACAGGTGGAGTCCATGGCGCCTCTGGTGCGCCTCGAGCCCCTGGGCGACGGCGTCGAGGTGGCCGCCGTGGAGGCGACCGCCGTGTACGTCCCCACCCGCCACGAGCGCCCGGACCCGGCTGGACGGGCACACACCCTGGTGGCGGACCTGTCTGCCACCCTCATGGGCTTCGACATCGACCCGTCCTCCACGACGCTGCCCAGCTACCTGAAGGTCCGGGAGGAGGCGCTGGCCGCCGGGGCCGACGTCATGGCCGACGAGATCCAGCTACTGAGGCTGTTCGCCGACCTTGCCGAGCTGAGCCGCAACCGTCCGTTCGACGAGCAGAGCAGCACGGAACTTCGCGTGCACTCCGATCGTGAGCACTTCCACCGATACCTGACCACGCTCGATGCCGAACGCGCCGGGCTTCCCACGCAGTTCGTCGACCGCTTGTCGGCCGCCCTGCGCCACTACGGCGTCGACACGCTGGAGCGTTCACCGGAGCTGGAGGGGGCCGTCTTCCGCATCTTCCTGGCGCAGAAACGCATCGCCTCCGACGTGCCACTGGTGCTCGGCATCCTCGACCGCTGGATTGCGGAAGAAGCCCCCGACACCGACCGTGCCGCCTCCGCGCGTGCCCAGCTGGAACGCCTCGTGCGCGCCACCCAGCTCCGGTTCCCCGCCGTGGGTGACCTGGCCCGCTCCGTCCGGTTCCGCTGGTTCGACCAGCCGCTGGTGGACGAGCAGCGGGTCGCCGTCGTGGCCGGGGTGGGTGACGAGGTCGAGTACCTCGCCGAGCATCCGGATGCCCCCGACTACGACGAGCGCATCGCGACGCTGGCCGCCATCCCGGAATGGACCGCAAACTTTCTGGCCACCCGGCTGGGCCCGGGCACACCCGCCCACGAGCCCATGCTGGAGGTGCTGCTGCGGAAGTACTACAGCGAGCACGAACTCACGGGTGTGACCAGGCTCACGGTGGACGGCCGCTCCGTCATCGTCGCCGACCATGTCCTCGACGGCCGTCCGCGCCTTTTCGTGGGGACGGTCGGGACGGCCGAAGAACTGGCCGCCGACGGCGCGCTCGCAACACTGGTGGCCCAGCAGGTGGCCGCCCGCACCCCGGGCCACGACGCCGTCGTCGAACTGTACGTGGCCTGGCCGGGTCACCCCGACGGGGATGAGCTGTCCCACGAACTCCTCCGGCGGTTGCGGTCCTGGACGTGGGACCCGGCGGTGCACCGCGTCGCCGTCGGCGTGTGCACGGACAACGGCACCGTGGACTACCGCACGTTCCTGTTCTCAGCGGAAGGGATTGAGGAGGACGAACGCATCCGCGACCTGCACCCGATGGCTGGGCGGCAACTGGACCTGTGGCGTCTGCGTGAGTTCCACACCACGCGCCTCCCCGCGCCCGCCGACGTGCTGCTGTTCGACTGCGTCGCCAAGTCCAACCCCGGCGACCGCCGCCTCGTGGCGATGGCGCAGGTCCGCCAGCTCGCCGTCATCCGCGACGACAGCGGTGCGCTCATCAGCATCCCGCACGCCGAGCGGGCCGTTGCCAACTGCCTGGAGGCCATTCGGCGCACCCGCTCCGCCCTCGGAGCTGCCGGCGCCCGCCTGGACGTGAACCACGTCTGGGTGCACGTGTGGCCGGAGATCGACGCCGACCTCGCCGACATCACCCCGCTGAAGGACCGGATCACCCCGCTCTCCGACGGCGCGGGCATCGAGGAGGTGTTGTGTCAGGGTCGGTTCGTCCGCGGCAACCGGCTCATCCCCCTGGCGGTGCGTTTCCACGCCCAGCCCGGCGCCGGGGTGACCACCACGATCACGGCCCCACCCTCCGAGCCCCTGAAACCCCTCGACGACTACGCCGGCAAGGTGTTGCGCGCCCGCCGTCGCGGACTCGTGTACCCGTATGAGTTGACGTCGGCGCTGGCCGGCGACGGCGGCACCCTCACGGAACTCGACCTCGACGCCGACGGCCGCCTCGTGGAGGTGGACCGTGAACCGGGCCTCAACAAGGCGGGCATCATCGCCGCCCGCGTCACCACGCCGACGACGCTCCACCCGGAGGGCATCACCCGCATCGTGCTCTCGGGCGACCCCACCAGGGGGCTCGGCGCCGTTGCGGAGCCGGAGTGCGCCCGCATCATCGCGGCCATCGACCTGGCCGAGCAGCTGGGCGTCCCTGTGGAGTGGTTCACACTCTCCTCCGGAGCCCGCATCTCCATGGACTCCGGCACGGAGAACATGGACTGGGTGGGGGCGGCGCTGCGTCGCATCGTCGAGTTCACGCAGGCGGGCGGCGAGATCAACGTCGTCGTGGCCGGCATCAACGTGGGCGCCCAGCCGTACTGGAACGCCGAGGCCACCATGCTCATGCACACCAAGGGCATCCTCGTGATGACCCCCGACTCGGCCATGGTGCTGACGGGCAAGCAGTCGCTGGACTTCTCCGGCGGCGTCTCCGCCGAGGACAACTTCGGTATCGGCGGCTACGACCGGGTGATGGGCCCCAACGGCCAGGCGCAGTACTGGGCGCGTGACCTGGGCGCGGCCATGGCCATTCTGATCTCCCACTACGACCACACGTTCGTGGCCAGTGGCGAGACGGGGCCCCGCCGTGCACCCACCAGCGACCCCGTCGAGCGTGACGTGTCCTCGTACCCGCACGCGGGCGAGTTCGCGACGGTGGGTCAGATCTTTTCCGCGGAGTACAACAAGGACCGCAAGAAGCCGTTCGACATCCGCACCGTCATCGCCTCGGTGTGCGACCAGGACCACCCCCGCGTGGAGCGCTGGGCGGGCATGGCCGAGGCGGAGACCGCCGTCGTCATCGACGCGCGCGTGGGCGGGCACTCGGTGAGCGTCGTGGGCGTCGAGTCCACCCCCGTGCCGCGCGCCGGATTCCCTCCCACCGACGGCCCCGACACGTTCACGGCCGGCACGCTGTTCCCGCGGTCGTCGAAGAAGGTGGCGCGTGCCATCAACGCAGCATCGGGCAACCGGCCCCTGGTGGTGCTGGCCAACCTGTCCGGCTTCGACGGGTCACCGGAGTCGATGCGCAACCTGCAACTGGAGTACGGCGCCGAGATCGGGAGGGCCATCGTCAACTTCGACGGCCCCATCGTGTTCGTCGTGATCTCGCGCTACCACGGTGGCGCCTTCGTGGTGTTCTCCAAGAGGCTCAACGAGAACATGACCGTCCTGGCGCTCGAGGGTTCGTACGCCTCCGTCATCGGTGGCGCCCCGGCAGCCGCAGTGGTCTTCGCGCGCGACGTCGACAAGCGCACTGGCGCTGACCCGCGGGTGGCCTCGCTGCAGGCGATGCTCCGCGACGCGGCGCCGGAGGCACACGCGGAACTCCTCGTGGAACTCTCCGACGCCCGCGCCGCGGTGCGGGCCGAGAAGATCTCCGAGGTTGCCGCCGAGTTCGACGGCGTCCACAACATCCACAGGGCCGTCAGGGTGGGCTCGGTGGACAGGGTGATCACGCTCGCGGAACTGCGACCCTCCATCGTGCACACCATCGAGAACCATTCCGGGGTCCGCAGGGGCGCGCCGTCTGCCTGAGCCCCCGGAACCGGGCAGCGCCTCACCACCAGCTGTTCACGACTCGATCATCTCCGCCAGTACCTCCAGCACGTGCCGGTAGGTCTTCCCGGTGGCGCGACTCATCCCCAGTTCACAGGTCCGGTTGCTGGAGAGATGGGCGTCGTAGGTGCCGCCGATCACCTCAGCGGCCTCCGCCCGGGTCGCGGACGCGGTCAGTTCGGGGTGCAGCATGCCCCGGTCGCCCGCAAAGCCGCAGCAGCCGGCGTCGATGGGCACCACCACTTCCTCGGCGCAGGCCTCAGCCAGTTTCTGCAGTGCGGGCACGTTGCCCTCGTGTCGATCCGTGCAGGTGGGATGCAGCACCACCGAGGCGAGGCGCCGCACCGGGCCCAGCCGGTCCAGGAGACGCTCGGCGGTGTAGCGGGTGGAATCCATCACATGGACGGCGTCGAACCGTTGCGCCAGCGCATCCTCGCCGGCCTGCCGCAGGTACCCGCCGATCTCGTGCAGACCATGGCTGCAGGAACTGGCATCACTGACCACCGGGATCCGGCCCTGGTCGGTGGCTGTCAGCACCGCCTCCGCGGTTCGCCTGGCCATCTCGTCGCGGCCGAGCGTCAGCCCCTTCGAACTCCACACCGTGGTGCAGCACAGCTTCTCGACCCCGTCGACGACCCGCACCTTCGCACCCGCGACCCCGCACAGGTGCAGGAAACTGCCCGCGGCACCCGCAGACTGCGGATCGGCCGCACTGAAGATCTCCGAGAGGCATGAGGGGAAGAAGGCCACCTCCGCATCGTCGCCACGTGTGACGCATGCGTACGTGCGCATCACCTTGCGATCCGCCCCCGCCGAGGGCAGGTCGTCCCCCACCAGGGGAATCAGGTCCTTCGACAGGGGGATGCGGGCGGCGCGGGTGATTCCGGTGAGCAGTCCGCTGGGCACGTGATCGGCAACGTGCATGCCTGCGCGAAGCCCTCCCAGCACGGGGCCCCATTGCTTCGCGAGGGTCTCCCCCACCTTCTGCGCCGGCTTGGACCACCGTTGTGTGCGGAGGGACTTCATGAAGACGCCGGTGTCGATGTCCACGGGACACGCGATCATGCACAGCGAGTCGACGGCGCAGGTGTCGATCGCGTCGTAGTCGTAGTCCTTCTCCATCTCGGCACGCTGCTCGGGATTCATCAGGCTCATGTCGCGCAGGATGGCGATCCGCTGACGGGGGGTGGTTGTCAGGTCCTTGGAGGGACAGACGGGTTCGCAGTAGCCGCACTCGACGCAGCGGTCCACCTGGGCGTCGACGAGGGTGGCGGGTTTCAGGTCCCGCAGGTGCGCGTGGGCGTCCTCGGTGATGATGACACCCGGGTTCAGGGTGTTCCCGGGATCGCAGGCCCTCTTGATCCGCACCATGACGTCGTACAGCTCATCCCCGTACTGCCGCCGCACGAACGGCGCCATGATCCGGCCCGTACCGTGCTCGGCCTTCAGCGACCCATCGGCCTCCAGGATCAGATCCACGAGGTCGTCGGTGAACCGGGCGTAGGTGCCGAGTTGGGTCTCGTCGCTCAGGTTCGGGTTGATCATGAAGTGCAGGTTGCCGTCCTTGGCGTGACCAAATTGCACGGCGTCGTCGTAGCCGTAGCTGTTGCACATCCTGGTCAGTGCCGACACCGTGTCCGCCAGCTGCGGCATCGGTACCACCACGTCCTCCAGCAGGGCTGTCGAACCGGATGGGCGGGCTCCGGCCACCGCCGTGTAGAGGCCCTTGCGCACGTGCCACCATTCGGCCCGCAGCACCGGGTCCGTGGTGAACCGGGTGTCCTGCGCAAGCCCGCGGAAGCCGCCGAACAGGGCAGAGATGCCGTGGTGAAGCTCATCCATCTCCTGGACGCTGTCCCCCGCAACCTCGACCAGCAGCGCGGTGTGCCGATCCACGTTCAGGCCCTCCAGAGCACGGACCTTGCGGGATCCCCTCTGGGTGACACGCAGCGACGCCGCGTCCATGAACTCGGCTGTGCGGACGCCGTGCGCCACCAGGGAGGGCAGCGCGGCCGTGGCATCCTCCGGTGCATCGAAGATGCACAGCGCGGTGGCCATGTGCGCATGGATCGGCAGGGTCACGAAGGTGGCGTCGAGGATGAACCCCAGGGTGCCCTCCGACCCGATCATCAGGTGGGCGAGGATCTGGGCCGGCTCGTCGAAGTCCACGAGGGAGTTCAGTCCGTAGCCCATCGTGTTCTTCATCGAGAACTGGTGGCGGATCCGCTGCAGCGACTGCGGATTGGACCGGACCCGGTCCCTCAACTCCGCGAGGCTTCGCCACAGTTCGGGTTCGGCGGCACGCAGGGCCTGGTCGCAGTCCTCACGGCTGGTGTCGACCATGGTCCCGGTGACCAGGACGAAGCGCAGGGAGTCGAGCGTCTCGTAGGTGTTGGCGATGGTGCCGCAGCTCATCCCACTGGAATTGTTGGCAACCACGCCACCGATGGTGCAGGCGGACTCGCTGGCCGGATCCGGGCCCAGTATGCGTCGGTACAGGGCCAGGCGGGCATTGACCTGCCGCACCGTGGCACCCGGCTGGCATCGGACCCGCTCACCGCCGTCCAGCACCTCAACCCCTCGGAAGTGCTGGCGCGTGTCGATGATGATCCCGTCGCTGACCGACTGTCCACTGAGGCTGGTGCCGCCGGAGCGAAACGTCACGGAGCGCTGGTGCTGGTGGGCGATCCGGACAGCAGCGGCAACATCCTCTGCGTTCTCGGCAACGACCACGGCAAACGGTTCCAGCAGGTAGTGGGAGGCGTCGTGGGCCATCCGACGACGGTCAAACAAGCGGGTGGACAACCTGTCGTCCACCGCCGTGTGCAGGTCCCGTATGACCGCATCCATCTTCTCGTCGTGCGCGGTGACGGTCATGTCAGGGCCTTTCCTGGACGAGGATGACGTAGAGGTGACGCGGCCCGTGCACGCCTTCAACCCGGGAGAGTTCGATGTCGCTCGTGGCGCTGGGGCCACTGATCCACGTCAGGGGCCGGCCCGCCTCCACCGCAGGGCGCAACAGTGCGACAGCCTCCGGGACACCGGAGACCACCTGGTCCGCCCCAATCACCACGATGTGGCGGTCCGGCACCAGTGTCAGGGCACGACGTCCCTGGTCCGCGGAATGGTCCAGCACAATGGTCCCGGTTTCGGCCACTCCCACCGCCGAGGCGGTGACCACGGCGTCGATGCGGTTCAGCTCGTGGGGGGACAGATGTGGCATCGTCTCGACGGTGAACCGCACACCATCGGCGGCGCTCAGCCAGTCTGGATTGAGGCCCTCCGGTACGACAGCGCTGGTGGCACCGGTGGCCCGCAGCCCATCAGCGATCGCCACCGGAAGGTCAGCTGCCGGGCAGCGCACCACCGTGGCGTGGTAGTCCTCCACCCGTTCCACGAAGACGTCCAGAATCTCGCCGGCCGCTGACAGGTCCACCGCGCGACCGAACTCCCAGGGCACGGGGACATCATCCACGGCGGGGATGTCGGGAACATCTTCGAGGGCTGTGCGGATGCGCTGCATGATCTCCGACTTGGCGCTCACTTCTGTTCCTCCTGGGCTCGGTTGGCCTTCCACCAGTCGCGGAAGGTCTGCGTCGGCGGGTTGGCTGTGTCGCGGGCGTTGGCCCACTTCGACAGGGGCCACGGCAACGCTCCGATGTGATCGGTGAAGTGCCCCAGCACCTTGCCACTCGTCTTGGTGGCGAGCTGCGCTGCTTCCAGTCGCCGATGGTCTGCCATGACCCATGCGCCTGCCTTCATCATGGCCGGCTCGGCATGTGGCAGGTGGACACCCGTGTTCTCAGCCTTCTTGGCGTCCACCACCTTGCTCCGCATGTGCACCAGCAGGTCGGCGATGGGGATCATCACGGGGCACACCTCGGTGCAGGCCCCGCACAGGGTGGAGGCGAAGGGCAGCGAGCGGTCCACCGCAGAATCGGTACCGCGGATCTGCGGGTTGAGGATCGCACCGATCGGGCCGGGGTAGACCGAGCCGTAGGCGTGCCCACCGACCTTCTCGAAGACGGGGCAGATGTTGAGGCATGCCGAGCAACGGATGCAACGGAGCGCCGTACGCCCCTGCGGGTCCGCCAGGGCCTTCGTCCGACCATTGTCGATCAGCACCACATGGACGTTCTGCGGCCCGTCACCTTCGCTGGCTCCCGACCAGATGGAGGTGTAGGGGTTCATTCGCTCGGCGGTGGAACTGCGTGGGAGCAGTTGCATGAAGACCTCGAGGTCCTCGAAGGAGGGGAGGACCTTCTCGATGCCGACCACGCTGATGAGGGTCTCGGGGAGGGTCAGGCACATGCGGCCGTTGCCCTCGGATTCCACCACCACCAGCGATCCGGTGTCGGCGATGGCGAAGTTCGCACCGGAGACAGCCACCCTGGCGCGCAGGAACTTCTCGCGCAGGTGCCCCCTGGCCGCGTCGGCCAGGTTGACGGGGTCGTCGTCCAGTCCTGGCGGGGGCGGGGTGCCGTAGTTCCCCATCTCGGCCAGGAAAATGTCGCGCACCTCGGAGCGATTGCGGTGGATCGCCGGCACCAGGATGTGGGAGGGGCGGTCGTGGCCCAGCTGGACGATCAGTTCGGCCAGGTCGGTTTCCCACGCTGCAATCCCGGACTCCTCCAGGGCTTCGTTGAGTTCGATCTCCTGAGTGGCCATGGATTTCACCTTGACGACCTCCGTCGAGCCGGTCTGCTGGACCAGGTCGATGACGATGCGATTCGCCTCGGCGGCATCACCGGCCCAGTGCACCGTCGCACCATTGCGCGTCAAGGAGGCTTCGAGCTGCTCCAGGTACTCCGGTAGATGTCGCAGCACACGGCTCTTGATCGCACCGCCCGCAGCGCGCAACTCCTGCCAGTTGTCCATCTCACCCACAGCCTGCGCACGCTTGTCACGGATGGTGCGGGTGGCGTGGTGGAGGTTGCGCCGCTGTTGGGCGTTGCCGAGTTCACGGCGCGCTGCCACCGGGAACCGTGGCGAATCGATGAGTTCACCGGGGGGTGGTGCAGGAGTGAGCCGCTCGGTCGTCATGGTCAGTTCCCTTCCGTGTGGGCCAGGATCTCGATGAGATGGATCGGCTTCACCGCCGCGTTCTGCCGCGATAGCACGCCACCAATGTTCATCAGGCAGGAGTTGTCCCCGGCCACGAGGTATTCCGCGCCGGTCGAGGCGACATTGCGTGCCTTGTCGGCGGCCATGGCCACACTGACATCGGCGTTCTTGAGGCTGAATGTGCCCCCAAATCCGCAGCACTGGCGGGCGTCAGGCAGCTCGACGAGCTCCAGTCCACGTACCTTGCTGAGTAATGTGTAGGGCCGATCGCCCACCTTGACGACCCTCAGCGAGTGACAGGTGGGGTGGTAGGTCACGCGGTGGGGGAAGTACGCGCCCACGTCGGTGACCCCGAGCACGTCCACGATGAACTCACTGACATCAAGGGTCCGGGGGGCGACCTGGGCCACCTCGCGTTGCAGACCTGCGTCGCCGCTGCGCTGGGCCAGGATCGGGTGTTGATCCCTGACAGCCCCAACGCAACTTCCGGAGGGGCCGACGATGTAGTCGTAGCCCCCGAAGGCCTTCACGTAGGTCCGCACGCTGGGGACAGCCTCGTCGAAGTAGCCGGTGTTGGTGAAGATCTGCCCGCAGCAGGTTTGCTCTCGCGGGAAGACGACGGTGCAGCCGAGGCGCTCCAGCACCTCCACCGTGGCCCGGGGCGTCCCCGGGAACATGGTGTCGTTGATGCAGGTGGCAAACAGTGCCACCGTCAGCCCGTGCCCGGGGCGTCCCTGCGGTGATGCGGTCATCAGGTTCTCCTTTGTACTCTCTCCCATTGTCACGATGGCAGCATCCATGACAACACGGGTGTGGATTGCAGCCCCACCAGCAGGCACAGGGCCAACAGCAGCCCCACACTCCACCATGCGACCTTGCGGAAGATGTCGGACTCGTGCCCGACGAGCCCCACTGCGGTGGCAGCAATTGCCAGGTTCTGCGGACTGATCATCTTGCCCACTACACCACCTGCCGTGTTGGCGGCCACCAGCAGGGTGGGGTCAATACCGGCATTCTCGGCGGCGCTCTGTTGCAGGGTGGCGAAGAGTGCGTTGGCGCTCGTGTCCGATCCGGTGACGGCGGTGCCTATCCAGCCGAGGATCGGGGACAGGAAGGCGAACGCTGCGCCCGTCCCGGCGATCCAGGTGCCGATCGTGATGGTCTGGCCGGACAGGTTCATCACGTAGGCAAGACCGAGGACCGAGCCGATGGTCAGGAAGGTCCACCGCAACTTGTGCACCTGCCGGCCGAAGGTTCTCACCGCTTCTGCCGCCGGGACCCTGTACACGATGGCCACGACGATGCCTGAGAGCAGCAGGAGCGTGCCGGGGGAGCTCAGCCACTGGAACTTGAAAATGGTCGAGGTTGACACTTCTCCAGCGCCGTTGAGGATGTGGCCATGCAGCCCCGGCCACGGAATCATGAGGGTGGTGGACTCCAGGGCCGTTTCCAGCGGTTTGACCAGTTTCGCGACGGCGAAGACCACGATGATCAGGAGGTAGGGGAACAGCGCCATCAGAATCTGGCCGCGGCTGGGGCGGGTGGTGACCTCGTGCCGTTGCAGATCGAGCGTCGAATTGAAACCCGCCGCCGCCTCCTCCACGTGCACCCCGGCAAGGCGGAGCTTGGCCTCCTCGGTTCCCCGCGGCTTCCAGAACTGCAGGATGCCGACGCCGACGGCGAGGCCGGCGAGGGATGCGATGACGTCGGTGAGTTCGACCGACAGCCAGGTGGCGCTGACCCATTGGGCCACGGCAAAGGTGAACCCGATCCCGAGCGCCACGGGCCAGGTCTCGCGAACACCGCGCCACCCGTCCGCGATGAGCACCAGCAGGAGCGGCACGAAGAGGGCCAGCACGGGAGTCTGGTGCCCCACATAGGCGCCGATCTCCCTGAACGGGATGCCCGTGAGGTTACCGGCGGTGATGATGGGGATGGCGATGGCGCCGAAGGCCACCGGTGCGGTGTTGGCCAGCAGCACGGTGGCCGCGGCACGGAACGCAGGAAACCCGACCGCCATGAGCATCACACCGGTGATGGCCACGGGTGCACCGAACCCAGCGAGTGCCTCCAGCAGTCCGCCGAAGCAGAACGCGATCAGTATGGCGAGGATCCGCGGATCGTCGGAGATGAGGTTGAACGTGGCTCGCAGGTCCTCGAACCTCCCCGACACGACGGTGAGCTCGTACAGCCACACCGCCGTCAACACGATCCACGTGATCGGAAAGATGCCGAAGGCAACCCCTTGTGTGGCCGTCAGCGCGGCCAGACCCACGGGCATCTGGAAGGCGATCACCGCAACCACGACGGCCACTGCAAGTGACGAGAGCCCCGCCCAGTACGCCTTCCACCGCAGTACGCCCAGGGTGAAGAACATCGTGACCAGGGGCAGGAGAGCGACCAGCGCTGACACGGTCAAACCGCCGAGTGGGGCAAGTTCCGGTTGAAACTCCATCAGTAACTCCATCGTTCCTGAAATGGGCGACGCCGTCGTCGCCATTGGTAGGACCATTCTGGCACACACGCCGGCACCACGCCGCAGAGGGGTCCGGATTACCGTGCGGGGACGACTAGAATCGTGCGGTGAAAGCATTTGAAGTCGTGCTCCACCACGTGGAGGACGAAATTTTCAACGGCCACCTGCGTGTCGGTTCGCTGCTGCCTGCCGAACGGGTCCTGGCCCTCGATCTCGGCGTCAGCCGTACGGCTGTGCGCGAGGCCATGCGCACACTCCAGGCACAGGGAATCATCGAGTCGACCGTGGGCGCTGGAAGCACTGGGGGGACCCGGATCTCCGGTGAGCACGGCTGGGCCATCACCAACCTGCTGCGGCTGCATGTGGCACTCGAGCTGTTCTCGCCCGCGGACGTGCTGTCCACCCGCGTCCTGCTCGAGCAGCAGAACATCGCGGCCGCGATCGCCCAGGGCACGGAGGCGGACTACGACGGCATCCAGGTGATCCTCGACGAAATGTCCCGGCCGGCAACCCCCCTGCGGCGATTCAACGAACTGGACACAGAGTTCCATGCGGCCATCGCCCAGATCTCCGGCAACCATTTGATCCGGGCGCTGACCATCGCGGTCCGGGAATCCATCGCCCGCGACGTCCGCGGAGCCGCCGCCCAGGACATGGACCTGCAGGTCTTCCGCCAGATGGTGATCGAGCAGCACGCCGGCATCCTGGCCGGGATCCGGAACGGCGAGACCACCCATGCTCAGGAACTGATGTCGCACCACCTCAACTGGCGCTGGGCCAGCCTGCTCACACCCTGAGCGCGGGCTGCCCGACGCCACGCGGCCCCTCCACGGGGAGCACCAGAGTCGCAGACAGTCCACCCAGGTCTGACTCCCCCAGCACCACGTCGCCCCCATGGTCGCGGGCGATTTCCCGCACGATGGCAAGACCCAGCCCGCTGCCACCCGCCTCCCTGTCCCGCGCCTCCTCGAGGCGCACGAACCGTTCGAACACCCGTTCGCGATCCTGCTCGGCGATACCCGCCCCGTCGTCCTCCACGACGACGCGCCCGTCCGAGATCGTCACCCGCACCCGGGTGAGGGCATGCCGGGTGGCGTTGTCCACCAGGTTGCGCACCACGCGTCCTATGGAGGAGGGATCCGCGTACGCGACGCCGTTCCCCCGCACCTCCACGGACACCCCGGCCCGGGCGGCACTGACGCCGTCGCCCACGATGGTTCCCAGATCCTGGGGGATGCGTTGGACGGGTGCGGCGCCCAGCCTGGCCAGCAGGAGGAGGTCGTCCACGAGCGACTGCATCCGCAGCACCTCGGGCTCCAGATCGGCGGCCAGTTCTGCCGTGGACAGCGCATCCGGGTGGGAGCGCGCCACCTCCACGGTGGCCCGCAGCACGGAGATCGGGGACCGCAGTTCGTGAGCAGCATCCTCGACGAAGCTGCGCTGCCGGACTGCTGCGCGCTCCAGACGGTCCAGCATCTCGTTCAGTGTCCGGGCGAGCGCCCCCAACTCGTCGTCGGCGTTAGGCACGGGCAGTGCACCGGGGCCACCTTCGCGGGCCACGCTGGCAGCCGCTTTCCGCAACTGCTCCACAGGTGCCAGTGCGCGACCCAACGCCAGCCAGATGACCAGTGCCAGCAGGACAGTGAGCGTGGGCACGACGCCGACGAGCGACACCCGGAGGGCGTGCAGCACACCCTCGACGTCACGCAACGGCAAGGACACCACGACGGTGACCTGCTGCCCACGCCACGTTGCTGCACGCGCCACGAGGCGCGCCTGGTCGTCATAGGCGGTCGCCAGCGTCGCGGGACCGTCGCCACGCAGCCGGGCGACCTGGTCCGCCGCCAGCAGGGGGAGCGTGCGGCTGGCGTTGGCGGAGCTCTCCACCACCAGGCCCGTGCCGTCGAGAACCTGCGCGATCTCGCCCGGTTCCGCCACGGGGAGCGGCTCGGGAAGTCTGTCCTCCTCGGCGAGCCGTGCAACGGTGCTGGCCCGCTCGAGCGCCACCTCGTCGAGGACCGAGATCCGGCTGGCCGATACCACGGCCGTGAGCGCGACGGCGCCCAGTATGAGCCCCAGACAGAGGAGCCCCGCTGTCACCAACGTGAGGCGGAGCCTCAGCGAGAGTCCTCCCCACCGCCGCCCCGGTGCGCTCATCCCAGCACGCGGTAGCCGGCGCCGCGGACCGTGGCCACGACGTCGCGCCCGAGTTTGCGGCGCAGGTAACCCACGTACACCTCCACCACGTTGAGGTCCTCGCCTGCCCCGTCCCAAACGTGGTCCAGCAATTCGACCTTCCCGATGACGCGACTTGCGTGCCGCATCAGGTACTCCAGCAGCGCCACCTCGCGGGTGGTGAGGGCCACGGCGACGCCATCGCGGCTGACGATGCGCGTGGAGGGGTCGAGTTCGAGGCCGCCCACGGTGAGCACGGCCGGACGGGCCTCGGCGGGGCGGCGGACAAGTGCCCGCAACCTCGCCACGAGGACGACGAAGGAGAACGGCTTGGTGAGGTAGTCGTCGGCACCCAGATCGAGGGCGTCGGCAACGTCGTACTCACCGTCCTTGGCGCTCAGCATGATCACGGGCGTCCACACCCCCCGCTTCCGCATCTCCGCCACGACGTCGTAGCCGTTGCGACGGGGCAGCATGATGTCCAGCACCATCGCGTCGTAGTCGCCGTGGGTGGCCAGGGACAGACCCGATTCGCCGTCGTGGGCGAGGTCGACGGCGAACCCCTCGGCTGCGAGGCCCCGCTGGAGTGTGCGGGTCAGGCCACGCTCGTCATCGACCACCAGTACACGCATTTCCCCATCATGCCAGCGGCTCCCAGCGCTGATCACCCCACACGACGAGCTCTCAGGCTCCTCACAGGACCCCTCGACTACCGTGGGGCCCATGACCAGCACTGCGCCCGCACGCCGCAACTTCCTCCGCTCCCCCTGGGTGGTCCCGATCGCCGTGACCAGCGCAGTGGCTGTCTCCCTGCTCTCGCAGCCACTGTTCGCCTCCGGTGACTCCAACGACCTGCCCGACGTCACCGCCGACCAGCTGGTGACCCAGGTCCTGGACGCCAAGCCGCAGGCGATGTCCGGCACGGTCGTCCACACGGCCCGCCTCGGCCTCCCCGACATGCTGTTCACCGAGGCCACCGGCGCCGACCCCATCTCCCTGCTGGGCGGCAGTTCCACCATGCGCGTCTGGACCGACGGCGTCGACCGCTCCCGCGTTGCCCTGCTGGGGACGATGTCCGAGTACTCCGTGGTCAACGACGGCCCCGAAGCCTGGACGTACTCGAGCTCCAACGACGAGGCTGTCCACTATTCCTTCAGCGACGCCGACCTTGCACGCCTCAAGACGATGGGCGAGCAAGCGCGCGTCGAGGCAACGAAGAAGCAGGCCGAGCTTCCCACCCCCCAGGAGGCCGCCACCGAGGCACTGGCAAGGGTGGGGGAATTCTCCACCGTGCGAGTCGACTCACAGAGCACCGTCGCAGGCCGTGAGGTCTACCAGCTCATCGTGACCCCCACCACAGACAAGACCCTTGTGAAGCGCATCGTGCTCTCCATCGACGGCGAGACCAAGATCCCGCTCCGAGTCCAGACCTGGAGCACGCAGGACGACACGGCGCCCGCCGTCGAGGTGTCTTTCACAGACGTCACCTTCGGCATGCCGAGCGAGTCCGTGTTCGGGTTCACCGCACCGGCCGGCGTCACCGAGCGCGAGGTCGTCGTCCCGCTGCCCCAGAACGACGGGGCCGTCAAGGGATCCGGCTCCGCCCATGAGATGCCCGTCGTGACGGGAACCGGCTGGGGGACCGTCGTCGAGTTCAAGGACCTCGACGTCGCCGCGTTGCTGGCCAAGGACCCGTCGGCCATGACCGGATCCGGCGAGCGCATCATCGGCTCCGAAGAAGCGCAGAAGATGCTCGAGGAGTTCGTCCCCGAGCACTCCGACGGATCCGGGATGGACATGGGCGTGCTCTACGACCAGTTGACCACCAAGGTCCCCGAGGGTCGCCTGCTGAGCACCACCCTGCTCAGCATCCTGGTGACCAACGACGGGCGCGTCCTCGTGGGCGCCGTACCCGCCGAGACCCTCCGCGCGATGGCGTGAGCGCGCCGGCAATTCGCACAGAGGGCCTCACGAAGCGATTCCGTTCCGGCCAGGTGGCCGTGGACGGGATCGACCTCGTGGTGCCACGCGGCGCCGTCTACGGATTTCTCGGCCCCAACGGGTCCGGCAAGACCACCACCATCCGGATGCTTCTGGGGTTGGTGAGGCCCACGGCGGGAGCCGCCTGGCTCCTTGACGAGCCCATGCCGAAGGAGGGCGGCAGTGTCCTGCCCCGCGTGGGCGCGCTCGTGGAGGGCCCGGCCTTCCACCCCTACCTCAGCGGCCGTGCCAACCTGGTGCGGCTGGACGCGTGCGACGCCACCGCCGAGGCGGGCACGTCCCGCACCCGCATCGACACCGCCCTGGAGCGCGTCGGACTCACGGCGGCGGCGAAGAAGCCCTACCGGCAGTACTCGCTCGGCATGAAGCAGCGGCTCGGATTGGCGGCGGCACTGCTGCGGCCCAGGGAACTCCTCGTCCTGGACGAGCCCACCAACGGACTCGATCCGCAGGGAACCCGCGAGGTGCGCCACCTGATCCGGGAACTCTCCGCAGAGGGCACCACCGTCATGGTGTCCTCGCACCTGCTCTCCGAGATCGAGCAGGTCTGCTCGCACATCGGGATCATGGGCAGGGGCAAACTCCTCGCGCAGGCCGAACGCGAGGCTCTGGAATCCGACGACGACGTCCGCGTCGCCGTCACGACCACGCCGGACCACGTCGCCGAAGCTGCACAGGTGCTGGAAGCCCTCGGTCTGCTGGACGTACGGGTCGACGGCGTCGAGTTGCACGCCCGCCTCGGGGAAACACCTCCCGAGAGTGTTTCGGCAGCACTGGTCCGCGCTGGCGTGGACCTCGTGGGGCTCGATGTTCGCCGTCGAAGCCTCGAACAGTTGTTCGTGGAACTGACCGGGGAGGGCTTCGATGTCGCACGCTAGGGGCTCCTTCGGGCGACAGTTGCGCAGCGACCTCCGCCTCCTCTTCGGCAGGCCGCGCACCATCGCCCTGCTGGCAGGACTTGCGGCTGTGCCGCTGTTGTTGGCCATCGTTCTCTTCGTGGCACAGAACTCCGGGATGGCCGGGCAGGGTCCCGGGTTCATCGGTCGGGTGACCGGCAACGGGTTGTTCCTGGTGATCGCCGCATTGTTCCTGTGCCTGCCATTCCTCCTCCCGCTCACCGTCGGGATCACGGCCGGCGACGCCATCGCGGGTGAGGCCCAAACCGGAACGCTGCGGTACCTCCTCACCCTGCCCTCCTCCCGCAGCCGGCTGCTGGCGTCCAAGGCACTCGCGTCCCTCGCCTTCGCCATGGCCGCGGTCCTGCTGATCGCGGCGGTGGCCCTCGCCTCGGGCGGGGCCTTCTTCGGCCTCACGGACATGACTCTCCTGTCCGGTTCCACGGTGGGGTTGGCAGAAGGCATGGGACGCATGTTCGGCGTTGCGCTCTACGTGGCGCTCTCCCTGACCGGGTTGGTGGCCGTGGGACTGTTCTTCTCCACCCTGACGGAGGTCCCCGTGGGCGCCATGGCGGCCACCACCATCGTCGCCGTCGTGTCCTCGGTGCTGGACACACTCCCCCAGCTCGCCGCGATCCACCCGTACCTGCTGACACACCACTGGTTCGACTTCGCCGAATTCCTTCGCGTCGAGGTGAACTGGAGTGTCCTCGGCAGCGGGATGCTCGTCCAGCTGGGATGGGTCGCGATCTTCCTCTCGCTGGCGTGGGGACGCTTCACCACAGCCGACGTCACCTCCTGACACCCGGCGGGGCCGTCTCACGCGAGGCGGGGTTCCCCGGTTAGCGGACGATGTGGGACCACGTCCCCGTGGAACCCGGGATCACACCCATCTGTGTGCGTGTGGAGCGTCGCGGCAAGGGTGTGGATGGTGGAGCGTGGCTCACAGGCCCCGTTCGGCCCGTGCGTCCATGCTCTGGTCCGCGAGGTCGCGTCCCGCGCCGCCGTACATGTGGACCACCACGTCGATGCCGCGTTCGTAGAGTTCCTCGACGTCGTCCACGTACAGCGCCACGGCCGCGACCGTTCCCGTGAACTTCCTCTCCCGCAGTTCCTGCAGGGCGTCGATGTTGGCGAGCTGCGACGGCATGGCCAGGACGATCACCTCAATCTTTCCGTTGCGCACCACCCGGTCCCAGAAGTCGGTGTCGGTGGCGTCACCCTCGATCACGGACACGCCTTCGCTCAGCAGGTGCTCCACACGGTCGGGGTCGTGTTCCACACCGAGGGTGTTGATGCCGTACTCATCTACGAGCCGGTCGTAGGTGGCCCTCCCCACCCTGCCCATGCCCAGCACCAGCGCCCGGGCGTTGCCGATGGGGATGGGTCGGTCGTGGTGGTGCAGCTTCTCGGGTGGGCGCGGCGGAATGCGGCTGGCGAACTGCGACAGTGCGGAGGTCCGGCGCGGGTTCGCGATGGCGGAGACAACGAAGCTGCCCGCGACGGCAATGGCGATGCTGACGAGCCAGTGCGTCGGCAGCCATCCCGCCGTGACGCCCGTGGCCGCGACGATGAGCCCGAACTCCGAGTAGTTGGACAACAGGAGGCCGGCCAACAGGCTCGTGCGGTGGCGCATCCCCTGGGCCCACAACAGGACCCAGTAGCCGATGCCCTGCAGCGGCAACAGCAGGAGTAGCAGCAGCCCGATGATGATGTTCTGGGCGTCCGGCAGGCCCGTGAAACCGATGTTGACGAAGAACCCGATGAGAAGGAGTTCCTTCAGCGTGAACAGGCTGTGGGAGAGCTGGTCCGCACCGGGATGCGACGCCAGCACCATGCCCATGACCAGTGCCCCGAGGGTGCCCTCCAGCCCCACGTACTCGAAAAGTGCATACCCGGGCACCAGCGCCATGAAGATGCCGAACAGCGCCTGCATCTCCGCCCGACCCAACCGGTGGAACCGCTTGAAGAACCACCACAGCAGAGGGATGAGGATGACGAGTCCCAGGGCCAACGGGCTGGGGGGTGTACCCCGGGACACAGACAGGAAGACCACGGCGGCGATGTCCTGCATGATCAGCACGCCGATGGCGATCCGCCCGTACAGCGCCTGCTCGTCGCCGCGGTCCTGGAGGATCTTGATGACGAACACCGTGCTGGAGAACGACAGCGCGAATGCGAGCACGCCGAGGATGGGCAGGCTTCCGACGGCGAACACACCGAGGAGGGACAGCAGCCCCAGGAACGCGGCACCCACCACGACCGACCCTGCCATGTGTGCCGTGGCGGTGAGCCACACCTCCCTGCCCAACAGGGTCCGGACGTTCAGCTTCAACCCGATGGCGAACAGCATGAGGGTGACGCCCAGGTCGGCCAAGAACCCGAGGCCGCCGATCTCCGGCACGCCCAGTCCGTTCAGCACGAACCCGGCAGCCAGAAACCCCACGAGCGGTGGGAGTCGGATGCCGATGGCCAGCAGACCGGCAGCGAACACCACGACCAAGTAGATCAGAACCGTCGTCATGCCATCACCCTCACCGAGTCGTCTCCTGCGGCAATTCTTTCACGCCCGTGTCCAATCGGCGCCCCACCCCTGGAGGCGACGCAGTGCACCGGACACGAAGATCACGGCCGCCACCGGGGCCGGGAAGAAGCCTCGAGATTTCCCTTGACAGAAGGTGGGCCGTCCACCATGCTGGTGCGACAGGTGTAAACGTTTCCAACGAGGGAATCGGGGTCCAGCCAATGACGGCACGAGCAACGCTGACGCAGGTGGCACGGCGTGCCGGCGTCTCCATCGCCAGCGCCTCCCGCGCCATCAACGGCCTCGTCGCCAGCCCCGAAACAGTGCGCGCCGTCCAGCAGGCAGCCGCCGACCTCGGGTACGTACCGGACGCCAACGCCCGGGCACTGAAGATGGGCGCCACCTTCCAGTTGCTCTTCGCCGTGGCCGACATCGGCAACCCCGTCTACGTCGAGATGATGCGTGCCGTGGAACAGGCCACCCGCCCACTCGGATACCGGCTGCTGGTCTCCTCGACGGGTCTTGAGCCGGCAGGCATCCTGGACGTCATCAGGAGCCTGGACCGCGGGTTCGCGGACGGTCTGGTGATCAGCCCCATCCAGGTGAACGACGACGTACTTGCGGCACTGAGAGCCTCGCGCTACCCCATAGCGATCATCGGCTCAATCCCGGAGGATCTGGAACTGGACTCCGTCCGCGCCAACTCGGCTGATGGCATCGCCCAGGCGGTGGAGCACCTCCGCGCGTCAGGCAGGCGCCACATCGGGTTCATCAACGGACCACGAGAGACCACACCCGGCATGGCCAGGCACACGGCCTACATGGCCGCCATGGATGCCCACGGCGTTCCTGCCGCTGACAGGCTCCTCGTGGACGCGGACGACTTCACCGTCGCGGCTGCGCGAGACGCCCTGGGCACGGAGCTCGCGGGTGCGCGCCCCGGAACCCGCCCCTTCGACGCCATCGTCGCCGCCAATGACCTGCTGGCCATCGGAGCCACCCATGCCCTCCTCGACGCCGGCCTGCGCGTTGGCCAGGACGTGGCCCTGGTGGGCATGGACGACACCTACCTCGCCGAGGCGTTCAATCCCCCGCTGACGTCGGTGAACCTCGGCTCGGCCGAGCGGGCCACCCGCGCTGCGGAACTGCTCATGCACCGCATCGCCCATCCGGGGGCTCCCGTGAGCCGCCTCACCATCCATCCCTCGCTCACCATTCGTGCGTCCAGCGCTCCCCGACCCCAAGGAGGAACCCGTGACTGACACCGCTGTCAGACCTCCGGTGACCACACGCAAGAAAACGACAACCATCGCCAGGACCGAGCGGCGCGAGGCCATCGCGCTCGTCATCCCCGCCACCCTGCCCATTCTCATCTTCAGCGTCTTCCCGCTCATCAACGGGATCGTGCTGGCGTTCACGGATGCGACCCTGCGACGCAACGTGGAGTCCAACTTCGTGGCCTTCGACAACTTCGCCCGCCTCGTCGGCGACACGATGTTCTGGGAGTCGTTCCGGATCGGCCTGGTGTGGTCCATCTCCGTGACCGTGCTCCAACTGGTCGCGGGCATGGGGTTGGCACTGCTGCTCAACGCCGACCTCCGGCTCAAGGGATTCACCCGTGTCCTGGCCCTGGTCCCCTGGGCGATGCCCCCGGTGGTCGTGGCCATCATGTGGAAGTTGATCTACCGGCAGACCGGGCCGCTGAACGCCATCGTCAGTGCCTTCGGCGGACCCACGAACACCGACTGGCTCGCCAACTTCGACACCGCCCTGCCGGCCGTCATCGTGGTGGGTGTCTGGGTGGGCATGCCGCAGACCACCATCACCCTGCTCGCCGGTCTGCAGCAGGTCCCCATGGAACTGCACGAGGCGGCTCAGGTGGACGGCGCCAACGCCTGGAACCGGTTCTGGAAGATCTCCATTCCCAGCCTGCGTCCCATCGTCGCGGCCATCACCAGCCTGAACTTCATCTGGAACTTCAACTCGTTCGGCCTCGTCTACGTCATGACCGAGGGCGGGCCCGGCGGCAGGACCATGCTGCCCATGCTGTTCACCTACCTCGAAGCGTTCAAGAGCAAGCACCTCGGCTACGCAGCGGCCATGGGGTTGGTGCTCGTGGTCTTCGTGCTCATCCTCATGAGCTTCTACTTGTGGTCCCAGTTCAGGAAGGACAAGGACTGATGGGACGTTTCACGAAACCCGGACAATATCTCCTACTACTGGCTTACCTGATCTTCCTGGGGTTCCCGCTCCTGTGGCTGATCTCCGCGGCCTTCAAGTCCTCGGCCGAGCTCAACTCGCTGCGGGTCAACCTCATCCCGACGGACTGGCACCTGGCGAACTTCCCCGAGGCGCTCGCCAAACAGGGCCTGGTCCGCTCGGGATTGAACTCCACCATCGTCGCCGTGACCACGACCATCCTGGTCATCGTGGTCTCCATCCCCGCGGCCTACGCCCTCGCCAGGTTCAAGGGCAAGCTCCGCACCCTGGGAGTGGGCTGGATCCTGACGAGCCAGGTCTTCCCGGTGATCCTCATCATCATCCCGCTGTTCATCATCCTGAAGAACCTGAATCTCGTCGACTCCCTGCTGGGCCTGATTCTCGTCTACACCACCTACACCATGCCCTTCGCCCTCTGGATGCTCCAGGGCTACGTGGCCGCCATCCCCAAGGATCTGGAGGAGGCAGGGGCGATGGATGGCGCCAGCCGCTTCAAAGTGCTGCGAGAGATCGTGTTCCCGCTCCTGATGCCGGGAATCGTGGCCACGGCCATGTTCGCGTTCGTGTCCTCCTGGAACGAGTTCTTCTTCGCGCTCGTCCTCATCCAGACGCCCGACAACTACACACTCCCCATCACGCTCAAGATGTTCGTGGGCGGTGAAGGCAAGGTGGCCCTCGGGCCGTTGGCGGCCGGCGCAGTCATGGCCGCCATCCCCAGCCTGGTCTTCTTCGGATTCATGCAACGCAAACTCACAGGTGGGCTGCTCGCCGGAGCAGTCAAGGGCTAACGCCCGCCAATCGAAAGGAAACAACCATGAACAAGCGCACATCACAGTTGCTGGCGCTCGTGGGGGTGGGTGCCCTGGCACTCACCGCCTGCACCTCCACCGGTGGTTCGACCACACCGGAGGCGTCGCCCGGGGAGGCCGTGTCGTCGGCCGCGCCTCCCGCGGAGAAGGTGGACCTGACGTTCCAGTCGCTGTCCGACCAGCCCGGCGCCATCGCGGCCACGGAGGCAGTGGTCAAGAAGTGGAACGCCGAGAACCCGATGGTGCAGGTGAAGATCGTGCCGGCCGGTTGGGACGGGGTCTACGACAAACTCGTCACCCAGTTCGCCGGTGGCGCCGCGCCGGACATCATCCATTACGAGGCGGCCTCCGTCATCCCGTTCGCTCTCGACGGGTACCTGGCCGACATGACCCCCTACATCTCGGAGGACATGAAGTCCGACGTCAACCAGGGCATCTGGGACTCCGTCACGGTGAACGACCAGATCATCGCTGTCCCCACTGAACTGCAGTCCTACATGGTGTTCGCCAACACGAAGATGCTGAAGAGCGCCGGAATCACCGTGCCCACCGGCGACACCCTCAAGTGGGACGACTTCCGGGCCATGGCCAAGCAGGCCACCACCGGCGGCCAGTTCGGTCTGGGGTGGGGCCTCAAGTCCCCCACCGCCACCTTCATGTCGCTGGGTCTGGGCAACGGTGGCGTCTACTTCGACGGTGAAGGGGACACCGCCAAGGTGGTGATCGGTGACGGGGAACTCAAGCTCCCCAACGAGATCATGGCGATGAACACTGAGGACAAGTCCCTCGAACCCTCGACGCTGACCCAGTCCGGCGGCGACGTCCTGGCAGGGTTCTACGCAGGCAAGTACGCCATGACGGTGCAGGGGTCCTACCAGGCGGCCAACATCGCCAAGGACGCCCCCGAGGGCTTTGAGTGGGCGGTGTTGCCCGCCCTTGAAGGAACGAAGTCAGCGGCGCAGTCCGCGAACCCGCAGACCCTGTCGGTGAACATCGATTCCAAGAGTGTGGAGCAGTCCGCCGCCTTCGTGAACTACTTCGCCAGCGCGGAGAACCTGGCCGCTCTGAACACTGCCGACGCCCTCATCCCAGCATCCAAGGCTGCGCGGGACCTGATCGCCGAGCAGACGGGCGGCAAGGACGGGTGGACCGAAATCCTCGCCTCCGGTGATCACCTGGAGGCTGCTCCCTTCATGAAGGTGCCCAACTACACACAGTGGAAGGACACCGTCGCCACCCCCGCGTTCCAGACGTTCCTGGCCGGGCAGAGCGACGCTGATGGGCTGAGCAAGGCCCTGACCGACGGTTGGACACAGATCAACCGTTGATCGGGTACCGGTGGGGAGCGGGGCAACTCGCTCCCCACCGTGACGTGGGTGACAGTGGGGACGAAGAGAGGATCAGCGTGAACACAGAATTTCTTGCCCGTGCAGAGGCGGTTGTGGTGGGCGTGGCCGTGGCCGATGCACTGGGTGGTGCCACCGAAGGATGGACCCCGGAGCAGATCCGGCAACGCCATGGCGGGCCGGTCACCGGCATCGTCGGCCCGTACAACCGGGAATGGGCCACGGCCCGCCCCATCGCGCCGTACCACAAGGGGGACGGCCACATCACGGACGACACCCTCATGACGAACCTGCTCATCGACGTCTACGCGGAACGGCGCACCCACCTTGACGCCTACGCCATGGCTGATGGCCTCGTGCCACTGATGATCAGCAAGGTGGTGTGGATCCCGGAGCTGGAGCGGGAGACCATCCCACTCCAGCGTGTGTTTCTGGCAGAGAAGTACCTGGTCCAGCGCCTGCACTACGGACACGTCGACCCGCGCGAGGCCGGCGTCGGCAACATCGTCAACTGCGGCGCCGCCATGTACATGGCACCCGTCGGCGTGGTCAACGCAGGTGATCCGTGGGCCGCTTACGCCGAGGCCATCGACATGGCCGGTGCACACCAGCTGTCCTACGGTCGTGAAGCGGCCGGGGTCTTCGCCGGCGCCGTCGCTGCAGCACTGACGCCGGGCGCCACACCCGAGTCGGTCATCGAGGCCGCCATGGATCTTTCACACGACGGGACCCGCACGGCCATTGGGGCCGTGGTGGCGGCTGCGCGACAGGCGAAACCCGGCGACGACCTCAACGAGGTACTGCGCGCCGCGGTGGCGCCCTACGATTCCGTGGGCCCCGACTACCGCAACCAGTCCATGGAGGCCCGGCGTCCCTCGCGCATCAAGTCCATCGAGGAACTACCCGTCGCACTGGGCTTCGTTCTGGCCGCCGGGGGCGACTACCGGGAGGCTGTCCTGGGTGCCATCAACTACGGCCGGGACGCTGATTCGATCGCCGTCATGGCGGGGGCCATCTGTGCTGCCCTGCAGGGCCTGGACGGCGTGCCTGACGCATGGGTCACGGGCGTCTCCGAGGGGTCCCGCCTGGATCTGCACGCCGCCGGGAAGGTGCTGGGTGAGGTGGCAGTCGAGATCCTCCGGCGCGACGCGGACCGGGCTCGACAACGATTGAGCGCCCTGGAGAGGATGGGGATGGCGTGACCCGGCTGACCTGGGCCCACCCGGAGGACCTGCTCGCGCACGAACTGGTCGCCAGCACCGCCTTCGGCCGGGATGCAGCGGCGCTGGCCACCATCTCCGAGCGCTGGGAGTCCGCCGGTGGATCCCTGGTCCCGGCGGTGTCGGGGGCCAGTGACGAACACTCCGACCTGCGCCACCTGGCCCGCCGCCTCCTGGACGAACTGGACGCGCTCCCGGCTGTGGAGGATCCTGCGCAGCCCGAGGGCATCGAGGAGATCCTCGCCGCAGCGGATCCGCTGCCCCTGCTCGAGGGCGCGGGTGACGACTTCGACGACCGGGTTCGCGGCGGCTGGTTGGGCCGCTCCGCGGGCTGCGTCCTCGGCAAGCCCGTGGAGAAGATCCCGCGCCAGGGCATCGAGGAGATTGCACGTTTCACGGGGAACTGGCCCATCACGGGGTACTTCACAGCCGTCGGGTTGCCCGACGATGTTGCCGGCCGATGGCCGTGGAATCGGCGCAGCGCCCCGACATCCCTCGCGGAGACGATCTCCGGCATCCCCGAGGACGACGACCTGAACTTCGCACTCCTCGCACTGGCCCTGGCCGAGGGCGGGAACTTCGACACCGACGACGTCGCGACCCTGTGGCTGAACAACCTGCCCGCGGGACGGGTGTTCACGGCCGAGCGGGCCGCCTACCGCAACCTGCTGGACGCGTGGCCCACGGATGAGGTGGCCGAGCACCGCAACCCCTTCCGGGAATGGATCGGTGCCCTGATCCGCGCCGACGTCTTCGGGTGGGTGAACCCGGGCCGCCCCGTGGCCGCAGCCCGCCAGGCCTGGGTGGATGCAAGGCTGACGCATCGTCGCGCCGGGGTGTACGCCGCCATGTGGTCTGCTGCACTGTGCAGCGCCGCCGTCGTGGTGCGCGCGGACGACCCAGATCCTGTGTCGAGCGTCCTTGCCGCCGGTGTGGCCGTTGTCCCGTCCCACTCCCGGTTCGCCGCCGATGTTCGCTTCGGTGACGCCACCGCTGCCCGGGCCACCAGCCTGGAGGCAGGCCTGGATGCGCTGCATGAGCGTTTTTCCGGCATGCACTGGGTGCATGCACGCAACAATGCCGCCACCATCGCGTTCGCACTGCGCTGGGCCGCACGCGGGCCAGCCCTCGACTTCGGGGCGGGCATCGCCGCGGCGGTGGCAACCGGCTGGGACACCGACTCCACGGGGGCCACGGTCGGATCCGTCCTGGGCGCCATGGTGGGCGCGGCGCACCTGCCCCGCTCGTGGATCGCCCCCTTCGAGACGGACGGTCCCCCATCCATCTCCACCTCCATCCCGGGTTCACCGATGCAGGCCGTCGACGACCTCACCCGGCGCACCTGCGCCGTCGCGCAGCAGCGTCTGTCGCGGGGGGTGGTGCTGTGAGCTTCAACCCGCTTGTACCCCGCGAAATCGACCTGCCTCGCCCGTGGGCGCCCGGGGCGCCACTGGCCGACCTCGACGACGGCAAGATCCTGTCCGCGCCCTCCGACCGGGCGCAGTGGCACGCCTTCCGTGCCCGGATCACCGACTGGCGCGCCGATGCAAGAAAACGGCTCGGTTACGACGACGCCTTCTACCAGCGTCCCGGCTCCGCCTGGGCCGCCACCTGCTTCACGGTGGCGCAGGTCTGGCTGTGGGACGAACTCCTGTACGACTTCGACGCGGGCAGTTTCACCCCGGAAAAGCTGGTGGCGGACTTCCAGCGCTTCGGCGGCCTCGACGCCGTGGTGCTGTGGCACGCCTACCCCGTCATCGGTATCGATGACCGCAACCAGTGGGACTGGTATCGCGACGTGCCGGGCATCGTGGAGCTCGTGGCGGAACTCCACCGCCTGGGTCTGCGTGTGTTCGTCGACTACAACCCGTGGGACACGGGTACGCGCCGATCCGGGGAGGACCGGGCAGAGCTTGCCGCACTCGTGGCCCACCTGGATGCCGACGGCATCTTCCTCGACACCCTCCGTGAGGCCGATCCTGCACTGGTCGACACATTGCAGCAGGCCAAACCCGGCGTGGTGTTGGAGGGCGAGTCCAAGCTCGCCCTCGAGCGGATAGCGGACCATCACCTCTCCTGGGCGCAGTGGTTCGCCGACTCACCGGTTCCCGGGGTTCTCAAGGCCCGCTGGTTCGAGCGCCGCCACATGCAGCACCACGTCCGGCGCTGGCACCGCGACCACTCCGGCGAGCTGATCTCCGCCTGGCTGAACGGCGCGGGAGTCATGGTGTGGGAGAACGTGTTCTCCGCCTGGGTCGGCTGGAACCGGCGCGACGCCGCCACCCTTGCGCGCATGGTCACCTGGCAGCGGGCGCTGGCCGACGTCCTGGTCCGCGGCGAGTGGACACCGCTCGTCGACGTGGGCGAGCACCTCGTGGCGGGGGAATTCGTCCTGGGTGGGACCCGACTCCTGGCAGTGGCCAACACGAGCGGCAGCGACCACATGCTGGCGGTCCCCGGCGGGGATGGGGGCGCCACCAGCCTGGACCTGGTGACGGGGCAGCCGGCCCGCGCCGAGGTGTGCATCCCGGCCCACTCCATCGGTGGCATCGCCCGTGTCCGCGGCGACGTGCCACCCGAGATTGCTGCGGCGGCCGCCGCGGTGGCTGAACATCCCCACGACCCGGATGCAGCCTTCCCCCACCGCGACACCGTGCGACTCCACGGGGATGCGTTCCCCGTGGGGCCCCCGGCCTCCAGGACCGGTGTCCTCGTGCCCCCGGGGCGTCACCCACTGACGGTGCGGTACCGCATGCGCGAGACGGGGATCTACGCGGAGGCACCGTTCGTGAACGAATGGAAGCCCCTCCCACCACGTCTGCACGACCTGCGCACTCTCGAGCGGGTCGCCCACCTGGCAACGGCGGTACGGGTCTCCGCGGAGATCACCGCGGAGGAATTCCACTCATTCGTCCACCACAGTGGCTACGCGCCGCGCTGCACCCAACGCTTCGCGCCGGTTCCCGGCACGGGCCCGGCGACCGGGATGAACCTCTCGGATGCCCGCGCCTACGCCGCGTGGGTGGGCGGCAGACTCCCCACCGAGGACGAGTGGCAACTCGCCGCAGACCTTCCCGGCTGGAGCAGGGCACGGCCCGAGGTGTGGAACTGGACTGAGTCCGAGCACAGCGACGGCCGCTCGCGGTTCGTCATCCTCAAGGGCGGGAGCGCCCACGCGGCGCAGGGATCTGACTGGTACGTCGAGCCGGGCCCGCAGTCGCCGGACTTCTCGTTCAAGTTCCTGCTTCCCGGATTCGGACTGGCCCGCTCCCCCCGGATCGGGTTCCGCGTGGCCTGGGACGAGGTGGCACCCACATGACCGGGCAGGAGACTGCAGGTCCGCTCGCGGACCTTCGCGTACTCGACCTCTCCACGCTGTTCGCCGGGCCCATGGCCGCCATGCATCTGGGGGACATGGGCGCCGAGGTCATCAAGGTGGAGCATCCGCGCCGACCGGACCCCTCGCGCGGGCACGGGCCCAGCAAGGACGGCGTCAATCTGTGGTGGAAGACGCTCGGACGCAACAAGCGCACCGTGACCGCCGACCTGTCGACCAGTGGTGGACGCGAGGTGCTCCTGCGCCTCGTCGAGACGGCCGACGTCCTCATTGAGAACTTCCGTCCCGACACCCTCGAGAAGTGGGATCTCGGGCCCGATGTCCTGCATGCCAGGAACCCGCGCCTGGTCATGGCCCGGGTCACCGGTTTCGGGCAGGTGGGCCCCTACCGGCGACGCCCGGGATTCGGCACACTCGCCGAGGCCATGAGCGGGTTCGCCGCCCTCACCGGGGAGCCCGGGGGCCCACCCACGCTGCCACCGTTCGGGCTTGCCGACGGTATCGCTTCCCTTGCCACCGCGTACGCGGTGATGACAGCAGTCCATGCCCGCGACGCCTCGGGGGTGGGGCAGGTCATCGATCTGGCCATCATCGAGCCGATCCTCGCGCTGCTGGGACCTCAGATCACGCGGTGGGCGGCGTTGGGCACCGTGGCGGCCCGCACCGGGAACCGCTCGTCCAACAACGCGCCGCGCAACACCTACCGCACCCGGGACGGGAAATGGGTGGCGGTGTCCACCTCCGCGCAGTCCATCGCGGAACGGGTGATGACGCTGGTGGGACGACCCGATTTCATCAACGAGCCGTGGTTCGCCAGCGGCGCCGGGAGGGCTGCGCACGGCTCGGAACTCGACGAAGCCGTCAGTGCGTGGATCGTGGCGCGGGACCGCGTCGACGTGGTGGCGCAGTTCGAGGAGGCCCAGGCGGCCGTGGCGCCCATCTACGATGCCGCCGACATCTCCGTCGACCCCCAGTACGAGGCACTGGGCACCATCATCACGCTCCCGGACGACGATCTCGGCGAAGTCGCCATGCAGGGCCCACTGTTTCGTCTCTCCGACGGCGTCCCCCCGGTCCGCTTCACGGGCCGCGCACCGGGCGCGAACACCGACGAAGTGCTTGCCGAACTTGGGTTCAGTCCACGAGACGTCGCCCTGATGCGCCACGAAGGATCCATATGAAACCCGCGCTGACCCTCTTGTACGCACCGGCTGACCGCCCCGCCCTGGTGGCCAAGGCTTTCGCGTCCCGTGCCGATGTGGTGCTGGTCGACCTGGAGGATGCAGTCGCTGCGGGCGGCAAGGGCGACGCGAGGCAGGGGTTGCCGGAACTGATGGAGTCGTTGCTGGCCCAGCACCCGGGCCGGAGGGTACAGGTCCGCATCAACAGCATCGGCACGACATGGTTCGACGAGGACCTGGCCATGGTGGCGCGGCTGGACCGCTGCGTGGCGGTGCGGCTCCCGAAGGTCGAGTCGGACGAGGACGTCCGCACCGTCGCCGACGTGGTCGGCGACCGGGCCATCCACGCCCTGCTGGAGTCGGCACTCGGCATCGAGCACGCCTTTCGGATCGCCATGGCAGGCGTCGCCAGCATCGGGCTGGGAGAGGCGGACCTCAAGTCGAGCCTCGGCGTCGACGACGACGACGGACTGGGGTGGGCGCGTTCCCGGCTGGTCAACGCGGCCCGGGCGGCAGGTCTCGGCGCCCCCGCGATGTCCGCCTTCACTAACCTGGCCGAGCAACACGCGCTCGAGCAATCCTGCAGGGATGGTCGACGGCTGGGCTTTGTGGGCCGGGTCGCGATCCATCCGAAGCAACTCGTCGTCATCGAGCAGGCGTTCCTCCCCTCACCCGAACAGCTGGAACGGGCCGAGGAGGTGCTGGCCAGCATCGCCGGGGCCACGGCGGCCGGTCACGGCGTCGTGGTGCTGGCCGACGGCCGGTTCCTCGACGCCGCCATGGTGCGGCGCGCCGAGGAAACCGTGGCCCTGGCGGATCGGCTCACCTGAAGCGAACGATGTTGTTGACCACCCACGTCCACTCCATCGTGTAGCTGTACCCGCCACCCGGTGTCTGCGACGCCACCACGGTGCGCGTCCGGATCGAGCTGCGGCACCCGTTGCCGCCGGTGCGCGGGGTGTCGCACTCGGTGCGCCACATGCGACCGTCCGCGGAGGTCCACGCACCGGTGAAGCCCAGCGGGTTGCCGGCCCATTGTTGGCGCTTCATGCGGGGCAGGTAGGTGAGGTTGTTGAAGAACCAGCCGTTCTGCTTCATGAGCTTGCCGCCGGTCCAGCTCATCTGGGTGGCCCAGATCTCGGTGCGGCAGCGGATGGTGCGGGAGTAGTCCTCGCACTGGGTGAACCACCACCGACCATTGACGTGGTGCAGCCCTGGCGTCGAGTACAGGTCCGTCTGCCCACCGCTCGGGGCACCGTCACTCATGCTCCACGAAGGGCTCGGCGAGGTCATCGTCGTCGTCTGGCTGGGCGAGGGCATCGGGGACGTACTCGATGTGGGTGTCGGGCTCCGGGTCTCGCTGGGTGAGGTGCTCGGGGTTGGGCTCGGCGTGGGTTCCGGCCCGTCGCCGGTCCCCAACCTCACCACGAACACATCGCCCTCCCCCTTGTTGGTGGCGGTGGTGGTGGAGCCGTAGGTGAGCCCCGTGAGCACGACGTCGCCATCGCTCCCGAGCGCCACGTAGAGGTTCCCCTCGTCGTAGGTGTCGGCGCCGTCGCGTTCCGACGTGCCCACCTGACGCTGACCGAGGATGTGCCCGGAGTCGTCGATGGTGGAGGTGAACACGTCTGTGCCCCCCGCGCTGACGCCGATTCGCCCGTCGGTGTGTCCAGCAAGCGTGGCCGTCCCGGTCATGTCGACGGCGACGTCCGTGGCGCGGTCGTCACCGGGGCTGCCGACCTGGGTGCTCCAGAGCGTGTCACCCTCCGGGCTGACCTTGCGCAGGAACGCGTCGTTGCCGCCCGCAGACGCCTCACCGAGGGCACCCGAGGTGAACCCCGCCACCACCACGTTGCCGTCAGGCGTGATCGCCAGCGCGGAGACCTGGTCGTCACCGGAGGTACCGACCGGCGTGACCCACTCCCGTACCCCCTCAGACGTGTACTTGGCCAGCCAACCGTCCAGTCCGCCAAGGGACTGGGCTCCGGGCATGGCATCCGAGGCCAACCCGCCCACGTAGACGGCGCCGTCGGGTGCCTGGGCAATAGCCAGCCCCTTGTCCTCCCCCGTGCCACCGAGTTGGTCACTCCATGCAATCTCTCCTGCCGGGGTCATGAGCGCCAGGAACGCGTCCTTGTCCCCTGCGTTCGGCTGCCCGGACAGGCTCCCCTTCGTGTAGCCCGCAACCAGGAGGCCGCCCTGCACCGATGGCGCCGTGGCGTAGACCCGGTCGGCGGCCGACGGGTCACCGAACTGGGTGACCCAGGTGAGTCCCCCATCACCCGCGACGCGGGCCGCGAACCCGTCGTCACTCGCGGGCGAGGCGTGGTCGCCGTCGAGGTCGCCACGGGTGTAGCCGCCCACGTAGTGGTCGTTCCCGGGCCCCGCCTCCACGCCGTAGATGCGGTCATTCTCCGACGTCGCCAGGGACGTCGACCACACGGTGTTGCCGTCAGCGTCCCGCGAGACGACCACGCCATCAAGACCACCCTGGGGCGCGAGACCCTCGAACTCGCCCGCGACGCTGAGTGCGACGACCTCGCCGCCGTTGGCCCCGGGAACGATTCCGCCGGCGCGGTCATCGCCGACGGTGCCGAGCAGGGATCCCTCCAGAGGCTGTGGGTCGGAGGTTCGTACGTGACCCATCACGTCGGCCACACCCTCACGGAAGGCAGGGCCCCAGACGTCCCAGTCGTGCCCGCCGTTGAGGACTCGGAGTTCCGCCGTGATGGCCGGCGACCGCCGCACGGTGTTGTAGAGCCGGGCAGCTTCGAAGTCGAGGTCGTGGTCCGCGTCCGCGGGGTCGGGGTTCATCCACTCGTCGTCCCCCACGGCGATGAACAGGTGCGTCGGCGTCGCCGGGTCAAGACCGGGGAGGAGGGCTGGATAGTTCTTCTGCTCATAGATGGACTCGTCGAACACGGAGGTCCCGGAGCCGAAGGCGCCGAACTCGCGCGCCGACGAGTCTGCGGGGGGCGTGGGGATGTACACGGCGGGGCTCAAGATGATGCCTGCTGCGTAAAGATCCTGGTGGGCAAGGGTGTAGCGAAGGGCTCCGTAGCCGCCCATGGAGTATCCACCGGCGGCGCGGGCGTTGCGGCTGGCCACCGTGCGGTACGTGGTGTCCACGTAAGTCACCAGGTCCTTGGTCATGGCGGTTTCCACCTGTTGCCCAGCGGGCAGTCCCCCGCCGCCGTCGAAGTCCGAATCGACGTAGTAGCTGCCACCCTCGCTCCAGGGGGCGTCGGGCATGATCACCACGACCGGGGGGATCTCCCCGTCGGCAATCATCTCGTCGAGTGTGGACTTCACGCGCGGCCATGCCGCCATGGTGTCGCCCCGCCCGTGGAACAGGTAGAGGCTCGGGTAGCGTTCCTGCCCGGCGTCATAGCCAGCCGGCAGGTACACGTTGTAGTCGACGGCCAGACCGGCCGAGGCGGCTGGCATGCTGCTGGTCACGATGCTCCCCTCGACCACATCATCTGCTCGCGACGGGGAGGCCACCATGCCCCAGCTCGCCACCGCCAGGGTGGCGCCCAGAATCGGCATCCCCCAGCGTCGTGCACCATTGTTCTGGACCTGTGACATCGTCGTCTCCGCCCTACTGTAAACGTTTACATAACGTCCCAATCGTAGATTCCCGACGTGGAACCTGTCAAGGGTCGTCGCGGCACTCATCGGGAGCAGAGACACTGGCAGTCGACGACGCATGCACGACGGGGCGAGAGGTGAAAAAACCCGCCGCGGCGGGCCCGTCGGGGGGGAACGGGCCCGCCGCAGCGGGAGGAGAGGTGACGCGACATCAGATCCTGATGGCGGTCTCCTGGTCAGAGGTGGAGCCGGTACCGGCCACTTCAGCGGCGTTGACGTCGTCGGAATCAATCTCCACGACAACTTCGTCGGGGGCCTCATCCACGGGCATGTCGACGGCTTCCCGGTTCTTCGGATCCGTGAGCCACTTGAGGAGGAACACCCCGGCAACCATCAGGTAGGCAACCATCACCGTCATCGTCGTGCCGTTGCCCCAGCCCACCGAGGCGGCGTGGATGAATCCGAAACCGGAGATCAGTCCCGCGATGACGGCCGTGACCGCACCCGCGATGGGCTGGTTGCGGATGGCGAAGATGGCGATACAACCCCAGATCAGCGACGCCAGTGGGGCACCGTTTCCCAGATGTATCAGCCCCTCCCACTCGACACCGGCCGCCGTGAGCGCCTCCGATCCCACCTCCCCCGGAGTGGTGCCTGCCGCCTTCAAGACGTTGCCGACCAGCGTGAGGGCCCAGTTGCCGATCCATGGGAACAGCGCCACGAAGATCACAGGCACCTCCACTCGTGGCGTTTCCCTCACCACCTGATTGGCGGTGACGATGCCGATGTAGACGAGGATCGGCGCCACGGCCGAGATCGGGATGATCGCGAGCAACAGTCCGCCGAGTGTGAACAGGCCGAAGATCAGCATGCTGAAACCGGAGGCCACGGAGTAGCCCAGGCGGGCGCCCAGCGCCTTCCAGCCCACGTGTCCGACGTAGACGGTGACCGGGAAGGGGTTGCCGAATGCCGCGCCGATGAGCGACGTGATGCCGTTGCCGAGCATCACCGAACGTGTCTTGTAGGGGTCACCTGCGGCGTGTGCCGACTCGATGTTCTCAAGGTCGAAGACATAGTTCGCCAGGCCGAGCGGCAGGGCCGAGGCGAGGTACGGCAGCGCGTTGGGCAGTCCGTCCAGGAAGTTGGTGACGTGAAGCGTCGGGACCTGGAACCCGGCCTGCTGGACCGCTGTCGAAATCGCCTCCGTGGACTGGAGGCCGAAGGCCCACGCCAGACCGGAACCGGCGATCAGCAGGAGGAGGCCGGTGGGGATCTTCTTGAACAACGGCTTGCGGCCGAACCAGTTGATGAAGATGAGCGTGAGGACCACGAAACCGACCACCGGGGCGGAGAACGCCTGCAGCATCGGGTTCATGGCCAACAGCAGCAGCCCCAGACCCGCGAGGCAGGACAGGAGCACCGTGCGGGGGATGAGGCGGCGCAGCGCGTCACCGACGAAGGACCCCACGATGAGGATCGACGCTTCCAGCACGCACCAGACGAGCCCGATGCCCAGGGCGAACTCTGCGTTCTGGGTGGTCTGGTAGACGGGCATCAGGACGAGGAACGTCACCGCGAAGATCGACGGCGCGCTGGGCCCGGACGGCAGTACCGTGACGTCGGTGCGACCGGTGGACTTGGCCATCCGGTACGCCAGGAACGTGTACCAGGCGCTGGCCACGAAGATGGCAAGCCCGAAGGCCGGTGCGATCCGCCCCAGGACCATCTCGGAAGGCAGTCCCACGACCACCGTCAGGAGGGCAATCATCGTGAGCAGGTTGGTCAGGTTGTTGACGAGGAGCCCGAAGTAGGCGGCCCAGTCCCCCTTTGCCCAGAACTGAGGTGTGAAGGTGGTGGCGTTGACTGTTGTGGCAGTGGCCATGACGGGGGAACCCTTTGTGGATGGGAGGTGGGCGCCAGCGTCGGCGCCCACCTGGGTCGGTCAGAAAGAGGCAGCCAGCGCGAGCGTGGCTTCGTGGAACGCTTCGAGCGGCGGGTGGGTGAGGCCAGCGCCGATCATGCCGATGCCCGCCTCCTTGTGTGCGATGGCGGTGTTGATGACGGGCAGCACGCCGGTCTCCTCCACCTTCCGCACGTCAATGCCCGTGGCGACCCCCCTGAACCCCAGAATCGGGATGGTCAGGTTGGGGTTGGTGGCTGTGGTGATCTGCATCATGGAGCGTGAGTACTCGATGGCCTCCGACACGGTGCCGCCGACGAGCGGGACGATGGCGGGGGCGCAGGCCATGGCGAAGCCGCCGATGCCGTAGGTCTCGGTGATGGCCGAGTCGCCAATGTCCAGGCCCTTGTCCGCGACGGTGAAGCCCGCGAACAGGGGACCCTCCACGAACTGTGCAGGCCCGATGAACCACTGGTCGCCGGTGCCGGCCACGCGGATGCCGAAGTCGACGCCGTTGCGGCACATGGCCACCACGACGGTGGAGTCCTTGATGCCCTTGGCGGAATCCAGCGCAGCCTTGGATGCGGCCATCCATGTGGGCCCGGAGAAGTACTCCGAGCTCAGTACGAAGTTGAAGACGTCCTGCTGGTCCTTCGTCGAGAACGACGAGTTCAGGATGTGGGGAGTCAGCGCCTGGATCAGCAGTGCGGTGCCGGCGTTGTTGCGGTTGTGCGCCTCGTCACCCATGTGGAGGGCCTGCGCCAGCATCATGCGCAGGTCGATCTCCTTGGCGGAGATCATGGCTTCACGCAGGATGGGGCCGAGCACGTCGCGCATCCAGATCAGGCGGTCGATGACACTCTGGTCGTTGGCGCCCATCCGCAGGATCTTGGCGAGCTGCTCCGACAGGTTCGTGAAGGCCCGGTTGCCGTAGGGGCGGTTCTCCACGATGTGCATGAACATCGACGCGGATGTGACGCCCGCCATCGAGCCCACGCAGTCGTGCTCGTGGCACGGGGAGAACGTGATCGTGCCGGAGCGGGCGACGACGTCGGCCTCTTCGATGTCAGCCGCAAGGCCCTCGAAGACCAGGGCGCCGGTGACGGCACCCTTCATGGCGCCGGCCATGCGCTCGTACTCGATGGGCGGGCCGGCGTGCAGGATGGTGGTCTTCGTCATGCCGGGCACCACCTCCAGCGCAGGCGCGAAGCCCACGAGGACCGGCTGCGAACCGATGATGCGCTCCAGCGCCTCAGCGTTGGCAGCCTCGATGCGCGCGGCGATGTCGGGCTGCGACAGGGTCGTCAGGGCGGCGACGATGTCCGGCCGGCCACCACCGGGCGGGCTCCACTCGAGGTGGGTGACGGGTGCACCCTGCGTGGCGATGTCCTCGGCGAACATGGCTGCGCCGACGCTGATGACGGACAGCGGACGGCTGAACAGGTCGGTGATGGGGCTCATGCCAGGTCTCCCTTCGAGACGAATTCGCGGGCAAGCAGGCCCGTGTTGGTGGAGGAGGACGCCCACGTGACGTCGACCTCGGCAAGCTTGGCGACCTGGTCGTCGATGTCCTGGGAGTCGGCATCGGTGCCCAGGATGTAGGCGAGGATCTCCAGGTGGCGGCCCTCGGAGGCGGCCAGCGCCTTGGCCTCACGGAACGCGGGCATCATGACGCCGACGGGGTCGGGGTTGGAGCCGTAGCCCAGCACGAAGTCAAGAACGATGACGCCCACCTCGGGATCCTTCGCCTCCTCCATGAACCGCGCGATGCGGTTGGAGGGGTCGATCATGGGGTGGGGCTTGCCGTTGGTGAACTCGTCCTCGCCGAAGTCGAGGAACGTGTGGGCGCGCGACGGGTCGGTGCCACCCAGCTTGAACTCGGCCTCCTTGCGGATGTTGGAGTACACGTCGTCGTACTTCTCCATGGCGAGGAACATGGCCTCGTCGCAGATGGTGCCGCCGCAGTAGAGGGCGCGGATGTACCTTGCTTCCGGAGTCAGCTTGCCGCGGACCTCCTCGATGAGGGGCCAGTTGAGGGAGTGCAGGTCCAGGTCCTCCTCGCGGATGCCGGTCAGCTTGACGGCCTCCAGCGCGGCTGGCTTCGTGCGGTCGAAGAAGGGGATGCCACGCTGCTCGGCGGCGGCACGGATGTCTTCGCCGGCACCCAGGAAGCAGGCCACCGACGGCTTGTCGGACGCGGCCAGGCGGTCCAGCACGATGGCGGCAACCTCGGCTGCGGGGGGCTTGGAGATGACGACGATGACGTCGGTGCCGGGGTCGGCGTCGAGGGCGGCGATGCCGTCGAGCATCATGATGCCGCCCACCTCCTTGCTGAGGTCGCGGCCACCGGTGCCGAGCAGCTGCGAGATGCCGCCGCCGAAGTCGTGGATGCGGACACTCATCTCCTGCGAGCCGGTACCGGAGGCGCCGACGATGCCGATGCGGCCTCGGCGGACCTCGTTGGCGAAGCACAGCGAGATGCCGTTCAGGATGGCGGTGCCGCAGTCGGGACCCATCATCAGGAGGCCCTTCTCGTGGGCCTTGTTCTTCAGCGCGATCTCGTCATCCAGCGACACGTTGTCGGAGAACAACATGACGTTCAGGCCGCTGTCGAGGGCGGAGTGCGCCTCCCGGGCCGCGAAGGCGCCGTTCACGGAGATGACCGCCATGTTGGCCTCCGTACGGGCCTCGGCCGCGCTGGCGAGGGTGTGGTACGTCACGGAGTCAGGCGAATCCGCGGCAGGCTTGCGGTCCAGGAGGGCGACGAGCCCCTCGAGGGCGGCGTCGGCCGACTCCTCGTCAGAGGTGACGACGATCAGGACCAGGTCGCCGGGGGTGGCGTCCCGGATCTCCGCGGTGATGAGTCCCTGGTTGGTGAGGATCTCCTTGTTCATGGGCGTTGCCATGGCTGCCACGGCGTTGGTGACACCGTCCAGGGCGTTGGCCTTCGTGGAGATCGACATCAACGACACGGAGTCGATGTAGGTGTTCTTCTTGACAAGAGTCCGAGTGGACATCAACAATCCCGACTTTCTTGGTGGAGGCGGACAGCGGTGAGCAGACCCAGTGCGAGGTCCGCTCCGGACGTGTGACCGATGGCTTTGACGTCGGCCACCAGGTGGTCCGGGTCGTCGGTGGAGGCTCCGCAGAGCCAGGAGTAGAGCTCTTCAAGGGGTTGGACTGCACGTCCGCGCAGGGCGCAGCGCAGTGCCGTCAGTGACAGATCGTTGGTGGGTCCGGCCTCGACGACGTCGGCGACGGCACGGTGCAGCACGTCGAGACGGCCACCGAGACGGGCAGCGACGAACCCCGCCCCCGTGAGGACGTCGTCGCCGGTGGGGGTCAGGCCGATGCCGAGTCCGGCGAGGGAGAAGGCGGCGCGGTGGGTTGCTTCGTCGTCACCGGCGAGCACGCCGCCACGCAGCGACGCAATACCCGCCCTGACACGCAGCGCAACGGCCTTCTCGAAGGCGGTGGCGCCCAGCAGGCTGTGGGGTGTCCCCATCAACGCATCGAGTTGCTCGACCCGCTCAAGGTCGGGCGTGCCGCACGTCGGGGGGTCCTCCCAGGCCGGGGTGGCGGCCAGGATGATGACCAGGGACTCCCCCACGCGCAGGGTGTGGCCGTCGCCCACCACGCGGTCGCCGGAGGCGATGCCGTAGTGGTCCATCCGGTCCAGACCCAACTGGAGCGAGCGTGGCCCCCGCGGCACGGAGGCGCTGGTGAGGCACAGGAGTTCGGGCTGCTCGGTGGAGACGTTGATGACGGAACGGAAGGCCGAGTGGACCTGTCCTTGGACGGGGTTGCGCAGGCTGGCGAGCACCTCGCGGTCGCCCACCACCGCCGTCGTATGCAACACCGTGCCGCCCATTGCGTCAGCCCTGGGCTGCCGTGAGGAGGTCGGCGATCTCGGTGAAGCCCTTGTCCCGGGCATGCTCTAGCGGGCTGACGCCCCACTGGTCAACCATGGTGGGGTCGGCGCCGGCGTCCAGGAGCAGCGCGACGATTTCCTGCTGCACGGGGCCGCCGTCCTGGAGGATGATGGCCTCCAGCAGGGGCGTCCACCCGCAGATGTTGGTGAGGTTGACGTTGACGTCAGTCTCCTCGGCGAGGTACCGGACCACGTCCACGTGGCCCTTCTCTGCCGGGGGGTGGATCCCGGCTCCGCCGAAGCGGGTCACCAGTGTGAGGTCGGTTCCAGCCTCGACCGTCATGCGGACGAGTTCCAGGTCACCGGAGATGCAGCCCCACAGGAACGGGTTCAGGGAGATGTTGTCCTGCGCGTTGAGGTCGGCCCCGGCCTCGATGAGTGCAGCCACCACGTCGTGGCGCTGCGCCTTGGCCGCGATGAGGACGGCGGTGCGTCCCACCGTGTCGGTGGCGTTCAGGTCACGACCGGCCAATCCGCCGACGATCTCCTCCAACGGTGCCGTTGCTGCCAGGCTCGGCCACTCATGGGCCTTCTGGGGAGCTGTCCTCATGTTCGATACCTCTTTGTCTCTTACAATCCGTAGTTACTCTGCGACATATGGTATACCACATACATGAGAATCGTGTTGGCCCTCGGCGGTAACGCCCTCACCGGGCCCAAAGAATCCGTCCAGCCTGCCCATCAGATCGCCGCCGTCGAAGCTGCGACGCCGCAGATCGCCGCCCTTGTTGCCGAGGGCCACCAGGTCCTGCTGTCCCACGGCAACGGCCCCCAGGTGGGCAACATCCTGTCCAAGAACGACATCGCCAGCCCGGTGCTGTCGCCCGTCCCCCTCGACTGGTGCGTCGCCAACACCCAGGGCTCCATCGGCTTCATCCTGCTCAACGCCCTCGATGCGTCCCTGTCCAGGGCCGGCCTCAGCACCCGCGCCACCGTGGTGGTCTCGCGCACCGTCGTCGACCCGGAAGACCCCGCCTTCTCGAAGTTCACCAAGCCCATCGGTCGTTTCGTGGGCGCGGAGATCGCTGCGCGACTGGGACTGTCCGGGCAGCACTTCGTGGACAGCGGCGAGCAGGGGTGGCGTCGTGTGGTGGCCAGCCCGCAGCCGCTGGAGATCGCCGAGGCGCCCGCCATCGCGGCGCTGCTGGACGCGGGCTTCCTCGTGGTGGCCGGCGGCGGGGGCGGCATCCCCGTCATCCGCGTCGGTGAGCATGAGCTCAAGGGCGTGGAGGCGGTCATCGACAAGGACCTCAACTCCGTCCTGCTCGCCGACCAGATCGACGCCGAGGTGCTCGTCCTGGCCACCAACGTCGACAACGCCTGGCTCGACTGGGGCACCGACAAGGCGCGGGCGCTCGGTGTCGTCCCGGTCACGGAGATGCGCGGCCACCTGTCTGACGGCCAGTTCCCGCCAGGGTCCATGGGGCCCAAGGTGGAGGCCATCTGCCGCTTCGTCGAGACCACCGGTGGCAGGGGCATCATCACCAACCTGGACAGCATCACCGAGGCCATCGACGGCAAGGCCGGCACCGTCGTGGTCCCGGACGACACCCAGGCCTGAGCAACCACACGACTCATCCGGTGCAGCGGGCCCGTCGACGACATCAGGTCGCCGATGGGCCCGTCCCTCCTGAGGTCCGCGCCGAACTCGCGCCCACCGCCGCCAGATCGTTCGAGGAGTGAAACACTCCTCCTATGAGCGTCTACCCGCTGGAGCTGCAGAGCACCACCGTCAACGTCCCCTCCCGCGCCGCGAAGCGGCTCAGAATCTTCAACGTGGTCATGGGGGTCCTCCACCTGGCGTCGGGTTCGGCCATGGTGGTCCTCAGCAACGACTTCACGCTGCCCGTGTCCACCTTCGCCCTGAACGGCCCGCCCGGTACGCCCCTGTCGCAGGGCGTCACGAACCTCGTGTTCGACGTACCGCTCGGGATCACCACGGCGTCGTTCCTCTTCCTCTCCGCGCTGTTCCACTTCATCATCGCCTCGCCCTGGGGATTCACCCGCTACATCGACGAGTTGTCGAAGGGGCGCAACAGGTTCCGATGGGTGGAGTACAGCCTCTCCTCGACCCTCATGATCATCCTCATCAGCCTGGTGCTGGGAATCTCCGACATCGCAGCCCTCATCGGCCTGGGCATCGCCAACGTCTCGATGATCCTTTTCGGCTGGCTCATGGAGATGGGCAACAACGGCCTCATGCACGGCAGGCACGGGCGCTCCGACCGCGGGGAGCGCGCCTGGTGGACACCGTTCTGGTTCGGCTGCATCGCCGGCATCGGCCCGTGGCTTGCCGCCGCGATCTACCTCATCGTCAACGTGGGGGTCAAGGGCGGCGAGGGCCCTCCCGGATTCGTCTACGGAATCATCGTGTCGCTGTTCGTCTTCTTCAACAGCTTCGCCATCAACCAGTGGCTCCAGTACAAGCAGGTGGGTCGTTGGCAGGATTACCTCACCGGTGAGCGCACCTACATCGTTCTGAGCCTCGTGGCCAAGAGTCTGCTGGCCTGGCAGGTGTTCGCCAACGTCCTCATCGGCTGAAACCAGAGTGAGGAGACGATCAGCAGCGCGTCAGGCGCTCGATTCCTCCTGCTGCCCGAACAGGACCTCAGTGGCAACCCGTCGCGACGTCTCGACGTGCACGGCCGCCAGACGCCGCGCGCGCTCCACGTCTCGGTCGGCGATGGCCTCGGCGATCTCCTCGTGCTCCCGACAGATCGCTCCCACGTCCCTGTTCTGACGCAGGAGCCACTGGATGCGATTCCTCAGCGGTTCCAGAACCTGCGCGAGGACCGGGTTGTGCCCCATCTCGACGAGCACGTCGTGGAAGTCACCGTTGGCGGCATTGACCGCATCCCGGTCGCCGCGGGCCACGGCGTCATTGGCGGCGCTCACGTGGCCGAGCATGCGGGAGATCTCCTCGCCGCTGGCCCTCTGGGCGGCCAGCCCGCACTCGGTGACCTCCAGCGCCATCCTCACTTCGAAGATGTCGTCGAGGTCCTCGGGCACCAGTTCACTGACCACGGCACCGCGCCGCGGCAGCAGCGTGACGAAACCCTCGGTGGAGAGATCACGCACCGCCTCGCGGATCGGTATGCGCGAAATCCCGAGCTCCGCGGAGAGCTCGCGTTCCTTCAACCGGAATCCGGGTGGGAACTCGCCGGCGGTGATGCGTGCGCGAATGTAGTCCTTCGACACATCCACGAGTGACATCTGCACGTCCCCCGGCCGAAGAGCATCGCGAGCACCACTGGGCGAAACCGCCACGGCACCGCTCCTTCCGACCATTGTCCTGTGCGAGAAGGGTAGCTGACGGCTGCCGATCTGACCGGCTCAGCCCTGACTAGGGGGCAGGGAGCGCACCGGACAGGTCGCCTAGACTCGGGCCATGCTCGCCCTGCTCTCCCCCGCCAAGTCGCTGGACTTTGAGTCACGTCTTCCCACGCACAAGCGGAGCCAGCCACGCATGGCGGAGGATGCGTCGCAGTTGATCGCCGTCATGCGGGGCAAATCCGTTGTCGACATCGAGCGGCTCATGGACATCTCCGAGGACCTGTCCTCGCTGAACGCGTCCCGCTACGCCGCCTACGAGGACGAGCACACCCGGAAGAACTCCCGGCCGGCCGTTCTTGCCTTCAACGGCGACGTCTATCAGGGCATGCAGGCCAAGGCGTTCGACGCCCGCGACTTCACGGAGGCGCAAAAGACAGTCCGCATCCTCTCTGGCCTGTACGGCGTGCTGCGACCTCTCGATCTCATCCAGCCCCACCGGCTCGAGATGGGCACCAAGCTGAGAACGGAGCGCGGCAAGGATCTGTACCACTGGTGGGGTAGTCGGGTCACAGACCTGCTGAAGGCAGACCTCGAGGAGTCCCCCGGCACCGGAGTCGTTGTCAACCTGGCGTCCAACGAATACTTCGGCGTCGTCGACACGGAGCGTCTGGGCGCCCGCATCATCAGCCCCCGCTTCGAGGACCGCGACGCCGACGGCAGGCCACGCATCGTGTCGTTCCACGCGAAGCGGGCGCGCGGACTCATGGCGTCGTGGCTCGTCAGAAACAGGGTGCGCACCGCCGTGGCGGTCACGCAGTTCGAGGCCGACGGCTACACCTTCGACAGCACCCGATCCACCAGGGATGTCCCGATCTTCGTCCGCTGACGGGAAGGAAGCCGAGATTCCGGGCTGACGGCAGTTAGGTCAGGTTGTTGAAGTGCCGTCCCGGGGGTAAGCGATGGCAAGGTCGCCGGATTCGTCCGTGGGTGGTGCCGCCGCAATGCCGACGGCGTCATCAGTGGGCAGTCCAGGATCAGCCCGCGCCGACGGCGCACGGTCGGAGGCTCATCGCACCCGACCCCTCGACCTGAGGGAGTCGCGGGGTTACTGTGCTGGAAGGAGCGTCGCAGGTGCCGCCCGCCGGACGCTGACCAGTCGAGGAAGACCATGGAGGCCCACATGTCCGAGGAGTCCACGCCCGAGAAGCTCGTCTACCATCCCGATCCCAGCGTGCTGGAAGGTGCGACGGTCCAGGACTGGCGGGCGCTCGAGGCCAGCGCCACAGCGGATCCCCAGGCCTACTGGGCCGAGCAGGCGTCCCAACTGGAGTGGTCGAGGCCGTGGGACACCGTCCTGGACGACAGCGCCGCCCCGTTCTTCAAGTGGTTCGTCGGGGGTCGCACCAACATCGTCACCAACTGCGTGGACCGTCACCTCCGTGGCGCCCGCAAGAACAAACTGGCGCTGATCTGGGTGGGTGAGGACACCTCGAAGGTGCGGACGTTCTCCTACTTCAGCCTCAACCGCGAGGTGGAACAGTTCGCGAACCTGCTGACCGCCATGGGGGTGCGCGAGGGCGACGTGGTCACCATCTACCTCCCCCGCATCCCCGAGGTGGTGTTTGCGATGCTCGCCTGCGCCAAGCTGGGCGCTGTGCACTCGCTGATCTTCGCCGGGTACTCCTCCGATGCACTGTCGAGCCGCATCCAGGATTCGGAGTCCAAGCTCGTCATCACCGCCGACGGCTCGTGGGTCAACGGCAAGGTGTTTCCGCTGAAGGACATCGTCGACGAAGGCATCCATTTCTCCGCCACCGTCGAGAACGTCATCGTCGTGCGCAACACTGGCCAGGACGTCTCCATGGACCCCGAGCGGGACCACTGGTACCACGACCTGTGCGCCCTGCCCATAGCCCGCGGCCACTGCCCGACCGTGCAGGTGGACGCCGAGCATCCGCTCTATTTGCTCTACACCTCCGGCAGCACGGGCAGCCCCAAAGCGATCCTCCACACCCACGGCGGCTACATGGTGGGCGTTCACACCTCCTTGCAACAGACATTCGACATCCGGGAGGACGACCGCTGGTGGTGCACGGCCGATCCCGGATGGGTCACCGGCCACTCCTACCTCGTCTACGGCCCACTGCTGACGGGAGCCACCGTTTTCATGTACGAGGGCTCCCCCACCTATCCACATCCGGACCGGTGGTGGCAGCTCATCGAGCACTACGGCATCACCACCTTCTACACGGCGCCGACCGCCATCCGGTCGCTCATGCGGTTCGGTGACGCATGGCCCAGACGGCGCGACCTGTCGTCCCTGCGGTTACTGGGTTCGGTGGGGGAACCCATCAACCCCGAGGCGTGGCGCTGGTTCCACGAGGTCATCGGGGGTGGGCGCTGCCCCATCATGGACACCTGGTGGCAGACAGAAACGGGCATGTTCCAGATCACGACGGTGCCGTCGATGCCGCTGAAGCCGGGCGCGGCGGGGCGTCCCGTGTTCGGGCAGGACGCCGAGGTCGTGGACGAGGAAGGCCACCCCGTACCCGACGGCACTGAAGGCCTGCTCGTGCTGAAGAACCCCGCGCCGGCCATGTTCCGCACCATCTTCAAGGACGAGCAGCGCTACATCGACACCTACTGGGCGAAGTTCCCCGGCCGCTACCTCACGGGCGACGCGGCCAAGCGTGACGAGGACGGCTACTTCTGGGTCATCGGCCGCACCGACGACGTCATCAAGGTCTCGGGCCACCGGCTGGGCAACGCCGAGGTTGAGGCGGCGCTGGGTGGTCATCCCGCAGTTGTGGAGGCAGCCGCCATCGGCCTGCCGCACGAGGTGAAGGGCAATGCCATCCACGCGTACGTGGTGCTGGCCATGGGCCGGGAACCCAGCCAGGCACTGGAGCAGGAGTTGCGCGACCACGTCGCGAAGCACCTCAGCCCCATCGCCAAGCCGGAGCGCATCGAGTTCGTCGAGAAGCTACCGAAGACGCGTTCCGGCAAGATCATGCGGCGGGTACTGCGCGCCCGTGCGCTCGGTCAGGACGAGGGGGATCTCACGACGCTCGAGGAGTGAGGCGGTACCCGAGCACCCGGGTCATCTCCGGCGCGTCCAGAAATCGACGGTGTTTCCCACCCGTGGCGAACCCCTGTGGTTGAATTCGGCAAGCCCGGCACACTGGCGGGCTGGGAGTCCCGGAACCGACGACGTCGCCGTGGCCCCACACAGGACAGCCGGAGGACCCATGTCACAGGCCGCCACCAAGGCACCCAAACGGGAGATGTTCAACTCCCGCAACTACTTCATCCTGGCCGCCATCGGCTCCGCCGTGGGCCTGGGCAATATCTGGCGCTTCCCCTACGTGGCGTTCAGCGAAGGCGGCGGCGCCTTCATGATCCCCTACCTGGTGGCCCTCGTCAGCGCTGGGATCCCGCTGCTGTTCTTCGACTACGCCATCGGCCACCGCTACCGCGGCAGCGCCCCGTTGGCGATGCGGCGGCTCGGTGGCTGGACCGAAGTGCTCGGCTGGTGGCAGGTGCTGGTGTGCTTCGTCATCGCCATCTACTACGCCGCCATCGTGGCCTGGGCGGCGATGTACACGTGGTTCAGCATTGACAAGGCATGGGGCAATGACCCACAGGCATTCCTGTACGGGGACTTCCTTCACCTTGCCGAGAAGCCGGCCGTCAGTTTCGACTTCGTCCCCGGCCTGCTGCTGCCCATGGCCGTGGTGTGGGTGGTGACGCTCGTCATCGTCGCGCTCGGTGTCAACAAGGGTCTGGCCTTCGCCAACCTCATCTTCATGCCCCTTCTCCTGGTCATGTTCCTCATTCTCGTGGGCCAGTCCCTGTTCCTGCCGGGGGCCCTCGACGGCGTCAACGCCCTGTTCACCCCGGACTGGAGCAAGCTGACTGAGCCGCGCGTGTGGGCGGCCGCCTACGGGCAGATCTTCTTCTCCCTGTCCGTCGGCTTCGGCATCATGGTCACCTACTCCTCCTACCTGAAGCGCAAGACCGACCTCACAGGTTCCGGCCTCGTCGTCGGATTCGCGAACTCCAGCTTCGAACTGCTGGCGGGCATCGGCGTCTTCGCCGCCCTCGGCTTCATGGCCAACTCGGCCGGTGTCGGCGTCAGCGACGTGGCAGTCGCAGGGATTGGCCTGGCCTTCGTCGCCTTCCCCACCATCATCAACGAAGCCCCCCTGGGTGCCCTGATGGGAGTGGCGTTCTTCGGCTCCCTCGTGGTGGCTGGCCTGACGTCGCTCATGTCGATCATGGAGGTGGTGATCGCAGGCGTCCGCGACAAGATCGGCATCCCGAAGCCCGTCGCCGTCGCGGTGGTCGGCATCCCCATGGCCGTCATCTCCCTGGCGCTGCTGTCCACCACCACGGGGCTGTACTTCCTCGACATCACCGACGAGTTCGTCAACAAGTTCGGCATCCTGGCCGGCGCCTTCGCCTCGGTCATTGCCATCGCGTGGATCGTCCGGAAGCTGCCGCAGTTGCAGCGCCACCTGGACCGCTTCTCCAGCTTCCCCGCCGGCAAGTTCTGGATGTGGGTGGTGGGTCTGCTGGTGCCCGTTGTCCTCGGGTACATCCTCTACAGCGAGTTCGCTTCCAAAATCAAGGAACCTTACGGCGGCGGTGACTACTCGCTGTCGATGCTGGGCGTCTTCGGCTGGGGCATGGCTGGCGCTCTGGTGGTCGCTGCCATCGTCCTCACGCTCCTGCCCTGGCGACGCAACGCCGTGGTGGAGTTCAACGAGGAGCACAACGAGCACGAGATCGCCGCACGCGCCGAGGGGGTGACCAAGTGAATCCCGAAGCACTCATCATGTTGATCGTCGCCATCGCCCTGGTGTGGGGTGGGCTCGTGGCAGCAGCCGTGAACCTCTTCCGCCGTCCCGACCAGTCCGCGGGCGAGGACCTGCCCCACACCCCCAGCAGCACCTGACCCAGCCGTGCCGACGCTCCGCACCGTCACCCTCAACACCGGGTACGACGACTGCTTCACCGTCCACGACCTGTCGTGGGGCGGTGTGGGGCGCAGCACGGCATTTCGTTCCGTGCCCTCGGGCAAGGGCATCAGTTGCGCCCGCGCCGCCCACGCCCTCGGAGTACCGGTCCGTGCGTACGCCCTCATCGGTGAGAGCGACCTCCCCGCATACTCCGGGCGGCTCGCGCTCGAGGGGCTGGACCATCACCTCCTTGCCGTCCCGGGGGCGACACGACACAACCTCACCCTCATCGACGGGTCCGGCCACCGCGTGGCCGCCCACTTCGTGGCGCCCGGCTACACCGTCGACGGCCCCGATGCGGTGAGGCCATTGCTGCAGCGTCTGCTGGAGGACATCGAGGGTGGGGACGTGGTGACACTCAACGGCTCCACACCCTCGGGATTACCCGACGACACCTGGGCCGGGTTCGCGCGGGACACCCTCGAGCAGGGCGCCCGGGTCATCGTCGACGCGCAGGGTGCCGCCTTCAGGGAGGCCCTGGCGGTGACCGGGGTACTGGCGTTCAAGCCGAACGACGAGGAGATCCTCGCGCTTCCCGAAGTCACCGCAGCGGCCGCGGACGCCCAGGTCGCGTTGGCGTTGAGACTCCTGGCCTCCACCGGGGTCCGGATCCCGCTGGTATCGCTGGGCAGGAGGGGCGCGTCGTTCCTGCGGGATGGCGAGGTGGTGACCATGACCTGCCCTGTTGACGGGCCCGTGCAGTCGGTCATGGCCGGCGACGCCTTCGTCGCGGGCCTGGTGTGGGGACTGTTCGACGGCGGGTCGGACGAGGATTGCCTCCGCCACGCCCTGGCCGCCGCGGCGGCGCACGTGGCGGGCCTGTCGGGCGAAGCCCTCCGTGTCCGAGCAGTCGAGAACATGGCCGCGGTCGCCATCACCGCTGGTTCACCGCACCCCGCTGGTTGAGCAGGGCCGTGGACGCGACCCGGATCCCTGCTTCCTCCGCCAGTTGCGGCCCCAGCCCCACCAGCTGCTCCGGTGAGATCGTGGCACCCCTGAGCGAGGAGGCACCGTTCACCACCTCCAGGCCGGCACCCCTCAGGTCGACGTCGGTGAATGTTCCGCCGTGCAGCGACAGGATCCCGATGCGCGTACCTGCGAACTGGACCCGTTGCGCGGTGGCCTGCCCGAGGTCGAGTTCGTCGATCTGGCAGTCCGTGAACGCCACATCGGCCAGCTTGGATCCCCGCAGGTTCAGGTAGTTGAGTCGGCAGCCACGGAAGTGCACGGCCTTGCCCTGCAGGTCGTAGGCCTCGACGGCACCGAGCCGCCCGCCGTCGAACTCGACGTCCCGCAGCACCGAGCGCGCCATGCGCAGCAGTGTCACCCCCATCCGAGCGAACCGCGTCTCCGAAAGGCGCGACGTTGCGACGCTGAACTCGTCGGCCACCACGTCCTCGAACTCACAGCCCAAGATGGTGCTCCCCTTGAGGTCCACCCTCTCGCTGCGAATGCCGGCGAAGCGCAGGGCGTCCAGGTCGGCGCCATGCCCCAGGAGGTCTGGCTCGCCGTCGAACAGGTTCTCCAGGACGAGGGGGTCGATTCGGGGTGATGGCACGCTGGGGGCTGCTGGCATGGCCTCACACTATGCAGCGCAGCCAAGCGCCGTGAAAAACGCATCGTGAGCCCACCCCCACCAGCCCGGGACGACACAACCGAGAATGAACAGCCCATCGACCCTTCCCCGCCCATGACATGGGAGACTGCCCGGGACAAGGGCTCTCGGCGCCGTCCGGGGCCGCATCACCAGATGGAAGCTGGAGGTTCAGGTCAATGTGGACACCGGTGACGTCCGCATCGACGGCTGACCCCGGCACCACGACAGGAGGAACCCACCATGAGCACCCCCGACGCCACCACCCAGTCCCGCACCGTGCGTGCAGTGGCCGCACTGAAGCCCGGCGACGTCGACGCCCCGTCATCCTTCGCGGACGTGGAGGTTGAGTTGGGACCGACGGGCGAGCACGATCTCCTCGTGGAGGTGCGCGCCGTGTCCGTCAACCCCGTCGACCTGAAGACGCGGGTCGCCTTCGACACGGCTACCGCCCCCAAGATCCTGGGCTACGACGCCGCGGGGGTGGTGGTGGAGACCGGTTCCGCGGTGACGGCCTTCGCCGTTGGAGACGAGGTCTACTACGCCGGAACCCTCGCCCGCCCCGGAACCAACGCTGAGCGCCACCTGGTGGATGAGCGGATCGTCGGCCACAAACCGTCCTCCCTGAGCTTCACCGAGGCGGCGGCCGTTCCCCTGACGACCATCACCGCCTGGGAAACCCTGTTCGACCGGATGCAGCTCACATCTGAGAGCTCCGGCACCCTGCTGGTGGTGGGCGGCGCGGGAGGCGTCGGGTCGATGGTGACGCAACTGGCCCGCCAACTGACACAGGTCACCATCATCGCCACGGCATCGCGTGACGAGTCACGGGAATGGGCACTGGCGATGGGTGCCCATCACGTGGTGAATCATCACAACCTTCGCGAGGAGGTCATGGCGGTGGCGCCTGCTGGCGTCGACCACATCTTCTCGCCCTTCTCAGCGGGCAACGAGCAGGTCTACGCCGACCTCATGCCAGTCCACGGTCAGGTGGTGGCCATCGACGGGCCCAAGGGCTTCGACGTGGGTCCGCTGAAGGCCAAGGCACAGACCTGGCACTGGGAATCGATGTTCGCCCGTCCCCTGTTTGACCCCACCAGCACAGCACAGCGAGAGCTGTTGGACGCGGCCGCCCAGATGTTCGACGCCGGCACCCTGCGGACGACGCTCACGCGCACGCTCCACGGGGTGACGGCAGAAACCCTCCGCGAGGCCCACCGTCAACTGGAGGGCTCCACCATGGTCGGCAAGCTGGTGCTCGAGGGCTGACCCCCCAGAGGTGGCCCGCCCTCAGTTCCGGCGCTCGTTCAGCACCGCCCTGGCCGCAGCGAAGCGGGCGATCGGCACACGGAACGGGGAGCAGGACACGTAGTTCAACCCCACGGAGTGGAAGAACTCGATGGAGTCCGGGTCGCCGCCGTGCTCGCCGCAGACACCCGTCTTCAGCTTGGGCTTGCGGCTGCGTCCCCGCTCCACCCCCATCCGCACGAGCTGGCCCACACCCTCCACATCAATGGACTCGAACGGGTTCCGCTCCAGCACGTGGTCCACCACGTAGTTGGTGAGGAAGCCGTTCTCCGCGTCGTCGCGGGAGATGCCGATGGTGGTCTGCGTGAGGTCGTTGGTGCCGAAACTGAAGAAGTCGGCGTATTCGGCGATCTGGTCGGCCAGTAGCGCGGCCCTCGGCAGCTCGATCATGGTGCCGATGGTGACGTCCAGCGTCTTGCCCGACGTCTTCAGCTCGTCAGCCATCGTCTTCTCGACGATGCCCCGCTGCACCTTCAACTCCTCAGTGAGTGCCACGAGCGGAATCATGATCTCGATCTCGGCGGTCTCGCCCTCCCGCTCCAGCACCGCCAGGGCGGCCCGCACGATGGCCCTGGTCTGCATCTCCGGGATCTCCGGATAGAGCATTGCCAGCCGGCAGCCTCGCGTCCCGAGCATCGGGTTCAGTTCATGGAGTCGCCTGACCTGGGCGAGCGTCGCTCGAGCGGCCCCCAGCTCCTGGGCATCGCCACCCTCCAACTCGAGCTTTTGCACCTTCAGCGATTGTTCCGTCAGGTCCGGCAGGAACTCATGCAGCGGTGGGTCCAGCAGACGCACCGTCACGGGCAGCCCCTTCATGGCCGTGAAGACGCCCTCGAAGTCCGACTGCTGCATGGGCAGGATCTCCTCGAGTGCGGCTGCCCGCTCCTCCGGGGAGTCCGCCAGGATCATCTTCCGCACCGCGGGAAGCCGGTCGGCGGCCATGAACATGTGCTCCGTGCGGCACAGCCCGATGCCCTCGGCGCCCAACTCCCGGGCCTTGGTGGCGTCTTCGAAGTTGTCGGCGTTGGCCCGCACCCCCAGGGCCCGCACCTCGTCGGCCCAGGCCACCATGCGTCGGAAGTCGGCGTTGATCTGCGGCGGCACCAGTTCGAGTGCCTCCCCGTAGACGTTGCCGGTGGTGCCGTCGAGGGTGATGGTGTCTCCCTCCTTGAAGACATGGTCCCCGATGGTGAGCGTCTTGCCCTTGGGATCAATGCGGATGCCCTGGGCGCCAGCGACGCAGGGCTTCCCCATGCCGCGGGCCACAACGGCGGCGTGCGACGTCATGCCGCCGTGGGCGGTCAGGATGCCCTGCGCCACGATGATGCCGTGGATGTCGTCGGGGGTGGTCTCGAAACGCACCAGCACCACCGGCTCACCCTTGGCGCCGCGTTCGGCAGCAGTGTCGGCGTCGAAGACCACCTCCCCGACGGCAGCACCCGGCGATGCCGGGAGGCCCTTGGCGATGGAACGTCGGCCGTGCTTCGGGTCGATGGCGGGGTGGAGGAGCTGGTCCAGCTGGGAAGGCTCCACACGGAGCAGCGCCTGGTGCTTGTCGAGCACGCCCTCATCCACCAGATCGGAGGCCACCTTCAACGCCGCGGCGGCTGTGCGCTTGCCGTTGCGCGTCTGGAGCAGGAAGAGTTTGCCATTCTCGATGGTGAACTCCATGTCCTGCATGTCCTTGTAGTGGTCCTCCATCTTGTGCATGGTGTCGACGAGCTGGTGGTACGCCTCGGGGAGGATCTCCTCCATCTCCTCCAGGGGGCGGGGGGTGCGGATGCCCGCCACGACGTCCTCACCCTGTGCGTTCACGAGGAACTCGCCGTAGAGCGCCTTCTCACCCGTGGAGGGATTGCGGGTGAAGCAGACGCCGGTGCCGGAGGTGTCGCCACCGTTGCCGAACACCATCTGCATGATGTTGACGGCGGTGCCCAGCTTGGCGGAAATATTGTTGGCCCTGCGGTACACCTCGGCGCGCGGATTGCCCCACGAGCGGAACACGGCGTCGATGGCGCGGTCCAGCTGCTCTCGTGGGTCGTTGGTCCAGTCGCCACCGAGGTGCTCGGAGGAGATCTCCTTGAAGGTGGCCACCAGTTCCTTGAGGTCGTCGGCGTCCAGATCGGTGTCCTGTTCGACGCCACGGTCGGACTTCATCTGCGCGAGGGCATCCTCATAGGCGTGGCCGGGTACGCCTTCGACCACTTCTCCGTACATCTGGATGAAGCGTCGGTAGCAGTCCCACGCAAAGCGTGCGTTCCCTGTCTCCTCGGCCATGGCCCTGGCCGAATCGTCGGACATGCCCAGGTTGAGGATGGTGTCCATCATGCCCGGCATGGAATGCACGGCTCCGGAGCGGACAGAGACCAGCAGCGGGTTCTGGCTGGCACCGAGCTTCTTGCCTGTGCGCTCCTCCAGCCGCACCAGGCCCTCCTTGATCTGCTCCTTCAACCCGTCCGGCCACGTGCCGTTGTTTTCCATGGCGGCGACGCACGCCGTCGTGGTGACCGTGAAGGCGTCGGGCACAGGCACCCCGACCCGGGCCATCTCCGCAACGCCCGCGCCCTTGCCGCCCAGCAGGTTGCGCATGGTGGCGTCGCCGTCGGAGAGGTCATAGATGAAACGCTGCTCGCTCATGTTCGCCGTATCTCCCTAGATCGACTCAACTTGTCAGGACTTCCTCGTCCCGGTCGATCCAGCGTATCCCTGTGTTTTCACCCACCGTGGGCGGGTCGGCAAACTCATCGTGTTCACCGGCCCGTGGCGGCACGTACGGCGCTGGTGCCCGCCGGGACCGCTGCCGCTGCCGCACTAGCTCGTGACTGACCTGCAGTGGCCTCTCAGGCGGGCGGCGGGCTCAACGACGTGGTGCCAGCAGGTTTGCGCAGCCGCTGTCCCATCTTCTTGGCCCTGGTGTCGACCATGTCGATGATGCGGGCGGCCGCCTCCTCCAGTGCCACACCCGTGGTGTCGAGGATGGGACAGCTGAGTTTGCGCTGGATCCGCCCCACCTCGTCGAGCTCGTCGTAGATCTTGGCCAGGTCGGCGTAGCCGTCCTTGTTGCCGAACCCGCCCAGACCCTTGACCCGTTGGCTGCGGATCATCAGCAGCCGCTCCGCGTCGATGGTGAGTCCCACGATGCGCCACCGCTCCAGTTCGAACAGCTGCGACGGCGGGTCAATCCCCGGGACCAGCGGGACGTTGACCACCTTGTATCCGAGGTAGCCCAGGTAGATGGACAGCGGTGTCTTGCCGGATCGAGACGCCCCCACCAAACAGATGTCGCATTCGGCAAACGCCTCAGGAAGCGCCCCGTCGTCGTTGCGGACGGCGAAGTCGATGGCCGACATCCGCACGAAGTAGTCCGCCTCCACCCCCACCGGCCGCATGGGCACCATGTCGGCGGGGGTGCCGGTCAGCTCCTCGAGCGCCACCATGGGGCCGGTCATGAGGTCGGCGTGGGGCAGGCCCAATTCCTTGCAGGCACCGTCGATGAGGTCGGCGAGTTCCTTGTTGACGAGCGTGTACATCACCGCCGTCGGTTTGCCCGCCCGCTCCCGCAGGGTCGCAATCACCTTCAGCATGGCCTCGACGGTGCTGAGCCTGCGGTGGCGCACGAAGGTGAAGTGGTGTTCAGGGAACTGTGCGACAGCCGCCCGTGCAATACGGACCGCCGATTCCCCCGTGGAGTCGGCGACGATGTGGATCTCCAGCAGCTCTGCTGACATGACCTCACTGTAGCCACGGGCCCCCACGGCAGGGGCACAATGGTCTGGGTGGACCCATCCATACATCTGGGGCAGTCACCCATCGCCGAGAGCTACAGCCGGTTCGCCGCCCGGGAGGCAGTGTCGCTGTCGCCGATCTACATGGACTGGGCGCAACGCGTCAGCCTGGACGAGCAGATCATCCAGCGACTGGAGACCCTGCCGCATCCCAAACGCCAACCCAACCTGGTCTTTGCGGCGGCGCGCTGGCACGGCGCCCACACCACCTACGACTCCTTCCGCGCAACCCTCCTCCAGCGCTGGCCACAGGTGCGGTGCACGATTCTGGCTCGGGCAACCCAGACCAACGAGGCAGGCCGCTGCGCCGTCCTGCTGCCCTACCTCGCGAACCTGCCCCAACCACTGGCCCTGCTGGAGGTGGGAGCATCGGCCGGGTTGTGCCTGCTCCCCGACTTCTACTCCTATCGCTACGACAACGGCCCTTCCCTGGACCCGGATGACGGGCCGTCGGATGTGATCCTGCCGTGCCGCCTGGGAGCCGGCGTCCCGGAACCGGCCATGCCCGACATCCTCTGGCGGGCAGGGATCGATCTCGCACCGGTGGATGTCACCAGCCCTGACGAATGCGCATGGCTGGAAACGCTGGTCTGGCCAGGTCAGGAGGACCGGCGCGCGCGGCTGGGCACGGCCGTGGCCCTGGCGAGGATGAGACCGCCGCGGCTGGTGCGCGGCGATCTGAACGAGGCCCTCCCCGCGCTGGCCTCGGAGGCCCCCGCCGACGCGACGCTGGTGGTCTTCCACACCGCGGTGCTGGTCTATCTTCAGGCCGAGGACCGCTCACGCTTCGTGGAGACGGTCACGAACCTGCAGGGGCACTGGATCAGCAACGAGGGGCAGAGCGTCGTGGACCTGCCCCATCCGTTCACCACGACGACCCACGATGACGGTCGGTTCCTGCTCTCCGTGGACGGCATTCCGCACGCCTTGACGGACCCCCATGGTGCTGCCATCGACGCACTCCCCGCATGCGACCGCTCCCACCGCTCCAGGAGTTCACCATGATCACAGGCCAGGACGACCACAGGAGGGCGGAGATCCGCCCCATCAAAGAGGCCATGGAGGACGAGCTCCTCGCCCGACCCGGTGTGGTGGGCGTCGACATCGGAGAGAAGGTCACCGGTGGTGAACCCACCGGCGAGATGGGCATCGTCGTGTCCGTGACGAGGAAGAAGCGCGGCCGCACCACGGGCCACACGTTCGGAAATGGTGGCCTCCGTCGACGCGTCACTGAGCATCGACCACGGCGACGGCATCGGCATGCGCACCCTTCGCCGCCAGATACGCATCGACACCGACGCGTCACAGTCCGCCCAGTTCTCCGACCAGGGTGACTCCGGATCGGTGGTCCTGGACCTCGACCTGCGGATCATCGGCCTCCTGTTCGGCGGCTCGAGCGACGGTTCCGCCACGTTCGCCAACCAGATCGTGGTGGCGCTCGACGAGCTCGCCGTCGATCTCCCGGACGCCACCACCCCTCCGGCGGACGCCTCCGACGCAGTGCCCGCGACTAGTGCACCGAGCGGCGGATGAGGCGCCCGTTCCCCTGCGGCATCACGGCTGGGGGAAGCCTCGAGGGTCGACTCGCAGGGCCTTGGCACCCTTGCGCAGCAGGAAGCCGAGGGTGAGGAAGACCACACCCCAGATGAGCATGGTGATGGCGATGAGGACGACGATCACCGTCGCAGAACCGTACGGGTTGAGGAAGAACAGGACACCCAACAGGATGTCCAGCACAGCACCCAGCAACACCAACCCACGCGGCGCGCCGGTGGCGCCGGTGATGCCGATGGCGGCACCAACGACGCCGCGGATGATCAGCCAGATACCCACGACGATGATGAGGGCGGCCGCCGTCATGCCCGGCCGGGAGATGGCAAAGATGGCCGCCGCCACGGCCAGTACCCCCAGCGCGATCGCCGTGAGTCGGTTTCCCGGGCTCTGCCCCTTGGAGAAACCGGTGACGAACCAGCCGAGACCGTCCAGGAGCACAAAGATGCCCCACAGGAGCACGAAAACCAGTGCGGTGGTGGGCCAGACGGCAAGGATGAGGCCGAAGATGATGCCCAGTACGCCGCGCGTCACCGCGATCTTCCACGTGAGGTCCAGAAGGTTGTTCATGGCACGTCCTCCCTCGGCAGCTGTTCCCACCATTGTTCCAGCGACCGGGACCGTCAGAGGAGAAAGGCCCCATCGCCCTCCCATCGAACCAGCCGTTTCCGCGGCCGGATCAACCGGGAACTCTCCGCCCCCATGGGCCTGGAGGAGGACCTGGTGTCGGTCACGTTGCGAGGACTCCGGATCGACGCCGACAACGATCGGGTCAGTGTGTGGGTGGAGGCCGGGCTCACCTGAGAGCCGCCCCACGTCGGGCATCCCGCGGATGCGTCAGGCCCTGACGACCAACGTGGAACCCCCGTCGGCCCGGCGAGTGATCTCCACACGCTCGGGGATGCGGGCCTTCAACTCCGCCACGTGACTGACGATCCCGACGGCGCGCCCCCCGGCCTGGAGGTGGGCAAGCTCACCGAGGACACCGTCGAGCGTCTCAGAATCAAGTGACCCGAAACCCTCGTCGATGAACAGCGTGTCCAGACTGATGCCGCCGGCCTCGCTGGTGACGACATCAGCCAACCCCAGCGCCAGGCACAGGGAGACGTAGAACGTCTCCCCACCGGACAGCGTGTGGGGGTCGCGGTTGGTCTCCGTGTGGTGGTCGCGCACTGTCAGCCCGAGTCCCGCCCTGCGGGCTCTGCCCTCCCGCTCGTCGATCCGGAGAAGGGCAAAGCGACCATCGGACATGACCGTGAGACGGTCGTTGGCGGCGGCGACGACGTCCTCGAATCGGCGCAGCAGGACGAAAGTGGACAAGGTGGTGGACTTCACGTTGCCCTCGCCGGCGTTGGCCAGTTCCCCCATGCGCACCACGGGGGCGGCGTCCTCGGCCAACCGTTGGTGACGGGCGAGGACCTTCACGAGTACGCGCCGGGCGCGATCGCACTGCTCCAGTGCCGCCGCCGCGGTGGCTCCGGCGGCCGAGGCAGCCATGAGGGCGTGTTGGCACGCGTCGTGCGCCGCGGCGGCTGCCGGGACGTCGGCCACCTCGTCTCCCGTGAGGCTGGCAACGGCTTCCTCGGCCAGCCCGTTGGAGACGCGGGCGAGATCGGCGTCGTACCTACGGAGGCGTTGGTGGAGTTCGGCGGACTCGAGGGTTCCCATCTGGGCGGCGCGTGCGGCGTCGGCATCCGAGAACGTGGCGTCACGCAGGGCTTCGTCGAGCGTGGCTGAGGCGTCGGTGAGCCGGTACTCGGCGTCGTGGTGCTCCTGCCGGGTGCCCACCAGTTGCCTGGCCCGGGCCAGGCGGGCATCCAGCAGTTCGACGCGCACCGCCACGCTTCCGCAGTCGGTGGCGGCGAGACGGCATCGTCCCTCGTCGGCGTGAAGCCTCTGGCGCTCGCCCCGCAGCCGCTCAGCGGTGGTGGCCGTGCTGGTCTCGGCTGCTGCGACCCCCGCCCTGATGGTGTCGGTCCCGGCGTCGAACTCCACCACAGCCTTCTCTGCCATCGTGATGAGTCGGACCGTTTCCTGCGCGGTGCAGACATCCGCCTCGGCAACGGCCAGGGCTGTGTCGGCATCCCGCAGGCCCGTGTGCCGTGCCGCCTCCTGTTGCGCAGTGAGGTCCCCGGCCAGCCGGACGTGCGCACGGTCTGCCTCCTGCAGTGCCGAGACCGCCTGCTGGCGTCGCTTCGTGGCTGCATCCGCATCCTCGAGGCTGGCGTGGCCCGGCAGCTCAGGGGCCGGGCTCGGATGCTCGGTCCCGCCGCACACAGGGCAGGGGCACCCGTCCTCGAGGTCGGCGGCCAGGGAGCCTGCGGTGCTGTTGATCCAGCGCAGGCGGATGACGCTCTCCTGCTCGGTGGCCGTCCTGGCCACGTCCCCAGCCCTGGTCAGGGAGGCCAAGGCCTCGGCGAGCTGCTTCGCAAGCGCCGACGCACGGTGGGCCGCGTCCCTGATGGCGCGACGCTGCTCCATCACCTGGTGGGCCACTGCCACCGGTGTCGCGGTGTACCGCAGATCCTCCAGCGCATTCGTGAGCCCGTCACGCACGGCGGGACGGCTCCCGAGCTGCGCGCGCTTCTCCTCGAGAGCTGCCCGTGAGAGACCGAGCCGTGCCTCATCGCTTCCGAGTTCGAGGGCCCGCGCCGGGAGCTCTGCCTCGAGGCGCACCAGCTCCATGAGGCCACCACGCTCGCCGGTGACATGGTCGATGGTGGCACGCAGGGTGGGGATGTCGCTGACCTCGGCGAGGTCGTCGTCCACGGAAAGCCGGACTTCTGAGCACGCCGTGGTCACGGCCTGGGAGGCACGCTCCATGCCGGAGGTCGCGGCCGCGTGCGAGCGCAGCGCACCCGCGACAGTGGCTGCACGCTGCGCCCCGGCGAGACGGTCACGGTCCATGGCGATCCCCTCACCCTCCTGGAGCAGCCCTGCGTTCTCTGCCATGAGTGAGGAGCGCCTCAACAGCGCGCGGTGCAACTCCTTCCGGGTTTCAAGGACAGCCCGTGCCGCAACCTCTTCAGCGTGTTTCACCGTCAGCACGCCGTCGGCTTCAGCGCACTGCCGCCCCAGGCCGGCCTGAACGTTGTCAGCGAGGCGGGTCATCTCGTCGGAGTCAAGGGCTGAGCCGGCCTCCCAGAGTTCTCGGACGGCGGGGTCATCGTCGGCGAGGAGACCGGCGAAAGACCTCAGGGCCGAACTCACCTCGCCCTGGGCGACGGTGATGTCACGCCTGGCGGTGCGGGCCATCTCAGCCAACTGGTCCTGCACTGCCTGGTAGATGGCGGTGCCGAAGACGTCCCGCAGCACTGCGGCGCGCTCGTCCGGCTTGGCCCGCAGGAAGGTGGAGAACCGGCCCTGCGGGAGAACCACGGTCTGCATGAACTGGTCGCGGGTGAGCCCGAGAATCCTCTGCATCTCGGCCCCCACCTCCTGGGCGCTGCCGGCCACGGGTTCGCCGATGGTGTCCTCTACGCTGGAGAGTCTCCACAGCTTCGCGGTGGCGTTCTGGGGTGTGAAGCCGTCGCCGCGCTTCTTGGGGCGATCCCATGGCGGCGTTCGCCTCGTCTTGTAGATGCCGGCGTTCGTGGAGAACACCACCTCGATGACCGGGTCGGCCAAGGGGGCGTGCGCGGACGGGAGCCGGCTGTCGAGCGCCTTGCCAAGGGTGCCGTAGAGCCCGTACGTGATCGCGTCGATGAGGGTGGACTTACCGGCACCCGTGGGCCCTTCCAGCAGGAACAGGCCACCGGCGGAGAGTGTGTCGAAGTCGATGTCGTGGCGCCCGGGGAACGGACCGATGGCCTCGATGTGGAGGTGGTGGATCCTCATCAGGCGCTCCGCTCCCCCGCCAGGGCCGCCTCGTAGGCTCGGCGCAGCACGTCGGTCTCGGCGGTGGAGGGTGAGGCGCCGCTGACGTCGGTCACGAACTGGACGCTGACTTCCACGGGGTCGTGCGCCGCGGTCACGGCACGCAACGGATCGGTGCCCACGGGCTGCGCGGGGCGGTGCTGGACAACCAGTGCGTGCGGGAAGCGGTCCTTGACCTTGGCGTGGAGCTGCGCGGGGCGCACGGTGTCGGTCACGAGGACGCGCACCCAGTCCTGCGCCTGCTCGTCGAACGCGCGGGAGAGCAGGTGCTCGAGGGTTCCGCTGGCCTCCGACAAGCGGCGCGGTAATGGCGTACCCACGAGTTGGACGTCGCTGACGCCGTCCACATCCATGGAAACCAGGGCGCTGGACTTGGTGTGGTGCATTTCCGAGAAGGAGAACGCCAGCGGGGAGCCGGAATAGCGCGCGACCGGTCCGCGCCGGTGCGGATCCAGGTCGCGCCCGATACGTTGCGGCCCGTGCAGGTGGCCGAGCGCAAGGTAGTCCAGAGCACTCAGGTCCGTGGCGGCGTCCCTGCCGGGGCCGGTGAGAGCACCCAGCGGCACCGAGTCGACGCCGCCCACCCGAATGTCGCGCTCGGACTCGGACGCTTCGCCCCCGACGACGAACGCGTGCGCCATCAGTACGGCCGGGATGCGGGGACCGACGCCACGGCGGGTGCGGAGGTCATCGTGGATGCGGCGCATGGCGGCGGTGGCGACGGCCTCGTGGGAGCGGGCGGGGATAATGGGCGCGCCGCCGCCGTCGAGCTCGGGGCCGGCGAGGCGGTGCCGGACCATGTCGGGGTCAAGGTAGGGCACGGCGTAGACCAGGGCCGAGCATTCGCCGTCGAGGCTCGGGACCTCGACGGGGGTGCCCACGTTCTCGAGTCGTGACCGGACCACGAGGCGGTCACGCAGCAGCGACGCCGCAAAACCCAGCCGAGTGGCGGAGTCGTGGTTGCCCGGCGTGACGATCACCCGAGTGTGTTCCGTGAGCCGGAGCAACGTGTCGTTCAGCAGCTCGACGGCGGCCACGGGTGGGATGGCGCGGTCGTAGACGTCGCCGGCCACCAGCACGGCATCCACCTGCTCGCTGCGCACCACGTCAACGAGGTGATCGAGGAAGGCGGCCTGGTGTTCCATGAGGTCGACGCCGTGCAGGGTGCGGCCCAGGTGCCAGTCGGAGGTGTGGAGGAGCCGCATGACATCACCGTAACCGGGGCCACCGACAGGATCGGACAGGGGTCCCGGCGCGCCCCACAAGGGTTGCCCCACACCCTCCACGAGGACCTGCGACTGAACGGCAACACCGGCCTTACCCGCTTGTCCAGCAGGGGGGCGTGCAGACTCATAGGGTGGGTGATCATCACACGAAGGAGCATCGAGATGGCGACGGTTGCCCTGTTGGGGACGTTGGACACCAAGGACGAGGAATACCGGTGGCTCACCAAGCGCCTCATCGAGCATGGTGTGGATGTCCTCACCATTGACGTGGGGTCATTCTCGCGGAGTCCTTTGGCCGACATCAGCTCGGATGAGGTGATCAGGGAGGCCGGGGAGGACGTCCAGGCACTGCGTGCACACCACGACCGCGGCGAGATGATGACCGTCATGGGCCGTGGCGCCGCAGCCGTCGTCCGTCGACTCGCGGAGGAGGGCGGCATCCATGGGTTGTTGGCGGTGGGTGGCTCGGGTGGCTCGTCCGTGGCTGCCCCCGCCATGCAGGCCCTTCCCGTCGGATTCCCCAAGCTGCTGGTCTCGACGATGGCTTCCGGGGACGTCACACCGTACGTCGGTGAGGTGGACAGCACACTGATGTACTCGGTGGTGGACGTGGCGGGCATCAACAGCATCTCCGAGATGGTCATGGGCAACGCCGCCGCAGCCATCGCAGCAATGGCAAAGGTGCACGCCGAACGCTCCACGTCCACGCCGGACGGGAAACCACACATCGGCCTCACGATGTTCGGACTCACCACGCCCGCTGCCGATGAGGCCCGCGAAACCCTCACGGCACTGGGCTATGAGGTTCTGGTGTTCCACGCCACCGGCTCGGGCGGGCGCGCCATGGAGAAGCTCGTGGAGTCCGGCCTCCTGGCCGGGGTGTGCGACCTGACCACCACCGAACTCTGCGACGACCTCCTGGGTGGGGTCCTCTCCGCCGGTCCTGATCGCCTGGAGATGGCGGGCGTGAAGGGGGTCCCCCAAGTGGTGAGCCTCGGCGCCCTCGACATGGTCAACTTCGGGCCCGAGGACACCGTGCCGGAAAAGTTTGCCGGACGACACTTCATCGTCCACAACCCCACGGTGACGCTGATGCGCACCACTGAGTCGGAGATGCGCGAACTCGGCCGCCGCATCGCCGGGAAACTCGCGAAAGCCACCGGCCCCACGGAGGTGTTCATCCCTCTTCGGGGGGTCTCCGGCATCGACGTCGAGAATGGGCCGTTCCGCGACGCCGACGCCGACGCCGGTTTGTTCGACGAGATCCGCGCAGGTCTGGAGGGCACCCACGTCATGGTCCACGAACTGGACCAGGCCATCAACGACCCGGGCTTCGGCCGCTCCGCCGCCGAGGCACTGCACCGACTCATCACCCGCACCACACCTGATCACACCTGATCCCCCAGCGAAAGCGAGAACGACTTCATGTCACGCCAGGAAATCCTCGACAGATTCCGCGACAAGATTGCCCAGGGACGCCCCCTCATCGGCGGCGGCGCCGGAACAGGCATCACCGCCAAATCCGCCGAGGCCGGGGGCATCGACCTCCTCGTCATCTACAACTCCGGACGTTTCCGGATGGCGGGACGGGGCTCCCTTTCAGGGCTGCTGGCCTACGGCGACGCCAACGCCATCGTCATGGACATGGCCAGCGAGGTCCTTCCCGTCGTCAAGAACACCCCCGTCCTGGCCGGGGTCAACGGCACCGACCCGTTCCGGGTCATGCCCCACTTCCTCCGGCAGATCAAGGACATCGGGTTCGCCGGCGTGCAGAACTTCCCCACCGTGGGCCTCATCGACGGGGTGTTCCGGGCCAATCTCGAAGAAACCGGCATGAGTTACGGCCTGGAGGTGGACATGATCCGTACGGCGCACGAGATGGATCTCATCACCTCCCCCTACGTCTTCGACGAGGACCAAGCCACCGACATGGCCCGTGCGGGGGCTGACATCCTCGTCCCCCACATGGGGCTGACCACCTCCGGAACAATTGGCGCGCAGACCGCCATGACGCTGGAGGAGGCAGCGAAGAAGGTCCAGAGCCTTGCAGACGCCGCACGACGGGTGAACCCGGACATCCTGTGCCTGTGCCACGGCGGACCGATTGCCAACCCCGAGGACGCCCAGTACGTCCTGGACAACACCGAGGGCATCGTCGGATTCTACGGGGCCAGCTCCATCGAACGTTTCCCCACCGAAGTCGGCATCCGGCAGCAGACGGAGGCCTTCACGAACCTCACCCGACGCCCGCATCGGTCAGGCAGCTGACCGGGCAGCGAACGCATCGCTGCTGCTCAGGCCTCGAGATCAGGAAGCGCCATCCAGTCCTGCCACGTCAGGTCCCTGCCCACGTAGCGGGGCGCCGTCAGTGGCCAGTCCTCGGCAATCCAGGTCGGGACCAGTGCATCCAGTGCCTCCTCGACGGGTGAGCCGACGTACTCGTCGCGCACCCACCACGAGATCTCCGCGTCCGCGCCCGGCTTTTCGGGCGGGTCGATGTAGAGGCAGCCAATCAGCTCCGTCTCGTGGGCATCGAGGAGCGCGTAGTTGAACGACTCGTGCGCCTCGATCTCCTCGGCGTGGCGCTGGAGGTCCTCGCGATCCTGCTCGGCCGTCATCGTGGCCGGGGGCCAGCCCCAGGCTTCGCCGTAGATGGACCACAGCCGCTCACGCGAGCCCATGACGGCGGGCATGTCCAGCTCCGTGTCGTCGGCGCGGATGGGTCGCAGGTGGTGGCCGGTGGCCAGCTCGACGCGCACGGGATGCTGCCAGTCCTGCGGCAGCCACGGCACGCGTGGGCCCGAAGGACTCTCGTCCGTCATGATCGCGCCCTTCCGTTTGGGTGGGTGACCACAACTATGCCGTCTCCGTTCCCCGTGGGCGGACACCATCGAAAGCTCCGATGCTCGGGGCTGGCTCCCTGGAATGAACGACCCGCCATTTCCGGGTCCCACCCGGCCTTGGTGGTCGGAGGATCACCACGAGTTTGGGTCTCGGCCCCTGGCCTCGCTCACGACGTCGCTCCCCTGCATGGCCTCCGTGGCCCACGCGGATTCGTTCTGGTTCGGACTATTCTCGCCGTCGCACCATCGTGGCAGACGGCCTGCTCCCGCGCGGACCCACGATGTAGGTCCTGCCCAGCGGTGACGTCCAGCACAACTCGGCCAGCCCCCTGCGGCGGACCTTCCAGGCGCCCAGCGTCTTGGCCCGGTGCACGAGCCGTGCACAGGGGGCCAATCCCGTGACGCTCGTCTGCCCGGTCTTCCAGAGGTGGCCGAACCGATACGCCACGAGGTGGTCCAGGTCCAGGTGCTCAGAACTGCTGGAGCTGAAGGGAAACGCCTCGCACGGGAACCGTCGTCTCACGGCGTCGCGGACCTGTTCGGGGATCTCGTAGGAGTCCACGGCAGGGATGCTCGAGTCATCGACAACAGGTCGAACGGTGACGCGCGTGCCGGCCAGGAACTCCGGCAACGACGCCGCCGTCAGCGGACCGAAGCCCTCGATGCGCGCCACCCCGGACCCCGGATCCACCAGTGTCTCCTCCGCGAGATGGACGTACACGACGGTTCGACCCCTGGGATTCCACGGTCGCGGCGAGCCGGGAGTCATGGGCTGGGAGGCTGCGCTTGCCGTGAGCCACGACAACGCCGTCGCAGGATCCGCCAGTATCCCCAGCGCCGAGGCTCGCCGCTGATCCCGTGTTCGCCCGCTCCGTGTCCATGTTCCATGATCCCGCGCACCACTGACATTTATAGAACACTTGTACATAGTGTGTGGAACAGCCATCACACCGGGGGCCTGGTCCGGCAGCGGGACTAGAGTTTGGTGATGCAGCCATCCCTCCGTCCGCCCGGGGAGCACTACTCTCCCGACCCGAGGCGTTGGCTCATCCTCGCGGTGCTGATGGTGGCGCTTTTCATGTCGCTGATTGATGTGAGCATCGTCAACGTGGCCCTCCCCTCGATCCAGTTGGGCCTCGACGCCAGCCAGTCGCAGCTGCAATGGGTACTCTCCGGCTACGCGTTGGCGTTCGGGGTCGGGTTGGTGGCGGCGGGACGCGCAGGTGATCTCTACGGTCGCGGGGCACTGTTCATCGCTGGGGTCGCGGTCTTCACCGCGTCGTCGATGGCCTGTGGGCTGGCGCAGGACGCCACCACGTTGAACATCGCCCGTGCGTTCCAGGGAATCGGGTCCGGCTTGTTGAACCCGCAGGCCGTCGGGATGATCCAGCAGCACTTCCGTGGTGAGGAACGCGGACGTGCCTTCGGGTTTTTCGGCGCAGCCGTGGGAGTCTCGGTGGCCATTGGCCCCGTGCTTGGCGGGCTGCTGATCCAGGCGTTCGGGATGGAGCACGGCTGGCGGTGGGTGTTCTTCGTCAACCTGCCCGTGGGTATCGCCGCCATCGCGCTGGCGGCGCGCTGGTTCCCCAAGCCGCTGTTCGGCCATCAGCCGGCCGAGGGTGCGCGGGCGCCGTCGGTGATCCGCGATCTGGACCCCGGTGGGGCCGTGCTCCTGGGGCTCGCTGTGTTGGCACTCCTGCTGCCCTTCGTCGAAGCCGGGGCTGGAGCGTGGACCTGGGTGTCGTTGCCGATTGGTCTTGCTCTCGTGGCGGTGTGGCTGTGGTGGGAGCGACGGCAGAAGCGGCACGACCGCAGCCCCATGGTCGACCTGGACCTCTTTCGCGTGGCAAGTTTCGCCAACGGCGCGCTGCTCGTGTCGTTGTACTTCGTGGGCATCACCAGCGTCTGGGTGCTGATCGCGCTCTACATGCAGGACGGTCTGGGTCACACAGCACTGGCTGCGGGCCTGATCGGTCTGCCGAGTGCGATCCTGTCCGGTCTGGCCGCGCTGTGGAGTGGCCGCCACGTCGCCCGACTGGGCCGACGGCTCGTGATCGGCGGGCTGTATGTGGCGCTGGTCGGGCTCTTCAGCAGCATCCTCGTGGTGTGGTTGCACTCTCTCGGCACCGTGAGTGAATGGTGGCTGCTGCTCAGCCTCTGCTTCATAGGGGTCGCGCAAGGCATGGTCATCAGCCCCAACCAGACCCTGACGCTTGCCGACGTGCCGCTGTCCTACGCCGGTAGCTCCGGCGGCATCATGCAGACCGGGCAGCGGATCGGCACATCCGTGGGCATCGCCGTCATCACGGCGCTGGCGTTCAGGGTGCTTGCCAGCAGCGGCTGGTCCTGGGCGCTCATCGCCGGTTTCGCCGCCATCATGCTGGTGGTGGTCGCCACCCTGTTCGTCGCCTACAACGACCTGCGCCTGCGGCGGAGCCATCCATCGCTCGGCCGTGGATAGGTGCAGGTGAGTGCCGTGGGTGTGAGGTCCTGACGCTCCAGTTCCGCGCTCACTTCGCGCGCCACGGCGGTGTTCACCCACATCATGGATTGATACTCCTCAGAGCGTGGTGGGGCCGATCGATCACCGCATCACCCACTCACTCGCACGACCCCAACAGCCTGAGCAGCACCTGCAGGTTGGGGTGGCTCTGGCTCTGCGCCTCCCCCGGATCATCCACGACCGCTTGGCCCTGGCAGGCAGCCAGCACCTGCTCGTCGAGTGAGCCGTCCATGTCCGCCCTGCTTGCATGGGACAGGACCCAGCCGAGTGGCGCCTCGACGGCAGGCGCGCTGCCCTGGGCGATGACGAACACCTTTGGCTTCACGACGTTGGGCCCCGCAGCCAGGGCCTGCGCGCGCTGGAGCCATGCGGCCGTCGAGTTCTGGGTCTTGCCGGCCGTGAGAGAACCCAACGGCGGGATGAGCAGTTCGGAACGGGTCTGGGGAGGCGTGGGCAGGAGGTCCCCACCGCGGCCGTTGTCGAGGAATACCACGATGGGGAGGACGGGGACGTCCTCGGGCACCTTCGCCAAGAGCTTCGGTGCCATGTCCACCAGGGACCCAAGGCCTGTTCCCTCGGCGTACCCGCCGTCGATGAGCTGGGCGCGAGGCGTGGCACCGCAGGGGCCCACCACACCCGAGGGTGTCACGTACGGGAATCGCGCCGCCAGCATGGCCGCCGTGGAGCCTCGGAGCCCGCGCAGGCAGACATCATCCAGTCCCGGCTCCACACCTGCCCGTGGCATGTAGGTGCGGATGTCGCGGCTGTAGGCCAGCGGTGCCCCGGCGTCCGTGCAGCGGATCGCGGCATCGGCGTCGACACCCACCGCCAGGTGCGTGACCAGCACCCGGCAACCGGAGGTGGCGTCCGTGGAGTTGAGGACCAACGGGGCGTCGAGACCGCCGTCGGTGGGGGGTGCGTAGAAGTCGCCGGCCAACGCCGGCACCTTCTCCTCCCACGCCGTCTCCATGAGCCCCGCACGGTCCAGCCACCGGCCGTCGATGAGGGGCGGCACGCCCGTGACGGTGAAGGCGGGGTCGCGGACGAGCAATCCCAGGCTGGCCTGGGACAGGGCGTTGCCGTCGCCCATCTGCCACACCGCCTCGGCTGAGGCATCCACGGGGACCACCCTCGCCACCTCCAGTCCGACGGCCCCGCCGCTGACGCCGGAGGCGACGGCGATGGAGGCAATGCCGCAGTCGGTGTTCTCGGCCAGCACCTTCAGGACTGCCGCGGTCCAGTAGGCCGCTCGGATGCCCCCGCCCTTGGCGGCCACCAGCAACATCGGGCGTGCCCGGGTGCCGTTGGGCGCGGTGACGAGACAATCGGTGGTGCGTTCCTGCCACTGCGCCACGGCGGCCGCGTATGTGGTGGAGGGTGCCGGGGTGGAGGCGTCGGCCCTGATGCCATGGATGTCAGGGCTGCTCCCGGCGGCGGAGGCTGCCACCACTGCGATGGTGACGAGCGTGACCACCGGCGACTCGCGTATCCGCAGCCACTTGGTCCAGAAGATCTCCGGCGGCGCCCACAGGGCATGCACCGCCGCTGACGCGCCGACCAGCAGCATGAGGAGGCCGAGTCCCACCATCACCGCGCCGAGGACCCCGATTGCTGCCGCCACCGGCACGGGCGCGACGGCCAGCACGACGAGAAAGACGGTGCTGAAAAGGATGCATACCCAGGCGAGCAGCCAGGGGCCGCGCTGCTCGGGCCTCACGGGGACGTGACTTTGCGCTGCGAGTGTGGAGGATTGTGCGAGGTTCGCGCCCACAGCCGGTGTGATGAGTTCTCGCACCAGCGGGATTTTCGACCCGAACCACGTCAGGGCCCACACCCCGTGCCGCCACGCCAGCGCTGCCGACACCAGACCGATGACCGGCATCATGAACTGGGCGACGTTGCCCTCCCACAGCATCAGGAGCACGGTGTAGGAGCGCAGCAACCCTAGGGAGGCCACCACCACACCGGCCAGAGCCAGCATGTCCCCCACCCGCCAGATCTCGGAGATGGGCAGCGGCCGCGCGACGGCGGGCGGTGGCTTCAGCTGGCTGCGATGTGTGCGCAGCCACCACGACACCCCCACGATGATCAGCGGCACGGAGCAGAACGCGATCAGCGGCAGCCACCTGATGGAGCCGCCGGGGACGATGACGACGACGACGGCCGCGGCCCCCGCCACCACGGGGCCGAACAACCACTGCCACAGCAGGGTGCGGGGGCGGTCACCGGCGTCCAGCGAGCGGCGGATCGCGTCGTCGGTGAAGAGTCGTCCGAGGATGAACAACCCGAACGTCACCACACCCAACACCACGACAGCCACGCTGGCGTGGACGAGCCCGGCGTACCCGCGGCCGTTGCCCACCTCCAGCCATGACCGCTGCACGTCGGGGAGCTGGTCGAAGATTCCCGGCCCCGGGACCAGTGCCAGCGCGGCGATGGGCACCACCGCCAGTAGGGAGAACCGCTGCTTGTACAGCGCCTGCCCCCACCGCCCCATCCACGCCCGCCCACGCACCGTGGCGACGGCGGCGTAGAGCAGGGGAACAACAGCCATCAGAAGTGCCACCCACTTCAGGTCCGTGGCGACGCTGGCGGCGAGCGCCAGACCAGGGCTCATGTCCGTCTGTGGGGAACCTGTCACCACGATCAGGAGCAGCAGGACGTTCTCCAGGATGTCGAACGCTGCCGCCGCCCAGGCGAGTCCCGGCCGCACGCTCGTGAGCACCCTGACGGGGGCCCAGTAGGAGATGACGCGGCGCTTGCGCAGCTGATGCAGCAGACTCCACAGCAAGAAGCCGTAGGTGAGGGCCAGCCCGGAGTCGATCACCGTGTAGGCCCACACGAACCCGTCGGCGCTGGACCCCAGATTGTGCAGTGTCAGCCAGGGATGGGACTGCGACGTCGGGAACGGCACGGGGGAGTGCACCGCGCTGGCCGCTGACATGCTGGCGGCGTAGCCCTCGCTGGAGACGCGGGAGATGAGCCGATCCACCTCGCCAAGCGCGATGTAGACGCCCACGATGACGGTGACGAGCACGAGCTCACGTGTGGGGAGTTCGCTGCGGACCTCCGAGGCCACAGCCTCCGCTGACTGCGCATCCATGGAGCAATCATCGTCCGCGTGACCGCGCTCCGGAGGATCCATCAATAGATGAGGCCAACAGCGGGAGCCGAAGGCGTCGTAGGATCTCCAGAGTGCCCGCCGACGAGGATTCCACACCGAAAGACGGTCCACAACCCTGCGAGCCGTCCATCGAATCGTCGCACATCGACGATTTTGGCTTCTACTCATACGAACCGCCAGCGCCTGGTGGCGCGCCGACCACAACCCCTTCCGCGGCATCCCGGGGGACAGGGACGGGAGTGGTGTCACCACCGCTTCGCCCGGGCGAGGTCGATGTGTGGCTGTGGGAATGGCAAGTCGCCGAGGACCGTCGTCAGGTCCTGCTCGGCGAAACAGTCATGTGGGACCTCGTGCCCATGGACCAGGACTGGATCTCGAAACTTTTCGCCGACCGACGGTCAGTCCCGCTGCAGCTCGACACCTATGCCGGACACTCGGAACCCGCCGACGCCCCCGAATGGACCCGGATGAGTGGCGTCGTCCAGCGCATTGAGCACGTCTCGGTGCGCTACGTCCAGCCCACTGACCCGTCAGGAACAGGCAGTGTTCCAGAGCGAGGTGCGGCCGTTGTGCACACGGTCCCGTCGATCTGGCCGGAGCAACCGCACACCGGATCAACCACGGGATGGATCGTCCGCATAGTCGAAGCTTTCTCATAGGCTCGGGTGGCGGGCAACTGCCCCACGACGGAAGGAACGCCATGGACCTGTGGCCCCTGATTCATGCCGAAAGGGGCGCCCTCGCCGAGGACCTCGCGACTCTCAACGACACCCAGTGGGATTCACCATCACTGTGTGGCGAGTGGACGATCCGGGAAGTCGTCGCACACATGAGCGCGGCGGCCAGCGTGGGACGGCTGCGGTGGTTCCGCAGCGTGCTGGGCGCCCGGTTCGACTTCGGCCTCCACAACCAGCGGCGGCTCGCCGAGCATCTGGGCGCGACGAACGCCGACACCCTGGCGGAGTTTCGTCGCATCATCCCCAGCACCACGGCCCCCATGGGGCCGGCCGCCGCCTGGCTCGGCGAGGTGGTGGTCCACACGGCCGACATCCGGCGTCCACTCGGCATCGACCGCACACCTCCCGTGGAGGTGGTCACGGAGGTTGCACGCTTCTACGCGAGTCGGGACTTCGCAGTCCCCAGCCGCAGCGCCGCGAAGGGCCTCCGACTGGAGGCCATCGACGGCCCCTTCTCCTCCGGCGAAGGGCCTCTGGTCCGGGGGACGACGCTGGCCCTGACCATGGCCATGGCTGGCCGCGCTGTCTTCTGCGACGACCTCACCGGCGACGCGGTCACCGTCCTGCGAGGTCGGTGCCACCACATCAACCCTTGAGCGCCCGCTGGACCAACGACAGGGCCTCCGCTGCATCGAGCCCCAGGGATCGAACCGTGTCGGCGTACGCGCGTGCGGCGGCCTTTGCGGCCTGGTTCTCGTTGTCGTCGGCCACGAACGTGCCGGCACGTCCCCGTCCCACCAGGACCCCTGCCAGCTCCAGTTCCCGGTAGGCACGCGCCACGGTGTTCGGTGCGATGCCCAGATCATCTGCGAGTCGACGAACCGTGGGAAGGCGGTCACCGGGCACCAGGTCACCCGTCCCAACCTGGACCGTGATCTGCTGGCGAAGCTGCTCGAACGGTGGCGTTGACGAGCCGGGATCAATGCTCAGCATCAGCAAAGCTTCCGTCGTTGCCCCGACGGCGGCGGGCACATGTCACCATCATCACGAACCCGGCGCTGATGCGCATCGCGACCCCCATTATGTATTGACACAGTTCGCCGAACAGCGTAGCCGTGTGGCAGTCCACGGCGGAAACCCACCCCCCTTCACCGCACCAGAACCCCCGGCGTAGCATCAGGCCCACGGGCGGTAATGGCGCCGTCGGTGGACCTCTTGAGGAGTGGACACGATGGACGCGACACCGCGGACGGATCAGACAACCACTGGCACTGGACGACGTCCTCGTTGGGCGGTGGTGGCGCTCGCTCTGGGCTCTGTGGCGCTGACGTCGTGCGCGACCACGCCGGACACCCCCGGCCAGGCCCAGAAAATGGGCGAGGCGAACCTCAAGCTCCCCGACTTCGCGTCCGTGAACTTCCTCGGCCTGCCCGGCAACGTCCTCCTGGGTCTGGGCCTGATCGTGTGTGCGCTGGGTCTGGTGTTCGGCATCCTCACGTACCGCCAGCTGAGCAGCATGCCCGTCCACCAGTCGATGCGTGAAATCTCCGAGCTCATCTACGCCACGTGCAAGACCTACCTGAAGCAGCAGGGAAAGTTTCTCCTGGTGCTGTGGGCGTTCATTGCCGCCATCATCGTGCTCTACTACCTGTTCCTGGAGCAGATCGGCATCGGCCGCACGGCCATCGTCGTGCTGTTCTCCCTCATCGGGATGGGCGGCTCCTTCGCGGTGGCCTGGTACGGCATCCGCATCAACACGTTCGCAAACTCCCGCACCGCCCACGCCGCCATGGCCGGCAAGCCATACCCGTGCCACGACATCCCACTGCGCGCAGGCATGAGCATCGGCATGGTGCTGATCTCCGTGGAGTTGGCGATGATGCTCATCATCATGGTGTTCCTGCCTGCCGAAGTGGCGGGCGCCTGCTTCATCGGGTTCGCCATCGGCGAGTCGTTGGGCGCCTCAGCGCTGCGCATCGCGGGCGGCATCTTCACCAAGATCGCCGACATCGGCGCAGACCTCATGAAGATCACCTTCGGCATCAAGGAGGACGACGTACGCAACCCCGGCGTCATCGCCGACTGCGTGGGCGACAACGCGGGCGACTCCGTGGGTCCCTCCGCCGACGGTTTCGAGACCTACGGAGTCACCGGCGTCGCGCTCATCACCTTCATCCTGCTGGGCGTCGACGACCTCACCGTCCAGGTTCAGCTGCTGGTGTGGCTGTTCGTGATCAGGGCCGTCATGCTGGTGGCCTCCGGCATCTCCTACTTCATCAACAGTGCCCTGACCCGTTCCCGCTACCGCGACGCCACCGAAATGGACTTCGAGGCGCCCCTGACTTCGCTGGTATGGATCACCTCGCTGGTCTGCATACTCTCGACGTTTATCGCCTCGGTGCTGCTCATCGGCGGTCTGGGTGACGGGCTGTGGTGGAAGTTGTCGCTCATCGTCAGTTGCGGCACCCTGGCCGGGGCGCTGATCCCGGAACTGGTGAAGGTGTTCACTTCCACGAACTCCCTCCACACCCGGGAGGTGGTGATCTCCGCCAACAAGGGTGGCCCGTCGCTCGGCATCCTGTCGGGCCTGGTCTCGGGCAACTTCTCGGCCTACTGGATCGGCATGGCCATCACCGGCCTCATGGCCGTCTCCTACTGGATCTCCACCATGGGCCTGGGTGACGTGATGATCGCCCCGGCCGTGTTCGCGTTCGGCCTCGTGGCGTTCGGTTTCCTCGGCATGGGCCCCGTGACCATCGCCGTCGACTCCTACGGCCCCGTCACCGACAACGCCCAGTCGGTGTTTGAGCTCTCCACCATCGAGGACATCGGCGGCATCGAGGACGAACTGGAGCGCGACTTCGGCATCCGACCCAACTTCACCACTGCCAAGTACCTGCTGGAGGCCAACGACGGCGCCGGCAACACGTTCAAGGCCACCGCCAAGCCCGTCCTCATCGGCACCGCCGTCGTGGGGGCGACGACGATGATCTTCTCCATCATGATCAGCCTCACGGACCGTCTGACCACCGACGTCGACAAACTCTCCCTCCTGCACGCCCCGTTCCTCCTCGGACTGCTGCTGGGCGGCGCAGTCATCTACTGGTTCACGGGCGCCTCCATCCAGGCAGTCACCACCGGCGCCTACCGTGCCGTGGAGTACATCGGCGAGCACATCAAGCTCGACGGATCCAACCGCGCCAGCGACAAGGACTCCAGCAAGGTGGTGGAGATCTGCACGCAGTACGCACAAAAGGGCATGCTCAACATCTTCCTGGGCATCTTCTTCGCGACGTTGGCTTTCGCCTTCGTGGAGCCGTTCCTGTTCATCGGCTACCTGATCTCCATGGCCCTGTTCGGGCTCTACCAGGCCATCTTCATGGCCAACGCCGGTGGTGCATGGGACAACGCCAAGAAGCTCGTGGAGGTGGACCTCCACGCCAAGGGCACCGCCCTGCACGAGGCCACCATCGTGGGTGACACCGTCGGCGACCCCTACAAGGACACCTCGAGCGTCGCCCTGAACCCCGTCATCAAGTTCACGACACTCTTCGGTCTGCTGGCCGTCGCGCTCGCCGTGGAACTCACCGCCACGAGCGGCCGGTTGCTGACCGGCATTCTTGCCGTGGTGTTCTTCCTCATCTCCGCGTTCTTCGTCCACCGTTCGTTCTACGGCATGCGGATCAACGAGACGATCGAGGACATCGTCATCGACCGCACCCCGGAGGTCCATGCCATCGAGCGCTGACCGATGAGCTGCATCACCCTTACACCGCTCTCTGCCCGGGGTCCACGTGGCCCGGCAGGATATGTTGGGGTGCGTGAGCATCACGGTCAAACCCATTCCCGCAGCGGAGCATCTCGCCTTCATCACCGAGCGCGGATCCGCCAGCTTCCTGCAGACTCCTGCGTGGGCATCGGTGAAAAAGGAGTGGAGGGGTGAGTCGCTGGGCTGGTTCGACGCCGACCAGCTGATCGGTGTCGGCCTGGTGCTGTACCGAAAGCTGCCGAAGCTGAAGCGCTACCTGGCCTACCTCCCCGAGGGTCCGGTGCTTGACTGGGCGCGCCCCGACGTCGACGAGCAACTCGACGCACTCGTGGCCTACGCGAAGAAGGCGAGGGCGTTCGCCGTGCGGATCGGCCCGGCCATCGTGCACCGCCGGTGGTCCGCCGAGACCATCAAGGCCGCCATCGCTGACGACGCCGTCACCCGCCTGTCCCAGGTGGAACCGGACGACACGTCGCTGGTTGCCACCCGTGTCCTGCGACTGCTCCAGCACCGCAACTGGACCACCAGTGACGGCGACGAGGGTTTCGCCGCAGGCCAGCCCATGTTCAACTTCCAGCTCCCCCTCCTCCACACCGACGGGACAGCAAGGACGGAGGCCGAACTCCTCAAGGGCATGAACCAGCTGTGGCGCCGCAACATCAAGAAGGCTGAGAAGGCCGGCGTCCAGGTCAGGACCGGCGAGCGCGCCGACCTGGCCAGGTTCCACGAGATCTACCTCGAGACCGCGCAGCGCGACGGCTTCACCGGCCGCGCACTGTCCTACTTCGAGACCATGTGGGACGCCCTGAACGCCGAGGACGAGGACCGCATGCAGGTGTACCTCGCCGAACACGACGGCGACCTCGTGGCGGCCACCACCATGATCCGCGTCGGCACACACGCCTGGTACTCCTACGGCGCCTCCACCACCGCCAAGCGTGACGTCCGCGGTTCCAACGCCGTCCAGTGGCGCATGATCCGCGACGCCGCCGCCAGGGGCTGCCACGTCTACGACCTCCGCGGCATCACCGAGGGCGTCGGCGCGGACGACCCGGAGATCGGCCTCATCCAGTTCAAGGTGGGCACCGGCGGGGAGGCCGTCGCGCACCTCGGCGAATGGGACAGGGCCATCAACAAACCGCTCCACTTCGCATTCCTCACCTACATGAAGCGGCGCTGACATGACGCTACGACTGACCGTTGCCACCAGCCAGTGGCGCGCCCACCAACGCTCCCTCATCGCCGACGTCCCCGGTGCCGTCCCCGTGGCGAAGGGCAACGGTTACGGATTCGGCCTCGACGTCCTTGCGGTGGAGGCCTCCAAGCTCCGCACCGACGCGCTCGCCGTCGGCATCGCGCAGGAGGTGGCCACGGTGCGGGCCGCCGGCTGGAACCGCGACGTCGTGGTGCTGAACCCGTGGCGCCCCGGCGACACAGCCGCCACGGACCTGCTGGCGGACCCCCGGGTCATCACCATGGTCTCCCGTGCCTCCGACCTGGAGTCCATCCAGCACTCCCACCCCCACGCCCGGGTGCAGCTGGAGATCCAGACGTCCATGCACCGCCACGGGATGCTGGGCAGCGACCTGCCGCTGGACCTGGGGACGCTGCAGTTCGAGGGCTGGTCCATCCACCTGCCCTCCGAGGGTTCCCTCAAGGAGGCCACGGCTCTGGCCAGCATGGCCCTGTCGTGCCGTCGCGGCGCCATCTGGATGTCGCACCTGTCGGTGGCCGACTACCGGGTGCTGCGGACCAGCGTCGGCGTCCAGACGCGCATGCGCATCGGGACCCGGCTGTGGCTGGGTGCGCCGTCGGCGCTGGAGACCACGGCAACCGTCCTGGACGTCCACCGCATCAGCCGCGGCGAGCGGCTCGGCTACCACCAGACCAAGGCACCGCGGGACGGGTTCATCGTCATTGTCAGCGGCGGCACAGCCCACGGCATCGCCCTGGCCGCGCCCGTGCCGCAACGCAGCCTGCGGCAGCGTGGCGTGACGGTGGCCGAGGGCCTCATGGCGGCGGCGGGCCGCACCCTGTCCCCGTTCACCATCGCCGGCCGCAAACGCCCCTTCGCGGAGCCCCCGCACATGCACAGCTCCATGCTGTGGATGACGGGCGCCGAGCCGGGCGTCGAGGTGGGCGACGAAATCCCCGTCACCTGCCGTATGACCACAACCTCCTTCGACGAGGTCATCCTCACCTAGGCTCCACCCGCTGGACCGAAGGCTCAGGAGACGAGGTGCGGCGACTGTGTCGCCGGTACGTCTCCGCCGTCGTCGAGGCGATCCAGGTTTTCGCCGTCGACGAGGACACCACCCAGCGGGTCGCTCCAGTCGGGCGCCCGCAGGGGGTCGTTGGTGGGACGCAGGATGTCGCGGTAGAACAGCACCACGAGCCCCGCCTCCACGAGCAGCCGCAGGCCGATGGCCAGGAAGTAGAGCCGCGGGTTCCCGGTCTTCTCCGGGGTCAGGTGGCCCGAGAGGTACCCCCAGATGGCGACGTAGTACACCACCTGCACCACCGTGAACGCGATGTACTCGCGTCGCAGGGGCCGAGCCAGCACGAGGGCGAACAGCAGCCACAGCGCCGTCTGGGGGGAGAACGCGGCTCCCAGCATGCAGGTGACGAAGACGAAGATGCCGACGAGGGTCCCCACGCGTGGCTTCAGCCGTGTGGCGAACAGCCAGCCGATGGTGACGGACAGGACGACAAGCAGCAGGGCAAAGCCCAAATATCCGGCGCCGCGCACGTTCCAGCCGACGAGCTGCAGCAAGAACCACAGCGAGCCGTACGACGACTCACCACCCACCTGCCCCTGGTAGTAGGCAAGTACCGGCTTCCAGTCGCGCAGCAGCAACGGCAGGTGCACGACCCCCCACGTGACCGCGGCTGGCAGGAGGAACTGGAGTACATGCCTGCCCCGCCCCCTCAGGGCGATGCAGATGGTGACGGCGAGGATGACCACCAGCGGCATGGTGCCCGCGGCAGCGGCAAGGCCGAGGACGATGCCGCTCTCGATGACCCGGCGACGGGAGAACTGATAGAGCCCAATGGCGGTGAGGCCGATGGGGAGAAGATCCCAGTGGATGAGCCCACTGGCGAGCACCACGGGGGCGGCGGCGATGAGCATCCCGTCCCAGCTGCGGTACGTACCGCGCGACTCACGTCCCATGAGGGTCATGGAGACCACCCAGGCCAGGAAGAACACGAACAGCAGCACAGCGTTGACCGCGAAGAACACCTGGGCACCGTCCAGTTGCACCTGCACGTCAGCGTCGGGACTGATCACGGCGCCCAACGCGCCGGCGAGTTTCACGGCCACCAGCATCAGTACCCCGAGCACCGGGGAGAACACCATGGTTTCGCCACCGAACGGCGGGTTGCCCAGCCCGAACTCCTGCCCGGTCCACATCAGCGGAATGTCGGAGTAGCAGAGGCGGACGAAGGCATCGACGCGGTTGGTGGCGTCAGTCTGGATGCACGGCACCTGCCGCACCGCCAGGACGGCGAACACCGCACTGGCCACCAGGATCGTCCATGGCAGGGGGTTGAACCAGGGACCGGACGCCTTGGCGTGGCGCCCCATGGGCCCGCCGAGTCCCGGCAGCAACGCGTTCTTCACGGGCACAACACTAGGCTACGACGGCCCGTTCACCCTTGGGCGCCGGGATTGCCGCTGGCGGCCGGCGGCGGGGGCGCTGTTGCCTCCTGCGTCGGTTTCTTGGTGGGCTGCTTGGTGGGCTCGGCCGTGGGCTTCTGCGTGGTCGGCGTCGACTCAGGGGCCCTCGTGGTCTGCGTCGGCTGGGGTTCGGGGGTCGAGGGTGCCTCGGTGGTCTCCGGTGTGCTGGGCGTCGGGGTCTCGGAGGGTACCTCGGTGGGGGTCTCGCTGGGAGTCGGACTTTCCGTGGGGGTCGCCGACTCAGTGGGCGTGGCGCTCGGGGAATCGATGGGCTCGGCCGGCCGTGAGGACTCCTTCTCGGGGGACTTGGTCTCAGCCTTGCCCTCAAGCTTCTTGGGCTTGTCGAAGTCCAGCACCTCCATGCCGTCGGTGGCCTCCTGCATGAAGTCAACCCACGTCATGAGCGGGTACGAGGACCCGAAGAACGTCGAGTCCTGGGGCCGCTTGTAGTTGTCGAGGTCCTCGTTGCCGGAGTCGCCGGCCACATACATGACAGCCGTGGAGATCTGGCGTGTGTACCCGACGAACCATGCGGAGGTGATGTCGTCGTTCACGCCGTTGGTGCCGGTCTTGCCGGCCACGGGGCGCCCCAGCGCTGACGCCTTGCGGCCGGTGCCCTCGGACACGACGCTGGTGAGCGCGTCGGTGAGGTTGGCGGCCACGTTCTGCTCGATGTTCTGCTCCGGCTTCGTGTCTGCCTCGTAGACCACCTTGCCGTCGGCGTCCTCCACCTTGGCGACGATGTGGGCCGGCTTGTACTGACCGGAGTCGGCGAACGTGGCGTACGCGTTGGCCATGTTGACGGGGCTGACCTCCGCGGCGCCGAGCGCGATGCGGTTGTTGGGGCTCCAGCCTGCCTCGTCGGTCACGCCGGGGGCGCCCGCGTCGTTGGCGGCCTGAATGACCTTCTGCGGACCATCGGGGATCTGCTCGGTCATGTCCACGAACGCCGTGTTGATGGATTCGGCGATGGCTCGTCGCAGCGTCACGGGGCCGTACTGGTACGAGAACTCGTTCCGGATGGTCTTGGAGTCGCCGCGCGGCGTGAAGGTGTCACCGTTGAGGACCGACTTCAGTGAGAAGCCCTCGCGCATGCCGGCCACAGCGGCAAACGCCTTGAACGTCGACGCGGCCGGCCGCTTGGTGGTGGACCAGTTGCGGGAGTTGGACACGTAGTCCGCGCCGCCGTAGAGCGCGAGGATGCCGCCGGTGGCGGTGTCCACCGATGAGATGGCCACGTGCAGGTCCGCCGGGTTCTGGGGCTTGCGCGCATCCTCCGCGGCCTTCTTGGCGTAGTCGGCGGCGATGGTCTGGGCAGACGTCTGCATCCCCTTGTTCAGGGTGGTGGTGATCTTCAGCCCGCCACCGTTGATCTGGCCCTCGTCGAAGCCCTTCGCCGCCAGTTCGTCCTCCACCATTTTGATGAGGAAGCCCTTGGGGCCGCCGTAGCGGTTGTTCACGGGGACCTCAGGGAACACCGGAAGTGCTGCGTAGGCCTCGTCATGCTCGGCGGCGGTGATCTTGCCCGTCTCCTGGAGACCGTCGAGGACGTAGCGGTAGCGACCCAGCAGCGCCTGGAGTTTCTTCTCGCCACCCGATGGGTTGAACCCGGCAGGGTTGTTGAGGATGGCCGCCAGGGCTGCCGCCTCGGGCATGGTCAGGTCCTTGGCGTCCTTCAGGAAGAACGACTTGGCAGCCGCCTGGATGCCGTAGGCCCCGCGACCGAAGTAGATGGTGTTGAGGTAGCCCTCGAGGATGTCCTCCTTCGGGAGTTCGCGGCCCATCTTGATGGCCAGCATCAGCTCCCGCACCTTGCGGCTGAGGGTCCGCTCGGAGTCGAGGTAGAGGATCTTGATGTACTGCTGCGTAATGGTGGAGCCGCCCTGCACCTCGCCGCCGCGGGCGATGCTCCAGGCTCCCCGGGCGATGCCGCGGATGGAAAATCCGGGATCAGTCCAGAAGGTGCGGTTCTCGGCGGCGACGACGGCGTCCTTGACCACCTGCGGCATCTCGGCATAGGCCAGTGTCACGCGGTTCTGCACTGCCAGCGACCCGAGTTGGTTGCGCCCGTCGTTGTAGAAGATGAATGTGGTGTTGGTGGTGAAGTCGCTGTTGGGGTCCGGCAGGTCCGTCGTGGAGTACACGTACAGGAATGCGCCCATCCCGGACAGGCCGAGGACGAGGAACGCGACGAGTGCTGTCAGCCCGATCCGACCCCACACCTTCCGGGCGGTCGTCCTCGTGCGCTTGCCGCGCTTTACCTCAGCCATATATGTCCTCCACGGTCTTGCGCCGTCGAGGCGGCTTGCGTTTGTGGCCGTCCCCCAACAGGTAGGCCATGATCATGTGGTTCCAGCCGCATTCGGTGCACACCTCGACCACGCACACCTTGAATTCGCCGAACTCGTCCTGCATGTCCTCGAGTTCAACCGTCGACCTGATCCGTCCTGAATACTGCCCCAATTGGTCACCGAAGACGTAGTTCAGGTGGGACATGCGCTCGTGATCACAGATGGGGCAGGGCGTGTCGACCTCCGTGCCGTGGTGCAGCGCGGAGCGGATGAGAATGGGTTCCGCGTCACATACGTCCGCCCTGACGGCGCGAGAAGTGCGACGCCACGACTCAAGAGTCGCACGCCGTTGGAGCGAATAATCCACCACTTCCCTACGCGACCACATCACGTCAAGGGTAAATGGCCAGGCGAGTGCCAGGAAGTGAAGTGTTTCTACTGGGGGGTGGAGGGATACAGGATGGGGCCGCGGACACCGGCCTCGGCCAGGGCCTTCTGTGCGCGTTGCCGCACTTCGCGCATGACACCCCATTGCTGGTTCGGGCCCGTCTTGAGCGCAATTTTCATGACCATGGTGCCGCCCGACATGGAGTCGACACCCACCACCGACGGCTCCTCCATGAGGACGTCGGCCCACTGCGGGTCCTCCTGCATGCCGGCGACCGCCCGGCCCAGCACCGCCATCACGTTCTCCGGGTCCTCGTTGATGGCCACGGGGATGTCCACAAGGACCGCGGAGAAGCCCTGGGAGATGTTGCCGAGCGTCAGGATTTCCCCGTTGCGGATGTACCAGACGGTCCCCATGGGGTCGCGGAGCTTCGTGACCCTGAGTGAGACCTCCAGAACGGTGCCCTTCGTGTCGCCCACCGTGATGAGGTCCCCGACGCCGAACTGGTCCTCCGACAGCATGAAGATCCCGGACAGGTAGTCCTTGACCAGCGACTGGGCCCCGAAGCCGAGGGCCACACCACCGACACCGGCGGAGGCGAGCAGGGGACCCATGGGGATGCCGATGATGGACAGGACGGTCAGCAGGGTAATGACGGCGATCACGACGTCGACGACGTTGCGCAACAGGGACCCCAGGGTGGTGACGCGTTGGCGTTGCCGTTCGATGCTGAGCCCGCTGGCCCGGGCGATCGCCATTTTCGTGCGGGTGCCCAGGTTGGGGTCGGCGCCCGCCTGCGTCGCGGGTCCACGCGCCAGGAGCGCCTTGACGGAGCGTTTGATGAGGAACACCAGCACCACGCGCAGCACCAGGGCAAAGGCCAGGACCACGGCGAGGTAGACGAGCCGTTGGGTGAGATCGGTCATGGAGCCATGATGCCTGCCCGGGATCAGATCTGCGGAGTCGAGTCCCCCTCGGGGGGCGGCAGCACGCTCATCGTGCTGGCCGGCGGGGAATCAGCCGGGGGCGTCGTGGACGTGGCGGGTGCGGCCGGCGCGGACTCGCTCATGGTGCGCGTGACGCTGCTGTCCGTGCCGGGGCTCGACGGCGGTGGCGCGCTGGTGGTCACAGGTGCCGCGGAGCTGCTCGACGGCGGCGCAGTGGAGGGGGACGGGGCCGGGGTGCCGGTGGAGGATGGTGAGCCACTGGCCGACGGGTCCGGTGAATCGCTGGGCGTGGGTGTCGGAGAAGCGGGCAGCGTGGACGCCGATGGGGAAGGGGATGGGCTCGCCGATGCGCACGGGCTTTGCGAGGGCGTGGGTGCCTGGGAGGGCTTGACCGACGGGCTGCTGCACGGCTTGGGCGACCCGGTCACGCTGGGCGAGGCACTGGGACTCGGGCTGGTCGACGCCGAGGGCGAGGGCGAAGCGGAAAGTGACGGCGCCCCGCTCGGACTCGGGGAGTTTGACGGGCTCGGTGAGGGGGACGCTGTCCGGGTGGGTGACACCGGCAGCGTGGAGGACGGCGTGCCCGGCCTCGTCGAGCCGGACATGACTGCCTGGCCCGTGCCCATGCCCTGGGTGTCCACCACGACGGCGCTGCCGTTCAGCCATGGCTCGGGGTTGGTGAACTGGCCGTCGGCGATGACCTCGAAGTGCAGGTGGCACCCCGTGGAGAAGCCGGTGGTGCCCACCCGGCCCACCCCCTGGTGTGTTTCCACCTTCTGACCCACGCTGACGCCGATGGCCGAAAGGTGGTTGTAGGTGGTCATGACCCGGTGTCCGGCCATGGTGCCATGGTCGATTTTGACCTGGATGCCATTGCCTCCGGCCCACCCTGTGCGCACCACCGTGCCGGGCGCAGCCGCACCGACGGGGGTACCGCACGGGGCGGCGAGGTCCAGGCCCGAGTGAAGTTTCCAGATGTGGCGGACGGGATGGAACCGCATGCCGAACCGTGACGTCTTGCGCCCCTGGATGGGCATCGACAGGAGCGCCCCCGAGGTCTGCTTCGTCACGGAGGGAATGGCGATGGTGGGGACACTGGACGGTGTGATCAGCACCTTCGTGTCCTCGCCCGGGGCCTCCTCCGGCGGCTGGCTGGTGGCATACCCGGATGCAGCCGTGGAGGAGAAGATGCCCGGTAGGTCGTCGCTGACAGGGGCGCGGACATGACGGGAGAGACTCGGCAGGTCGGGCAGCGTCGTGGTGAGAACGCGGGGGGCGGCGGCGTGGGCTGCCGGTGCCACGGGTACCGCCGCGAGATCGCCCGGCTGGCTGCCGATGGACAGGACCAGGCCGACGGTGAGCACGGAAGACACGGCCGCCACCAGCGACTTGATGCCCTGCACTCGCATGAGACTCCCCCGAGCCGTGTTCCTCGGCCGATCGTTGCCGCGTAGGGCACCATCGAAGCACACATCACCCGTAGTCCGCCATAGGTCAGGGCAGATTGGTGCACCCCGGGCGGCGTGTCGTGCAGAACCCGTGAACGCTTCGTCCCCAGAGGATGGGCGTAGGATGAGCGCCCATGCCAAGCCTCACCCAAGCCCAGAGCAATGCCGTGGAGCAGTTGCTCCGCATCTCGGGCATCATCGACCACTTGGGACACCTGTTCGAGGACGCGGGGCACCGCCTGTACCTGGTGGGCGGTTCGGTGCGCGACGCACTCCTCGGCGGCCTCGGACGCGACCTGGACTTCACCACCTCCGCCCAGCCAGACCTGACGCATGAGCTCCTGAAGCGCTTCACCCCCTCCACGTGGGACATCGGCCGCGACTTCGGCACCATCGGCGCCCTCAAGCGTGACGGCCGCGACGAATGGCAGATCGAGATCACCACGTTCCGCGCCGACATCTACCGCAGCGAGTCCCGCAAGCCCGTCGTGGCGTTCGGGGACACACTGGAGGGCGACCTCATCCGCCGGGACTTCACCGTGAACGCCATGGCCGTGGACGTCCTCACGAAACAGTTCGTGGATCCCTACGACGGACTGCGGGACCTGTCGGAGGGCGTCCTGAGGACCCCTGCCGCACCCGAGACGTCGTTCTCCGACGACCCACTGCGCATGATGCGCGCCGCCCGCTTCGCGTCCCGCCTCGGGTTCGAGGTGGCGCCGGAGGTGGTGGCCGCCATGACCGACATGGCGGAACGCATCACCATTGTCTCGGCTGAACGGATCCAGGCGGAGCTGTCCGGCCTGCTGCTGACCGACTCCCCCCGCGCCGGTCTGGACCTGCTGGTGCGCACCGGCATCGCCGAGTACGTGCTGCCGGAGTTGCCGGCGCTGCAACTGGAACTGGACGAGCACCACCGGCACAAGGACGTCTACGAGCACTCCCTGACGGTGCTGGAGCAGTCCATCGATCTGGAGAAGGCCCGCGGCCACGCCCCGGACCTCGTGGGGCGCCTGGCGGCACTGCTGCACGACATCGGGAAACCCGACACCCGCCGCTTCGAGGGCTCCAAGGTGACGTTCCACCACCACGACATCGTGGGCGCCAAACAGGTGAAGCGGCGGCTGCGGGCGCTGAACTACCCCAACGTGGTCATCAAGTCGGTGGCGAAGCTGGTGGAACTGCATCTGCGCTTCCACGGGTACGGCGAAGGGCAGTGGAGCGACGCGGCGGTCCGCCGCTACGTCCGCGACGCCGGCGACGAGCTCGAGCGGCTGCACATCCTCACGCGCTCCGACTGCACCACCCGCAACAGGGACAAGGCCACCCGACTGCGCCGCAACTACGAAGAGCTGGAGTGGCGGATCGACGAGTTGGCCAAGGCCGAGGAGCTCGATTCGCTGCGCCCGGACCTGGACGGCACCGAGATCATGGCGATCCTGGGGATCCCTCCGGGCCGTGAGGTGGGTGAGGCGTACCGCTTCCTGCTGGAACATCGTACGGAGAACGGCCCCTGCGACAGGGCGGAGGCCGAGGCGCTCCTGCTGGACTGGTGGGGCTCGCGGCAGGAGGCGTGACCCCGCCGGAGATGATGGACGTCTACGATGGAGCGGTGCCGAAAGCCCCGTGGATCCTGCGTGCCCTCGTGGCATCGGCGCTGGTCATCCCCGCACTGGCCTTCACAGCATCGCTGGCTCACGCCGAGGGGCCGGCACTCTTCGACGTCAGCATCACCGCGAACAGCACCCCCGTCATGGACCTCTCCAATCCCGAGCAGGTGGTGGAGTTGAGCGGCACCATCATCAACACGTCGACCTCCCGCACCCGCTACACCACGGTGGAGTTCTGGAAGTCCACGACGCCGATCACCACCGACTCTGCGCTGGCGGAAACGCTGGAATCCCCCGCGACGGTGCCCGAGGGGGAACGCGAGACGCCCTACACGGAGGAGTCCGGCCACACCCAGGTCATCTCGCGGGAGGACTGGTTCGAAACGGGTGAGCGCGCCTCCTTCACCGTGCACGCCACCGTCGGTGAGCTGGGATTCGACGCGGACAACGCCGCCTACCTCGTGGGTGTCCAGGTCCGCGGCATCCCGGAGGAGGGCGACAAGCAGGTGGTGGGACGAGGCCGCATCCTCGTGGCCGCCGCCACCGCCCCGCTGGAATCCAGTCGCGTCGTCGCCCTCACTGCGAAACCGCAGCGGACGAAGGACGGCGGGTTCGTCGACGACTCCCTGGCCACCTCCCTGTCGAACGACCTGGGTGAACTCCTGGCCGCCGCCGAGGCCGCGGACTCCACCGTGCTGCTCGACCCCATGCTGCTCATGGATGTGCGGGCGCTGTCCGAGGAGCACATGGTGAACGGCGTCCTGACCCCCGCCGACGAGGTCGCCGGTGCATGGGCGGGACGCATGGACACGCTCATCAGCGACGGCCGTGTGTTGAGACTCCCCTGGGGTGACGTCGACCTCCCCCGCGCCGAGAAGTCCGGCCATCTGAGGGAGGCCCTGCAATGGGCCGACGATGCCGTGACAGACGACACCCTGCGCCGCCTGCCCCTCGCCGCGAACCTGGGGGCCTCCGCCAGCCCCGACCTGGTGAAGGAACTCGGCGAGCTCGGGGTCACCACAGTTTTTGCCCTCAACACCAGCGGCGGCAGTATCGGCCCCGTGCGGGTGGTGCAGGTCGACGACGTGGCCCTGCCCGGCATGGGCCCCGGAGGGGACAACACGACAGCGCAACAACTGGGGCGACGCGTTGCCCAGGAGGCCGTGGCCTCCACACCCCCCACGTACCTGGCCCGGAGCGTCGCTGAGGCCACGACCGCCAAGGTCCTACCAGCCCACCGCACCGGGGTGGCCATTCCCTCCGACGACGCAGCCGCGACCTTCACCGACGCCGTGGATGCGCCCCTCTGGGAGGCGTTGTCGACGCGCGTGGCCACTCTCATGGACAACGCCTCCTTCCGCCGCGACCTCACGGGCAACGACGACCGACCGCAGCTCGAACGGGTGGCCGTGGCCGCCATGTCGTCCGCGTTCACCTCCGAGACAACCGCCCTCGCCTGGCTGGCCGCCGACGCGCCGCCCGAGGTGGACCCGTCAAAGATCACCATCAGCGCCGCCAGCCAGTTCGTGATGGGGTCGCGCACCAACGACTTCCCCGTCAGCATCACCAACGGTCTGGACGTGGCCGTCACGCTGCGGCTCGTGTTCGACAGCGAGAGCCCGCAGCGCATCGCGGTGCCCGCCACCGAGTTCAAGACGCTGGAACCGGGCGAGAATCTCACCATGATCCTGGCACCGCAGGCATCCAGCAACGGAGTCGTCACGGTGCACGGACACATGGAGACCCGCGGCGGGGCCAGGTTCGGCACCCCCGTCGCCATTGACATCACCGCCACCGAATTCGGCCGTGTCGGCTGGATCATCATCATCGTTTCCGGGGCTGTGGTGCTGGGTGGCACCGTGTGGCGGATCAGAGCGGTGCAGGCCGAACGTTCCAAGGAGGACGCATGAGCAGCCAGGTCAGTACCACCAAGAAGCTGGTCTCAGCGAGTGCGCTGATGGCATCCGGCACCCTCATCTCGCGGATCCTGGGGCTCGTGCGGGTGATGCTCATCGTCTTCATCCTCGGCAACACCACCCGGCAGGCCGACATTTTCAGCCTCGCCACATCAGTGCCCAACTCGCTGTACATCCTGTTCGCGGGTGGGGCGCTCAACACCGTCCTGGTGCCGCAGATCGTGCGGGCCATCAAGCACGACGACGACGGCGGCGAGGCCTACACCAACCGCATCATGACGGCTTTCATGCTCATCGTCGGCGTGGTCGCCGTGCTGGTGACACTGGCAGCCCCTGTCGTCACCACCATCTACTCGGGCGCCCAATGGCGTGCCCCGGAGCTGGCCGACCAGTATGCGTCGATGGTGGCGCTCACCTACCTCACGCTGCCGCAGGTCTTCTTCTACGGCGTGTTCTTCCTGCTGGGGCAGGTCCTCAACGCACGCGACAAGTTCGGCCCCATGATGTGGGCACCCATCGCCAACAACGTCATCGCCATCCTGGTCCTGTCGACCTACCTGGTGGTGTGGGGTAGCGGCGGCGACCATTCGGGGGCCTTCACCACTGCCCAGATCTGGACGTTGGGGCTCGGCAGCACCGTCGGAATCGCCGTCCAGACCGCCGTGCTGCTGCCCTACCTGAGGAAGGTCGGCTTCACGTTCCGGCCCCGCTTCGACCTCAAGGGCACCGGTCTCGGCAAAACCTTCTCCCTGACGAAGTGGACCCTCGGCTTCGTGGCGGTGAACCAGCTCGCACTGGTGGTCGTCCAGCGTCTCGCCACAGCCGCCACGGCGGAGGGTGCCCAGGGCGGTGCCGGCCTGACCGTCTACTCCAACGCCCACCTGTTGTGGATCCTCCCCCACTCGCTCATCACGGTGTCGTTGGCCACGGCCATGCTGCCCAACGCCTCCCGGCTGGCGGCGTCCCGGGACATGGTGGGTGTGGCGGCCGAGGCCACCAAAACCATGCGGTTGGCACTGGTGGCGCTTGTGCCTGCCACCGTCGGCTTCATCGCGCTGGCCGCGCCCATCACCCAGCTGCTCTTCGGCGGTGGACGCGGCGCCCAGGACTCCCAGTTCGTGGCCCTCACCCTCATCGCGTTCGCGGTGGGCCTCGTGCCGTTCACCGTGCAGTTCGTGTGCCTGCGCACCTACTACGCCATGGAGAACACCCGCACCCCCTTCTTCCTGCAGTGCGTCATCGCCGCAGTCAACGCCGGCGGTGCCCTGCTGCTGGTGTGGTGGGCCGGGGATCCGAACCTGTCCGCCCCCGCCCTGGCCCTGTCGTACTCACTGGCCTACACCATCGGTGTGGTGCTGAGCTGGAGACTCCTGAAGCGTGACGTGCCCGCGCTCGACGGCGCCGACATGGGTCTGCACATCGTCCGACTGGTGCTCGGCGCCTCGCTGGGCGGTATCGGCGCCTACTTCGCGGCCCGCGGCCTGCTCGGCGCATTCCAGGACAGCAAGGTGGGGGCACTGCTGGCCGTCTTCGCCGGCCTCGCCATCATCGGGATCGTCTACGCCGTTGTCGGCAAACTGCTGCAGGTCCGCGAGCTGAGCAGCGTCACCGAGCTCCTCCGCACCCGACTGGGACGCGGTCGCCGCTCCTCCAACGCCGTCTCCGACGAGCCGCAGGACATCGAGCACGACCTCCCCTCCTCCGGTGCCATCGCCGAGGACATGATGCCCACCCAGGTGCACGCCGCCATCCAGGACGACGAGGAGCCCACCGAGGCACCCACCCCCTGGGATCCCGAGTCGATGGTGGACACCGCCATCCGCCCGGCCATCATCGACGACGTCGCACCCGGGGACATCGACGACGATCGCTTCGACGCCACTACCGGCGACACGGATGCGGGCGACGCCGTCGAGGAGCCCGCAGAACAGGACGCACCACTGCTCGGGGAGTCCGGTGAACTGCTGAGTACCCGGTACCGCCTGGAGGAGCCGATGGCCCGGCGAGCCGGGATCGAGAGCTGGCGTGCCCACGACCTCCAGCTGTCCCGCGACGTGCTCGCCCACGTCATGCCGGCCGGGGACCCCCGCATCCCGGCAGTGCTCGACGCCGCCCGCACCGGCGCCTCCGCCACCGACTCCCGTTTCCTTCGGGTCCTCGACGCTGTCGCCATCGACGACGGGGGCGCAGTGGGCGGGTACGTGGTGTGCGAGTTCGCCGCCGGCAAACCGTTGTCACAGCTCCTCGGCAAGGAGCAGCTCAGCACGCTCGAGGCCGCGTGGATCGTGCGCGAACTGGCCGATGCCCTCTCCGCCATGCACGTCAACGGCCTCTTCCACGAGCAGGTCACACCCGAGAACGTGATCATCACCTCCAGTGGCGCCGTCCGGCTCGTGGGCTTCGGTGTGGAGTCGGTCCTGGCCCAGGGTGAGCGGCCCTCCAGCTGGAGCGCGAAGGAGTCCTCGGACGTCACCGCCATGGCAGCGCTGCTGTACGCGTTGCTGTCCAACCACTGGCCGGGCACCGCAGCGTGGGGCCTCCCAGCCGCCCCGGTCATCGGTGGCGCGCTCGTCGGCCCCCGCAGGCTGCGCGCCGACGTCCCCGCCCGCCTGGACCGGATCTGCACCACCATCCTCACCGACCGGGAGGTTGCCGGCGAGAGCCGCATCACCACCGCAGCCCAGCTGGCGTCGGCGCTCGCGTCCGTGCTCGGCACGGCCGACCCGTCACCCGACTTGGAGGACAGGATCCGCTACGGCGGTGACAGCACGGCGACGCCGTCGCCCCTGGCTGTGGCGGGGTCCGCGGCGCTCCACCAATCGCTCCACGGGGAGGCCTTCGCGGAGGCGGCCACCCATGAGTTCATCCCCGAGGATGCCGAACCCGTCCGGGAGAGCCCACTCGAGGAGCAGCGACGGTTGATGTCCACAGGGCGTCCCGCGCTCTGGATCATCGCCGCCCTCGCCGTGGGCACGTTGGTGGTGACACTCGTCGTCGTCGCGTCCCAGCGCGCCGGCCAGCAGGACGCGGGGCCGGAGATCACCACTTCCGCCTCGGCGAGCCAGACCCCCGGCGGACAGTTGGCCATCGTCGCCGGCGCAGACTTCGATCCGCAGGCCGACGGCGGCAACGACGAGGAGAACACCCCCAAGGTGCCGCTCGCGTTCGACGACGACCCCGCCACCGGTTGGGCAACGCTGGAGTACCACAACCGCCCCAATCTGGGCGGCCTGAAGCCGGGTGTGGGGATCGTCCTCGACCTCGGGGAAAACCGCGACGTCTCGTCCGTGGAGGTGCTCTTCGCGGCCCCCGGCGCCACCGTTGAGCTACGCGTCCCCACTGAGGCGGGCGTCGACGCCGCCCCCATGGCCTCACAGTCGGAGTGGACCGTGGTGGCCAGCCAGGCCGACGCCCCCGGCACCACCACCCTGACCCCCGACGCCGCCACGAACACCCGGTACCTGCTGCTCTACCTCACGAACCTTCCGGAGGTCAGCACGTCCCGCTACCAGGCGCAGATCAACAACGTGGTGGTCAACGGCTGATTCGCGCACGCACGTTCACCAGTTGCCCGTTCGGGTTGATGGGCCCGGGGATCATCCCCGGGCCCATTCCCATTCCCGGCCCGGGCGCCTACGCTCTTGTGCCATGACGAATCAGCCGTGGGATCTGCAGGTGGCCGTCGACTGCGATGACCCGCACGAATTGGCAACATGGTGGGCCGAGGCCCTCGCCTGGGACGTGGAGCCACAGGAGGAGGACTTCATCCAGTCGATGCTGGACCAGGGTCTGGCTGAGGAGTCGGAGGTTCGCACCTTCCGCGGGAAGCGCGTGTGGGCCGACGGTGCCGCCGTGGTGCACCCCGGCAACCATCAACCACGGCTCCTCTTCCAGCGCGTGCCGGAGGGCAAGACCATCAAGAACCGTGTGCACTGGGACCTGCGCAAGTCCGGCGGCGAAGCGACTCCCGAGGACGTCGAGCGGCTCATCACGATGGGTGCACGCCGCATCGGCGAGGGCAGTCAGGGTCCACACACCTGGGTGGTGCTCGCCGACCCGGAGGGCAACGAGTTCTGCGTCTGAGGCCGAGAGGACGTCACGGCTCAGACGAAGGACCCCTCAACGAAACAGCCGGGCGGTGTGGGTTTCCCCACACCGCCCGGCTGGCGTACTGGACGCGATCAGGACAAGCGATCAGCTACTGATCACTCGACCACGTCGTCGTCGACCCAGTCGAAGGTCCGCGTGACGGCCTTCTTCCAGTTGCGGTACAGACGCTGCTGGTCGCCATCGTCCATGTTGGGCGTCCAGCGCTTGTCCTCTGCCCAGTTGTCGATGACGTCCTGCTCGCCCTCCCAGAAACCGACGGCGATGCCGGCGGCGTATGCGGCGCCCAGTGCGGTGGTCTCGGCCACCTTGGGACGGACAACGTCCACACCGAGCATGTCGGCCTGGAACTGCATGAGCATCTCGTTGCCGGTCATACCACCGTCAACCTTGAGCTCGGCGAGCTTCACGCCCGAGTCCGCCTCCATGGCATCCAGCACCTCACGCGTCTGGAAGGCGGTGGCCTCCAGCACGGCGCGGGCGATGTGGCCACGGTTGACGTAGCGGGTGAGGCCGACGAGCGCACCGCGGGCGGTGGACTTCCAGTACGGGGCGAACAGACCGGAGAACGCCGGCACGAAGTACGCGCCACCGTTGTCCTCCACCGTTGCTGCGAGTTCCTCAACCTCCGGGGCGGAGCTGAACATCTTGAGGTTGTCGCGCAGCCACTGCACCAGCGAACCGGTGACGGCGATGGAGCCCTCCAGCGCGTAGATGGCGTCCTTGTCACCGATCTTGTAGCAGACCGTCGTCAGGAGGCCGTTCTTCGACGGGACGATCTCCGTGCCCGTGTTCAGCAGCATGAAGTTGCCGGTGCCGTAGGTGTTCTTGGCCATTCCCACTTCGAAGCAGGCCTGGCCGAACGTGGCGGCCTGCTGGTCACCCAGGATGCCCGAGATCGGGACGCCGGGCAGCAGACCCTTGGCACGGCCCTCGCCGTACACCTCTGCCGAGCTGCGGATCTCCGGCAGCATCGACATGGGGATGGTCATGTCCGAGGCAATTTCCTCGTCCCAGCTCAGGGTCTTCAGATCCATGAGCATGGTGCGCGAGGCGTTGGTGACGTCGGTGTAGTGCAGACCACCGTCGACACCGCCGGTCAGGTTCCACAGCACCCAACTGTCCATGGTGCCCATGACGAGGTCGCCGGCCTCAGCCTTCTGGCGGGCGCCCTCGACGTTGTCGAGGATCCACTTGACCTTCGGGCCGGCGAAGTACGTGGCAAGGGGGAGTCCCACGCGGGCCTTGTACTTGTCCTGTCCCTCGTCGCCGCCGAGGTCGTCGACGATCTTGGCGGTGCGGGTGTCCTGCCAGACGATGGCGTTGTAGGCGGGTTCACCGGTGGTCTTGTCCCACACCAGCGTGGTCTCACGCTGGTTGGTGATGCCCACGGCGGCGAGGTCGTGGTGGTTCAGCGATGCCTTGCTCAGTGCGTCGGCGACGACGGAGCGGACGTTGTCCCAGATCTCGATGGCATTGTGCTCCACCCAGCCTGCGCGGGGGAAGATCTGCTCGTGTTCCTTCTGACCTGTGGCGACGATCTGGCCGCCGTGGTCGAAGATGATGGCCCGGGAACTGGTGGTTCCCTGGTCGATGGCAAGTACGTATTTCTCAGCCATGCAGTTTCACTTCCTTGTGATGGTGATTGTGAGGTGGTCGTGATCAGGAATCAGACGAGGAGGAACGTGCTGGCAATGCCGCCCAGCACACCACCGATGAGGGGGCCGGCAATCGGCACCCATGCGTAGCCCCAGTCAGAGCCACCCTTGCCCTTGATGGGCAGGATGGCGTGCATGATGCGGGGGCCGAGGTCACGCGTCGGGTTGATGGCGTAGCCGGTGGGCCCACCGAGGCTGGCACCGATGCTGACGACCAGCAGACCGACGCCGAGGGCGCCGAGCCATCCGAGGTTGACGGCAACACCCTTGCCGTCCGCGCCCAGGGTGAAGACGCCTGCGGCGAAGATGGTGAAGACCAGGACAAAGGTGCCGATGATCTCGGTGACCATGTTCCAGCCGTAGTTGCGGATCTCAGGTCCTGTGGAGAAGACGCCCAGCTTGAAGGCGGGGTTCTCCTCGGCATCGAAGTGCTGCTTGTAGGCGAGCCACATGAGGCCGGCACCGATCATGGCGCCCACGAGCTGACCCGCGAAGTAGACGAGCGTGGAGACGACACCGATGGCAATTCCCGGTACGAAGTCCGGGTTGCCCAGGATCATGTTGCGGGCAATGATGCCGACGGTGACGGCCGGGTTGATGTGGGCTCCCGATGCGCCGGAAGCAAGGACACCGACGAAGACGGCGAGGCCCCACCCCCAGTTGATGAGGAGCCAGCCGGTCCCTTGTCCCTTCGATCCCTTCAGCAGGGTGTTGGCAACAACGCCACCACCCAGCAGAAGCAGGAGCATTGATCCGACGGCCTCCGAGAGGAACACTTGACCGAGGGAGATTTCAAGCACTTCCATTTTGCGACTCCGTTTCCTGACGACAATGTCAGCTAGCGCGTCCCCGTGGACGCTTGAGGTGCCGGGTTCTTCCCGGCCCCACTTGTCCGGTGGGCGCCATCGTTGCAAGCGCCTGCACCCCCCGATGACTGACAGCATGGCGGTGACTGCACATCCTCGCAAGCACTCTGCACTTTCGTGCACGGCTCACCCCAAGGGGTTGCACCTTGATGCGAACATTCGTGGCGGAAATTACCCCCGCCGAAGCTATTTTCGGCTTCTGCCCTTGCCAGCGAAGTGGCGGACGCCCGGACATGGTGCGTGGAACTCCCGACGGGTATCCTCGCCGTTTGTGACTCCCGTGATCCAGGCCAGAGGTTTGCGCAAGACCTACGGCGACTTCGAAGCCGTGCGCGGCATCGACTTCGACGTGGCGCCCGGCGAGTCGTTCGGTCTTCTGGGCCCCAACGGGGCGGGCAAGTCCACCACCATGCGCATGATCGGTGGCGTGTCCCACCGCAGCGGTGGCGAGCTCACCATTCTCGGCATGGACCCGAGCCATGAGGGGCCACGCATCCGGGCCCACCTCGGCGTGGTGCCGCAGCAGGACAACCTGGACACCGACCTGAGCGTCATCGACAACCTCATCACCTACGGACGCTACTTCGGGCTCCCCCGCTGGTTCCTCAAGCAGAAGGCCGAACTGCTGCTGGAGTTCGCCGAGCTGACCGACAAGCGCAAGTCCAAGGTGGATGACCTGTCCGGCGGCATGAAGCGTCGTCTCACCATCGCCCGATCGCTGGTGTCGGACCCGCGGATCCTGCTGCTGGACGAACCCACCACAGGACTCGATCCCCAGGCCCGCCACGTCCTGTGGGACCGCCTGTTCCGGCTGAAGGAGCAGGGCATCACCCTGGTGCTCACCACCCACCACATGGACGAGGCCGAACAGCTCTGCGACCGCCTCGTGGTGGTGGACCACGGGAAGATCGTCGCGGAGGGCACGCCCTCGACCCTGGTGCGCGAGCACGCCGGGCGCGAGGTGGTGGAGCTGCGCTTCGGCTCGCACCGCAACGCAGCACTGGCCTCGTCGCTCGACGGGGTGGGTGAACGCATCGAAGTGCTTCCCGACCGGCTGCTCGTCTACGCCACCGACGGTGAGGCGGCACTGGCGGCCGTCGTCGCCCGCGGTCTCGAGCCCACGTCGTCGCTGGTGCGCCGCTGCTCCCTGGAGGACGTCTTCCTCCGGCTGACCGGACGGAGCCTTGTTGACTGAGCGCATTCTTTCCACCGCCCTGGACGCCGACGCGGCCGCCAGGGTGACGTCGCTGCGCGCCCCCATGACCCACGACGAAATGGCCGCCGCGGTGGCTCGCCGGGGCTCACTGTTCACCCTGGAGACGTGGCTCGTGCAGGCGAAGGCCTACGTGGGCAGCATCCTGGGCGTCGGCCTCCTGTCTCCGCTGCTGTACCTCATGGCGATGGGCGTCGGACTCGGCGTGGTGGTGGACAGGGCCTCCGGCGGCGGACTGGGCGTGCCGTACCTGCACTTCGTGGCACCGGCGCTTCTGTTGTCGACGGCCATGCAGGCCGCGACCGAGGAGAACACCTTCACCATCATGGGGGGGTTCAAGTGGCGGGAAACCTACTACGCCCCGCAGGTGACACCCATCACGCCGGAACAGATCGCGGGGGGCCACGTGCTGGGGGTGACGTTGCGCTACCTCGTGACCTGCATCATCTACTGGGTGGTGCTCGCCGTGTTCGGAGCCATTCCCCATGTGGTGACGGGGCTCCTGCTGATCCCCATCGGCGTGCTGTGCGCGTCGTCGGTGGGTCTGCCCATCATGGCGTGGTCCTCCACCATCACCCAGGACAAGGGCCAGTTCGCGCTGCTGGGGCGGTTCGTGATCATGCCCATGATGTTGTTCGCCGGCACCTATTTCCCGCTGGAGACGCTGCCGATCTACCTGCAGCCCATCGGCTGGGTCTCGCCCCTGTGGCACGCCGTGGTGCTGGGCAGGGCAGTGACCATCGGGACGCCGGTCCCGGCCGGCATGGTGGTGGTGCACGTGGGCTACATGGTGGCCCTCTGCCTGGTCGGATGGTTCCTGGCGCGTCGCCACTACCGCAGGAGGCTCGTCGGATGACCTCCTCAGCCACGCAGGACGCGACCCTGCCGGATGCGCAGGGCCTCGTCCGTCGCCCGTTCCGCTCCAGCCTGTACAGCGGCAACGCCCGCGCCGTGTTCGACAGGGGCATGCGCTCACAGTGGACGGGCAACCTGTGGGTGATGGTGTCCGGCTTCGTGGAGCCCGTGCTGTTCCTTCTTGCCATGGGCCTGGGGCTGGGTGCCCTCATCGGTACCATCACCGACGACGCCGGCCGCCTGGTGGAGTACCCCGTCTACATCGCCCCGGCGTTGCTGGCGACGTCGGCCATGAACGGTGCGGTGTATGACTCCACCTGGAACGTGTTCTTCAAGCTGAAGATCAGCAAGATCTACGGAGGCATGCTCAACACCACCATCGGCCCCATGGATGTGGCGCTGGGCGAGATCGCTGTCGCGCTGGTCAGGGGCGGGGTCTACGCCACCGGCTTCGTCGCCGTCATGGCGGTGCTGGGGCTGATCTCGTCGTGGTGGGCGCTGCTGATGGTGCCCGCCTGCCTGCTGATCGCGTTCGGGTTCGCCGCCATCGGCATGGCAGCCACCAGTTTCCTGCGGACGTTCCAGCAGATGGACTGGCTGTCGCTGGTGCTGATGCCCATGTTCCTGTTCTCGGCCACCTTCTACCCGCTGAGTGTCTACCCCCATGCCATCCAGTGGTTCATCATGGCGCTGCCCCTGTGGCACGGCGTCGAGTTGCTCCGCGCACTCAACGGTGGCTGGGTGGACTGGTGGACAGCCGGGCACGCGCTGTACTTCGTGGTGCTGGCGGCCGTGGGGACGTGGGCCGCCTCAGTGCGTTTGAAGGCATTGTTCCTGCGCTGATGTGACAGCGCAGGAACAGCCCCACCACCGGATCAGTTGATCTGGTTCGCCTCCTGGACGGCCGCGCTTTCCGTGTCCTCGAATGCACCAGCTGCGCTTCCCAACTTTCCACGCAGCAGGTCGAACTCCGTGCTGGCACCCGACGACCACGTCGACGCAGCCCCCGACAGCTCATTGTGAGAGGGTTCCACCTTCTTCACGAGACCGAAATCGCTCTTGCGCTGGGCGTCGGCTGCCAGCGTCTGCATGTCCGCGGACAATTGGCTCCATTTGGTGGCCGCGGTGCGCATCGCCGCCGGGTCGGAGCCGCGTACGTCGCTGCCTCCACCGCCGACACCGCCCCCGCCGACTCCTCCGCCGCCAACTCCTCCGCCGGCACTGCCGCTGCCGCCACTGATCCCGCCGCCACCGGGGCCGCCTGAAACGCCGCCACTGCCTCCGGGGCCCGAACCGCCGGAGAACGAGGGGTCCCGGATTTCACCGTTCGGCATCACGCCAACAGCGCCGGGACCCGTGGGTGAGTTGCCTGAACCGTTGTCCCAGCCGGAGCCAGTGCCTCCCGGACCCGTGCTGCCGGGGCCGCCAGTACCGCCGGGGCCGTACGGTCCTCCAACGCCGGGTGGGGTGAGGCCTGGCTGGCCTGGAGCGCTGTTGCCGAAGTCCCAGTCGGGTGTTCTGACCGGCCCGCCCGTCCCGGGTCCTGAGTTGCCGACGGGGGGGAGGTCGTCGTATCCGGGACCGCCCCCACCGTAGGAGCCGTCAGAACCCGATCCGCCGGGGCCACCACCGATCCCGCCCGGTGAGCCGTAACCGCCCCCGTGGCCGGATCCCGGCCCCGTCGAGCCGTACGGCATGTCGGCGATGCCGTCGCCGTTGACGTCAATACCGCCGTCGACGTACCGGTCGGCAATGCCGTCGCCGTTCACGTCGCCGGGGCCTGCACCGGCGGCACTCACGCCCGCACCCATGCCACCCACGCCCATTCCACTGGGCATCCCGCCACCGACGCCACCTGCGAGGCCACCGGTCGCGCCGCCGGCACCCATGCCACCGGCGCCCATCCCACCAGCACCCATGCCACCAGCAGGCATGCCCCCGGCGCCGAGCCCGCCAGCCGAACCCACCGCAGCTGGCGCAGCACCGCGGGCCATGCCCGCCGCGCCCATCGCCTGGGCCTGGCCCAAGGCGGAGGGATCACCGGCAACGGCGCCTCCGGCGGGGACCCCGGCGGCGCCTCCCTTGCCACCACCCATCATCATGGGCGGCATCATGCCGGACCCGGATCCGCCGGACCCCTTCCCGCCCTTGCTGTTGGGGTTGATGGCGGCTTCGCCGAGCTCGTCGTCATTGAGCAGGTCGTCGGAGTCCGACGTCAGCCCTTGACCGCCACTCAGCGCGGCCCGGCGTTCGATCTCCGCCCAGTGGTCGTTGGGGTTCGTCATGATCGCTCCTTGGGGTTCAGCATTTCTTGGAATGCGGTCAGCAGGAATTCGTGTTCTGTCTCAATGTCGTCCAGTTCGCGGCGATCATCCTCCACGGGGATGAAGCGTGCGTAGGCGTTCTCCGCGGCGCGCATCACGTGCGTGCAGATCGCGCCGGCCTGGGCGGTGTCCAGCCACGTCGGATCGAATGTCACCCGCTGTGCTGCCCCGATGCCGTTGAGGGACACCGTGACGCCCTTGTGCCTGCCGGATATCACGGGCCGGGATGTGGGCGATCGCTGCGCGTCGCGCTCCAGCGCGTCGCCCCACCGCTGCTCCACATCGTCGAATGCCGCCTGGAACGCGGCGAAAGCATGCGGGCCGAATCGTGGCATCTGACTGAAATCCACGTTGTCGAAGGTTCGGGGTTCATGAGCCTTGACCTCGGCGACGCGGACGTTGGCCAGCGTCAGAGCCTGGGTGAAGCAGTCGTCCAGCGCACGCCGCCCCAGCTTCGTGTGCCACAGGGGCGAGACGCGAACCTTGGTGAGGCGTCCGTCCTCCACCCACACGCGGACGATCGCCTGGCTGTCGCTGACACCGCCGTCGTCCACGGCTGCATCAATGTCTTCCGGTTCAGAATCAGAGGCCAGCGCCGGGTCGGGCGCCAACAGGTCATCGTCGTCTGCGTCCGCCAAGGTGCTCCACCCCCCAATCCTGTTCCCGAAAGTATTTCCTTGCACACAGCCCAGTATGGCAAGGGCGGGGGCCATCGTTGATTCCAGGAAGCATCCGGCCGACGCACACCACAACCTCAGAGGAGATCGTAGATTGCCTCGGTGAACGTTGCGACGTCCTCGATCGGCAGCGGCGCCGGAGTCACGACGGACAAAACACCCAGCTGTCCGATCATCACGCAAGTGACCTGCTCCGGAGAACTCTCAGGACGACCACACACCGGCCTGCCGTGGTACTCCGGGCCCACAAGCCCCTCCACGATCGTCTTGTAGATGAACGGGCTCGAGTACACCGACGCCTGCATCGTCGCCACAGCTGCGGGATCAACATAGGAACCGATGCTCAACGACGAGGACGGACTCGAGGACTCGAGCGTGTAGGTCAGCACGGTCTCCGGGAACACCGGATCGGCAAGATCTTTCAGATTCTCGAAACTCTTCGGAGGAAACTCACCCCAGTCGAAGTCCTCCGGAACGAAAACGTCGTCAGTCGGTTCGCCCGCGGACGGGCTGGGCGGGTCGACCGGCGAACTGATGGGGGTCTCCGGCGGCGAAGGCGACGGGAGGACACCGTTCCCCGTCATCGTGCACGACGCCAGAGTGAAGGCCGCCAGCATGGCACCCAGGGCCCGCGAAGTGTCCCGGAGACGCCGGGATGACGAGGTGAGGTCCTGAAAGGACTGACGATTCGACGGGCGCCTCACAAGTTTGCGCCCGCCATGCACATCCTGAGGAAGGCATCCAATGTGGTTTGTGCGTCTTCGCCATCGCTCAGCACACCATTGCCCGTGGCCGCAGCCACAACCCCCGTCGCGGAGGTTCCAGTGGGCCACCCGCCTTCCACCAGGAGGTTGGGCATCACCATCGTGTGCTGCTGCTCCTTCGAGAGGACGCCAGCCGATCCAGACGCCACGTCGCCTGAAATTGCTCGTTTCACAAGATCGTCGAACGCCTCGAGGACGGGGATGGCGTTGGCTGTGCGCACGTAATAGACGCCGTCCGATGATCCGTACCCCTGATTGCCAGTGATGCGACCCGTCGCCTGGATGGCCCCGTTGCCGACGGCGCAGAAAATCGCCCTGTTCAGGGTGGCACCGGCCGTGCAGCTCTGCGCCGTGCTGGACAGGATGCCCCTCAGCTCCTCCAGAGCTTCCGCCTGCACACCGACGGCCAGTGCATAGCGTTCCTGATCCTCACCCACCCACCCCGGCACGCTGGCAAGGCTGGAACACGTGGCCTTCCTGCCCGCGACGGTCGCTGCCGAGGCACTCCACTTGAGTGAGTCCGCCTCCAGCGCATCGGGCACACCAGCATTCTCGGAAAGCTTGCCGTCGGCCTTGGAGCAGATGGAGCTCATCGCAGCCTTGGCCTGGTCCATCAGCGCGTTCGCCTTGTTCTGAAAGTCATCGGCAGCGGCTTGGTAGCCAAATCCATGCTTGAAAAATCTTGAGAGGTCGGTGAAAAAGCTGTCTGCCTCGGCCTGGTCAGCGTCGATGGCAGCCTTCACCGCACCTTCCAGTTCCGTCACCTTGCCACGCATCCTGGCGTGGTCGTAGGTGAGCAGGACGCTCGGGTCCGTGGTGGGTTCGCTCATCCGTGAATCCTCTCGGTGATCTGGACGTTCCTGACCACATCGATGACGTGCGCATCAGCTCGGCTGGTCATGTTCGTCCGCTGGGGTTGATTATGCCAAGAGCGGGGGCCACCGTCGACGCCAGGAACACTCCGGTCAGGACAGCGCAGCCTCAGCGAGGTTCACCATGGCTTCGCGGGGGGATGGCCTTGCACCGCCAGTCTCGTGCACCCGGGATTGTTGCGAGCCAAGGAGCCCAGTACAGGGAGACTCAGTCTTTCGGCTGGATGGATGGTGATCAGAGAACGGCGTAGATCGCTTCGGCGAAGGCTGCCACATCCTGGAGCGATGACTCCGCCGCGGTCCCCACGGTCAGCACGTGCTCAGCGCCCACCATCACGCACTCGATCTGGTCTGGCGTTGCCGTGGGATGCCCACAGACTGCCTGGCCCTGGTATGCGGGGTCGGCCAACAATTCCACTGCCCCCCGATAGCTCTCACGACCGAGGGTTATCGAGGCAAGCATCGAGACACCCGCAGCACGGTCAGCGTAGAAAACATCCCGTGACGCGGCATCCCCGCTCTCGGAGTCGAGCTCGAACGTCAACACCGTCTGCGGGAACTGGGGATCCGAAAGATCCTTGGGCGCGTCAAGATTTTTCGGTGGGAACGGCCCCCAGTCCATCTCCTCCACGTCGGAGGGCGTCGCACTGCCAGCGGGTGGACTGGCGGGGGTGGAGGTGATGGCAGGCGACGTCACCTCCTGCGACGGTGCCGGTGGATCGGGCGTCGTGCACCCCACCAGGAGGATGAGGACGCCGGCGACGGCGGCCATCGCCCTGGTGGTTCCCCAGCGGTGCTGACAGGACCCTCCACCCGGGTTCATGCTCACAGGTTGGCGCCTGCCAGGCACGCGTTGATGCGTGCCTCCACGTCCAGGTTGGCGTCGTCTCCTCCGCTGGTGACGCCCCCCTCCGTGTCGGCCGGAGAGGTCCCCGCCGCTGACGTGCCGGTGGGCCACGAGCCCTTGACGAGAAGGTTGGGCATGGTCTCGGTCTTGCGCACCTCGTGGGCCAGCGCGGTGGCAGATCCGTCGGCCACTTCCCCGTTCATGGCACGGCGGACCTGTTGCAGGAGAGCTTCCAGCACGGGGACGGCGCTGGCCGTGCGCAGATAGTACGAGTCGCCCGATGCCGCTGCATTCCACTGCACCGCTCCATGGGCCGCGATCGCAGCCTCCCCGATGGCGCAGAAGATGGCCCTGTTGAGCAGGGCTCCCGCCGTGCAGCTCTGCGCCGTGCTCACCATCACACCCTTGAGTTCCTTCAGGGCTGACTCCTGCACCAGAACGGCTGCGTCGTAATTCACCTTTGAATCCCCGGTCCACCCCGGTACGTCGCGCTGCTTGGCGCAGTCGAGTTCCTTCTGCGCAACCTTGCGCGCATCCGCCCTCCACTTCCTGGCGTCCTCCTCGAGTTGCTTGGGCACCAGTGCGTTGCTCTGCAACGGGCCGTCGCACTCAGCTTCGATGGCCTCCATCGCTGCCTTGGCGCGAGCCACCAGGGCGTTGCCCCTGTTGTGGAAGCTCTGCACCGCCTCGCCGTAGCCCAGGCCGTGCTTGAAGAGCAGCTTCACATCCGTGAGGAACTGCTCGCCCTCCGCGACATCCTGGGCGATCGCGTTGTCGAGGGAACCCCGCAGGGCCGTGACCTTCGCCCGCATCGTCGAGTACTCGTAGCCTTCAGCGCTGGTCATGCCCTGCCTCCCATGAAATCCGTTGTGACCCTGTGAATCCCCGTGCACGACAACGTCACGACACGCCCCGCCCCGGGTTGAGCATGGCCTCGAACGCCGTGACCAACAACTGGTGCTCGGTCTCGAGCCCGATGAGTTCCGCCTGGTCGTCGCCCACCGGCACCAGGCCTGCCCGCGCCTGACGCCACGCCCGCATGACGTGCGAGCGGATGACGGGCGCCTCAACTCCTGCCAGCCATTGCTGATCGAGCGATACCCGCGAAAGTCGTCCGGTCGCGCTGAGTTCCACGACGACGCCCTTGGAGCGCCCCGTCCGGGCACCCGACTCGGCAGCCGGACGTTGGGCGCGACGCTCCAACGCCTCATCCCAGCGCGCGTGCATGCCGTCGAACAGCACCTGAAAGGCGGCCACGGAACGGGCACTGACAGGCGGGAGCTGGGCGAAGTCCACGCCATCGAACCTGGGCGTCGGTCGCGGCTTCACCTCCGCCACCCGCATGTTCGCCATCATGATGGCAGCCGCGAAACACTCGTCCAGGCTGCGGCCCGCCAGCTTGCTGCGCCAGGAGGAGGAGATGCGAACGCGCGTCAGGTCGTCGCCCTCGAACCACAGCCGGACAATGCGATCAGGATCCCCGAATCCATCGTCGACGAGATCCTCGTCGAACTCGTCCTCCACCTCCAGATCGGAGTCAAGAACGGAGTCCGGTGCAAGCACTTCGTCGTCGCCGTCATCGTCTGCTGACCGCAAGCCCCACACCTCCTCAGACCCGGAATAAGAAACCACGCCCCAAGTATTGCAAGACGCGGGCTCAAACCCGACTTCTGCCCCGTGGGCACACCGGCCGCCGCGACGTCGCGCGGCGGCCTGCGGCTCAGCCCTGGCGCATGGCCACCCGGCTGCGGAACTGTGCCGGCGTCAGCTTCCGGCGTCGGGCCACGGAGGCCACCGACGCGATGAGCCCCACCACGGTGAACAACAGGAGGCCACCGATGAGTCCGGCGATGCCGGTGCCGTCAGCAATCCAGGTACGCACCAGCAGGAGACCGTTCTGCACAGGGGAGAACGAGGCGATCGCTCCGAAGATGGCGGGCGTCGCCGACGTCAGGCCCAACGCCACACTCAGCGCCAGCAGCAGCACGGAGATGCCCCGTCCAACCGTTCCCAGCCAGGCCGTCAGGGCGTGGTTGACGAGGGTGAACACCACACCGAGCCCGGCGAGCAGACCCATCAGCCCGAGCAGGCGACCCACCGGGAGCTCCAGCACCAGCCCGCCGATGAGACCGAACACCAGGCCGAGCACTGCGGTGATGAGGACGGGGGCGCCGACGGTACGGCCCCACAGTCCCGCGTTGGACGCGTTGGAAGTCAACACGTCGGAGGGGATGGATCGCGCCACGACGAACGAGGCGAGTGCCGCCAGCCACAGGATCGACACCAGGACGAGCGCCACCAGGGCGGCGCGGCCGCCGTCGATGAGGGAGTCGGACTGCTGCACGGGGCTGCTGACCACGGTGGACAGCTTCTCCCGCGCCTCCGGCGAGTACGTGGGTACCTGCTTGGCACCCTTTGCCAGTTCTGTGGCAAAGGTGCTGGTGCCCTCCGCGAGTTTGTCGGCCCCGTCGTCCAGCTGGACGATGCCGTCGGAGAGCTGCCGCATGCCCTTGGCTGCGGAGTCCACGCCGGCGGTGTACTGGGCGACGCCACTGGTGTAGTCCTCGACCCCACCTGCCAGTGTTGCGGCGCCGTCGCTGAGCTGGCTGGCGCCGGCCGCGAGCTGTGAGGAGCCAGTGGCAAGCTGCGACACGCCCGACGGCAACTGGGCCACCTGGGTGTTGAGCTGGTTGATGCCGCCCAGGAGCTGGGTGGAGCCATTTCCGAGCTGGTCGGCGTTGTCGACGAGCGGCTGGGCCTGGGTGACAAGAGTGTCGGCGCCGTCGGAGATCTTCTGCAGACCTGCGGACAGCGCTCCGAGCTGCTCCTTGGTCCCGGCCTCGATCTGTCCGGGGACCTGCCCGATGCCGTCGGCGAGATTCTTCGCGCCTGTCGCGAAGCCGCCGGTGTTCTCGGCCAGCGCCGCGGCGCCGCCCTTCAGGGAGGTGGTGGTCTGCGGGTCCGGGGTGTTGAGCGCCGCCGACGCAGTGCCCGTGCCTGCTTGGAAGCCGCCGTTGTAGGCCGCCTCCAGCATGCCGCAGGTGGTGGGGTCCACTCCCTCAGGGCACTGGAAGCTGGCCTGCTCCGGCGGGGCCACCTTGCCGGAGGCGAATGCCTGGAGCTGCTGGTCCACGGCGTTGATGCCACCGCTGATGCCCTTGGCGCCCTGATCGATCCGGGTGGCACCGACGGCGAGGTCACGGGAGCCTTTGACGAGCGGGTCGAACTGGGACGTGTCGGTGTCGACGGCGAGGCCGGCGATGACCTTGTCGATGCCGCCCTTGAGCTGCGACACACCCCCGATGGCCTGCTTGGTGCCGGCCGTGTAGCCGGGGATGGCGCCGAGCAACGGCTTGGCGCCGGTGGCCAACTGGTCCACGCCGTCGGCAAGCTTGGGAGCCTGCCCGGCGAACTCGGCCACGCCTGCGCTGAGCTGGGAGGCCCCGGTGGAGAGGTCGGAGGCACCCTGGGCCAGCGTGTCGGTGCCATCGGCAAGCTTGCCGCCGCCGTCGACGAGCGGCTGGGAGTTCGTGGAGAGCACGCCGAGCCCGTCAGAGAGCTGCGCAGCGCCGTCCGAGGTCTTGCCTGTGCCATCAGCCAGTTGCGTTGCGCCGTCGGACAGCTGCTGGGCGCCGTCGACGATGGTGGTGAACTGGTCAGCCACCTGGTTGAAGCCCACGTAGATGTTGTCGAGGTAGCTCTGCGTCAGTTGCGAGTTGATGGTGTCTGCGGCGAGTCGCGCAATCTCCTGCGCCACCGCGGAGTCGGTCACGGGCGAGTTGTCGGAGACCTGCACCGACACCGTCGCCTGGCGTGCCACGGCGGCGTCGTTGGCGCTGAACGACGTGGCGGCTGCCGAGAACTCCTTCGGGATGGTCACGACGGCGGCGTACTGACCGCTGGCCAGGCCATCCTTGGCGCTCTTGGCGTCGGCGAGTGTCCAACCGATGTTGTCGCCCTCGCGCTCCAGCATGGCCCCGGCGAGCTGGCGCCCCAACGGCACCGTCTGCCCGTCGAGTTCCACGGCCTCGTCGAGGTTGACGACGGCGGCGCTGACACGCTCGTCGCGGCCGTTGCCGCCGAGGGTGATGAGTGCCGCCACCGCCAGCAGCGGCACCAGGATCAGGGCGATCAGTGCGGACCAGCTGACGCGGTGGCCTGCGTGTGTGCTTTCGGGCCTCATACGGCACTCTCCTGCAGGTGTGTTTCGGCGACCGTCATGACGCCGTCGGGGTGGAAGTCTTCGAGGTGGGCGGCGCTGGTGGCGCACAGGAACAGCGCGAACGACCGCTCCGTGCGGGCCAGCGACACCAGTTGCGCCAGGGCGTCACGTTCGGCGGCGGAGCCCACGGCATCGACGGAGTCGACGACGATGGCCTCGCCTGTGCGCGGGATGATGGAGCGCAGGGCCTGCACGGTGTCACGCACGAGTGCCAGATCCAGGTGTGTGGTGCGTCGCCGCACCGTGGACGCGGACTCCGGCAGGAGCTCCCCCACCACGCGGGCACGGCCTGACGTGGTCTCCAACCGGCCCGTGAGCGCCATGGCGGCGCCGGTGCGCGGGCCCAGCGGGCCCACGATCCCGACGACGGCGCCGGCGGGGACAGACAGGTCGATGGGGTTGACGATGCCGTCAACCGCCAGACCCTCGGCGTGGACGATGTCATCGGTACCGGGCCAGTTGGCCATGGCGAGCTTCTGGGTGAGGACCTCGCCCTCCACGTCGAACGTCGGGAGAAGCTTGTCCAGCCACTTCGGCAGCCACCAGGCCTTGTCGCCCAGCAGTGCCATCACGGCGGGCACCAGCGTCATGCGCACCAGGAACGCGTCCACGGCCACACCGACGGCCAATGCGAAGGCGATCTGCTTGATGGGCCCGGCCCCCTCGGGGACGAAGAACGCGAACACCGAGAACATGATGACGGCGGCGGCCACCACCACGGGGCCGGATGCGACGAAGCCGTCACGGATGGCGTCGATGGCGCTCTTGCCGTGCACGTACTCCTCGCGCATGCGGCTCACGAGGAACACCTCGTAGTCCATGGCCAGGCCGAACAGGATGCCCATGACGAGGATGGGCAGGAAGCTGATGACCGGCATCGGCTCGTCGAGGTTGATGAGCTGGCGCATGAAGCCGTCGTTGAAGACCAGCGCTGTGGTGCCGAAGGCGGCGCCGACGCTGAAGAGGTAGCCGAGCGTGGCCTTGATGGGCACGGCCACGGACCGGAACACCGCCGTCAGCAGGATCAGGGACAGGCCCACCACCAGCAAACCGAACGGCAGCAGGGCCCCGGCGAGCTTGTCGGTGACGTCGATCTGCACGGCCGTGAAGCCTGTGACGGCGGTCTCGACGCCGTAGCGGTCTTCCCATTCGACCGTCTTGTCGCGGAGTCGCTGCACAAGGTCGGCGGTGGCCGGGTCGTCGGCGCCCGTGGTGGGGATGATCTGGATGAGCCCGGTATCAGCGTTCTGATTGGGGGTGGCCAGCGGGACGGAGGCGACGCCGTCGACCTTCTCGATGTCGGCCTTGAGCGAGCTCATGAGCCCCAGCGGGTCGGTGGAGCCGATGATGTCGGCCGTGATGATGAGGGGGCCGTTGAAGCCGGGACCGAAGTACTTGTCGACGAGGTCGTAGGCCGTGCGGTCCTGCGCGCCCACCTCGTGCTGCCCGGAGTTGGGCAGGGACAGCTGGAGGTCCATGGTGGGCACGCTCAGTCCGCCGAGGCCGAGCACCACCACGACGATGGTGATGATGGGGTGCTTGGTGGTGACGCCGACCCACCACGAGAACGCGCGGCCCTTCTGCTTCGGAGCCCGCGGCTCCTGGCCCTCGACGACCTTGCGTGGCTTGCGCACCCTGGGGCGCATCCGCTCGCCGAGTAGCCCCATGAGGGCGGGCAGCAGTGTGATGGCGATGACCACGGCGAACGCGACCGTCAGCGCGGCGAACACGCCCATGACCGTCAGGAAGGGAATGCCGGCTACACCGAGGCCCAGCAGCGCGATGAACACGGTCAGTCCCGCGAAGATGACGGCGGAGCCGGCGGTGCCGACGGCGCGGCCGGTGGACTCCTCGGCCTCCATCCCGTCGCGTAGTTGGTCGCGGTGGCGCGAGAGGATGAAGAGCGCGTAGTCGATGCCTACGGCGAGCCCCAGCATGACGGCCAGCAGCGGGGTGGTGGAGTTGATGGAGGCGAAGCTGGTGATGATCAGCATCAACGCCATGGCGACGCCGACACCGATGAGGGCCGTCAGGATCGGCAGCCCTGCCGCCACCAGCGATCCGAGCACCATGAACAACACCACGAGGGCGACGATGAGCCCGAGGCCCTCGACGATGCTGAGCGCGGGCAGTTCAATGTTGTACGCCTCGCCGCCCATGTGCACCTGGGACCCGGCGGGCAGTTCCGCCTGCAGGCGATCTGCCGCGTCGGTGATGTCCTTCAACTGCTCCGTCGTGGGTGCCCCGTCCACGTCCAGGGTGAGCTGCGCGATGGCCGCGGTGTCCGCGTCGTTGATGAGGCCGTTGACGAGCTTGTTCCACGGCGACGTCACGGATTCGACTGTGCCAAGCTTCGTGAAGTCGTCGAGGTGCGCCTCCACAGCAGTTTGCAGCGTGTTGATGTCGGTGCCCTCGGGGGCGATGATGATGGCCGTCGCGCTCAGCGCCGCACCCTCGGGGAAGGTCATGCGCAGCCGGTCAAGGGCCTCCTGGGACGAAGAGCCGGGGATCCGGAACTCGTCGTTGAAGTCGCCCATGACCAACGCGCCAGTGGTACCTGTGACAGCGAGGAGCGCCAGCCACAGGCCGATGACCTTCCAGCTATTGCGGTGGCACCAGCGGCCCAGGGCGTACAACTGTGCGGACATGAGCACCTCAAAGAGTTCGATACAGGAGTGAATGCAAAAGCATACAGTTGTGTATCGAGCATCCCAAACGCCGTGATCCGCCCCGATACGTTTCTGTATCGCAGATGATCTAGGCTCGGGCGAACCACCCCTCACCGCCGAAGGAACCATGACCGAGACAACACCGCGCCGAGAACTGACCCGACAGCGTCTCGTGGAGGCCGCCATCGACGAGTTCGCCGTGAGGGGGCTCGACGCCACCAGCGTCGAGCAGCTCTGCGAGGCGGCAGGCTTCTCACGCGGTGCCTTCTACTCCAACTTCGCCACGAAGGACGACCTCTGCGCCGCCATCATCGAGCACCACCGCGACCTGGTGATGGATGGCCTCGCGGCGGTCTTCGACCACCTGCCGCAGGACGCCGAGATCGAGTGGGTCACGGGCGCCGCCCTCGCGGAGTTCTTCCGGATCGTCGCGCCCACGGAGCACTTCCAGCGCACCCTCGTGGAGATCCGGCTGCGCTCCACACGTAGCCCTGAGCTCGCCCTGCGGCTCGCCAAAGTGGCCGACGAGGTCCGGCCGGGCATGCTGCGCTTCATCGACAACCTGGCGCTGCAGCTGGGGGTCGAGTTCAGGTTGACCACCGAGCAGCTGCTGGACGTGCTCGAGTCCCTGTTCTTCTATGACATGAACAGCGCCCGCACCGACGTCCGTGATTTGATCGGACCAGTCGCACTCGCGCTGTCCAAACCCAAGGAGGCATCCCGTGGCTGAGATCCATCGCCTGGTCACCGCCGGCAACCATGATCCGCAGGGTCCGCCGGTGCACGAGAACAACGTGTGGCTGGTGGGCGACGAGCGCGAAGTGCTGGTCATCGATCCCGCGCACGACGCACAGGCCGTCGCCGACGCCGTGGCGGGACGCAGCGTGGTGGCCGTCCTGCTGACGCATGGCCACTGGGACCACGTCCGCGCTGCTCGCGACTTCGCTGCACTCGTCGGCGATCCCACCATTCACCTGTCCCCGGAGGACCAGTTCCTGTGGGCCGACAGCCACGGTGATTCACCCTTCGAGCCGCTGCTGGAGGACAAGGTCTTTGACGTGGCGGGGACGCGACTGCGCGTCGTCGGCACCCCCGGCCACACCCCCGGCTCCATGAGTGTCTCCGCCCCCGACCTGCACGCCGTGTTCACCGGTGACACCCTCTTCCAGGGCGGCCCCGGCGCCACCCGGTGGGACTACTCCAGCTTCGAGCGGATCATCGCGTCAATCCAGAGCCAGTTGTTCACGCTGCCCGACGACACGGTCGTCCACACGGGCCACGGCCCGTCCACCTCCATCGGCGTCGAGGCCGCGCACCTGGCCGAATGGGTCGAGCGCGGCTGGTGATCAGGCACAGCGTCCTAGGATGAATCCCATGAGCGATAGGGACGAGCGGGCAGCCGACGCCCAACGGCGGGTGGAGATGGGCCAGCAGGCAGCGCGACGCGAGGCACAGGCAGCACAGGTGCTGATCGACGAGTTCGTGGCGACGGCTCTGGCCAATGGTCCAGCACCCGTGCCCCTGAAGGCCACCACACTCGACGGCCACGTCGTGAAGACCGACAAGACCGGCTGGTACCTGCGACAGAACCACTCCGTCGCCATCGACGTCGACGGTGGTTACCACACCCTCACGGTCCCCGGCGGGTGGATGGAACGCTTCAGGGGGGTGAAACTCCCCGGAACCCAGCCCTCGCTGGAGGTCGGGCGCGGCGGCCGCGACGGCGAGACCGGCTACCTTCGGGAGTTCCTCGCCTGGGTTCTGGCCGGCAGGGTGGCACAGGACTGACAAGTTCTCCCCAGAGTTGTCCACGTTGTGGAGAACTGTGCACTGACTCGCACCCCATGAGGGGCTTTCGCGGATAATCACGGCGTCGAACACGCCAGAACGTCAGAGTTCTCCACAGATCGCCGCCTTGACCTGCCATGTGGACCATTCGGAACGTACATTGCGTGGTTCAAGGGGGTGGGCAATGCTCCTCGACCACCAGCCAACGAAGGCTGACATCACGCCGCCGGCGTCGCCACGACCGGACGCAGTGCAGTTGCGGGCACGACGCAGCCCCCGCCTCATCGCCCTCGGGATCCTGTCGGTGGTACTGGGTGCGCTGGGCGCGGGCGCCCTGTACTCCATGAACACCCACAACGCCGACGTCGTCGTCATGACGCGCGACGTGGTCCGCGGAGACCGCATCCAGGCATCGGACCTCGCGGTGGTGAGCGTGCCCGCCGGGCTCACGATGGAGACCAGCAGCTCCGCGAAGATGGGCGAGATGGTGGGGCAGACGGCGCGCAGCGACCTGCCCGCCGGCTCCTTCCCTGTCGCACGCCATCTCGGCGAGGACCCCATCCCGGAGGGACGCTCACTCATCGGCATCCGCCTGACACCGGGACGGCTGCCGACGGCGGACCTGCCGCCGGGCACCCTCGTGCAACTCATCAGCCTGGCGGAGAACGACGACAGCGTGACGGATGCTGTCGTCGCGTCGTCACCGATTCTGCTTGACGACGGATCCGGGCACCTGCTGGACGTGACGGTCGCAGACGCTGCGGCGCCGAGCGTGGCCACGCTCGCGGCCACAGACCTTCTGGTGCTCATCGCTGTGGGGGAAGGCTGATGTCCACCATCGTGTGCGTGAGCGCCTCCGGTTCACCCGGGGTCACCACCACCGCGCTCGGCATGGCCCTGACCTGGTCCCGCGACGTCCTCCTGGCTGACTGCGACCGTGACCCCTCCCAGGCCATCCAGGCGGGATACCTGCGGGGGATGGACAACGGTGGCCGGGGATTGGCGGCGCTGGCCAGGCTCCACCGGGAGAACCGAGCTCTGGCCCCGGACCTCTGGCGCCACACCGTCCCGCTGGTGCAGTACGGCGACCTGCAGCGGAGGTTCCTCCCCGGATTCTCACAACCCGCCACCGTGCGCCTGTTCGACACTGTGTGGGCCGAGCTCGCGGACGCCTTCACTGCACTCGACGAGCAGGGGGTCGACGTGATCGTCGACGCCGGCCGCGTCGGGCGTGACGGGCTGCCGCTGCCGCTGATGGCACAGGCCGATGCCGTGTGCTTCCTCACCCGCACCAGCCTGCGGGCGCTGGCCGCAACGCGCCTCTACCTTCCGCTGGTGGCCGAGCAACTGGAAAGATTGCCCGGGTCCAGGGCTCTGGGACTCGTGCTGGTGGACCCCAACCAGCCGTACGCCGGGGGCGAGATCGCCGCGCAGTTCGGGACCCCGTGCTGGGCGGAGGTGGAGCGCAACGAAAAGCTTGCGGCGGTGCTGTCCGACGGTGCGCCCGAACCGAAACGGTTCACGGAGAGCTCGCTCATGAACCAGCTCCGGGCTGCAGGACTGAGGCTCCGTGAGCGCATCACGAACGCTGCAGAGCTGGAACGGGCCATCACGGCGAGAACCCCCGGACCGGCAAGGATTCCGGAACATGTCTAGCCCGGCGTCGCAGCTGCCCAGCCTCGGAGGAGCCTTCTCCACGCTTGCCGCCTCCGATTGGCACCCACCCTCCGCGCGCGCCCCCGAGACGGACTTCCCGACCCCGGCCTCCACCGTCACGGAGGTCGACTGGCACCTCGTGGTGTTCCTGCGCAGGATGGCTGCGGAGCAGATCGGTCTGGCCGGTGACCGCTGGCGCGACGAACGACACGCGCCCATGCCCCCGGAGGATCGTCGCGTCCAGGGCCGCTCCATCATCCGCTCGGTGGTGCATGCCCACGCTGAAAGGCTCAGCGACCAGGGGGAGGCACTGTGGCCGCTGGAACTGGAGAACCGCTACGCAGCGGCCGTCGAGAGCGCCATCTTCGGCTACGGCCGCCTCCAGCCACTGTTCGACATTCCCACGGCCGAGAACATCGAGATCCACGGCTGGGACTCGGTGATGGTCCAGCGCGGCGACGGGACCCGCACCTCCCACCACCCCGTCGCCGACTCCGACGAGGAGTTGGTGGACGCCATCCGGTTCCTGGCCGAGACCGCCACCCCGCCTCGCCCTTTCGACGACGCCCACCCCACCATGACGCTCGCGCTCGGCGACCGGTTCCGGTTGCACGCCATGGGGTTCGGCATCACGCATCGCCCCTCCATTGCCATTCGGCAACACATCCTGACGGATGTGACTCTCTCCGACCTCGCCGAGGACGGCATGCTCCCGCAAACCGTGGCGCGGCTCCTCCAGTCGGCGGTTCTGGCACGCAAGTCACTGGTGATCTCCGGCGACCAGGGTGCAGGAAAGACCACCCTGCTGCGCGCACTGATCGCCGCCATCCACCCCAGTGAACGCTTCGGCACCATCGAGACTGACTACGAACTCCTGACACACCTGCAGAAGGATCGCCACAACGTCGTCGCGCTGCAGGCCCGCATTGGTCTGGGGGAGAACGTCGCCGGCACCGAGGTCGGGTCCTGGAGTGTGGCTGACCTCATCCCCGAGGCGTTGCGGCAGAACCTGTCGCGCCTCATCGTCGGTGAGGTGCGGGGGGCGGAGGCAGGCGCCATGTTCGAAGCGATGCAGGCCGGCGCCGGCACTCTGTCGACGACGCACTCACATTCGGCGAGCTCCACCATCGACCGGCTCGCTGCCCGCGTCGCCCAAGGAGGGGTCCTGACAGTGGAAGAGGCCATGCGCCAGGTGGCCCAGAACATCCACCTCATCGTCCACGTGCAGTTGGAGGACAACGTGTGGCGCGGTGGTGCGCGTCGTCGCTTCGTGAGCGAGGTACGGCAGATGACGGGCGCCATCGAGAGTGGCCGGCCCACCACCCACCTTGTGTACCGCGCCGCCACGCCCACCCGCGCAGAGCTGTTCCAGCCGGAGGCGGAGATGGCCGCCGAGCTCTCCCGATTCGAGGTGGGAGCGCAATGGAACCCCTGATGGCCAGTTCGGTTGGGGCACTGATCGTGCTGGGGGTGCTCCTGATCACAGCAGGCGCCCGACGTTCGGTGCGGCCATTTCCCACAACCCCTTCCACAGGCCTGTGGAAACAGGTCCACCACCTGTGGACTGGCCGATCCCGAGCGGGACGCGCGTGGATGCTGGGATCCTTGGTGGCTGGCGTGGTGGTGGCGCTCACCACGGGATGGTTGATCGCGGTCTTCCTCGTCCCCGCCGCAGCCCTGGGTATCCCCGCGCTGCTGTCGGAGCCGCCGCAGCGGGAGATCGCGACGCTCGCCGGGCTGGACAGGTGGATCAGGCTCCTCGCACCGTCGATCGCCACGGGCAAGTCCATCCGCGACGCCATCCTGTCCACGCGCGGGCAGGTGCCTGAGGTTCTTCAGGAGCCCGTCAGCCGCCTCGTCGCACGAGTGGACCAGGGGTGGACCACCCGGGAAGCGTTACTGGGGATGGCGGACGACCTCTCCTCGGCGGACGCCGACGCAGTGCTTGCCGCGCTGGCCATTTCCGCCAGTCGCGGCGGTATCGGGTCCCGCACCACCCTGTCTGCTCTGGCGGACAACACGCAGGAGCGCCTCCACGTTCTGCGGGAGATTTCCTCGGAGCGAGCGAAGCCACGGGCCGTGGTGCGGCAGGTCACGGTGATCACGCTCGCGGTCCTCACCGGCTCCGTCCTGTTGGGTGGCAACTTCTTCGAGCCGTACCGGAGCCCACTGGGTCAGGCGCTGGCACTGGCTCTGGCGGCGGCCTATGTCGGCGCGCTCGGCGTGCTGCGACACCGGACCGTCCCCAGGCCAACCGCCCGCTTCCTCCGGGGGGCGCTGTGATGACCGGGTGGTCACTGATGGTGCTCTGCGGAACCGCGGTGGGGCTGGGGCTTTTCGGGATCGTGGTGGGCGCCACCCGGCGCACGGTGCGGCTGGTGGACGCGCTGGCGTTGCTTGACGGCCACCCGGCCCTGGTGGCCCCGGTGGCCACATCCGGGGGCACGGGACTGGAAGGGGCGGGCGGGTGGCTCCAGCGCAGACTCCGGCTCCCTGTCACGGCTCGCCAACAGCAACTGCTCCTGCTGCAGGACCGCACGGTGGCCGACTTCTTCGCAGAGAAGCTTGTCCTGGCCCTGGCCGGGCTCCTGCTCCCGGTGCTGTGGATGGTGCTGCAGGTTGCGGTGGGCACTCCCCCGGACATGCTGCCGCTGCTGTTCTCCGCAGCGGGAGGCGTACTCGGCTACTTCCTGGCGGACTGGCGCCTGGCCAGGTCCTCGCACCAGTTGCGCCGAACGACCACCGAGAGCATCCATACATTTTTCGACCTCGTGGCCCTGGAGCGGATGGCGAACGCCTCGGCCACCCAGTCCGTGGCCGCTGCGGCCTCCATCTCCGATGCACCGCTCTTCCGGCGCATCACCTCAGGTCTTGAACGTGCCCGCCTCGAACAGACGGCGCCCTGGCCGGAACTGCGACGCGTCGCCACTGAATGGAACGTCCCCGAGCTGGACGACTTCGCCGATGTGATGCAACTGGAGGAGCAGGGCGCGGCCCTTGCCGAGGTGCTCCAAGCCCGCGTCAGGGAACTCCGGGACGCACATCTGGCCGAGCAGCGCACCGCTGCACACTCCGACACCGAGTCGTTGACCCTGTGGATGACCCTGCCGGCGCTGCTGCTGGGTCTGGCGTTCATCATCCCGCCCCTGCTGCGGCTGACGACCCCATGAGACGGGCAGCCAGAACACGTATGTGGACAAGTGCGGTTACCGATCCGCGGTGACCACAGTACGAAACCAGAGGAAGGAAAACTGATGAACATGGTGCACATGGCCATCGCAGTGTGGTGGGGGTTGACCCATCCGCCGGCCACAAGAGATGAGCGTGGGCTGTCCCAGTCCACCGAGAACGCGATCCTGCTGGCCGGTGCAGTGACGGTGGCCGTACTCATCGTCACGGTGATCACCGCCTACGTGAAAGCCCGCCTCCCCGCCTGATGAGCGGGAACCACGTGATGACGTCGGCATTCCTGGATGGCTGGACGGGAGGGGTGGAATGCGGGTGGTGAAGACTCTGGCCGCGCTCGCGCTGCTGGTGGCCCTGCTCGCCGGCGTACCGGCGATGTTGATTGCGTGGGGTGACCCTTCGGCTCTGCTGCGCGTGGATTGGCGCCGAGCCCTCGTGCAACCGGCCAGCAAGGAACTCGTCGTCGCCCTGTGCAGCGTTGCTGGCTGGTTGGCGTGGGCACTGCTGGCCGTCACTGCCATCGTTGAAACCGTGATGGCGATGTCCCGGGGACGCGTCCACATCCACCTGCCCGGGATCGGCTGGCTGCAACCCGCCGTGGGCGGACTCGTCGCCATGGTGATGGCACCGGCACTCTCCAGCACGGCAGCCGAACCGGCCCCGCCCGCCCCCGCCCATGCCCCAGCCGTCGTCGAGCACCAGATCTCCCCCACGATCACCGCCCACCCATTCGTCCCTCCTGCGGGCCTGCGCGCCTACGTGGTGCGGCCCGGCGATGAGCTGTGGGCGGTGGCCGAGCAGGAGCTGGGCTCCGGTGGCTCCTGGCGAACAATTCTCCGCAGCAACCCCGGGATGACTGCGGACACGGTTCTCACGCCGGGAAACACGATCCTCCTGCCGTCCACTCCCCCGGTGCAGGCGTCGGCGGCTCCCGACAGCAGCGGCCACGTCACGGTCAGGCGCGGAGACACCTTGTGGGACCTGGCCGAACAGCATCTGGGCGACGCACATCGATGGCCGGAACTCTTCCAGGCCAACCGCGACCAGATCTCCGACCCCGACGAGATCGACATTGGCTGGCGCCTGAGCATCCCGGGTGCGGCCGACACCACCCAGCCCCGGGACACCGGACTCGGTCAGGGGGACAAGGTCTCGGCGACACCGACACCGTCGGCTCCGCCACCAGTGGGGGGCACGAACCAGCCCACCACCCTCGCGCCAACGGTCTCACCCACGCTGCCGCCGGACACGACCCCCCGGACCTCCCCCCTGGCCATTCCCGTGATGACCGACGCAACCCCGCGGGCAACGAACCAGCCCTCGAACGGAGCGACGGGGAACGCCACCCCCGTGACCACCACCGAGGACCCGCAGTGGTCCGACGACGTGTTGGGCCCCGTGGGTGGGGTGCTGGCCGCCAGCCTGTTCGCGGGAGTCATCGCCAGGAGGCGCGTGCAACTCCTCCAGCGTGGGGTGGGGCGCCGTGCAGCGACGCTTGCACCGGAGATCCAGCGGTTCTTCGCCGCCCTGGTCCAGCGCTCCCATGTCGCCCCGGAGCTGCAGCCGAACGCCCAACCCACCTCCGTCATCATCGGGTGGCGCGACGAGGAGGAGGTGCGCATCGACCTGGAACCGCGGCGCTGCACCCTCGTGGAGGGCTCCCCGGAGGACACTGCGGCCCTGGCGGCCACCATCATCACAAGCCTCATGTGTGCCCCATGGTCCTCAATGGCGGAGGTGGTGACAGTGGAACCGCAGGAGGAGTGGGTGCTGGCCCTCGACGACCCCCGCCTCTCCAGCGAGATGCACCTGGAGGAGGCCCTGACCCGTCTGCAGCGGTTGTGCGCCCAACGACGGATGGCGATGGGACGGTCGAACCTGGCGTCCCTACGAGCCGACCCTGACGTGGCGGGGTCCTGGCCCCCCGTGGTCTTCGTGTTCTGTCACGGCCTCCTGCCCGCCCATGTTGACCACGTACGGGACTGCCTGTCACTCGGGGAGGTGGGGGTGAGCGTGGTGGCGCCCCTCGCTCATGGGACCACCTCCAACGGTGACCCCCGAGCGGTGCATGTCCTCTCCACCAGCGTCGCGCGGCTGGGGGGCACGGACGACACGTTCGAGCCGCAACTGCTGAACCAGCCCGCACGCCGGGCCGTTGTGTCCCTGTTCACATCGTCCCTCGACGATCGAACCGAACCAGCGCCGTGGTGGCGTGATGGCGACCTTCCCCCACACGTGACCGTTCCGCCGACAACGGCGGAGGAGCCCATCAAGGACGATGCGATGCCTGCCTGGTCCCCACTCCCCGACCATCCCACCCTCTTGGTGCTCGGCCCCGTGGAACTCCGTGGATGCCACGGTGAACGTCCCGGACGCGCCGTCGGCCAGTGCATGGAGTACTGCGCGTGGCTTCTGCTGAACCCCGGGGCCACCGCCTCGACCATGGTGCGGGAACTGCTGGTGGCTGAGGGCACCCGCCGTTCCAACACCAGCCGTCTGAGGTCATGGCTGGGGAGGAATACCGAGGGCGTCTCCTACCTCCCCGATGCCTACTCCGGACGGATCACCCTGGACCCGAGCGTCTCCTCCGACTGGGAGCAGTTCCAGCTCCTGCTGGCCGGGGGCGTCAATGTCGCCAGCTCACCTCTGCTTCGGGAGGCCCTCTCACTCGTCAGGGGACGCCCCCTCGAGGGAGTCACCTTCCAGTGGCCGTGGGTGGCGCAGTGGGTGAGTGACATGGAAAGCATGATCACCGATGCTGCCGCGGTCCTTGCCGACCGGTGTCTGACGGAGCAGGACCTGGAGGGTGCCCACTGGGCCATCGACCAGGGTCAGTTGGCCACAGGGGACGACGAGACACTGGAGATCCGCCGCATCCACGCCCTGGCGTTGTCCGGGGAGAGGGCCGAACTGGACCGAGCGGTCATGGACATGACCCGCGTCGCACGCGCCGAGAACCGGGACCTGGCACCGGAGACCATCCAACGAATCCAGCACGCGTTGCACCTGAGCATGACCCGACACGCTCACTCGTGATCACATCCACCACCGAGACCCCCTTCCGTCCGCCCGCCCCGTCGGCTACACATGACGGATGCAGCCCTACGAATTTGTCGGCGACTGGTCCGGCCAGCTGGTGACCACCTCGATCCACGCCGGCCATGACCTGCGGCCCGAGGTCGCCGACCTCATGGTGCTACACGAGGCGGACCGGCTCCGCGAGGAGGATCCTTTCACCGACGCCATCGGATCCCTGATGCCGGCGCGGGTGCTGGTGCACCGCTCCCGCTTCGAGGCCGACCTCAACAGGTCCCGCGACATGGCCGTCTACGCCCGGCCCGAGGACTGCTGGGGATTCAACGTGTGGGAAACAGGTCACCTCCCCCAAGATGTTCTCGCGCGCAGCCTCGAGTACTGGGACAGCTTCTATGCCGCCCTCACCCTCCGGCTCGACGCACTTGCCGCCCGTGGCCCCTTCGTCATCTTCGACATCCACTCCTACAACCACCGCCGCCCCGGCCCCGACGAGCCGAACGAATCATGGGCCCAGAACCCGGAACTCGACCTGGGCACCGGCATGGTGGACCGGGAGCGCTTCACCCCGGTCATTGACGCGCTGCGGGACTGCATGGCCACGCAGGGCTTCGACGTCCGGGATGAGATCAAGTTCTTCCCCAAACAACTCTCCCAGTGGGTGCACCGTCGCTACCCGGGAACGGGCTGCGTGATGACGCTGGAGTTCAAGAAAACATTCATGGATGAGTGGACCGGCATCCCCGACTCCCACCGCCTGAACGTCCTGGCCCAGAGTGTCCACCTCGCTGCCGGTCCTGTCCAGGACGCGCTCGCGGCGCTGCCCCGCAGCACCGGTGCGGAGGAGGACTCCTCCGACAGGCTCGCAGGGTGATGCGCCGCCCCTGAGCGCCGCTCTTCACGAGGCAGGTCCGTGGCCCCATCCAGCGACTGACCCCTGGCTGCGATAGAAAGTACGGATGCTTTCACACGAATTCGTCGGCGACTGGTCGGGCCAACTGGTGGCCACGTCCATCCACGCCGGCCACCACCTGCGACCCGAGGTGGCGGACCTGATGGTCCTTGACGACGCCGCAAGGCTCCGCGAGGAGGACCCTTTCACCGACGCCATCACCGCTCTGGTCCCGGCACGGGTGCTGGTGCACCGCTCCCGCTTCGAGACCGACCTCAACCGGGTCCGCGACATCGCCGTCTACACGAAACCCGACGACTGCTGGGGACTGGACGTCTGGAGCACCGACGAACTTCCCTCGGACGTGAAGGCGCGCAGCCTGGAGGTCTACGACGCCTTCTACCGCGACCTGGCCGTCCGCCTGGACGAACTCGAAGCGCGAGGACCGTTCGTCGTTTTCGACGTGCATTCCTACAACCATCGACGGCCCGGGGCTGACCAGCCCGCCGAACCACCACAGGAGAACCCCGAGGTCAATCTCGGGACGGGTTCGGTGGACCGCGACCGCTTCGGCCCCGTGGTGGATGCCTTCCGCGATGCGATGACGGCGCAGGGCTTCGACGTGCGCGAGAACGTGAAATTCAAGGGGCAGGCCCTGGCGTGGTGGGTGCACGAACGCTACGCCGGCACCGGGGTCGTCCTGGCGCTGGAGTTCAAGAAGACCTTCATGGACGAGTGGACCGGCATCCCCGACCGGGACCGGCTCGATGAGCTGGCCCGCTCCCTGGCCAGCACCGTCGACCCGGTGCTGGCGGCGATGCCATCGTGAGTGGCAACCCCCTCTCAGCCGCTGACCAGGCCATCGACCACCAACTGTCCGACCTCGGCGGCAGCATTCGTTTCATCCTCGACGTCACCCCCATCGATGCCGACGACGTCCGCGAATCCTTCCTCGAGCACCCGCACGAACCGACGTTCACCTACCGCGAACTGGTAACCGACCCCGAAGTTCTGCAGACCATGCTGGCCGGCACGAAGGTCTCCGACGTCGCCGACACCACGCTGGGCGCGTTGCTGCGCAACAAGCACCGCGAGCTTGAACTGCAGCTGTCGATGCTGCGCGCCCGGGACAGCGAGGACTTCCGCCACCTCAGCCTCGAGCTGTACGGCGGCATCGCCCCCAACCTCCTCGGTGCGGCGGAATCCATCATGGAACGTGTGGCCCCCACAGAGGGTTCGGGGGTGCTGCTGGACGCCGAACAGTTCCTGGGAGTCGCCGAGCAGGAGATCGAGCGCTACCGCGAGCTGGAACCCGACATTGACATCCACGCCGAAATTCGGCACGACAGCACCGGCGTCATGGTCAGCGAGAACGTGTTACTCATCGGCCCGGAGTCCCACACGGACGCCGCGCGCGCAGAGGCCCTCGTGCACCACGAGGTGGGCACCCACCTCGTGACGCAGGTCAACGGCTCACGCCAACCCATCCGCACACTCGGCACCGGTCTGGCCGGGTACGACGAGACCCAGGAGGGTCTCGCGGTGCTGGCGGAGGTGGCGTGTGGCGGCCTCACCCCCAACCGGCTGCGCCAGCTCGCGGCCCGCGTGCTGACCGTGCATCGCATGCTCGCCGGCGACACGTTCGTCGAATGCTGGCAGCAGTTGGTGGATGCAGACGTCAGCCGGAGTTCCGCATTCACCACCACCATGCGGGTGTTCCGCGCAGGTGGACTCACCAAGGACGCCATTTACCTCCGCGGCCTCCTCGACCTGCTGGAGCATCTCCGCGACGGCGGCTCCCTGGAGCCGTTCTGGCTGGGTAAGTTCTCGCTGGTGGACCTCCCACTCATCGAGGACCTCCTCGCCCGCGGCGTGCTCACCCCTCCCGCCCTGGTGCCCCGCTGGTACGACACAGCCGACGGGGCCGCCCGCCTGGCGGCCGCCGCACAGGACCCCGACCCCACCCACCTCATCGAAGGAATCGCCCCATGAAGATCGGCTTCGTCGTCAACGACGTCATGACGGAAGCACCCGTCTACACCACCACCCGGCTGGCCATGCAGGCCACCAACATGGGCCACGAGGTCTGGATCATGGGGATGGGCGACTTCTCGTACGAACCCGACGGCTCACTGAGCGCCCACGCCCGGGGCGCCGCCGACAAGAACTACCGCTCACTGGAGCGCTACGTGGCCGACATTCAGGAACCCAAGAGTGACGAGCTTCTCTCCCTCTCGGAGTTCGACGTGGTCATGCTGCGTTCCGACCCGGCCGACGACCACAACGAGGCCCCCTGGGCCAACAACGCAGGTGTCGCCTTCGGCCAGCTCATCGCCTCCACGGGCGTGCTCGTGGTCAACGACCCCGGCAGCCTCGCCAACGCCTTGTCCAAGGCCTACTTCCAGCACTTCCCGGAAGTGGTGCGGCCTCGCACCCTGATCTCCCGGGACGCCTCCCAGATCACGACCTTCATCGACGACCTCGGCGGCCGCGCCGTGCTGAAACCGTTGCAGGGTTCGGGCGGCAGCGGCGTGTTCCTGGTGAACCAGAAGGAGTCCCCCAACCTCAGCCAGATCATCGAGGCCATCGCCCGCGACGGCTACGTCGTCACGCAGGAGTACCTCGAGGCGGCCTCCGAAGGCGACGTGCGGATGTTCGTGCTGAACGGCCGCCCCCTCATGCGCAACGGCAAGTACGCGGCGTTCCGCCGAAAGTCCTCCAGCAGCGACATCCGCTCCAACATGTCGGCTGGCGGAAAGGCACTTGCGGTGCAGGTCACCGACGAAATGCTTGACCTCGTCGAGGTGGTCCGCCCCAAACTGGTGTCCGACGGCATGTTCCTCGTGGGGCTGGACATCGTCGGCGACAAGCTCATGGAGGTCAACGTCTTCAGCCCGGGCGGCTTGGGTAGCTGCGCACAGTTGTACGACGAGAACTTCGCCGTCGCCATCATCGAGGACCTCGAACGCAAGGTGTCCATCTCGTCGCACTACCCCAACAAGATGACGAACCTGGACCTCGCGGCCCTCTGACGAGAAGCCCGAAGGGGGCCCACCCATGAGAAGGGTTGGGTTGGGCCCCAGCAGCGGTTATTTTGGAGGACGGCACACCGGCATCCCGGAGGCCCCCCGAAACACAGGAGCCGCATGTCCGCCCCGGAGAACACCGCCACGCTGACCGCCGCAAGCCAACAACAGTCCCGCCCCTGGCCGGCGCTGTGGGCGCTCGTCGTCGGCTTCTTCATGATCCTGGTGGACACCACCATCGTGTCGGTGGCCACGCCCACCATCATCTCCGAGCTGAACGCCGGGGTCAGTGAAGCCATCTGGGTCTCCAGTGCCTACCTGCTGGCCTACGCCGTGCCACTGCTCATCATGGGCAGGATGGGCGACCGGTACGGGCCCAAGAAGATCTACCTCATCGGTCTGGTGATCTTCACGCTCTCCTCGCTGGCCTGCGGGCTCGTGGGGAGCGTGAACCCGCTCATCATCGCCCGCGTGGTCCAGGGGATCGGCGCGGCCATGATGACACCCCAGACCATGGCCACCATCACCCGCCTCTTCCCAGCGAACGAACGCGGCAAAGCCATGGCCATCTGGGGTGCGGTGGCGGGTATCGCCACCCTCGTCGGTCCCGTCCTCGGCGGCCTGTTGCTGGACTCCCTGGGGTGGGAGTGGATCTTCTTCATCAACGTCCCCGTGGGTGTCGTCGGCTTCTTCGCGGTCGTCAAGTACGTGCCCCGCATGGAGGTCAACAAGCACCGGTTCGACTGGATCGGGGTGGCGCTCAGCGCAGTCGGCCTCTTCTGCATTGTTTTCGGACTTCAGGAGGCCGACACCTTCGAGTGGGGCCAGATCTGGGGACCCATCACCGTGTGGTCGCTCATCATTTTCGGCCTCGTTGTCCTCGTCGGCTTCGTCCTGTGGCAGAAGTACAACCGCAGCGAGCCCCTCCTGCCGCTGGAGCTGTTTTCCGACAGGAACTTCGCCGTCTCCAACATCGCGATCGTCACCGTCGGATTCTCCGTGACAGCCATGCCCTTCGCGCTGATGATCTGGGCCCAGGCCGCTCGCGGTTTCTCGCCCACTGAGGCAGCACTGCTCAGCGCACCGACGGCACTCATGTCGCTGGTCCTGGCCCGCCCCGTCGGCAATCTCGTGGACCGCATCCACCCACGCCTGCTCGCCACCATCGGCTGCGGGCTGTGGTCCGCGGCCCTGTTCGGTCTGGTCGCCGTGATGAACACCACCAGCCCCGTCTGGCTCATCCTCATCCCCATGACGGTGCTCGGCATCTCCAACAGCTTCGTGTGGGGGCCCCTGTCGACGGCCGCCACCGGCAACCTCCCGCCCCTGCGTGCCGGCGCAGGGTCAGGCGTCTACAACACGGCCCGGCAGGTGGGCGCCGTGATGGGAAGTGCCGTCATCGCCACCTTGATCAGCAGCCGTATTGCGGCCAACCTCGGCACCTCCGGCCAGGGTTTCTCACCGGCCTCGATGGGCAGTGCGGACATCCCCGAACCTGTCCGTGAAGGGCTCGCCAACGCCATGTCCCAGGCCGTTCTCGTCCCCGCCATCGTCATCGGCGTGGCGGTCATCATCGTCCAGTTCTACAAGCGCCCCAGCCACCAGAAGGTCTGAAAAGCGGTCCCGCCCCGCAGATGTGGAAAGGTTGGGGCATGGACACATCAATTCTTGGCAGGACCGGTCGAACGGTCAGCGTCGTGGGGCAGGGCTGCTGGCAGTTCGGGGGCGACTGGGGCGACGTCACCGACGACACCGCGATGTCGGTATTGCACACGGCCGCGGACGCGGGCGTCACATTCTTCGATACCGCCGACGTCTACGGCGACGGCCACAGTGAGGAACTCGTCGGCCGTTTCCTGAAGGAGCGTGCCGACGACACCATCGTCGTGGCCACGAAGATGGGACGGCGCGCCAACCCGCACGAGCCACAGGAGTTCACCGCCAAGAACCTCCGCGAATGGAACGACCGCTCCCGCCGTCTTCTGGGGGTTGACACCCTCGACCTGGTGCAGCTGCACTGCCCACCCACCCCCGTCTACAGCAACGACGGGGTGTTCGACGTCCTCGACGAGATGGTGGAGGAGGGACGCATGAAAGCCTACGGCGTCTCGGTCGAGACCGTCGACGAGGCCATGACCGCATTGGCGCGCCCCAACCTGGCCAGCATCCAGATCATTCTCAACATTTTCCGCCGCAAGCCGTTGGAGCAGGTGCTGCCGGCCGCCAAGGCTGCAGGTGTCGGCGTCATCGCCCGGGTCCCCCTGGCCAGTGGCCTGCTGTCGGGCAAGTTCACGAAGGACACCACCTTCGCCGAGACCGATCACCGCACCTTCAACCGTCACGGTGAGTCCTTCGACCAGGGCGAAACGTTCTCCGGCGTACCGTTCGAGGAGGGCGTCGAAGCCGCCCGCGAAGTGGCCGAGCTGTGCCGCGACGGCGTCACCCCTGCCCAGCTGGCCCTGCGCTGGATCATTGACCAGCCCGGCGTCAGCAGCGTCATTCCCGGTGCCAGCCGCCCCTCCCAGGCGCGTTCCAACGCCGCCGCCGGGTCGATGCTGCCACTCAACGCCCGCCAGCTCACCGCGCTGGAGGAGATCTACGACCGTCGCATCCGCCAGTTCGTGCACTCCCGCTGGTGATCTGACACACCCGCGGGGGTCACCCACGTCGCTCCAGCCATCACCCCACAGGAACGAGCCGCGGCTCACACTCAGGAGAACCCATGACGCAGCAGGTGACGTTCACGCGCGACGAACTCAGGGACGCTCTCTCCGAGAATGACCTCACACGGCTGAGTGCCATGCTGCACGGCGCGGACCCCGGGGAGATCGTCGAAGAGCTGCGCCGGCTGCGTGGCGAGGATCGCGCCATCGTCTTCCGGTTGCTGTCCAAGGATCAGGCGCTGGATGTCTTCGAGCGTCTGGACCACCCCACCCAGGGCGATCTGGTGCGGCTCCTGCAGGCCCACGAGACGGCTGCCGTGTTCGAGGACCTGGATCCCGATGACCGGGTGAGCCTCCTCGACGAGTTGCCGGCAGGGATCGCCGCCAAACTCATGCGCGGGCTCTCCGGCGGGGAACGCGAGCTCACGGCCGTGGTGCTGGGCTATGCAAGCGGGTCCATAGGCCGGCGCATGAGCCCCGAAGTGGTGACGATCCCCATCGACAGCACCGTCGGCCAGGCGCTCGGGAGGGCGAAGTCCAGGGCACTGGAGGCGGAAACCATTTACACCCTCCCCGTCGTCGACCAGAGCCGGCGTCTCCTGGGTGTGGTGGGGCTGCGTGACCTCCTGGCCGCCGACGAGGCATCACCGGTGCGAGACCTCGTGGTGAAGGCCAACACCGCGCAGGCCACCGAACCGGCCGAGGTGGCCGCCCGCCGCTGCTCCGAGCTCGGCCACTTGGCGTTGCCCGTGGTGGACCACGAGGATCGCCTCGTCGGGATCCTCACCGTCGACGATGCACTGGCCATCCTCGAGGAAGCCGAGTCCGAGGACCAGGCCCGCATGAGCGGTACCGAACCCGTTCGCGGCCACTACTTGGCCACTCCGCTGTCCCGGCTGGTGCGCTCCCGTGTGGTGTGGCTGCTGGTGCTGGCCATTGGCGCCAGCCTCACGGTGCAGGTGCTGGAGATCTTCGAGGCCACGCTGAGCCAGATGATTGTGCTGTCCGTCTTCGTCCCACTCCTGATCGGTACGGGCGGCAACACCGGCAACCAGGCCGCCACCACCGTCACGCGTGCCCTCGCGCTCGGCGAGGTGCGGGGTCGGGACTGGTTCCGGGTGGTGCGGCGCGAGATGGCCGTGGGCGCGATGCTGGGTGTGACACTCGGAGGGCTGGGGTTCGTCATCACGGGTCTGCTGTACGGCCTTGGCATCGGCTCCGTCATCGGGCTCACACTGCTGACGGTGTGCACCGTGGCGGCCACGGTCGGCGGCACGATGCCACTGGTGGCCAAGGCCGTCCACGCGGACCCAGCTGTCTTCTCCAACCCGTTCATCAGCACCTTCATCGACGCCACGGGGCTCCTGGTCTACTTCGGAATCGCCAAGCTGATCCTCGGAATCTGAGCACCGCCGCCTCCGCGGCTCAACGACGGACGCCCCCAGGAAGAGCGGCTCACCACGCGTTCGGCGAAGGCCGACACATTGCAGGACCATGCGCAACGCACCACGCACCCCCTCGCCACGGCTGCCGCCGTCCTGTCACTGGTGCTGACGAGCGGTGCATTCCGCCGTCCAGGGGAATCGACCTCGCACACCTTCGCGAGTGGCTGGTCGTGAGCCCCCTCGTCGAATCCGTGGTGCAGAGCACGTCGGTGGAGCCTGCTGAGACGAGGGATGTGCTGCGAGCGACCCAGCCCCCACGTGGCCGACACCGTGATGGTCAGCCGCCCATCACACCTCACTGCGCTTGCCGCCGAACACCGGCTCGAGTTCTGACTCCTCCTGCGGTGTCGCCACCCTGAACGGCGGGTCGACCGGCACGGGGGCGCTCTGGCGACCCTGCCCACGGGTCGCCCGCAGGCTGGCGACGACGGCCACCGCCAGGATCACCACGATCACTGCCAGGGAGATACCGGTGGGGATGTGCACGACGCTCTTGAGCGCCATCTTGATGCCCACCCAGATCAGCACGAGGGCCAGTCCTGTCTTGAGGTAGACGAACCTGTGGATGAGGTCGGCGAGCAGGAAGTACATGGCCCGCAGGCCGAGGATCGCGAAGGCGTTGGCCGTGAACACCAGGAACACCTCGTCGGTGACGGCGAAGATGGCGGGGATGGAGTCGACCGCGAACAGCACGTCGGTGGCCTCGACCAGCACGAGGACCGCGAGCAGGGGCGTGGCCAGCAGGACGCCGCGACGACGCACCAGCAGCTTCTGCCCGTGATACACGTCGGTCATGGGCACCACCCGGCGGAACAGCCGCAGCACGGCGGACTTGCTGGGGTCCACGTGGTCGTCGCTCTGCCGCAGCATTTTCCAGCCGGTCCAGAGCAGGAACGCGGCGAAGACGTAGAGGATCCAGGAGAAGTTCTCAATCAGCAGCGCACCGCCGGCGATGAACACACCGCGGAACACCAGTGCCCCCAGCACGCCGAGGAAGAGCACGCGGTGCTGGAACTTGGGGGGCACGGCAAAGAAGCTGAAGATGATGGCCCAGATGAACACGTTGTCCACGGACAGGGACTTCTCGATGAGATATCCCGCGAAGTACTGCTGCCCGAATTCGGCGCCCCACACCATCCAGACGACCGCGCCGAACGCGACGCCGAACGCCACCCACACGCCCGTCCAGGCGGCTGCTTCCCTGACACCGATGGCGTGGGCGCGGCGGTGGGCGAACAGGTCCACCGCCAGCATGACCACGATGAAGGCCACCACTGCGGCCCAGGCCCAAACGGGTACATCCATGAAAAGCTCCTTCGATCGATGTGATCGAAGGTCTCTCCCAGCCCTCAACGGGCCCGCTCGCCGGGTCCTTGCGGACCGTACTGACGACGAAACGTGGGTGGGATACTCCCCTTCAACGGTTCAACAAGTGAAACATATTTCGGGTGTTGCGCACAACCCGGCGCTGGATCCGACGTTCAGCGACGCTCCCCGAGGGAGGTCTCCCACTGGCTGTGGAGTGACGCGAAGTTGCCGGACTCGAGGGCGATGAGTTCGTCTGGCGTCCCGTCCTCGATGATCCGTCCGTGCTCCATCACCAGCACGCGGTCCGCGATGGCGACGGTGGACAGCCGGTGGGCGATGATGATGGCCGTCCGCCCCTTCAGCAGCGTCTGCAGGCCCCGCTGGACGAGGCGCTCACTGGGCAGGTCCAGGGAACTGGTTGCCTCGTCGAGGATCAACACCTGTGGGTCTGCGAGGAATGCCCTGGCGAAGCTGACGAGCTGACGCTGCCCCGCTGACAGGCGGCCCCCGCGACTGCGGACATCCGTGTCGTACCCGTCCGGGAGCGACCGGATGAAGGTGTCGGCGCCCACCGTGATGGCGGCCGCCTCGATGTCCTGGCGGCTGGCACCGGTGCGGCCGAGTTCGATGTTGGCGGCGACCGTCCCGGAGAACAGGAAGGAGTCCTGCGTCACCATGACGACGGTACGACGCAGCTCCGCGTCCGTGATGTCACGCACGTCGGTGCCGTCGATCCGCAGTGCTCCCGCATCGGGGTCCACGACGCGGGCGATGAGTTTCACCAGTGTGGTCTTGCCGGCGCCGGTCTCCCCCACGAGCGCCACCACCTGTCCGGCCGGGATGGCCAGGTCGAGGTGCGGCAGCACGGGCTTGTTCGTGCCGTAGGCGAACGTGACGCCCTCGACGTCGATGCTGCCCCTGGCCATGCCCAGCGGGATGGGTGTGACGGGGTCCATCACCGTCGGCTCCTCCTCCAGCACACCGGAGATCTTCTCCAGCGCGCTGGTGGCACCCTGCAACTGGTTCGCAAACATCATGATGTCGGTGACGGGGTCGAAGAACTGGCGTGCGTAGAGGACTGCCGCCAGGAGCACACCGACGGGGAGGGTTCCGCTGAGCACGCGGGACCCGTCGACGTACATGAGAGTCGCGGAGACGATGGCTGCGAGCGCCACGATGACGGTGTTGGCCACGCCGAAGGTGAAGATGACGCGGGCGTTGGAGACCCTGTACTCCTCGGCTTTCTCACCGAACTCAGTGGTGCGCGACTCCTCGGCACGGAACGCCTGAACGGCGCGGATGCCCACCATGGACTCCACGAAGGTGGCGATCATGGAGGCCGACGCCCCCCGCACCTTGCGGAACCGGTTGCGGGACTCGGTCACGAACCACCACCCGAACAGTGCCGTGGGTACCAGCCCCGCCAGCAGGATGAACCCGCTGGGGACGTCGAGGAGCATGAGGGCCACGACGGTGCCGATGAGGAACAGCAGGGAACTGACGAACTGGGTGATGCCGGCGGCGATGAACTCGCGGATGGCTTCGATGTCGCTGGTCTGGCGCGAGATCAGGCGACCCGACGTGTAGGACTCGTGGAACGAGATGCTGAGCCGTTGCGAGTGGGCGAAAAGCCTGCGCCGCAACTCCAGCACGAGCGCCTGCGCGAACCGCGGGGTAACGGCTTTGGCGTGGCCCTCCAACAGGCCGGCCAGCACGGCACACACCAGGGTGGCCAGGGCGATCACCACGAACGGCGTCCAGGGCTTGCCGCCCAGTGCCCCGAACCCGGCATCCACCCCCAGCCCGACCAGCGCAGGGACGGCCACGGCCGCGGAGGTGCCGATGAGCGTGGCCGCTGCCACTTCCGCCACCTTCCAGCGCTCCGGATAGAGCAGGGAGCCCAGGAGCCGCATGGAGCGCCTCTGGAGGATCTTGTTCTGGGCGCGCGAGAGCTTGTCGGCGTCCTCGCCCTGGATGCCACGAACGGAGTCGGCCACCTCTTGGCGCCTGTCGGTCTTCTGGCTCATGCCGCATCCTTCTCGGTCTCGAATGAGGAGATGACGTAGCGGTAGCGCTCGTTGGTGGCGAGCAGCTCGTGGTGGGTCCCGACGGCCACCACCTGACCGCGGTCGAGCAGCGCGACGCGGTGCGCCAGCGCCACGGTGGAGGGCCGGTGCGCCACGATCAGGGCCGTGGTCTGCCCCAGGGCCCGGTCCAGCTCCGCTGTGACGCGCGACTCCGTGTGCACGTCGAGTGCTGAGAGGGGGTCATCCAGCAGCATGAGACGCGGCTGGCTGGCGATGGCGCGGGCCAGCGCCAACCTCTGCCGCTGGCCTCCGGAGAGGCTCTGGCCCTCCTCGCCGATGACGGTGTCGACACCGTCTGCCATGGACTCCACGAACTCAGAGGCCGACACCTGCAGTGCCTCGGCGAGCACGTCGTCGTCGGCGTCCGGGTTGCCCAGCAGGACGTTGTCTCGGACCGACGCGCTGAACAGCGTCGGCTCCTCGAACGCCACCGAGAGTTGGGAGCGCAACTGGTCGCGGGTCAGGTCACGCACGTCAACACCGTCGATCAGGATGCAGCCGGCGGTGACGTCGTAGAACCTCGCCGCAAGGTTGATGAGCGTGGACTTGCCCGAACCCGTGAGTCCCACGAGCGCCATGCGCTCGCCCGGGGCAACGTCCAGGTCCAGCCCGGACAGCAACGGTGCCTCCCCCGGACCCTGGTCGTCGAACTTGAACTTCACGTTGCGGAACTCGAGCCGGGCGCCGCGTCCACCCTGTGCCGGGGCGACGGGGGTCTCCGGGTCCGCGACTGTCACGGGCGAGTCCATGACCTCCTTGAATCGGGAGGTGGCGCTCAGGGAGTCGAGGCTGAAGGAGATGAGGTACCCCAGGAACTGCAGGGGCATCCGCAGGATGGTGGCGGTGGCGAAGAAGGCCACCACCCCGCCCAGGCTGACCCAGCCGAAGGACGCGAACCAGATGGCCAGGGCCAGGCACACGGCGATGACCACGTTGGGAATCAGGACGAGCCACCGGAAGATGCGGGCGTCGGCCTGCCCGCGCTCCACCTCAAGGTCGCGCAGCTTCTCGGCCTCGCCACCGAAGCGTTCCAGCGCCTCCGAGGCACGCCCGAAGGCCTTGAGGATGCGGATGCCCTTGACGGACTCCTCCACCACTGTGGCCACGTCACCGGACTGGTCCTGGGCGCGTCGCGTCAGCTTCCGGTACTGCTCCTCGAACCGGACCATGAGGAAGACCAGCGGCAGGGAACCCGCAAGGAAGACCAGGGCCAGGATCCAGTTCGTGCCGGCCATCAGGATCACGCCGATGATAATCATGCTGATGTCGTTGATGAGCATGATGAGCCCGAACGCGAGCCAGCGGCGCACGAGGTTGAGGTCCTGCGTGACGCGGGTCAGCAGCTGCCCTGACGGCCACCGGTCGTGGAAAGCGGCAGGCAGGTCCACGAGGTGGGAGAACAACGCCATCCGGGCCTTGTACTCGATGCGCGTGGATGTGTTCAGCACCATGAGGCGCCGCACGAACACCATGGCCGCCTCGAACAGTCCGAGGCCGAGCACCACGAGGGTGGCCGGCAGCAGCGCCCCGCGGTCACCCGTGGTGATGGGACCGTCGATGAGCTGCCGGAGGACCTGGGGCATCAGTAGTGCCGCCACCGATCCCGCGAGCGTCACGAACAGCGCCAACACCAGCACCCACAGATGGGGTCGCGCATACGGCGCCAGCACCCGTATGACCACCTTGAGTGGTGGGACAGTGCCGTGCGTTGGTTCCTTGACTTCCGCCATCACCCGTTCGCCTCCACCACGTCGATCAACAGTGCCGGCCACAACGGCACAACCTGCACAGGTTACGCGACGTTGGCGAGCATCTCCCCTTCCAAAGTGGGCAACGGCGGTACTGGATGGCTGGCGAGGCCCCTCCACTGCATAGAGTTGGCGCCGTGACAGACCGAAACCCCGTGCCAGCCTCGACGTACCGCCTCCAGTGCCATGGCCTCTTCACCTTCGACGATGCCGCCGCGCAGGTGCCGTACCTGGCCGGGCTCGGGATCACCCACCTCTTCTGCTCCCCCATCCTGCAGGCCGCGCCGGGCTCGATGCACTGCTACGACGTGGTGGACCATTCCCAGGTGTTTGACGAGTCCGGCGGGGAGGCCGCGTTCCGACGTCTGGCCACCGCTGCGCACAACCACGGACTGGGTGTGGTGGTGGACGTGGTCCCGAACCACATGGCTGTCCCCACCCCGCTGTGGCACAACCATGCCCTGTGGGAGGTGCTGCGTGAGGGGCCCGACTCCCCATTCGCCCACTGGTTCGACATCGACCTCACAGGTTCCCAGGCCATCCTGATGCCGGTGCTGGGCGACAAGATCGGGCGCGAACTGGCCGCCGGCACCATCACGGTGGAAACCCGCGACGTCCCCAACGCCGACGACACCATCTCGTCGCAGCCGGTGGTGGTCTACCACGACCACGTGTTCCCCATCCGCCCCGGCACCGAGCACCTGCCGCTTCCTGAACTGCTCGAACAGCAGTGGTACCGGGTGGCGTACTGGAAGGTGGCCAGCGAGGAGCTGAACTACCGCCGATTCTTCGACGTCGACACCCTCGCGGCTGTCCGGGTGGAGGACGACGACGTGTTCCGCGCCACCCACCGACTCCTCGTGGACCTTCACGCGGAGGGGCTCATCGACGGCTTCCGCATCGACCATCCCGACGGCCTCGCCAACCCCCGCCAGTACCTGGCCGACCTGCAGAAGGCCACCGGCGGTTGCTGGGTGGTGGTGGAGAAGATCCTCGAGGCCGATGAGGCGCTGCCAAGCAACTTCGAGTGCGACGGCACCACCGGTTACGACGCCCTGCTGCGCGTCTCCGGCCTGTTCCACGACGCCGCCAGCCTCCCCCGCCTCACCGACCTGTGGGAGCGGGTCTCCGGTTCCGGGGAGGGGTTCGCCGCCAACCTCGCTCGCGCCAAGGAGGAGGTGGTGCAGGACATGCTGTTCACCGAGGTGAACCGCCTCGTGTCCATCGTCGTCGGGGTCTGCGACGGTGACATCCGGCTGCGGGACCACACCCGCCGTCAGGTGTACCGGGCCATCAACGAACTACTCATGGGCATGGATCGTTACCGCGCCTACGTGGAGCCCGGCCTCGTCCCCTCCGACGAGGAGCGCCAGGTGGTCCTCGAGGCGGCGGAGCGTGCCCGGCAGCGGCTCGCCGACGACGAGCAGGACACCCTGGACCTGATCGTGGCACTGGCATGCGGCGATCCCGGAACCGGCGAGGAGGGTCGGGGCGCGGAAACGCTACCCCAGCCCCACGGTCACGCCGTCACCACGGAGTTCCCCAGGGACGCGCCCAACACCGACGCGCTGCGCTCGGAGTTCATGGTCCGCTTCGCCCAGACCTGCGGTCCCGTCATGGCCAAATCCAAGGAGGACACAGCCTTCTACCGGTGGAACCGGTTCGTCGCCGTCAACGAGGTGGGAAGCGAACCCACCATCGTCGGCGTGTCCGCGGACTCCTTCCACGACTTCTGCAGCGATCTGAACACGACGTGGCCCTCCACCATGACCACGCTGTCCACCCATGACGCGAAGCGCTCGGAGGACGTCCGAGCCCGCCTGTCGGCGCTCACGGAGTTCCCGAAGGAGTGGGAGTCCTGCCTGACGGAGCTGCACTCCGCCACCGAGGAAATCCGCACCGAGCAGGTCGACGGCGCCACCGAGCTGCTGCTGTGGCAGACGTTGCTGGGCATGTGGCGGCTACCCGGGACGACGGCGGGCCAGCACCCCGTCAGCCAGGAGCGGCTCGCCGGGTACCTCACCAAGGCCATGCGGGAGAACAAGTCGCAGACCACCTGGACGGAACCACACGAGGCCTACGAGGATGCCATCCAGTCGCTGGCCGCCGCCGCGCTCCAGGACGAGCGGGTTGCCTCGGCACTCGACGAGTTCGTGGCCCTGTCCATGCAGTCTGTGCGCGCCACGGTGCTGGGGCAGAAATTGCTCCAGCTCACCATGCCCGGCATCCCTGACGTGTACCAGGGCTGCGAGGTGGTGGACCTGTCACTGGTGGATCCCGACAACCGACGACCGGTGGACTTCTACCGCCAGGCGGGGCTGCTCGCCGGAGTGGACGCAGGCAGCGGCAACGGCCTCGACGCGGAGAAGCTGCTGGTCACCAGCCGCGCTCTGCGTCTGCGCCGCGATCACCCCGATGCGTTCCGCGGCGTCACGGCCGAGTACCGTCCCGTGGGCGCGACCACGGGGCACGCGGTCGCGTTTGCCCGCGCCGTCGCAGGTGACGAGCAGGTGACCGCCATCACTGTGGCGACGCGCCTCCTCTCAGGACTCATGGACCGCGGCGGCTGGGGCGATCACACCGTGTTCCTCCCCGAGGGACAATTTCGGTGCCTGTTGGGTGGCCAGGAGGTGACCGGGGGCCAGACCCTGCTGTCCGACGTCCTCGGAAACCTCCCCGTCGCGCTGCTGGTCCCCGTCAACTGACCCCCAGCCCCAGCCCCAGATCCAAGGAGCCATGACGATGCACCACAGCAATCCCCTGCAGCGAAATGTCTGGGCCCCCACCGCACGCCGGGTGGAGGTGGTCGTGGACCAACAGCGCCTCCCCATGGTCCTCGCCGAGGGGCGCCCCGGGTGGTGGGTGCTGCCGGAGACGCTCCAGCCGGGCACGCAGTACGCCTTCTCGCTCGACGGCGGCGAGCCGTTGCCGGATCCGCGCTCCCTGTTCCAGCCTGACGGGCCGCACGGGCCCAGCATGGTGGTGGACCCGTCGCTGTTCCGCCGCCCCCAGTCGTGGGTGGGGCGGAACCTCCGCGGTGCGGTCCTGTACGAGATGCACGTGGCCACCTTCACCGCCGAGGGCACCTTCGACGCCGCCATCGAGCACCTCGATGACCTCGTCGATCTGGGAGTGGATGCCGTGGAGGTGATGCCCGTGGCCGACTTCGCGGGCTCGCGTGGCTGGGGCTACGACGGCGTCGGCCTGTTCGCGGTGCACCGCGCCTACGGTGGGCCGGGCGGGTTCGTCCGTTTCATCGACGCCTGCCACACCCGCGGTCTGGGCGTGATCCTGGACGTGGTGCACAACCATCTGGGCCCCGAGGGCAACTACCTGGCCCAGTTCGGGCCCTACTTCACCGACACCCACGAGACCCCGTGGGGGCCGGCCGTGAACCTGGACGCCCCCGGCGCCGAGGAGGTCCGTGCCTTCCTTGTGGACTCGGCGCGGCAGTGGCTCGTCGACTTCGGCCTCGACGGGCTGCGACTGGATGCCGTCCACGCGCTCGCCGACGACTCCGACAAGCACTTCCTCGTGGAGCTCTCGGAGGCCGTCGCGGGCTGGGAGGAGGTGACGGGACGACCGTTGATGCTGATCGCTGAGTCGGATCTGAACCAGCCGTCCATGGTCTCTCCCGTGGGGTCCGTCCCGGACGCCAGGGGCATGGACGCGCAATGGGCCGACGACATCCACCACGCCCTGCACAGCTTCTTCACCAACGAGACCCAGGGCTACTACGTCGACTTCGGCCCCGTCGAGGTGCTGCAGAAGGCACTCGACGGCGTGTTCGTCCACGACGGAGCCACGTCCACGTTCCGGGGTGAGCAGTGGGGTCAGCAGGTGGAGCAGACTTCAGAGGACTACGACGCCCACTCCTTTGTTGCTTTCCTGCAGGACCACGACCAAGTGGGCAACAGGGCCACCGGGGACCGTATCGATGAGACCATCACCCCCGCCCAGCACGCAGCGGCAGCCGCGCTCTACCTGCTGTCGCCCTACACCCCCATGCTGTTCATGGGCGAGGAGTGGGCCGCCTCCACACCGTTCCCCTTCTTCAGCGACCTGGGTCCCGACCTGGGACCGCTGGTGACGCAGGGCCGTGCCCGCGAGTTCGCCCGGATGGGCTGGGACCGGCCAGTCCCCGACCCCCAGGCCGAGACGACCATGGCGGAGGCCGTTCTGCGCTGGGACGAGCGCTCCGAACCGGCGCACGCACGCATGCTCGACTGGTACAGGACGCTGATCCGCATCCGCCACGAACAGCCGGACGTCCTCAACCCCCGCCTGTCCCAGACGACGCTGGAGAAGAACGACGACGACACCATCGTCATGCGTCGGGGCCGGGTGGTGGTGGCCGCGACCCGCGCCACCGACCGCACCGTCGAGCTCGACCTGGGCTCCGTGGAGAAGGTGTTGGCGAGCTGGACGCCCCTGGAGGACGGAGCGGGAGCGAACTCGCTCCCGGGGGGAGCCATCATCGCCCTACTGCCTGCAACGTTGTAATCGCTGTAGGGTACGCGTGGAGGAAGGATGACCATGGCGCCCACACTGCACGACGTCGCACGGCTGGCGGGGGTGTCGATCAAGACGGTCTCCAACATCATCAACGACTACCCACACGTGCGCGAGTCCACGAGGGCGAGGGTTGAGGCGGCGATCGCCGAGCTCGGATACACGCCCAACCTCACGGCGCGCGGCCTGCGCTCCGGCCGCACGGGCGCCATCACACTGGCGGTGCCGGATCTGGCGCTCAGCTATTTCGCCGAACTGGCCGCGCGCGTCATCGCGGAGGCGGACGACGCCGGCATCGTCGTGCTCGTCGAGCAGACGGGCGGCGACCGGGAACGTGAACTGCAGCTGCTCCGCAGCCCTCGGCTAAAACTCACCGACGGCCTCATCTTCAGCCCCCTGGGCATGGGTCAGGACGACGTCGGCTTCCTCGACGTGTCCTACCCACTGGTGCTCTTGGGCGAACGCATCTTCGAAAGCCCCGTGGACCACATCACGATGCGCAACATCGACGCAGCCCGCGCCGCCACCGAGTTCCTGCTGGCTTCCGGGCGCCGGCGGATCGCCGTCGTGGGTGCCCACCGGGGGGAGGTGGTCGGCTCCGCCGGCCTTCGGCTGCGCGGCTACTCGGAGGCGCTGGAGGCCGCCGGCATCCACTTCGACGAGGCCCTCATCGGCCACACCCATCTGTGGCGCCGCAGGAATGGCGCAGAGACCATGCGCGAACTCATCGATGGGGGCGTCACCTTCGACGCCGTCTTCGGACTCAACGACACGTTGGCGCTGGGCGCCATGCGCGTGCTCCAGGAGGCAGGGCTCCGTGTTCCCGAGGACGTGGCCGTGGTGGGCTGGGACGACCTGGACGAGGCCCAGTACTCCATCCCCTCCCTGACGACCATCGACCCGGGGCAGCCCTGGATCGCCGAAACGGCCGTGCGAACCCTGCTGCAGAGGATCAGGAAGACCCCCGGCGCACCCGAAAGGGGCCTGCAGATGGCGGACTTCCGCATCGTTGAGCGAGAGTCGGCCCCCGCCAGCTGAGACACCCTTGACAAACCGCCCAGAGGGAACTGATACTTCTTCTACAACGTTTACCTATAACGTTGTACACGACTGGCGGTGACACCGACGCACTCCAGTTCGCGTAGACACCGACGTCCACACGGATAGGAATCCTGCACCATGCGAACCAAGACCATCGCCACACTCAGCGCCGCGGCACTGGCTGTGGTCACCCTCGGCGCGTGCTCCTCGCCCGGAGCCGCCGAGGCCACCTGCACCAACGAGATCGTCAAGCCCGACGCCACACAGGTCAGCGTGTGGGCCTGGTACCCCGCGTTCGAGGATGTCGTCGACGCCTTCAACAACAGCCATGACGACGTGCAGATCTGCTGGACCAATGCCGGGCAGGGCAACGACGAGTACACCAAGTTCTCCACGTCCATCGAGTCGGGCAGCGGGGCCCCCGACGTCATCATGCTGGAGGCCGAAGTGCTCTCCAGCTTCTCCATCCGCAAGGCGCTGGTGGACCTCTCCGAGTTCGGTGCCGCCGACGTCAAGGACGACTACACCGAGGGCGCGTGGAAGGACGTCTCCAGCGGGGACGCCGTCTACGCCATCCCCGTCGACGGCGGCCCCATGGGGATGCTGTACCGCAAGGACCTCCTGGACAAGTACGGGATCGAGCCCCCCACCACGTGGGACGAGTTCGCCGTTGCCGCCCAGAAGCTGAAGGACGCCGGCGCCCCCGGGGTGCTGGCCAACTTCCCACCCAACGGACGGGCCTTCACCCAGGCGCTGTTCGCACAGGCCGGATCACAGCCCTTCGTCTATGACAGCGCAAAGCCGCAGGAGCTGGGCATCGACGTCAACGACGAGGGTTCCAAGAAGGTCCTCAGCTACTGGGAGGACCTCGCATCGAAGGACCTGGTGGCCGTCGACGAGGCGTTCACCGCCGACTACAACACCAAGCTCGTGGACGGCACGTACGCCATCTACGTGGCTGCCGCGTGGGGACCCGGCTACCTGCAAGGCCTCGAGGGCACACAGGAGGGCGCGGAGTGGCGCGCCGCCCCGGTCCCCCAGTGGGACACGGCCTCCCCCACCCAGATCAACTGGGGTGGGTCGACGTTTGCCGTGACCGAGCAGGCCAAGGACAAGGAGGCGGCCGCCACCGTCGCGAAGGAGGTCTTCGGCACCGAGGAGGCGTGGAAGATCGGCATCGAGAAGGCAGCGCTGTTCCCCCTGTGGCGTCCGATCCTGGAATCCGACTACTTCCGTGACCTGGAGTACCCCTTCTTCGGTGGCCAGCAGATCAACAACGACGTCTTCCTCGACGCCGCCGCCGGCTACAAGGGCTTCACGTTCAGCCCCTTCCAGAACTACGCCTACGACCAGCTGCAGCAGCAGGTCACAGCTGTGGTGGTGGATGGCTCCACGACCTCCGACAAGGCCCTGGACGACCTCCAGGCGGCGCTGGAGAAGTACGCGACTGATCAGAGCTTCACCCTCCTCGACTGACTTCGTGGCGGGTCGTCGTGACTCACGACGACCCGCCACCCACGGAAAGAAATCGCCATGACCACGCACGTCATCGAGGCTGTGGACGCTCCCCGTCGCACACGCCGCAGCGGTATCGAACGCCGGCAACAGGTCGGCTGGCTCTTCATCACCCCCTTCCTCATCGTCTTCGCGGTGTTCCTCGTCTTCCCGCTCGGATACGCCTTCACCATGAGCCTGTCCAGCTCCACACTCGCCGGCGGCACACAGTTCGTCGGCGCCGACAACTACGTCAAGGCCTTCACGGATCCGCTCTTTCTGGGTGGGATCCGGCGAGTCGCACTCTTCGCCATCATCATGATCCCGACGCAGCTCGGCATCGCCATGCTGGCGGCCCTGGTCATCGACTCCCTGTCCACCTGGGTGTCCAAGCTCTCCCGCCTGCTGATGTTCGCGCCCTACGCCATCCCCGTGGTCATCGGTGCCCTCATGTGGAGCTTCCTCTACAGCCCACGGTTCGGGCCCGCGGCCACGCTGTTCGACCTCGTGGGGCTCCAGACACCCAACTTTCTCGCCGCCGGATCCATCTTCGGCAGTCTCGTGAACGTGGTCACCTGGCAGTGGTCCGGTTACTACATGATCGTCATCTACGCCTCCCTGCGTGCCATTGACCCCGCCATATACGAGGCAGCCCGCATCGACGGGGCCGGTGGCCTGCAGATCGCCACCAGGATCAAGTTGCCCATGATCTCGTCGTCGATGGTGATGGTCATCACGTTCGCGCTCATCGGCACGCTGCAGTTCTTCACCGAGCCCACCGTGCTCCGCAGCATCGCCTCCGGCTCGCTGCCACCCGAGTACACGCCCAACATGTATGCCTACGCGCTGGCGTTCAGCTACAGCCAGTTCAATTACGCCGCCACCATCGCGTTCTCCCTGGGCATCCTCGTGTTCATCGGCTCGTTCGGATTCCTGTTCCTGACTCGCAAGCAGAGCGGACTGAAATGACCACCACCACCCTGACCACGCCTCGTCCGCACGCCCGTGCCCGGGAGGGCGGACGACGCCTCGGCTCCCACGCACTGCTCGTCGTCCTCGCCCTGTACTTCATCATCCCCATCTGGTGGCTGGTGGTGGCAGCCACCAAGAGCACCGGCAGCCTGTTCTCCTCGCCAGCCTTCTGGTTCGACAACCCAGCAGCGTTCTTCACCAACGTCGCCGGTTTGTTCGAGCACCAGGGGGGCATCTACTGGCAGTGGCTCGCCAACTCCTTCGTCTACGCCTTCACCGCGGGCATCGGGGCCACCGTGATCGCCGTGCTTGCCGGGTACGGGTTTGCCAAGTACCGGTTCAGGGGACGTGGCTTCGTCTTCGGCATGATCCTCGGCTCGGTCATGGTGCCACTCACAGCCCTCGTCATCCCCACGTTCATGCTCCTGAGCCAGTACGGGCTCATCAACACCGCCTGGGCGGTCATCCTGCCCTCGCTGCTGAACCCGTTCGGCGTCTACCTGATGCGCGTCTACATCCAGGATGCGGTGCCGGACGAACTGATGGAGGCCGCCCGCATCGACGGTGCAGGTGAGGTCAAGACCTTCATCACCATCGTGGTGCCGCTCCTGAAACCAGCCATCGTCACGGTCCTCCTGTTGTCCGTCGTGGGCACCTGGAACAACTTCTTCCTGCCACTGGCCGTCCTGACCAACCCGGACCTGCTCCCGGTGACGGTCGGTCTCAACAGGTGGCTGGCGCTCTCCAACGCGGGAGCCGGAGGCGAGCAGGTCTGGAACCTCATCACCTCAGGGGCCTTCATCTCCGTCGTGCCGCTGCTGCTGTCGTTCCTGTTCCTGCAGCGCTACTGGCAGGGCGGCCTGACGATCGGCAGCATCAAGTGACCCACACCAGCACGTCGCGCAGCAACCACCCACCGCTAGAGAAAGCAGCAGTCATGCACTCCGCCCATCTGACCGTCGACCCCCACTTCACGGTCGGGAAGATACAGCGACAGTTGTTCGGCGGCTTCGTCGAACACCTCGGGAGGCACGTCTACGACGGCATCCACGAGCCCGGCCATCCACGCGCAGACGCTGACGGTTTCCGCACCGACGTGGTGGAACTGGTGCGCGAGCTGGGTGTCTCCACGATCCGCTACCCCGGCGGCAACTTCGTCTCGGGGTTCAAGTGGGAGGACTCCGTGGGCCCGGTCGCTGAGCGTCCGCGCAGACTGGACCTTGCCTGGCACTCCACGGAGACCAACGAGGTGGGCCTCCACGAGTTCCAGACATGGCTGGACAAGGTGGGCAGCGAGCTGATGCTGGCGGTCAACCTGGGGACCCGCGGTACGCAGGAGGCCATTGACCTGTTGGAGTACACCAACATTGCCAGCGGAACCGCTCTCTCCCAGAGACGCATCGACAACGGGCGCACCGACCCGTTCGGCGTCACGATGTGGTGCCTCGGCAACGAGATGGACGGGCCCTGGCAGTTGGGCCACCGGTCCGCTGACGACTACGGAAAAATCGCCTCACGCACTGCGAAGGCCATGAGGCAGCTGGACCCGGACATCGAGCTCGTCGTGTGCGGTTCGTCGTCGGCGGCCATGCCCACCTTCGGCGAGTGGGAACGCGTCGTGCTCACGCACACCTATGAGGACGTCGACTACATCTCGTGCCACGCCTACTACGAGGAGACCGACGGCGATCTCGGCAGCTTCCTCGCCTCGTCGGTTGACATGGACCGTTTCATCGAGTCCGTGGTGGCCACCGCCGACCACGTCAAGGCGGTCCTCCGCAGTGACAAGACCATCAACATCTCGTTCGACGAGTGGAACGTCTGGTACCTCTCACGGTTCCGCAACGTCGACAAGATCGAGGGGGTCGACAACTGGCCAATCGCCCCTCGCCTCCTGGAGGACGTCTATTCCGTCGCGGACGCCGTCGTGTTCGGCAACCTGATGATCTCGCTACTGCGCCACGCGGACCGGGTGACGAGCGCGTCGCTGGCTCAGCTCGTCAACGTGATCGCGCCCATCATGACCGAACCGGGCGGCCCCGCCTGGCGGCAGAGCACGTTCTTCCCCTTCTCCATCACGTCGCGACTGGCCCAGGGTGAGGCACTGCGACTCGAACTCAAGACGCCGACCTACGAGACCGCCGAGTACGGTGAGGTACCACTCGTCGACGCCGTCGCCACGCATGACGGGGACACGAAACGCAGCGCCCTGTTCCTCGTGAACCGCAGCCAGGACCAGAGCGTCGAGCTCACGGTGGACATCCGGGCGCTCGGCGACGTGAGTGTTCTGGAGCAGCACACCCTCAGCGATGCCGACGTGTACGCCAAGAACACCCTGAACGACCGTGAACGCGTGGGCGTTGACTCCACTCCCAACCACGAGATCGTGGACGGGACCATCACCGTGGTCCTGCCCCCCGTGTCCTGGAGTGCCCTCGCCCTCGGGTGACATGGGAAACGCCAGGGACCGGCAGCCTCAGCTGCCGGTCCCTGGCGTTGTGCGTGGTGCTAGTGACTCAGAGTTCAGCGCAGGCCGGCACCTGGGCGCCGACGGATGCCAGGACGGTGTCGTCGAGGTTGGACAGGCCGAAGTCGCCGCCGCCGGCGGAGACGACGGAGGCCTCGGTGGCGTTGACAACCTTGAGGAGCTCGGCCTCGGTGGCGTAGGTGCCGGCCGCAACGGTCTCGGAGCCCTGCGTGTACACCGCGCCCACCTCATCGACGGCGCTCGTGGATGAGGCGGCGAAGGCGTCCGCGTTCTCGAAGTTCATGGCTGTGTCCAGGGCAGCGAGGGCCTGCCCCGTCTCTGTGAAGCTTCCACCGATGCTCTGGTACGTGGTGACCACCGTGTCGGTGACCTCACCAATGGCCATGCCCGTGGTGTCCGGGCCCGCGAATGACGTTGCCTTGGCCACGCCGGTGCAGAAGGCACCGAACCACGCCACGCCTGCGGCGTTCAGTTCTTCACCCTCAAGCGGGCCGGTGGTGACCGGCTCGCGCGTGGTGCTGGCCTTGGGCGCCGCGCTCTCCTCGGCGATAGGGGACTCCTCCGGAGTCGCCTCCTCGGTGGTCATCTCCTCGGTGGGCGCAACGGTTTCGGACGCCTCGACGGTGGGCGACGGGGCGGGCGTTTCTTCAGCGTCCGACCCCCCGCATGCGGTCAGGAGAAGGGCGGAGGCAGCAGCGGCTGCGGCCAGGGCACGGGCGCGGGGGGAAATAATCACGTGCTCAGGGTACGTGTCGGTGGGTGCAGAAGCGATCTGAGCGCCATCGGGCGGGACTTTTCCACACCAGACCCTCTCCATGGCTTCTCGCTGACGGGGGACACGTGCGGACTGGGAAAAAGACTCTGAGATATTCACAGGCCACGCCTGCATTGTTGTCAACAGGGATGTTCACAACTGTGGACAAACTCCCGCCTCGCGGGTTCCAAGTGACTTCCACTAGGCATGACGTGTCGAAAGCATGTTGTCCACAGTTTCGGGGCGGGCGTGGACAACTTCACTACGGCAGCGATTCGGAGGTTGCGAATCCCTCAGGTTTCGTGCTACCACCACATCGCCATCAAGGCGACGAGGAGGCGTTCGTTGCCTCACCGTTCGCCAGCTTCTCCACAGATTCGTCGTCGTTTTCCACAGACGCGTTCGAGGATCGCTCCTCGTCCGTCTCAGACTCAGCTTTCGGCGAAGCCGCAGCAACATCCTCGTCTGCCAGCAGGACTCCCGCCTCAACGTCGGAGATGGCGCGTCGTTGGAACCACAGCCAGAGGGCCACACCCACCACGACCATGGGGGCCGACAACCACTGCCCCATGCTCCATCCCAGCGAGAGGAAACCGAGGTAGGCGTCGGGCTCCCGCCAGAACTCCACGATGAACCGGAAGGCGCCGTACCCGATGAGGAAGGCGGCTGCCACCTGGCCGCGGTAGCGCGGCTTGCGGGCGTAGAACCAGAGCAGAACGAACAGCAGCAAACCCTCCAACAGGGCCTGGTACAGCTGCGAGGGGTGGCGGGGGACGTCGCCGCCTGTCGGGAAGATCATGGCCCACGGCAGGTCAGCCGGGGCGGGGCGGCCCCAGAGCTCACCGTTGATGAAGTTACCGATGCGCCCGAACATGAGGCCCATGGGCACGGCTGGCGCCAGGAAGTCCGCGACCTGCCAGAACGGGCGACCCATCCTCCACGCGAAGATTCCCACTGCCACCACCACACCGATGGCGCCGCCATGGAAACTCATTCCGCCGTCCCACAGCCGAAGGATGGCCAACGGGTCAGCCAGATAGTCCAGCGGCTTGTAGAACACCACGTAGCCCAGACGTCCGCCGATGATCACGCCAGCTACCGCCGCAAGGAGGAGGTCCTCGATGTCGGTGGGCGACCATGCCTTCGGGGTGGTGATTGAGCGGAAGGGCTCGTGGTGCAGGCGGCGTCGCATCAGCCAGTACCCCACGGCAAAGCCCAGGAGATACATGATCGCGTACCAGTGGAGCTTCAACCCGAACAGATTGACGGCCACTGGGTTGATGTCGGGGAACGTGAGGACGAGGGGCACCATGGCCCAAGCATTACACCTGCCGGGAGATGGGCCGAATGGCGTTGCAGTATTCCGGTTGGCCTGAGACACCCGATGCAGCTCCACCCACACCCTTGGGCCAGTTTCACCACCGGGGCACCCTCTGGGTATGCTGGTCCGGCTGTGACTTCGGGGCATTAACTCAATTGGTAGAGTGCCACCTTTGCAAGGTGGAAGTTAGGGGTTCGAGTCCCCTATGCTCCACAACTCCGAACCCGCGTTTCACAAGGCGAAATCGCCGCAAAATACGTAGTCAGCAGCGTTTGAGCATGCGACAGACTGCGCCACACCCCGCCACTGGATGCCACGAATTGGGCTCAGACTGGGCTCAAAAAGGCGCATAATGGGCTCAGATTGGGCTCACCGTGGGCTCAAGTTCTGAGCTCTGGACGAGGCAGCCATGGCAGCAGGCAGACAGATCAGGCTCCCCAGCGGCGTGCGCATCAACAACGGCGCGTATCAGGTTCGTTACCTCGGACCCGACGGAAAACGCCACTCGAAGACCTTCACGCACCTCGAGGACGCCAAGTATTGGCACGCGGTAGAACGTCGGATGATCGACCAGGGCGAGTGGACTCCCCCGGCGATGCGCGAGCGCAAGAAGAGCGCCGCCGCCCTCACCGTCTCCGAGTGGGCGGAGCAGCGGATCCACGCCTGGTCGACCCGTTCACGGTCGCCAATCGTCGGGAGCACGGTCGAGGACTACAGGCGGGCCTTCCGGCTGAGGATCGAAGCCGCCCTCGGCGACGTCCCTGTCTCTCTCCTGACTCCGGCCAAAGTCCGTAGCTGGCACGAGGGCCTGCCCGATACCCCGACGATCAACGGGAAGTCCTACGACCTGTTGAAGCACCTGATGAACGACGCCATCAACGACGAACTGATCGCCACCAACCCCTGCCGGATCGTCGGCGCGGGCAAACCACGGGCAAAGGGCGCCGCCGAGGCCTTGAGTGCACAGGAGGTGGGGCCATACCTCGACGCGGTGGAGAAGTATTACCGACCAGCCCTGGCAGTCGCCGTGCTGGGTGGTCTCCGGTCTGGGGAGATTCGCGGATTGCGCCGCCGTGATCTCGACATGGAGGAGGGCTCCGTCCGCATCGCCGGAGCCATCCGACGAGAGCAGGTGGCGGAGGGCGAGTACAAGCGCACCTACACCGACACAAAGACACCCGCCGGCAGGCGGGTCGTCTACCTGCCCGCCACTGTCCTGGACTACCTCGGACCCTGGCTCGAGACGCGCGCATTCGAACCAGACGACCTCCTCTTCCCTGCTCGACGAACGCGGAAGACGATGAACGAGACAGTTCTGGCCTCAGCCCACCGTCGCGCCGCCAAGATCATCGGCCGACCCACCCTGACCCTCCACAACCTGAGAGCGACAGCTGCCACATTGGCCAAGCAGGCGGGCATGACCGATCGTGAGGTTCAGCGTCGCTTCGGCCATACAACCGCCGCGATGGCGAACCTGTATCAAGTGCCCGAACTCCAGAGGGATAAATCGGGCGCAGCGATGATCGACTCTCTGCTCAACACCCATCCCATCCACACACCGAAGCGGGATCACACCAACGGGTAATGGCATCGGCTGCTCTGGGCCACCCTGTACCCAGACGTACGGAAGGAACAGTCCCATGTCCCAGAACGTCGAGAACGGGCCCAACAACCCCACCCAAGGCACCTGTGATTGGAAAGCATAATTGCTAGTCCAGAGCGAGCACCCTTCGTTCTTCAACCTTGGGACTGCTGCATGGATCTGTGACGACTTGACATGATCTCCTAGGCAAACGCAGCCTGCACGTAGCAGCGACACCCCGGTCTCGGGTGACGTCGCTGCTGTGGGGAGGTGTAGTAGCCTGGCCTTTTCGGATTCCTGGAAGGTTGGCTGTTGATTCCCGTCATAGATGTCTTCGCTGGCCCAGGCGGTCTCAACGAAGGCTTCGCTTCCGTGGTCGTCGGGGACGAACCCCTGTTCAGAATCGCAGCATCCTTCGAGATGGAGTCCAACGCGGTCGAGACGCTCGTCTTGCGGTCCACGGTTAGAGCCTTGTCCACTCAAAGTCAGCTGTATGAGCCTTACCGAGAGTTCTTGGATGGCGAGTTGTCGATGAGCGAGCTGCGAGGGACGTCTGACTTCAAGAAGGCCGAGGCCTTTGCCCGCGCTCACGTCAACCAGATCGAGCTGGGACGCGAGAACCGCGAGAAGGTCGCATCCCGCATTCATGCCGCTATCGATGGGCATTCGGATTGGGTCTTGGTGGGAGGGCCTCCGTGTCAGGCTTACTCACTCGTTGGGCGCTCGCGCCGAGCGCATGATCCCACCTTCGCTGCGGATCACAAGCACTTCCTTTACAAGGAGTACTTGGACATCATCAAGCGGTTCGAGCCACCCGTCTTCGTAATGGAGAACGTAAAGGGACTCCTGTCCGCAAACCATAATGGATCTGCGATGTTCGAACGCATAATGCGGGATCTTTCTGACGATGGGAAGTACCGCATCAGGAGCTTGGTCGTGGATGATGAGTCACCTGAGCCCGCTGATTTTGTCATTCGTGCCGAGAAGTACAACATTCCACAGCGGCGACACCGAATCATTCTCCTTGGCGTTCGTGACGGCTTCGGCACTGGCGTCTGGGGTCAGCTCAAGCCAGCTGCGGGAGAGGTCACCGTGGCGCAAGCTCTGGTTGGCTTGGGTAAGGTCCTCTCGGGCGTCTCACGAAATTCAGATCCATCAGCTTGGATCAAGGCCCAAAATGAGGCCTTCCATTTCTTGTCGGAGTCTTCAATTAGGAATGACTGCAAGGTGGACTCCAATCCGAAGCCAGATGAGAAGCTCGAGCGCTGGCTAACCCACAGGGAGGTCGGAATCACACTTCATGACCCCCGCTCCCATATGGCTTCAGACCTGACCCGTTATGCGTATCTCGCCGGACTCGCAGAGTTCGGCGAGCAACCGAAGGTCTTCGAGCTGCCGCCGAAGCTGAGACCGAACCATCGAAACATTGACGGGGCCAAGACGCCGTTCGTCGATAGGTTCAAGGTTCAGCGCTGGGACCGTCCCAGTAGCACCATCGCGTCCCACATCAGCAAGGACGGCCATTACTACATCCACCCTGATCCCCAACAGATGCGCAGCCTCACTGTTCGTGAAGCAGCTCGACTCCAGACCTTCCCTGACGACTACTACTTCTGCGGTCCAAGGACTGCGCAGTATCATCAAGTGGGCAACGCCGTCCCCCCTCTACTGGCACTCCAGATCGCTGAACAGGTGGCCAAGATTTTTGAGCGATGATGAGATTGTTGTTCCGCCTGATCCAGTGGTTCGGGCCAGGATGCAGCGTCAGCGAACTCGCGACACTTCGCCCGAAATGGCACTACGGCGAGTGCTGTTCGCCCAAGGCCTGCGGTTCCGCATCCAGTACCCGGCTCCCGGGAGACCTCGGCGGTCCATTGATATTGCCTTTCCGAAGTGGAAACTCGCTGTCTTTGTGGACGGATGCTTCTGGCACGGGTGCCCCGAACACGGAGTGGCGCCAAAGAACAATGCAGAATGGTGGCGGGCGAAGCTGGCCAAGAACGTGAAGCGCGACGCGGACACCACCGAGGAACTGAGGAGCCAAGGTTGGAGAGTCATCCGGTTCTGGGAGCATGTGGATCCAACGGAGGCCGCTACCCAAGTCGGGTCCGTATTGGGTAATCTCAACACCGACCCTCCCAGAAGCCCGTTAGTCTGAGCGCGTGATGTTCGAGTTTGGCGAAGCTGCCCACAAGAAGTACCGCAAGTTGATCGTGGACGAGAGCATGGAATCCAAGGTTCCACTCAAGGAAGCGGCAGCGACCTTGAAGAGCTACGGGTTGGATCGCTCCTTGATCGACTCCGTCTTGGACGACTTGCTGGCCGAGCAGGCCAAGCACCAGCACCTACTCTCAACAGTCCTGGATCCCCAGACCTTCGTTCCCTGGTACACCGGACCCAAGCCGGATGGTCAGTGGGCGCGATACTTCAGACGATTGCGGGAGGCGAAGGCGCCGAGCTTGGACAACCTGTCGGAGGAGACGACCACCATCACCAGTTTGTTGGCCAATCCGCTGACCGGTAAGGCCAAGCGCAAGGGTCTCGTGATGGGAAACGTACAATCAGGTAAGACTCGTAACTATGCGGGGGTCATCGCCAAGGCAGCCGACGAGGGCTACAAGTTCGTCATCGTGCTCTCGGGAATCAACAACAACCTGAGAGAGCAGACCCAAGTTCGTCTGAACTCAGACTTGTTCGATGGGGCTGATTGGTACCCGTTGACCGACAAGGACGATGACTTCCGAGGCGTACTGAAACCGGGAACTCTGTTCACTGGCCAGAAGCTGCTGTGTGCCGTGGTCAAAAAGAATCCGACGCGCCTCCACTACTTGGTGAAGATGCTGAAGTCGATTCCCCTTGAGGTGCTCCAAAAGGCGCCGATCCTAATCGTGGACGACGAAGCAGATCAAGCCACTCCGAACTCCATGGCTGAGAAGGAGAAGATCTCCACGATCAACGAGTGGCTGCGCGGTCTGTGGGGAACTGTTGTGACTGGTACCTATTTGGCGTACACAGCAACACCTTTCGCCAACATTCTCATGGACCCCGACAATGAAAGCGACCTCTTCCCCTCTGATTTTGTAACCACGATCCAGCCCGGGGAAGGTTACTTCGGTGCTGAGCGGGTATTCGGCGTTGCGGACACCGTCTCTGAGGGCTTGGAATTCGACGGACTCAACATGGTCAGGCGGATCCCAGCAGCTGAAGCCTCGTCCTTGAAACCTCCCAGCAATGCCGAAGACCGGGAGTTCTTTGACCCGGATCTGCCAACCTCCCTGAAAGCAGCGTTCCAGTGGTTTGTATTGGCGACTGCCATCCGTCGCGCCCGGGGGCATATGGAGTCGCATTCGTCGATGCTGGTCCACACCACTCACTACACGGCACCGCATCGAACCATGAAGGCAAGGTTGGTCGCCTATGGCAGGGAACTCCTCAGCGGGTATGACACGACAACTCCCGGTTTGCTCAAGGCTGCTTGGGACGAGGAGGTGTTGAAGGTGGCATCCGAGGCCACAGAACCGCTGCCTGAGTGGGATAACGTCCAGAAGGAAGCAAAGAGTGTCCTAAAGGAACTCGAGGTCATCGTGGACAATGGGGAGTCTGCCGATCGGCTCAATTACGACCCGGAAGGCCCTGTTCAGACCGTCGTGGCGGTGGGTGGTGGAACCCTGTCGCGCGGACTCACACTGGAAGGGCTGGTTGTCTCCTACTTCACCAGGACATCGAACACCTACGACACGCTGCTTCAGATGGGCCGATGGTTTGGATATCGCCCCGGTTATGAGGATCTCCCTCGCGTCTGGGTCACAGCCGGTCTGGACACCGACTACGCGTACTTGGCTCGCGTGGAGAAGGACCTCCGCGACGAAATTGCATCGGTCCAAGGGACCGAGTACACGCCACGCCAGATCGGGGTCAGGGTGCGGGCGCATCCAGGCCGGCTGGAGATCACATCGAAAAACAAGATGTTCAGTGCTGAAATCGTTCAGCTGGGTCTGAGTGGAACGTCGGCGCAGACTTTCCTCCTGGATGGCCGACCTTCGACGATCGAGTCGAATATCGAAGCCGCCAACGTACTCGTGAAGGGCCTGCGTTTTTCGTCGCTGGCAAGCAACGAAGCCCGTCTTATTGCCAAGTGCGTCGACGGCGAACGCGTGTCTGCCTTCATCCGATCATTTCGCGCCCACGAAGACCAGAGGTGGCTCACCGATACGGTCCGACGGGAAGCAACCGTGGAATGGATCGAGAAGTGGGCCCGAGGTGACGTCTGGAACATCGTGCTCGTGGGCAACAGCACGGGGGGAAAGGAGCCAGCGGAAACTCTTAAGCTCGGGCCGCACGAGCTGGTATGTTTCCAGCGCACACCCATGAAAAACAGCACTGAGGCCAAGGTCGACCTCAAGGCCCTGACGTCGCAGCCAGACCGACTTGCGGACATCGACTCAGCACTTTACGAGGGCACGCAGGCTGAAACGGAAGAGGGCCGTCGTCGTATCCGGCGAAAGCATGGCGATGGCAGGGGACTGATCCTGCTCTACCCATTGGGCTCCCAAGCCAAGGCGTCCAGCGACTCAGACTCCCGCATCAATATGCCAATCGACCGGCCCATGCTGGGCTTCGCGGTCGTTTTCCCCCACGTAAACGACGTTGAGAAGGACCAAGGGACCTTCGTGTCAGTCAAACGCACTTGGGATGTCCCACTCACCGTCGAAGGAGACGAAGAAATTGTGGAAGATGAAGCCGAGGAGCAGGGGGAGGAATGACCAACTCAAGCGAACAGTTCGGTCTGCTGTTGGCGGACCTTTGGGGGCGAGGTGGCGAATCTAATCTGATCCTTCGCGACGTGGAATCTGGTGCGCCGAAGGCATCGAGACTGCTCTTGGGGGTCAATGCGCAAGGCCAGCGCCACGTGCTTGCCCCCATCCCTGCGGACTTCGCCTTCAAGGCCGAGCAGGGAGAGTCCATTGAGCTGACCGAATGGAGTCACCCAACCACTGGTGTTCGATACCTCGACTTGATCTGTCATGACGAACTCCTGTCCCAACCTTTCGAGCAGTTGACGGACTCCATCGTCGACAGGGTCGCAAACCGCGAGTCACCGCACATTGCGATCCAAGAGGCAATCAAGGACATGCAGAAGCTCCTCAAGCCAGGCCGGGTACTCGCCGAAAATCTTGCGCGCGGCATCTTTGGGGAACTTGTCGTGCTCTCATGGTTGGCCCAGCGGAATGCGCACTACGCGGTGGATGCTTGGCATGGACCAGATCCACACGTGCATGACTTCTCGACAGCCAAGGGAGATCTGGAGGTGAAATCGTCCGGCAACGACTCGCGTTCCGTGACGATCTCAAGTCTGTCCCAACTGGACGAAGTGGCCGAAACGCCTCTTGTACTCATCCGGTTGCACGTGCAATCAGCTCCTCAAGGGAAAAACCTGGAGGAAATGATTAACGGGCTCGTGGCTTTGGGCTGCAATCATGCAGACTTGGTTAACAAGTTGGAGGGTGAGGGCTTCCGCCTCGGGATCGACTCGGATGAACATCGATTCATCGCCCCGATCGAAGCCTTGGCATGGCGTGTCGGATCAACCTTCCCCGGACTGCGCCGCGGCGATCTCCCAATAGATCGAGGTGAGGCAATCACTCAAATCAAGTACACATTGAACCTACTGTCGGCGCCGGGGGCGATGACTGCATTCGAACTGCAGGCCTACATGGACGGGATGATGTCGGCATGATCGGGATGCCCGATTTGGAGTGGTTTGCCAAGCCCTTCGGACCCGGCGACACCGATGGGACAGGTCAACAGCGGTCGTTGGGGCAACCAAGTTTCGCGCCTCGCGACATCCTCATCCGGGAGATGGCACAAAACAGTTGGGACGCTCGTCTCAGGGGCGGAGTAATTCCGGAGTTTGAGATGCGGTTGCGGACACTGGGTATGCCCGAATGCGACGTTCTCAAATGGAACGTCTTGAGGGGATGTTCGGAGAACCTCGGGCTCGCAAAGGCTTTAGAAGCAGACTCCCTCACGGCGATTGAGATCGTCGATCGCGGCACCAAGGGACTTGGCGGTCCCACGCGCAATGACCTGGACTTCGGCGATGGCATACCTAAGGATTACGCCGACTTCGTCCTGACTTTGGGAGCACCCCCAGATGCGCCCGGCGGTGGTACCTACGGCTATGGAAAGACGACGGCTTACTCTGCCAGTTCCTGCTACACGATTATCATTTGGTCGCGATGGAAGAACGCGCTGACAGGATTCTACGAAGAAAGATTCATTGGTTCAGCGATGGGCCCAAGGTTCGTTGTGGACGGTCGGCTCTACACCGGCCGGCAGTGGTGGGGTCACGTGGTCTCCGATGGTCACGGCGGACAGCGAATCGAGCCGGCGACCGGCGAGAATGCAACCCGACTTGGGCAGGCCCTGTTCGAGCGACACTTCGCTGAGTTCGAAACCGGAACATCTCTTCTGATTCTCGACCCCAAGCCCGACCGACTCAATGGCGACAACCCCGGAGAATCAGCCGTTAGCATGTGGGGTAGAGCAGTGCTGCAGCACTTATGGCCAAAACTTGCGAAGGACCAAGAGCAGGATCGACGTATGACCGTCAACCTTTTCGACCACGGTTCACGCGTGCCAATCTGCAATCAGGACCGCCCTTCGGACATCCTGGAAGCGGGGCAACAGTGCCTGACTGCTATCCGAGAGGTCCAGTCGGGTCAGCAGAACGAGAACCCGCTCGTATCGGTGCGGGAGATCCGAAGTCTTCGGCCCAAGGAACTGATGGGTCATCTGGCACTGACCCGCGTCGGCCCAGTGGGTGTAGACGATCCGCTGGCAGCAATGGCAGACACCGTCACCTACATGCGCCACTCCGCCGAGTTGGTCGTCACTACCGAGGCGTTCGGGGACGAACCACATGCATTCAGCCATTGGGTCGGCGTGTTTAAACCGGTAGAGGAGTTGGACGATCTGTTCGCCCAGTCCGAACCCCCGGCCCACGACGCGTGGAACTTCAAGTCAATGCAGGACGAGAGAGCAAGCGGTACGGTCCGACGAGCCCTGATCAAAATCAAGGGGGCGATGTCGGACTACCTGAAGCCCGTCGTGGTGGACGTCTCCGGCGAAGGTGCGAAGTCCACGGGGGCGCTGTCCGTCGCGCTGGCTGGGCTTACGGGTTCCGCCGACGGGACCGTGCCAGTTGGGGCCAAGCATGCCGTCGGCGGCGGCCGTGCGACGAAGTCCGAATCACCCAAAGTGCACGTCGCCGGCGAACCGAAGCGCTACTTTGTTGACTCTCAACCAGGTCGGCAGTTTGTAGAACTCCCATTGCGGATTGACGGCGTTGGTCCAGTGCTCGTCTCAGCCACGAAGCTCGCCATCGCGGTTGAGGGATCATCCTTGGCTGGGGGGGATGACGTGCGCTTGGAAGGCTGGTCAACTGCGGGGGGGACCCTGATTCAGGATCCACAAGTGAGAGTGGACGGCGGTTACATTGATGTGGTGTTCAGTCATCCCCTCGGCATTGCAATTGATGTCGACTTCAAGGCGGTGGCGGACAAGTGAGACTCATGCCGTTCCGCACAGCGAATCCGGGGTCTGTTTCCGTCGGCGAGCCGCGGCTTCACGTCCAAGGCGAAGTGTTCGGTCCGGGTGACCCGGTGAGCTTGTGGGACTACATGGCTGAAGTTCGGATCACCTCGGAGATCCGCGTGGATGAAGCGGCCTTGCTGGCCTCGACCGGGTTGAACCGGCTGGAATCACTGGCCGCTACCTTGCAGGTTGACTGCGTCCACACAGGTTTCCGACGCGTGGAGCGGAAGATCCTGCGGCCCGGCAGTCCCACCACGGTAGGTGTAGAAGTGCCCGCACATACTGTTGCATTCGAGCTAGAGGTGCGCGGTGGTTTGACGTTGGCAGAAGAACTCCCAACCAACGCCGATGCCATTGCGTATCGCAGAGGAAGCCGTGTCTTCTGGGAACAGAAACGGACGCGATTCGAGTTGGAGGGCCAGGGCGGCGGTTTTCCTGTCGAAGCGTTCGACTTCCAAGCGGCGGGGCTTCCCGCGACTGCAGCTTGGAAGCTGAACTTCAGTGCGGATGACTTGGAAAAACCCTTCATGGCAGCCGTTCGTCTGTTGGTCAATACCAGTCATCCACGCAGCGCGGAGATCCTGTCCGGAGACTCAGGACTTATTCAATCAGTGGTATTTCACGACGTATTGGAAGAACTGTTGGTCACCGTCGCGGACGGGGACTTGGCCACTCAAAGCAATTTTGAAGAAGGAACTGTGGGCGGAGTGTTGAACGACCTCACCCATACCTATCTCGGCCATGGCCTGCATGAATCTGTCCAAAGCCTCCGCAACAACCGCTCGCTGGCTTTGACCCGACTGCAGGATGTCACCGGTTTCCTGCAGGGGAAGGCATCGTGAGGGTTCTTATTCCACGCTTGAACGCTGCTCAGGCTGCGGAGCGATTTGGGGAGATCGAAGCGCTCTTGCGTGGGGGGGCTTCCCCAGCTCAATTGGTGAGCGCGGAGCTGGGTGGAGCTGTGCCGAACGCGACTGGGGGGAAGGCCCCGACGCTGCACGACGTGACACGTTGGCGCGCGGGCGTCACCGGCCGCATGCAAGACATTCCCGCGAGCACTCAGTCGGACCAAGCCTTGTATTCCAAGGAACTGGGGAGAGCGATTGACGATGTCATCGATCCCAGCCGCAGCGATGCAGGTCATGATGGCACCTGGAGCTACTTAACCCTCATGCTGTTTCCTGACCTCGTCGTCAAGCGTTGGGGTCCGAGCGCTGACGGGAAGCTCTCGGTGGACCGATGGATCGGTGCACAACTTGGCCGGGACCGGAACTATCTCAAGCTCAGTTGGCGAAACTGGGACATCTTGGGTGAAGTCATGGACGAGGCAGACCCGCCCTTGGGTGAAGACGAGTTCTTGTCGCTGTTGGAACGCACCGCGCTGGCCCGAAACCCTCGAATCATCAGGGTTGCGGCCAAGGAAGTCATCCGGCTGGACGCGGAACACGGCATGGGACGCAGTTTCTTCGCCCGTGAGTTGCTGAAGCGCGTCACGTTCCAGACGGGCCCGCTAGTGCTTGACCTTTTGGAAAATAATGAGCTTGCCGCGTTGGTCTCGGAGCAGGCCAAAGCCACAATCGCCGCCTTCACCAAGCCCCGCCGCTCGATGTTGAGTTGAACTGCTTACGTCACCCATGGGTTGGAACTCTCGTTAACGGTCTTTCCGGCAGTTTTCATTAGTAGGTTTCTACTGCTGGCCAGAGGTCGGCGAAGGTGATGGCGAAGGCGAAGGCGCTGAGAGCGGGCTTGCACCGCATCGTCCACCGGAGGCGTCCCTGACTGGATATCCGCGTCGCCGGGGTCCATTCTTAGAGTGTTCGGGGACAGGTGACGAAGGGTCCCAGTAGCTGTTGAGCGGGCCCGTAGCGGCGGTGGGGGCAACCCGAATTTGTAGAATGCTCCCGCCGTCCGCATAGGGCCCTGCAGAGATAAGAGTGGAGCGGATCACGGGTCTTAAGCCGTCACGCCGTCGAGTAGCTTTTGGCGATGAGTGGGTAGGTTCCGAAACCCGCGGGCGGTGCCCCATGTGTTCTAGCAGCCCATATATAGATTGAGAGGGACCATTGCTGGTACCGGGGCGTCGAAGTAGGCGAGGATGTCGTCGCGAGCCGGTTGAAGGTGCGGCCCAAGGTCCGAAGCTCTTTCAGCCCGTCGGGTAAGCCGGTCTCAAGGGTAGCCCTGAGGCGACTCGTAATGTTTTTGCCTTCGGAGAGGTTGTCGGCTTGGTAGGCGGAACGACGTATTGGTTCGGCGCTCTAAGGGACTTCGAACGCGGCATGATCGTCTACGCTGAACACGGCCACCAGACGGACCCACTGCTGCTTCTTGTTCAACTTGCCCTTGGTCCGGGCAGCCGTCAAATCCCAAGCAGCGGCTCACCAGAACGGCCACAACGACCCGAAGTTTTTGCTGGATTTGCTGCCGACGCTCATCGAGCGCCGGCCCGGAGCCCCTCCCCGCCGACCCTCGTCAGTTCCGTGAGCCGTGAACACTGTTTGAACTCAGCCCGCGGGGCGGATAAGTGGCTACACTGAACTCAACCCGCTGCTCGACGACAAATGGCACATCAGGCACGCAACTGGGATTAAAAGAACAAGTTTTATAGATCAGTCCATAGGATCAAAAACATGCGCATTTGCGACAACCACCCCGAGGGTCATCTCTTTGGTAAAAGCGGGCGTCACGCGCGCGTCGTCGTGTTAACCGTCACAGACACCGAGTTCCCAATTGCCAGGAAGGTGTTCGGACAGATTGGGGATCTCGTAGAAATCGAGGATCATAAGGCATACACCCCTCGCCAGTTCGCCGACTCTGAGACTTTACCGTTCGTCCTCGTAAGGACGACTGATCGGGGAAACCTTGCTATCAGCAATGACATTGCTGAATGGATGCGGCTCTTCAAACCACAAGCTTTCATCATCGTCGGTACTGCTGGAAGCATGTGGCGACCAGTAGACCCTGAGCGGATGGTTTGGAAGGGAGTTCCTCGCGGCGACGTGCTCGTGTCTGAATTTGTGCATTTCGGCGACTTTCGCAAGGATACAAATCGAGGCAAGTTTATGAGATATCACCGTATCGATCAGCCGTCAAGCTTCCTTCTAGGTGAGGCGCGCGGCGTGATTAATGATCCCGCTTCTTGGCATCGTTGCCTCGGCGAGAACTGGGCAGATGCAACCCGTAAGCCGAACGCGAAGGAGGAGGAGTTCCTCGTGGGGGAGCAAATTCAAGACGACCCATTAGATGCAACCCAGCAATACCTTATGCATACATTTGACCGCGCTGCTGCGACCGAAATGGAGTCGGCGGGTGTCGGCCAAGCCCTTCATTCATTCCGTAGGGACGCCGTGTACGCCCCTCTATACATCAGCGTACGGGGTGTGAGTGATCTGATTTGGGCTCGTGGGTCAGGCGGACCACTCGAGGGGGAAGCGGACCTCGAAAAAGCCCGCGTGTCTTACAGCAGCCAGCATGACGACGTGGATGGCCGCGCAGCAGCTTCCGACGACAAGACCGACGAGCGACAGGTCTGGAGCCCCCGCGCCGCGGAAGCAGCGTCCGCCTTTGCTCTCGCTCTAGTGCGGCGGCTAGTGCACCGATCCGTGAGACCGATGAGCGGGCACCCAGAGATCCCGTCTTTTGAAATATCAACTGTCAGTGGCGGGAGCTAGGTTCAAATTATGAAGAGAGCCAACCCCAGCGAATCAACGGCAGACGTCCCGTATAGGTACCAAATTCGAGTTGCGAACTCGTTCGAAGCAGTACTAGACAGGCGGTCAGTATACGGTCATGTGGAAGTGGACGGGCTCGCCGAGGGACTGCGCCGCTGGGCCTGTGTTCTGCTGCAGGCTCCGGGTGGAGCTGGAAAAACCTTTACAGCCAACCGAGTCCGTCAGTGCCTTGCAGCTGATCACGGCTTCTGGAGCGCCATGATTCCAGCGGTGACCTTGATCGATGCTACTGAACTCTCCACTTGGACTGCTGGCCAATGGGCCGAAGCTGATCCTAACGCGCAGGCTTCGTCTGTGGCTGCAGCTTGGGCTGGCGATCCAGGTCTGATCGTGATTGACGGCTTGAACGAGGTCGACCGCCTTACTGGCCAAGGCATACTCGAGGCAGTTGCTCCGGTAACAGCTATCGACTCACAGCTCTCATTCCTCATCACGGATCGACTCGTGCGCCGCACTAACGTGAGCACGTTCTGGAGGTATGCAACCCTAGGCCCGGTGCCGCCGGAGGTTGTTCGCGAAGTCACTGGCTCTCTTCCCACGACCGAGGCGATGAGCATCCCCTTCTACCTTCGACGCCACAGCCAAGGCGGGGTAGCTCATGAGATTCTCCGTGAATCAATCACGCGATTTGTAACTGGCGAGGATTTCGCTGCTCTCGCCGAGGTGTCATTTCGCTCCTATGAGGAGTACGGACGTCGGTCCCTAGACCGCGAAATGATTGTTGCCAGCGTCGGTCGGGGCGTGTGGCAAACCATGGTCGATGCGCGCTTTGTGGTCGAAGAGAAGCGTGCGGCACCTGTCCGCAGCGCAAACCGAACTACACAAGCAAACTTCCGATTCGAGCATCATCTCCTTCAGGATTTCTTAGCCGGACTACACCTCGCTACGCACAGGGAACTGTGGACCGACCACGGGTTCGATACCCTATCTCTCAAGGCATCGTCATTTGACGCCTTGGCGCTGTCGCTCACCCAAGTCCTCACAAAACCCGACGCTGAAGAACTCGTGGAGACTGTCTACAACTGGAATTTTTACGCTGCCGCTTACATGCTCCAAGAAGACCGCGCCGGCATTCGCCAGATCAGTGAGGCGGTGGGAGTCGCGCTCCTCGGTGCCTTGGCGGAGAAGCGGTTCGACGACGTTGTCCCGACCGTGGTACGAGTTGAAGACGCGTTGCGCGTGAACCAGTCATCGTTAGCAGCGGGCCTTCTCGAGGCACGGGACCGATCTGAGGTAGTCAGCGCCCTCCTCGATCACCTTCCGAACGATCAACCCGATTGGTTCCAAACATGGCTGGAACAGTTCAGCAGGCCCGATGAGGCGATCGCTCAGAACTCTGACGTTGAAGCGCTTCGGTTGCCCTCGCCAATGGTCGGATGGGGCGCTTCTAACGCGCTACGCCGGTTTGGCCTTAGTCAACAGATTGGCGCCGAAATCCGCCGTCTGCTCTCACACCCTAACGACACCGTCCGTTGGCGCGCCGCGCATGCATTAGGTCCCCATGCGAGTCGTGAGAACTTCGAAGCATTAAGCGAAGCACTTGCAGCAGAACCGGACGAGTCTTGGGTAGCGTACGGTGCACTTCGCGCTATATTCGAGCAGATCCGTAAGATGCCAGGGAGGGAACGTCCTGGCCTACTTAGAACGCTGACAGATCAGATCGCTGGCCGAATAGGCGAACCGGGCCCACTCCGTGCCGAAACGATGCGCTGCGTCGAAGTGGCCCCGTTGCCTGAACACTGGCATCAGGACATCGAACCTCTCCTCACCCTCCTTTGGGAAACGGCTGACGATAGCGGCGCCGAAGATCTGGCAGCCCTCGCAGGCAGACTGCGTCAACGAAAACGAGGACCCTCAAATGTCGACTGAGGCAGCCGATGCCACTCCCCCATTCAGCGGCGCTCTAATAGAGCGCCTGTCTAGGGCTGCATGGGCTGTACGCGCAAATGCCCGTATTCTTGGGGCAACCCCAGTAGGTTGCGCAGCGTCAACGGAGGTTGGTGAGATCTTCACCGGTTGCAACGTCGAACATCGGTTCCGGTCACACGACATCCACGCCGAGACCAACGCGCTCTCGACCCTAGTAAGCGCCGGCGGCACACGGTGCTCACAAATCTTGGTCGTCGCGGAACGCGATAGTTTCACCCCCTGTGGTGCATGCCTGGATTGGATCTTCGAAATAGGTGGCTACTCTTGCCAAGTTGGGTTTCAACCGGCACCGGGCGTGGCTCCCGTCTGGTACACGGCTGGCGAGTTAATGCCGCACTACCCGCATTAGGCCGATGCTGCCCGGACCTAGTTTGACCCTCGGGCCTCACGTCCGCTGAGCCTCGATCCGCCGAGGCTTTTGGGCGTGTTCAACGGGCGAATGGGTCTGCTGCACGATCAGATGACAGTGTGAGCTGCCCCACCTCTTGGGTTCCAGATTCCATGGCGAAGTGGTGGCCTTTTCCGAAAGGCTGTCCCATATGCCCCGTCCATATCCTCCGGAGTTTCGTGCTCGAGCGATCGCTTTGGTCCGAGCCAGTAAGCAGGCCAAGCAGACCGCGTTCGAGCTTGGCATCCACCCCGTCACACACTGTCGAAGTGGCTGCGCCAGGATGACGTCGACAAAGGTCTTCGTCCCGGTGTTGCCTCCAGCGAGTCAGCTGAGCTGAGATCCGCGCAGCGTCGGATTCGTGGACTCGAAGCGGAGCTCCTGATCGTCCGGCAGGCGGCGAAGTTCCTTGACGAGGATCGTCCTGACCCAAAAGGCTCTACCCGGTGATCGATCGACTCGTCGACGCCGGGGTTCCCGTTGACCGTTGCTGTCGCGTGCTCGGGGTTGCGCGGCAGAACTACTACAAACTGAAACGCACCCCAACTTCGGCGACTCAGCTGCGCAGGCTATGGCTCACCGGACTCATCCGCGAAGTCCACATCGCCTCCCGCGGGACGTATGGGTATCGACGCGTCCATGCGGAGTTGACGATGGCAATGGGGGTCACCGTGGCCTCGCGGACCGTGTCGACCCTGATGACCCTTGCAGGTCTGGCGGGGCTTCCCGGGCCGTCCCACCCTTATCGAGCAGCATAAAGAACGCTTCCTTCTGCTGCTCCGTGTACTTCTTCTCAGCCATCGCGACACCTTCCTGCAGGTGTTGCGACGACTGCTGGAATCTAAGCGAGAGAAGGATGGCTCTACTGCGCCGCCGTCCTCGACGCCTTCAGCAGACGTATCGTCGGATGGTCGGTCGACTCCATACAAGACGCCACCCTGGTCGTCGACGCACTCGACATGGCCATCAGCAACCGCCAACCCGCCCCATGCGGAATCGTCCACGCCGACCACGAAACCCAATTCACCTCATGGGTCTTCGGAGAAAAGATTCGAGCCCCAGGACTACTTCCCTCATTCGGATCCATCGGCGACGGACTCGACAACGCAATGATGGAATCGTTCTGGTCCTCGATGCAGATCGAACTCCTGAACCGCCGCAAATGGAAGACCCGGGTCGAGCTTGCGAACGCGATCTTCGACTACATCGAGATCTTCCACAACCGGCAACTACCCCACTCCGCCCTGGGCCACCGTTCCCCAATCGAGTACGAGAGACTCAAAGAACAAGAACAAATTCCAGCTGCCAGTTAGCCACCCCGACTGGAACCCGACTGGTGGGGCAGCTCATCTATCCGTGGAGCACACCCCCACTCTAAGGGGCTCTACTGAAGTCTCGGAGTAGTCCTCATGCAATCTTCCTTCTAGGCATCAAAATGCCACACACCCACTGCACTGTCGGATTGGTCTGCGCTACCCCCGCCGGTCGGCGGGCCATATATGGGCATGGTCGCGTCGATGCACAAGCTGACGGCCGGGTCGGGGTACGACTACCTGACCCGGCAGGTCGCTGCCCAGGACACCACCGAGAAGGGCCACGCCACACTGGCGTCGTACTACTCCGAAAAGGGTGAGGTCCCCGGCGCATGGGTTGGAAGCGGACTGGCCGGGCTCGTGGACGTGGCCGTCGGGGATCCCGTGACAGCCGAGCAGATGAAGGCGCTGTTTGGCGGCGGGTTCCACCCAAACATGGCCGCACGACTCGCCGCACTCCCAGCGGATGCGTCGCCGGAGGAGATCAAGGACGCAATGCGATTGGGACGACCCTTCCCCGTGCACGCGGCCACGACCGCGTTCCACCAGGAGGTCGCGATTCGATGCAGCCATTGGCAGACGTTGCACCCGACTGTGACGGAGGTGCCAGTTGCTGTCAGGGCGGAGATCCGCAACAGCATCGCTCGGGAGAACTTCTCCAAGCGGCTCGGCAGGGCTCCGGGCGAGGTGGAGTTGTCGTCGGAGGTGGCACGACTCTCGCGAGACCCGTCGACGGCGTGCGCCGGGTACGACATGACGTTCACACCAGTGAAGTCAGTCTCGGCGCTGTGGGCGGTCGCACCTCCGGAGTTGGCGGCGCGAATCGAGCAGGCCCACAACGCGGCGGTGGTGGACGCTCTGCGGTTCCTGGAGCAGCGGGCACTGTACGCCCGTGAAGGTGCGGGCGGAGTCAGGCAGGTCGACGTCACCGGCCTAGTGGCCGCAGCGTTCGTGCACCGGGACTCCCGGGCCGGGGATCCGAACCTTCACACGCATGTGGCGATCGCGAACAAGGTGCAAACCCTCGGAGGGAAGTGGCTGTCCATCGATGGCCGGCTGATCTTCAAGTCGAAGGTGGCGATCTCGGAGACCTACAACACCCAACTCGAGGCTCACCTCGCCGGTCTGGGCATCCGGTTCGCTCCGCGCCTTGGGGGCGACCCGAGCAAGCGTGACGTGAGGGAAGTCGTTGGAATCCCGACAGCGTTGAACGAGCGATGGTCCTCGAGACGAGCAGCGATCGTGGCCCGGCAAGCAGAGCTGGCGTCCGTGTTCCAGCACAACCACCACCGGCCACCGACGCCTGTGGAGGCGCTGAAGCTGGCGCAACAGGCAACGTTGGAGACCCGGGATGCCAAGCACGGACCCCGCACCGTCGCTGAGCAACGACAGACCTGGTGGGCTGAAGCCCGTGAGGTGCTGGGCGAAAGGGGCATCACGGACATCGTTGCGGCGGCGACCTCGCAGAGCCGCCCGTCGGTGACGCAAGTGACAGAGGAGTGGATCGACGCGACCGCGGCTCACTGCGTCTCGGCGGTGGAGGTGTCGAGGGCCACGTGGCAGATCTGGCACTTACGAGCGGAGGCTTCCCGCCGTGCCAGGCAACACACTCTGGATCCGGCCCGCATCGAGGCCCTCACCGAGGAACTGCTGCGCCGCGCGCTACGGATCTGCCAACCGATCGGTGACGCAGGCGCCGACGGGGTCGAGGAGCCGGCCATGTTGCGCCGCCGGGACGGGTCGTCGGTGTATTCGCTGGCAGGGTCCCAGCTGTACACGTCGAAGCGGATCGTCGAGGCCGAACAGTGGATCGTTGAGCAGGCTGGCCGGAGCGACGGACGTGCTGTCGACGAGGTGGATGTGTCGTTGGCTCTGCTCGCCTCCGCCGCGAACGGGGTCACCCTGAACGCCGGCCAGACCAACCTGGTGCGCCAGATGGCCACGAGTGGGTCGAGGGTCCAGTTGGCGTTGGCGGCCGCCGGCTCGGGCAAGACCACAGCACTGCGTGTGCTGGCCAAAGCGTGGCGCGAAGGCGGGGGTGACGTACTCGGCCTGGCACCGTCGGCGGTGGCGGCCAGCATCCTCGCTGATCAGGTGGGCCATGCCACCACTGTGGCGAAGTTGCTGTGGGACATCGAGCACGACAGGCCGACCACGGACAGCCGGACTGGAACACAAACCTTGGTGATCATCGACGAGGCCGGCATGGCCGACACCATCTCCCTCGCCCAGGTCATCGGCCACGTGGTGGGGCGTGGCGGGTCGGTGCGACTAATCGGTGATGACCAGCAACTCGCAGCGATCAGCGCGGGCGGTGTCCTGCGGGACATCGCCCACACCCACGGCGCCGTCGCGCTCACCGAGCTGATGCGATTCACCGACCCCGCCGAGGCAGCCGCATCCCTTGCCCTGAGAGAGGGCCGGACCGAAGCGCTCGGCTTCTATCTCGACGTTGACCGCATCCATCCGGGTAGCCACGAGTCCATCACCGAGGCCGCATTCCAAGCCTGGGCCAAGGACCTGGCTGAGGGTCGCGACAGCCTGATGCTCGCTGGTACAAGGGAGGTTGTCGCTGAACTCAACCGCCGTGCCCGCGACCACCGGCTCACCACGTCATCGCCGCCACCGCGAGCCGCGGTGTCGTTGGGTGACGGAAACCACGCCTCGGCAGGCGACGTGATCATCACCAGAATGAACGACCGCCGACTACCTGTCTCGGCGACCAACTGGGTCAAGAACGGCGACCGCTGGACCGTCCAGGAAGTCACCGACAAGGGGGCTCTCGTGGCCAGGCACCGCAGCTCCGGCCTCAGGGTGGTGCTTCCTCCGGGCTATGTCGCCGAGCATGTCCATCTGGGCTACGCAGTCACCGTTCACTCCGCCCAAGGGATCACCGTCGACGTCACCCATGGCGTGCTTACTGGGTCAGAGTCCAGGCAGCAGCTGTACGTGATGATGACCCGCGGTCGCGACGCCAACCACGTCTACGTCCCAGTTGTCGGCGACGGTGACGAACACACCGTCCTTCACCCGACCACACTGCGCCCCGAGACCGCCGTCGACGTCTTGGAGACCATCCTTTTCCGGGATGGCAGCGCCCGTTCAGCGACGACCGAAGTCCGCGAGGCGACAGCGCCGGCGACCATGCTCACCGACGCCAGCGCCCGCTACCTCGATACCCTCCACGTCGCCGCTGAAAGCACCCTTAACCCGGATGTCCTCCGGGCGTTGGACCGTGGGGCCGACGGGGTCGTCACGGGATTGACCGGCTGCCCGGCATGGCCGACGCTGCGTGCGGCCCTGATCCTCAATGCCTTGGACGGCAAGAACCCGCTCGACGAACTACGGGCGGCGAGTGCCACTCACGAACTTGACTCTGCGCACGACCCGGCAGCCGTGCTGACCTGGCGTCTCCCCCGCCGTTCAGCGCCCGGCCCGCTCCCGTGGCTACCGCCGATTCCTGACACTCTCGCCAACCACTCCGGCTGGAATCCGTACCTCGCCGACCGCGCCGGTCTGGTCGCACGATGCGCGCAGGAGCTGCGACTGGAAGCGCAAGCTCTCGATAGGCCAGCGTGGGCGTTGCCGGGACAACAACTGAACCCGGTACTCATCAGCGACATTGAAGTCTGGCGGGCAGCTGTCGGGGTCGACCCGTCCGACAGACGCCCCACCGGCCCGGTCCAGCTCGGCGACGCAGCCCGGACCTGGCAGAAGTACCTCGACACTCGACTTCGGTCGGACGTCAGCCGGGCATGGGCCGACATGCTCGCAGATATCCACCCCAGAATCCACGACGACCCCTTCGCGGTCGCCCTCACCCACCACGTCGCCAACCTGCACTCCAGCGGCGTATCCGTCGCTGAGTTGCTGGCAAGGGCGACAGACGACGGCCCCCTCCCAGCCGAGCACGCCGCTGCCGCACTGTGGTGGCGGCTGTCGCGACAGCTCGACCAGAGCGATCACACCGGATCAGTAGCGTCGACACCTACCGAGGTCGCGGCATTGGTCGGAGCAACCAAGAACATCGACCATGACTCTGCTGCCAACGGCGAACAAGCACCACGACTCCCACTCGACCTCATCCCGGCGGGCGACGGCCCGAAGGAATCCGAGGGCAATCGCGAAACCCCAAAGTGGCGAGAACAACGCAGGGACTTCGAGCCGAATGGGCCACCTGTTTCCTCCTGGAAGGAAGACTTTGGCCGAGCCCGCGAACTACACCGTCGCGCTGAACACTCCCGTCGACCACCGCCAGTCGGACCAAACCGGTAAGGCCACTGTCTTCCAACCCCTCTCGTGGTTCTCGAGTGGATGAGAAGGTCGACTACGAACCGTCTTTGTGATTGAAACCGTATACAAGTAATTTTTCGTGTATACGCTTTCTCTCAGGAGCGAAAGATGGCAACCATAAGACCCAAATTTCGAGATGCAGCCTACTTTGAACAAATGGGCTTCTATTCTGAATAGACACTCGAGGGCGTGTCGAGCACTCGATACCGCGCATTTGTGCATCGGGCGCTAGTCGACAGTGCAAGCGAAGCGTCTGCGGGTCGGGCTGCCAAGATGTGGTGCTGCTGCTTCGACGGCTGGCGAGCCCATGTGGGAGATTGCCGACCGACTTCCAGTTCCTCGAACCTCACCTGGGCGAAGAATCCCGGCGCCCCAGGCGCAGCAGTATGGGCGGCCGTGATGGCACGTGCCAGTGCCGGGCGGGTGGCATCGTCCAACTGCCCACGCGACGTACTGACGGTGTAGGTCGGCATGGCAGAACCGTACTCCGCCTGCCGTTTCCCATCGGACCCCATTCCACGACGAGTAGCCCAACTTCGTCGTGGGGGTAGGTGTCCCACACAAGGGGGAAGGCGGCATTCGCGAGGGGCTCCGGGCCGTGATTTGCAGTCTCGGAAGGCCTATCCGGAAACTTTCGGGGGTAGGTTTCTTTCCCCTTGTCAACACGCATTTCACTACTGGGGGTAGGTCCGTCGGAGTGGGTTGGGGGTAGGTTTTGGAGGAGGTGCAGCAGCGACAGTGTGGTCAACCGAGACGACTCACGAAAGGCGCCCCACATGGCCAGCACCCGAACGTCAACCAGAACGCATCCACGCTACGCAACGTTGCCCGAAGCCGTCGAGTACTGCAGAAGCTCTCGACGCTCACTGGAGCGCCGCATGGCTGAGGGCAAGCTCACCCGCTACAAGAACGGCTTCCGCGTACTCGTCGACTTGAACGAGATTGACGCGCTCCTGAGCGGAGACAGGCATCAACGCCCGTAACGGCAGCCGTGTCCTTCGGTATCGCGCTGCCCTTTCGACACTTGCATGTTCGAAGCACTGAGCACACCGCGGACCAAATCCCCGCGCGCTGAGTGCTACGGACCAACGGCAAGCGGGTCTGCTGCCCGGATAGGTGACATTGTCACCAGATCGCGCAGCACACCCATTGATGGCGGCGTGCTGGGTTTCCGCCGCGTCCAATCAAGACAGTGTTGTCGCCTTCTGAGCGACGACGAAGGTGCGTAGGAAGGGGAAGACTGTGCCGTAGGAACGGACCGGGTACGCCTGGCGCAGGAGGGCGGCATACTCATCGCTGAACTCGTCGGCCTCGTCCCTATTCAGCGTGTGTAGCACGGGTCGAAGTCCGGTACCTCGGACCCACTCCAGGACCGGGTCTGCACCCGATAGGACGTGTAGATACTGCGTCTGCCAGACATTGGTGTGCAGGCCCTGTGCGGTCAGTAAGTCAAGATAGGTGTCTGGTTCGGCCACGGCCTGTGCATCGCGAAGCACCCCGTGCAGCTGATCACGCCAACGGGGTGAAGCAGCGAGTTCGCGCATCAATTTGTGCGAAGGAGCGTCGAAGTTCGCCGGCACCTGTATGGCGATCCAGCCCCCGTCGTTGAGTTCCTCGGCCCATCGGCTCAGTAGTTCGGTGTGTTGCGGCACCCACTGCAACGCAGCATTGCTGATCAGGACGTCGACGCCGATTGCGTTGACGTCCTGCGCGGCCCGGACTTGGAAGCTGGCGCTCTTGTGGACGGGTGCGCGTCCGATCATTTCGGCCGAAGAATCCACACCCAGCAGCTTCGCCATCGGCCATCGCTGCGCCAACGAGATGGTGAGCTCACCCGACCCGCAGCCGATATCAACAACCGTCCCTGGTGACACTGCGCCAATCTGCGCGACCAGGTCGAAGAAGGGGCGGCTTCGGTGGTCGGAGTAGCGGGCGTACTGCGTGGGGTCCCAGCGCATCATGTCCAATCTCTTGAGATCAAGATACTTTATCTCAGCCCGGGTCCACCGCGTGACGCACCGAAGTCGCTGCGTCTCGTATCTCTACGAAATCGAGGCGTCTCACCCAGCCCACGTCGACGGATCGGCGAGGCCGTGTTACATCCCATGGGTTACGAGGCGTCTCACCGGTCGGCGGTGATCGAAAGCAGAAAATCTGCTCGGATCTGTCTCGCGACCGAGGGGTTCTGAGACAGATCGGTCGCGAGACATATGCGGTGCTCGTTCCGTGTCGAGCTTTCACGCGCTGGAAGGACCCGGCGCGGTTAGCCATGTAGAAGTGTCACCAGAACGTGCAGCAACCCCTCATGTGGTGGTTCATCGACGAGTCAGGGCGATGACGGTGTCGGTCACCACAGCTGATTGCCCGTCTGGGCCGTTCGCGGATCGGTCGCAGTTCTCCAGCCGGGTGATGTCCCATTGCTCTAGATCCAGGCCGATCGCTTCCAGGGTGTCGCGCGGGGAGGGGAACACGGTTTCCGGGTCTGCCCAGGACCAGGGCGCGACCGAAGCATGGTCAACGATCAGAAGCATGCCGCCGGGCCGTATCGCCGTCGCGGCCTGAGCCAGCACAGAGGGTCGATCAAACTCCACCGGAGAGAGCAGATACTGGGCCGTCACGAGATCGAACGAACCAGCAGGAAAGGTGCGGGCCAGGTCGTGATGTTCGGTCCTGACCCGCTCACCGACACCGACAGCGCCTGCTCGAAGCGCGACCCTGTCCAGAGCGGTCGAGGACACGTCGACTGTGGTCACGTTCCAACCATTCTGTGCGAGCCAGACAGCGTCACCGCCCCCGCCGCAACCCAGATCCAAGGCGTCTCCAGCGCTCAACCCCTCAACGGTCTCGACCAAGACAGCGTTGGGACCAGCTGTGGCTGGTGCACTGGCGGCGTAGTGCGGCTCCCAGAACTGTTCGCTCGGTCCCCACCCGGCCCGGTCATCGTCTGCTGTCACATCGGATCCGCCATTCCGGGAATCCACCCACGAGGCCTCCCGGTGATCCCAATAGCGCGCGGTGTTGTTGAATCGGCCGCTGGCAACGTTCATCCAGGAGCGCACCCGATCGCCAAAGTCATGGCTCTGATTGATGCCGGCTCGAGCGCGAAGTTCAGTGACCGCAAGGCGATTGTCCTCAGCAATCAGGTCCATGTGGATCGCCGCGCCTGAGGTGGCACCTGCGGCGGCGGAATTGATCACCTGGGCCATTGGAGCGCTCACGTTGCCAGCAGCCCACACCCCCGGTGCGCTGGTGAGCCCCAGATCATCGACTGCCAGGTACCGGCCGATGACGGTGCCGCCCATCTCCAGATCCGTCATCTCCAGACCCAGGTCGGCCACTAGATCTGTTCGCGCGCTGAGGAACGTGGAGATGGCGACGGCTTCGCGGTCCACGATCTGTCCATCGGCCATCCGCACCCCAGACAACTCGTCGTCGGTGGTCTCAATACGAGTCACTGGACCCACGACGTGGCGCACGCCAAGAGCGGCCAACAGTTCACGCTGATCGTCGGTTGGGTCCGGAGCGGTGTGTTGGAAGAAGACGACATCGGATGACAGTGCCCGGAACAATTGCACAGCGTGCAAGGCCATCGGGCCGCTACCAATGACACCAATCGCCCTATCCCGGACCTCCCAGCCATGGCAGAACGGACAATGCAACACGTCCCTGCCCCACCGCTCACCCAGCCCATCGATATCTGGCAACTCGTCCACCAGCCCAGTCGCGAGCAACAGCCGCCGCGCCCAAACAGTCCTCACGCCGCCGTCCTGCAGCTCGATCGTGATCGTGAAGCGCGAAGCACCATCGATCGGCGCGTCGATGATCGTGGCTGAGCTCGCAGTACCAGGAAGGACTTGCACGCCGTAGTGATTGGCCTCCGCTCGACCGATCTCGCCCAATCTGGATGGCGAGGCACCCTCGGAGTACAGGTAGTTGTGCACGCCGTCGGCGGCAGAGTTGCGGGGCGCGCCAGAGTCGATCACCAGGACCGAACGCCGGGAGCGGGCCGCGATCTTGGCGCCACTGAGGCCTGCAGCGCTACCACCGACGACCACCATGTCGAAACAATCCCCACCAGCTGATGAAGTAACCACGCGTCAAACCTCCAAGTCATGTCCCGCGGAATGTCCCCACGCAACTACTCCAAACGATGAACGAAGAATGCGGTCCTCACAAGATTTCTTGCGTATCTGGCAAACTAGGGCAATGCGCGACTCCGAAGCACCAGCCGCCGTCGACGAAACCCTCGATGCAGTAGGGGGCCACCTGCGGAACCTGCGACACGCTCGCGCGATGACTCTGGAGGACCTGGCCCGCTCCACAGGAATTTCCCAAAGCACGTTGTCTCGCGTCGAGTCCGGGACTCGACGGCCTAGCCTTCAGATCTTGCTGCAACTCGCGCAGATCTACCAGCTGACTCTGGACGAAGTGGTCGGCGCCCCAACCACAGGCGATCCACGCATCCACACGCGCCCGAGCGTGCGCTATGGGATGACCTGGCTACCGCTGACTCGTCGACCAGGAGGAATCCAGGCCTACAAGCTCATCTTGCCGGTGCAACCTGACGTCACTCGCCCCGAACAGCGCAGCCACGAGGGATACGAATGGATGTACGTACTGTCAGGTCGGCTACGCCTCCTGCTCGGCGATCACGACCTCACACTGACTCCCGGGGAAGTTGCCGAATTCGACACACGTACCCCTCATGCCTTCACCAACTCCAGCAACGTACCCACCGAGCTACTGATGCTCATCGGCCCTCAAGGCGAACGGGCCCACATCAAAGCCCATCCCCGCCAAGAAGCGCGAAGCTCCAAGTCTTAAGACGTACCCCAGACCCGTCTCGTAACTCTACGAAATCGAGGCGTCTCACCCTGCCCATATCGACGGATCGGCGAGGCTGTGTTGCATCCCATGGGTTCCGAGACGGCGAGGTTACGAGACACCGCGCCACGGCGAAGTCTTCGGCTATCAGGGTCGGCGTCTACGCTGAAGGGATGCACGAGACGCCAACGGACAGCACGGGCATAGACGAGATCCTCAGCGATGGAAGAGTACGGCTCCGCCCGCTTCGGGCAGGCGACCTGATGACCCATGCCAACGGCTGCGACGACGAAGTTAACGCTTGGAGCAATGGCGGACGAGTCAGCTCTTTGGACCAGCACCTCGCCTGGTTGGAGAGGAATGCGCGCGCTTGGCACGACAACGAGCCGGTTGTGGACCTCGCGATTGAGCGTTGCGACACTGGTGAGCACGTCGGGGTCGTCGGTATCCAACGCGAGTTGCCTTACTTGGCTCCTGGCGAGGTGAACCTTACATATGCGCTCTACGGCGGGCAACGTGGCAAGGGGTTCGTCACAGCAGCCGTGACACTAGCCATGCGCATCGCCAATGAGCAGGGATCTGTGACCGCTTTTCTCATCCGGTGTTCGCAAGAGAACCGCAAATCGGCCGCCGTGGCGGAGCGCCTCGGCTTCTCGTACGTGGGTTGCGTCGTGGAGGATTCAGAACCGCTCGAGCGCTATGTCCTCAGCCGTTCATCGCAGGCCGCGCTGGCCTAAAACGCTTATGGTGCGGTGACTCCTTGAACTCGCCTGTGTTTCCTGACGTCGGCTTGACGATTCCCGGTGTCTCTTAACCCTACGGTTATGAGGCACCTCACAGCCACACTGCATTCCACATCGCCGTTCCCACGTGTTCCCGCGTGGGATCTGGGCGCCCCATACTCCCGGTGGTCTCGCAACTATGTCTCACAACCATTCGGCCACATCAAGGTACTCAACGTTGGTTACGAGACACATGGAAAGCGCTCCGTTGGCCTCTGGGGAAGCGGTGACGATCGCGTCCTGGTACTGGCCACGCTCGAGTCGTCCTGAGCCAGTTGAGCAAGGCCGGCGACTATGCAGTGTTGGTGATGCTGCTCCAACCCTGCACCACCACCAAGGACGAGGAGCTCCTTGGCAGGCGCTGGACCAACGATCCCTTTGCGTGCTGCGCCTACTTTGAACAACCTGCGCCGAAACGTTCCGTTTGTTCAAAGTGCTGAGCGTGGAAGTTTTCAATCTGCGCCGCGTCTCGACAATTGAGCCAACTGCCACTCGTGACACCAAGGCGCGCAAACGTGGAACTTATGTCACCGTTGACTGTATAGTCAGTGGATGCTGACTATTGCGTCCCGCCTTGATGTGATGAACCGCTTGGGGCGGGCGATGGCGGATCCGACGCGTTCCCGTATTCTCCTGCAGCTTCTGGAGGGGCCTTGCTATCCGGCACGCTTGTCCGAGGCGCTGTCACTGACGCGGACCAACGTGTCGAATCATCTGGCCTGTCTCCGGGGCTGCGGGATCGTTGTTGCGACCCCCGAGGGCAGACAGACACGCTATGAGATTGCGGACCCGCACCTGACGCGGGCGATCGCACTACTGGTGGAGACCGTGCTCGCCTACGACGACGGGGCACCGTGTGCCGATGAGAACTGCGATGTCCCGTTGTGTTGTGAGCCCAGAATCAGTCTGGGCGAAGCCCAATGAGCAAGGAGTGCTGCGGATCCGACGAGCCGCGCCGGATCCCAACGGTGCGGCGAACCGAGCCGGCTCACCCTTCCACGCCGGTCAACGTGGGTCGAGACCCAAGTGGCAGCCAGGGAAGTTCCGCGACTGCCCCGGCGCTCTCCATGGGTGACGCGTGCTGCGGCCCGGATCCCTCATCCACGCTCGCGAACGGGCACGACGGCTTCCACGCTCGGGCACCGTGGTGGCGGGACGTGTCCCTGTTTCCGTCGGTGATCTCTGGCGCGTTTCTTGTAGCGGGGTACTGCGTGGCGTGGCTGGGAGTCCCTTTCCTGGGGGTGGCCCTCCAATGGCTCGCTCTGTTGGCGGGGGCGTACACCTTCGTGCCCGGCGCACTCCGGCGTCTGGCACGAGGCCGCATCGGCGTCGGGCTTTTGATGACGATGGCGGCGATCGGAGCAGTGCTGCTGGGCCACGTCGCAGAAGCCGCCGCACTGGCGTTCCTGTTCTCCCTCGCGGAGGCCCTGGAGGACCGAGCGATGGACCGCGCGAAAGAGGGACTACGGGCCCTGCTCGCACTCATCCCCGACTCGGTGCGCATCTCCCGCGCGAGCGGCGACACGGAGATCCCCGCCGCCGACGTACGCGTGCTGGACGTGCTGGTTGTTGGAGCCGGAGTGAGGGTCGCGACGGACGGGGTGGTTATCGCGGGTCGATCGAGTCTGGACACGTCCGCTGTCACGGGCGAGTCAATCCCAGTCGAGGTCGGACCAGGGGACCACGTCATCGCCGGATCGGTGAACGGATCCGCAACCTTGCGGATCGAAGCCACCGCAGACGGGCGGGACAACTCACTGACCCAAATTGTCACCTTGGTCGAGCAGGCTCACACCCGCAAAGGCGAACGTGCCCGCCTTGCCGACCGCATCGCGCGACCGCTCGTTCCCCTCGTCCTGATCACTGCTGCGCTCATTGTGATGTTTGGGTTCATCGTCGGTGATCCTGGGTTGTGGATCGAACGGGCACTGGTGGTGCTGGTGGCCGCATCACCGTGCGCACTGGCAATCGCCGTACCGGTGACGGTGATCAGCGCGATCGGCGCGGCCTCACGATTTGGTGTCGTCATCAAATCCGGAGAGGCATTCGAGCAGTTCGGCACCATCCGCACGGTCGCACTGGACAAAACCGGCACGCTCACTCAAAACAAGCCCACCGTCGTTGACGTCCACCCCGCACCAGGTGTCACCCGTGACGAACTACTCGAGTGGGCTGCGGCCGTGGAGGCCACCAGCAGCCATCCGCTCGCGGCGGCGATCACCCTGGCAGCCCCGGGAACAACCCCCGCAGTCCACGTGGTGGAAGACGCCGGCCACGGCATCACCGGCCAGGTGGGCGGGCGAACCGTGAGGGTCGGCAATGTCCGCTGGCTGGATACCGGCAACCTCGCAGGCTACGCCGAAACAATGGCCGCCCAGGGCGTGACAGTGGTGGTCGTGGAGACGGACGGGCAAGTCGTTGGACTGATCGGTGTACGGGATGAGCTCCGGCCGGAAGCAGCAGAGATGGTTTCGATGCTCCATTCCCAGGGAATCGAGACGATCATGCTCACCGGTGACAACGCGATCACCGCCCGCGCGATCGGCCGGGAGGCCGGAATCACCGACGTCCGCGCGGAGCAACTTCCCAAGGACAAAGCCGATGCGATCTCAACGCTCGTCGCATCCCGTGCCACCGCGATGGTCGGCGACGGGATCAACGATGCTCCCGCGTTGGCCACCGCCACCGTCGGGATAGCAATGGGCATGCAGGGATCAGCGGCCGCCGTCGAATCTGCAGACATTGCCTTTACGGGCCACGACCTGCGGCTCATCCCCCAAGCGCTGGCCCATGCCCGACGGGGGAAGCGCATCATGACTGCGAACATCGTGCTCGCACTGGCGATCATCATCGTGCTGTTCCCGCTCGCCCTGTTCGGGGTGCTTGGGCTCGCTGGTGTCGTACTGGTACACGAGGCCGCCGAAGTCATCATCATTCTCAACGGACTCCGAGCGGCTCGTCAGCCGGCCGCCCTTCGACACCTCGCCACCGCCCCGCAACCAGAGCCCGCTCTCACATAAAGGAGCGTCAAAAGTGCTGACTGAGACGGGCATGTCCCACTCGGAGCTGTCTCGAGTCAGTGGGGTGCGACAACCAAACATCAGCCAGTTCTTGTCGGGCCGGATCCAGATGAGCGACGAGATGTTGGATTGTCTCCTCTCGTGCTTGGGATACAGACTGGAGGTGGTGGCTGACATGCTCGCCGAATGCCAGGTCCGGCACCCCACCGTGCCGATCATCTTCGCCGAGACCCGGGCACTGGCCGAGGAGTGGGCCTACCGATTCTTCGGCGCCGCCGTCCGAGACCGACAACAGGCCAACGAGAGCGCCACCCGCTGGTAACTAGCTGGACGAGCACTTCCATGGATGTCTTGTGTCAGTTCAGGCAGCGTACTCAGCCATGCGTGGGGCGGGCCGGAACGCTTCTGTTCGGCGCCGAGACCCGAGTATCGAACTGCGTGCTGGCCAACGCGCGTTCAGACATCGTGATGATGTCCAACACTTCACGCGCAACGTAGGCCGTTGCTCCTCTCTCGATCGACCTGGTGGTGAGGATCCCCGCTTGACGAAGCTCGTCCAGCGCTGCACTCGCCGAAGGAAACGACACCTGAAGAATCTTGGCGAGCGTTGTCGCAGTCAAGACGGGGGCCTCGGGCAGCTGACCCAAAAGACGTGACACCGTTGAGTCGGCACGCGGTGTCGGCCGTACACCCGAGGCGCTGCGATGAGCGGTGAGTCGATCCGTCCACTCCGCCCGCAGGGTGTGGATCGCATCCATCAGTGCCTCCGACTGGGTCGCCGCAATCTCCGCCGCTTCGATGAATGTCGCCGTCCAGGCGTTCATGGACCTGCTGGCACCGGCGCTACCCGCGGCAGAGGCGTGACGATACTCAGTGAGCCCTTCGACGTAGCGGTCTCGCAAGGTGGCAAGCACGAGACTGACGGGGAGGACAGCTCGTTCAGTGAGGCCTCGCCGTGCGAGCACTGTGTGGATGAGCGCACGTCCGACGCGCCCGTTCCCGTCAGTGAACGGGTGGATCGTCTCGAACTGCGCGTGGACGACGGCAGCCTGGATCAGCGGCGCATGCGCGGAGCCGTTCATGTAGTCCACCAGGTCCGCCATGTAGCCAGGAACGCGTTCGGGAGCGGGTGGCACGAAGGTGGCGCCGATCGGTGTCCAGCGCGATGCGCCGATCCAGTTCTGGACTGCGCGAAGGCCATGATGGTGCGGCTCATCGGGGATGAGTGAGCGGTGGAGGTCGACGATGTTCTCTACTGTCAGGGTTTCCGCCTCAACCAACTCAGTGGTGGCGCTGCGGACGACCGTCATGTTGTTGGCGACGAGTTTCGCCTGCTCACTGATCCCGCGAATCGTCTCGGTTAGACCAAGCTCAGCCAACGCCACCTGCTGCGCGGAGGGTGAGATGCCCTCGATCCGAGAGCTCGCGATGGCTTCGGAGCGCAGGAGAAAGCGGGCGATGCCGGCGAGCCCTTCAGCACCTGGTCCGTTGAGTAACCGGATGCTGCGTTCGATTGGTGTCACCTGCCGCGACACTCCCCCATCAACGGCTAGGGCCATGCCGTCGATCAGATCGGGGACGTATCGTTGGTAAATGCCTGAGCGCTGCTCGTGGCGGGGCACGCCCGAGTCGACACTGGACTCCCAAAACGCATCCTCCCACGTGGCCATCAACCGGTTCCTTTCATCAATACCGATTGTATCAAAGGTTAGATACTCAAACTTTGATCGATTGGCATTCGGTACAAGGAAAACGGACAGCCCACCGACAACGGTTGGCGACCGTTTGGCCGACCGGCGCCATAGCACCCAAGGTGCCAGTGACACACCCGCTACGTGTCACATGGCGGGAGGGGAGTAGGGCTACTCCAGACGCCAACCCGGTGGTGCGAACTGCAGGCGGACATTGACGCTGCGCTGGCCGGGGTTGACCTCGGCTACCGCGAGCCTTTGCACCACACCTCGTTCTACGACGAAGCCGATGACGGCGTCCGGGCCGTCGAGAATGTCATCGAGGAGTTGGAACGGCATCTGAACACCGGCGTCCGCGAGGTCGTGCGCAAGGCCCTCGATCGAGCATCTACTCACTCGACTGGGTGATATTGCCAGGACACCGATTCCTCCCTCAAGGAGGGCTTGTTTCGACCACGCCCTGAAGCACAGCTATCTGTACAGAAGGAGGTTCCATGAAGACCATGAGCTACACCGAGTCCCGCGCCCGTTACGCTGAGGTGCTCAATTCTGTGATCGACGACCGCGAAGAGATCGTGATTACCCGTGCTGGTCACGAACCCGTGGTGATCGTTTCCCTGGCTGATTTCGAGTCCCTCCGCGAAACTGCGTACCTCATGCGGTCTCCGGCAAACGCCCGCCGTCACCTCGACGCCATGGAAAGACTCCAGTCCGGCGACGGACACGTCCGAGACCTGCTCGACCCAACTGACTGACCGGACGTGAAAACTGGTCTGGGACTCCAACGCGTGGGAGGACTACCTGTGGTGGCAGACCCAGGACCGGAAGGTCCTCACGCGCATCAACGATCTCATTCAGGACGTCGTCCACCACAGCAACGACGGCATCGGCAAGCCGGAGGCTCTCAAACATGACTTCCGCAGGTACTGGTCACGCAGGACCGATGGGCATCGGCTCGTGTACAAGGTGATCGTTGATGAAGTTCGCATCGCCGCCTGCCGCTACCACTACGGACGGTGACATCCAGCCTTTGCGTCAGGCTGCGCTCTGGCGTGTGGGCTTTGATTGGGCTCACCACCGCAGAAATGGGACTCCGAGCCTTGTCAGAACCCACTTGAGCAAGGGTTCGAGTCCCCTATGCTCCACAACCCGAAACCCGAGTTTTACAAGGCAAAATAGCCTTAAAACACCTAGTCAGAAACGTTTAACCTTGCTGCAGACTGCACCACACCCCGCCAACGGATGCCAGACATTGGGCTCAGATGGGGCTCAACTTCTGCGGTCCGGGCGAGGCAGGCAGATCCGACTCCCCAGCGGAGTCCGCATCAACACCGGCGGCTACCAGGTTCGCCACCTCGGACCCGGCGGGAACGCCACCCGAAGACCTTCACGCACCTCAAGGACGCCACGTACTGGCACGCCGTGGAACGTCGGATGATCGACCAAGGCGAGTGGACTCCCCCGGCCGTCCTTCGGCACACCCAGAGCGCCGCCGCCCTCACCGTCTCCGAGTGGGCGGAGCAGCGGATCCTTGCATGGTCGACGCGTTCACGCTCCCCCATCGTTGGCAGCGCCTCATTGGCGGGCGCTTTCCAGCAGACGTTCTGGTGGGCGACAGTGTTTGCCGGCGTCGGCGTGCTGATGTCACTTGCACTACCGGGCAAACTTCCGGAGACGACGGCCCCTCCTACGCAAGAACCCGCATTCGCCCTCACGTCCGAGGAGGCATCCACTCCTCCAGCCATCTGTCGGACTCCGGGATCTGTTGGGGTTCGAGCCACTCGATGTCGTCGAGGTTCAACCCATGCCGGTCTCCGAAGGCCGGCAGCACCTCGGTACGGAAGCGTTCGGGCTGGTCCTGCACGATGATCACCGCCGGTCTGCGGTTCCATCGTGTACGGGCCACCATCCAGCCGCCAGAATACGAGGAGGTGTCCAGGCTGTGGCCTGGATTGTTGTCCTGACCTGAGCCCGGGACCTCCAATGTCACGAGGGGGGTCGTCTGCCCATCTCCGACCAATCTCAGGTCCTTGTCGTCGTTTCTGACCTGGTCATGCCGTCGGGCCACTTCATGTGCAGGTAGGCCCGCGGTGAGGGGGTAGACGACCCGCTCCTCACTGGCGGACCAGGACTTGCGGATGAACGGGAGCGGGTCCTGCGTGACCAGGAGAAAGCCGTCCTGGACAGACGTGGCCGCGTCCAGACGGAGGCCACCACCCCGGTGCCCGAAAAGCAGCAGGTGTGCGCCAGCGACGGCGGCCATCTCTCGAAGCGCACGGCGCCCACGCAGGAGCCCCCAGCCGAGGAGACCCAGGCCGAGGGTGATGAGCCAGATCAAAGGCCACACGTCACCGTCGGAGAGGGCAAAGAGCGCGAACCAGAGCGCGATGGCGGCGAGAATCCAGGCCATGACGGCAAGGGCCATCAACACCCCACCCAGGCCGACGAAAGGGTCAGCCACCGGGACCCCGCGGGAGGCCTGGCCGGGTCTCCTCGCAGACCATCGGATGGCGTACCTCACCTCCGCGAGGACGATGACCCAACGCCAAGCGCTCAGTACCCACACGAGCAGGATGCCGACGCAGAGGGGCACACCGATCAGCACCACCCCGAGCATTTCCATGCCGGGATTCAGACGCCCTGCAAGCGCCTCAAAGGGATCCTCTGACGGTGAGCCCACGCTGAGGACGAATCCTGCGATGAATACACCGAGGAAGCCAACGATTCCCACGCCGACGCCGACATTGCGCACCCGGGCCAGCCAGAGACCCCACCGCTCGGCGGGCAAGCCGCGTGGGTGGTCACGAAGTCGATCGGCGAGCAGATCGACGCCATCCTGGACAGTCGCCCGAGTGACGACGGGATGGTTTCCCAGGAGGACGCGGACCGTCTCGGCCGGATCATGCCCCCCGAGAAGCTCATCGAGAGCCTTCCTTCCCAGCCACCACCGGACGCGTCGAGCAGTTCGCTGCCGCCCCGCAACCGCCGTCGGTGGGGTCGGCATGACATCACTTCCACTTCGCACGCGTCGACCTTAACCCCGCCCAGCACGTCAGGAGACCTCCCGACGTTCCGCTGGCCAACATTCGTGAGGACAATCTGATCGTCCATGGATCAATTGGAACGCCCAGTGGAGGTCGAGTCCGATGATCGCGCGTCGAGGAACCGCCTCCCCTCGGCCAGGTCCATGCGGGATGGGGTGTTGGTGCCGCTCGATGTCCCAGCTGGAGGACCCGGACTGTGGGCCATGCAGCGCTGACGTGAGGTACGGCCGGGATTCACAAGTCAGCGATGATGATTTTCTTCATGTCGAGCATCCGCTGATAGGCGCCGGAGTGCTCCATCAACTCACCCATGTTCTCCGGCACGATCTGCCAACTCACTCCAAACCGGTCCACCAACCAGCCGCACTGCTCGGCGTCAGGCACTGCACTCAAAGCCGCCCAGAGCGTGTCGATCTCGTCCTGGTCAACACAGTCGAACTCCAGTGAGACCCCAGGGGTGAACGTGAAGTCATGGGCCGCACCGCCGTCCATCGCCGAGAACTGTTGCTCGGCGAGGGTGAACTCGGCAAAAAGGACGCCCTCGTCGTCGCCCGGCCGGGGCACGAGCATCCCGGGGGCCGAACCGGGGAACAGGCCGGTGTACAAGTCAATCGCCTGCCGTGCCTGGGCGGCCGCCCCGGTGAACAACAACTGGGGAATGAGGATCGGACGCCGCCCACCAGCAGGGTCGGCCAGCATCAACTGCCAGTTCACCCCAAACCGGTCCTCGACCCAGCCGTACAGCTTGCTGTGCGGGTACTCACCCAGGGGCAGGCGGACCTCGCCACCGTCCGAGAAAGCCGCCCACATGCTGGTGATCCGGGCGCGCGCCTCCTCCTCCCCGCCGCTGAACATCATTGGATCCATGTTCACCATGAACGACAACGCCGGCGTGGGCCGGAACTCGCCGCCCGCATTGATCAAACGGATCCGGTAGCCGCCCACCGTCACATCCACGACAAGGGGCTGTCCCGCGAGCTCACGTTGGAAGTCCGGCACATCTTCCGTTGGATAGGAGGCAACGACCTCGGCGGAAGTGTCAGGAAGCACGGCCGCGTAGAAGCGGCCGATGTCGTCCGCGTTGCCGTGGCACCACACGTTGGGCACGATTCGCTGCATGATTCCTCCCGACGAGATCTAGCCGGCATGACAGGACCCAGCGGATGCCGGTACCGATTGTGAGGTCAAAAACTCCCGGTGTGGAAATCATCGTCCATCGACGCCATGACCGCAACGATTGCGGACACGCTTCCGAAGCCGCGGCACCCCATCAGACTCGACCACGAGAGGTTGCTGGCCGTTTTCACCCCATGTGGCACCGACCAGCCAGACACCCGAGGGACGCCCAAGATCACGCCACCCAGCGGATGGGTATGGCAACGGGTGCCACGTCTTGTCGGTATCGGCGAACCGTTCCCCGGATGTCCGGGCATGTGGTCGCTGTGGACTTGGTTAAAGGGGAACTCGCTCGACCAGTTGTGGGTGGCTGATCATCCGACGCTGTCGAGCGGCGCAGCATGCTTTCACCGCACACGTCGTGAACCCACCGAGAGGTCTACGGTGGAAGTACACACGTCGCTACCGACGGGCCCCGGCAGTGAGCTCCGAAGTGCTGGCAAAAGTTCTATGAGCTGAGCGAAGCGAGTGGGAGGTTGCCGTGCAGCAGCGCCTGGGCTTGTCGGTGTTGTGTATCGCCCTTATTTCCTGTGCCAGTGGATGCTCCGCGAGCGCCCCACCCGCGCCGTCGTCGACGGCCACCACGTCGTCAATCTCAGCAAATCCGCCGACCACGTCGATTGATGATCGAGCATCGTGGACATGTCCTGACCCGGTTGACGACGTTCTACCGACATGGGCCCGTGCGGGCTGGACCCCACCGACGCAGTCGGTGTCGCATCTGGTGGGCACGGGTCGGGCGATCGTTGCGGTGCCGTTTGGATGGCCCTTACGTGACCCGGTCAACCAACCCAGCGACCATGCCAACAAAATTCTGTGGATCGCCAGGACTCACGCGGCACCACTGTCGATCATCGCGACGGAGCAGGCGACCGGAGAGACCGTCACGAAGGAGCTTCCAGAGGGTCCAGGACCCTCCATCGTGGACATGCCCAGAGCAGGGTGCTGGCGGTTTGCCCTCCATTGGGGTGATCAGCGCGACGAGATATTCATCCGCTACTACGGCAAGTCCACATCGCCGTAATGGGCCACATTCGGCGCCGAAGATTCAGACGCAGCAAGCCGGGCCATGAGCGTTCTCGCTGAATCAATTCCACAGACCCTGGCCAGCTCGATCAATGCCCCTGCCTCTGCTGATTCGGTATGCCTGGCGCAGCAGGTGTTGCTGCTCAAGGGTAGTGGTCGCACGGCGAGCCGCCTCCTCGTACTCGGTGGCGGCCGCATCCAGGTCCCCCACCCCTTCGTGCAGGTAGGCGAGAGCGGCGTAGTAGCGGGGTACGCGCGAGTCCACGGTAGCGAGGGCGACGAGCCCAGCACGTGGCCCGTCAGCCTCCCCGATCGCGAGCGCCCGTCCGAGTCGAACGATGGGCGAGTCCCCGATGGCAAGGAGCTCGTCGTACCATTCCACGATCTGTTGCCAATCGGTCTCTGCGACGGTCGGGGCATCGGCGTGCAATGCCGCGATCGCAGCCTGCGCCTGGTACTGCCCGAGGCGGTCGCGTGCGAGCGCACCCTGCAGAATGTCGACTCCTTCAGTGATCGCATCTCTGTCCCACAACGAGCGGTCCTGCTGGGCGAGCGGCACAAGCAATCCGTCGATCACGCGGGCGGGGCCCCGTGCGTGGTGCAGGATCATGAGGGCCAGGAGCCCGTGGACCTCGGGTTCGTCGGTGAGTTCAGCCAGCTGCTGCGTCAAGCGGATTGCTTCGGCGACGAGGTCAATCTGCCCCGAGTAGCCCTCGTTGAACAGCAGATACAGCACGCGCAGCACGCGGGACAGGTCGCCTGGTTCATCAAGCGGAATGCCAACGAGCCGCTGCTTCGAACGACTGATGCGTTGCGCCATCGTCGCCTCCGGGACAAGAAATGCCTCCGCGATCTGCCGCGTCGTCAAGCCGGCCACGGCGCGCAGAGTGAGAGTGATCGCCGATGTCGATGTGAGGAGCGGGTGTGCGCACAAGAAATAGAGAGCGAGCGTGTCGTCGCGGCGCGGCACTGGACCGGGTTCGGGCACTCTCGCGAGTTGCTTCTCTCGGGCGGTGCGCGCCGCATCGCTGCGTACCTGATCGAGGAATGCGCGCCACGCGACGGTGACGAGCCACGCGCGAATGTCGAGCACTGTCTCGCGGCGCGATGGATCAAGCGCGCGCAGGACGGCACACTGGACGGCATCTTCTGCCGACGCGAAATCCGCGCCGCGCCGGACGAGGATGCCGACGACCTCAGGGATGACGGCGCGCAGTGCCGTCGCGTCCAGGAGGGTCATCCCAGATCGACCGGCGGGGCACTCATCACCTCACGCAACTCCAGCCACTCACCGAGCGGCGAACCGCTGGCCCATGGCGCAGCGGACAGCTCGGACGCGAGATCGAGAGCTCGTTCGTATGAGTGGACCTCAACGAGCATCCACCCCGCGATGAGGTCCTTCGTCTCAGCGAAGGGACCATCCACGACGGGTGGGCGCCCCTCGCCGTCGAAGCGAACCCAGGAGCCCTCCATGGAGAGGCCCTCCGAGGAGACCAACTCCCCTGACGCGATGAGCCGTGCCGCCATATCCTGCATGTAGAGCACATGCGCCGACCACTCCTCAGGCGTGAGTTGATGCATTGGAACCGAATTCACAGCGGGACGTCCGCCCCGGTAGTACTTGAGCATCAGATACTTGGCCATGTCAGCCTCCTGTTCGCTGCGGCCCATTCTGACCGCCTCATGGAGGAGACGGAACCGATTCGTCGATCTCGACATCAACCAACGAATTTCCTGCCACAACAGCACTTTCGTAGAACTTTTGGGGGTGGGTTTGTCTGCGATTGTCAGGGACTGGTTGCAACGTGGTGATGGACATGAGGGCGACCGACGCCGAAGTGCATGGTGATCGCAGTCTGCGCCGATAACGCGCTGTGCTTCCACCTCCAGTGACGAAACGCGTCCAGTGGTTCAGCGACGGCGGATCATACGATCAGGCGGTGGGCCTGAGTGTCGGGCGGGGAGCAAACCGACCCCGTGCGTACAGGAGAATGACGACCTGCATCACCAGACCCGCCGTGACGGCCATTGCGTCGGCTGCCCGCGGCACCCCCATGACGCCCACCAGCAGGCCAACTGTGCCGAGGGCGGCCACAAGGCTGCCCAGCAGGTAGAACATGCGTTCACCGAAGGCCCAGGCGAACGGGATGAAATGCAGCCCGACGACGGCGGCGATCAATGCCGGGCGCAGATCCGCATGCCCTGTCGCGGTCAGCCCCTGCGATCCAAGACTGATGAGGACGAGCTCACCCACGACGCACGCACCGTAGGTGAGCAGTGCCATGAGACCGGGACGTGCCAGCGGGCCCAGCGCCACAGGCCGAACGTAATGGAAAAACAGTGCTGCGCCAACCAATCCCAGCCCAGCGATCAAGGCGGCGACTGAGACGACCGGCCCGAGCGAGGGAGAGTAGCCGGCGATGAACCACATCCCGCCGGCCAGGCCAATCAGGCTGCCCCACCGTCGCGGATCCACCCACGGCGGCGGCTCACCGACGGCCGGGCCGAAGCCGCCTCCCGAGGGTCGGTGGTTGGATTGCTTACGCGGCATCGAGTGCATGGTTGCCAACCTACATCAATTCGATATAGTTGACTATACCCAATTACGGAGGTGTGGCAGTGGCCACTTCGGACAACATGACCCGGGAGACCAGGAGGGCGTACCGGTCGCCGGTCCGTGAGCAGCTCGCGGCTGATACGCGACATCGCATCGCCGCTGCGGCCAAGGACCTGTTCGCGGAGCGCGGCTTCTCGGGCACGACCGTGGCCGACATCGCCGCCCGCGCCGAGGTGGCCGCGCCAACGGTGTACGCGACCTTCGGCTCGAAAGGAGCCATCGTGGGGGCCCTGCTCGCCCAGATGGAACACGACGCGAACAACGTCGAATGGGTGGAGCGCATCGCGCAGGAGACCGATCCCCGCGCCAAGCTGGAAGCGTTCGCGACGTGGACAACAACACTGTTCTCCACCAGCAAAATGCTCATCCAGGCAGCCAATGTCGCATCCGCAGATCCCGCGATGAATGCGTTACGAGAGGAAGGGAATCGGCATCGTCGCGAGGCACTGGGGCGGCTCATCGGTTCGCTTGTTCAAGCCAACGCTCTCTCGTCCGGGCTCAGCGAAGACCACGCAGTGGACCGGGCGTGGATGCTCACCGGAGTCGAACTCTACGTGTCGGCAATCGACGGCTGCGGCTGGACCGACGAGCAGTACCAGCAGTGGCTCGCAGCGCTGCTCCAGCAGCAACTTCTCTGACGGGTGGGGGGCCTCCGCGGTCATAGTGCTGATCGCGCAACGCAGGGGCCCGGGCCGGGAGTAGGTCGCCGATTCGCTGCCCGGTCGTTGTTCCGGCGACGCTCGTCGTTGGCGTCAGGTGTGTCGCCGCCGCATCCCGCTCAGTGAGCGGGGACGCGGACCGTCAGCGCTCCTGGTTCCATCCAGGCGTTGAAGGCCGTAGCTTCGCCGAATCCATCCCCGTCCAGTTCAATTTTCTCTGGACGTGACAGGTGGGCGGCCAGGCGTGTGCCAGTTTCGTAGCGCAGACTGCGGTCGCTCGAGAGCTTGCCGATGGACGCATCGGCGGCGCTTCCACGCAGGATCCGATTGATCCACGCGACTTTGAACCACACGCTGATCCACCCCATCAGCCCGCTCGGCCGCATCAGCATCAGGTCGAAGAGCCCGTCGTCCACTTTCGCGTCCGGGAGCAGCAGGATGTTGCCGGGAAGCGACCCGCAGTTTCCAAGGATGAGGGTGTGCACCGTGGCACGCTTCTCGGTCCCGCCATCGAGTTGGAGCCGCACGTGGAGTTTGTTCGGATCACGCAGTGAAAGGACGATCGCCTTCACGTAGGCAATCCAGCCGGCTTTGGCTTTCAGGTCATCGTCAGTGTTCTCGATCATTTTCGCATCCAGACCCATACCGGCCATCACCACGAAGACGTGGGTGCTTGTGGTGCCGTCGGGGCGTTCGATGTCGATGACGCCGAGGTCGATCTCGCGGTCAACTCCCGAGAAAGCCACTTCCACTGAGTGGGTGATGTCATTGAGCGTCAGCTTGAGATTGCGGGCGAGCAGGTTTCCAGTCCCCGACGGTAGCAACGCCATGCGGGTGCCAGTTCCCCGGACGGCTTCGGCGACCGCGCGGACCGTGCCGTCACCGCCAGCGGTGATGATGAGATCAGCGCCATTGTCGATAGCGCTCCGCGCCGCTTCCTGCCCGGGATCCTCAGGCGACGTTGCGAACCACAAGGTCTCTGCCCACCCAGCGGCGCCCGCCTGGGTTGTCACCACCTCACGCAGTTCCTCCAGATCCACCTTGATGGGGTTGTACACCACGGCAGCCACTCCCGGCCGCGACGTCGGAGCAGGATTGGCGGGGGTTTCCATACCGTCAGTCACGATAACGAGGTACCTCTCGGTCAGGCTTGATCACACAGGAAGGGACAGAGGGAGGGGCAAGGGCCCCTCCGCAGCCAACAACGTATCGCGAGCAGCGACTGGCAGGAAGTGCTCTCCCACTTCTGTCCACGTGGCCCACTGCGGACCCTCACCGGCATGGCCACCCCGACCGGTAGCTTGAGGGCAACCTGCCCGACGTCGTCATCAACACTGAGGACCAGCGTGTCACCGTGGGGCTGACCAACAGCAAGCATGCCTGGAGGGTTCGAGATGAGCACATCAGCTTTTCGCGATGCGGGGAAGAAGAAGCGAAAGAGGTCCTGGTGGGCCATTGTGTTGCTTGCCATCGATTACGCAGTCAAAATTGTTGCGGTGGGAACGGTTCCTGAAAATCGTAAAACGGGGTCCTCGTTCGCCTGGCTGATGCTCATCCTGTTTGTACCCGTGCTGGGACTACCGCTCTTCCTCATACTGGGTAGCCCGTATGTGCAGGGGCGTCGACATCGATTGCAGGGTGAGGTCAACGAACACATTGCCCGTACATGGCCGACGCACGGCGCCAAGGAGAAATATCTGGCTGATTATCCGGGCGCGGAATCGATCGTCGAGGGCAACCGGCGCCTGGTGTCATTTCCTCTGGCGTCGGGGCGCAACGAAGGGCTCCACGGCAATGCTGAGGACACGGTCCGCGCCATGGCGGCAGCTGTGGACAACGCGACGTCGGAAGTCCACGTCGAGATCTACATCATGGCCTGGGACCAGACGACAGATGTCTTCTTCACCGCTCTCGCCAACGCCGTCAGGAGGGACGTGAAAGTACGTCTTCTGTTCGACCACATCGGTACTCGCGGATACCCTGGCTACAAGCAATTCCTGGCCAGGATGACCGATGCGGGTATTGAGTGGCACCGCATGATGCCCATCGATCTCCTCCACGGACGCTGGCGCCGCCCGGACCTGCGCAATCACCGAAAGCTGCTCATCGTCGACGGTGTCGTCGGGTTCATGGGATCCCAGAACATGATCGACTCAAGCTACCTGAAGCCCAAGAACGTGGAAATCGGCAGACGTTGGAAGGATCTCAACATCGAGGTCACGGGTCCCATCGTCGATTCCCTGGCGGCCGTTTTCGCCGTCGACTGGTACACCGAGACCGGAGAAACACTTGACTTCGTCTCCCACGCGTCGGCAGAAGACTCGTTGTCAGACGCAGATGGTCGCAAAGGAGCTTTCCAGCTCGTGCCATCGGGTCCCGGATTCCCCACAGAGCCGAATCTGCGGATGTTCGTCTCCCTGATGCATCGGGCCCAGGAATCGTTGATCATCACCAGTCCCTACTTCATCCCGGAGGACTCGCTCCTGAGTGCCATCACGACTGCTGCGTACAGGGGCGTGAACGTTGAGCTGTTCGTCTCGGAACAGGCTGACCAGTTCATGGTGCAACATGCCCAGCGCTCCTACTACAAGATGCTGCTCGAGGCCGGTGTGAAGATCTACCTGTACCCGAAGCCGACCGTCCTGCACGCCAAGCACTTCACGGTTGACGGTGAAATCTCGGTGATCGGATCGAGCAACATGGACATGCGCTCCTTCGCGCTCGACTACGAAATCATGCTTCTCGGTTTTGGGAAATCACTCGCAGGCGAACTGGCAGTCGTTCAGGATGGCTATCGGGACGCGTCACACCTTCTCACTGCCGATGAGTGGGACAGGGAGCCGTGGTACCGCAAATATGTGGACAACGTCATGCGACTCACGTCTGACATTCAATGACGCAAACGCCGCGGCCTCCGTGGAGGGGGCCTCGGGCTGGGGCCGGGAATGGCCGGTGCTACGAGGGTGTTGCGGTGGGCGTCGGCGGGGAGTTCGTGACAGTCCGGACACTGGCGGGGGCTGTCGTTGACGTCGGCGTCGGCGGAGGCGCTTCACTCTCGCCGTTGGCGACTGCAGTATTGACCTCGCACTCGCTGAGGTCGCGTTGCAGCAGCTTCTGAAGGGGCTGGAGGTCGCGGACCATCTGGTCCAGCCGCCCCAAGTCCACGTCCGAGACGGCAGTGTCCATGCCGCCGAGAACGACGTACACGTTCTGGGCGTCGTTGAGCGAGCGTAGGCACGCCGCATTGACCTGGGCCCGTGCCGCCACCGTGGCATCGCCGCTCGTCGCACGGGGCGTCAACGGCGGCGACGATGACGACGCAGGCTGTTCAGGTGGCACCACAGCCGGGTTCCTCCCCGGAGCGTTGTAGCCGACGAGAAGGCCCAGCAGCAACGCCCCGACCGCCACGACCGGCCACACGACGGCGCGCACCGGCCTGGCCCCCGGCGCGGCTGGGACCTCTGAGTCCGTGGAAACCGGGGCAGGGTCCGGCTCATCAAGTGGGGTCTGGTCCTGAGTCATTCGAACGTCTCCCTCATCGTGGGGACTTTCCGGTAATGATAAGCGCATGGCATCAGGTATGCGGGTCATGCGTCGCCGCGTCGGTGCCGCTCTGCATGCTGCCGGTCGGGCCACTGGCCGGACATATCGCTGGATCATGACCTCGGGGCGATGGCTGGTTGTGTTGGGCTGGATCGCCATCGCCGTGCTCGTACCCCGCTTGATCGACGATCGACCTCCCGCCACCGACTTCGGGAACCTGGTGACGCCGGAGAACCCCGTGGTGCAGGACGAGCTGCGGGTGCTGAGCCAGTTCGACGTCCCGGTCATCAGCGGCACCACCGTCGTGCTTCATCAGCAGGGCGGGCTGGGGGCGCTCGCGCGTGCTGACTCGTACCTGTTCGCGGCGTCCACGACCCAGGAGGCACTCCGGATCGCCGACCCGGGTCCGGATCGGATCATCGCGGCCATCCCCTTGCCCACGGGCCGGTCGGACACCACCGTGACGTACCTGTTCGCCAGCGACCAGACCAGCCCTCGCAGCATGTACAACCTGGCCCACGACTACGCGCGGCACTTCAACAACGTGCCGGAGCACCAGACGTACGTGACCGGGTTCATCCCGTCCCAGATCGCCCAAAGCAATTACTTGGCCCGGCACCTTCCCACGTTTGAGCTCGCAAGTGTTGTCCTCATCGTCGTGGTGGTGGCCCTGGCCTTCCGTTCCTTGCTGGCCCCCATCGTCGTGCTCATCATCGCGGGTATCGGGTACGCCGTGTATCGGCCGTTGCTCGGTTTCGGGGCGGCCACGTTCGGGTTCGAAGTCCCCAGCCAACTGGAGCCGGTGCTGCTGGCCCTGCTGCTCGGTGTGGTGACCGACTACTGCGTTCTCTTCCTCGAGGAGTTCCGCGACGCGCTGGACGACGGGCTCCCGACGCGCGCCGCCACGGAGGCGGCGATGGTCCACCAGAGCCCCATCATCGCGACCGCTGGGCTGACGGTCGCCGGCGGCACCCTCGCCCTACTCGCAGCCCCCTTCATCCTGTTCCGCGGCCTTGGTCCGGCGCTGGCGCTCACCGTGGTGGTAGGGGTCGTCGTCAGTTTGACGCTCACCCCGGCCATCATGGCGATCCTCGGGTGGCGGCTCTTTGCCCCCCTCCCCATCGCCCGCTGGCGCACCGTGGGGCATCGCCGCCCGGACACGAGCGGAGGTCTCCTCGAGCGTCAGGTGACCAGCCTCACGACCCCTCGACGCGCTGTGGTGGCCGTCGTCCTTCTCTTGGCAGTGTTTGGGCTCCTCAGCCTTCCACTCGCCGCGGCCCGGCTCGACCTCTCCTTCACCTCGTCGTTGCCTGCAGACGACGAGGTGGCTCAGGGTGCGGCCCTGCTGCAGCGGACAACGCTTCGAGGAGCGACGGCGCCCACGGAGGTTCTTGTGGAGCAGGACAACATCCTCAATCAACGCGAACAATTGGCCAGGCTTCAGGCGCTGATCAGCACGATGCCGGGTGTGACCCACGTCGTCGGCCCCGTCGACAACCCGCTGCAAGGACCACGCGGGCTGGTCCTGTCACGCAACGGCCGCGCGGCCCGGTTCATCGTCGTTCTCGACAGCGACCCTCTGGCCGACCAGGCCATCCGTCATGCCGACGGTCTCCAGGAGCGGCTCCCAGCCATGGCCGCCCAGGCAGGATTGACGCCCAGCTACCTGGCGGTGACCGGCCAGACCCTGATCGCTGGGGAGGTGGCCCGCCAGACGCGCGAGAGCCTCGGCATCGTCCTGGTCGCCGCCCTGGTCATCGAGTTGCTGATCCTCACGTTCTACCTGAAGTCGGTGATCACCCCCATCGTCCTCCTGGCGACGGGGGCCCTCAGCGTGACGGCGACACTCGGCCTCACCGTTCTGGTCTTCCAGGGATTGCTCGGTCAGCAGGGACTGACCTTCTACGCACCGTTCGCCTCGGCCGTGCTGCTCATCGCGCTCGGCTCCGACTACAACGTCTTCTCTGTCGGCAGCATCTGGCGGGCAATGAGGCATCGAGACATCACCAGCGCGGTGCGCTTCGCCGTGCCACGGGCCGCCCGGGCCATCACGGTCGCCGGGGTGATCCTGGCCGGGACCTTCGCCCTCGTCGCGGTGATCCCGCTCGCCACGTTCTGGCAAATCGCCTTCACCATGTCCGTGGGCCTCCTCATCGACACCTTCGTCGTGCGGCCATTGCTCACACCAGCTCTGCTCACATTGCTCGGACGATGGGCCACCTGGCCCCGCCCCCCGGCTCCTTGGGAGACACCGGCGGAACCATGATTTTGTTCCATGAGGACGGCAGCGCGTGGCGACTGAACGGCCGCCCAGCTTTGCTGCTTCACTTGCTGATTCCCAGCAGCAGGTTTGCTGCGATCGTCGTCATGACAACGGCGATCCCGATGTCCAGCAGCCGCCAGGATGCCGGACGGCTGAAGACGGGACGCAGGAGCCGGGCACCGAAGCCAAGAGCCGTGAACCAGAGAACACTGCCCAGAAGGGCGCCGAGGCCGAAGACCCAACGGCCATCGCCGTGCGTTGCTGCGATGGAGCCGAGGAGCAGCACCGTGTCAAGGTAAACGTGGGGGTTGAGCCAGGTCAGCGCCACGGCTGCGGTGACCACCCGGGCAAGCCCCTTCGCGTCGCCGACAGTCGAGGCGTCGAGGGGGCGCGGCAGAATCGCCCTGCGAGCGGCCATCAGCGCATATCCGAGCAAGAAGACAGCGCCGGCGATCCGCACGGTCGTCAGGAGCCATGGCAGGGTCCGCACCAGAGCCCCGAAGCCAGCGACCCCCACCAGGATCAGGATGGCATCGGATACCGCACACACGGCCACCACGGCCAGCACGTGCTCTCTTCGTAGCCCCTGCCGCAGCACGTAGGCGTTCTGTGCACCGATCGCGACGATGAGTGACAGCCCGAAGCCGAAGCCGGCTGCGGCGGAGACGAACACTCCTCGATCCTACAGAGACCCTCTGCAGATCAGAGCAGCGTCAAAGGCAGGAAGGAGTGTGGCACGAAGCAGGCGCACGAGTGCGGTCATCTCGCCACCCCCTCGACCCCATGATTGCCTTTGCGACGCGCGTGGCAGTCCGCGCGGATCGATGGCTGCCTCTGGCGCCATCACAGGTCGATGTGCGCAACCACCCAGTCGGAGAATCGGTCACGGGTGAACGGAGGCCACTCGGCGGGGACGTCCAGGCCCAGCGTTTCTTCCACCCAATGGCGGTAGTCGGCAAGCGCTGCTCTCGAGTCGACGTCTGGGCGGCCGCCCACCACTCCCGGAGTGAACTCGGGGTAGCCAATCGCCATCAACCGCAGGAAGTCCGGGACGGACTCGGCAAGCAGTCGGGCCTCACCCTCAGAACCGAGCCCGACGACGCGGAGCATCCCGGGTGACTCCAGCCACAGGGCTGCGATCGAGCCCGTGCCATCCGTCACGGCGATGGGGAGCAGCCGTTCATGGGCGGGGCTGTCCGGAGCGAACCAACCATCCAGCGTGCACTCCGAACTGAACACGACACCAGGCCTGCTTTCGAACGAACACGGAGCCAGGAAATGGTCCGCGTCACGCGATCCCCACCAGCCCCTCTGTTCGAAGAAGGCCCACGCCCTCTCCAACTCGTCCGGTATTTCCATACCCTGCGGCAGGCGCCGCGACAGCGTCTCTGCGAGCAGCGACTGCTCTGCAGGTGACTCCCCACTGCCTCCGGTTCGGGTGATGTCCACGGGAGAGTCCACGACGGCGTCGAGGCGGATGCGCACACGCCAGGGGTCCTGCAGTCTCCCGTATTCGTAGACCACCTCATCCCCCGGCTGCGTGAGAACACTGCCGATCCTGACTGCCGTCTGGTCGGTGATGCGCTCATCTCCGGGAGCGTCGAAGATGTGCAGGAGGCCCGGCGAGGTGAAGCGGCGGGTGCCGACCGAGTCCAGGAACACGTGTGGGCGCAGACCCCGCCACCCGAAGAGCGCCTGCACGGCATCGTGCAGCACATCGATGGGGCTTGACGCTGCGATCAGTGTGCCTCGCCATGTTGTTGACGGCTCGGTCGCGGCCTCCGGCCGGCTCTCTTCGCCCACGCCAGTCTCCAGGTGCAGGTGCAGGTCGAAAACCGTCTCTTTCGCATGGTGGTAGTCCAACGCAATCGGCTGCCAGGCGCTGGTGTCATCGGGGCCGCCGATGCAGCCCGTGAAATCCGCGACCCTCTGGAGGAGCGAGTGCCGAAGGGCATCCGGGGCGGCGAGATAGATCTCACCGCTGAGCGGCAGCCTTCGCTCCTGAAGCACACCGAGGGTGGTCAGTGCGCAAAGGACGGCGAGCACCTCGTCCGCGACTGATGGTGAGGACACATGTCCTGCCCCCAGCATCTTGTCCACGAACATGCGCACGAGCCCACGCGTTGTCTCCTCATCGTCAGCATCGTTCCGGTCTCCCGCGAGGTACATCTGATCATCACAAGCACAGACGAGCGCGATCAGGACCGAAGAGCCCCGCGGATGGGTCGTGCGCATCGGCCGTTCTGTGGTGTCAGTGTCGAAGCCCCACGAGAGCGCCGCCGAGACGAGCCCCTGGACGACGTTTCGCACCAGTACCGAGTCCACCGGGGGGCAGCCTCCGCTGGTCCGGACCTCGATGGAGGGCATCACGGAGTCTGTTGCCGCGTCCCGCCGAGCCAGATTGGTCATGGAGAGGCAATCACTCCAGATGTCCACCGCACCAGGAGTGTCCTGCAGACCCGTGATGGCGGCCAGGTCGTCCCGCGAGAGCGGGCTCTGGGAAGCCAGCGCATCAAGCGTGGATCGCAGGAGGGGGACGAAAGGGAGTTCTCGCGCCGTGTCCACCACATCAGATGGTGCGGGCTCGATCAACAGGCCCGTCACGAGTATGTCGTCGGCGAGACTCCCGAGAGTGTGCACACCAAGCGGTTCGCGGGTGGCCCAGGTGAAGACATCCCAGCAGTCGAGGACTGCACGTTCGCTTCGACGCCAGAGGCCATGGGCCCTGAGGAAAAGGAGGAACCCCATGAGTGTGCGGATCGCGAGCAGGTACTGGGCGCCGTCGGACTCGTCGCTGTCGTCATCGCGATGGACGTCGTCGTGACGCGCGAGATCACGAGTCAACCAACGGAGCAGATGCGCATCCGGGTCGCGCAGGTCCGCGCCACCGCGTCGCGATCGGGTGAAGAGATCAGCCAGCGATGCAGCAGCATCCGAGGGCTCAGGCCCCCCGGGGTGAGGACTCGCGGCACACCAGGCCTCGAACGCGGCCACTACACCCGCAGGGCTCTCGTCTTCCATGGTGCGGTCCCGCTCCCGTCCGACTGCCCGAGGGCGAGCAGATCCGTCGTTGTCGGCGAGATCAGCCGCCCTGGCAGCCGCTGCCGTTTGAGGGTCGGGCTCCCGCGATCGTAGCTGCCATGCTCGGCACGGCGCCACGCAGGACGCCGCTTGCCGTCTGTGGGGGCTGGAGGCAGTCGGCGACTGGCTGGGTTGACGCAGTGCGACCGACGTGTCGATTGTTCCGCGCCACCACTCCTGAGACCATCCACAGGTGAGACGAGAAGCGTTCCGTGCTGTCATCGCCGCTGGGCGGCGCCACTGCATTGGTGTGACCATGGAGGGCTCGGTGGTAGCCGCTGGCAACCCTCTCTCCGAGGAGTCCCGCGTCGACGGGTGGCGCGACGTCGTCTCCGTGGCAGTCGGGAACGTACACACGGCGTCCAATACCGGCAGATCACACAGTGTGGGACTGCTCGCGAACGGCACGGTTGTCTCGACGGGCTGGAACAACGAAGGGCAGTGTGATGTCGTCGACTGGAGCGGTGTCGTCAGCGTCGCGGCCGGGTGGCGACGCACACTCGCGATTTTCGAGGACGGGACAGCGCGAGCGACGGGCCGTCGCAGCGACGGAGCATGCGACGTGGATTCGTGGCGCGACCTTGTCGCCCTCGCTGCCGGAGATTGGCACTCCGTCGGGCTCAGCGCCGATGGCACGGCCACGGCGGTGGGAAACAATCACCGGGGGCAATGCGATGTCACCGGGTGGCACAGCCTGCGCGGGATCGCCGCCGGCTCTCTCCACACCGTCGGCCTCGACACGGACGGACGAGTGTTCGCCGCCGGAAACCGGAACCACGCCGCCCAGGCGGTGTCCGAGTGGCGCGACGTCGCCGCCGTGTCAGCGGGCAGTCACCACACGGTGGGCCTCGTCGTGGGAGGCCGCGTTCTCGCGGCCGGCGACAACAGTCGAGGGCAGTGCGACGTTTCATCATGGCGAGACGTGGTGGCCGTTGCGGGCGGCTCCACCCACACCCTGGGACTTCGAGCCGATGGGCGTGTCCTGGCCACTGGCAACAATGACGACGGCCAGTGCGACACCGCCGGCTGGCGCCTGGCCACGATGCGCTGACCGCACGAGCGCAGACCCTGCCGATTCCATCCAGTACGGATACGACCCGGTCTCACCATCCGCCCTGCGAATCCCCTTGACGGCCACTTCTTCTGTTACCTGATGGGTGTCGTCAACGATCCTGCCGTCGTGTGCGCGGATGTTGCTGTCGCAGTTGGCTTCATCTGCGCTTTCGTGGGTCGCACTGAGGTCGCAATGAGAATGTGGTCTCCGGCGTCGCCCGTTGCGACCGCTCCGTCGGCTACCGTGCTTCTGGTCCTGCATGACAAGGGCCCACGGTCCCACAAACGTTAGCCCCACGAGGAGGAAGTCGGTGTCCACTGCGACCGCGGTGATTGCCTCCCCAACGCCAGCGGCTCAGGGACGGCACCACCGGTCAGATGTCCAGGGCCTGCGCGCCATCGCTGTCCTGATGGTGGTGTGCTTCCATGCGGGCCTCCCTGCACCCGGGGGGTTCGTCGGAGTCGACGTCTTCTTCGTGATTTCCGGGTTCGTCATCACTGCCATGCTGATGCGGGAATGGTCTCGGGACGGACGGATCCGTTTCGGCCGCTTCTACGTCCGAAGATTCACACGGTTGGCGCCCGCCCTGGCCCTGACGGTGGGTGTGGTGATGCTCGCCTCCTTCTTGCTTCTCTCACCTTTCGGAGGGCAGGAGACGGCCTCGAAGACGGGGCTCGGCGCCCTTCTGCTCGCTGCGAACTTCGTCATTGCCAGAACCACGGGCGACTACTTCGACGCCTCCGCCGACAACAACCCACTGCTGAACTTGTGGTCCCTGTCAGTGGAGGAACAGTTCTACCTCGTGTTCCCCTTCGTTCTCCTGCTCGGGTGGCTCATCGCCGCGCATCGAAAGCGACTCCACGTCGGCCCGGTGGTGGCCGTGGGCACGGTGGGTGCGGTCTCGTTGGCCCTCGCGCTCATCGGTGCGGCTGGGTTTCACGTTCCGGGTGTCCCCGACGATCTGGTGGGCTTCTACGGGCCAGCGACGCGAGTGTGGGAGTTTGCTGCCGGTGCACTGCTTGCCCTCGGCGGCGCGAGGCTCAGTGCCGCTTCCGCTCGCAGTGCGATACCGGTGAGCATCGTCGGAGCCGGTCTTCTGGGTGTGTCGCTGCTGATCATCAACGACACCACACCTTTTCCCGGGCCATGGACGTTGCTCCCTGTGCTCGGCACCGTCTTCCTGATTGCCGCGGGGCCCGCCGACACAGTCGTCACGAAGGTGTTGGCCTCCGCGCCGATGGTCTGGATTGGTGACCGCTCCTACTCCATCTACCTGTGGCACTGGCCGTGCATCGTTTTCGCACGGCTCAACTGGTCGGCGTCGCTCCCCGTCCTCGTCCTCGCCGCGGCCGCGTCCTTCATCCCCGCCTATGCCTCCTACCGGTGGGTGGAACAACCCGTCCGTACGAAGGCAACCACGGGGGGTACATCGTTCGTGCGTCTCGTCGCACTCACCATGGCGCCCCCGCTTGTGGTGGCTGGGGCCCTGGGGTATGCCGCAGACCATGAATTGTGGAGTGGGTCGGTCAGGGACTACCGCGCAATGATCCGGTCACACCACGCAGGAGATGACGCGCACTGCACCACCACCATGGGCTGGACAGCAGAGGCGTGCACCTGGAATCAGGATGCTGCTGGCCCCCCGATCTACCTGGTCGGGGACTCCAATGCCGACCACTTCAGCGAGGCCATGATGGATGCCTCGACGTCTCTGGCGCGTCCGTTGGTGATGCGGCTCGAGGCCGGCTGCTCCTACATTCTGGGCGAGTCCACCCTGACGGATCGGGACTGGCGTGGGCGGTGCAACCGCTACCCGGTCCAGGCGCAGGACTACCTCCTGGGGGCAGAGAAGGGTGTGGTGGTGATCGCCAACGCGTACGGCGACTTCCGGAAGACCTTTGCCGGCGAGCGCAACCGGAGGATTGACGTCGCGGGAAAGGCCTCCGAGACGGAGCTGTTCTCCCGTCTGACCGATACCATCAGACCGCTGCAGGAGGCGGGCCACGAAGTGCTGCTCGTGCAGACGGTCCCCCACTGGGGTGGTGCCGCAGCCCTGAACTGGCAGGCGTGCACCACGGTGAAGTTGTTGTCGGACGGATGCCAGCAGACGATGCCGATTGCCGAGGTCACCGTGCGCCAGGGCGACATCGCCCATGTGGTCTCCGAAGTGACAGCAAGCACCGGCGCAGGCGTGCTGGACCTCACGGAGGCCATCTGTCCGGCGGGGATCTGCTCCGCCGTGTCGCCAGAGGGGCTGGTTCGTTACCGCGACGGGGTCCACATCACCGTCGATCAGAGCCATGCGCTGGCACCTTTCTTTGAAGCCGCCATCGCACGGGTCAGTTGAGGCAGGGCGACCCAGCGGGCGCCGTCACCCACGTCTTGGTGGGCCGGAACGCTTCCACGCATTGAGGGGACCCGGTTAACGGTTCGGGCGAACGGGTGGGCGTGAGCACGTGATCCAGACCAGCAGTGCTGGTGAACAGTGCCCGCATCGGCACTCCTCGGATCGATCGGTGGATTTCATCTCGCTGCGGTCAGCGGCGTGACGGCTGGCTGACCGTGAGATTTCTCGACGCGGCGAGTCCTGCGGCACGGTCGAGCCCCCCATGCTCGAGGCCGGCCAGAGTGGATTTCCCAGCCCAGACCTGCCGTCCGTGGCGGCTGACCCGGATGTGGAGGCATCCGGTGAGGTGTTCGATGGCTCCCGGCACCGCGCGGCGCTGTCCCACCAACGGCACCGGCAGGACGTGTGCGGCACTGAGCGGTGCATCGGCGTCCAGGGACACGGCCCAGCCGCGTGATTGGCCCTCCAGACGCCAGTGCTCATCTCCAACGTCCGCCCGGACGGGCGAGGTGACAGGATTGCCCAGGCGGAGAACCTTCCCACCCGGCAGGCGCACGACGAGCGCAGTGACCTCGGTGCGCAACCCACCAGCGGTGACGTCGCCGCCGGCGAAGGCCACACAGGCGTCGGCCTCCGCGAAGCCCTGCGCCTGACCCCACCACCACGAATCGGGAAACCCGGCCCGCCCCCAGTTCTTCTCGCCGTAGACCTGGGCGTCGGCGAAGTCCCAGCGCGCATCGCCGACGGCGACAGTCCCGGACGCCCGCCCGCCCAGGAGCCATGGATGCCAGTACTGGTTGAGTCCCGGAATCATCTGGAACCAGCTGGATCCCCCGAACGGGCGTCCTGACGGCCAGCGGGTGAGGCCGTCGAGATGGGCCTCGAGATGTGCGTCGGCACCCAGGTCGACCACGACCCGCTCGTCGGTCCCGAAGAAGGACGCCTCCGAGCTGGTTGCGCGTGCCCCGAGGCCGCCGGGACGGGCATCAGCTGTCGGGATGATCGCCTGGCGCCAGAACCCGTCGGATGCTCCCAGCCCCGCCAGTGCCCAACGACCCGTGTGATCGGTCTGGATGCCGATGAGTGCGATGACAACCCGCTGGGTCGCCGGCTCCGTGATCCGCCAGAAGTAGCCCTCCATGGCCACCCCGTGAGCTCGCTCGGGGTGTCCGAACAGCAGGTCCGCACCGGAGGCCCGGTAGCCGATCCTCCTCATCGTCGACCCGCGTGATGCGGCGTGCGTCGCACCGTCCGGCCCAGCAGTCGACGCCGTGCTACGAGCACTGTCATGGCGTCACCATAGGCCGCTGTTCGAGCGTCCACTCTCGAACACCATTCTTTGTTGTGCCCCCCCATGCCCCGCCGTTTTCCTGCCCTGAAGCCGAGGGGGTCAGTCGCGCCACGTCCGCCACAGGTCTGCGTACTGCCCGTCGAGCTCCAGGAGTTCGTCATGCGACCCAATCTCGACGATGTGACCGGCATCGACCACCGCGATCCGGTCAGCGTCGTGCGCGGTGTGCAGTCGGTGTGCGATCGCGACCACGGATCGGCCCTCCATCAGTGCGGCCATGGACCCCTCCAGATGCCGAGCCGACGACGGATCAATGAGCGACGTCGCCTCGTCCAGCACGAGGGTGTGCGGATCGGCGATGATGAGTCGCGCCAACGCGATCTGCTGGGCCTGAGCAGGTGTGAGGCTCGCCTTGCCGTGGCCGAGTTCGGCTTCCAACCCGCCGGGCAGCCGCGACACCCAGCCCCAGGCGTCAATCGCGCGCAGTGCCCGCTCCACCTCCTCGTCGGAGGCCGTGGTCTCGCGGGCGAGCACCACGTTGTCGCGGACGGTACCGACGAACACGTGGTGTTCCTGCGTGACGAGCGCCACCTCGGTACGGAGCCGGTCGAGCGGGAGGTTCATGACATCGACACCGCCGACGGTGACTTCACCGACCCGGGGACGGTTGATCCCGGCGATGAGCCGTCCGAGGGTCGACTTGCCGGAACCGGATGGCCCGACGATGGCCAGCCGCTCGCCGGGCTGGAGGTCGACGTCGATGCCGTGCAGCACATCCACGCCCTCGCGGTAGCCGAACCACAGGTCGCTGCCCGTGAGCTTGGCGCCGTCCGGCGTGGCCTCACCGGGGGTGCGGTCGTCGTCGAGTTGGGCGACCCCGATGAGACGCGCGGTGCCGACGATGCCCAGCTGCAGCTGGTCCAGCACCGCGATGACACGATCCAGCGGGCCCTGCAGCTGCGCGATGTAGAGCGCAGCCGTGGTGATCTGACCGATGCTCGCCCAACCTTCGGCGTGACCCCAGATCCCGAGGAGGACCACCCCGACCAGCGGGAGCTGGAATGAGGAATCCACCATGGCGAACAGCATGTTGCGCAGCGTCATCGTGTATCGCTCCGCCTGGGCGGACACCTCCGTGTCCTCGTCGATCTGCGCTATTCGCAGCCCGCCGAGATCCAGGGCCTCGACGGTGCGGGACCCCTCGACCGTCTCGGTGGTGGTGGAGTTGATGACCGAGTAGGAGCGGGACTCGGTGATGTAGCCCGCGGTCGCGCGGGCGAGGTAGTAGCGCCCACCCAGCCACATGACCAACGCCGTGCCCAGCATCGGGAGCGTCAACACCCAGGAGTTGACCAGCATGGCCACCAGCGTCGCGCCGATGAGCACCACCGACACCAGGAGATTCGGGAAGGCCCAGCGCGCGGCCGTCGCCATCTTCGACACGTCGGAGGTGATCCGGGTCAGCAGGTCACCAGAACCCGACGACTCGACGTGACTCAGCGGAAGCCGCAGCACGATGCGCACGACCTCCTCCCGTGCCGCCGCGAGCAGGTCGTACCCGAGAACAGCCGACGCCCGTCGCGCAGCGAAGGTGAGCAGTGCCTGCGCCACGATCATGCCGGCGATGACCCCCACCGTCGTCGTGAGCGCGTTGCGGTCGAGCAGGCCACCCGTGACACGGTCGACGAGACCCCCCAACAGGAACGGGGCAACCAGCCCCGCGCCCGCCGCTGCCGCATTGAGGGCGATGGCCCAGACCAGCGTGCCCCGGCGTCCCTCGAGCAGACCACCCAGGAATCCGAGCGCCTGGGAGGACGTCGCCACCGGGAATCCGCTCTGCGGGGCGCGAGCCTCCGCGGACGCGGCACGCGCCGTGTGGGTGCGGAAGCGGTGGCGCCCAAGGAATGCGGCCATTCGGCGACGCGGCCCACCGCCTCGGGGCACGTCGAGTTCGTCCGGCACCCGGGACGGTACGGGACCCTCGCGCCACGTGGTGGCGGACGTGGGCGACAACAGGTGTTCACTCATGGGTGTCCTCCATCCCCCGCGCGATGACGCGATGGTATTCGGGGTGATCGCGCAGCTCGTCGTGGCTGCCGCGGGCAACCTCGACCCCGTCGACGAGCACCGCGATGTCGTCGCAGCGCCGCAACAGGAGTGGGGACACGGTGACGACGACGGTGGTGCGGCCACGACGGTGATCCGCCAGCCGTGCGGCGATCCTCGCCTCCGTGTGCGCGTCGACGGCTGAGGTCGGTTCCACGAGGATGAGGACGTCGGGGTCCCGCAGCAGGACGCGTGCCAGCACGACCCTCTGCCGCTGCCCACCCGATAGGCCCCGGCCCTTCTCATCGATCCGCCCCTGCCAGCCATCGGGCAGTGAGTCATAGATGTCCTCGGCGGACGCGACGATCAGCGCTCGCTCCGCGTCGTCACGGCTGTGGGTGCCCCACGGGTCGACGGCGCTCTGCAGCGTGCCCGAGAAGAGGATGGCACCGGTGTGCGACACAACGACCCTGCGCCGCAGGTCCGCGACGTCGACTGCCGAATAGTCCACGCCGTCGGCCGTGACACCCCACGGGCGGTTCGCCAGTTCGGCATCCTCCCGTGCGCGGCGCGCTCTGGCCGCGAGGCGCACCCGCCGAGCTTTCCTGCGGGCCCGCCCCGAAAGGTCCTCGTCGTCCATCGGATCCGGCGTCTGCAGAGGCAGGTAGCGCCCGAGCCGGTCGGCGAGGGCTGCGGAGGCGTCGGGATCCGCGGACACGACCCCGAGCATTCGTCCTGGCTGCACCGTGACGCCGGACAACTCGTCCCGCAGCGCCGGGTTGGGGCTGAGTGCCAGACCCGTCGGCGCCCACGGGACGTCGGTGCCCAGGAAAGCCAGGGTCTTCTGCGCTGCGACCAGGCCCTGCACCCACCTCTGCGCGAAATCGAAGAATGCCTGCATGGGCGAGGTGAGGAACACCGCGTACCCGAAGAAGCTGATGAGCTCGCCGACACTCAGCGAGCCCTCGAGGAGGCGGAGGGAGCCCAGGAACACCAGGGCCACGAGCAGCAGCCCGGACAACAGAATGCTGGTGGCCTCGACGACCGCCTGCCAGGTGCCGAGCCGCACTCCGAGGCCGCGGACCTTCTGCGACTGCCGTTCGTAGTTGAGCGCAAACGTGTGTTCACCCCCGACGCCGCGGAGGATCCGCAGCCCGGTGACGATGTCGCTTGCCTGCGACGTGAGCGTGGAGCTCTCGGATCGCTCGGCGGACTGGGCCCGTGACAGAGGACGCAGCACCGGCGTCGAGGCCAGGAGGAGGAGCGGGGTGGCGATCAGGACGACCGCGCCCAGCACTGGCGATGTGGTCAACATGAGCGTCGATGCGAGCCCGAAGCTGATGGCCGCGGCGATGACGTGCCCGAAGGACTCGATGGTGGCACCGAACTGGTCACTGTCGGAGGACGAGACGCTCAGCACCTCACCGGTGGGCACGCGACGGTTGAGGACATGGCCCAGGTGGACCGCCTGGCGGGACACCCGTCGCTGGATTCCGTAGATACCGAGCAACCACATGCGGACAGCGAACGTGTGGAAGAGAATCCCTCCGCCGACCCCGCCGGCGATGACGAGGAGCAGGAGCCCGACCCAGCCAAGGGCAGCCGTGGTGTCGGCGCCTGCGACGCCAGCGTCGATTGCCCGCCCGAGGAGCCACGGGGTCAATGCGGCAGGGACCAACCACGAGGAGGCAGACAGTGTCATCACTGGCACGACCCAGCCGTAGGAGCCAATCAGCCAGAAGAGGAAGCGACTGGGTGAGCGGACGTCGGGTTGCGAGTCGGGTGGGATCGCGGGCGGGAAGTCGTAGCGCCCACGGCGTTGTGCATGCATGGATGAGGTCCTGACGGACGGCGTCTGGTGACGCGGCAAAGGGGTGAGAGGGGGGACGCCGTGGGCGTCACTGCGGGCGGAACCCGGGCGCGGTGGCGATCAGCGGTCGAGCGCGCGCGGCCGACCGGGAGCGGCAGAGTTGATCAACATCTGCATGCACCTCCTCGAATCGACGACAGACGAAACTGTAAGGAGGCAACCCCGGATCTGTCAACCGCCCCGCAGTTGCGTCACCAGCCGAGCGGATAACCGTCCGCGCGAGGTTCGGATCCGGCGACGAGGACGCTGCCAGGGTTGTCGGGGTGAAGTCGCCAGATCGCCTGGCCGCGGCCGAAGATCGCCGCGTGTTGCCCCACCACCGCGTCGTGGCCGTGCGTCCGCAGTTGCGCGATGGCTTCGTCCCCGCGGACGCCTCCACCTGGACCCGGCCCGTCGCGGGATCCCAGAACCAGCGCGGGCGTCCCAGCGCGGTCTGGGGGTCGTCGCCGCCATCCACGGTGTGGAGGACCACTTGCACGTGCCCCTGGGCCTGCATGTGCCCGCCCATGACCCCAAAAGGTCCAACCGGCGCCCCGCCGCGCGTGAGGAACCCGGGGATGACCGTGTGGAACGGGCGCTTTCCGGGCGCGAGTTCGTTCGGGTGCCCCGGTTCCAAGGAGAACCCGGCTCCCCTGTTCTGCAATGAAATGCCTGTGCCGGGCACGACGACCTGCGCCCCGAAGCCGTGAAAGTTGCTCTGGATGAAGCTCACCATCATCCCGTCGCCGTCCGCGGCACAGAGGTACACGGTGTCCGAGGCGCGCGGGTCCACCGCCACGGGAGCCAGTGCCCGGGCCCCGATGGAGGCGCGACGCCGGGCCGCGTGGCCAGCGGACAGCAGGGCCTCGACCGGCACGTCGACGACGGCCGGGTCACCCAGCAGCGCATGGGTGTCGGCCAGGGCCATCTTGACCGACTCAATCTGCCGGTGCCAGTCGGCGGCTTCGTCGGGGGTGAAGCCATCCAGCACGTTGAGCGCGATGAGCGCAGCGATACCCTGACCGTTCGGCGGCACCTCCCACACCTCGTGGTCCCGGTAGCGTGCGCTGATCGGCTGCACCCATTCGCTCGTGTGACCCGCCAAATCGCCTGCCGTCAAGGATCCGTCGGTGGCGCGTGCAAAGGCCACCATCCTCGCGCCGAGTCCGCCCGTGTAGAAGTCCTCACCGCTGCTGGCCGCGATGGCCGTGAGGGTCGCCGCCATTTCAGGGCTGCGCCACACCTCACCCACCTCTGGCGCCCGTCCGCCCGGCGCAAACAGCGGGGCAAACCCTGCAGCGCTGGGTTCGGACGCGCGCGCGGCCGCTGCCGCCACACCCCTGTGCCAGCCCCACGCGACCACGCCGGACAACGCGAATCCTTCGGTGGCCAACGCGATGGCCGGCTCCATCACATCGGAGAAGGACAGACGCCCGAACCGGCGGTGCAGGTCCGCCCACGCACGCACCGCGCCCGGGACAGTCACGGCCTCCCAGCCCCACACAGGCATGGTGGTCAGCCCCCGGTCGCGCAGCCGTGAGGCGGAGGCGGATGCCGGAGCTCGCCCGGAACCATTGAGGCCGTGCAGATGGTCTCCATCCCAGACGAGGGCGAAGGCATCCGAGCCGAGGCCGTTGCTGCACGGTTCAACGACGGGCAGGCAGGCGGCCATCGCGACGGCGGCATCCACCGCGTTGCCGCCGGCCCGCAGAATCCCGAGACCGGCTTCAGCGGCAAGGGGCTGCGAGGTGGCGACGGCTCCCCGTCGAGCGAAGAGGGGCTGTCGGTATCCGGGGTCGGCAAGGGGTGCCAGACGCATGGTCAGCGGCCTCCTGCAGTCGTGCTGATTCTGTGGTGCTCCACACCCGAGCCTAATGGGAGTGCAGGGCTCCGCGGGTGGGTGCTTGGGATGAGCTCTGGCGCGGGTGGCACCATGGTCACGAACAGTTCGCTTCACGGCGGCAGACATTGGATGGGGCACACATGACCTCTCGCGAACTTGACCTCGTGCTCTACGGCGCCACAGGTTTTGTCGGAGCACTGACGGCCGGTCACCTCGCCACGCATGCCGGGGCGGAGGTGAGGATCGCGCTGGCCGGTCGCTCCCGCACCAAACTGGAAGCACTGCGTGAAAAACTTGGGACCTCGGCAGCCGGCTGGGAACTGGTGACGGTGGATGCCGCGGACGCCACGGGACTGCGTCGGCTCGCGGCGCGCACCACCGCGATCGCCTCGACGGTCGGTCCCTACGCCCTGTACGGCAAGGAACTGGTCCGGGCCTGCGCAAAGGAGGGGACACACTACGCCGACCTCACCGGTGAGGTGCTCTTCGTGCGGTGGTCGATCGACGAGGTCAACGCCCGCGCCGCAGAGACCGGTGCGCGCATCGTGCACGCGTGTGGGTTCGACTCCGTTCCGTCCGACCTGGGCGTGCTTGTCACGGCAGAGAGGGTCGCGAAGGACGGTGCAGGGACCCTGCGCCAGACCACCCTGGCCGTCCACTCACTGCGCGGCGGGCTCTCGGGGGGCACCATCGACTCGGGCCGCCAGCAGATCATCGCCGCGCGCAGCGACGCGGTGGCTCGGCGCACCATCAGTGATCCCCACAGCCTGAGCCCGCGACGTTCAGAGGAGCCGACGTCGGGGCCCGCCTCAGGCGGCGGGGCCCTCGCGAGGCTGAAGCGGTGGATACCCGTCGCCCGAGACGCCGAGACGAACCACTGGATGGGGCCCTTCATGATGGCCTCCTTCAACACGCGCATCGTGCGGCTGTCGAACACCCTCACCGAGTGGTCCTACGGCCGCGAGTTCCGCTATCACGAGGTCACCGATTTCGGCTCCACCCCGGTGTCCCCGCTGAAGGCGGGCGGCATGGCGATCGGATTGGCTGCCGTCCTGGCAGGACTGGCCTTCCGTCCGACACGGGCGGTGCTCGACCGGATGCTGCCCACGCCAGGTGATGGCCCCAACGCCGAGCAGCGGGCCAGGGGTCGATTCCGTCTGCAGATCCGCACAACAACCACGAGCGGCGCCCGGTATCTCACGAAGGTGGGCGCCGACTACGACCCGGGCTACGACGGCACGGCCATCATGCTGGGCGAGTCCGCCCTCAGTCTGGCCCTCGACGGCGACCGCCTGCCCCGACGCTCGGGCGTGCTCACGCCCGCCACCGCCATGGGGGACATCCTCGTCGAGAGGTTGCGAGCCCACAGTTTCGTCTTTGACACGTCGCTGCAGCCCGGTGGCCATGAGGAACCCGGGTGAGGCAACGCATGTCCATTCTTCAGGATCTGTGGCTGCGCGCCTGGGCGACGACCGCTGTCCCGGACGCATCCGCCCTCCTCGTGATCGCACTGGTCGCCCTCGCCTGCGTCATCCTCGCCTGGCCTGCGGTCCGCATGGCGGTCACCGTCTGCCACGAAGCCGGGCACGCCGTCGCGGCCACCCTTTCCGGCCGCTCCCTGAAGGGAATCCGGTTGCACTCGGACACGTCCGGGGTCACCCTGACCAGGGGGAAGCCCACCGGGGCCGGCATGGTGTTCACGCTGCTCGCCGGTTATCCCGCGGCCTCACTCGTCGGCATGGTGGCTGCCGCCGTCGCCGGCACGGGACACGCCGTGGCCATGCTGTGGCTGCTCGTGGGGCTGCTGGCTCTGATGCTGCTGAAGATCCGCAACGCGTACGGGGCGCTGGTTGTTGTCGCCATCGGCGCGATCCTGGCCCTCGCGACCTGGTACGCACCTGCCCACGTCCTCGTGTGGCTCGCCTACGGGTTGGCCTGGCTCCTCCTTATCGCGGGTCCACGACCCGTCCTTGAGTTGGCGCTCAGCCGAGGCCGTGCCACGGCTGGATCGGATGCCGCGCAGCTCGCCGGGCTGACCCGCCTCCCGCGGATGCTCTGGATCGCCCTGTGGCTGAGCGGCACGGTGGGAGCGCTCGTGCTGGGCACCGTCCTGATGCTGCCGGGCATCATGCCCGGAGTCGGCTGAGCAGCGCTTGCCTCGTTGGACAAGTTGAAGCAGCACGGGTTGACTGAGGCGGTGAAACGCAGACGCAACCCCATGATCGTGACCCTTCTGGGGCTCCGCGGCAATGGCCGCGCGTCCGTCTACACGGAGCCGCTGTGGGGTCTCTCCATGATGCTGGTGCTGCCGTACACCTCGGTGTTCATGCTGGCGCTGGGAGTCCACGACGCACAGATCGGACTGCTTGCCACCATCTCCATGCTGTCCCAGGTGGTCTTCGGGCTGCTCAGCGGCGTGATCACCGACAAGCTCGGGCGGCGGATCACCACTGCCGTCTTCGACATCATCGCGTGGGCCATCCCCTGCCTCATCTGGGCCTTCGCGCAGAACTTCTGGTGGTTCCTCGCGGCGTCCGTCGTCAACGGGGCGTGGCAGGTGACTCAGAATTCCTGGGACTGCCTGCTCGTCGAGGACGTCGACCGTGCCGAGATCCCGAAGGTGTACTCGCTCGTCAAGGTGGCCGCAGAATTCTCCGCGCTGTTCGCGCCCATCGCCGCGGTTCTGGTCTCCAGCCTCGGTCTGGAGCTCGCGGTCCGGATCCTCTACCTGAACGCCTTCGTCATCATGTCGCTCAAGATCTGGCTTCTCTACCGCTACACGACCGAGACCACGACGGGTCGCATCCGGATGCAGGAGACGCGCGGCGTCAGCATCTGGAGGTCGTTGTCCGAGTATCGAGGCGTGCTCGCGCTGATCGTCCGCTCCAAGGGCACAATTTTCGCGCTCGTCATCGCTGCCCTCGTCGGTGCCGTCGCGCTGGTCAACGGCACCTTCTGGCAGGTCGTCATCAGCCAGCGGCTCGGCGTTCCCGACGCGTTGCTGCCGTTCTTCCCCATGGTTCGCTCGTTGCTGTCGGTGTTGTTCTTCTTCACGCTCATACCGCTCCTCACGCACGCCCGACACCTGAAGGCGCCAACCCTCATCGGCTTCGGTGTCTATCTCGCAGGTCAGCTCCTCCTGGTTGGCATCCCGGCCCCGGGTGGCCCGGCCGTCACGGCCACCTATGGCCTTCTCGCTGTCTGTCTGATGCTGGACGCTTTCGGAGCCGGGATGCTGTTCATGCTGGCGGAGTCCCTCGTGGCTCTGCACGTGGACAGGGCCGAGCGCTCACGTGTGATGGCGATTCAGCGCACGTGTGTCATGTTGGTCACTGCCCCGTTCGGCTGGATCAGCGGGTGGCTCTCGGGCATGGACCGGACCTGGCCGTTCCTGCTCACGTCGGCACTTCTGGTTCTGGGCCTGATCGTCGCCGGCCTCTTCTGGGTCACCACGCACGCGGAGACCCACGACGACGCACACTCCCACGCCTGAGCCATTGCCCGTGAGGGCTGCAGCAAGGCTCCGGCGGGCGCCGCGGTAGCGGGGGCAGGTCATTTTCGAGGTGGGCGTGCGCCCTGTGACACCGGGACCGGGGGGGCGTGCATGTCGGTGGCCCGAGCGCATTTTGTGGTCGGGGTAACTCTTGGGGAACACCACCTTGCGACGTCAGCCGCCTCACACCCCAAGGACACCAATGAATCGTTCCCTTCCCGACACGGCCGTCAGCGATCTCACGGGCCAGCTTGCAGTGGTCACCGGCGCCAGCGATGGAATCGGTTTCGTTCTCGCAGGCCGTCTGGCTCGCGCCGGCGCTGAGGTGATCATGCCCGTCCGGAACAGCGCCAAGGGCACCGCTGCCGTCGAAAGGATCATCGCCGCCGTTCCCGGGGCGAAGGTCTCCACGCGGGATCTCGACCTGTCGTCGTTGGCGTCGGTGGCGGTCCTGTCTGACCGGCTGAACGTCGAAGCCCGGCCGGTGCACATCCTCATCAACAACGCCGGCGTCATGTCACCGCCCAGCAGGCGACTGACCATCGACGGGTTTGAACTGCAGTTCGGTACCAATTTCCTCGGGCATTTCGCCCTCACAGCAGGGTTGATGCCGCTGCTGCGCGCCGGGCAGGCGAGAGTGACAACGCAAACCAGCGTCGCTGCCGCCTCCGGTGGCATCAAGTGGGATGACCTGACCTGGGAGGCGGGCTACAAGCCGGGTCGGGCGTACTCGCAGTCAAAGATTGCGGACCTGCTCTTCGGGCTCGAGCTTGACCGCCGAAGCAGAGCCGCCGGCTGGGGCATCGTCAGCAACGTGGCGCACCCCGGGGTTGCCCCCACGAACCTGTTCGCCGCGCAGCCCGAGATGGGTCGTCCGAAGGACACCGCGGGAATCAAGGTGATCCGCTGGCTGGCACGCTCGGGTTTGCTCGTTCAATCAGTTGACGCCGCCGCCCTGCCCGCCCTGCTTGCCGCGACCAGTCCGGAGGCGGAGGGCGGGAAACTGTATGGGCCCAGCGGCTTCGCCCACCTCAGCGGCGCGCCCGCCATGCAGTCGATCTACAGGACCGGGCAGAGTCTGGCAGATGCCGCGCGGCTCTGGGAGCTCGGCGAGCAGCTCACCGGCGTGAGCATGCCCACCTGACGAATGAGGAAGCGCCCGCCCCTGTCCCGGGAGACAGGGGCGGGCGCTTTCGTCGTCAGCTCAGACGAGGACGCCCTCGCCCACGATGTCGTCAGCCTGCATGCGGGCCTCGGAGGCTGCGTCGTCCGACGGCGCCTCCTGGGCGGCCAACTCGGCCGCGATGCGGGCACGGTAGCTGGCCTTCTCCCTGGCCGTGCGGTCCTCGTCCCAGTCGAGGGCCTTGGCCGTGATTTCCGCAATCTCGTCGATGGCGGAGCCTCCCCGGTCCGGGGACTCGGAGTTCAACCGCACACGTGAGATGAAGATGTCCTCCAGGTGGATGGCACCCTCGACGGCTGCTGCGCGATGGACCTCCGCCCGGATGAACTGGGGTGCCGCCGCGAGCGGCTGACCGAGCGTCGGGTCCTCGTCAATCGTCGCCAGGAGGTCAGGCAGTTCGGAGCCGTACCGGCGGAGCAGGTGGTGCATCCGGTCCGCGTCGAAGCCATACTTGGCACCCAGCCGGTCGGACTGGTTGACCATGGCCTCGAAACCGGTGGCACCCAGCAGCGGCAGGCCGGCCGTGACTGATGGGCGCTTCTTGGCCTCCTTGGAACCCAATGCGAAATCGACTGCGTCCTCGGCCATGACCCTGTACGTCGTGTACTTGCCCCCGGCGATGGCGATCATGCCGGGCGCGACCTCTGTCACCGTGTGCTCGCGGGAGACCTTGGTGGACTTGGCCTCGTCCAGCACCTTGGGCTGCAGCAGCGGACGCAGGCCGGCGTAGGTGCCGATGATGTCGTCGCGCGTCAGGGGCTTTTCGAGGATCTCATTGGCCTGCGCCAGCACGTAGTCAATGTCCTTGGAGGTGGGCACCGGGTGCTTCAGCTGCTCATGCCAGGCGGTGTCCGTGGTGCCGATGACCCAGTAGTGCTGCCACGGGATGATGAACAGTACGGACTTCTCGGTACGCAGGAACATGCCTGCTGTCGCCTTGAGCCGTTCCCGCGGGATGACGATGTGGATGCCCTTGCTCGCCAGCACCTTCAGTCCGCCGGTGCCGCCGGCCATCTCCTGGGTGTCCTCAGTCCACACGCCCGTCGCGGCGATGACGTGCTTGGCTCGCACCTTGACCGTCTCACCGGTCTCCAGATCGGTCACGGTGGCGCCGGTGATGCGGCCGCCCTCGCCCTTGTCCAGTGCGGTGACCTTGGCGCGGCTGACGGCGACTGCGTCGTACTGGACCGCGGTGCGGATCAGTTGGATCACGAGTCGGGCGTCGTCCACGCGGGCGTCGTAGAACTCGATGGCCCCGATGAGCGCGTCGTGCTTGATCTCGGGGAAGTGCTCCAGTGCACCCTTCTTGCTGAGGTGGTGCTGGATGGGCACGACCTTCTTGCCCCCGGCACCCACGATGGACAGCACGTCGTACAGGCCGACGCCGACTGCCGAGTAGGCACGCTCAATGGCCCGTGTCTTGAGCGGCCACAGGAAGGGCTGGGCCTCCACGAGGTGGGGGGCGATGGTGGTCAGCAGACGGGCGCGTTCGGTCAACGCCTCGAACACCAGTTTGAAGTCCAGGTTGTACAGGTAGCGCAGGCCGCCATGGATGAGGCGGGACGACCTCGACGACGTACCCGAAGCCCAGTCCTGGGCCTCGACGACCGCCGTCCTGAGCCCGCGGGACGCAGCGTCCAGGGCGATACCGGCCCCCGTCACCCCGCCACCGATGACCAGGACGTCAAATTCTTCTGCTTCGAGCGCTTGCAGCGCGGCGGGCCTCTGGGATGGGGAAAGCGACTCTGACATGGGTTCTCCTTTGATCCTCGTACCACCAGCCTCCTTCGCGATGCACATCTTTGCAACCCCTCTGCACGTTCGTGCATCGAGGGGGTACGCTGTCGCACGGGTGCCGCTGCGGGAATAACCAGACGAACTGCTGCGGGCCCGTTGACGAGGAGGTGGAGAGTGGATCGCAACAACGAACTGCTTCTGCGGGTGGCCCGGCTCTACCACGTGCAGTCAGAGACCATGGACGCCATCGCCCATCAACTGGGCGTCTCCCGCTCCACCGTGTCGCGATTGCTGAAGGAGGGCCGCGACCGCGGACTGGTCCGCGTCACCATCATCGACCCGGAACGCCCCATGAGCAGGCTCGCCGAGCTGTTCGACCGCTACTTCCACGTCAACGCCCACCTCGTGCACGTGCGCACGGGCGCCAGCAGTGTGTTTCGTCTGGACCAGGTGGCGAGGGTGGCGGCGAGACTCATCGACGAAACCGTCAACGACGGCGACACCGTCGGCGTCGCATGGGGCACCACCACCTCCGCCATCGCGGTCCAGTTGAGGCCCCGCGACCTGACCGGCGTCACCGTCGTCGGCCTCAACGGCGGCGCCAACCACCGCACCACCGGACTGCCCTACGTCGGCTCCATCCTCCAGCGATTCGCTGCCGCCTTCCGTGGCGAGGAACAACTCTTCACACTTCCCGCCTTCTTCGACGACCCCCTGACGCGGGCGGCCATGTGGCGGGAACGCAGCACCCAGCATGTGCTGGAAGTGCGCGCCTCCAGCCGGGTGGCGGTGTTCGGTGTGGGCGGGCTGGGCTCGGAACTCCAGTCGCACGTGTATTCCGCCAACTACCTTGACGAGCAGGACCTGGCGGAACTGACACGGAGCAACGTGGTGGGCGACGTCTGCACCGTGATGCTGCGCGAGGACGGAAGTTGGCGGGACGTTCCGTTCAACGAGCGAGCCACCGGCATCACGCCGGCCGAACTGCGCTCCATCCCCAAACGGATCTGCGTGGTGAGTGGCGCCTCCAAGGCCGCCCCGGTGCTGGGCGCCCTCCGTGCCGGGGTCATGACAGACCTGGTGGTGGACGACGAAACTGCCCGCGCGGTGCTGCGCAGGATGCGTCCCGGTCTGCGATTCGACTGACGGTCCGCGCTGCAGGTGCCTAGTCTGGGGGGCATGTCAGAGCTGATCTCGTCCCGGGTCGACGATGGAGTGGGCCACCTCGAGCTGAACCGCCCGCGGGTCATCAACTCCCTCAACCTCGAAATGCTGCATGCCGCCACGGAGATCCTCACCGCCTTTCGTGACGACGACGGCGTGCGTGCCGTGGAATTGTCCGGAGCCGGTGACCGAGGATTCTGCGCGGGCGCCGACGTGCGGGAGCTGTCCGGACTCGTCACCAGCGGCGGCGACTGGCTGGAATTTCTGCGCCTCGAGTACAGCCTGGACGCACTGGTGGCCGACTTCCCCAAGCCGGTCACCGCCCACATGCGCGGCATCACCATGGGCGGAGGGTTGGGCCTCGCGGCCGCGGCGTCGCACCGCACGGTGGGGCACTCCACCTACATGGCCATGCCGGAGACCAAGATCGGCTTCTTCCCGGACGCCGGCGTGATGTTCTACCTGTCCCGCGCGGGGGGCGTCGGCACGCACGTGGCGCTGACCTCGGCCCCGTTCAGCGGTGGGGACGCGCTGCGGATGGGTCTGGCTGACGACTCCTTTGACGGTTCGTTGCCGGCTCCCCTGGTGGATGCCGCCGGTGACTGGATCGACGAATGCTATGCCAGCGACGACCCCACCGACATCGTGCGCGCGTTGGAGCGCCATTCCCATCCGGATGCCCGGACGGCCGCCCGTGAGCTGCGGGCCCGCAGCCCCTTCGCGGTGCACGTGGCGCTGCGGGCCCTGCGGCTGGCCTCGAGCCTCGACCGCGACGCCGTCCTCGCCCAGGACCTGCGGGTGGCCGAGCGCACGCTGCCCGTCGACTTCGTCGAGGGCGTGCGGGCCCTCCTGGTGGACAAGGACCTCACCCCGGAATGGCGGCACGCCCGCATCGAGGACGTCCCTGCCGGGGCCGTCGACGACGTCTTCGCCGCCTGATCCTCAGCGGGCCGGGCGTCCGTGCGGTGCGAGGACCTCATCGAGGGCGTCGGCGGCCCGGATCAGTCCCAGGTGGCTGAAGGCCTGCGGGAAATTCCCGGCAAGACGCTTGTGCTCGGGGGAGTACTCCTCCGACAGCAGCCCGAGGTCGGTGGACACGGACAAGACGGCGTCCATCATGGTGCGTGCATCGTCGACGCGGCCGGAGCGGGCGTACTGCTCCACGAGCCAGAACGAACAGATCAGGAACGGGGAGTCCTTGCCGGTGAGCCCGTCCGCGCCGGAGGAGGCGTCGTAGCGGTGCAGGAAACCGGAGTCATCGAGCAGTTCCCGCTCGATGCGGGCCACAGTGGAAAGCATCCGCGGGTCATCGAACTCCAGGAATCCGATGTGTCCGAGCTGCAGCAGTGATGCGTCCACCTCGGTGCTGCCGTAGTACTGGACGAACGACTTCGACTCCTCGTCCCAGCCCTTCTCAAGCACTTCCTGACGGAGTTGGTCACGAAGGGCGCGCCATGTTTCAACGGGGCCGTCGAGCCCGTGGCGCTCCACCGCCCGGACCCCCCTGTCGAAGGCGGCCCACATCATGGCCCGGCCATGCGTGAAGAACTGCGTCTCGCCACGCATCTCCCAGATGCCGTGGTCCTTGCGGTCCATCTGCGCCTTCTGGAAGTCCAGCATCGATTTCTGCAGCCCCCAGGAAAGTTCGTTCTCCTTGATGCCGGCGTCGCGTGCCATGTCGAGCGCCACCATGACAGCCCCCACCACGTCCGCCTGGTACTGCTCGGCGGCACCGTTGCCGATGCGGACGGGCTTTGAGTCCTCGTACCCGCTGAGGTGGTCCAACTCGGTCTCCGACAGGTGACGCTCACCTCCCAGCCCGTACATGATGCGCATCTGGTTGGGGTCACCTGCGATGGCCCGCAACAGCCAGAGCCGCCACGCCTTGGCGTCGTGGGTGAAACCATGCGAGACCAGCGCCTCGATGGTGAGGGCGGAGTCCCGCAGCCACACGAAGCGGTAGTCCCAGTTGCGGACACCTCCGAAGTCCTCCGGCAGGGAGGTGGTGGGTGCCGCGACGATCCCACCCGTCGACGCCTCGGTGAGCGCCCGCAATGTGATGAGGGAACGCCTGATCTCGCCGGCATAGGGGCCGCTCGCGTCGATCCTGTCAGCCCACTCCTCCCAGAACTTCAGGGTGTGGTGGAGTGCGGCGCGCTCAGTCGGCACCTCGGGGCGTGGCCCGAAGGACGGCCACCACGACAGGACCCACGCCAACTCATCACCCTCCACCATGGTGAAGTCCCCCTGGTGGCTCTGGTCGCGCAATTCCAGTGCCGGGCCGCGCAGGGTCAGCTGGTCCGGTCCTGCCACGGCGTGGACCTCATGTCCTTCCCCGGATTCTGTGCTACGGAAATAGGGGGTGGCGGAGCCATAGTCGAACCGCAGGCACAGCACATGACGCACGGTGGCGGTGCCCTCCACGCAGCGGACCCGGCGCACCAGGTCGTGCACGTCCTTGTTCCGGTCCGCGTGCACGGGCATGTAGTCGGTCACCTCCACCCGACCCGTCGGCGAGGACCATGTGGTCCGCAGCACGCAGGAGTCCCCGACGTAGCGGCGCGATTCCACCTCACCGTCCACCACCCCCAGGCTCCAGTGCCCGTTGTCAGTGCTCCCCAGCAGCGCCGCGAACACCGCCTGGGAATCGAAGCGGGGGAAACACAACCAGTCGATGCTCCCCTGGCGCGACACCAGCGCAGCCGTGTGCAGGTCGGACAGCAGCGCGTATTCCTCGATGGGGATGCTCACCCCTGACACGGTACTTCCCCGGGGGACAACAGTGGCCGTTGTTGCACAGCGGTTCCGTGGAACGAACAGGGTGCCTACTGTGAAGGACATGACGCAGCTCACACTCATCATCCTCGGCGGCGCGGGCGACCTCACCCGCCGGTTGCTGCTCCCCGGCCTGGCCCAGTACATGGCCACCGACGACTCCCTCAAGGTGTCCGTGGTCGGTGTCGGCTACCAACCCCAGGACGACTACGCCACGCAGGTGGGCGACGCCCTCACCGACGCAGACGTCCCGGCGGACCTGGTGGACACGGTGGTGGGAGAGACGTCGTGGGTGACGGCAGATGCCACCTCCGCCGACGACCTCGGGCGGCTGCTCTCCGACAGGGTGGGGCGCACCATCGTGTACTTCGCCCTGTCGCCCGCCATCACGAAGAAGACGGTGGACGCGCTGGCTGGCGTCGCCCTGCCCTCCGGAATGGAGTTCGTCCTCGAGAAGCCGTTCGGGACCGATGCGGACAGCGCCCGGGCACTCACCGAGGCCCTGCACCGGTTCACCGACGAGGACCACATCGTGCGCTCCGACCACTTCCTGGGCATGTCTGGCACCGTGAACCTCCGCGGCCTACTGGAAACCAACCGGCCACTTGCCGACACGTGGGACGGGCGCGACGTCGAGTCCCTCACGTTCGTCTTCGACGAGACTCTGGGGCTGGAGGGTCGTGCCCAGTTCTACGACGCCACGGGCGCGGCCCGCGACATGCTGCAGTCGCATCTCATCCAGACGATGGGCCACTCACTCGCCGACCCTGCCGATGGCTCCTCCGGCGCCGCGAAGATCCTGGCCGCCACGAGCCTCGACGGCGACGTCACCGTCGCCGCCCGGCGCGCCCGCTACACCACCGGAAGCATCCACGGCCATACCCTGCCTGACTACACGGCGGAGGACGGCGTGGATGCGTCGCGCAACACAGAGACCCTGGCCGAGGTCAGGCTCTCGGTGGACACCGACGACTGGCGCGGTGTTCCCATCACACTCCGCTCCGGCAAGGCCATCGGCGATCCCCGCCAGGAGATCACCGTGCACTACAAGCCCGTCGGGGACGCGCGCGGCACCACGCTGCGCCTCGGGTTCGACGACGACGCCGTGGTCATGGAGATCAACATCTCCGACCCCGGGCACCCCGAGAACCTCCAGCGCGCCACCTTCCACACCCACCTCATGCCGTCGAAGCTGTCGGCCTACGGGCGGGTAGTCCGAGGACTGGTGCGGCGGAGCGGCGCCACAAAATTGCATGCCGACTCGCCAGTACGGGCGTGGGAGATCCTGCAGCCGGTGTTCGACGCCTTCGCCGACGGTTCGGTGCCGCTGGGCGAGTACCCCGCCGGGTCGGGGGGTCCCGCCGGCTGGTGACCCGTCCGGACGGCACGATGGCGGCATGGAGAATTACGGATGCTGACGCTGTGGCGCAAGTGGATCGCCTACCCCATCGGGTGGGTGGTCCTGATGGTGGTGGCCCTCGCGCTGGTGGCGGCGGTGTCCGCGCTGGGCAAGACCTACCCCGACATGGAGTCGTTCCACGGCAGATACGAGGCACATGCCGAGGGTGCCCAGGTCCGGCTGGAGGTGGAGGAGGAGATCTCCGTGATGCTCGTCAACGAGCGCGGCATCGTCCGCGACCTCGTGACCAAGTACGGCGATGACTTCCAGAACGTCACGGGGATATCCGTTGAGGACAAGCAGGGGCAGCCGGTCGATTTCGATGAGGACAGGGACAGGGCCACCGGCGACATCGAGCTGGCCATCGGTGGCGGGCGGAGAGTCAGCGGACTGCGCACCTACGTCATCAAGTACACGATCACCAACGCCATGGTGGGCACCAACGACTACCAGGAGTTGTACTTCAACACCAACGGCACCGAGTGGCAGAACGGCTTCACGTCCTTCAGTGCGCGGCTCCTGCTCGACGACACGCTGGCGGGCCGCCTCAACGGCCAGAGTGCCTGCTACCGCGGCAGAGCGGGTTCCCGGGAGCAATGCATGCTGCAAAAGAGCGGCCAGACGTACCGGGTGGACGCCGACGGTCTCGGTCCCCGGGAGAACGTGACCCTCGCTGTGGGCTTCGAGCCCGGCACCGTCACCGATCCCCTGCCACCCCTGGAGGGCCGCTCCCTGGGGTGGCTGGGCATCGCCCTCACGCTCGGCGTCGGGGCGCTCATGCTGGCGGTGTCCCTGATCGCCCGGGCTGCGGCACGGGACCTGCGGCACGGTGAGACCGGCGTGGTCACCCAGTTCATGCCTCCCAAGGGCATCGAGCCGGTGCTGGCCGCGGACTTCCTCGGTCTCCCGGAGCGCGGGGCTGCCGCGCATCTGGCGTGGCTGGTGCTCAACGGGCACGGCGAGATCACGTCGTCCGACGAGAGGCCGGGCGCGCAGCCTGGTCCGGGCAGCGACGACCTGTCCCTTTCGCAGCGCGCGGATCTTGGTGAGGATCTGCGGTTGCGCTGGCACGGCGAGGGCATGACAGCAACCCTGCGCCGCATCACGGAGCTTCTGTTCGGGATGAAGGAGACCCATCTCCCGTTGGCGCAGCACCGACGCACATCGGATCTGGCCAAGGCGCAGCACTACCGGGACAGCGCCCTCGAGGACCTGTACCTGCGCAAGGCCAGCCACCTCGGCCCAACGCTCCTGTGGATCGGTTTCCTTGCCCTCATCGGATTCGGGTGGTACCAGATCTGGGCGGGGCTGACCGGCCTCGGCTGGTGGTTCCTGCTGGCTGGTGTGGTGTCCACCGTCATGGTGCTCTACGCCGTGCATGTTGCCCCGGCTCATGGCCGACTCACTCCCAGAGGGAAGGAAGTGCGCCGCGAACTCATGGGGCTTGAACGATTCGTGACGGCCTCGGAGGCCAACCGCATCGCCTGGTTGCAGAACGCCGCCACCGCCCCCAGGGAGGACGACCGCATCCATCTGTACGAACGCCTGCTGCCGTGGGCCATCATCTTCGGCGCCGAACGGTCCTGGGCGCAGCTGGTGGGAGACATGTACAACCGGTTCCCCGAGTCGCCGTTGCGCCTGCCCGTCCTGACCCTGGTCGGTCCCGCGTGGCTGCAGCAGGACCGGGAGTTCTACGGCACCAGGAACAGCAGGAGCCGACGGAGCGCCTGGTACGGCCGCCCGGACATCGGCCGCGGGTCGCTGGCCACGGGATGGAGCAGTACCGTCGGTGCCATCTCGGATCTCGGGTCCGGGAGTGGCAGCAGCAACTCAAGCACCCGTTCCAGTGGGCGCGGCTGGAGCGGAGGGTCCTCCTCCCGCTCACGCGGTGGCTCCTCGCGGCGAGGGTCATCGGGCGGCGGCACTGGTGGAGGGGGCGGCGGTCGACGATGAGGCACCCGGCGCCACGCGACACTGGAATGTTCCCGCCCGCGACCCATGCGGCTTGTCTGGACTGATTCCAGATCTGGAGATAGTCTGACGGCCATGTCCGTCTCTCCTGTGGCGTCACCTCACCCCAGCGTTACCGCATCGGCAGAGGCCGTGATGCGCGCCCGGGGCATCCGCGTGACCGCGTCCCGCGTGGCGGTCCTCAGCGCCGTGGGTGAGCGCCCGCACACCGACGCCGACACGCTCACGCGGATGATCCGCGACCGCCTGGGGGCGGTGTCCACGCAGGCCGTCTACGACGCGCTCGCCCTTTTCACGAGCCTGGGGCTCGTGCGCCGCATCGTGCCCGCCGGATCGTCAGCGCGGTACGAGACACGCGTCGGCGACAACCACCACCACCTGGCCTGTCGCCGCTGCGGCGCCCTCCAGGACGTGGACTGCGCCACCGGCACCTCCCCCTGCCTCACCCCGGTGCAGGCGCACGGATTCCTCGTCGACGAGGCGGAGGTCACCTACTGGGGCCTGTGCCCCGCCTGCCAACAAGACCCGGCCTGATCAATCAAGGCCCCTCCGTCGTGCGATCACCGCACGGCGAGTACACCCACGAGAAAGGCACCATGCAGCTCAATTCCGATGACCTGATCCACGACGGCACCAACCCCGGCGGATCAGCCACCACCAACGGCGCCCCCTCCGAGTCCGACCGCAACAGCCTCAGCCTCTCCCCCAATGGACCGCTCCTGCTGCACGACGTGCACCTGGTGGAGACGTTGGCCCACTTCAACCGCGCCAACGTGCCGGAGCGTCGACCGCACGCCAAGGGTTCGGGCGCCTTCGGCCAGTTCGAGGTGACCGGCGACGTGTCGGCCTACACCAAGGCCGCCGTGTTCCAGCCCGGCACCACCACGCGCATGCTGGCCCGCTTCTCCACGGTGGCCGGCGAGCAGGGCTCCGCCGACACGTGGCGCGACGTTCGCGGCTTTTCGCTGCGCTTCTACACCACTGAGGGCAACTTCGACCTCGTCGGCAACAACACTCCCGTGTTCTTCGTGCGCGACCCCATGAAGTTCCCCCACTTCATCCGCTCCCAGAAGCGCCTGCCCGACTCGGGCCTGCGCGACTCGACGATGCAGTGGGACTTCTGGACGCACACGCCCGAGTCCGCGCACCAGGTGACCTACCTCATGGGCGATCGTGGCCTGCCGCGTTCGTGGCGCCACATGAACGGCTACGGCTCCCACACCTACATGTGGACCAACGCGGCCGCGGAGAAGTTCTGGGTCAAGTACCACTTCCACACGAACCAGGGCGTGGAGAACCTCACGGGGGCTGAGGCGGAACGCCTCGCGGGTGCCGACGCCGAGTACCACCGTCGTGACCTGTTCGACGCCATCGGCCGCGGTGAGCACCCCAGCTGGGACCTCTCGGTGCAGGTCATGCCGTACGAGGATGCCAAGGACTACCGGTTCAACCCGTTCGACCTCACCAAGATCTGGCCGCACGCGGACTACCCGCTCATCAAGGTCGGCACCATGACCCTGAACGAGAACCCGTCGAACTTCTTCGCCGAGATCGAGCAGGCCGCCTTCGCGCCCAGCAACACCGTCCCGGGCATCGGCTTCTCCCCCGACAAGATGCTGCTGGGTCGCGTGTTCGCCTACGCCGACGCGCACCGCGCCCGCATCGGCACCAACTTCCACCAGCTGCCGGTGAACCAGCCCATCAACGACGCGCCGGATCCCTACGTGTTCGAGGGCAACATGTCCTACAAGCACTCCGGCGCAGCGCCGGTGTACGCGCCCAACAGCTTCGGCCGCAGCTACGCCGATCAGGAGGGTCCCGTCGCCGAGGGCTGGGAAGCTGACGGCACGATGGTGCGCCAGGCGTACGTGCTGCATGCCGAGGACGACGACTGGGGCCAGGCGGGCACACTGGTGCGGGAAGTCTTCGACGACGCCGCCAGGGACCGCTTCGTTGACACCGTCTCCGGTGCACTGGCAGGTGTTCACCCCGAGGTGCTGGAACGCGCATTCCAGTATTGGACCTGCGTCGACGAAACCATCGGAGCCCGCATCCGGGCTGCCGTGCAGGCCAACGCCGAAGCCGCCGCCGACGGCGTCGACCCGGGCGCCATCCTGCGGGAGACGACGACCAACGCACGCAACTGACGCAGCCCCCGGCACTCCCGGGGATGACGCTCAGGTCCCGTGAAAAAAGGGGGCGCCGGCTCGGTCGGCGCCCCCTTTCGCTTCATCCACCACCCGACCGGACACGCCTCACGCACTGCCCGCCGCGACGCATGCGTCCACGGCGCGCACTGAAAGAGGCGTGTGCGGCTACCGCTGCCGCTTGCCTCGGACCCGGCCGAAGCGACCATTCACCGGTTTACTGTCCCGTCGGCCCTTACGGTGGTTTCATCGCGGTCTCAACCACATACCCAGGGGGAACCACCATGAAAGCCTTCGCTCAGGTTCTTGCTGCGGCCGCCGCCGTTGCCCTCATGTCGGCTCTTGTTCCGGTGGCCACGGCCAGCGCCGACGTTGCCCCCGTCAGGCGCATCGCCTGCCCCAGCACCGCGGAGGTCAACAGGGCGATCCAGCCCTCTGTTCTTCCGAAGCGTCAAGCGGTGAAACTCGAGGCGACCCCCACCAGTTGCCAGTACTGGGCGGCGCAGGACGCAGCGATGTTCCAGGTCAGCGTCGAGCCCGGTGTCTCGACCATGAAGCAGGCGGAAGACAAGGCAAGAGCTGCATACCCCGAGGAATTTCAGTATCTCTTTCGACCGCAGCCGCTCAAGGCGCTCGGGGAGGGCGCGTTCTACAACGCCGATCTCGCTGTCCTTGTCTATTGGGAGCTCTCGCCCGGCGCGATCGTCATGATGGGCGGCCTGGACTTCGTGGAGGGGATCGTTCCGGTGGCGAAACTGTTTCGGCCGATGATGGAGGTCTACACCATCCCCGGGGAACGCACCGTCAACGGCCGCCAGTGGCGCACCACCTGCGAGGACTACTCCGCCACCGCACGATGCCGCACCGACATCTTCGCCACGGTCATCAAGAAGACACCCACTGGCTTCGAAACCGTCAAGGGATGGGCCTTCAACTCACTCACCTACCGCTGGTCCGACCGCGCCCTGTGGAAGACCAACCCCCTGGGCCACACCGGGAAATGGACCAGCGCCGAGGGCCGTCAGTGGCGCACCGAGTGCGACACACCCAACACAGGCCGTGGTGCCTGCCGCAGCTACATCCTGACGACGGTCATCGACCACAAGGGCGGCAAGTACACCCAGGAGAACACGTGGGTCTTCAACAACCAGGTCCTGTTCAACAGTTGAGCTGAGGATCCTCCAGCCTCCGGCAGGTTCGTGCCTGACCGGACACGCCTCACGCACTGCCCGCCGCGACGCATGCGTCCACGGGGCGCGCCGGATGCGGCGTCGGCGACAGTGTCCCGGGCCGTGACCGGGGCCACGTCTACGCTCGCCTCCATGACCGACGATGTGGAGCGCACCGAGGACGGCCACCACATCGTGGTGAACGGGCGACGCTGGCGTGCCAGCGACACCGCCATCCCCGAGAAACTTCGCGCCGAACTGGTCTCCGAACTGATGCGCGCCCGCCGCGAGGTCGGTCGTCGCGGCGACGAGGCCAGGCACTGCGTCCAGGACGCGAAGGTGGCCCTCGGTGAACGCGGTGAACCGTGGTGGGAGGAGGCCAGCGACGAGGGCCGGCGGGCACGGCTGGCCGCGACCATCCGCACCCTCCTGCGTCACCGTGACGGGACCACCATCTGCCCCAGTGACGCGGCCAGGGTGGTGGGCGGCGACCGGTGGCGCGACGTCGTCCCCGTGGCACGCGAGGTGGCCCACCACCTTGTGGGGCAGGGCGAAGTGGTGGTGCAGCAGAAGGGCGAGACCGTCGACGTCCGCGAAGCCCGGGGCCCCGTCCGGATCGCGCCCGGACCGGAACTGCATCGCTGACGGCCCCGGGCGGGGTTGCAGACGGAAGCTATGTTGGGGCCATCAAGATCGCCTGCACGGGAGGGCCACACATGGAACACCACGCAGTGCTGATCGTCGGGGGCGGCAACGCCGGTATCTCACTGGCTGCACGCCTCCTGCGCGACGGCGCGCGGGACGTGGCCGTGGTGGAATCCGAGTCCGTCCACCGTTACCGGCCGCTCCTCAACTATGTCGGCGGGGGCGAGGCGACCATGGCCACGCTGGAGCGTCCTGCCGCCTCGGTGATGCCCCACGGGTGCACCTGGATCCACGACGAGGTGGTGTCGGTGGATCCCGACGCACCGAGCGTCGCGATGCGCGACGGCCGCCGGATCACATGCGACACCCTCGTCATCTGCACGGGCCTCGAAGAAGACTGGGACACCACACCCGGCCTGGCGGAGTCCTACGCCGCCGGCTGGGCCGGCTCGACATTCATCGTCGAAACGGCCCCACTCGTGTGGCCCGCGCTGCGGGACCTGACCGCCGGGCGCGTGGTGTTCGCCATGCCCGCCGAGCCCGCGCCGTGCAGCGCCACCGCCCTGAAGCCCCTCTTCATGGCGTGCGACCACTGGCGCCAAACCGGGGTGTTGAAGGACATGGACGTACACCTCGTCCTGCCGGACCGCTCCCCCATCGGCGTACCCAAGGCGGACCGGATCCTGGAGCAGGCGCTGGAGTCCTACGGGGTCCACGTGCTGCGCAACGCGCGCGTCACGAGCCTCGACGACCGACGCGTCACGATCACCACCCCCGATGGCACCCACGCATTGGACGGCATCGCCTACGCCCACGTCATCCCCCAGTACCGGGCTCCCCGGTGGATCGTCGAGGGCGGCCTCTCGGGCAGGACCGGGGCCGGCCTGGTGGACGTCGACTCGTACACGCTGCAGCACCCACGTCACCCCGCGGTCTGGTCGCTGGGCGACGTCGCCGACCTTGGCATCAAGCCCTCCGGCGGCGCCCTCCGCAAGCAGGTGGTGGTGCTTTCCCACAACATCCTGGCGGCGGGGACGACGACGTTCCAGCGCTACGACGGCTACACGGTGATGCCCATCACCGTCGCCCGACACCGGTTGATGCTTGTCGAGGTGAACCGGGTCGGTCGGTCCGAACCCTCGCTGCCACTCCTCGACCTCGTCCGCCCACGGCGAGCGACGTGGTGGGTGGACCGCTACGCCCTGCCGCAGGTCTACTTCAGGCGCATCCTGCGCGGCAAGGTCTGACCCTGCGCAGCCGGACACGCCTCACGCACTGCGACGTATACGTCCACGGAGACCAGCAACCGCGGCATGTCCCGCCCCTTCACTGGCGTAACCCAGAACGCTGAGGTCAGGCGATCATGGCCAAGAACGCACCATAGGTCGCCAGTCCGAGGATGACCAGAGCGGTGGCGATGCGCCGCGACGACCGCGTCCGACGGCTGCGCGCAACGAACGAGCATGCGAACAGCAGCCACGCCACGGCGTGCCCCCAACGCAGGAGCAGGAGCCGGGCACCGGCCCCAACCCCGGACGCCTCCGAGGACGGCCACACCACGGCGTAGACCACGGCGATGGCACCACACGGGAGGGCCCACGCCCAAGGTGGCACCCGTCGCAGGACACGAAGGATCGCCGGGCCGTCGGACCTGTCGGGCGAGGGGTCGGTGCGGTCCATGAGCGACCGGTTGCTCAGCGCTGGGCGGTGACCGTCGCGACGAGGCATCGCGCGGACTCTTCACCCATGCGGGCCACGAGTTCGGGGTCGCGACCGGCGTCCAACTGCTTGAAGCCTGCTTCCAGGATCCCGCGCGTGAACCCGGCGGCCACCATCGCCGTCTCCCGATCCTTGGCGAGCCGCATCCAGGCGTTCGCGAGGACGTCGCGCATGGTGGCGTGCGCCGTTTCCATGACCTTCATGGTGGCCTCGGAGGGCACGCTTGTCTGTCCCAGCCCCATGAGCCAGCCGTGCCCGCTGCGCGCGGCCTGCTCAAGATTGGCCCGCACCCAGATGGCGACACGGTCGGCGGGATCCTCGATGGCGGCCAACTCGTTGTCGACTGCCTCAAGCCAGGAGGGCAGGTGGCGGGCCAGAACGAGGCCGCGGAGGTCGTCGACGCTGTCGACGTAGCGGTAGATGCTGTTGCGGGCGATGCCGACGGCGGCGGTGACGGCCGAGGCGGTGAGCGCGTCGGGCTGGCCGGAGCGAAGGATCTGCTCGGCCGCGTCGACGAGTTGCTGCTGCACCATTGCGCGGTGTTCGACCACTGTGGGCGCGGAGATGCGCGGCACGTGCGGCCCCCCTTTCGACCCTGAGTTCGACTCATCCTAACCCACCGTCCAGTTGACGACAGGGTGTCTCCAACGTATTCTGGAGAAATCTTAGGGACACACCGTCGCTCAACGAAAAACTGAGGAGATTCTCATGACACGCGCCACCACCTGGTTCTTCCGTGCAGCAGCCGCCTGGACCGGTGCCGGGCTGCTCGCCGGGCTGTACTACCGCGAACTCACCCGCTCCACCGGTCACCCCAGCGGCACGCAACTCGCCGTGGCCCACACGCACCTCCTGGTGCTCGGGACCGTCTTCGGCCTGCTGTTCCTGGTGCTGGAGCGCCAGTATGATCTGAGCAGGAGCAAGCTGTTCCCCGGCTTGTTCTGGACCTGGATCGCAGGCACGGCCGTCACCGCCGGAAGCCAGGTGTTCAAGGGTTCGCTGCAGGTACTCGGCAGCGCCGCGGCCGACAGCAAGGCGATCGCCGGAATATCCGGGCTGGGACACATCACCCTCACCGTTGCCTTCGTCCTGTTCTTCCTGGCTCTGCGTTCACGTCTCAAGGCCGACGTGTCCGCTCCCCACGCCGAACTGGTGAGCGAGGCATTCTGATGTCCTCCGCCACGGCCACGGAGATCGATCGCCCGACCCGGTCCGACTGGATCGGGCTGTGGGTGCTGGCGCTCGCTCTGGCGATGATCGTGCTCGACGGCACCATCGTCGGCGTGGCGCTGCCCGTCATCATCCGCGACCTCGGCCTCAGCCTGACCGAGGCCCAGTGGATCAACAGTCTCTACTCGGTGGTCTTCGCAGCCCTGCTCCTGACCTTCGGGCGCCTCGGTGACCGCTTTGGCCGACGCCGCCTCATGATTGCCGGTGTCGCCCTCTTCATGCTGGGCAGCGTCCTGGCTGCCATGGCCACCACGGGTGATCTCCTCATCGCCAGCCGCGCCGTACAGGGCGTCGGCGGCGCTCTGATCCTGCCCTCCACCCTCTCGACGGTCAACGCCTCCTTCCGGGGGAAGGATCGAGCCGCAGCGTTCGGTGTCTGGGGGGCCGTGATGTCCGGGGCCGCCGCTGTGGGCCCGCTGCTGGGCGGCTGGCTCACACAGGTGGCCAGCTGGCCATGGATCTTCTGGGTGAACATCCCGTTGGGCCTCGGCGTCATCATCGCCGCCACCTTCTTCGTGTCCGAGACCCGTGCCACCGATCACGGGCAGGGCTATGACATCCTCGGCCCGATCCTGTCGGCGTTGGGTTTCGGCGCCCTGGTCTTCGGACTCATCGAGGGTTCAAGCCTCGGCTGGTGGAGCCCGAAATCCCCCTTCACCATCGGATCGCTCTCCTGGCCCATGGATGCTGCACTGTCCCCCGTGCCGGTGTCGATCGCCGCGGGGGCCATCCTGATCGCCGGCTTCGTGTGGCGTGAGGCGCGCCGCACGAGACGTCGCCAGTCCGCGATGCTCGACACCACCCTCTTCCGCATCCCCACGTTCGCATGGGGCAACTTGACCGCAGGGCTGGTGGCCGTGGGTGAGTTCTCACTCGTGTTCATCCTGCCGCTGCACCTCGTGAACTCGCTGGGCCTCGACGTGCTCGGCGCCGGCCTCGTCCTGGCTGCCATGGCGGCTGGCGCCTTTATCGCCGGCGCCAGCGCCCGGCACCTGTCCGCACGCTTCGGCTCACCGAACGTCGTGGTGCTGGGGCTGGCGCTGGAACTCATCGGCATCGTCGGCACAGCCCTGGTGGTGGGTATGAGCCTGTCCCCGTGGCTCGTGGCGCTCGTGCTGCTGCCCTACGGCATCGGGCTGGGGCTCGCCTCCGCGCAACTCACCTCCACGGTGCTGCGCGACGTACCCATCAACCAGTCCGGCTCCGGCAGCGCCGTCCAGAGCACCGTCCGCCAGGTCGGCTCCGCACTCGGCAGCGCCGTCGGCGGGACGGCCCTGGCCATCGCGCTGGGCAGCACCAACTTCCGTGAGGTGGACGCGGCGCAGTTCGCATCCGCGGCGGGAACAGCCGTGTGGGCAGCCGCCGTGGTGCTCGCCCTCGGTCTGGGCTCCGCCCTACTCGTCCGCCGCGCCGCCCAGCGCTGACGGCCCCGGGGCCCGGAATGGGACCGCCTTGCCCGTTCTCCTAGGATGGGCAGGGCACACCACCTTCACCGAACCAGGAGATACGCATGTCCGAGAAGATCCACGACGTCATCATCGTCGGATCGGGACCCGCCGGCTACACAGCGGCCATCTACGCTGCGCGCGCAGCACTGGAGCCCGTGCTGTTCGAAGGCTCCCTGGATTCCGGTGGCGCCCTCATGAACACCACCGAGGTGGAGAACTACCCCGGCTTCGCCGAGGGAATCATGGGACCAGACCTCATGCTGGCGATGCGCGCCCAGGCAGAACGCTTCGGCACCCAGATCATCACCGACGACGCCACGGAGTTGAAGCTCACCGGCGCCGTGAAGGAGGTCACTGACTCCGACGGCGTGGTGTGGAGGTCGCGGGCAGTGATCCTCGCCATGGGCTCCGGCTACCGCAAGCTCGGCATCGACGACGAGGATCGGCTGTCCGGCCGTGGCGTGTCCTGGTGCGCCACCTGCGACGGCGCATTCTTCCGCAACAAGGACATTGCCGTGGTCGGTGGCGGCGACTCCGCCATGGAGGAGGCCACCTTCCTCACCCGCTTCGCGAACAAGGTCACGGTGATTCACCGCCGCGACGAGCTCCGCGCCTCCGCCATCATGGCCGGCCGGGCCAAGCGTGACCCCAAGATTGAGTTCGCCTGGAATTCCAGCGTCTCCGGGATCGGCGGCGAGAACTCCGTCGAGTCCATCACGCTGACCGACACCGTGACGGGCCAGCATCGCGAAGTTCCCATGCAGGGCCTGTTCATCGCCGTGGGTCACGATCCCCGCTCGGAACTCGTGACCGACCAGGTGGAACTGGACGAGGACGGCTACGTGCTCACCCAACCCGACAGCACCGGCACCAACCTCGTCGGCGTCTTCGCGTGCGGCGACCTCGTTGACCACACCTACCGACAGGCCATCACCGCCGCGGGTTCCGGGTGTGCAGCAGCGCTCGACGCGGAGAAGTACCTGGCCGCGCTCGACGACATGGCCGCCACCGCTTGAGCCCGTACCGCAGCGCCAGGACCTAGACTGGCACGGCTGACCAGAAGCAACACAAGGAGTTGAAACATGGCAGTGACACACGTGAAGGAAGCCACATTCGCCGACGAGGTGCTCATGGCACCCGAGCTCGTGGTGGTGGACTACTGGGCGGACTGGTGTGCACCCTGCAAGCAGTTGTCCCCCATCATTGACGAGCTGGCACGCACGTACGAGGGTCGCGTGAAGTTCGTGAAGGTGGACACCAGCGCGGAGCCGGGACTGGCTGCGCAGCAGGGAATCCTCAGCCTGCCCACACTGCAGTTCTTCCAGGCAGGTCGGGTCGCCAAGTCGCTCTCGGGTGGAAAATCCAAGAACGCCTTGAAGAAGGTCATCGACGAACTGCTCTGATGTGAGCGATCCCCGCGAACCCCACGACGAACCCGTCGACCCCGGACCCGAAGAGCTCGGGTCGGCGGGGCCGTGGCGCAACGTGCCCCGGCCCACCCCGGAGGAACTTGTCACACCCACCGAGCCCGGCACCCTTGAGGCCCCACGGATGCCGACCGCCGTCAAGGTGGGCGGTATTGCTCTGGTGGCAGTACTGCTTCTGCTGGCAGCCTGGCTCGGTCTCACCCTGGGGGGCTCCGGCGAGCCGGAACCCTCGCCCACGCCCACCGTTGAGGAAACGCCGTGGGAGCTGGCCCCTCCCGTGACCATCGGGAACCTTGTGCAGGGCGAGACGACCACAACACCGCGTGGCACCCAGGGCGACCGCGACATCGTGCGCTCCGACTACTCCGACGGCACCAACAAAGTGGTGCTGCTGTTGTCCCGTCCTGAGGACGACCTCGCCAGTTACCTCAAGGACACCGGCATCGAGAAGACCGAACCCGTCGGAGACACCACATGCGGTTTTTCCGTGGACAACAACAACATTCCCGTCTGCGCGCGACTCGTGGACAACACAGCCATCACCGTGGCCGGGCTCACCGACCAGAAGTTCCCGGAACTCGCAACGCTGGTCAACTCGTTCTACTCGGCGATGCAATGACCGTCCGTCCCACCCGCTCGACACGTGGCCACGTGTGCCGGATCATTGCGGGAGGGTGTGTCCTGTGAGCGCAGATGTGCCACGCCACGACACACGGCTGGATCGCTTCGTCGACAGCTATGCCGCGCGCACCCATGGCATGAAGGTGTCTGCCGTACGAGCACTCTTCGCCGTCGCCAACCGGCCTGAGATCGTGTCGCTGGCCGGTGGCATGCCCAACATTCACGACCTTCCGCTGGGCGACATCGCATCGAACGTGGCGGAGATGATCCTCACCAACGGCGCGAAGGTGATGCAGTACGGCTCCGGGCAGGGAGAGCCACGCATCCGTGAACAGATCTGCGACGTGATGGCACTGGAGGGCATTTCCGCACACCCCGACGACGTCATGATCAGCGCAGGGTCCCAGCAGGGCCTGGACCTGGTGACCCGCATCTTCTGCGACCCCGGGGACGTGGTGCTCGCCGAATCCCCCTCCTACGTCGGGGCCATCGGTACGTTCCTCAGCTACCAGGCCGAAGTGGTCCACGTCGCCGGGGACGACTGCGGGATCGACCCAGACGCCCTGCGCGAGACCGTCGCCCGTCTGGAGGCGGCCGGCCGACGCATCAAGTTCCTCTACACCATCCCCAACTACAACAACCCCTCCGGCATCACGCAGCCGTGGGAGCGGCGCGTCGAGGTCCTGGGGGTGTGCCGTGAGCTCGGGATACTGGTGGTCGAGGACAATCCCTACGGCCTGCTGTCCCTCGACGCCGACCCCGTCCCCGCGATGCGCTCCGTCGACAGCGACGTCATCTACCTCGGTTCCTTCTCCAAGACCTTCGCCCCCGGTTTCCGGGTGGGGTGGGTGTTGGCGCCACATGCCGTGAGGGAGAAGCTGGTGCTGGCGCAGGAATCAGCCACGCTCTGCCCGCCTGTGTTCAGCCAGTTCGCGATTTCCACGTACCTGGAGCACTCTGACTGGCAGGGCCAGATCGACGCGTTCCGCACCATGTACAGGACCCGGCGCGACGCCATGCTGAAGGCACTGGCCGATCACATGCCCCCCGGGACTTCCTGGACGCACCCGATCGGCGGCTTCTTCGTGTGGGTGACGCTCCCCGAGGGTATCGACGCCCAGGCCATGCTTCCGCGTGGTGTGGACGCCCGCGTGGCGTTCGTGCCCGGGGCCGCCTTCTTCGCCGACGGCCAAGGTGCCCGCAACGCCCGGCTGTCGTACTGCTTCCCCCCGGCCGAGCGCATCATCATCGGAGTCGAACGCTTTGCCGACGTGGTGCGCAACGAACTCGACGTGCTCGACATCTTCGGTGTGAGGGCCCCCACCAAACACCCGCAGGCTGCGGGCCCCGGTGCCGAAACCTACTGAACCAAAATGATCTGACAAGGACTGATGCTTCCATGACCGTCATCGTGATCTCCGGTGGGTTGAGCCATGAACGCGATGTGTCGCTCCGCTCCGGACGGCGCGTGACCCAGGCACTGCGCAGCAGGGGCCACCAGGTGGTGGAGACCGACGTGGGAACAGACCTGGTCCCCCTCGTGCGGTCCACGAAGGATCCCGTGGTCATCCCCATGCTGCACGGCGGTCTCGGTGAGGACGGAGCCCTGCGTGAGGTGCTGGGCCTCCTCGGGGTGCCCTTCGTCGGTCCCACCGGCGCAGCCTCCCGCCTCACCTTCGACAAGTCGATCGCCACCCGCGTGGTGGCCAACGCAGGCCTCTCGGTCACCCGGCAGGTGGCCCTGCCCCATGACATTTTCCGCGAGCTCGGCGCACCCGCCCTCATGCAGGCCATCGGCGACCAGATTGGCTACCCGCTCATGGTGAAGCCGTCGCGTTCCGGGTCGGCGCTCGGTGCGCTGAAGGTGGCTGATCAGGAATCGCTCGCAACAGCCCTCGTCGGCGCCTACGCCTACGGTCCCGTCGCCGTGGTCGAACGCTTCATCGAGGGCACCGAGCTCGCCGTGACGGTCCTCGAAGGCGACAACGGACTTCGCGCCCTGCCCCCCGTGGAGATCCGCCCCACCTCCGGCATCTACGATTACGAGGCCCGCTACACGGCCGGTGCCACCCGGTTCGTCACCCCTGCAGAGTTGCCCCCTGAAACGCTGCGCGCCGCCCAGGAGCTGGCTGTGGCCGCGCACGAGGCACTCGGCCTGCGACACCTGTCGCGGACGGACATGGTGGTGGCTGCTGATGGCACCCCCATCTTCCTCGAAGGCAATGTAGCACCGGGTATGACGGAAACGTCATTGGCTCCCCTGGCATTCGAGGCCGCCGGCATGGAGCTGGGTGAGGTGTTCTCGTCGTTGGTCGAGCGAGCCCGCGGGGATCGATGAGCCTGACGTTCCGCCGAGGGTTGACCATCCTGATCGGGGTCATCGTGGCGGTTGTGATGTTGGTCATGGGCCTGTGGCAGATGGCACGGTTCCAGGCCTCCATCGTCGACGTGGCCGCGGAACGTGCCGCGCAGTCACCCGTGCCCTTGTCGGAGAGCATCGCCGCCGACGGAACGATTGACGACATCTACGGTCGCCGGGTGCAGCTCTCCGGCGAGGTGGTGCCCGGGTACGAACTGCTCGTCGGCTCACAATGGCCGATGCGGGTCGTGGTGCCCTTTGAAATGACCGACGGCCGCATCGTCCCCGTGGTGTTGGGTCTCGGGGATCGGGAGGTGAACATTGCCGACGCAGGCCCCACCAGCATCGAGGGCATTTTCACGGCCGGTGATCAGGAGGGCGAGTCCACTCCCCCTGCGGATGCCCCCGCCGGTTCCACGGCCACCCTGCGCCTGCAGGGGCTCGTCCAGCAGTGGCCGCAGCCCATGGTGGCCGGATATGTCACCCTCGACGCGGACGCGGCCGCCCAGTACTCCCTTGAACCCGCCAGCGCCGCCCTTCCCGAGGTGCAGGGCAGTGCGATGCACCAGGGCTACGCCCTGCAATGGTGGGTGTTCGCGGCTGCGTCAATCGCCTTCAGCATCGTCGTGGCGCGCGGGCTGAAACCCCGGCTGGACTAGACCTCGGTCACGTCGGTCGCCGTGACCCCAGCGGCGGCCAGACGGGCATGGACGTCCCTGGTGGCGTAATGCTCTGCCACAAAGGACAGGAACGGGACAGTACCGGCGGCCATGATGAGCAGGACCCACTTGATGGACCATCCGACCCGACGACTGAGGTCGTAGGCCGTGATGAGCAGCACCATGTACAGCCAACCGTGTGGGATGCCCGTCCACGTCACCACCGTGGAGTCGCCAGCGAGATACTTCAGCGGAACGCCAACGAGCACCAGCACCGCCAACAGCACGCCCACCACCCATGCCATGATGCGGTAACGGGTCAGTGCACCCTGAATCTTGGGTACGTCTTCGGCTTCGATGAATGACAACTCGGACACTCCCCCATGGTAACGCGCCAGGCAAAGCCACACATCACTACATTTATATACCGTTTAAGCTCTCTACAGTTTTGCCGTAATGTCGCTATACCTATAGCCCGCTATAGCTGCCGCTGATCGATGATGGCAAGGATCCTCTCAAGATCGTCGGCCGACGCAAACTCGATGGTGATCTTCCCCTTGTCCTTACCAATGTCGACCTTCACGCGGGTATCGAAGTGATCACTCAGCGAACGATTGAGTCCCGCCTCATGCTCACTGGGAGCACGTGGCCCGCGGGGCGCCCGGGCGGCCTTGGTGCGGCCCTCCCCCATGGAGACGATCTCCTCCGTGGTGCGCACGGATAGCCCCTCAGCAATGATCCGCTCCGCCAACAGTTCCTGCGACCGGGCATCCGAGAGACCCAGCAGGGCACGGGCATGGCCGGCGGACAGTACCCCGGCAGCCACCTTGAGCTGGACACTGGGTGGCAGATTCAGAAGTCGAAGGGTGTTGGAGATCTGGGGTCGGCTCCGGTGGATACGCCTGCCCAACTCCTCCTTCGTACAGTCGAAGTCGTCCAGAAGCTGTTGGTACGCCCGTGCCTCCTCCAGGGGGTTCAGGTCAGCACGATGCAGGTTCTCCAGCAAGGCGTCACGCAAGAGGCTCTCGTCCTCGGTGGCGCGGACGATGGCAGGGATGGTGTCCTTCCCCGCGCGTTGGCTGGCACGGAACCGCCGCTCCCCCATGACCAGTTCGAAGCGCTTACGCCCGACTTCGCGCACCACAACCGGCTGAAGGACGCCGAACTCACTGATCGAGTCGGTGAGCTCGTCCAGATCGTCCTCGTCGAAGACGGTACGCGGTTGCCTGGGGTTCGGTCGTACCTGCTCTATGGGGAGATTCGCGAAGTACGAGCCGTCCTGAAGCGGTGCAGACTTCCCGCCATCGGTGGATTCGTCATCAGTTCGTGCAAAAAGGTCACCCAGTCCCCTGCCCAGACCACTGTGTTGCTTTGCGGCTGCCATTACTTGTCCCCTGCTTCCTTGATTGAGGTGGCAATCTGTTCCGCCGCCTTCACGTAGGCCACGGCGCCCGCGGACTTCGGTTGATACGTCAGCACCGTCTGCCCGTAGCTTGGCGCCTCCGCAATCCGTACTGATCGGGGGATCTCCACATCCAGCGTTTGCGCGGCGAAGTGCGTACGGACTTCGCGTGCGACTTCGCGACTCAGGTTGTTCCGTGAATCAAACATGGTCAGGACAACGGTGCTGAGCTCCAACGAGTCATTGAGGTTGCCCTTCACCCGGTCAATGGTGCGTACCAGCTGGGATACGCCCTCGAGTGCGTAGTACTCACACTGGATCGGCACCATGATCTCGGTGGCGGCCACCAAAGCGTTCAAGGTCAGGAGTCCGAGCGATGGGGGACAGTCGAGGAAGACGTAATCCACGGCCGAGCTCTCGATGTAGTCAGCCAGGGCGCGTTTCATGCGCGACTCCCGACCAGACTCGTTCACGAGCTCAAGTTCAGCGGTAGCAAGATCAATGGCCGCCGGCAGCACATGCAGATTGGGAGTATGGGGGGAGCGCTGCACAAGATCGGAGATCCGTGCGCCGTCGAGAAGTACTTCGTAGGTGCCGGCGGTGCCCGGCCCGTGCTCGACCCCCAGCGCCGTGGACGCGTTCCCCTGGGGATCCGTGTCGACGACGAGGACATTGAGACCGCCGAACGCCAGCGCGGCGGCGATGTTCACGGTCGTGGTCGTCTTACCCACGCCACCTTTTTGATTGGCCACCACGAAGACCCGGGGGGTCAAGGGGCGGGGGAGAGACAAGGGCGGACCTGAGGGATCCACCTCGATGCCGTATTCATCGTCCAGACCCAATCCCCAGTCGTCGTCCTCCCGATCGAACGCGGCTCTTTTCGGCCCATCCGGAAGAACCACGCCCGTTTCACGTGAAACGCTGCTGGTTCCCTTTTCAGTGGGCGGGGTGGGGGAGTGCTCAGCGCCTTTTGCTCGGGCTTTGCGGAAGAACAGTGCCATCCTGGTGTTTCCTCTCAACGACGTGCCCACTGTATCGGTCCTCACGGAGGACCTCATCTCGACACGTCGCGTCAACAGGCTCCAGGGACCAGGACTCGAGGATTCATGAATCCCGGGGGTCTAGTGGCCCTCTGAAGGGTGTGCGCCAAAGAACTTCTACTCTCCACACCAATAGGTGAAGCACCTCATGAAGCCACTTCACATTAAGTAAATAGATCGACTTATAGTTACATTGCTTTCCTGTCGTGTGGATTCCATCACACGAGAATCGTGGGGCTTCACCACCGCAGCCCCACGTGATCAACCACCACCGAGATCAACCACCACAGAGATCAACCACCACCGGGATCAACCGCCACAGGTGTGAACACGTTTCCCCCGTGGTGAACCCAGGGCACGATGAGCCTCCCAACAGAATGTGCAGGACACCTCAGCCACGACTACCAGTTCGCGCCTGGTTTTCCCCACATCATCACCCTCCCTTGTCACGCGCGGGGGAGCAATCACGCGCGGGGGAGCGGGCCTGGGACGCGCTGGGTGGTCGCGCTGCCGGAGGGCCCCAGCGTTCCCCTGCCCTCTGAGGTGCATTCGTGGGGGGACCCGCAGTATCGCGCGGGGGAGCGGGGCTGGGACACGCTGGGTGGTCGCGCTGTCGGAGGGCCCCAGCGTTCCCCTGCCCTCTGAGGTGCATTCGTGGGGGGACCCGCAGTATCGCGCGGGGGAGCGGGGCTGGGACGCGCTGGGTGGTCGCGCTGTCGGAGGGCCCCAGCGTTCCCCTGCCCTCTGAGGTGCATTCGTGGGGGGACCGCAGTATCGCGCGGGGGAGCGGGGCTGGGACGCGCTGGGTGGTCGCGCTGTCGGAGGGCCCCAGCGTTCCCCTGCCCTCTGAGGTGCATTCGTGGGGGGACCGCAGTATCGCGCGGGGGAGTGGGTGTGCAGGAGGTGCTTCACCCTGTCCGGCGGCTCCAGGAGTGAGCGGCGCAGGAAACAGTGCTTTCTGACCCCGGGCCTTGCCCAAGGGTCGAGGAGTCTCCGCGGCTTCCAGTGACGACAGGCGGTATTTCTGCGGCACCGGCGCTCGGTCCAGCCCCTGCCCCTTTCAGTTCTCTGGGACCACGCTCTCTAGGACCATGCTGCGGGACGAGTGGCGAAGAACCGGGGGATCCGCCGTGGTATTCCTGGATTCACGGATCACCCCACGACGCGAGGAGACCACGGCGGGGGGCTTCGACACGGAGATGCGGGCGTACCAGCCATGCACCACCCGCCGAGCCTCCGCCCGGTGGGCCGGCGGGGGTCGTCAGGCGCAGCGTTTCACGTGAAACATTTCTTTGTCGCTTTAACGACATGTCTCAGTTTTGGTGGTGACCCTGATGACTCGGGTGCCCTCGACGTCGGGCGCGGCCCGCACCTCGAGGATCTCGGCGCGCAGTCTGGAACGCGACAGGAGTGAGCCCGCTTCGGACACTTCCCGTTCTGCGCTGGAACCCTTCAGCGCCACGAGCTCACCGGCGGGGTAGAACAGGGGAGTGGTCCACCGGAGCAGCTTCTCCAATGGCGCAACAGCGCGGCAGGTGACGACGTCGAATTGCTCGTCACAATCCTCTGCACGCAGCCGGACGACGCGCACATTGCGGAGGAGGAGTTTTTCGACGGTTTCCTCGAGAAAGGTGGTCCGCCTCAGGAGAGGCTCCAGGAGGGTGACGTAGACGTCTGGTCGGACGATGGCCACGGGGATGCCCGGGAGCCCGGCCCCGGACCCGACGTCTGCGACGTCAATTCCCTGCCCCAACACGTCCACGATCGCCAGCGAGTTGGACACGTGACGGCTCCACAGCTTGTCGCCCTCGCGAGGCCCCAGGAGGCCCCATTCGATGCCCTTGCTGCGCAGGATGGCGACGTAGCGGTCCAGCTGTTCAGCCGCCTCCGGAAAACGCGCGTGCAGGGCGGCACGCGCGTCGGCCTCGACCGTTTCCGGGTCGAGGCCGTCGCTGACGGGTCCATCCTGCGGCGCGTCGGAGCTCACTTGGAGACAACCACCCGACGGTGGGGCGGCTCGCCCTCGGACTCGCTGACGAGACCGGCTGCAGCCACCTCGTCGTGCACGATCTTGCGTTCGTAGGCGTTCAACGGCGCCATGCGGACGCTTTCGCCGCTCTCGGTGACCTCGGCGATGGCGTCCTTGGCGATGGCCACCAGTTCAATGCGGCGGCGTGCGCGGTACCCGGCCACGTCCAGCGTGAGCCGTGAACGGTTTCCCGTCTCGGTCATGACGACGAGGCGGCAGAGCTCCTGGAGCGCCTCCAGCACCTCGCCCTCCTTGCCCACGAGTCGGGTGTCGTCGGTGTCGATCACCACATGGGCCCGCCCATTGACGACGGAGTTCTCAATGTCACCGTCAAGGTCGGCGATGTCGAGGAACTCCTCGAGGTAGTCGGCCACCAGGTCGCCCTCGCCCAGAAGGACCTCCTCGGCGCTGCTCGGCTTGGTCTCGCTCGTCGGGCTCTTGGTCTCGCTCACCGGGGGGTCGGTCTCGGCGGCGGGGGTGAGGTTGTTCTCAGTCATGAAGCCAGTTGTCCTTCGCTCGTCACTTCTTCTTGCGTGTGGCTCGGCTGGTGGAACGCGGCTGCTGCCGTGTCACCACGGACTTGCCGTCGACGGTTCGCACAGTACTGCGCGTCACCTGCTGGCGCGACACGGTGGGCTTCGCCTCGTCCGTGTCCTCGACCTCGGAGGGTGATCCGGGGGAGGCTGCGCCCGCGACGGGACGGGAGGTGGTCTTGGCTGCCTTGGTGCGACGACGCTTGGCCTGCTTGGCCGCCATGACTTCCGCTGGATCCTTGCCCTTGGCGCGCATGCGCTCTTCCCAGTCCACGAACGCCGGCGTGTTGGGTGCCGGGTTGTTCCGGATCAGCAGGCCCTGCTGGACCATCGTCCACAGGTTGGTGGTGAGCCAGTAGATGAGCACGCCAATGGGGATGACCGCACCGGAGAAGAGGTACATGATCGGGAAGATGTAGAGCATCATCTTCTGCTGCTGTGCCAACGGACCGGTGAGGGCCTCGGGCGGCATGTTCTTGCGCATCAGCTGCAGCTGGGTGATGAACAGGGTGGTCACCATGGCGATGACGAGGAGGACACCCATGATCTGGGTGGGGCCGATCGGGGGGAAACCGTTCGGAATGCGATCCGAGAGCCCGGCTCCGAAGAGCTCGGCATTGCGCAACGACGCGGAGAGATCGGGGTTGGTCTTGAAAAAGTGGCCACGAGGGGTCTTGTCGGCCACACCCTGCAGCACACGGAACAGTGAGAGAAGGATCGGCATCTGGATCAGCAGCGGGACGCAGGAGGCGGCGGGGTTCACGCCCTCCTCCTTGTACAGCTTCATCTGCTCCTCGCCCAGCTTCTGGCGATCGGAGCCGTGCTTCTTCTGCAGCGCCTGAATCTTCGGCTGCAGCAACTGCATGTTGCGAGCCGAGTTGATCTGCTTCACAAACAGGGGGATCAACAGCGTCCGAATGAGGACCGTCATCGAGATGATGGCCAGCGCCCACGTGGCGCCCGAGTCCTTGCCGAACACTGGCGTCCAGAGGGAGTGGAAAAGCACCAAAATCCCGGACACGGCCCAGTAGATCGGCTGCATCATCGTCGACAGGGCACCGTAGATGGTGTCCCAGATGGGTATCGCTAGCGGAATCAGCAGGTCAATCACGGGGCAACCTCAGTAGCGGAGTACTCGGGACGCGTTGTGCCCGATGGGGAAGTGGATGTTTCTTGTGCGGCCCACAGGCGGGCCTCGGGGGTACCGGGGACGTAGTCGACGCCACCCTCGGACCACGGGTGGCACCGTGCGAGGCGTCGGAGGATCAGCCACGACCCCCGGATACCGCCGTGCACCTCAAGCGCACACAGTCCGTAGGTGGAGCAGCTGGGATGGAACTTGCAGACGTCGCCATAGCCGGGTGAGATCACCCTCCGCCAGAGCTTCACGAACCAGATGAGGGGCCACTTCAGCATGACGACGCCTTCAGGAAGGCGCGACGCCAGGCGCTGGCGAAGTCCTCGTCCAACCGGTTCGGCTCCATGGCGGAAGGAGGCAAGGCCCGCACCACCACATCGGCACCGAAGGGAGTGGGTTGGTTCAGCACCATGTGTCGGAGCCGGCGCTTGACACGGTTGCGGTGCACCGCATTGCCGACTTTTTTCGACACGACAAAACCCACCCGGGTGGATTCGGGTGGTGTGTCGACCTCGGGCCGGGCCACGTGCACGACGACGCTCGGACTGGCTGCCCGCACCCGGGATGAGAAGACCGCGCTGAATTCCGCGGGTCTCCTCAATCGTCGGGCGCCTGGCAACACGGGCTGGGGCTCAGCCGGCCAGTTCGACGCGGCCCTTGCGGCGGCGGGCGCCGAGGATGCTGCGGCCTGCGCGGGTGCGCATGCGGGCACGGAAACCGTGGGTGCGGCTACGGCGGCGGTTGCTCGGCTGGAACGTACGCTTGGTCATCGGATTGACTCCCTCGAGGAATCTTGTCGGAACTTGCCCAGGGATTGGGCAGGGGAAGTAGCCGCCGTCCAATGGACAGCGACTGGTCAACGATACGTGCACAGTCGTCACTTGGACAAACCGCGGGCGGCCGACCAGCCAACACAGCAAATTACATCGACGTAGTCCACGCGACACACCGGTGAATCATCGGAAAATGTTGCACGTCCCTGCTCTGGGCACTACTTTCGTAGCCTTGAGCTGTTGTTATCCACAGGACCGGACCCCTAGAGGACCCCGAATGGGCAAGTTGTACCCCGCTGTGGAAAACTATGTGGAAGAATTTCTCGGGGGTCGTACCCCGTCGCGTCTGGAGCTGGAAGGGGTCTGGTGAGCGAAGTCCCTACCCCTGAGCTTGTTGGCCTGTGGGAAGAAGTCGTCAATGCTGCCGACATACCCACTCGTGCATGGCTCCGGCGCACCAAACCCCTGGCGATGCATGGCACCACGCTCATGCTGGCCGTCCCTGACGAGACAACACGCGAACGCGTCGAGTCCAAACTGCGCAGCGAGATCGAGCGTCGGCTCAGTGAGCACGCCGGCCGCGCGACGCACCTCGCCGTGATGATCGACGCGACATTGGTGCCCGACACACCTGAGGCCTCAGCAGAGGTGTTCGAGGCGGACAACGTTCCCGTCCCGCTCCTACCCCGCGCACGCACCAACGCCGAACCCGTGAAACTGAATCCCCGCTACACGTTTGAGTCGTTCGTGGCAGGTTCCTCCAACCGTTTCGCGCACGCCGCCGCCGCTGCCGTGGCGGAACAGCCCGGCAAGTCATACAACCCGTTGATGATCTACGGCCCCTCCGGGCTGGGCAAGACACACCTGCTGCACGCCATTGGGCACTACGTGAATGCCTACTACGACAACCTGCGTGTGAAGTACGTCTCCACCGAGGAACTGACGAACGACTTCATCAACGCCATCTCCGACAACCGCACCGCCGAGTTTCGTCGCTCCTACCGCGACGTCGACATCCTGCTGGTCGATGACATCCAGTTCCTGGAATCGAAGATCCAGACGCAGGAGGAGTTCTTTCACACGTTCAACACCCTCCACAACGCGCAGAAGCAGATCGTGATGACATCCGACCGGCCGCCCAAGCTGCTGGAAGCCCTGGAGCCTCGTCTTCGATCACGCTTCGAGTGGGGGCTGATGACAGACATCCAGCCACCCGACCTCGAGACCCGCATCGCAATCCTCCGCAAGAAGGCCGCCTGGCAGCGTCTCACAGCCGGCACGCAGGTGCTGGAGTTCATCGCTTCGAGGATCACCACCAACATCCGCGAGCTGGAAGGGGCCCTCACAAGGGTCGCTGCACTCGCCAGCCTCAACCGGCAGGAAATCGACATCCAGCTGACCGAGGACGTACTCAAGGACCTCGTACGCGACGGTGGTGAGGTGCGCGTGGATGCGGACTCAATCATGAACGCCACCTCCACCTACTTCAACATTTCCCTCGATGAGCTCACCGGTGCCAGCCGGGTGGCCACCATCGCGTCGGCACGCCAGATCGCCATGTACCTGTGCAGGGAGCTGACGGAGATGTCGCTGCCGAAGATCGGCGCCAAGTTCGGCGGCCGGGACCACACCACGGTGCTGCACTCGGTCCGCAAGATCAACGAGAAAATGGGTGTGGACCGGGACCTGTTCAACCAGGTCACCGAACTCACCAACCGCATCAAACAGTCCTGAACCGGGCCACCGCCCGCCCCGACAGTCCCCCCGCCGTCGCCACTTCCCGTTCCCGGGGGGGGCGATGCATCAGGGAACGCCAGAGGGTCTTCTCCCCAGTGATGGACCAGATCGACGTGCCCAGACACGTGTGATCAACTGCGGCGCCCCGGACCTGTGGGCGACCCCGACGACGAAATCTCCACTGCTGGTGCTCTGTGGCCCCGACTTGTCCACATGTTGTGCCGATACGCCTGTGGACGGTGCGCTGGAACTCCAGATGGCACGGTGCCCGGGGGAGTTACCCACAAATCCTCCCCGTGTAGTTTGTGGTTCTCCCCGACGAGTCCACATGGCCATCTCTGGCGCGACTAGCGGCTCGACGAGTTCCCCACAGGATTCACAGAAGCTATGACCTCTACTGACTTACAACTCTCCTCATGTTCTTCAAAGTCAGACCCGAACGAAAATGGGGAAAGAACAGACGCTCAGCGGCTGCGGGGCCGCTGGTAGCGTTGCGCCGTGACCATCGCAGCGCATGCCATCGGATTGTCGAAGCACTACGGCACCGGCTCAGCCGAAGTCGTTGCCCTCGACGATGTCGACTTCGAAGTGATCAGCGGCGAGTTCACCGCCATCATGGGGCCCTCCGGCTCGGGGAAGTCGACGTTGATGCACCTGATGGCTGCACTCGACTCCCCAACATCAGGCTCCGTCTTCATCGGCGACACCGATGTGGCGTCCCTGAAGGACGGCCCGCTGACCGAGCTGCGGCGGGACCGGATCGGGTTCATCTTCCAGGCGTTCAACCTGGTTCCCACCCTGTCGGCGCAGGAGAACATCGTCCTGCCGCTTGCCATTGCCGGCAAAAAGGTCGACCAGGAGTGGTTCGACCGCATCGTCAGCGTCCTTGGCCTGGGGAACCGCCTCACACACAAACCCTCGGAACTCTCCGGTGGGCAGCAGCAACGCGTGGCCTGTGCCCGCGCCCTGATGAACCGCCCCGACATCGTGTTCGGGGACGAACCCACCGGCAACCTTGACTCCACCGCTGCCGCCGAGGTCCTGTCGTTCCTGCGCCGCAGCGTCGACGAGTTCGGCCAAACCGTGGTGATGGTGACCCATGACGCGCTGTCCGCCAGCTACGCGGACCGCCAGGTGTTTCTCTCGGACGGCCACATCATCGAGGAACTCCGCAACGCCACCCAGGACGAACTGCTGCAGACGATGGCCAGGATTTACCCCCGCCACGACAGGCTGGCGGAGGCAGAGCAGTCGGTCAATGGCAAGGAGCCCGACGGCTCCGCCAGTTTCGTTGAATGGAAGACCGATAGCCTCGTGGGAGTCCCCTCTTCCCCGCACAGCCCCAGCGACGACGTGGTCGAAACCGATGGCGATGGGACCCGCGGCAGCCACCCCGAACACGCAATCTTTCGCGATGGCAGTGGGGCGCCGGAGGAGACCGAACTCGAGGACAACGACGAGTTCGAGCAGACCACTCCGCGCCGCGCGATCCTGAACTGACATGCTGCATGCCACGTGGCGCTCCCTCATGGGACGCAAGCTCCGCCTCCTGCTGAGCGCCTTCTCCATCGTCCTCGGCATTGCCTTCGTCTCGGGTTCGCTGATGTTCACGAACCTGTTGGGGTCGAGTTTCAACTCGATCCTGAAGTCCGGCATCGCCGACGTCAACGTCTCCTCCGGGGGCGGGGCTTTCAACGACACCTCCACGGGTCCGCAGGCCACCGTGACTCCGGAGTTGCTCGAGAAGATCTCCGCGCTCGACGGGGTGGTGGAAGCGACCGGCGTCGTCATGAGTACCGGCCTCTACCCGTTGGACAAGGATGGGAAGGTGTTGGCGTTCGGGGGCGCCCCCGGCATCGGGACCAACTGGTACACCACACCCGCTGCGGGTGGGGCGGAGGGTGCCCGGGTCATTGATGGAAGGGCACCCGAGAAGGGCGACGAACTGGCCATCGACCCCAGCACCATGGAACGCGGTGGCTACGCCGTCGGGGACAGGCTCAAGGTTTCCACCCCCAAAAACGGGATCCGCACGTACACGATCGTCGGCACGGCCACATTCGGCTCGGGGGCCACTGCGGGGGCCAGCTACCTCTTCTTCACACTCGACGAAATGCGTGATCTGGTTCTCGACGGGGCCAAGGACTACAGCGCCGCCTGGATCGCCACGGCCCCCGGCGCCGACGCCCAGCAGATCACCACCGAGGTCTCGAAGCTGCTGCCGGAAGGCCTGACTGCCGTCTCCGGCCAGGAACAGGCCGACACACTCGAGAAGCAACTCTCCATAGGCCTGTCGTTCATCAACACGTTCCTCCTCGTGTTCGCCGCCATCGCGCTGGTCGTTGCGTCGCTGCTGATCCTCAACACGTTCTCGATCCTCGTGGCCCAGCGGAGCCGTGAGCTCGCGTTGTTGCGCGCTCTCGGGGCCAAACGGAACCAGGTGCGCAACTCGGTGTTGTTGGAGGCCGCCGTCATCGGCTTCGTGGGGGCAACCATCGGCATCGCCGCCGGCTACGGGCTGACCGCCCTGATCGGGCTGTCCCTGGGGTTCTTCGGCATCGACATCGGCACGTCGGTCCCCACCCTCACGTGGCAGGCCGTCGCCACGTCGTACGTCCTGGCACTCATCATCACGATGTTTGCGGCGTGGGCCCCTGCGCGAAAGGCGTCGGCCACCCGGCCGGTGGAGGCCATGACAGCCGCCGCAGCGCCCACCGAAGCCATGGGCACCGGCGTCCACATTGGGTTCGCCCTCATCATCCTCGGTGCGGCCTCCGTCGTGTGCGGGGTCCTGTTCGACGGCCTGCCCCAGCCGCTGGTCTGGGCAGGTGTGGGCTGCGTGGCGGTCCTGATCGGATGCGTCCTGGCCGCGGCCGTCATCGGTCGCCCCATCGTGTGGTTGTTCGGGCGGCTCTACAAGGTGATGTTCGGTGAGGTCGGCAAGATCGCGGAGCGCAACGCCACGCGCCAGCCGCGTCGCACCGCTGCCACGGCATCCACCCTGACGATCGGGCTGGCACTGGTGACCACCGTCACCATCCTCGCCAGCAGCACCACCACGTCTGTGCGCGCCGGTCTCACCGACACCCAGCGCGGTGACTTCCTCATGTCGCCCGTCAACTTCCGACCCTTCGACCGCAAGGTCGCCGACGCCGCCGCCAAGGTGGAGGGCGTGGAGAAGGTCTGGACGTTCTCCAACGGCCCCTCCGTGGTGGACGGGGAACCGGTGTTCGTCACCGGCACCACCCCGGACGGCGTCACCGAGGGCACCGCACTCGATGTTCTCGCGGGCCAACTGAACCCCGAGGGCGGCTCTGCGTTGCTCTCCATGGACGAGTCGCGTGCTCTCGACCTGCCCCTGGGGCGCACGTTCACCCTTCCCACCCTCAAGGGCGGCACGATCGAACTGCTCGTCACCGGAATCTTCGACGGCGATTCGGACCCCAGCCAGCGCGCCAGCATCATCGTTAACATGGGGACGTTTGAGCAGGTGGCGGATGCCAGCCTGGTGTCGGTGGCCAAGATCAAGGTCGCCCCCGGCGCTGACCACGAGGCTGTGCGCGCCGGGCTGGAGAAGGCTGCCGCCGACCTTCCCACGGTCGTCGTCACCGACAACGCTGAGTACGCCGACAGCCTCGTGGGCCAGTTCGGCCAGATCTTTGCCGTCATCAACGCGCTGCTGGCCCTGGCCATCGTGATTTCGGTGCTCGGCATCGTCAACACCCTCGGGCTCTCCGTCATGGAACGAACGAGGGAGATCGGTCTGCTGCGGGCAGTCGGGATGACCCGACCACAGCTGCGTCGCGTCATCAGGCTGGAGAGTGTCGTGGTGGCAGTCCTCGGATCCCTGCTCGGAGTGGCGCTGGGGCTTGGCTTCGGCGTCGTGCTGGTTCGCCTGCTGCGGGACAGCGGCATCACGGAGCTCTCCATCTCGTGGTGGCAGCTGGCCCTGTACGTGGTGGTCGCGGCGCTCTTCGGGGTTCTGGCCGCCATCGGCCCGGCTCGTCGCGCGTCCCGGATGAACATTCTCGAGTCCATCGCGATGGACTGAACCCGCCGCCACTGGGGCACGCTGCCAGCCGGTATGCTGTCCCGCGAACAGCCCCACGCCGTGTGCGCGTGATGCCATCGAACAAATGAGGAGCCGACGACGTGAAGATCCGAGTGGAGCGCGATGCGCTGGCCGACGCGGTGGCCTGGGTGGCTCGCAGCCTGCCGAACCGGCCGACAGCACCGATCCTCGCGGGTCTGCTGATTGAGGCTGAAGGTGATGCCGTCACGCTGTCCAGCTTCGACTCCACCACGTCGGCGAAGGTCAGCATGCCGGCCGAGGTCAGCGACGAGGGCACCGTCCTGGTGTCGGGCCGTCTGCTCGCCGACATTGCACGCTCGCTGCCCAACAAGCCTGTTGAGCTCAACGCCGACCACTCGAAGGTGGAGTTGACCTGCGGCTCCGCCCGGTTCACGCTGCAGACGTTGCCGGTGGAGGACTATCCCAGTCTCCCGGAGATGCCGTCGCAGACCGGTGAGGTGGCAGCCGACGTGTTCGAGAAGGCCGTCTCCCAGGTGGTCGTCGCCGCCGGCCGCGACGAACTGCTCAACGTCTTCACCGGCGTCCGCGTGGAGATCAACGGCGACCATCTCTCGCTGCTCGCCACCGACCGTTACCGGATGGCGCTGAAGGAGATCAACTGGAAGCCATCCTCCCCGTCGGTGGAGGGTGCCGTCCTCGTCCCGGGCAAGGTCTTGGCCGATACGGCCAAGTCCCTCACGTCCGGCGACAAGGTGACCGTGTCCCTGTCCACCACGCAGTCCGAGGGTGAAGGCCTGGCCGGATTCATCGGTCAGGGTGTCAAGGGCACCCGTGAGGCGACCACCCGACTTCTGAACCAGGCGTTCCCCAAGGTGCGTCACCTCATGGACGTCGACGCGACTGTCGCGGTCCGCGTCTCCACGGCCGACCTGCTCGCCGCCGTGAAGCGGGTCTCCCTGGTGGCGGAGCGCAACACCCCGCTGCGCATGATCATCAACGAGGACCACATTGCCCTGGAGGCTGCCACCGGCGACCAGGCGCAGGCTTCCGAAGCCATCGCCGCCGAGGTGGAGGTGACCACCGACGAGCAGTCGATCACGGCCGCCGGTTTCAACCCCCACTACCTGCTGGACGCACTGAACTCGATCGATGCGCCTTTCGCACACTTCGCCTTCACGGCACCGGGAAAGCCGTGCCTCATCACGGGGTTGGCAAGCATGGACGGCGAGCAGCTGTTGGATTACCGGCACGTCATCATGCTGATGCGCCTCCCCAGTTGAGTCCTGGGGAACATCAGGGCGACGCGACCTCAAGCGATTATCGGGTGCGGTTGAGGCGTGGTTGCCGATCCGGACCTCATCTTCTGCGTGAGGACGGTCTCATGGGACAACCCCGGTGCTGCCCGTGGGGGCGATCCCGCGCACGTCGACTATCATTGCGCACTTGATAAAAAACATTCCGCCGTGGGTCCTCGAACCCACTGAGGCCGACCTCGTGCGTTTCTTCGGGACACAGACGTATGAGAGGGGCCGCGATTACGCTGCCCAGGACCGTGTGGGCAGCATCCTGTCCGCGGAAAAACTCATCTCGGCGCAGGTTCGTGGCTCCGGCTACCGCTCCTACCGGGTGTCGGTGGTGCGGGAGTCGCAGGCCCACACCCTGACTTCTCGTTGTGCCTGCCCTATCGGCCATGCCTGCAAGCACGCCGCCGCCCTCCTGATCCATGTCCGCACCAGCCAGGGGCGACGCACTGTGCCGCACTGGCGTCGGGCCCTCGACCCCGTTGTGCAGGTGAGTGCGTCCGGGCCGGACGGCATCCGCCTCGCGCTCCAGGTGGACGACGACGGCCATGGGCCTGGCCTGACGCCTTTGCGATGGGGCAAGGAGCGCTGGATCAGGACCGGTGCCTCCTGGAGTGACCTCAAACTCACCCGCGAGGGAATCGACCGCACCCAGTTGGAACTCGTCAACGCACTGAGGGCCGCGCACCGCTCCGATCTGCACTACGGCACCCCCGCCCGGCTGCCGCTCCGCTCATTGCCACCCGACATGTGGGCTCTCCTGAGGCAGGCGGTTGCGGCCGGGATCGAGTTGCTTCCGGGGGAGGGGCCCCACCGGACCCGGCTTCCTGTACCGGAGTTGCTCGAGATCCCGGCCGAGCTGACGTTCGCTGTCGACGGCACGCAGGACGGGGTGACTCTCACGCCGGAACTCCGCGTCGACGGTGAGACCTTCCCGTTCACATGGCAGAACCTGTTGGGGAACCCTGCGCACGGCGTCGCCGTACGCACCCGCGAACGCTTTCTGCTGGCACCACTGACGCACACGCTGTCACAGTCCGAGCAGACCCTGTTCAGCAGCGGCGGTATGCAGATCCCCTCCCACGACGTCGGTATCTTCGCCACCGGCTACCTGCCGAGGCTCCGGGAACAGTTCGAGGTGGTCGTCGCAGAGGACGTGACCCTTCCGGAGGCGCAGCCGCCGCTGCTGCGCTGCACCGTCACGTTCGACGGCTACTCCGCGCTCGTGCAGTGGGGGTTCCGCTACCTCCTCGACGATCGACCCCATGACCTCGCCCTGCACCCCACCGGTTCCGAGGCGCCGCTGCGCGATCGAGTCGCCGAGCAGGAACTGGCCGGGAGCATCCGCCCAGGTCCGTGGCGTGGTGTCGACGGGCGGGGTCTGCCTGTCCTCCACGAGGCGAGCCTGACGGGCCTCCCGCTCATCACGTTCGTCGATGACGTTCTGCCCGCGCTCGAGGAACGGGACGACGTGGTGGTCGAGACCGGCAGCGAGGCACCCACGTTCACCCATGCCGACGAGGCCCCGACCATCTCGCTCAGCATCGAGGACTCCGCCAAGGGCGACTGGTTCGACCTCGCCGTCGACGTCACAGTGGCGGGGGAGAAGGTGCCGTTCGCACCACTGTTCCAGGCGCTTGCCGCCGGGCGTGACCACCTCATCCTCGACTCGGGCACCTGGTTCATGCTGGATGCGCCGGAACTCGAGCAGCTGCGCGCCCTCATCGAGGAGGCGCGTGTCCTCGTCGACAACGACGGCGACACCTTCCAGTTGAGGCCCGAGCACGCCGGCCTCTGGGAGGAACTGGTGGAGCTGGGCGTTGTCGCGCAGCAGTCCTCCGCGTGGCAGTCCGCCGTGGGTGCGTTGCTCGACCACACCGAACTCGACCACGTGGAACCCCCCGCCGGCGTGAACGCCACCCTGCGCCCCTACCAGCGAGAAGGTTTCGCCTGGCTGAGCTTCCTGTGGAAGACCCGACTCGGTGGGGTACTGGCGGACGAGATGGGTCTGGGTAAGACACTCCAGTCGTTGGCGATGGCGCAGGCCGCCCTGGAGGCGGGCGAACTGGACCGGCCACTGCTCGTCGTCGCACCCACATCCGTGCTGGGGACCTGGGAGGCAGAGGCCGCCCGGTTCACGCCGGACCTCAAGGTGGTCACCATCACGGGCACCGACAAGCGTCGCGGGGTGCCGTTGGCCGACACCGTCGACGGGGCCCACATCGTCTTGACCTCCTACACATTGCTGCGGCTGGAGGCCGATGCCTACCTGGATCTGACGTGGTCAGCGGTACTCCTCGACGAGGCGCAATTCGTGAAGAACTCCTCGTCCAAGGCCTACCAGGCGGTGCGTCGGTTGCGGGCTCGCGTCAAGATCGCGCTGACGGGCACCCCCTTGGAGAACAACCTCATGGACCTGTGGTCGCTCCTGTCGATCACGGCACCGGGCCTGTTCCCTGACCCGAAACGGTTCGCGGAGCTGTACCGCAAACCCATCGAGGGCGGAGACTCCGACGCTCTCGCCCGCCTGCACCGTCGGATCCGCCCCCTGATGTTGCGTCGCACCAAGGCCGCTGTTGCCACTGAACTGCCCGACAAGCAGGAGCAGGTGGTGCCCGTGCCGTTGTCGTCGGCGCACCGCAAGCTCTACGACCGCCACCTCACGCGGGAGCGCCAGAAAGTGCTGGGCCTTGTCGGTGACATGAACCGGAACCGCATCACCATCCTGCGTTCGCTGACGCTTCTGCGGCAGCTCAGCCTCGCCCCGTCGCTCGTGGACCCCACCTACCCGGCAGTCTCCGCGAAGATCGACGCCCTGCTGGAGCTCATGGAGGAGGCCACCTCCACGGGGCACCGGGCACTGGTGTTCAGCCAGTTCACCGGTTTCCTCGCGCTGGTCAAGCAGCGTTTGACGGAGGAGGGCGTGGCCTACGAGTACCTTGACGGCCGCACCCGCAACCGCGCCGAGCGCATCCGATCCTTCCGTGAGGGCGACGCCCCCGTCTTCCTCATCAGCCTCAAGGCCGGGGGTTTTGGTCTGACGCTGACGGAAGCCGACTACGTGTTCATCCTCGACCCCTGGTGGAATCCTGCGGCCGAGACCCAGGCCATCGACCGCGCCCACCGCATCGGCCAGGACAAACCCGTCAATGTGTACCGGCTCGTCAGCGCCGACACCATCGAGGAGAAGGTGGTGGCGCTGCAGGAGCGCAAACGCGACCTCTTCGACGCCGTCGTCGGTCAGACCTCCAACATCTCGGCCCCCCTGTCGGCTGAGGACATCCGCGGCCTCCTCGAGCCTGACGAACCCGCTGCTGGCTGACGAGGCAAGCCGCCCCACGGGGGGATGGGCTGCATCCCTACGGACAAGCCCGTGGCCGTAGCGCTGTCGCCTTCGATACATCGCCGTTTGCCCCTCACAGGCGGCCCCAGGCAACACAACCACACGCCCCGTCAGGCCAGAAGCAGTCCGTTGCCGCTGCGATTCAGCACCCGCAGTGCCACCGCCTAGGATCGAGGCACCATGTTCGTGACCGAACTGTCCTTGACGGACTTCCGCAACTACACCACCGCCAGCCTGCAGCTGTCGCCCGGGGTGAACGTGTTCGTGGGCTCCAACGGGCAGGGCAAGACCAATCTCGTCGAGGCCGTGGAGTACCTCTCAACCATGACCTCGCACCGCGTCGCGTCCACGGCGCCCCTGATCCGCGCAGGCTGCGACTCCGCGATCCTGCGCGCCAAGGTCCAGGCCGCCCACGACGACCCCCGCATCATCTCCGTGGAGATGGAGGTGGCGCACGGTCGCTCCAACGTCGCCCGCCTCAACCGGGCACCCGTGGCCCGCCCCCGCGACATGGTCGGTGCCCTGAGGACCGTCGTCTTCTCGCCCGTCGACCTTGCCATAGTGCGCGGCGACCCCTCCGACCGGCGCGGCTGGCTGGACTCCCTCGTCGTGACCCGGTGGCCACGCATGGCCGGGAGCCGGCAGGACCTGGACAGGGTACTCAAGCAGCGCAACGCCCTCCTGAAGTCCATGGCCGGTCGATCGATGCGCCCCTCGGGCGGGGACGCCGACACCACACTGGCGGCCTGGAACGAGCAGCTCGCCACCGTCGGTGCCGAGCTCCTGCACGCCCGCCTCGACACTCTCGCCGACGTGCTTCCCCACGTCCAACGCGCCTACGAGACCATCGCGCCCGTCAACAACCGGGTGGAAGCGACCTACAAGACGGGTCTGGACCTCGAGGGTGTCACCGACAGCAACGACGTCCGCGCAACACTTCAGGAACGCATGCTCTCTGCCATGGAGGCGCGCCGGAGCGACGAGGTGAACCGCGGTGTCACGCTCGTGGGGCCGCAGAGAGACGACATCGACTTGTTCGTCGGTGAACTCCCCGCGAAGGGGTATGCGTCGCACGGGGAGTGCTGGTCGTTGGCGCTTGCGCTGCGCCTGGGCGGTTTCGAGTTGGTGCGCGACGACGGCACGGAGCCGGTGCTCGTCCTGGACGACGTTTTTGCCGAGCTGGACACCTCCCGCCGCGACCGGCTGGCCGGGGCCATCGTCGATGCCGAGCAAGTGCTCATCACCGCCGCCGTCGGCGCCGACGTCCCCGGGTTCCCGTCCGAGCGTCGCTTTCGTGTGGACGCCGGACGAGTGTGGGAGGAGAGCGTTGATGAGTGACACCGTGCCACCCACAGACCCGGAGAGCAGCGACGCCGACTCGTTCGCCACCGAGCCCCACGACCCCACAGGCCTGGACCTCGCCAGCGAAATCGCCCGCCAGACTGCCCGCAACGCACCGTTGCTACCTGCGATGCCGCCACCGGCTTCCTCGATGAAGCGCCGACGGTTCGGCCAGTTCGAGGAGCAGCGCTCCGGCGCCCGTCCTGACGACCGCGATCCGCAGTCGCTCGGAAGCGTCCTGAGTCAGGTCAGCAGCAGGCGAGGGTGGGTGAAGCGGATCTCGTTGTCCACGGTCCTGCGGAACTGGCCGGACCTCGTGGGCGCCGACAATGCGGAGCACAGCCAGCCCGTGAACTTCGTCGACGGCGTCCTCACGGTGCAATGTGACTCCACCGCGTGGGCCACGGGCATGAAGTTCTCCGCTGCTGCACTGGTCGCCCGGTTGAACAAGGATCTGGGGGAGCAGACGGTCAAGCGCATTGACATCCGCGCCCCGAATCAGCGCAGTTGGAAGAAGGGACTCCGCTCCGTGCGCGACGGCCGCGGTCCCCGCGACACCTACGGCTGAGCAGCGACGGGCGGTTGAATACTGGCCCTTGCCATGACCAAATACATGGATCTAATATTGGTCCGTTGTACGGTTCACGATGGTCACGAGCTGGGCCTCCCCAGCGCACAGGAGTCGGAGTACGCGACGACGCAGCACGCTACCGGGGGGGAAGCATGCGGGCCACTGAATATGCCGGAATCGTGGCGGGGCTGCTGTCCGCCGTCGATCCCCGAGTGGCCGGGCTGGTTCAGGCCGCACAGACCCTCGACAACGCCGTCGACACCAACGCAGCCAGCATCGACCAGGCGATCCGCGACTACCAGCAACGGCTGGAGGCCATCAAGGACGACCTCATCGACCGCGCCCTGGACATGGTGCCCATCGAAGAACTCACGAACCAGGCCAAGCAGACCGGCCTGATGGATGCGTACCAACTGCATGCCGAGGCAACGCTCGGCCCACTGTTTCTGAGTGTGACGTCCCCGGCCGCGCGGCTGGCGGATCCGCGTGGTGGTGCGCTGATCGCGATCGGCCCCATGCCGCCGGACACGTTCCAGGCCAAGCTGGAAGCCGGCCCCGTGAAGGGCAACGGGGCGCTGCGGGTGACCGACACCGGCGTCGCCGGTGTCATCAGCGCCAGCATCGGTGTCATTGAGGTGGCTGCCCTGGCCAGTCTTGCTCGCACCCCTGAGGGGGGGCCGTCCTTCCTGGCCGTCTTCGCCGCCGGTTTCACACCGGGGCTCCAGTTCGGTTTCGGGTTCCAGATCAGCCGGATCGGCGGGCTTGTGGGGGTGGAACGAGCCATCGACCGGGATGCGATGGCAGCGAAACTCCGCGAGGGCACGCTGGCGGCGGTGCTCTTCCCGCTGGACATCGGTCCCTCGGCCACCGCCGCACTGATCGCTGTCGACCAGTTGTTCCCGCCGCGGGACGGCAGCGCGGTGATGGGGCCCACGTTCCGTCTCTCGTGGCTGGAGGTTGCCGGTGCGGGGTTTGCATCGGTCGACCTGGCTGTCCTGATCCAGCTACCGGGACCGGTGATCGCGCTCGTCGGCTCGGTGCGTGCTGGCATTCCGGCGGTGGTGCAGATCCGTGCCGACATCCTGGGCGTGCTCGACTTCCCCGCCCGGACTGCGACGGTGGACGCGTCGCTCGTTGACAGCGGTGTGCTGGGGATCCTGACCATCTACGGCGACCTGGCCTTCGCCATCAGTTGGGGCGCAAGCCCCTACACCGTGCTCTCCCTCGGCGGCTTCTATCCCGGTTTCTCGCCCGAGCCCGCGAAGATCAGACCTCTGAACCGTCTGGGCATGGCACTGGACGTACCCATTCCGGGCCTGACGTTCAGAGCGGAGGGCTACCTCGCCGCCACATCCAACACCCTGCAGTTCGGTGGTCGGCTGGAGGTGGGCATCGATGCGGGTATTGCCTCGGCGTCTGGCTACCTCGGGCTCGACGCCATCATCCAGTTCACGCCGTTCCACATCAACGCTGACGTGGTGGGCGGACTGGAAGTGAAATTCCTCGGCCATACCTTCGCAGGGGTCCGTTTCGAGGGACAACTCGATGGGCCCGGACCCGTGACGATTCACGGCAGGATCACCGTCGAAACATTCCTGAAGGACTTCGACTGGGAACACACGTTCGTGTTCGGCGAGCCGGAGAGCCCACCCGCGATCCCGCCGCGCCGCGCCGTGGATGTCCTGGTGGCGGAGGAGTTCGGCCCCACCAACCTCCGGGCCATCGGAGGGATAGATCGCTCAGTGGTGCTGTCCACGCCCGACCGGCAGGGGGACTTCGCAGTGATCGCTCCCTTGTCCGGTGTGCTCTGGACGCAGCATCGCGTTCCCCTGGGCCTGCCGGTGGATCGGGTGGACGGTACGCCGCTCGGCACCCGGCAGACGGTGACGGCCACCGCGCCCGGCAAGAGCGGTGTGGAACGCGACCGCTTTGCCCCCGGTTCCTTCATCACCCTGACGAAGGCGCAGGCACTGGCCAGCCCGACGTACGACCTCCTGGATGCCGGCATACGGGTCAGCGCGGGATCCACGCTCTCCGGGCCGGATGATGACGCCTCCTCGGCACCCGAGATCCTGCGGAAGGTGCGCGGCGAATTCAGGTTCAGCTCACTGGGACTGTTGCTGATCGCCTCTGCGTTCCCTGAAGGCGTTCTGGGGATGGTGGCCCAGCGCGATCGACCCGCCGTCATGGTGGATGTCGACGTACGGGTGACGGTCACGCCGCCCCCCTGGGTCACCACCGCCGACGGGGCCCACCACAGCTCCGCGACTGCCGCGATCTGCCGCTCCCTCATCGTGGGTGGCGCGGCCCTGACCGCCGCGGATGCCGCCCACCCCGTTGCTCTGGGAGGGCTGTAGCCATGACCGAAACGTTCTTTGCCTGGCAGCGGTCGGGGGTGAGCGCCCTGGCAGGTCCGACGTACGCCGAGGGTCGCATGCAGGGCGAGCTCGTCGTCACACTGGACGACGGCGCCGCCCGTGACGGGTCGGCCCCGTTCCTCTTCGCAGGACCCCAGGATGTCTTATCCCTGCAGGCCGGCGTCATCGTGGGTCGAAAGCCGGCGCCCGGAACGCTCGACGCAGAGATCACGCGCGTCGCCCACATCGAACTCAGCGACCCCGGTCTGCCGTGGCGCTACACACCCCTGCGCAACCAGCCACTCCTGCGACCCTGGCTGGTCCTGGTGGTGGGAACGACGGGCCAGGAGGTGATCGTCGACGGCGCCACCGTACGGATCCTCAACACCGCGTTGGTGGCGCACCCCCTCACGAACTCAGCCGGCTGGGCGCACGTCCACGCCATCCCCGGCGCCACGATCGCCCGGATCCTCAGCCCGCGTCAACTGGCGGCGAACGCCTCCTACACCGCCGTGCTCGTGCCCGCCATCGTCCCCGGCACAGGCGCCAACCCGCCGCAGGTGGCCTGGAGGGATGGCACGCCGGAGGTCACACTTCCCTGTCACGACCACTGGAGCTTCCGTACCCGCGACGACACGGACGACTTCCGCTCCATTGCGCAACGGCTGGAACCCTTGACGACGGCAGAGGAGGAGGCGCTCCAGAGCGCCGGGTTCGGCAGGGCCGTCGTCACCGTTCGGGGTCGTGACGACCCGGTGCTGCAACTCGGTGGAGCGCTGAGTGCGGTGGACAAACCGCCCTCCGAGCCGCTGTCCGACCACGTCGGCATCGCGGAGGAGGTGGAGAAACTGGCGGAACTCTCGGAGGTGCACGGGGGGCGGTGGGTGCTGGGGCTGCCGCGCTTCGACGAGCCGTGGGCGGCACCTGGGACCCCGGTGCCGGTCAGCGGATGGCGTCGACAGCTGCGGGTGGATCCCCGCCACCGCGGCACGGCCGGGCTGGGGGCCTGGGCGGCCATCGCCTGGCAGGAGAAGATCGCCGCCGGGGCCGCGCAGCAGTCCGGCGAACTCGCCGTCCTGGCCGAACGCGTCCGCAACCTTTCACTGGGGCTGCACGCTGCACGGAGGCTGTGGACCCGCAGACTGCCGGCGGATCCGAGGGCGGCGTTTGCCGTCGTGGCGCCGATGCTGTCACGGCTCCCCGTGGACGGGGGCGCCGTCGCGCTCGACCGGCTGGCCGGGCGAACCTCCCGTCTCGTTCCGGCACTGTTCTCCTCCGGTGCGCGCCGCATGCTTCGCCCCCGGAACGCTCTGGCGCGAGTCGCCGGGCCAGGTGCCACGTCACTGCCTGCGCTCATCGACGCCGCCGCCACCAAGTGCGTTCCGCCTCCCGAGCCGCTGCCCGGCCAGTATGAGCTGGCGAAGGCTGCATCCGATCCCGCCGCGCGGGAGAAGGGTGCCAACATGCTCCGGCAGGCCGGAAACGCTTTCCTGGAAGTGGCGATGGAGGCCTTGCCACAGGACTCCAAGGAGTCCGTGGGCAATCTGCCGGAGCTCCTGCGGCAGCTCAGCGAGGACACCCTCGGCAGAGTCGCCCGTCCCCCGGTGGAAGTGGAGTGTTCCCCCGTCGCCGACATGGGGGCGCTGGCGAACTCTGTTCTGGGGGGTATCGACCCCATGGTTGCCCGGCCTGTGGTGGTGGGAAGGGTGCTGGACGGCATCACGGGCATTCGCCAGCCTGAACTGGCTCCGCCCGACCTGGCGTTGGAGCTGAACATCCCCCTGTGGTCATTTCTGCAGGAGAATTCCCCCGACTGGCTGCTCCCGGGAGGGGGTGAACTGCCCATCGACAGGGTGCACGCCATCTCGACGAACCCCGAGTTCGTGGACGCGTTCCTCCTGGGTGCCAACCACCGTGCACTGGGAGAGCTTCGCTGGCGCAACCTTCCTCTGGTGACTGGCTGGACACCGCTGCGCCGGTTCTGGCAACGGATCGACGACGATGGCGCCGGTCCGACCACCGATGTCCGACCCGTCCTCGACATCCTCACCGGCCCCAGCCCCGGCGCCCCCATCTGGACCGACACCTCCGCCCTCGGCGACCCGAGCCACTCGGTTGGCATCGGAGCCCAGCTCGTCGTGGTCCTGCACACCGAACTGTTCCGGCGTTACCCCGCCACCATCGTCTACCTCATGCTGAATCCCGGTGGCACCGCGACCTGGCAGGACGACGTGGACAAGATTGTGAACCCCCGGATCCTTCCCAACCTGACAGGGAGTCTTCACCCCGAACTGGTCTTCTTCGGCTTCCCGTTGCCTCCCACTGCGGGGAAGGACCACTGGCTCGTCCTGGAGGAACCGCCGCCGGGTTTCCGGTTCACGCCACCGACCGCCGCACAGGGCCCCATGACCGACGGCGCCGCATACGCGAAGGCCACCCTCAACAAGCCCATCCGGGCGTTCTTCGGAAAGCTGCTGCCACAATGAGCGCCGTCAACGACCTCACCGCCCACGCCCGCGACGCGGTCGAGGAGGCCGCCGCCCTCCTGGCGACACTGGAGTCAACTCTTGCCAAGACCCCCGGCTGGCTGCGCGTCGGGGATCCCGGTCGGCACGCCGACCCCCCGGATGCCGCTGCGGCGCAGGAGGCCGCAGACCTCACGGCACGGATCGGCAGGGTCCGTGAGGCGCTCCTGACGTTCGAGGACCGGGTGGAGAGGGCCATCGGTCAACCACCGCCGGACATCTGGGCGTTCATGGATTTCTCGGAATGGTTGGCCGGACTTCCCGTTGACGATCCCCAGCGGCTTCTCGACGAACTGGTCACGAGTCCTGAGCGCCTGCTGGAGGATCCGCCGGCGATGTCGCTCGCCACGGCCCAGGCCATCCTGAACTACGTTGCCGGCAACGGGGGCGAGGTCGGTGACGGTCAGGCGTTCCAGCAGGGGGTCCCTCTGGACGCCACGGACCTGGCCGATCTGCATGCGACTGGGTGGCGGCAGCGGCACTCCGGTGTGGCAGTGGCGTCGCCGGGGTGGGATGTTCTTCTTCCGGTACGGCTGGAGACCCGCTTCTTTCCCCCGGAACCTGACGCCGCGCCGGGTGCGCCCGAAGCCGTCTGGCGATTGCGCGTCCGGGTGGAGCCGGACGCCCCGTCGATGGCCCGCCAGCCCGCTCCGGTGAGCCGTCTCGAGGGGCGACTTGTCGCGGTGTGCTGGAGCGAGGCCGGGGGAGGTCTCGACGGTGAGCAGGGCGCAGCCGCCCACCGCAAGTTGGCGGCGGCCGTCAGCGGTGGGAGGGCCGACTACCTGCTGCGCACCGTCCCCGTGGTGCGGACCGGCGACGCGTTCACACCGTCGGAGGAGTACCCGGAGACCCCGGTACCGAACACGACGGCTCTGGTGGCCCTGCCACGGGTGCTCGAGATCTGGGGTGGCGCGGCTGACGCGCCGTCAAAGCTGTTGACCCTCGAGCCGGTGAGGGAGACGATCGCTGCTGAGGCAAGCGTGGAGTCGGTGGCCAGGCCAGACGAGGCCGGTCAGACGCCCCGCCGCTGGTGGAACTCCTACGCGGCGGCGCAGAACGTCAATCTGGCTGGCGAGATCCCCTTCGGGAATGCAAGACCGTACCTGGAGGTGCTCCTGTGTATCGGCTACGACGACGACCCGGTCAGTGCCGACCCGTCGGTGCTGTTCACCACCCATGCCGACACGGGGCGGGTGGGGACGTTGCCGCCCCTCACGCCGACCACCACGCTGGCCGGCTCGCCCACCACGGACCTCGGGTCCGACCCCGCGCCCTGGCTGCAGACGGCCCGGGCCGGTGCCAGCGCCGTCGCCGGACTCTCCGGGGCACTCACGGGTCAGCCGGTGTGGCCCGGGGTACCCGAACCGGATGGGGAACTGGCCCACGTCGCGACAGTCCTGACGCAGGCATTGTGGCCGGTGCTGTGGCAGCGGACCCTCAAGGACGTGGCCCGCGCCGGTGACGAGGTCTGGCGTCTCGGGGAATGGGCGGTGCGGCACCTCCACACCTTCGGGCCCTACCCGGTGCTGAGGATCGGCGACCTCCCGTACGGGGTTCTCCCCATCAGCGACTACGACCGCTGGACCCGCCGGTTGCCGGCGGGGAGGTTGTGGGCAGGAGATCCGCTGGCTGAGCAGATCCCGCTGGTCGGGTTGCCGGTGGTGGACAAGCCGCTCCTGGCGGCTGCGCTGCGTCAGGGCACGGCCGCCGGCGCGGACGTCGACGGACTGTTGGAGGTGCTGGAACACATCCCGACGTCCCGGATGTACGGGTCGAGGCAGGTGCCGCCGATGCTGATCTACGCGGCGCTGCGTGCCGCGTTCGAGCTGGTGGGGCCGGCTGAGACGGTGAAGGAATGGGAGGACCAGTTCGGGTACCTGCGATCCCACTGGCACCCCGGGCCTTCACGTCGGTACTCGCCGATACTGGATGTGGAGCCGTGGCCCCAGCGGGTGGACCATGAGTACGGCGAGCTCCTTCGGACCTTTCTCGACGCCACCTGGGGGTTACTGGCCGAAGCAGATGACGCCTCCGATGGGTGGCGCCTGCACGGCGATCCACCGGCTGTGCTGGCACGGCTGGTGAGACACAGCCTCCTGCTCACCCAGGCCGAGGTGGTGCGGCTGGCGCCCCCCGGCGCAGTACGAGGTCCCGTGGAGATGGTTTTCGACATCGACGGGATCGACGAGCTCTACCGCCTGGCCAGTGGGACCAGCATCAATCACGGTGGACGGGTGGTGGAGTTGCCGGACTTCGTCGGTCCACTCATCGCCCGGGCTGCCGCCGATCCGCGGGCCGACGTCGTCTGCCGGCAGTTCGAGGACGTGCGGGCCGCCGTCGAAGTCCTCACCAAGGTGGATCCCGCGCTCACCGAACGGGTGCTCCCCGCCGTGCTGGACCTCACCGGACACCGCACCGACGCCTGGTGGACGGGCCTGGCCCACCGCCGGCTGACGGCGCTGATGGCGGCGGGTGGCCGTCCGCGGCTCGGCTGCTACGGGTGGGTGGACGACCTCTCACCGAGCGAGGACCCCACCGCCCCCACCACGGCGGGGCTTCTGCACGCCCCCGGCTACACCCAGGCGGTGAGCGCGGCCGTGCTGCGTGATCAGGCCGTGCACCACGCTGACGATGCCCAGTGGAACATCACCCTCACGTCTGGGACGGTGCGGGTGGCGGCCGGGCTCGTCGAACAGGTCAGATCAGGAGTGCACCTGTCGGAGGCCCTCGGCCGGGAAGTGGAGCGCAGGGCGGGAGATCCGGCCCTGGTGTTGTTGCTCCGTCAGGAGTTCCCCGCGAGGCCGGAGTGGGAGGGCCGCCGGGTGTGCGACGGCCAGCAGGTGCTGGCTGCCACCGTCCTGCCGGGTGGGATCGACCCGGCCGGTTTCGACGACCTGCGGGCTGCGCTGGATGCCTACTCCGACTTGCTGGTCACCGACGCGATCCACGACGTCGTCGAGGGGCGGATCGAGGCGGCAGCGGAGGCCCTGGAGGCGGCGGCAGGCCTCGGTGCCCCGCCCGAGTTCCGGTTGTTGCGGACCCAACGCTCGGGCAGCACCGTCAAGACCAGTGTCCAGGCGGCGCTGCCCTGGGAGGATACCTGGGCTGACCCCGACACCCTGGACGCACGTTCCCCGGTTGCTGTCGCCGACCCGGCTCTTGCCGCCCTTCTTGCCGTTGAGCTGGGGGACCCCGTGGACTGGACCTGGGCCGGCGCGGCGGGCCCCACCTCGCTCGCTGAAAGTGGGTTGGGTGTCGCCGACGCGGTGATGGTGCCGAGAACCCTGATCGGCGGCGACCAGCCCGGCTCCGCCGCGGCGACGGCGTGGGACAGGTTGTCCCGCATCTGCGGCGCCCTCGGCGGGCCTGAGCCGGGTGAGGGGTCCGCCCCGTTGTTGCGACTCCGCCTGGGGAGGTTGCGTGCCATGGCCGCCGACCTCCTGGTGGAGCTGTCGGCCCCGCTGCCCGACACAGGCGCCCTGACCCGACGCTGGGGGCTGCCGGAGGATTCGGCCACCGCTTCACTGGAGCTCACCGGACGGCTGGGCCATCTCCCCGACGAGGTGAGCGACGCGGATGCGGACGCCATCGAGGTGGCGCGGCGGATTCGAGATCTGCTCCCCAGCGTTCTGGCCCTCCCCCTGGCCTGTCCGCGACCGGTGCCGGAGGTCCACCAGCCGTTCGACGACGCGGCCTGGCTGGAGGTGGTGGCCGCTGTCCGCCCCGCCATGGCCCGGCTCGAACTGCTGCAACTGAGCGCCACCACACCCTGGAGCGCCACGGCGAGCGACGGCGACCCGATCTGGCAGCGGGGTGGGGAGAAGACCGCGCACCGTGACCTCACCCTCACCTTCACCACCGGGGCCATCGCAGGACAGGCTGCCGTCGTTCCCATCGACACATGGGCCGAGACGGTGCCCAGCAGGCACCACACCACGTGGGCGGCCTTCGGGTACGACGCCCCCCGTGCACGGCCACCGCAGGCGATCCTGCTGGCGCTACCCGCCGACGTCGACGCCCCCGACCAGGCCGTGGACATCCTGGGGTCCGTGCTGCAGGCGCGTCGACTGGCGCGGGTCCGGTCCGTGCGCGCTCCCATGCCGCCCGAGCTCTCCTTGATGCTCCCCGCCGCACTGCTGGTGGACAGCGTCATCACGGCAGGCACGATGTTGGTGGAGGACCTCTGATGTATGAGTGGCTGCGACGACTTGAACCACTGGCCCCCTTCGGTGACCTGCAACGCGGCTTCGCCACCGAGGTGGCCGACCCGTTGTGGATGCTGGGCAGGCAGTGGCAACTGGGTGAACACGTCGGGGAGGATGCCGGGACGCCGGTGGGCGTCACCGTGCCCGTGGCCCGCGCCCCCCTTCAGCCGGTGGACGGGCTGGATCCCACGGTGGTTCCGGCGGAGGCGATCATTGAGGGGTCGGCCCTCGACTGGTGGACGGTGGGTCGGCGGGTCCGCGTGGGCAGGCAGGTCGCGCCCGATCTGACGGCGGTGGATCTCGGTCGTGCCGCCTTCAGCGGCGCCCTGCCTGACCCCTACGGAAGTAGTTTTGCCGGACAGGTTGATGGCCTGGCCGCGTGGCGTCTGGGACTGGTCGCAGCGGACCACCCTGCGGTCGCCGGATTCGACCCCGCCCGCACGGACCGGTGGAGCAGCCGCACCCTCGATCACACGGCGACGTTCGCCGTCGGTGACACAGAAGTGACGGTCCCCGCCCACGGTGGGGGCGAGGTGGACTGGTGGTCCGGGGACTCCGTGTCGGAACTTCCGGGACCGGAGCCCGCGCCCACGCCCCCCCGGGAGGTGATCCCGACACGCCTGGCGTTCCCGGGGGCCCCGCTGCCGCGGATCTGGCAGATCGAGGATCGGGCCAGCGACATCGGCGGCTACCCCCCGGACAGGTCCCATCTCGCCACGGTCCTGCTCATCCAGTTGATCGCCGACCATGCCACTGACTGGTTTCTGGTTCCGGTACCCGCACCCGCGGACGGAGCGCCGGGGATTGGCGTGGTGGCCACTCTGGGCGCTGTCACGGTCCGCAACAGCTTCGACCAGAACGATGCGCTCACACCGCCGCCGGTGGATGCCGGCCCGGTCATCCCCGACGAGCCCGTCGGACCGTGGTCCCTGTACCGCACGTCCGGTCTGGGGAGATCGTCCCTGGTGCTGTGGCCGACGGCGGCGAGCCCTGTGGTGGGGCCGGTGCTTGACGACGTCCTGCTGGGAGTCGACGAGGACGCTGACGTCATCTGGGCCGTTGAGCTGCGGGCCGACGGCGTACAACTGGCTGCCGATGCCGACACGGCAACGGCCATGGCCGAGGGGCGCCGGACCGGCACCCGGCAGTTCACGTGGCTGCCGTCCACCACGTTGCCGGAACACTGGCACCCCTACCGCCTCCCCACCGATCACGCACTGCCGCGCGTCTTCGAGCAGGGGTTGGTGGCGGAACTCAACGACGTGGTCCCCGGCATCCGACGCGGTCCCCGTTCGGAGCTGATCGGTGGGGTCTCGGATGCCGAGGTGGCCGAGGGCGCATCCCCGGACGGCCGAGGGCATGTGCTGGAACCGCACGCAGTGCCGTACCAGGGCGTTCGTCTGGAGCGACGCTATGTGCTGGCGCGGGGGACCGACGGTCTGCCGGTGCTGTGGCGACAGCGACGTCGGATGCCGCTGCTGGCCGGACCCACCTCGCACCTCCGCTTCGACGTTTTCCGTGAGTCACCCCCCGGCTGACGGCCGCCGGGCATCACTCCACGCACGACATCAGTTGCGCGTGGAGGTCTCCCACTCGCTGATGCCCTCGAGCGTGCTGCCGGGAGGCGGATTGCGCAGGTCCGGGTCGCGCGTGAGGTAGGCCCTCGTCTCCCGTGCGATCAGCCCGGAACAGATCAACAGGCCCACCAGGTTGGGCAGTGCCATGAGGCCGTTCATGATGTCGGAGAACGTCCAGACGGTGGAGAGTTCGGTGGTGGCCCCGAGGAACACGACCAGCGTGAAGATGACCCGGTACACCTTCACCGACCTGATGCCGAACAGCCGCTGCGCACACCGCTCGCCGTAATAGGCCCATCCCAGCACGGTGGAGCCGGCGAAGAAGATGACAGCCACGGTGACGATCAGGCTGCCCCACTCCCCGGGCAGACCAACGCTGAATGCCTCCGACGTCATGGTGGCGCCCTTGTTGCCGCTGGTCCACGCCCCGGTGGAGACGATGACCAACGCTGTCATGGTGACCACGATGATGGTGTCGATGAACGTCTGGGTCATCGACACGAGCCCCTGGCGGACCGGATGCTGCGTCTTGGCCGCGGCCGCTGCGATGGCGGCCGATCCCAGGCCCGACTCGTTGGAGAAGATGCCGCGTGCCACACCGAACTGGATGGCCTGCGCGATGACGGCCCCGGTGAAGCCACCAGCGGCGGCGGTGCCGGTGAAGGCGTCGGTGAAAATCGTGGCCAGTGCGTCGGGGATGCCACCGATGTTGAGTCCCAGGACCACCAGGGCCGCCAGCACGTACAGCCCGATCATGCCGGGAACGACGGCGGCTGTGACCTTGGCGATGGACTTGATGCCGCCGACCAGCACCAGGCCGGTGAACACCATGAGCACCAGACCCGTGATCCATGGGGTGATCCCGAACTGATCCTTGACGACGGCGGCCACTGTGTTGGACTGGGTCATGTTGCCGATGCCGAAGCTGGCGAGGATGGCGAAGGCTGCGAAGGCGACGCTCAACACCACGCCGAACCTGCCCGGGATGGCGCGCTTCAGGTACCACTGAGGACCGCCGGAGATTTCGCCGCGGGCGTCGGTGGTCCGGAACCGCACACCCATGAATGCTTCGCTGTACTTCGATGCCATGCCGAAGAGGGCTGTCACCCACATCCAGAAGACCGCCCCGGGTCCGCCGAGGTAGATGGCGGTGGCAACACCGGCGATGTTACCGACCCCGACCGTCGCGGCCAGAGCCGTCGTCAGTGCCTGGTAGTGGGAGATGTCACCGTCGGCGTCCTTTTCCGAAGCGTCGAAGAAGGCCATGCGCAGCGCCGGGATCAGCTTGAGGAACTGCAGACCACCGAGGCGGATCGTCAGGTAGACGCCGGTGCCCAACAGCAGCGGGATGAGGAGGAAAGGTCCCCAGATGAAGCTGTCGATGGTGTCGAGCCAGTCCAACACGGATCCTCCTGAGGGGGCAGTCGCTTGCCGACAGTCAGAAGGCGGTGCGAGGTGTGGGCGTGACACTATCCGCCATGGTCGTGATTCCGCGGGACATTCCGAGGATGAATTCTGTGTGGGCGGGGGCGGCAGCTCACCGGGTGGCGCAGCACATGACGATCATCCTCACTGGCGTGTGGGGTAGACGCCCTGCGTCGCGATGCACCAGTTGAGCGCAATGAACGGCTGACGGTTCTCGTGCGGCTGGCCGGCGCCGCCACCGCCCACCATCGTCGGGTTCATGGACATGTCGGCCGACGTGCCGTAGGACACGCCGCCCGGGGTGACTGCTGGAAAGGCGTTGGACGGGTTCTTACCCGTGGCGCCGGAGGACGCTGCGACGGTGTGGTTGTGCGCGGGCAACTGACCGGCCTGCAGGGTGACCTGCTCCTGACCACCAAGTTGACCCTGCGTGTAGTCGGACAAGCCGGGGCCGTGCCCGGAGCCGAGAGGGAGACGACCGCGAAGGTCCGGCAGGGCGAAGTTCGTCCTGCCGTCGCCGCCGTAGGTGGTGCCCAGGAGCGAATACAGGGCTGTGTTGGAAGCGATGGCCATCAGTTGGCCCTGACAGCTCGCCCAGCCGGTCGGAGCGAACGCGAAGCCGAACAGACGAATTTCACCGAGAAGGGGGTCCATGACGTGTCTCCTTGTGGCACCAATGATGAGGACACAAGCACCCACCGTGGTCATGGCGGGGCCCGGGAGGTGATGTGGCGGGTCAGACCCTAGCCATTTCACGCGGCACCAAATAGTCTGACTGAATACTGACGTGCGCGCCAGAGGTCATCCCGATGAGGGGGTGGCCCTCACCCTTGGGAGGGGACGCAATGACCACTGACACCCGCGGCGTGAGGGGTACCACCCGCCGATCAGTTGCCTCCCTCTCCGCTGTGATGCTGGCGCTCGGTTGGTGGACGCTGGGCACGTCGCCGGCGTTGGCGGATGGTTCCACCACCGTCGCCAACACGACGAGCATCGACATCCCCGCGGCCGGCTCGGTGAATCAGCTCGGCCCCGCGAACCCGTACCCGTCCAGCATCCCCGTCGCCGGTCTGGGTGGTCTGGTCACCAACGTCACGGTGACCTTCACCAACCTCACCCACGGCTCGGTCGGCGACATCGATGCCATGCTCGTCGCGCCGTCGGGAGAGACGCTCGTCGTCATGTCGGACGTCGGCGATCCCAGTGGCGAGTTCCCGGGCGCTCAACTGGTCACAGCCAACAACGTCAACCTCACGTTCTCCGACTCCGCAGCCGGACCGGTGCCCCGGGTGTTCATCCTGCCGGGCGGCACATACAAGCCGACCAACACCGGAGCTGGCGACGCCTTCCCGGCACCCGCCCCGACGCCGTCGAACGCGACCACCCTGGCCGGGGCATTCACCGGCATCAACCCCAACGGTTCCTGGCAGCTCTTCGCCGTCGACGACGTGTCCGGTGAGACCGGCACGATGGCGGGTGGCTGGAGCCTGACGATCACGACCGCGACTTCGGCGGTCGCCACCTCCACCGCCGTGGTCACGTCCGGCACGCCGACCACCACGGGGGACCCCGTGACGTTCACCGCCAGTGTCACAGCGGGTGGCACCCCTGCGACCGGCGGCTCTGTCCAGTTCAGCGACGGCAGCAGCAACCTCGGAGCCCCTGTTGCACTCAACGCCTCCGGGCAGGCGTCGCTGACCACCTCCGCCCTCTCCGAGGGCACGCACGACATTCGGGCAACGTTCAGCGGGGCCGCGGGCTTCCTGACCAGCAACGGAGCCGTCGCCCAACGCGTCGACAACGCAACCGTCGTGACGGGGAACACGTTCTGCAACGCGGGTACCATCACCGTCCCCAGCGTGGGTGCGGCCCAGCCGTATCCCTCGAACATCACGGTCTTCGGGTTGTCGGGCACCATCACCAAGGTCACCGCGAGCCTGAAGGGGCTTTCCCATCAGGCACCGATCGACCTCGACGTGCTGCTCTCGGGTCCCGCGCCCAGCACGAACCTCTTCCTGCTCAGCGACACGGGCGGCTTCAATCCGGTCAGCAATGTGGACGTGACGCTCGACGATGCGGCCCCGGCCGGTGTGTCGGCGCCCCTGGTCAGCGGCACCTTCCGGCCCACCAACGCTGATGACGGGTCCAACGACGTCATGCCGACGCCGGCACCGGCGCCGAGTTCTGCCACGGGGTTCTCGACGTTCAACGGGTCGGCTCCCAATGGCACGTGGAGCCTGTCGGTTGTCGACGATGCCTCCGGCGACTCCGGATCCATTGCGGGGGGATGGTGTGTCACGGTGACCACGCAGGCCGCGACGACAACCGTGCTGTCCGCGGCCCCCAGCCCGTCGATCCCGGGTCAACCAGTGACGTTCACCGCGGCCGTGGACGCAGGTGCCACCACGGTCAGCGAGGGATCGGTCTCCTTCAACCTCGACGGTGCCGTGGTGGACGCGGCCGTCAATCTTGTTGCCGGTCACGCAACGTGGACCACGTCCACGCTCACGGCCGGAACCCACACCGTCGTGGCCACCTACAGCGGAACTGCCTCGTATGGTTCCAGCAGCGATGACCTCGACCAGAGCGTGAACCCCGCTGCTGATGCCGGCGGTCCCTACACCGTGGGCGAGGGCGCTGAGGTGACACTCGACGGCTCAGGGTCCTCTCCCGGCATGACGTACACGTGGGACGTCAACGGGGATGGCGTCTTCGGGGACGCATCAGGGAGCTCACCGACGCTGACGTGGGCGGAACTTGAGTCTATGGGCATCGACGACGGGCCCATGGTCCGTGCTGTGATGGTCAGGGTTTCCCAAGGGGGCCTCACCACCGATTCGGCAGCCACCACGCTGACAGTCGAGAACGCCGCACCGAGCGTGGCCATCACTGGTTCCCTGGCCGCCACGGTCGGCCTGCCGTTCTCACTCGTACTCGGAGCCGCGGACCCCTCATCGGTGGACATGGCGGCCCAGTTCACCTTCACGATCACCTGGGGTGACGGCTCGGCCATCGCCACGGTTGTGGGCCCCGCGGGCCAGTCCGTGACGCACACCTACATGGCCTCCGGCCCCCGCACCGTCTCGGTCACCGCGACGGACAAGGACGGCGGGAAGGGTTCCCCGGCATCGGCCGAGGTGACGGTCGCGACCGCACCGTCACCAAGCCCGACGCCCCCACCGAGCCCGAAGCCCTCACCGTCGCCGTCTGCCTCCCCGTCCCCGTCGCCGTCAGTCACGTCCGGCTCGGGCCCGACTGACCTGTATTCGACGCCGGGGTACCACGACGTGAACGGCCGCACGTGGTTCACCACCTGCGAGCCGTATTCGCAGACCCTGCGGTGCCGGACGTCGATCTGGGCCACCCAGGTCTCCTACGTCAACGGTGCCTTTCGGTCGAGCACGGGCTGGTACTTCAACAACCTGACGTACCTGCCCTCCATGAAGCGCTCCCAGTGGGCCGGGAACCCGCTCGGGCACGCGGGGGAGTGGACATCCACGCAGGGCCGCATGTGGCGCACCGAGTGCGACACTTTGGCCACGGGCGGAAATGGTTGCCGCAGTTTCATCCGGGCGCGCTACATCGTCTCGAGCGTGGATGCACGCGGCAACCGCGCGTTCCAGTGGACGCACGGGTGGCTTTTCAACAGCATGGTGCGCTTCAGGCAATGACGCGCCGGGTGGTCCGCCGGGGGCCGTGACGGGGCGGGTGCGCGCCCGCGATACGGTGTCGTCCGAAGCCCCCTCAGGGGTCCCGAACGTAGACGGAGACGCGAGATCCACACGGACACCCGCCGCCCGGGCCGCCGCCCACGACGGCTGCTGACGGTGACCACCACGGCCGGACTGGGCGTGTTGGGGGCCATCGCCGTTGCGGTGCTGGTCATCGGGTTCGGCGGTACAACGGCATCCTCCACCGTCGATGCGCCCGCGTCGGCCTCTTCCGCCACGTCGGACCCCACGGTCAGCCGGGCATCATCTCCGGCGGAGCCGTCAGCGGCGCACACGACGGCGACCGTGTCCGTTGACGGGTCCGCCATGGCGGCGCTGTCGGGTCTGGAGATCAAGGGGCGGGCTCCCAGGACCGGTTACAGCCGGGACCGGTTCGGTGCCGCGTGGGCCGACGTCGACCGCAACGGCTGCGACACGAGGAACGACATCCTGCGTCGTGACCTGATGGATGCCCGCACCAGACCCGGATCCAACGGCTGTGCCGTGGCCCGGGGAACGCTGGCAGATCCGTACACGGGCACCACCATCGCGTTCATACGGGGAAGCGCCACGTCCCAGGACATTCATGTGGACCATGTCGTCGCCCTGTCAGACGCATGGCAGAAGGGGGCACAGCAGTGGGACCAGGCGACGTTGACACACTTCGCCAACGATCCGCTGAACCTTCTTGCCGTTGCGGGGACGGCGAACATGCAGAAGGGCGATGGTGACGCCGCCACCTGGCTGCCGCCGAACAAGTCGTACCGCTGTGACTACGTGGCGCGACAGGTTGCGGTCAAGGCCAGGTATGGGCTGTGGGTGACAGGGGCTGAGTACGCAGCCATTGAGGACATCCTGCAGCGGTGCCCCGGCAAGGACCTGGTCACTTCGGCGGAACCCCCGAGGACCGATGACAGTATCGATGCCGTCGCGGCGCCGGAGGGCACCGCACCCTCCACCCCGGCGTCGACCACAGTCTCCTCGCCAGCTGCGACGGGGACCCCCGCGGAAGACGTCTACTACGAGAACTGCGCCGCGGCGCGCGAAGCCGGCGCAGCACCACTGCTGCGTGGCGAACCCGGATACCGCTCCGCCATGGATGGTGACGACGACGGGATTGCCTGCGAGTGAGAGCGCGGGCACGCCGCTGCGGTGTGGTGTGGCGCGGTGGTGTCGGTTCTTTGACTTCGTTCCCGTGCGTTGTAGGTGCCGGGTGTTTGAATGGAAACGGCGGTACTCCAGACCAGCGGACAGGACATCCATGACCAGCACGTGGCGCACCCGAGCAGAGTGCGACAGCCCCGAACTCACCGACGATCATCTGGATGGCATCCATGCGTGGTGGCGTGCCGCAAACTATCTGTCCGTCGGGCAGATCTACCTGCTGCGCAACCCTTTGTTGCGTGAGCCACTCAACCGCGATGACGTGAAACCGCGTCTGCTCGGCCACTGGGGAACCACACCCGGACTCAACTTCCTCTACGCCCACCTCAACCGGGTCATCTCCGAGCGGCACCAGAAGGCGCTCTACATCACCGGTCCCGGACATGGCGGCCCCGGCCTGGTGGCCAGCAACTACCTGGACGGTGTCTACACCGACGTCTACCCGGAGATCACCCGCGACGAGGGCGGCCTGCAACGGCTCTTCAAGCAGTTCTCCTTCCCTGGCGGCATTCCGTCACACGTCGCGCCCGAGACACCCGGCTCCATCCACGAGGGCGGGGAGCTCGGATACGCGCTCTCCCACGCGTACGGGGCCGCGTTCGACAACCCGGACCTGCTGGTGTTCGCCGTCGTCGGCGACGGCGAGGCCGAGACCGGCCCGTTGGCCACGTCGTGGCACTCCAACAAGTTCCTCAACCCCGTCACTGACGGGGTAGTGCTGCCCGTGCTGCACCTCAATGGCTTCAAGATCGCCAACCCGACGGTGCTGGCCCGTATCAGTGAGGAGGAACTCGTCGACCTCATGCAGGGCTACGGCCACACCCCCCACATCTTCACAGCCGGCTTCGACGACGAGGAGCCCGAGGGCTACCACCGCCGCTACGCCGAACTCCTCGACGGCGTCATGGACGACGTCGCCGCCATCCGCGCCACAGCCGCGGAGCAGGGCGAGAACGACGCCGAGCGTCCGCGCTGGCCCATGATTGTGTTCCGCACCCCCAAGGGATGGACCGGTCCCAAGGAGATCGATGGCCACAAGACCGAAGGCAGCTGGCGCAGCCACCAGGTGCCGCTGGCCAACGCCCGCGACACCGAGGAACACCTCAAGAACCTCAACGACTGGCTGATGTCGTATCGGCCCGAGGAACTCTTCGACGACTCCGGCGCCCTGCGCGAGGAGATCGCGAGGCTGGCGCCGCCGGTGGGCCTCCGGATGGGGGAACGGCCGGAGGCCAACGGGGGAGTGATCCGCAAGGAACTGCGACTGCCGAACTTCGAGGACTTCGCCGTCGACGTGCCCCACCCCGGCGCCGCAATTGCCGAGGCCACCCGCGTGCTCGGCACCTGGCTGACGGGGGTGGTGGAGGAGAACCGCCACAACTTCCGCATCTTCGGGCCGGATGAGACGGCGTCGAACCGGCTGCAGGGCGTCTATGACGAGACCGACAAGCAGTGGATGGCTGACTACGAATCCCCTGAGGTGGACCAGCACCTTGCCAGGCGCGGCCAGGTCATGGAGATGCTCAGCGAGCACCAGTGCCAGGGCTGGCTGGAGGGCTACCTGCTGACGGGGCGCCATGGCCTGATGTCGTCCTACGAGGCGTTCATCCACATCGTCGACTCCATGGTCAACCAGCACGCCAAGTGGCTGAAGGTCAGCGACGAGCTCGAATGGCGCCGCCCCATCGCCAGCCTCAACTATCTCCTCAGTTCGCACGTCTGGCGGCAGGACCACAACGGTTTCTCCCACCAGGACCCGGGGTTCATCGACCTCATCGTCAACAAGAAGGCCGACGTGGTGCGGGTGTACCTGCCGCCGGATGCCAACACGCTGCTCTCCACCTTCGACCACTGCCTGCGCTCCACGCAGTACATCAACGTGGTGGTGGCAGGCAAGCAGCCGAGCCCGCAATGGCTGACCATGGACGAAGCGGTGAAGCACTGCACCAGGGGCCTCGGCGTGTGGGAGTGGGCGGGTACGGAGGAGCCGGGCACCTCACCCGACGTGGTGCTCGGCTGCGCCGGCGACGTCCCGACGGTGGAGGTGCTGGCCGCAGCGGACCTGCTCCGGCGGCACATACCCGACCTCAAGGTCCGGGTGGTCAACGTCGTGGACCTCATGCGGCTGCAGGACGAGAAGGAACACCCCCACGGGCTCTCGAACCGGGACTTCGACACCATCTTCACGCCCGACAAGCCCGTCATCTTCAACTATCACGGCTACCCGTGGCTGATCCACCGCCTCACCTACCGCCGCACGGGGCACTCCAACATCCACGTGCGCGGCTACAAGGAGGAGGGCACCACCACCACGCCCTTCGACATGGCCATGCTCAACGACATTGATCGCTATCACCTGGTGATGGACGTCATCGACCGTGTTCCGGGACTGGGTACGCGCTACGCGGGTCTGCGGCAGGAGATGTCCGACGCCCGGCTCGACGCCCGCGCCTACGCACGGACCTATGGCGACGACATCCCCGAGGTCAAGGACTGGGTATGGCCCGACGCCGGTGACGCGGCCACCAACCAGCAGGTCGATGAGACCGTGTTCACGGGCGGGGACAACGAGTAGACACAAGGGTGCACCTCCGCCTCACAACGGAGGTGCGCCATGTTCTCGTCAGACCAGCTCCGCTCCGTGAACCTGACGGTGGTGTTGAACACCCAGCTCGACTGAAGCCAGCACCACGTCCGCGCCTCCCGGCCCTACACTGCACACCCAGGGAGAGCGAGGTGGCATGAGCGCAGTCAAGCGGTTTGTGACGCTCGACGATGTCGCCTCGGCCGCAGGTGTTTCACGCGCCACCGTCTCCCGGGTGATCAACGAGACCAAGTTTGTTGAACCACAGGTGGCCGACAGGGTTCGCGTCGCCATCAAACAGTTGGGCTACGTACCGAACCACGCCGCCCGGGCGCTGAGCACCCGACGCACCGACATGGTGGCTCTCGTTGCGACCGAGCCGCAGGCACGGTTCTTCCACGACCCGTTCTTCGCCGACATCGTCCAGGGTGTCTCGAAGGAGCTCGGTGACGTCGACATGCGGATGCTCATGGCGCTCATCCAGACGCCCGAAGAATTGGGGCGCTTCCAGAACTACCTTCTTGGGCGCCCCGTCGACGGCGTCCTCGTCATCTCCGAACACACCGCCCTCCAGATTGCGCCCTCCATGGCCACCGCAGGCATTCCCATCGTGCTGGGTGGACGTCCCATGGATGGCGCCTGGTCGGACATCGCACATGTGGACCACGACAATCGGCGGGGTGCACGTCTGGCTGCCGAGCACCTCATCCACAGGGGCTCACGGAAGATCGCCACCATCGCCGGACCGCCCGACATGTCGGCGGGGATTGACAGGCTCCATGGTTTCCGTGACGCCTTCCCAGGGCCGGTGGCACCGGAACTCGTCGCCACCGGCGACTTCTCCGCAGCGGGTGGGGCCAGTGCCATGGAGAAGCTCCTTGACCAGGCCCCCGATCTGGACGCGGTCTTCGCCGCATCCGATCTCATGGCCCTCGGTGCCATGCAAACCCTTCGGCGGCTCGGGAAGAGGGTGCCCGACGACGTGGCCGTCGTCGGGTTTGACGACATCGAACTCGGCGCGACCGCCGAGACGCCTCTCACGACCATCCGCCAGGAGACCGTCACGCAAGGCCGCATGATGGTGCGCCTGTTGCTACGGCTCCTGGGACGCACTCCTGACCTGGGAACGGCCGGCAGAGCAACCCTGCCTCCCGGCCCCTCCATGATGCTCCCCGTCACCCTCGTCACGAGGGCGAGCGCCTGACGCGTGCCGGAGTGCCGACGACCTCGGCCGCGAGTCCACGGCGGAACAGGGCGGCGCAAATTGTGTGGTGGGGGTGACGTTCGACCTCGGGGAGATCTCGGGCAAGAACCAAGCTGATGTTCATGGTGAATGCCCTCGCCACCCCTGTGCTGATGCAGCCCACGGTGTGTCGGCGCCGAATACGGTCTGGGCACCTCGCGGCGTGGGGGCCGAGGCAACCGGGAAATCGCCGTGGGTCTCAGTCCGTAGACCGCCAGCGTGCAGCGGGAGGCCCGTGATAGGTTTTTGAAACGTTTTATCCGTGGACGGGGCACAGCCCGGTTGGTCGGCGTGACGTGTTCGGGGTGGTACTGAGGACGTACCAGTCACCCCACATCTGTGTCCGCTTTGCGACGTTGCCGTCGCGAACGAAAGGTTTCACCATGCCCCCCGCATACGCGCCCCGCAGAAAACTGGTCGCTCTCCTGATCTCAGCAGCCCTGCTCTGGGTTCCCATGGCACCCGTGAGCCACGCCGCCCCCGGCGACCCGGTGGCCAACCCTGAGGTCACCGGCCAGGAATGGAGAACACCCGCTGTCGTTCGAGTGGGGCAGACGCCGGCCCGGAGCGTCATGATTCCCTTCGACACCGTCGGAGACGCCAAAGCGAACCCTGACCTGCACTCCGCCGAGCGGGCATCGACGAACGCCACACTTCTCAACGGCACGTGGAAGTTCAACTACGTCCAAGCACCCGCCGACAAGCCCGAACTGGCCGGCGTGACTGCCATCCCTGACGAGGGTTACCAGGACATCATGGTGCCCTCCAGTTGGCAGGTGGCCGGCAAGTACGCCGGTGCTCTGGGCACCGACTACCCCATTTACAACAACCAGGACTACCCGTTCCAGGCCTCCGGTGGCGGTATCGCCAGCCAGGGAGACTTCGAGGCTGCCCAAGCGCCCACCACGTTCAATCCCGTGGGCACCTACATGCGCATGCTTGACCTGACTGCCGACGAGATCGCGGGCAACCGCCAGATCCTGAGCTTCCTGGGGGTCGAGGCCGGCTTCTACCTCTACGTCAACGGCGCCGTCGTCGGCTACGGGGAGGACAGCTTCAGCACGTCGGAGTTCGACATCACCGACTACGTGCACGAGGGCACCAACCACATCGCAGTCCAGGTCTACCGGTGGACCACGGGCAGTTTCCTCGAAAACCAGGATGGGCTCGACTTCGGTGGAATCCACCGGGACGTGGTCCTGACCGTCCAGCCGAAGGCGTCGATCTACGACTACAACGTGGAGACCACCTTCGCCAACCACGACTACTCGTCCGCCAGGGTCGCGGTTCGCTCCGACATTGCCAACACCGGTGATGCGGCGCAGACACGGATCGTCAGGACCCACCTTTTCGATGCCAGCGGCAATGAAGTCAAGGTGCAGGCGTCGCCGCCGTTGACGGTGGCACCGGGCACCACCGGCTCGGTCACAACGGAGATCGTTCTCGCCAATCCCTCACTGTGGTCCGCGGAAGTCCCCAACCTGTACACCGTCGTCCTGGAACTGACGGACACTGCAGGTGCCTCGATCCAGTCCATGGGCAAGCGCGTCGGCATCCGCGAGTTCTACATGGCAGACGCGGGTACCACCGACTCGACGTCGAACATGCGCATCAACGGCCAGAACATCGAGTTCTACGGCGTGAACCGGGGCGAGAACGACCCCGCCCACGGCCACCACGTTCCGTACGAGATGATCGTGAAGGACGTCCAGAACGCCAAGCAGCTCAACATGAACGCCATCCGGACCAGCCATTTCCCGCCTGACCCCCATCTGCTGGACCTGGCCGACGAGTATGGGATCTACGTCATGGACGAGGTCAACGTGGAATCGCACAATGGCCGCGACGGCATCAACAACACCCCGTTCTCCATCGATCCAAGCCTGACCAGCCGCGACTTCCCCGGCAATGACAGCCGCTACACCGAATCCATGCGCCAGCGAATGGAAAGCATGGTGCAGCGCGACAAGAGCCACGCGAGCGTGTTGATCTACTCCCTCGGCAATGAGGCCGGCACCGGTCCCAACTTCGAGACGATGATGGATGTCATCAAGGAACTCGATGGCGAGAAGCTCATCCACTACCAGGGTGACAACGGCAACCCACGGGTGGACATGATCGGTGCCATGTACCCGCCGTACGACCAGGCGAACCGGCCCGATTCCCGCAAGCCGTTCATCATGATGGAGTACCAGCACTCCATGGGTAACACCGGCGGGGAGCTCAAGCGCTACACCGACCTCATGGAGGGCTCCTACCGCCAGCAGGGCGGCTTCATCTGGGACTACGTCGACCAGTCGGCCCTGACGCTCAAGCCGGGCGTTGACCCGGGCGGTGACATCACCCGCGACGACCTCTTCTACGGCATGGACGGCAGTTGGCCCCAGGTCTCCGGCGACGGGAACTTCCTCATGAACGGGCTCATCTTCCCGGACCGCACATGGCAACCTGAGGCCTACGAGGTGCGCCAGCAGTACCAGGACATCAAATTCACCCAGACACCGACGCAGGGCACTGCCCAGCAGGTGACGATGGTCAACCTCAACCGATTCAAGAACGCCAACCACTACGACATCGTCTGGTCACTGCAGGAGGATGGCGCCACCATCCAGAGCGGGACGTTCACCGACGCGGAGGCCAGCCTTGCGGCCCCCACCGGCAACGTGAACGCCGGCTCGACCAGGACCCTGACGGCTCCCTACGTTCTTGATGCCCCCAAGGCGGGTGCGGAGTATTTCCTCCTCGTTGAGTACAAGCTGAAGGCGGACGCACCGTACGCCGACAAGGGCTACGTCCAGGGCAGCGCACAGTTCCTGATCGGCGCCGTGGGTCAGGACCAGAACATCGATCCCACGGCCGTCCCGCCGTCGAGCACCCAGGACCTGCACGACGCCGTCGTCGTTGAGGGCGAGACACCGAGCGGTGAGGAGTTCTCCGTATCCGTGGACAAGACCACGGGACTTCTGGACGCCTACGTCGTCGGCGGTCGGGACCTCATATCCAAGGCGCCCGTCGGCTCCTTCTTCCGGGCCGAGACGGACCAGTCGAGCGCTGTGAAGGGCAACGCCCACACCACGAATGCGGCCGAGGCCTACCAGGGCTGGCTTGACCAGGGCGAGAACGCGACTGACGTCAAGGTGAACGTACTGACTGCCATCGATGGCGTCTCGCGCATCGTCGTCAACTCGACGCTGCGCAACGGCAGCGCCTTCTCGACCGCGTACACCGTGCACACAGACGGCACGATCGCCGTCGCCGCCAAGCTCGTCCCGTCTGCCGGTGCACCCGACCAACTGGGCGAGTTCGGCATGATGATGCAGGTCCCCAGTGCTTTCGAGAACGTCTCCTGGTACGGCCGCGGGCCCGCGGAGACCTACTGGGACCGCAAGGAGGGTGTGAAGGTCGGCGTCTGGAACGGGACGGTCACGGACCAGTTCGTGCCGTACGAGCGGGTCCAGGAGAACGGCAACAAGACCGATGTCCGGTGGCTCGCGCTCACGAACGACGCCGGTGATGGCCTGCTTGCGTCAATGAACTACGGTCCCGGTTACTCCGGCGATCCCCTGGAAGCGGTGGCGTTGCACTACACCCCGAAGGCCTTGTCGTCGTACAACTCCAAGATCCTCTACCCGTTCCAGGCCCAGAAGACCGACGACGTGGTGCTGCGGCTGCTGAAGCACCAGAAGGGTGTCGGCAACCTCGACTGGGGTTCCGAGCCGCCCACGGCGGTCCTCCCGAAGAGCGACGCCGCCAACCAGAGCTACTCCTACATGTTGCGACCACTGACCGCAGGCACGGATCCGATGGCACTGTCCAAGGAGATCTACCCCGAGCCTGCCTTCCCGATGCTCGATGCGATCACGATCGACGGTATGCCATTGACGGGTTTCCAGCCCGAAAAGTTCGCCTACGACTACACGCTGCCCGACTACTACCCCTCGGCCCGGGTGCCCGTGGTGGCTGCCACGGCCCCCGAGGGCGCGACGGTGACCATCGAGCAGCCGGGCTCCACTCCCGGCACCGCGGTTCTCCACGTGATGGTGGGATCCTCGACCGTTGACTACGTGGTCGACATCACGCCGGGAGCGGCACCCAAGCCGACCATCCAGATCCCCGACATCGTCCAGGTCCCCGGGAGCATTTCCGGCTCTGGGCGCTACACCGTCGGTATGGCCGGTGTCGGTGACCTCCTCTACGCCTACAGCGGCTACGCAGGGATCGGGGAGAACGTCAGCGGCACCGGTGCTGCGCTCCAGACGGCCAGTGGATTCCACGACAAGGGCTTCCAGGGCAACGCCGAGCAGATCATGGACATCGACATTTCCGCCTATGCGGCGAAGTCGTTCTCTGGTGTGGGAGGAATCGACCCGTCCAAGTGGGCCGGCTCCGGTGCCACTCGTTCCTCGATCATTTTCGAGGTCTGGGCCCACAAGGATGTCAGTGAACTGGATGCCGACTACTACGAGCCGATGGCCCCCGGGGCCGCGGGTACCGGAACCATCGTCACCAACGGGTGGACCAAGCTGGCGTTCAGCCCGGTGCAGACCGGCAAGAAGGACTTCACGTTCAGCGACATTGCGCTCACCTATGACGACAACGGCGTCCCGAAGCGCTACCAGGCGCTCCGTCTGGTGATGAACGCCAACGGGGACAATGGTCACGACCAAGGCGTGTGGGGAGATCCCAGAATTGGACTCGACGTGCCCGCCGACCCGGAACTCCGCTCCATCCGCCTCGACGGCGCCCCGCTGCCCGGCTTCTCGACGGACGTGCACGACTACACGGTGGTGCTCGCCAGCGGAGCCCGTACGCCGGTCGTCTCGGTCGACCATGACGCCGGTATCTTCGTGCACGCCAACCAGGCCACGGGTGTCCCCGGCACCGCCACGGTTCTGGTCGCCTTGGATGACTACCGTATCGAGTTCGCCCGGGCCACCGCGCCCGCGGGTCAACTGGTCAACCTCGGTGACATGGTCACGGCCCCGGCCTTCACGGTGGACGGCCAGGACCAGTCCTCGGTGCTCAACGGCAACCTCGTCTACGTCTACAGCGGCGACGGCACGGTCCGCGTCGACAAGGGCGCGGGCGCGCTGCCCGGTCTCACGCTTCGGCAGAGCGGCCGCGGCGACGCCGCTGTCATCAAGGAGTACGCCCACGGCGTGGCCGGATCGGCGCAACAGGTGTTGGACATCGACATCTCGCACCGGGATGCCCTGCGCTTCACCGCAGACGTTGGTGTGGACTGGGCCCTTGAGCCGGACTCCGCTGAATCCTCGGCCGGGCCAACGGTTCGCTTCGAGGTGTGGGCGCGTCAGGATGCCAGCACACTCACCAACGGCTACTACTCCGCAGCCAACCCTCAGCCCACGGGCGGTGGCCTGCCGACCGATGGCTGGGTGAAGCTGGGAACGTCTCCGGTCATGTCCAACTGGAATCACTCGGGCGAGCTTGAGGTCCAGCGGGATCTTCACCACTTCGATCTCGACCTCACCCATGTCGATGCCGACGGCACCCTGATGTCCTACGGGGCGGTGCGTCTGGTGATGGACCCCGTCGACGGCGACATCGCTGGCGACCACGGTGTCTGGGGCGACCCGCAGGTCACCTTCCTCGGTGATGTGATCAACGAACCGGTGGACGTGACCAGACTGACCGCCACGGTGGAGCCCGGCAAGGTCTCCGTGGGCTACCTCCTCGGCACCGGCAGGGCCGAGGGTGTGATCCGCAGCATCGCCGTGGCCTACGACGAGCAGAACCGGGTCCTCGGTGACAACGAGGCCAGGTTCGATGCGTCGGACGGCAACCAGGACGGCGACCTGCCCATCCAGTTGCCCGAAGGCACGCAGGCGGCTGCCGTGCAGTACCTCCTGATCGACGAGGCAACACTGCATCCGTTGACGGGGGCATGGAACCTTGAGCCTGTCAGCTCCGACGGAGTGTTCACGCACGAACCCCTCCGTGAGGTCCTGCCAGCATCCGATCCCCAATTCGACGTCTCGTTCGATCCGACGACGCAACTGGTCACGCTGACTGGTGCCGGTTTCTCGCCGCGCTCGGTCATCGTGGTCGAGGGGACCATTCGGGGTTCCGACGGGTTGGACCACATCGCCCTCGTCACCGTGGACGCACGAGGGGTGCTGAGCCACAGCTATCCGTCGGCGGCCACGACGCTCGAGGACGTCCGGGTTCGCATCGGTGGACAGGGCTTTGACGACATCCTGTCGTTCCGTGTCTCCGTGCCGGTCGACTCGGTGTCCGTCTCGGGAACCGGAGTGGTGGACGGGGCGGCCGACCTTCTCGTCGGCGGGGTTCTGGCCCTCACTGCTGCCGTGCTTCCCGAGGACGCATCGGATGCCGGCGTCACCTGGTCCAGCAGTGACACCGGTGTCGCAAGCGTCGACGATGCCGGGACAGTGACGGCCAGGAGTGTGGGTACAGCCGTGGTCACCGCCACGGCCAAGGACGGCTCCGGCGCGGCGGCTGCGGTGACCATCCGGGTGACCCCGGTGGTGACACCGACACCGACGCCGACCGTCACGCCGACGCCCACCGTCACGCCAACACCGAAGCCCACGGTCACGCCAACGCCAACGCCCACGGTCACGCCAACGCCGAAGCCCACGGTCACGCGGAAGCCGGCTGTGGCCCCCTACGAGGTACCGGGGTTCCACCTCATCAATGACCGGTCCTGGTACACCACGTGCGAGACGTACTCGCAGACAATCCGTTGCCGCACGGACATCTGGGCCACCCAGGTGAGCGTCGTCAACGGTGCATACGTGTCCCGGACAGGGTGGTACTTCAACAACCTCACCTACCTGCCCCACATGACGCGCGCCCAGTGGGCGGGCAACCCCCTGGGGCGCTCCGGCAACTGGAGCACCGCGGATGGCCGGAAGTGGCGCACGGAATGCGACACGGCGGCGACGGGGGCCAATGGCTGCCGGAGCTACATCTGGGCCACCTACGTCGCGGGGACCAGAGGCGCTGACGGCGTGTGGCGCTACGGGATGACGCAGGGCTGGTTGTTCAACAACATTGTCCGTTTCACATGATCTGATCCGGAGAGCAACGACGTCGTTGTTGTTCAGGGGGGGCCGGTTCTCCCTGCCTGCGGGTCTCGCGGACAGGGAGAATTGGCCCCTCTGCTGCAGCCTGACCGGCGCCATCCCGGACGGCTCACAGACCGATTGGCGGGCATGGAGGGATACGGGGACCCGTCCAGACCCCCACCGGGGCTTCACAACAGCGTTTTTTGCCGTTTGATGGCGAAACGGCGGGGTCTCGGTACCTCCATTCCGACCCCGACCCGGTAGACTTAGGATGTTGTCAAAGCCGTCGGAATCCGGCGGCTGTTGTGTGAACAGGAGATTCGGTGTCGGAAGAGCTCGCAGAGGAACTGGTGACCGAACGGTTGGAGGAGTTGACCGATACGGGCGACACCACCTCCTCGGGGGTCTACGACGCTGATCAGATCTCGGTGCTGGAGGGCCTTGAAGCTGTTCGCAAGCGCCCCAGCATGTACATCGGCTCCACGGGGGAGCGCGGTCTGCATCACCTGGTCCATGAGATCGTCGACAACTCCGTTGACGAGGCGCTGGCCGGTTACTGCACGCAGATCGACGTCGCGCTCCTGGACGATGGGGGCGTGCGCGTCTCCGATGACGGGCGCGGCATCCCCGTCAAGGAACACCCCACCGAGAAAATTCCCACGGTCACGCTCGTACTCACCGTGCTCCACGCCGGCGGCAAGTTCGGCGACGGCGGTTACAAGGTCTCCGGCGGACTCCACGGCGTGGGGTCCTCGGTGGTGAACGCCCTCAGCCGCGAGTTCATCGTTGAGGTCAAGCGCGACGGCCACCGCTACGCGCAGTCCTTCGAGATGGGTGTGCCGAAGGCGGACCTCGTGCAGCTGGAGGAAACCGACGAGACGGGCACCTCCATCACGTTCTACCCCTCGCCCGACATCTTCGAGTCCACGCACTACAACTACGACACGTTGGCCACGCGCTTTCGCGAGATGGCATTCCTCAACAAGGGTCTGAAGATCACGCTGACTGACCTGCGCACCCATGAGGGCGAAGAGTCAGGCGACGACCTCGACGACGAACACCGCCACGATTCGTTCTGCTACCAGGACGGCCTCATCGACTACGTGAAGTTTCTCTCCGGTTCCAAGGAGACGATCCACGACACCGTCATCGCCGTGGAGGCCCACGCAGAGTCCCAGGGCATGGGCGTCGAGATCGCCATGCAGTGGAATGCGTCCTACACCACCAGCGTGCACACCTTCGCCAACACCATCAACACCCATGAGGGTGGCACCCACGAGGAGGGCTTCCGGTCCGCGCTGACCAACACCGTCAACAAGTGGGGTCAGACGTGGGGCCTGGTGAAGAAGTCCGAGGACCGCGTCTCCGGCGACGACATCCGCGAGGGCCTCACCGCCATCGTCAGCATCAAGATGGCCGAGCCGCAGTTCGAGGGACAGACCAAGACGAAGCTGGGTAACACCGAGGCCCGCGGGTTCGTGCAGCGGGTGCTGAATGACAGGCTGGGGGACTGGTTCGAGCGCAACCCCGCCGAAGGCAAGGACATCGTCCGCAAGTCGCAGGCTGCGGCCGCCGCCCGCGTGGCGGCGCGCAAGGCCCGCGACATGGCGCGCAGCCGCAAGGGCCTGCTGGGCGGCGGAGGCCTGCCCGGCAAGCTGGTGGACTGCCAGTCCACCGATCCCACCGAGTGCGAGGTCTTCATCGTCGAGGGTGACTCGGCAGGCGGCTCCGCCCGCGGTGGCCGCGACCCGAGGACCCAGGCCATCCTGCCCATCCGCGGCAAGATCCTGAACGTCGAGAAGGCGCGCATCGACCGCATCCTGGCCAACAAGGAGGTCGAGGCGATCATCAACGCACTCGGCGCCGGCATCCAGGAGGATTTCGACGTCAACAAACTGCGCTACCACAAGCTCATCCTCATGGCCGACGCTGACGTCGACGGCGCGCACATCCGCACGCTGCTCCTGACGCTCCTGTTCCGCTTCATGCGGCCCATGATCGATGCCGGCCACGTGTACCTGGCGCAGCCGCCGCTGTTTCGTCTGCGGTGGTCCAACTCGCCCCATGAACTGGCCTACAACGACGTGGAGCGCGACACGCTGCGCGACACTGGTCTGGCCGAGGGCAAGAAGCTCCCCAACGTCAACCCCATCCAGCGGTACAAAGGTCTCGGTGAGATGGACGCCGCTGACCTCTGGGACACCACGATGGACCCGGAGAAGCGCATCCTGCTGCAGGTGAGACTCGAGGATGCCGCCATGGCGGACCAGATGTTCTCCATCCTGATGGGCGAGGACGTCGAGCAGCGCCGCAACTTCATCCAACACAATGCCCGCGACGTCCGTTTCCTGGACATCTGAGCCCGAGGTAAGAGATGACTGACACACCACAGAGCCCCACGGGCAACGCCGACGAGAGCCTCGTGGACGAGATCGTTCCACCGCAACTCGGCACCGTACAGCCCATCGACCTGCAGGTCGAGATCCAGAACAGCTACCTCGACTACGCGATGAGCGTCATCATCGGGCGAGCGCTGCCCGACGTGCGCGACGGCCTGAAGCCGGTGCACCGGCGGGTCCTGTACGCCATGTGGGACGGCGGCTACCGCCCGGACCGCGGCTGGAACAAGTGTTCCCGCGTCATCGGTGAGGTCATGGGCCTCTACCACCCGCACGGCGACACGGCCATCTACGACACCCTCGTGCGCCTGGCCCAGCCGTGGGCCATGCGCCTGCCGCTGGTCACCGGGCAGGGAAACTTCGGCAGCCAGGGCAACGACAAGGCCGCCGCCATGCGCTACACCGAGTGCAAGCTGGCGTGGCCTGCCGCGGAGATGGTGCGTGAGATCGAGCAGGGCACCGTCGACTTCAAGCCCAACTACGACAACCGTGAGTCCGAACCCGTCGTCCTGCCGTCCCGGTTCCCGAACCTGCTGGTCAACGGCTCCACGGGTATCGCCGTCGGCATGGCCACCAACATCCCGCCGCAGAACCTGCGCGAGATCAACGATGCCGTTCAGTGGTCACTCGAGAACCCCGACGCCACGAAGGAGGAGTTGCTGGAAGCCGCCATGGCGCGCGTCCAGGGTCCCGACTTCCCCGGCGGTGCCCTCATCGTGGGCCGCTCGGGCATCGAGGACGCCTACCGCACCGGCCGTGGTTCCGTGACGATGCGGGCCGTGATGGACCTGGAGGAGGACCCCAAAACCGGTCGCACCCTCATTGCCATCACCGAAATGCCGTACATGACGAACCCGGACGCTCTGGCAGTGAAGATTGCCGACCTCGTCAACGCTGGCAAGCTCACAGGCATCGCCGACATCCGCGACGACACCTCCGCCCGCACCGGGCTCCGGCTCGTCATCGTGCTCAAGCGTGATGCCCAGCCGCGCGTCGTCATGAACAACCTGTACAAGCACACCCAGCTGCAGGACACCTTCGGCTGCAACATGCTGGCCCTGGTGGATTCCGTGCCCCGCACGCTGCGCCTGGACCAGTTCATCTCGCTGTGGATCAAGCACCAGATCGAGGTCATCCGTCGCCGCACCGAGTACCAGCTCGCCGACGCGGAAAAGCAGGCCCATATCTACCGTGGCCTCGGAAAGGCGCTCGACGCGCTCGACGAGGTCATCGCGTTGATCCGCCGCTCCCCGAACACGGAGGAGGCCCGCACGGGCCTGATGGAGCTGCTGGGCATCGACCAGGTCCAGGCCACGGCGATCCTCGACATGCAGCTGAGGCGTCTGGCCGCTCTGGAGCGCCAGAAGATCATCGACACCCTCACGGCTCTCGAGATGAAGATCGAGGACCTCAAGGACATCCTCGCCCGCGAGGAGCGCCAGCGTTCCATCATCTCCACGGAGTTGCAAGAGATTGTCGACAAGTTCGGCGACGAGCGGCGCACCCGCATCGTGGCCGCCGACGGTGACTTCTCCGACGAGGACTTCATCCCCGACGATGACGTCGTCGTCACCATCACCCATGGCGGCTACGCCAAGCGCACCCGCGCCGATGCCTACCGCGTGCAGCGCCGGGGTGGCAAGGGTGTCCGTGGCGCAACGCTTCGCCCTGACGACGAGGTGGCCCACCTGTTCCAGGCCACCAACCACGAGTGGCTGCTGTTCTTCACCAACCATGGCCGCGTGTACCGCAGCAAGGTGTGGCAGCTGCCGGAGGCCGGCCGTGACGCCAAGGGCGGCCACGTGGCGGGACTGCTGTCGTTCCTGCCGGACGAGAAAATCGCACAGGTGCTGACCATCAGCGGCTACGACGCGGCCCCGTACCTGTTGCTGGCCACCCGCAACGGGCTCGTGAAGAAGACGGCACTCACGTCCTACGACTCCCCCCGCCAGGCCGGAGTCATCGCCATCAACTTCCGCGAGGAGGGCGACGAACTCATCGGGGCGCAGCTGTGCTCCTCCGAGGACGACGTGCTGCTGATTTCGAAGAAGGGGCAGTCGATTCGCTTCCAGGCGTCCGACGAGCAGTTGCGCCCCATGGGACGCGCCACCTCGGGCGTGACGGGCATGAAGTTCCGCAACGGGGACGAGCTGTTGAGCATGGCTGTGTTGCCCGCGGCGGAGGACCAGTCCGACAGCTTCGTGTTCACCGTCACCGACGGTGGGTTCGCCAAGCGGACCCGCGTCGCGGAGTACCGCCAGCAGGGTCGTGGAGGTCTCGGCATCAAGGCCATGCGTCTGAACGAGGACCGTGGCTCGCTGGTGGGCGGCCTCATCGTCGCCGAGGGTGACGAGGTGATCGCCATCAAGATGTCAGGCCAGATCACCCGCAGCCTCGTCTCCGAGGTGGCCGTGAAGGGCCGCGACACCATGGGCGTGAAGTTCGTGGGTGTCCGTGGCGACGACAGCGTGGCTGCCATCGCCCTCTACCCGGAGTCCGAGGTGCAGGCGGAGATCGAGGACCCGGAGTCCGAGGACCCGGAGTTCGCAGAGACCGACCAGCACGAGGACACCCCGATCGAGGACATGGATCTGCCGGAAGCAGGCGATACCGTGGAAACTGACACGCCAGCCGAACCGGTTGACGACGCAAGCCAGGAGGACGGCGATGAGTGATGCCCCACGTTGGCCCGGGGCCGACGGCTCACCGGGTCTGGATTTTTCGGCCGACCGGAAGGGCTCCGGCAACATCTATCGCGACGAAACACCCAGCAGTGCGTCGTCCGCGGCGCAGGTGGGTGTGAAGTCGGCTGGTTCGCCGTCGACGCACGAGTCGGCTGCAGAGTCCACCACCATCAGCCCCAGGGCAGGCAACCAGTCGGCTGTCGAGTGGGCCACACGCCCGCTCGGGACGGCTGTCCCGGCCCCGAGGAAGCCCGTTGCCCGCAGCGCCAGCAGCAGCGCGTCCGCCGCAAGCAGCGCCTCCGCGGCCACCGCGCCGGCATCGGCTGCCTCGGCTGAATCCGTCGTGACGTCTCCGAGGGCGCCGAAAGTCGGGTCCCGTCGCACCCGCAAGGCGCGTCTGCGTCTGGCACGCATCGACCCATGGTCGGTGATGAAGACCACCTTCCTGTTCTCCATCGCCTTCGGCGTGATGCTGATCATCGTGGTGTCCGTGCTGTGGTCGGTTATCGCCGGATCCGGTGCGCTGGATGCGGTGAACCAGTTCATGACCACTCTCGTGGGGGATCAGGGCGGCGGCGAATTCCGCGTGGAGGACTTCATCAGTGGCTCCCGCATCCTCGGCTTTGCCGCGGTCCTGGCCGCCATCGACGTCGTGATCATCACTGCCGTGTCCACACTGTTTGCGTTCCTGTACAACCTGGCCGCCACCATCATGGGCGGACTGGAAGTCACGCTGGCGGAGGACTGATCCGCCCGGTTTGATCACGTGCCGATCGTTGCGATAGAGTCAGCGAGCGGTACACGGGCCTGTAGCTCAGTTGGTTAGAGCGCTGCCCTGATAAGGCAGAGGTCACTGGTTCAAATCCAGTTAGGCCCACCGTGACGACCCGCACCTGACAAGTTCAGGTGCGGGTCTTTTCGTGTGCGGGTCTTCTTGTCTGAGGGAGGTGGGCCTGGGTCGCGCCAGGTCAGACGTTCAGGTCAGGCAAGGCGTTCGGCGATGGTGATGACTCGCTGCGTCATGTGTTCCAGGGCGTCGATGGTGTGCTGCTCCAACTCATTCTGGTTGGTGGCCCCAGTGACGTGGGACACGCCGTAGGGATTGCCGTCGACGAACTTCAACGCCGCCGTGTAGCCGGGCGGCACAACGAGGCCGCCGAAGTGCATGACCATCTGGTAGATGTGCTGCAGCGTCGTCTCCTGGCCACCGTGGGTGGTCTGCGAGGACGTGAACGCGGCGTACACCTTGTCCGCCAACTTCCCCTGACTCCAGAGTCCACCGAGCGTGTCGATGAACGACTGGAAGGACCCTGCCACGCTGGAGTACCGGGTCGGCGAGCCGAAGATCACCGCATCCGCCCAGACGATGTCGTCGCCCGTGGCTTCCGGGAGGTCCTTGGTCGCCTCGTAGTTGGCGCGCCACGCGGGGTTCGCGGCGAACACGGACTCGTCGACGGTCTCTCGGACGTGGCGGAGACGCACCTCCGCGCCGGCCTCCTTGGCGAATCGTTCAACGTGTTCGGCCATGGTGGTGCCGTGCCCGGTTGCGGAGTAGTAGATGATGGCAAGTTTGGTCATGCGCTTTCCTTCTCTGGTGATGGTTTGGTGCGGGACGGTGCACGTGTGTGCGAGATGGGCTGGTTCAGGTACGACAGGACCTTTTCCACTGCGCTGGTGAAGCCTTCGAGTTCTCGCTTGGTGAGGTGATCGAAGACGAGTTCCTTCACAGTCTGTGCATGACCGGGTGCCGCGTTCTCGATGGCCTCAAGGCCCGCTTCGGTGAGTACGACATAGGCCCCACGGCCGTCCTCGAGGCATTCCTCGCGCAGCACCAGCCCACGGGTTTCCATACGCTTGACGTGATGGGAGAGGCGGCTGCGCTCCCATTGCAGGGCCTGGGCCAGATCAGCGACCCTCGAGCGGTGGTCCGCGGTCTCGGTCAGGTGGACGAGGACTTCGAAGTCCTGCAGGGACAAACCCGAGTCGCGCTGCAGTTGCCTGTGCAGCGCTGCAGGGAGTTGTGCGTTGACCGACAACCAACTGCGCCAGGTGCGCTGCTCAGCGTCGGAGAGCCATGGTGTGGTGGAATTCATGCCCCCATCCTAGCGCACATAGTTGACATGTCACATAGATGTTTGACGCAGCCCGTGCGCGTCACCCAAGTGCAGCACGTCAGGGCCCCACGTTCGGCGGTGCATCCCCACGGATGGGTTGCCCGGCCAGCGGAAATAGTTGACACGTCATCCACATGACACTAAAGTAAGTGACACGTCACCAATTCACCTGGTGGCGGTTGACCATCACACTTCCCGGAGGCCCAGCATGCAGATCGGCATCTTCAGCGTCGGCGACGTCACCACCGACCCCACCACAGGCCGCACCCCGACCGAATTCGAGCGCATCCAGGCCCAGGTCGAGATCGCGAAGAAGGCCGAGGACATCGGCCTGGACGTCTTCGCGACCGGTGAGCACCACAACCCGCCCTTCATCTCGTCGGCCCCGACGACGACGCTGGCATGGATCGGAGCGCAGACGAAGAAGATCATCCTCTCGACCGCCACGACGCTCATCACCACCACGGACCCCGTGCTGATCGCGGAGGACTACGCGAAGCTGCAACACCTCTCCGGTGGCCGCGTCGACCTCATGATGGGTCGCGGCAACACCGGGCCCGTCTATCCCTGGTTCGGCAAGGACATTCGCCAGGGCATCAACCTGGCCATCGAGAACTACGCACTGCTGCACCAGTTGTGGCGCGAGGACGTCGTCACCTGGAAGGGCCGGTTCCGTACCCCCCTCCAGGGATACACGTCCACGCCGCGCCCGCTGGATGGCGTCCCCCCGTTCGTGTGGCACGGTTCCATCCGCAGCCCCGAGATTGCCGAGCAGGCCGCGTTCTACGGAGACGGCTACTTCCACAACCACATCTTCTGGCCCTCCAGCCACGCCGGACAGATGATCCGCCTCTACCGTGAGCGGTGGGAGGCGCACGGTCACGGCCCCTCTGACACCGCCATCGTGGGCCTGGGCGGCCAGTTCTTCATGCGCAAGAACAGCCAGGATGCCTGGAACGACTTCCGTCCCTACTTCGACAACGCTCCGGTCTACGGACACGGCCCGTCGCTGGAGGACTTCACGAAGGCCACCCCGCTGACCGTCGGCTCGCCCCAGCAGGTGCTGGAGCGGACCCTGTCGTTCCGCGACTACGCCGGCGACTACCAGCGCCAGCTGTTCCTGCTCGACCACGCCGGCCTGCCGCTCAAGACGGTCCTCGAGCAACTGGACCTGCTGGGCGAGATCCTGCCGGAGATGCGCAAGGGCTTCGCCGAGGGGCGTCCCGCCCACATCCCGGATGCACCGACCCACGCTTCGATGGTCGCCAGAGCAGGGGGCGCCAAGGACTCCACGGTCTACGCCGCAGCCGACGCTGCGACCGGACACCGCGCCGAGGACGCACTGCAGGTGTCGGCATGACCTCGCTCGCCGTCGTTTCCGCTGGCCTGTCCACTGCCTCATCAACCCGGCTCCTGGCCAACACCCTCACCGCCGCCACCGTCGAGTCGCTCGGTGAGGTGGAGGTCACCACCATCGAGCTGCGCGACCTCGCCCACCAGCTCACCGACCACATGCTCACGGGATTCCCGGGAGTCAAGCTCGGTGAGGCGATCGAGGCGATACGTCGCGCAGATGGCATCATCGCCGTGACCCCGGTCTTCGCGGCCTCGTACTCGGGCCTGTTCAAGACATTCTTTGATGTGCTCGACGAGGGGGTTCTGGACGGCAAGCCCGTGCTGGTGGCCGCCACCGCCGGTACCGCGAGACACTCGCTCGTGCTCGACCACGCGCTGCGTCCCCTGTTCTCCTACCTGCACGCCGTAGTGGTGCCCACCGGGGTCTTCGCAGCCATCGACGATTTCGGCGACGAAGGTCTCGAGCGCCGGGCCGCACGGGCCGCAGGTGAACTGGCGGAACTCATGGGCAAGGCGCCGTCGGCCACCAGCACTGCTGGCGCCCGCCGCACGGTCGAGGATGAATTCGCCGCACCGACCCCTTTTCACCAGCTGCTGCGCCAGGCCAGCGGCACCTGACGCCGGGGGATACTGCAGGCGGTCACCGCGGCCCCGGGTCCTGCTTCCAGAACGGCGCCTTGGCCGGGATGAGGGGCAGGCTGGAGCGGACCCGACCGAAGCGGTCGTCCTGCCGGGCCCAGGAGGCGTATGCACTGTCGATCTCCGCCCGCGTCCGGGCCACGAAGTTCCACCACGTCATGATGGTTCCTCGAAGGGCTCTCCGCCCAGCAGTACCACCCGGGATGGTTCCGGCACGTCCAGCAACAGCTCGTTCCGGACGCGGCCAAGGTAACCGAGCTTCCCGTCCGCTCATCGGTTCTCCTCGGTCGCCGGGTGGTGAGCGCAGCTCGCTCGCCGGTGGTGTGCGCGTTGCAGGAGAATTGTCGCTGAGACTCACGCGCCCGTCGACCTCCGCACGGATCGTGCAGGAGCAAAGGGTGTGATCGGGACAGGTCGAAGGGGGCCGTCCCAGCAGATGCTGGAACGGCCCCCTGACGAATGCCTCAGCCGACGGGTCAGGCGTTCTTGATTGCGGAGACCTCGAACTCGAGGGTGATCTTGTCGCTGACCAGCACGCCGCCGGTCTCGAGCGCAGCGTTCCAGGTCACGCCGTAGTCCTTCCGGTTGATCACCACTGAGCCCTCGAAGCCGGCGCGCAGGTTACCGAAGGGGTCGGTGGCAGTGCCCTCGAAGTCAAAGGGGATGGTGACGGAGTTGGTCGTGCCCTTGATCGTCAGGTCGCCGGTGAGCTCCAGGCTGGTGTCGCTGGTGCGGGTGACCCGGGTGGAGACGAAGGTGATTTCCGGAAACTCGTCCATGGCGAGGAAGTCGTTGCTGCGCAGGTGGCCGTCGCGCTGCTCGTTGCGGGTGTCGATGCTGGTGGCCTGGATGGTCAGGGTGGCGATGGACTTGGAGAAGTCCCCCGCGTCCACGACCACGGTTCCCTCGAACTCGTTGAAGGCGCCTCGGACCTTTGTGACCATCGCGTGGCGTGCGGTGAAGCCGATCTGGGTGTGCGACGGGTCGATGGTCCAGGTGCCGGAGAGCTCATCGAGCTGGGCGAGAGTGATGGTGGTGGTCATGAGTGCTCCTCAGGGGTTGGGGTGGCCAAATTGATGACGTGTCACTTACTTTGCACCAAACTGTATGACATGTCAACTAGTACACGTCGGCGTGTCACCCACACACCATCGTTTCCGGTACCGCGCCGTCTCCACACCGGAGGCTAGGGTGTGACGTGAAACATGCATCAGCGAAGTCCTCACCCGGCTGGCGGTGGGGACGGAACCCCGACGAACCAGGAGCGGACCATGGCGGTTTGTGACACATGCGGCAATGATGACCAGAACGCTTTCAGCATCACGCGCGGATCGGACACAGGGACGTTCGACAGCTTCGAGTGCGCCATTCACACCATGGCATCGCGCTGCGAGACGTGTGGTTGCCGCATCCTCGGCCACGGCGTGGAACGCAACGGCACCCTCTACTGCTGCGCACACTGTTCCCAGCAGGCAAGCGCCGCGGCGCAGCCCGCACCGTCGGCCCCAGTCATCGCCTCCGTTCCCGACAAGCAAGTGTCCCGGTGGAAGGACGACGGCGGAGCCATCTCGTCCTGAATATCCTGCTGGAAGCAGTCACCCACCACACCGTGCGCCTCCTCCACCGGCAGCCAACGTCACGGACCTCACCATGATCGGTGACCACAGTGAAGAACCGCCCCCGGAATGTCCGGGGGCGGTTCTCGTTGTGCTGGGGGGTCCTTGGGGCCCCGAGGGGTCAGCCGACGCGGGCGCCGCCGGAGAAGGGCATCGAGTCCACCGATGCGACGCGGACGCCGCTGCGCGGGTTGGCCGCGTCGACGATCTTGCCGTTGCCGATGTAGATGCCCACGTGGCTGATGGGGCTGTAGTAGAACACCAGGTCGCCCGGCTGAAGGTTGCTCCTCGAGACCCGCGTGCCCATGGACGACTGGGTGCGCGAGCTGTGGGGAAGCGTGATGCCTGCCTGCTTGTAGGCGTAGGCGGTCAGCCCTGAGCAGTCGAAGGAGCTGGGACCGGAGGCGTTGTGCACGTACCGGCTGCCGACCTTGGCCAGCGCGGCGGAAACGATCTTCTGCTTGGAGGACCCGGTGGCGGCCGCAGCCGCCTTCGCGACGGACTGCTCCACGGGCACATTGGCCAGCTTCGGGGCGGCGGCGGGAATGGTCGTCACGGCCGCGACGGCGGAGCTGCTGAACTGCACGATGTTGTTGACGACCCACTTCTTGCCGGTGAGCGCGTAGGAGCGGCAGCCGCCCAGGCCCGTGGCGGCGGTGTCGCACTCGGTCTTCCACTTGCGGCCGTCGGAGGCGGTCCAGGTCCCCTTGTGGCCGAGTGGGTTCTTCGCCCAGGCGGCGCGGGAGGAGGGGAGGTAGGTGAGGTTGTTGAAGACCCAACCCTTGTGTGACACGTTGGCGCCGCCGGACTTCACGATCTTGGTGGTCCAGATCTTCGTCTCGCACCGTACGACGGAGGAGGAGTACTTCTCGCAGGCGGTCTTCCAGTAGCGGCCGTTGACGAGGTGGTCGCCGGGCTGCGAGTAGACCTTGGCCTGCGAGGATGACGTGTTCGCGTGAGCGGCGTTCGAGGGGACCAGAGCGAGGGTGACCCCCATGAGTGCTGCCATGAGTGCTGGCAGGATGCGCTTCAACATGTGTGTGTGAACCTTCCACGACGGACGATGACCATAGGAAGGTAACATTAGAAACTGAGGATTTCAAAGGCAATACTCAGATTGGTCTCACAGGCTAAGCGTTCTGGCTGCTCCAAGCTGCTCCTGGAGGCAGCTGGATCCTGAGATTTCTTTGGTTGTCGAGCGTGAGTTCCCCACAGTTCGTGCGGCGGCACCGACCTGCACGCCAGCATGACAACGGCCCCCGGAAAACAATTCCCGGGGGCCGTTTGCGAACTGGAGGTGCTCAGTCGATCCTGCGATCGCCCTCCATGGCCTGCTGGGCCGCTTCCTGCTCCGTGGTGGCGGTGCTGGTGGACAGCGTGCCCTCATCGTCCTGAAGGTGCGCGCGGACGAACCACTGGTACTGCTCCATCTCGCCGGTCTGGCCGATGAGAATGTCCTCGGTGATCGGGTCGACGTCGCCCGCAAGGTCGATGACCCGGCGGTGGTTCTCGATGACACGCGTGTACACGATGTCGAGCGCACCCAGGTGTTCGGATGCCTGCGCCAGGCCGATGGGGTAGTCATCCCAGTCGCGGTCTCTCACGAGTGCGCCGGGCGTACCAACGGGGGGCACGCCCATGGTGGCCATCCGCTCGGCGACAGCGTCCGTCATCTCCCGCACTGCGTCCACCTGTGGGTCAAGCATTTTGTGGACGCCGATGAACTTCGGGCCCACGACGTTCCAGTGGGCGTGCTTGAGCGTCAGGTGGAGGTCGTTGAGGTTGTGAAGGCAGCTCTGGAGTTCCTTCGCCAGATCCTGGCCCTCCTCAAGCTTCACGCCCGGGACAGTGTATGAGTCGGTCATGCTCTTGCGGGCCGTTGCCCTCGTGGTCTTCTTTCCTGCCATGCCATTCCTCCTGGTGGTGGTCTGCCAACTGAAGCGGGGGTGCCGGACGTGAAGGCCCAGCACACTGTTCGTTTTCCAATTTAGCGCGGCTCAGGTTCACCCACGTCGGCGAGGGGAACTGGCCTCAGATGAGGCCCTTCTCCTTCAGCCAGTCGGCCGCGATCGTGGAGGGCGAAGCCTTCTCGTCGCCCTGGTTGCGGGCGTTCATGGCGATGAGATCGTCGGTGGTCAGGGCCTTGCTGACGGCGTTGAGACGCTCGTCAGCGGATGCCGGGACCTTCTCGCTGGCAAGCGCGAACACCTGCTGCGACACGATCATGTTCAACGGATCCTCCAGAACCACGAAGTTGTTCTCCGCGATGGCCGGGGTGGTGGAGTAGATGTCCGCCAGGTCGACGTCGCCGTCGACGAGCGCCTGCACCGTGAGGGGGCCACCGCCATCGTCAATGGGTGTGAAGGAGATGTTGGCGGCCGGCACCCCGTAGATGTCCGTGAGCCCCTTGGGGCCGTAGGGGCGCTCCGCCAGTTCGGGGTTGCCCGCCAGCCGCAGTTTGCCGCCGAAGGTGGAGAGGTCGGCCAGCGAGGTGACCTTGTTCTTGGAGGAGAAGTCCGACGTCACCACCCACGAGTCCTTGTCCTCCGCGGAGGATGGGTCCAGTACGCGCAGACCTTCCGGGGTGTTGTCACGCAACTGGGACAACACGTCCTCGGGTGACTTGGCCGTGGTCTTGGGGTCCCAGAACTGCAGAAGGTTGCCCGTGTACTCCGGAAGGAGGTCCACGGATCCATCCTTGATGGCGGCGATGTAGGTCTCGCGCGCGCCGATCTGCATGTTGCGTTTGACGGTGATCCCGTCAGCCTCCAGCGTCTGCGCGTACAACTCCGCGATGATCTCCGCCTCGGGGAAGCGTGCCGATCCCACGGTGATCGTGGTGGCGGCCGCTGTCTCACTCGCACCGGTGGTGGCGGAGGGGGAAGATGTGGCCATGGGGTCGGCGTTGGAGCAGCCGGCTGCGAGAGCGGCGACGGCGGTGAAGCCGATCAGCGCGCGGCGGGTGAATTGTGGGCTCATGAGTGCGGTCCTTTTCCAGGGAAGAGTGCATGTCGATGCTAGTCGGCGCTGGGGCGAGTAGTGAGTGGATGCGTTCGCTGTTGGCGGTATTCCGGGGATTGGGGTCCGGTGCGCGGGCCTCAACGTCCCTCAAGACGGCCGGTTCCCAGCGCGATGCTGACCCCTGAGGGCACCAGCCACCGCTGGAGCAGGAGAATGCCGCCGTCGAGGATGAGCGCGAGAGCGATCACGAGGATGGCCCCGCCGAGCATGCGGGTGTAGTCGGCCACGGCCTGGCCGTCGAGGATGAAGCGGCCGAGGCCACCCAGACCCAGGAAGGCGCTCAGGGTGGCCGTGGCGATGACCTGCAGGACGGCGGACCGCAGACCGCCCACGAGCAGGGGGGCCGCGAGGGGTACCTCCACCCGGCCCACGATCTGCCATTCGTTGAGGCCCGAGGCGCGGGCGCCGTCCACCACGTCGGGGTCGACGGCCTCCACCCCCGAGTACGCGGCCGCCAGCAGCGGTGGGATGGCAAGGATGGCCAGCACGATGGTCGATGGCACGATGGCCAGCCGGAGACCCAGAGACATGGTGACGGCCAGCAAGGTCAGCAGCCCGAGGGAGGGCAGCGCGCGCAGTGCTCCCGTCAGGCCGATCGCCAGGGCGCGGCCCTTACCAGTGTGACCGATGTACAGGCCGGCAGGCATGGCGATGACGAGGGCCAGCACGAGCGCCAGCAGGCAGTACCAAAGATGCTCAAGGATGCGGGCGGTGATGCCGTTGGGTCCCGGCCAGTTGGCGGGATCAACGAGCCACGCGAAGGCGTCGGCGAACTGGATCATCCGCGCCTCCTGTCGGTGGCGCGCACCCACGGTAGGAGAAGTCGGCCAGCCACGACGATGATGACGTCGAAGATGACGGCGAGGACGACGGTGCCGATGACACCCACCATGATCTCCGTGGGGAAACCGCGCTGGTACCCGTTGGTGAAGAAGTATCCCAGGGACGGGACGCCGATGAGCGCACCCACTGACACCAACGACAGTGTGGAGGCACTGACCACCCGCGTCCCGGCCAGCAGCGGCGGACCTGCGAGCGGCAGGGCAACCCGCCAGAACACCTGACGGGGGGAGTGTCCGATGGCCAGGGCGTCGTCGCGGATGATGCGTCCTACGGAGTCGAAGGCGTCCACGGCCGTGCGCACGAGCAGGGCCACGCCGTACAGGGTCAGGGCCACCACCAGGTTGAGGGGGTCAAGGATGCGGGTGCCGAGGACGACGGGCAGCAGAACGAACAGCGGGAGCGACGGGAGTGCGTACAACACGCCGCTGATCGGGACGAGGACGCGCCGGGCACTCTTCTGGCGGTGTGCCCACCATGCGATGGGCACGGCGATCAGGAGGCTCAGGAAAATCGGCAGCACGGAAACCTGAACATGTGCCCAGGACATCATGAGAATCTGGCCCATGTTGTCGGCCACCCAATCGAACCTCATCCGGCCGCCCCACGGTCGTCCTGCAGCACCCCCGTCACATGACCGGCGGCATCGACCACGATGTGGCGGCCGTCGCGCATCTCCGTGCGCAGGTGGCGGCGGGGCCCACCAATGAAGTTCGCGACGAAATCGTCCGCCGGGTCCAGGAGGATGTTGGCGGGGCTGCCGTGCTGTGCCACCTCGGCGCCGGTCCGCAGCACCAGCACCTGTTGTCCCAGCAGGAACGCCTCGTCCACGTCATGGGTGACGAAGAGGATGGTCTTGGCCAGTTCGTTCTGCAGGTGAAGCAGCTCCCGCTGGAGTTCGGCACGCACCACGGGGTCCACGGCGCCGAAGGGTTCGTCCATGAGGAGAATGTTGGGGTCCGACGCCAGGGCGCGGGCCACACCGATGCGCTGGCGCTGGCCACCGGAGAGTTGGCTCGGGTATCGCTTGGCCACCGACTGTTCCAGGCCCACCAGGTCCAGCAGTTCTGACGCGCGGGCGTGGGCGGAGCGGCGTGTGGCGCCCAGCAGCAGCGGGACCGTCGCGATGTTGTCCACCACGGTGCGGTGGGGCAGCAGGCCACCGGACTGCATGACGTAGCCGATGCTTCGCCGCAGCTTCACGGGATCGCTGTGGGCCACGTCGTCGCCGTCGATGGAGACGGATCCGGACGACGGATCCACCATCCTGTTGACCATCCGCATCAGGGTGGTCTTGCCGCAGCCGGAGCTGCCGAGCAGCACCACCACTTCGTGCGAAGGCACCTCGAGGGTGAAGTCGTCGACCGCGATGGTGCCATCCGGGTATTCCTTGTGGACGTGGTCGAAACGGATCATGGGACGACCACCCTCTGTTGCCTGGGCATGGGGAGCCTCCTTTGTGGCCTCGCCAGCGTACAGCGGGGTCTAGTCATGGCCGGGCAGAATTGCTTGCCAAAGCTCTCTTGGGGGGCGCACAATGATGACCATCCCTGTTTTCAACGTTGAAAAGACGAGGTGGCATCATGCGTGCATCACCAGCTTTGGCCGTGGCGATCGCACTGGCTCTTCTCCTGGGCATTTCCCCGCCGGCCGCGCCGGACGCTCATGCCGACGCTACGCCGGCACCTCCCATCAGCCCTGTCATCAAGGAGAACTTCCCGGACCCGGACGTCCTGCAGGTGGGCGGCACCTATCACGCCTATGCCACGAACTCCGATGGCGTCAACGTGCAGCACGCAACGTCGAAGAACCTGCGTACGTGGACGGAGCGGCCTGATGCCATGCCCACCGTGGGTGACTGGGTGGGGCCCTGCAGCGTTGCCCCCGATGGCACGGAGGATTTCTGCGTGTGGGCGCCGGAGGTGACCGCCGTTGAGGGCGGCTATGCCCTGTACTACACGGCGCACGACAGGGCTTCGGACCTGCAGTGCATAGGACTTGCACTCGCGAAGCGTCCCGAAGGACCGTTCGTCCCCGTCGGTGAGGAAGCGCTGGTGTGTCCCACGGAACTCGGCGGGGCCATCGACGCTGCCACCTACGTCGAGAACGGCCAGCTCTACCTGCTGTGGAAGGCCGACGGCAACTGTTGCAGCCTGCCCACAATCCTGTTCATCCAACCTCTCTCCAACGACGGCGCCACGCTGATGGGCCCTCCTGTGGAGATGATTCGCAACGATCAACCCTGGGAGGGTTCGGTGGTGGAGGCGCCGACGCTGGTGCGGGTGAACGGCACGTACCACCTGTTCTACTCCGCCAACGACTACTACGGCGGCAACTACCGCACCGGGTGGGCCACCTCGAACAGCCTGGCCGGTCCCTGGAAGAAGGCGCCGGCACCCTTCCTGAGTACCGACCTCTTCCGGGGCGGGGTGGTGGGACCGGGCGGGCAGGATGTCGTCGTACGTCGCGACGGGTCCACGGCACTGGTGTTCCATGGCTGGGACCCCACCTTCACCCGTCGCGCCATGTACGTCCGTGACCTCGACTTCATCGACGGTGTACCCGTTGTTGACGGTGCCTCCCGGCGGTACGAAGCCGAGCAGGGACGGGTGGTCAACGCCCGCGTCGTCGCCGACGACACCGCATCCGCCTCGGCCAAGGTCGGTGGGATGGATGCGCGAGACAGTGCAGTGACCGTACGCATCCATGCCACGCGCAGCGGTTCCATGACGCTTGGTATTCGCTACTCGAACGGGTCGCGGGACGAAGCGGGGCGGCGAGTCGAGTCCACCGACAATCTCTTGGTCAACGGGCGGCGCGCGGGCAGTGTCTCCTTCGAGCACACGACGTGGGGCAACTGGCAGGTTGTTGAGCAGCGAGTCAAAGTGAAAAAGGGCTGGAACGAGATCACTCTCACACGCGGGACGTGGTTCGCTGAGTTGGACGCAGTCGATGTGTACCGGGACCTTCCGAGGCGGTTGGCTGCGGTGGCACCCACTGAGTCGGACGACATTGCGGACGGTGCCACCCGGTATGAGGCGGAGGCCGGCGCAGTCACAAACGCCCGGATCGTGGATGACGCCAGCGCCTCGGGTGGGCGCAAGGTGGGTGGGATGGATTTCGCCGACAGTTCCGTGACCCTGCGCGTGTGGTCGGAGAAGGGCGGACGCTCCACGCTCGGTATCCGTTTCGCCAACGGATCCGAACGGGGCGGTTACCCGCTGGAGTCGAGCGATCGGGTCTCCGTGAACGGCCGTCGCGCCGATCTGGTGGTGTTTCCCCACACCCGGTGGGGCAACTGGCAGAGGATCGAGCACACGGTGCAGCTCGCGAGGGGATGGAACACCATCACGATGACCCGTGCGAGCTTCTACACCGAGATCGACGCCGTGGACGTGCGGGCGGGGCACGGCCGCGGGTAGCCTGACTTCGTGGCAGAGCAGCATGGGGTACCCGATGTGGGCGGTTGGTTTCGCACCGCCCACGTGGGACGCGACGTAGCTGGCGGCAAGGCCTGGGGCGCACCCGAGGACTCGTCATTTGGGCGCGAGTCCTCGCACGCCGAGGTCGCTGAGGCGGCCGCGGCATTGCACGGGCTGCGCACCATGGTCCTGACCGGCGCGGGCACGTCCACGGCGTCGGGATTGGCGGACTATCGCGGTCCCGGCGCGATTCCGCGCTCCCCGATGACCTACCAGGAGTTCGTGTCCTCAGACATCGCCAGGCGTCATTACTGGGCCCGCAGCACGGTGGGTTGGCCGTCGTTTCGCGTGGCACAGCCCAACCGGGTGCATCACCTGGTGGCGGACCTCGCGACCGTTCTGCCGGTGACGGGCGTCGTGACACAGAACGTCGACGGGCTCCACCAGGCGGCCGGCTCCAACCCCGTGCTCGACCTCCACGGCCGCCTCGCCACCGTGTCGTGCCTGACCTGCGGCACGGTCATCGACCGCGAGGCGCTGCAGGCCACCCTTCTGGAATTGAACCCCGAATTCGCGTCACGACTCGACTACCTGGCGCGCCAGGCCGCGGGACTGCCCGACGGCGACGCGGAGGTGGACCGCACTGAGGAGTTCATCTACCCCGACTGCCCGGTGTGCCGGGGGGTACTCAAACCCGACGTGGTGTATTTCGGGGAGAACGCTGACCCGGCCGTGGTGAACGCATCGTTCGACATGCTGGAGAGATCGGACGCGCTGCTGGTGCTGGGAACCAGCCTGAGCGTGATGAGCGGTCTGCGGTTCGTGCGGCGTGCTGCCAGGGACAGCAAACGGGTCATCATCGTCAACGACGGCACAACTCGCGGGGATGACCTCGCCACCCACCGCATCCACGGACGTCTGGAAAGTGTTCTCGAGGAGTTCGTGGGGTCCCTCTCAAATCTCCCACATCCCTGAGGGCCGCAGATACTCTGGTGTCATGCGAACCCGTGCGGACATCAAGTGCTGGCTCACGGACATGGACGGGGTGCTCGTCCGCGAGAACACCGCCATTCCCGGGGCACAGGAAGTCATTGAGAAATGGCGGCGTGAGGGCACCGAATTCCTGGTGCTCACCAACAACTCCATCTACACGCCCCGAGACCTCGCCGCCCGACTCCAGGCCTCCGGCCTCGACGTCCCCGAGGAGCGGATATGGACGTCCGCGCTGGCCACCGCCGATTTCCTGAAAGACCAGCAGCCGGGGGGCTCCGCCTACGTCATCGGCGAGGCGGGTCTGATGATGGCGTTGCACGAGGCGGGCATGGTCATGACGGACCAGCATCCCGACTACGTGGTGGTGGGGGAGACACGCACCTATTCGTTCGAGTCGGTGACCACAGCCATCCGTCTGATCGCCGGCGGGGCCCGTTTCATCGCCACGAACCCCGACGCCACCGGCCCCACGGAGCAGGGGATCGTGCCAGCCACCGGTGCCATTGCGGCGCTGATCACGAAAGCCACCGGCCGTGAGCCCTACGTTGTGGGCAAGCCCAACCCGATGATGTTCCGCTCGGCACTGAACAAGATCGGCGCCCACAGCGAGGAGACGGGGATGGTGGGAGACCGCATGGACACCGACGTGGTCGCGGGGATCGAGGCGGGACTCCACACCATCCTCGTGCTCACGGGAATCATGGGTGTCGAGGAAATCGAGACGTTCCCCTACCGTCCCACCGAGGTCATGGCCAGCATCGCCGACCTGCTGGAGCCTGCACCACGGGACGAGGACGAGTAGGGGTCCGGCTCGAAGACTGCACAGGGTCGAGGGTCAGTCGAAGATGGGCCCCACGTCGCGGCTGCGCTTGAGCTCGAAGAAACCGGGGTAGGCCGTGACCTTGAGGACACCATCGAAGAGGTCCCCGGCCTCCTCGCCCTTGGGGGCGGGGGAAATGACCGGGCCGAAGAGGCTCATGCCGTTGATCCTGACGACGGGTGTGCCCACCTCGTCGCCCACCGGGTCCATACCCTCGTGGTGGGAGCGGCGCAGGTCGTCGTCGAGTTCGTCCGTCTGAGCCAGTTCGACGATGTCTGCCTCCAGTCCGCAGTCAGCGAGCGCCTTGCCGATGGTCTCTGGGGTCTGGGGCTCACCACCCGGGTGGAAGCGGGTCCCGACGGCGGTGTAGAACGCCTTCAGGGCCTCCGAGCCGTGGCGCTGCTCGACGGCGAGCGCGGCGCGCGCCCCGACCCACGCCTTGTCCATGTGCTCGCGGTAGTCCTCGGGCAGGTCGCGGCCATCATTCAGCACCGCAAGGCTCATCACGTGGAAGGTGGTCTTCACGTCGCGCACCTTCTCCACTTCCAGCATCCAGCGGGAGGTCATCCATGCAAAGGGGCAGGCGGGGTCGAACCAGAAATCCACAGCAGTCGTCATGCCACCCATCTCAGCACAGCATTCAAATCAGCCGGAAACTGCTGCTCGTGGGGGTTCCCTCCCGCCGGGGGCAGGGGGAGAATGGCAGGGAGAGTGCGCGACGGTGTGTACCTCGAACCAGGGGGAGTTTCCGATGTCCATTGCCTTGAACCCGTACCTGCAGTTCGACGGCAACACCAAGGAGGCCATGGATTTCTACCACGGGGTGCTGGGCGGCGACCTCTCCTCCATGACCTTTGGAGAGGGCATGGGCGACACCAATCCGAACACGGCCAAGCTGATCATGCATTCGTCGCTCTACCTTGAGCGAGGCATTCACATCATGGCCGCCGACGTACCTCCGGGTATGCCCATGAGCGGGAACGGCACCGTCTCGCTGAGCAGCGACGATGCCGCCGGTGGTGATGCGGAGACGCTCACTTCGTGGTGGGAGCATCTGTCGGATGACGCCGACGTCACCCTGCCTCTGGAGCAGGCGCCCTGGGGTGACCGTTTCGGTCAGCTGACCGACCGCTTCGGAGTGACGTGGATGGTGAACATCCCGGCGTCGCAGTCCTGAGGCAGCGGACGGCTCACGTTGCGGACGCCGTCAAGCGGAGGAACTCACGCCATCCGTCGGCGTCCCCCAGCGGCCGGGTGATACCCAGCGATGCCTGGATGGTTCGCAGGGCCGACTGCGTCTGCTCGTCGTAGCTGCCGCTGATCTCGACGTCCGCGCCGAACACGTCGCGGCAGGCTGCCTGCACCAATTGCACCTGGACGCGCGAGCGGGGGCTGAACGTGGGGGTGCCCCACCCGGAGACGGCATTGTCCACGTGAATGTGGTTGTGATGCGCCTCGTCGTAGAGGTGCGTGAGGGTGTACCCGAAGTGCAGGTGCAGGGACGCCGCCAGCCGCCAGTAGTCCCTGTTCTGGACTGCACTGCCCGGACCCCAGACGTCGTAGCGGCAGGAGATGGATCCGCCCTCGTGCTCCACCTCGGCAATGTCGAAGGCGCGGCCGGAGGCGTGGAACGAGTCGCACTTGTCCACGTAGGCGCCGTAGCTCCAGATGGTGGTCATCGCGCCCAGCCCGCTCATGGGGGACCAGTCCTCCGCCCACGCCTCGAGCAGCTCGACGAACCGTGGGTCCGCCTTGTACGAGGTTGAGGTGCGCCCCACCTCGTAGCCCAGCGTGGCTCCGCCGAGCGTCGAGAACTCCACGAGGGAGTCGGGGGTGCGGCAGGTGCCCGGCACACGCACCTCAGTCAGGGGTGGAATCCCCGAGCCGCTGCAGCCCGAGAGCAGCACCGTGGCACCGGCCAGAAGCAGCCTGCGGCGGGAGGTGGAGGTCACCACACGAGTGTAGGCAGCCGCCCCGGGCTCTCCGCATGCCCCGGTCCTGCACCGTGCACTGTGCGATCTCCGCCGATGCCGCCCGGGTGCCACCGTGGCAACTAGCATCGGGCCAGGCATGCACCAACGCCGAGGTCGGCACGGGTGCGGCCTCTGAGGAAGGAACCGGTTGTGAAGGTCGCGATGCTGGGACCAATCGCCTGGCGCACCCCGCCGGTGCATTACGGACCGTGGGAGCGGGTGACGAGTCTGCTCACCGAGGGGCTCGTGGCCCGGGGCGTGGACGTCACACTGTTCGCAACGCTCGACTCCGTCACCGCCGCCGCCCTGGACGGGGTGTCACCGCACCCGTATTCCGAGGACCCGGAGATGGACGGTCGTGTGTGGGAGGCGTTGCACGTCGCGCACGCACTCGAGAGATCGTCCGAGTTCGACCTCGTCCACAACCAACTCGACTGGCTGCCGCTGGCATTCCACGCGCACTGCGCTGCGCCGATGCTCACCACCATCCACGGGTTCTCCGGTCCCGGCATCCTGCCCGCCTACCAACGCTCCGGCTCCGCGTTCGTGTCCATTTCCGACGCCGACCGCAGCCCCGATCTCTCCTACATTGCGACGGTCCACCACGGCGTAGACGTGACGGAACTGCCCCCTGGTCCGGGAGGTGAGGCGCTGGTGTCGTTCGGACGCATCCATCCGGACAAGGGCACGGCCGAGGCCATAGCCATCGCACGGGCGGTGGGCCGGCCGTTGCTGATCTGTGGCCCCATCCACGACCACGACTACTTCGACCAGCAGGTGAGCCCGCACATTGACGGCGACCGGGTGCGCTACCTGGGGTCGGTGGGCTCGGAAGAACGCGCCCGCGTGCTCGGCGCCGCCGCGGCCCTGCTGCATCCCATCAGCTTCGCGGAGCCCTTCGGGTTGTCCGTCGTGGAGTCAATGCTCTGCGGGACCCCTGTGGTGGCGTATCCCCTGGGGTCGATGCGTGAGGTGGTGGAACCGGGAATCACCGGGTACCTCGCGTCAGACGTGGAGGGAGCCGTCGCAGTGCTGCCCGACGCGTTGCGCCTGGACCGCGACGCGGTGCGCGAGCGCGCCGTCGAACGGTTCGGCGTCGAACGAATGGTGGAGGACTACCTGGAGGTGTACCGCCGGCTGCTGGACCAGCCGACGGCCCCGTCAGTCGCCCAGCCCGGTGCCCACATCGCGGGCCGCCTGCAACCATGAATGGTCCAGCGGGACCAGCGCCAGGTTGCCGGCGACGTCCTCGAGTGGGACGGGTGCCGTGTCCTCACCGCGCGAGGCGACCATGATCCCGTACTCGCCGTCGGCGATGAGCTCGGCGGCAGCTGAGCCGATGCGCGTACCGAGCAGCCGATCCTCAGCGCAGGGTGTGCCACCCCGCTGGACGTAGCCGAGGATGGTGACGCGGCTCTCCAGTCCGGTGACCGCCTCCAGCCCGCGGGCCAACCTGAAGGTGTGCTCGCGGTGGGTGTCCTCGACGTTGGCCAGGTGCGCCTTGGCGGCACTCTTGGACTGAGGGCTGCTGGCCGATGCCTTGAGGGCCTCGGCGGCAGCGATGTCTGCGTGCGCCTGGACGTCGCGTGCGCCCTCAGCGACGGCGATGACGCTGAAGTTGGTGCCCCGGTCGCGGCGCCTCTGGATGGTCTCGGCGATGGATTCCACGGTGTAGGGGATTTCGGGCAGCAGAATGATGTCGGCGCCATCCGCCAGTCCGGCGCCCAGCGTGAGCCAGCCGGCCCTGTGGCCCATGATCTCGGCGAGGATGACGCGGTGGTGGCTGTGGGCCGTGGAGTGCAGCCGGTCGATGGCGTCCGTGGCGATCTCCAGGGCTGTGGAGAAGCCGAACGTGTTGTCAGTGTGCGCCACGTCCTTGTCGATGGTCTTGGGAAGGTGCACCACGTTGAGGCCCGCCTTCGACAGTCGCAGCGCATTCTTGGCGGTGCCGCCACCGCCCAGCATGACGAGGCAGTCGAGTTTGTTCTTCTCGAAGACGTCAACGATGGTCGGGATCATGTCCTTCGGCTCGCCGTCGACCACCATCCTGTGGACCTTGTCGCGGCTGGTGCCGAGGATGGTGCCGCCGATGGTGAGGATGCCCGACAGGCTCGCGGACGTGAGCTCCATGTAGCGGTTCTCCGCCAAGCCACGCACGCCGTCCCGGAACCCTATGAGCTCCATCCCGTGACGCCCGAGCGCTGCCTTGCCGAGTCCGCGGATGGCCGCGTTGAGTCCGGGGCTGTCGCCGCCTGCCGTCAACACCCCGACACGCTTGCTGGATTTCGTCACTGTGCCTCCTTGCTCAACTGAGTGGTTTGACCCTATCGCGGCGGTTTCCCAAGTGAGTGCCTGAAGGCAAGGCGACCCCGCCGCGGGTCTGAAGAATTGCGCGGATAGCGTGCCACCCATGGCACGGATACTGATCGGCTGGGCATCACGGGCGGGGGCCGCCTCCGATATCGCGGCGTTGCTCGCTGATGAGTTGCGGGCGCTGGGACACGACGTCGACGTCGCGGACCTCAGGACCCGACCGGACGCGTCGTCGCGGGATCTCGTGGTGCTGGGCAGCGGAATCCAAGCGGGACAGTGGTACCCGGAGGCCTCGGCCTGGGTGGCGGCCAATGAGTCGACACTTTCCACAACGCGCGTGGCACTGTTCAACGTGTGCCTGAACGCGGCGCAACCGTCCAAGCGCGACGAATCGCTGGGGTACAACAAGGCCGTGCTGTCCCGGGTGGACCCCGTGGCGCTGGAGTCCTTTGCGGGCCGGTACGCCCCGGACAAGGTGACCTGGTTCAAACGATTGTTCCTGCGTACCCTCCAGCAGTCCGCGCAGGACCACGTCGACGAGAAGGCCGTGCGGGCGTGGGGCAGGGAGATCGTCGAACTCGTCCCACTCTGACGAGGGGCACGCACCGCTCCGGGCGGGCGCCGGCAGCCTCAGCGCGGCCGTCGGGAAAGGGGCGTCGGCGGAGGTCCGGCTGACGGGTGCCGACCGTGGCGTACCAGAAATACCGACCCCAAGGTGGACAATGGCACCAATGAGCACATCAAAAACCTTTGAAATCAACTGGTTCGCCGCCGCGGGCTCCGCCCTGGGTGCGGTGTCATCAGCAGTGTTGTTGTCCACGCTGGGAGCTGCAGGCACCCTCATTGGTGCCGCCCTGGGAAGCCTTGTCATCACGGTGGGCGGCTCGATCTACACGCAGTCGCTGCAGAAGACCAAGGCCCACGTCGACACCCGGCGGGGCACCCGGCGTCCCACACGCACAGATTCCGCGAACGCCGGGGACGGACCCGTTCCCGCATCGGGTGCCACGGCGGTCCTCCCCCCGAAGCCCCCCCAAAAGCCCCTCTCGGAAACTCTGCGGGGCCTGCCGTGGAAGCACATCATCCTGCTCGCCGTGGGGCTCTTCGTCGCCACCATGGCCATCATCCTGGCCTTCGAGCTCTCGACTGGCCGACCCGTGTCCTCGTTCACCGGTGGCAGCAGCGAGACCCGGACGGGTACCACCATCTCGGGTCTCACCTCCTCCAATGACAACTCCCCCGACGCGGGGAAGTCGGAGGAGCCGGTGCTGGAGGAGTCACCGGGTGCGGTTCCCTCCGAGGAGGGACAGCCGACACAACAGCAGCCCGCTGAAGAGACCACCACGGATGCGCAGCCCACGCAGGAGCAGCCCTCCGCAGATCCAACGCCCACCGAGCAGCCTGCTGAGCAGCAGGCGTCCCCGGAACCCCCGGCCGAAGCCCCGGCCGAACCGCCGGCCGCCGTGGAGCCCCCTGCCGAACCGCCAGCCGTGGTGCAGCCTCCCGCCGAACCCGGCAGCACCGACGGCTGACACTCAGCCGGCGATGGCCTTGGCTGCGTTGAACAGATCGGCCGGCATGCGACGCTCCAGGCGCCAGGTGACGGCGATGGGGCGGCTGCCCGTGTGGCTGACGTGTCGCGCCCGGCCGAGGAACGTGTACGGCGATGTCCCCAGGTCGTCCTTGGGGTCATCGCGCACGAACAGCAGCACGGTGCTGGCGCCGCTCACATAGCGCTGTCCCGTCGGCGACTGGATCGACGTCTGCGACTGCGATTCCCAGTGGAACAGGTCCTCACTGATGGCATAGTCCCTGTACATCGTGGAGGGGGAGCGGTCCTTGCCGGATTTGTTGAGGGTCACCAGCAGCACGTCGACGTTCAGCGACGGCACGAAGAGCACGCCCTCGCGAAAGTTGCCGGGCAGGTTGGACAGCGACGCATGGTCCAGCGCCGAGAGGATCTCCTCGCGTTGATAGCGCGCGTGCGCCCGCAGCGGCAGGCCTGCGAGGGGTCCGTCCAGCTCAATGGGCAGCGTGCGGCTGCGGTCGAATGCCAAGTCCATGACGTGACCCAGTTCCGAGGCGACGGCAGCCTCACGGCGCAGGGCGTCCAGGGCGGAGTCGAAGCCGTCGAAGCCGAGCTTGGGCCAAACGGAGAACACTACCATCCGTGCGAGCCTCTGGGATGTCGGGTCAAGCCGGGAGTACGCCACGTCGCTGCCGAGGACCTGCTGGTAGCCGCGGACCCGGACATCGTCGTCGACGTGGGCGAAGGCGCGGACCCGCTTCAGCAGCGGCGCCTCCTCGTCACCTCCGGTGGGCGTGTGTAGGCCGGCGTCGCGGCGGAGCTCCGTCCACGACCGCTGCCCCTTCTTCAGGACGTCAGCGAGGTCGCGATGGGAGGCCGCCAGGAAGCCCTGCAGGTCCGTCTCGCCGAGGGTGCGCAGCTCCGAGACGAGCGTGGACCACGTTGCCTGCTGCAGTTGCGCCCGCAGGTTGGCCAGGACCGCGGTCTGGGTGGTGCGGTCGAGCACGATCTGGCAGCCCGAGGGCAGGAACGGGAAGCCGCGCTCGACGTCGTCGCCCAACTGACCCGGCAGGCGCCCGGTGAGTGCCCGCAGCTTCTGGTCCCAGCGGAACTCCCTGCGGTGGTGGCCCACGAAGTCGAGCACCGTCAGCACCGCCTTCTCCGGGCTGCGCCGCAGTCCACGGCCCAGCTGCTGCAGGAAGATGGTGGCGCTCTCGGTGGGCCGCAGCATCAGCAGTGTGTCGACGTCGGGCAGGTCGACGCCCTCGTTGAACAGGTCGACGGTGAACACGCACACGATCTCGCCGCTACGCAGGCGCGCCAGCACGTTGTCGCGCTCGCTTCGGCCGCTGGAGCCACTCAGCGCTGCGGATGGCAGGCCGGCCCGGTTGAAGACCGCCGCCATGTAGTGGGTATGCGCGACGCTCACGCAGAACCCCAGCGCCTTCATGCTGCCGGGATCCAGGACCTTGTCCTGCAGCTGCTTGAGGACGATCCGGGCGCGGCTGTCGTTGCCGGTGTAGAGGTTCGACAGGGCGGCGTCGTCGTAGCGCCCCCGCGACCACTTCAGCTGGCTGAGGTCCGTCCCGTCGGCCAGGCCGAAGTAGTGGAACGGCGACAGCAGTTCCGCCTCCAGCGCGTCCCAGAGGCGCAGCTCTGCTGCGGTGCGGCCGTCGAAGAACTGGCGCACGTCGACGCCGTCGGTCCGCTCCGGGGTGGCGGTCAGGCCCAGTAGTTCCGTGGGGGTGAAGTGCGTGAGGAGACGGCGGTAGGTGGACGCCTCGGCGTGGTGGAACTCGTCGATGACGACGATGTCGAACGCGGCCGGGTCCAGGGTGGCAACACCGGCGGAGTGCAGCGACTGCACAGACGCGAAGACGTGCCTCCACCGTTGGGGCTGTTGGCCGTCCACGTGCAGTTCGCCGAAGTTCGCGTCCGCCAACACCTCGCGGTAGGTCCGCAGCGACTGCTGCAGGATCTCCCGCCGGTGTGCCACGAACAGCAGCGACGGTCGCTCACCGTCGACGCCGCGCGCCAGTTCCCGGTAGTCCAGCGCCGCGATGACCGTCTTCCCCGTGCCGGTGGCCGCCACCACGAGGTTCCGGTGCCGGTCGTGCACCTCCCGCTCCACTGCCAGGGCCTCGAGGATGGCCTGCTGGTACGGGTAGGGGCGCACATCCAGGCCGGAGAGGTCGAGGGCAACTTCGCCGGGTGACGTGCCCATGCCGGCACGGGCCAGGGCAGCGTCCAGCCGGTCGGCGTCGACGTCTGGGTCGTAGCGCTCGAAGAACCGGTCGTTCCAGTACGACTCGAACGTCGCCCGGAACTTGTCCAGCAACGTCGGTGTGGCCACCCGGGAGAGCCTCACGTTCCATTCCAGCCCGTCCAGCATGGCGGCCCGCGAGAGGTTGGAGGACCCGACGTAGGCCGTGTCGAAGCCGGTGTCGCGTTCGAAGAGCCACGCCTTGGCGTGCAACCGGGTGCGCAGTGCGTCGTACTGGATGCGGACCTCGGCGCCGAAGTCGCGGACAAGCCGGTCCAGAGCGCGACGCTCGGTGGCGCCCATGTAGGTGGTGGTCACCACCCTCAGAGGTGTGCCGCGCTCCTTCAGGTCGATGAGTTGCTCCTCCAGGACACGGACGCCGTGCCACTTCACGAACGCGCACAACAGGTCGACGCGGTCGGCTGAGGGCATTTCCTTCTGCAGCTCGGAGCCGATGGAGGGTTCCGCGGGTGCATTGGTCAGGAGCGCCGGGTCGGACAGGCGGGTGGTGGGGCGCACCAGCGACAGGGGTGCGCTCCCCGGCTGCGGCGGCGGGGACAGTGACAACAGCTCCCGGGTGGGGGCCAGTACCTGGTCGGTGTGCTGCAAGTGGTGGAGCAGATTATTGGCCAGGGCGAGTCGGCGCCCCGGATCCTTCTGCCGCAGGAGGGCGTCGTGGATGACGCCCGAGAGGTAGCGCGTCAGCACGAGCGGTTCGTCAGAGGCGTCGACGGCCCCTGTCAGGGCCGACAGATCGAGCCCGTCGGGCAGGGAGTCGCGCAGTGTGGCGGTGAGCAGTCGCTCGTAGAGGCCCGCAACCAGCTCATCAGCCATGGTGACCAGGGTGGCATAGCCTGACCGGGGCGTGCACGAACACCAAGGAGATGCGCATGGGTAAACAGCTGGTGGTGGGGGCCCTCATCGTCGACGATGTGGAGAATCCCAGCCACGTCCTTGCTGCCCGCCGCTCCACCCCGCCGGCCGGGAAGTGGGAATTTCCCGGTGGGAAGGTGGAGGAGGGTGAATCAGCGCAGGCGGCGCTTGCCCGGGAGATCCGGGAAGAGCTTGACCTGAGCGTCCGGGTGGAGCGACGACTGGAGTCGTCCGCGGGCGGCAGGTGGCCGATCTCGGCGACGCTGGAGATGGAACTCTGGTGGTGCAGCGCCCAGGGTGAACCGCGTCCCGTGGACTCGCACGACCAGCTTCGCTGGTTGGACTCCGCCACGCTGGGCGACGTCGAGTGGCTTCCCAGCGACCGCGCCGCCCTGCCCCTGATCGCGGACCGCCTCGCAAGGCGGCCCCTGCGGCAATAGCGTGGGGATGCTCGGCCACACAACAGGAGATGACATGGACAACCGCCAGATCTGGAATGACGTCGACGACTACCTGAACCCGCTCTTCGCGCCCGACGACGACGTCCTGACGGCCGCCCTGCGCGACAGTGACTCTGCGGGCCTGCCCCAGATTGCGGTGGCACCCAATCAGGGCAAGCTCCTGCAGTTGCTCGCCGGACTCGTGGGCGCCCGACGCATCCTCGAGATCGGCACGCTCGGCGGCTACAGCACCATCCGCCTCGCCCGTGTTCTGCCTGCTGACGGGCGGCTCGTCACCCTCGAGTACGAACCCCGTCACGCGGAGGTTGCGCGCGGCAACATCGCCCGCGCGGGCCTGGACATGGTGGTGGAGGTGCGTGTGGGCCCGGCGCTCGATGCGCTGCCGCTGCTCCTTGACGAGGAACAGTTCGACATGGTCTTCATCGACGCCGACAAGGAGAACAACCCCCACTACGTCGAGTGGGCCGTGAAGCTGACCCGTCCCGGTGGGCTGGTGGTGCTGGACAACGTGGTGCGGAAGGGCCGCATCGTCGAGCCCGGGAACTGTGACCCCGATGTGGTCGGCACCCGGCGGGCGCTGGAGCTGATGGCCCATCACCCGCGTCTCGACGGTGTGGCCATTCAGACCGTCGGCACGAAGGGCCACGACGGCCTCGCGATCGCACGGGTTCTCGACTGAGTGGAGGCGCCCGGGGCGGCCGGGTGGGGCGCGACCGCAGGGAGGGAATCACGGTCCCACGGCCCCCACCCAGCCGCTGTGTCAGTTGCGGCGCAGTGTGACGGCGAAGGCAATGATTCCCGCCAACGCCTCGGCGGTCATGAGGAAAACCAGGACCATGGGCACGTCGGCGCCCAGTCCGATGGCCAGGGCCGCCACGCCTGTCAGCGGCAGCGCCAGAACGCCCAGGAAGGCCAAGGCTTTGGTGAGCACGGCGTCGTCGCGTTCGTCACCGAGGGAGGTCCATGCCCGCTCGAACGAGGTGGCGGCGGAGGGCGAGCGCGTGGCACGCCAGCCCATGATGAGCGCCGCGACGATGGCGACGCCCGCCCCGACCAGGAAGCCGTTGCCCATGTTGCCGGGGGCCCGCTCCCGCAGCAGCAGGCCCACCCCCACGAGTATCGTCAGGCCCACTGCGGCCATCATCAGCATGATGGCCTTCTGGCGGGATGTCATTTCAATTCTCGACATGGAAGATCTCCTCGACTGTGCGGTGGAAGTGGCGGGCGATGGCGATGGCCAGGGGTAGCGACGGGTCGTAGCGCCCCGTCTCGATGGAATTGACGGTCTGGCGCGAGACGTTCAGCACCTCGGCGAGCTCCTTCTGGGACATGTCGTTGGCCACGCGAAGCTGGCGGATGTCGTTCTGCATGTCGACCTCCTCTCGATGTCAAGTTACCTTGACATGTCAAGCGTACTTGTCACTGCTGGGTGTGTCAAGGAGGCTTGACACAGGGTCCGCGACTGGGGGTCGGACGCGACACGGGTGTGGTGAGGGGGTGCCGTGGCGCTAGTGTCCGTGGCATGAGCGAATCCCTGGGATCGGTGCCGGACGGGCAACGTGTGACCGTGCGTCGTCGGCTGGAGGACGGTCGTCCCACCGACACCGTCGGCGTGGTGACGGGGCGCGACGAGGAGTCCGTCACCCTGGAGACCCGACAGGGGCCGGTGCGGGTGGTGCTGTCCACCGTCCAGGTCTTCAAACTCGTCACCCCGGCCCCGTGGCGGATCGCAAACTTCCTGCGTCGCGGGGAGCTGGCAGTCCTGTCGCTGAGCACCCTCCTGGGGCCTGATGCGCCCACGGAGGAAACAGTCGAGCTCATCGAGGACCTGCTGGGGGCGGAGACGCCGGTGTTCCTGTTGACGGAGGATGCCGGGCAGGCCGTCGCTGAGCTCGAGGGCCACGGCCTGGGCCACCTCAGCCCGCTGCTGCTCACTCCCACCGCCGACCAGCCCGGGAGTGACGTCCTCGCCCTCGCCCACGCGAGGCTGCAGGACCAGCTGGGGGAAGTGGTCGCGGCAGGTGGCGTGCACTTCACCGCCACCGATCCCCATGCCGTCGAGGCTGCACGACAGTTTGGCTGGGAGGCCAGGATCTTCACGCCCCCCTCCTGACACGGAGTTCTCCGTTCCCTGGCACGAAACAGGGCGTGCTCCGAGTTGTTCGTCGAGGTGCCTGTGCGGGGAGCCCTTCGATACGCCCTGCTCCTTCGTCGCGGGGCTACTCAGGGATCAACGTGTGGTTGTTCGTTGGGGGCTGCGGCAGGTCGGTCAGCTGCGCAGGTAGGTGAGGACAGCCTGCACTCGGCGCGCGGCTGTGGCGGCGTCCTGGAGGTCGAGTTTCGCGAAAATTGAGTTGATGTGTTTCTGCACCGCTTTGTCGGTGACGAACAACAGCGCCGCGATGGAGGGATTGGCGTGGCCCTGCGCCATCAGTCCCAGAACCTCCACCTCGCGCGGTGTCAGGCGCTGCATTTTCTGCGCCACGCTCCGGCGCTGCATCAGCGCCGTCACGACGGCCGGATCGACGGCGGTGCCACCCTCGGCGACGTTCCGCAGCGACGCCACGAACGAGACGTCATCGAACACCCGGTCCTTCAACAGGTACCCCACCCCGGAGCCGCCGTCGGTGAGGAGTTCGTCGAGGTAGAGCTGCTCCACGTACTGCGACAACAGCACGACGGGGAAGCCCGGACGCAGACGTCGCAGCTCCAGGGCCACGCGGATGCCCTCGTCGGTGTTGCTGGGGGGCATCCGGATGTCGAGGAGCGCGAGGTCTGCGGCGGATCCCACGATGGCGGCCACCAACCCGGCCCCCGAGTCGGTGCTACCGACGACGTCGACGCCGTGGCTGGTCAGAAGTTTCTCCAGGCCCTGGCGCAGCAGGAACTGGTCTTCGGCAACGAACACCCGCATGACCCACCTCCGCTCCTCCAACGCTCACAGCATGCCCCAGTCCCGGCGCAACCCGCACGGACGGGTCGCCAACAGTGGTGTGTGCACCACCGACAACCAGGTGGGGACCGGGCATGCTGAGGGGCATGGAAGCCCTCCCTGAACGGTCACGACGTCGCACTGGGCCCCGGACGCGCAGCGGCGGCCTGAGTCGGCGACTCCTGAAGGACACCGCCACCATGGGTGACTCCCTGCGGCTAGTGGGCTTCGCCGCGTTCGAGGTACTCGCGATGCTGCGCTTCGCAGTGACGGCGCTGCTGTCCCTGCTGGGGTTCGGCGGCCTCGACGGGGCCTTCGACCAGGTTCGGTGGGACGCCGACAACCAGCGGCGGTGGGCGTCGACGACGGGGACGCGCGAGGTTTCCGCGAGCTACGAGGAGCCCCCGGCTGTCGCGCCCGGGGGCCTGGCCCAAGTGCGCGCCCAGCTCTGTGATCCCGCACGCGCCCGAGACCTTGACTGGCACCTTCTCAATCCGGTGGCCACGGTCCTCGGTGCCGCCGTGCCCTGGGGGCTCGTGCTGAGTGGTCTCTACGTGGGCCTCCAGGGGTTCTTCTTCCCGGGGGACACGTTCTTTCTCCTCGGCTCGATGGCTGTGATGTTGGTCCTCGCCCCACCACTGGCGCGGCTCGTCCAACGTCTCCACCGCCGTTGGGTGCGGTTCATGCTGGCGGGCGAGGTGTCGGACAACCTGGAGGAACGGGTTCGCACACTGACGGCCACAAGGATGACGGCGCTGGACATGCAGGAGGCGGAGATCCAGCGGATTGAGCGTGACCTCCACGACGGCGCCCAGGCGCGACTCGTGACGATCGGCATGACGATCACACAGGCGTCCCGCCTCATGAGGCACGACCCTGACGCCACGCTCGCCCTTCTTGACGACGTCAAGAACGACTCCGCCACCGCGCTGCAGGAGTTGCGCACGCTCGTGCGAGGCATCCGCCCGCCGGTGCTGGCGGACCGCGGCCTCCCGGACGCGCTCCGCGCTCTGGCCGCGTCCAGTCCCATCGACACCGACGTGACCTCGTCGCTGGAGGGCCGGCTCGTCGGGTCGGTGGAGTCGGCCCTGTTCTTCGCCGTGTCGGAGTTGCTCACCAATGCCATCAAGCACTCGTCGGCCAGCCGGGTCACCATGACGTTGTCGGAGTCGGAGGGGAACGTGGTGGTGGAGGTGTTCGACGACGGCCTGGGTGGCGCGGAGGGTCAGGATGTTGCTGGTGGCGGTATCGCGGGGATCCGTCGCCGGCTGGCCCCGTTCGACGGCACGCTGGACTTCGTGAGCCCCGTGGGTGGGGGGACATTCGCAACGATCCGGGTCCCGCGACCCATCGCCTGAGGGCGGTTGGGTGAAGTCGTGGCCTCCCACGGCGGTAACTCGTAGTGTCGTCTGACATGACTGAAGACGCGTTGGCAGCCCTGTATCCGCCCTTCGGACTGCGGGTCACGGCCGGAGACATCACGCTGCGGGTGTTGCGTGACAGCGACCTGCCGTCCTATGCCGAGCTCATCTCGTCCCCGTTGTTCGCCGACGAGAACGCCCACCACGTCTTCGACTGGTGGACCAAGGCCCCCCCAGCGTCGGCTGCGTGAAAGCCAGCAGTTCCTGTGGAGGGCCAGGGCCGCCATCACCCCGGAGGAGTGGTCCCTGACGCTGGGGGTGTTCGAGGGCGATCGGCTGATCGGGTCGCAGGACGTTTCGGCCCGCAACTTCGCCACGTTGCACGTGGTGGACTCGGGCTCCTACCTGCGGCTCGATGCCCACTGGTTCGGCATCAGGAACTTCCACTGCGCAGGGCCTCGCGAGGTGGAACCCGCCCATATCAGTCTAGACAGGTATAGTCACAAGGGTTCGTGATCCTTTTTCGACGCACCGGAGGCGGCTATGAGGGCATCCACTCTTGACATCGTTCGGCAGGCACAGGAGGGCGGCTACGCCGTAGGAGCGTTCAACGTCTTCGATGACCTCAGCCTGCGCTCCGTGGTGCAGGCGGCCTCCGCCGCAGGATCGCCCGTCATCATCCAGTTCTCGGTTCGGACCGCACGCGCCATGGGTGTTGACCTCGTCACGGCCATGTTCCATGCTGCCGCGGACGCCGCCACCGTCCCGGTCTCGCTCCACCTCGACCATTGCCCGGACGTGTCCGTGATCGAGGACGTGGTGCGGGCCGGGTGGTCGTCGGTACTGTTCGACGCCTCCCACCTGGGACTGGCCGAGGCCAGGGAGCAGACGCGTCGAGTGGTCGACCTCGCCCACGCCCGCGGCGTTGAGGTGGAGTCCGAGATCGAGAACATCGTGGGGGTGGAGGACGGCGTGGGCAGCGACGTCCTGACGCATGCCTACTCGGAATCCGAACTCGTCGAGATCGCGGCGGAGACGGGCGCCGACCTCCTCGCTCCCCAACTCGGCACCGCACACGGGCTCTACAAGGGCCGCCCCGTCCTGCGACCGGACCGTGTCACGGCACTGCGAAAGCTGAGCGACATGCCCATCGTGCTGCACGGCGGCACCGGACTCACCGATGCCGAGTTCAGGACGTTCATCGACGCGGGCGTCTCCAAGATCAACGTCTCCACGGCCATCAAGCGCATCTACATGGAGGCCTCGGCCGAGGCGCTCCGCACTGCGCGTGATGCCAACCGCTGGGAGCCCCTGCCTGTCTTCGACGCCATCTCTGCCCGCGTGGCGGAGACCGTCACGGCGCACCTGGAGGCGTTCGGGTCCGTGGCTCGCGCGTCGGGTGGTTCCCGATGAGCACCCCCACCCTCCTCCTGGACTGCGACGGTGTTCTGGCCGACACCGAGCGCGACGGCCACCTCGTGGCCTTCAATCACATGTTTGAGGAACTTGGCGTGCCCATCCAGTGGGACGACTCCACCTATGCGGATCTCCTCCGGGTCGGCGGTGGGAAGGAGCGTCTCATGAGCTTCCTCACGGCTGAACGGGCCGCCGCCCTCGGCATGTCCGATGACGCGGACAGCCGGCTCGACGTCGTTGGCCAGTGGCACGTGGTGAAGTCCAGAATTTTCCGCGAGCTGGTGGCCGACGGTGCGCTGGCGGCCCGGCCGGGGGTCGCGCGTCTCATCCACGAAGGGCTGGAGGCCGGTTGGTGCCTGGCGGTGGCATCCACCTCCGCCGTGGCGTCCGTCGAGTCCGTCCTCACCTCTGTGGTGGGCGGCGACGCGGCGCGTTGCGTGAAAGTGTTCGCCGGCGACGTCGTCGAGCGCAAGAAGCCCGCACCCGACATCTACCTCCATGCCCTCCGGGGACTCGGTTCGGACCCGGCCAACACCGTGGTGGTCGAGGACTCCGGCGTGGGTTGCCGTGCAGCAGTGTCCGCGGGCCTGCCCGTGGTGGTCACCCTGTCGGGCTACACGGCCGGGGAGGATTTCACCGGAGCCGCTGTGGTGCTGACGGATCTGGGGGAGCCCTCCGCGCCGGCGCGCGTGGTCGACGACCCCGCTCGATTGGCCCCCAATGGCGACGCCGTGGTGGACCTCGCGTTCCTGCGCCGCGTCATCGACGCTCACGCCCCCGCCTGAGGCGGCTCAGGTGGTGTAGTCGAAGTGCAGCTTCATCCTGTCGCCGCGAAAAAGTATTTTCGAGTACTCGAACACCGTGCCGGATTGCTCCGAGATGGTGTCCTCCAGCAGCAGCAGCGGGGCCCCCTCGGCGACGCCGAGCAACTTCGCCTCCTGCCGGGTGGCGGCGACGGCTTCCAGTTGCTCGATGGTGCGGGCGGGTCGCAGGCCGTACTCCCGCTCGAGGATGACGCACAGCTGCTCACCCACCACGTCGTCCGTGGCGAGGTCCGGGGCCAGGGGGACGGGCACGAAGGAGCGGTGCAGGCTGACGGGGACGCCGTCGACGAGGCGTCGTCTGACGATCTCGTGCACGTCCACGCTGCGGTCCGTCCGGAGTGTGGTGCGCACCGATTCGCCGGGGATCGTGGCGCGCCGGGTCACGAGTTCGGTGGTGGTGGTGAAACCCATCTGTTCCAGCTGTTCCCGGATGCCCCGGTACGCCGGAGATCGGGCGGAGATCTTCTGTTCCGTGACGAAAGTGCCCTTGCCGGGGACGCGGTAGAGCAGGCCGTCGTCGACCAGGGCATTGAGAACGCCGCGCACCGTCATGCGTGAACAGCCGAAGAGGTCGTTGAGGGACACCTCGGAGGGGATCCGGTCCCCGGGCTTGAACTCACCATCAGCGATGCTGCTCCGCAACGCGTTCTCGATCTGCACGTACAGGGGAACCGAGGAGTTTCTGTCGAGCGTGCTGGGCGCCATGTGGTGTCTCTTTCCATCGGGTCGTCCGACGCGGGTCCTGCTGGCGTCAGGCGTCGCGTGGGCGCATCTCGATCCACCCCAGCGCGGTAAAGTCCTGACTATACTGGGCTAGAACACCCAGTCGCCACCTTGGTTTCGACCCGACGATCAACGCCGATCCGTCACCATCGTGATCCCCCTCGACGACGTGACATGCACGCACGATCAGGGGAGGGGCACGGGATGACCACTCAGGAGGACGTCGAGTTCGTCGTCCACAGCATCGCGGACACGGCACTGGAGCAGGAAGAGTACTTCTGCCAACTGGATTCCGTGGTCGGGGACGGCGATTTCGGCTACTCACTGGCGCGCGGGTTCGAGCGGGTCCTCGAGGAATGGGGCGACTACGACCGCACCGATCCGGGCGTCTTCCTCCAGAAGGTTGCCAAGACCATCATGTCGCGCGTCGGGGGCACCTCCGGACCCATCTGGGGGACCGCGTTCCTGCGCGCCGGCAGCGCGTTGAAGGGCCATGGGGAGGCCAGCGCCAGCGACGTCGTGGCGGCCCTGCGCTCCTGCGTGGACGGCATCAAGGCGCGCGGGCAGGCCGAGCTGGGGGAGAAGACCCTCCTCGACGCGCTGGTCCCCGCCATCGACACCCTCGAGGCAGAGATGGCCGGCGGCGCCACCACCTCCGACGGCCTTGCCGCCATGGCCGTGACCGCACGGCAGACCGCCGAGGCGACAGCAGGACTGCAGGCACGGCGTGGCCGCGCCAGCTACACCGGTGAACGCAGTATCGGCTCGGTGGACGCGGGTGCGATGGGCGTGGCCGTGTTCATCGAGAAACTGGCCGAGGCCTGGCCCCACCGCTGACTTCACCCCGCCCGGCGCCGACGCCGGAGCGGACCCGACCACCCACACCCACCCACCCTCGAAGGAGCGGTACCGATGAAGAAGTTCCTCAACGACCCCAAGCAGTTCGTGCCCGAGATGCTCAGGGGCATCGCCCTGGCCAACCCTGACACCATCACCTACGTCCCCGAGTACAACCTCATCATGCGTTCGGACGCGCCCCGCCACGACAAGGTCAGCATCGTCCAGGGATCCGGGTCCGGCCACGAACCCGCCCACGTCATGGTGGTGGGCCCCGGCATGCTGGACGCCGCCTGCCCCGGTGACGTCTTTGCGGCCCCGCCCAGCGACTACGTCTACGAGACCACCAAGCGGCTCGCCTCGGACAAGGGCGTGCTGTTGCTCGTCAACAACTACACGGGCGACAAGATGGCCTTCGAGATGGCGGCCGAACTCTCCGAGGCCGATGACATCAAGGTGGCCACCCTCTTCATCAACGACGACGTGGCCGTCACGGACTCCCTGTACACCGTGGGCCGTCGAGGCGTCGCCGGTAACTTCTTCGTCATCAAGTGCTGCGGTGCGCTGGCGGAGGAGGGTGCCGAACTGGAGGACGTCGTCGCCATCGGGGAGAAGGTCAACTCCGTGACGCGCACCATGGGCATCGCGCTGACAGCCTGCACGCCGCCTGCCAAGGGGTCGCCCCTGTTCGACCTGGGCGACGACGAGATGGAGGTGGGTGTCGGCATCCACGGCGAACCCGGAAGGCGACGCGCGAAGCTGACGTCGGCCGACGAGATCGTGGACGAACTCCTGCACGCCGTTGTCTCCGACCTCCCGTTCGAGAAGGGGGACCGTGTGGCGCTCATGATCAACGGGCTCGGCGGCACACCCATCAGCGAGCTCTACCTGCTCTACGGCATCGCCGCGCAGAAGCTCGCCGACCAGGGCATCACCATCGCGCGCAGCTACGTGGGCAACTACTGCACGTCGCTGGAGATGGCGGGCGCCTCCCTGACGCTGGTCCGGCTCGACGACGAGATCGAGCGCCTTCTGGAGGCGCCGGCCTCCACGGTCGTGCGCATCTTCTGACATCACCGGCGGAAAGTCCGGCTGGCTGGATCACCGGCCAGCCGGACTTTCCGCGTCACGGGCGACGGGCTCACGGCGTCCCTCCCCGGGAGTGAGGACCGCGGGGACCCCATGTGTCAGGTGGGGCTGGACGTGGACCAGCCCAGCGACCCTCGGGGGTGTGGCGCTGGGCTGGTGTCAGGGTGATGCTGGCGTCAGGCGGAAGCCACCATCACGGGTGTGGACCAACTGGAGGTACCCAGGGCATTCGTGGAGCTGACACGCACCCACCACGTGGTTCTGGAGATCCGCCCGGTGGTGAAGGAGGTGGCGTTGGCGGCTGCTGTGCCCGAGCCGGAGACCCTGGTGAAGGCCTGCGTGGAGCTCCACTGGATGGTGTAGCCCGTCTCGTTCGCCACGTCGCCCCAAGCGATCGTCATGCGTTCGCTGTTGCCCGAGCGAACCGCAGTTCCCCGGATTGCGGCCGGTGTCACCGGAAGCCGGACCGCGACGGCGACGGTGTTGCCGGGGGCGGACGTGCCCGCGGCGTTCACCGCCGTGACGCGGTAGGCGTAGGTGTTGCCGGTGATGGCCGTGGTGTCCGTCCAGGTGACGGTGCCGGTGTTGCCGTTGGCACCGGGTGTGCCGATCGTCGTGAAGGCCGCACCGTTGGCGGAGCGTTGCACGACGAATCCGGATTCGTTGATGGCGTTGTCCCGCCAGCTCAGTCTGACCCTGGGGCCTGACTGCAGGGTTGCGGTCAGGGTCGTCGGGGCTGCCGGCGGATTCCCCACCAGCACCGGGGTCGACCAACCGGAAACGCCGATGACGTTGGATGCGCGCACGCGGAACCACCAGAGCGAGCCAGAGGAAATGGTCGGAGTGGTGAATGTCGTGGCGTTGGCACCCGTCGTGCCCGAGCCCGAGACCCTGGTGAAGGCCTGAGTGGTGCTCCACTGGATCGTGTAGCCAGTCTCGTTCGCGACATCACCCCAGACGAGGGTGACGCGTTGGGTGTTGTTCCCTCGTGGTGTCGCCGTTGCGGTGACACCCGTTGGGGTGCCGGGCAGCAGGACCGCGACGGTGACGGTGTTGGATGGGGCGGATGTGCCCGATGCGTTCACCGCCGAGACCCGATAGGCGTAGGTGTTGCCGGCCAGGGCGGTCGTGTCGGTCCAGGTGACGGTGCCCGTGTTCCGGTTGGCACCGGGTGCCGCCACGGTTGTGAAGGTGGCACCACCGTTGGCCGAGCGTTGCACGATGAAGCCGGTTTCGTTGGTGGCGTTGTCCCGCCAGGTCAGTCTGACCCTGGGACCGGACTGCAGGGTTGCGGTCAGGTTTGTCGGGGCAGCGGCCGGATCAGCCGCCATCACGGGGGTGGACCAGGCGGATACGCCGACGACATTGCTGCCGCGGACGCGGATCCACCAGGTCGAGTTGGACGAGACAGCGGGAGTCGTGAAGGTCGTGGCATCAGCCTGTGCCGTACCCGTCCCGGCCACCGAGGTGAAGGCCTGGGTGGTGCTCCACTGGATTGTGTAGCCCGTCTCGTTCAGCACGTCGGTCCACTTGGCGGTGATCAGTGCGGTGTTGCCCTGCCGCGCTGCGATGGCCGTGACGCCCGTGGGGGTGCCGGGCAGCAGGACCCCGATGGTGACGGTGTTGGACGGGGCGGATGTGCCCGCCGCGTTCACCGCCGAGACCCTGTAGGAGTAGGTGCTGCCGATGACGGGGGTGGTGTCGGTGTAGGTGCCGGTGTTCGCTGCGGCGCCGGTGGTGGCGATCGTCGTGAAGGTGGCACCTGCATCGGCGGAGCGTTCCACCATGAAGCCGGACTCGTTGTTGGCGTTGTCCTGCCATGTCAGGACGACCCCGGGACCTGCCTGCAGGCTCGCAGCCAGGTTGGTGGGTGCGACAGGTGCGGTGAGGGAGTTCGCCTCGTCGGAGACCGAGGAGACGGTGAGGCTCGGGTAGGCACCGCCGTAGCCGACGGTGTTGAGTGCGACGACGCGGTAGCGATAGAGGATGCTGCCGTCCGCCGTCGTGTCCGTGAAGGATCTGACGCCATGGAGGTTGGGTTGGTCGAGCGGGGACGGGATCGTCTGCACGTCCGTCCACGTCGTGGCGCCCACCGTTGTCCGTTGCACCACGAACGCGGTTTCACTGATCGAGTTGTCGTTCCATGTGAGCACCACCCTCGCGCTGTTTCCGGTGCCGTTCATCGTCGTGGCCAACCCGTCGGGACGTCGTGGCGGCATCGCCAGGCTGACGGGGCGCATCATGTCCATCTCCTCGTGGCTGAGGATGTGGCAGTGGAGGATGTAGTCCCACCCGAAGTTGACGAGTGCGTTGGCGATCGGCGACGTCGGATTGCCCTGCGGGTCCGTGTTGTTGAAGCCGGCCGTGGATCCGAGCGGCATCATCGGGTTCAGGGGCCGAATGGCATTCGGGACCTCGAACGGGACCTTCGGGATGATGGGTCGCAGCGCCACGATGGTGTCCTCGAGAGGACTCATCCGGACGGTGTCCTTCCACCCGAGTTCTGCCGGTTCCGGGGGGATGATGATGTTGTCCCAGGTGACGCGGTTGACGAGTTGGACGTCATAGAGGTGGAAGTGGATGGGGTGGGTGTCGACGCCGTTGTGCGTGAACCTCCAGATCTGCGTCCCGTCCGTGGCGCTGCTGATGGCGCTCACCTTGACGTCCTTCGCGGGCAACCCGTTGGCGTCCAGTGCGAAGTCGACCTTGGGCAGGTTGGTGCCGTCGATGAGCTCGGTGGCGGGGTTGGTGAACGGGTACAGCGTGACGTTCTGCGCACCGGGGGTCGGGGGTTGCGCCTCGATTCCGATGGTGGCTGACATCCGGCCGTATTCGTCGAAGGTCGTCGAGTTCATCTCGTCGTGCAGGGCCTTCGGTCCGAGCGGCAACGTCATCTTGGCGTTCTGGGCCTTCAGGGTGTTGAAGCCGAAGTTCATGGTGTCACTCACCCTCACGAGTCCGTCGCAGCGGGTGGCCGTGCTGTTGGGTGCGTTGCAGTTGCTCGAGGCGGCGAAGGACGTCCCGTAGGCGCTGTTGTAGGCAGCCTGGCCAACGATGACGGGGTGCTGGCTCGACTCGAAGACTCCCGTACCGGTAGCACTGTGCCGGAAAGCGGTCTGGAGTTTGGTCAGGTTGAAGGCTGGTGCGGGGGCGGTGGGGGCGATGGTCACCTGCATGATGGTGCGGGTGTTGGGCCCGTACCCCGGCAGGGGGGTGGGTGCGCCCACCGGACTCATGTCAGGCGCGCCTGTGTAGTAGTCGTACGACGGGACCCGGGCCGGGAAGGCGGCGGGAGCATCGTTGTACAGGATGAGCGTTTTGCCGGCGAACTTGGAGAAGTCGACGATGGCATCAGCCCGCTCGGCCGGTGCAATGAGCATCGAGTGTTTGTCGACGTTACCGACGTCGAACCTGGTCGGATCCGTGATGAATGTTGCCGGCTGTTGGCCGTCGAGGACCGCAGGGGCAGGAAGGAAGCCGCCTTCGCTGGCAATCTGGATCCAGTCCGGTCCCGCAGCGTTGTTGCGTGCGTCCGCCGGGGTGGGGGAGACGTTGGTGTCAGTCTGGGCGGCAGCCAGTTCCGCCTCGTTGAGCTTGACCTCCGTCTTCCCGTTGCCGTTGGCCGGATCGGGGTCGGCCACGTACCACTGGAAGTTGAAGAAGCGGTCGTTGGCCGCGTTCAGCATGCGCATGCGGTACGACTTCGGCTCGAGGGTGACCTTGGGGTAGGCCACCCCGTTGACCACGGGGGTGTCATTGAACTGTTCCATGCCGGCCGAGACGTTCGGCGTTCCCGGGATTTCGTCCGGCTCGCAGAACGGATCGCTCTGGTACGTCCAGGTCGAGGGGACGTCAAGCTTGCAGGCAGGGTCGTGGTAGGGGTTGGGGATGGTTCCGTACTTGGTGTCGGATGCCGGCGGCCAGAACCAGGGGCCGTACATCCAGCGGCCGTAGGCGCTCATGCCGGAGGGGTCCCCGGGGTTCTGCGCCGGCATGTAGACGTGGTGGTACCAGAGGCTGCCGGCGCCACCCCATCGGGCCTTGTTCCACGTGGGGTCCTGACCGTAGGTGGCCGTGGTGCCGTCGGCGTTCTGGGTGTCGTACAACTGCCCGTCGGAGGGCACGAAGGTCTTGTCCTGGAAAACGAGTGGCAGCGTGTCGGCGGGTCCGGGAATGACCCCGTCGGCGACCAGCTTCTTTTCCGCATCATCGGTGATGGTGTAGCCCGCGGCTTCCCCCGCATAGACGTTGAGCCGGGTGATGCCCCACGAGTGGTCGTGGTAGAACATCATCCGCGCACTCTGCTGGTTGGTGTAGAAGAAGGTCGAGCAGCCGTCGTCTGCTGCGGCGCAGGTGACGGAGCCGTCGGCTTCGGTCATGTCCGGAACATTTTCGACGCTGACGCCCTGCGGCCATCCCGTGGTCTGGTTGGCGGGGGTGATCCACTGGTGGGGCGTACCGTCGCTGATCCACGGCGTGATGCCGCCGTGCAGGTGCAGCGTCGCCCGGTTGTCGGCGAAGCAGCCCTGGGGCTTGGGGAATTCACTGCACGCCGGGTTGCGGATCTCGTCAGTGACCGTCTTGTCATCGGTCGGATCCATCATCGCCATCGGGCCCATACCCGAGCCCATCATGCTGCTGTCCGTGGGCAGGAAGAGATCGCCGGCGGTGCCGGTGGGCAGCAGATTGCGGAAGACCACGCGGACCGGCTTGTTCTTGCTGGCGCCGATGAACGGGCCGAGGTACTGCGGTGAGGTGACCCCGAAGTAGCCGCCCGCCACGGGTACTTTCGTGCCGTTCTGGAGTTCGTTGGTGAGTGCGACGTGCTGGCTGATGGAGGCGTTGTCGGCGGTCTCGAGCTGGACATAGCCCCGCACCAGGGTGCCCTGGGGGATCTCCGAGGAGAACGAAGTGCGGTACTGCACGAGTCCTATGACGTACTCGTCAGCCTTGACGCCGTTGTACGTCTTCTCCTGTGGCACGGCGTTGGGGATGAACTTGGCCCCTGGGGCAGTGGGGCAGTTGTTGGCCGCGTCCCCGGGCGTGCAGGTGACCGGGAGGTCATCCACGAACTTCTTCATGCCCTTGGTGAGGTAGCCGTCCCCTGGGCTGTCGACGGAGATCGCTGTGACCGCCCCGATGTCGCTGAGCGCGGCGGCGGCGGCACCGGAGCCGGAGCCCAACGGGTCGCTGATGGCCACGCTGGGTGCGCTCGTGTAGCCGGAGCCGAAGTCGAGGACGTTGACGGCCGAGAGTGCGATTGTCGTGGTGATGTCTGCGGGGCTACCGCCGTCGGCGAGTGGTACCGGGTCGAACTGGGTGCCGTTGAGGATCGCGGCGGCAGGGGCGGTGGTGTAGCCGGAGCCGGGATCATCGATGACCACGGCGATGACGGTGCCGTTGCTGTCCAGGCCATCCTCAGCGTCGCCGTTGGCGAGTCTGGGGACGTGTGCCTTGGCGATGGTGCCGTTGGGATCATCCGGCAGGTCGAAGTCAATGGTGGGCATGACGTAGCCGGCGCCACCGCTACCGATGGCGATGACATCGACCCCTCCCGATGCGATCGCTGTGGCTCCCGATCCGCCGCCGCCGCTGAGGACGGTGTCGAACGATGTGTAGCCGGCACCGGGCACGATCCCGGTGAAGCCGATGACCACCCCGGATGTGCTGATGGTGGCGCTTGCCGTCGCCGGTGTGCCGGAACTGCCGCCGATGGCCACTGTGGTGGCCGCGCCGTAGTCGTGGCCCGGTGACGTGACGGCGATGCTCTTGATGCCTCCCGTGACCGGGTCGACCTCGGCAACTCCTGTCGCGCCACTGCCGGGGCCACCGATGGTGACGGCGGCCGTGGAAAGGGTGAGGGGACTGTTGGCCCAGTTCGGCCATGGGCCGAAGTAGTGGGGAACCACGGTGGCGTCGGTGGGTGTTGCTGGTGCTGCAGTGGCAGAGACAACACCCCCTGGCACGCTGAGTGCCGCGATCATGGCGGCGGCTGCGGCGACTTTTAGGGCGCGGCTGACCATCAATTTGTGCAGCATGAGAACTCCCCCGAGTATGTGAAAACGGTCAACAATGACCGCATTTCGGATGCTACTACCCGAAGTAGCAGATCAGGCCACTATTTGAGAAAAATAATAATAAAGTTTCTCAGGGCTCATTCGCGAGGGGACCTGTGGCCATTCCCACGGTGGCCCATCGTGAATCCTGTGCGTCAGGCCCCTAGTCGGCGGGCGAGGTAGGGGCCCGTGACGCTTCGGGTGCTGGCAGCCACAGTGAGCGGCGGACCTGAGGCCACCACCGTCCCGCCGTTCACCCCGCCGCCGGGACCCAGGTCGATGACCCAGTCCGCGGAGGCCACCGCATCCAGATCGTGTTCCACCAGAACCACGGTGTTGCCCGCATCCACGAGGCGGTGGAGTTGGCGCATCAGGAGGGCGACGTCGGAGGGATGGAGCCCGGCGGTGGGTTCGTCCAGCAGGTACAGCGTGTGACCGCGTCGTGCCCGCTGCAGTTCGGTGGCGATCTTGATGCGCTGCGCCTCGCCGCCACTCAGCTCCGTGGCAGGCTGCCCCAGCCGCAGGTAGCCGAGGCCCACGTCGCGCAGTGTTTCCAGGCTGCGGGATGCGGTGACGATGTCGGCGAATAAACTGGCCGCCTCATCGACGGTCATGCCCAGGATGTCGGCGACGGTGCGGTCTCGCCACGTCACTTCCAGGGTCTCCGGGTTGTAGCGGGCGCCGTGGCAGGTGGGGCAGGGACCGTAGGTGCCGGGCAGGAACAGCAGTTCCACCTCGACGAAGCCCTCTCCCTGGCACGTGGGGCAGCGGCCCTCGGCCACGTTGAAGGAGAACCGGCCGGGCCCCCAGCCGCGGGCCTTCGCCTCGTCGGTGGCGGCGAACAACTTGCGGACGGCGTCGAACATGCCGGTGTACGTGGCCAAATTCGAGCGAGGGGTGCGGCCGATGGGTCGCTGGTCCACGCGCACGAGCCGGCTGAACGTTTCCAGACCTGCCACGTCGCTGACGGCGACGTCGATCTCCGCGTCATCCTCCTCCTCTGCGGCGACGTCGAGCCAGCGACGCACCACCTCGGCCAGCACCTGGCTGACCAGCGTCGACTTCCCGGACCCCGAGACGCCCGTGACGGTCGTGAGGACACCCAGCGGGATGTCCACGGACAGGTCCGACAGGTTGTGGCGGGTGACGCCCCGCAGCCGCAGCCAGCCGTGAGGGGGCCGCGGTTCGTGGGCCAGGGGCTCGGCTCGTCCGAACAGGTGGTGGCCCGTGGCGGACTCGGCCACATCCTCCAGTCCGGCGACGGGGCCGCTGTAGAGCACCCGGCCGCCGTGTTGCCCGGCCCCTGGCCCGATGTCCACGATCCAGTCGGCTCGCCGCACCACGTCCATGTCGTGCTCAACGACGAACAGGGAGTTACCGGAAGCCTTGAGGCGGTCCAAGACGTCGAGCAACGGTTCGGCGTCGGCCGGGTGCAGACCGGCGGACGGCTCGTCGAGCACGTACACCACCCCGAACAGGCCGGAGCGCAGCTGGGTGGCGATCCGCAGGCGCTGTGCCTCGCCCGCAGACAGCGTTGTCGAGCGACGGCCCAGGCTCAGGTACCCCAGGCCCAGACCCAGCAGCACTTCGATGCGGGCCAGCAGGTCGGCGGCGATCCGCACGGCCACCTCCGTGGCCTCGCCGGAGCTGGCCGACGACGTGGCCGCGGCTGCCCCGGCCTGCTCCGCCACGGGCCGCAGCAGGGCGACGACGTCGCTGAGGGGCAACGCGTTGACCTCGGCGATGGTGCGGCCGGCGACGCTCACCGCCAGCGCGTCCCGCCGCAGACCGCTGCCGTGGCAGTCGGGGCAGGTGATGCTCTCGGTGAACCGGAGGGCGCGTTCACGCATCTGCTGGCTCGTGGCGTCGGACAGCACGTGCATGATGTGCTTCCGGGCGCTCCAGAACTTGCCCTGGTAGCTGTGATCGATCCGGTCGCGTTGCGGCCGAATGAACACCGATGGCTGCTCGTCGGTGAACAGCAACCAGTCGCGGTCCTTCTGGGTCAGGGCCTTCCAGGGGGTGTCGATGTCGATGCCCAGGCCGTTGACGATGCTGCGCAGGTTCGCCCCCTGCCACGCGCCCGGCCAGGCGGCGATCGCCCCCTCGCGGATGCTCAGGGATGGGTCGGGCACCATCAGTTCCGCCGTGACGTCGTGAATGACGCCCAGTCCGTCGCAGCGGCGGCAGGCGCCGGCGGGGGTGTTGGGGGAGAAGGACTCGGCCTCGAGGCGCGGCGCCCCCGCCGGGTAGGTGCCGGCGCGCGAGTACAGCATCCGCAGCAGGTTGGACAAGGTGGTGATGGTGCCGACGCTGGAGCGCGAACTGGGCGCACCGCGTCTCTGCTGCAGCGCCACGGCCGGAGGCAGTCCCGTGATCTCGGTGACGTGCGGCGCACCCACCTGCTGCAGCAGGCGCCGGGCGTAGGGAGCCACCGATTCGAAGTAGCGGCGCTGCGCCTCGGCGTAGAGCGTCCCGAAAGCCAGCGACGACTTGCCCGAGCCGGACACGCCCGTGAACGCCACGAACGCGTCGCGCGGGATGTCCACGTCGACGCTCTGGAGGTTGTTCTCCGTGGCGCCCCGCACGTGCACCGATCCGTCCACCGTTGCCTCTGTCACGTGCCCGACCCTAGACGGTCACCGGTGGCAGGATGGGGGACATGTACCCGACCTATGTACCTGACCCTGACCGTTACGACGGCCGCATGCCCTACCGCCGGTGCGGCCGCTCCGGGCTGCAGCTGCCCCTGATCTCGTTGGGGCTGTGGCAGAACTTTGGCGACGACAAGCCGATGGAGACCCAGCGCGCCATCGTCCATCGTGCGTTCGACGCCGGCATCACCCACTTCGACCTCGCCAACAACTACGGCCCGCCGTACGGCCAGGCAGAAATCAACTTCGGCACCATCCTGAAGCAGGACCTGGCGCCGTTCCGCGACGAACTGGTCATCTCGTCGAAGGCCGGCTACGACATGTGGGCAGGCCCCTACGGGCAGGGCGGTGGCGGTCGCAAGTACATGCTGGCGTCCCTGGATCAATCCCTTGGGCGAATGGGTCTGGACTACGTCGACATCTTCTACTCGCACCGCTTCGACCCCGACACCCCCGTCGAGGAGACGATGATGGCGCTCGACACGGCCGTGCGCTCCGGTCGCGCCCTCTACGTCGGCATCTCGTCGTACTCAGCCACCAAGACGCGCGAGGCTGCTGCCATCGCCCGTGATCTCGGCACCCCACTGCTCATTCATCAGCCGAGTTACTCGATGCTGAACCGGTGGATCGAGCCGGATCTGCTGGAGGCCTGCGACGCAGAGGGCATGGGCATGATCGCCTTCACAGCGCTCGCGCAGGGTCTGCTGACCAACAAATACCTCAACGGCATCCCGGAGGACTCCAGGATGGCGCGCGAGGGGTCCCTCTCCAAGGACCAGTTGAACGAGCAGACGCTCGCGCACATCAAGGCGCTGCACGCGATCGCCGAGGAACGCGGCCAAGAACTGGCCCAGATGGCGCTGGCCTGGGTGCTGCGCGACGAGCGGATGACGACGACGCTCATCGGCGCCTCCTCCGTGGCCCAGCTGGAGGCGAACCTGGGTGCCCTGCAGAACCTTGACTTCACCGAGGACGAACTCACGCGCATCGACCAGCATGCCAAGGACGCCGGCATCAACCTGTGGGCGGAGTCCGCGAAGCACTGACCTGCATCGTGTGACACGAGGAGGTGCGGCCGGATCGATGATGCAGCCGCACCTCCTCGTGTCGGAGTTCACGCAGGGGCAGTGCTGATCCTTCGGCGCCCCGCGACGGGGCCCCTCAGGTGGTGAAGAGGACCTGGTTGTTGAACACCCAGACGTCGGCCCGGGTGTATTTGCCGCCCTTGAAGTCGATGACGGTGGTGAGGAGGTAGCTGCGGCAGGCGCCCCGGCCGGTCGTGGCGGTGTCGCAATCAGTGCGCCACCGGCGTCCTTCCGCGCTGGTCCAGCTGCCGGTCCTCCCGAGTGGATTGGCAGTCCACAACGCACGGTCGGACCAGCGGTAGGTCAGGGAGTTGAAGGCCCAGCCGTTGACCTTGACGTAGCCGGAGGGCGTCTTCCTGATCACCGTGGCAAAGATGTCGGTGCGGCACCGCGCCGTGGCGGAGTAGCCCTCGCAGGCGGTGCGCCACTGCCGGCCGTTGACGGTGTGCGCCCCGGGGATCGTGTACACCTCCATCATGGGTCGGAAGAGCTTGGCGACGGCCACATATTCGTCGAGTTGCCACAGGAGGTTGCTGCCCATGGCGGCAACCGCACCGGGGGACAGCTGCCAGTACAGGGCTCCCGGTCCGGTATCGGAGAAGGCGAAGGCCCCCGCCCCAAGCGCAGGCAGTGGCGTCGTTGAGAAGAGGATGGAGGTGTCCGCGTACTCCTGGCGAAGCTGGTCCTCGGCCTGCTTGGGTGTGGACACACCGTCCACGAACCCGAAGGACAGGTTCTCCCCCTCGGTGACGCCCTGAACCCGATAGGCGCACTGAGTGGGGGTGGCCTCCAGGCTGACGAGGGTTCTCTTCTCCACCTCCGAGGGTGGCCGGGCCCGGTTGATTTCGGCAACGCTGGGACAGGAGACCCGCTTGACGGGAGGGATGTCGGCGGCAGCGGGTAAGGCCCCTGCCATAGTCGTGGTGAGAGTGAGTGCGAACGCCGCAGTCAGGAGGCGGAATGGAAGTCTCATGGCTCAGTGTATGGACGTGTGACCCCGAGTGGGCCCCCTGTGAAGCGTCGCGCAAAGATTCCAAAAGATAAATCCATTGACTTAAGAGTTGTCCGGGTGTTCACTGGTGTGGAGAAGTAGTGGGGGAGCTGGTCCGAACAAGGGGGTCGCCATCGTGTCTTTGCCATCCACGCAGTCCACGTTCAACGCAGACGACGATCCACGCGCCGCCCCCTCCCTGAAGGCCGTGGCCACCTCGACCACCGACGGAGTGCCGGGGCGGGCGGCGATCCTGCCAGAAGGACCGGAGAGGGATCTGGGGGCTGCGGCGGCGGCGGGCGCCGAGTTCATGCGGGCCCTGGGGGTGGACCCCTCTGACGAGTCCCGCCCCGATCTTGCGCTCACGCCGCATCGCTTCGCCACCGCGTACGCGGAGATGCTCACTCCCCGCCCGTTCGATTTCACGACGTTTCTGAACGTTGAGGGCTACGACGAAATGGTGGTGGTCCGCGACATCGCCGTCCAGTCGCTGTGCGAGCACCACCTGCTGCCGTTCGTGGGTGTCGCGCACGTTGCCTACCTCCCCGCGAATCTCATCGTGGGCCTGTCCAAACTGCCGCGGATCGTCGAACACTTCGCGCGTCGACTGCAGACGCAGGAACGGCTGACGCTCCAAGTGGCTGAAGCACTGGAGAGCCACCTTCAACCGCGAGGAGTGGGTGTGGTGGTCGAGGCCACCCATTCCTGCATGACCCTGCGCGGCGTACGGTCGGAGCATGCGAGCACCAAGACGTCCTCCCTGCGGGGGTCGTTGCGCAGCGACCCGGCGACCCGGGCAGAGTTCTTCGCACTGGTGAATGGTGCAGCGCACTGATCAACACCTGACCCACCAACAGAGTGGGTGGGGACTCGTTACCCACACAGGAGGAGTTCGACCATGAGCATTGTCATAGTTGGCGCGGGTCTGGCTGGCGCCACGGCTGTCACGGAGCTGCGGGAGAAGGGCTACTCGGGTGAGATCGTTCTTCTCGGTGCCGAGAAGCACCTCCCGTATGAGCGCCCGCCGCTGTCCAAGGGATTCCTCATGGGTGAGCAGGAGTTCGATGAGGCGCTCGTGCACGACCAGGCCTGGTACTTCGACGAGGACGTGGACCTCAGGCTGGGAATGCTCGCGACCCGCATCGACCTGGCGTCAAAGGTGGTTCATGCCGAACCCGTGGGTGGTGGTGAACCCCTCGACATCCCCTACGAGCAACTCCTTCTCGCGACCGGTGCCACGCCGCGGGTGCTGGACATGGGCGGTGGAGTCGGCCCGAGCATGACCCTGAGGACGATCGATGACAGCATCACGCTGCGCAAGTCCCTCAAGCCCGGCGCCCACGTGGCGATTGTGGGTGGGGGATGGATCGGTCTTGAAGTGGCGTCAGCCGCCCGCCAGGCGGGAGCCGAGGTGACCGTGTTCGAGTCCGGAGACCTGCCTCTGGAGCGCGTTCTGGGGCCGGAAGTCGCAACCCTGTTCGCCGATCTGCATCGTGGCCATGGCGTCGACCTGCGCCTGGGCTCGAGGCCGACTCCCGCGGACCTCTCAGGTGCCGACGTGATCGTGGCCGCCATTGGCGTGACCCCCAACGTATCCCTGGCGGAGGAGGCTGGACTGGCGGTTGACAATGGCGTCCTCGTCGACGCGAGCCTGCGCACCTCCGACGCGAACGTGTTCGCCGTCGGTGACATCGCCAATCAGGAACACCCGCTGCTGGGCCGACGCATCCGGGTGGAGCACTGGGACAACGCCATCGAGCAGGCGAAGATCGCAGCCCGCAACATGCTCGGCGCCCACGAGCAGTATGACCGCCAGCCCTACTTCTTCACCGACCAGTACGACCTCGGCATGGAGTACGTGGGCAACGTCGGACCCGAAGGCTACGACCACGTGGAGATCGAAGGACCCACCAAGGTGCTCGAGGGCGACGCGTTCCGCGCGTTCTGGATCAGGAGCGGGACGGTGGTCGCGGCAATGCATGCCAACGACTGGGATGCCTCCGACGTCATCCGCGACAGCATTGGCACCGCCCGTTGATGAGATCAGTCATCCCGCGCCCCCACACGTCAGAGGACCCAGAGTGAACCTGCAGCGCATCGGCCCCGTTGAGTTCGACTTCGACCGGCAGGTCGCGGTCATGGCCGTGGTGAACCGGACGCCCGACTCGTTCTATGACCGCGGGGCAACCTTCGCGTTCGACCGGGCCGTCGAGAGTGTGGTGAGGGCGGCGGATCTCGGCGCGGACTGGGTGGACATCGGTGGTGTGCCCTTCGGGCGCGGGCCGGCCGTCTCCGTGGCGGAGGAGATTGACCGGGTGGCCCCGGTGATTGCCGCCGTCACGGCGGCGCGCACCGACATCGTCATCTCCGTCGACACGGTGAGGGCCGAGGTCGCGCGAGCCGCGATCGAGGCGGGCGCCGCCGTCATCAACGACACCAGCGGCCTGGGTGACCCGGACATGGCCGCTGTAGTGGCGGACGGGAAGGCGCACCTGATCGTCTGCCACAGTCTCGGTGCACCCCGTCAGGAGAAGCCGGCCGCTCATTTCGACGACGTGGTGGGCGAGGTCCGAGCATTCCTTGTTGAACGAGTCGCCAGGGCGGAGGCCGCCGGGATCCCACGGGGCAAGATGATCATCGACCCCGGCCACGACCTGGGCAAGAACACGCTGCACTCCCTGGAGCTCACCCGGCGGCTCGGTGAGATCGCCGACATCGGACTGCCGCTGCTCGCGGCGGTCTCGAACAAGGACTTCATCGGTGAGTCGATCGACCGCCCTGTGGGGCAACGGCTGGCCGGTTCCCTGGCGGCGATGACGGTCTGCATCCTGGGCGGTGCCCGGATCGTGCGGATGCACGACGTCGAGGCCACCGTGGACGCGGTGCGCATGATTGAGGCCATCCTGGGCATGAGGCCCCCGGTGCGGCTCGAACACAACACCCATCCCACCCACAACGTGTGAGGCACCCATGACCACGCGCATTGACAGACTCTGGCCCACCCCTGACGACGATCTCGACGATGATGCACTGCTCGAGGCCTACGCCTTCCCTGCGGAGCGCCTGTGGCTGCGGATGAACTTCGTCAGCAGCATCGACGGTGCGGCCACCAGCGACGGGCGCTCGGGTGGGCTGGGTGACGACGCCGACCATCGCGTGTTCGACCTGCAGCGGCGGGCGGCGGACGCCGTCCTGGTGGGCGCCGGAACGGCTCGCCAGGAGGGGTACGCGGCGATGCGACTGGGGGAGGAGGCGGTGGCGTGGCGCGTGGCGCGTGGAATGCCACCGCACCCGGTTTTCGTCCTCGTGACCCGTCGCCTGGACCTCGACCCGGACTCACCGATCTTCACCGACGCACCCGTTCGTCCCATCATCTACACCGTGGCCGAGGCTCCGCCTGGTCGACGGACTGCACTGGCGGCGGTGGCCCACGTCGTCGACGCCGGCGAGTCAGACCTCGACCCGCTCCGCGTGCGCGACGACCTCGCGACCCGTGGCCTTCTCCATGTCCAGGCCGAGGGCGGACCGAGCCTCTTCGGGGCATTCCTCGCCGCGGGCGCCGTGGACGAACTGTGCCTCACGCTCGCCCCGACCGTGGTGGCAGGGGATGCCGGGCGCATTGCGCGGACGCAAAGGCCCGCTCCCACCGGGATGGGGCTCGTCGGGGTGCTTCGTGCGGATGACGAGCTGTTGCTTCGCTACACCAGGGCGGCCCCCAGGGGTGCGTAGATGACCTGGGAACGCAGAGCGCCTTTTTGTCGAAAAATGTATCCTTTGGAAAGTGAGCGAGATGCCTGCCGATAAGCCCCGGGCGGATCCGCAGGGCGACGTTGCCCGCGTCGGACTCCTGGCCGAGCCCACGCGGCGTCAGCTCTACGAGTACGTCGTGGATAGGGGTCGCGCTGTCAGCCGCGAGGAAGCGGCCGAGGGGACGGGCCTGCCCTTGCACACCGCGAAGTTCCACCTCGACAAGCTTGTGGACGGCGGTCTCCTGGTGACGGAGTTCCACAAGCTCACCGGCAGGACGGGGCCGGGATCGGGGCGCCCCAGCAAGCACTACCGGCGCAACGATGCAGAGATCGCCGTGGCGTTGCCGCCCCGGCACTACGACCTCCTGAGCACGGTGCTGGCGGACGCCGTCGCGACCGCCTCCGTCACAGCGGAGCCGGTGCAGCAGGCTGTCAGTCGGGTGGCGCGGGATGCCGGCCTCGCGATCGGTCGCCAGCACGCAGACCATCAGGACGTGGTGACAGCTCTGCACTCGTGCGGCTACGAGCCAGTCACGGCGGGGCGGGACCTCATCCTGCGCAACTGTCCGTTCCACCAAGCTGTCGCCCGGCACCCGCAACTCGTGTGCGGCCTCAACCTCGACTTCATCGGAGGTCTCCTGGAGGGGATGGGGGCGGACGACAGTGAGGCGCGGCTCACTCCCGCCCCCGGGCAGTGCTGCGTGACGGTGAGGATGGGGCAACCAGCGGGAACGGCGTCTGCTGCGCGGGGGCCCATCCCAAGTCGTGGATAGCAGAAGGTATACCATCTACCTTGATCGGTGCGGGGCTCACGCACTCGCCGGTCCAGGTGCTTCAGAGGCAACAGTGCCTCAAGGAGAGCTACCGCCTGACCTCTGCGCGAGCCAATCGAGAGAACGGCAACCCCTATGTCGACACCTGTGACCAACGACACGCCACACCTTGAGTCCGAGTTCGAGCACGAGCCGGTTCCCCAGGAGCACCGCAAGTCCCTCCTGACGGTGTCCGCCGTCTGGATCGGCTTCCCCATGATCCTCACGAACGCGGTGCCCGGCGGCCTTGTCGTCGCCGCACTGGGCTTCCGCTCCGGAATCGCCGCCATCATCGTCGCGAACATCATCATGGCCGTGTACGTGGGACTCCTCAGCTATCGCGCCGGGCAGACGGGCAAGAACTTCGCGCTGCAGACGACCGAGACTTTCGGCACAGTCGGCTACACCATCGCCTCCGGCTTCCTCGCGACGATCGTGGTGGGGTGGTTTGCCTTCAACACAGGCGCCACGGGGTCGGCCCTGCACAACTCGTTCGGTTGGAATGAGCCACTCGTCGCGTTCATCGTCGGCATCGCCTTCATCGCCGTCACGTTCGTCGGCTTCAAGGCGCTGTCCCTGTTGAGCGGCCTCGCTGCGCCGTTGTTCGTCGTCGCCCTCGTGGTCGCCCTGGTCATCGGGGCGCAGACCAACGACTTCAGCCAGGTCGTGTCCTACCCCGGTGTGGGTGGTGGCATGACGTTCGGCATCGCCGTGACGGCCATCATGGCCACCTTCCTCGACTCGGGCACCATGGCCGCCGACTTCACCCGCTGGTCGAAGAACGGCCGGCAGGGAGTCATCGCGACGGCGACGGCGTTCCCCTTCGCGAGCCTCGTGGCGCAGGTCGGCGGCGGCGTGGCCGTCGCAGCCGGACTCATCGCCAACGCCTCCGTCAACGGTGGGGACTTCACTCCCATCCTGACCGGGCCCAACAACTGGTTGCTCAACGTTTTGGTCGTCGTCTTCGTCATCATCAACCTTGGCTCGGTGTGCACGCACTGCCTCTACAACGGGGCACTCAGCTGGTCACACATCACGCGATCCAAGATGCGGTTGCTCACGCTCATCCTGGGCGCCGTCGGCCTTGCGGCGGCGGTGCTGGGAGCCTGGCACTACTACGTGAGCTGGCTCGCGCTGCTCGGGGTCATCGTTCCGCCGCTCGGTGCCATCCTCATCGCCGACCAGATCGTCCTCGCCAAGCGCCTCAGGAACCGGCCCCAGCGCAGGGTTCGTGCGAGTGCATTCATCGCCTGGGGGGCCGGCGCGCTCGTCGCCCTGATCGTGCACCAGTTCGTCCCGGTGCTGTCGGACGCCGTCGTGGGCCTGCTGGTCGGCTTCGTCGTCTACCTCGCCATCGAGGGTCCGCAGAAGGCGGCCTCAGGGACGACGGTTCAGCCGGAAAGTGCAATCAATCCGGCGACGCCCGCCAGGTAGAGCACCAGGACTGCGATGCTGTCGATTCCGAGCCGGGCATGCTGCTTGGCCGGCCGGAACACCAGTCCTGCCATGTAGACCACCGTGAGCAACGCGCCCAGCCCCGTGAGGTAGATGTCTGACGCATGCGCCCCCGGCAACACTGACGTGCCGGAGACGAGGACCGCCAGCAGGAACAGCACCGGGAGGAAGGCGTTGCCGCCGAAGATGTCACCGAAGGCCAACTTGTAATCACCGGCCTTCGTGGACGTCAGGCCCGTGCTGAGCTCCGGCAGGGAGGTGGCCGCCGCCAGCACCGTCGCGCCGAACAGGACGCCCGAGAGGCCCACGTGGTCGGCAGCAGCCGTGCCGCTCTCCTCGGCCAGGACGCCGGCGACCAGTGTCGCGAGGGCGGCGGCTGCGAACACCGCGACTGCCTTGACGGTGCTCGTCCCCTTGGCCTTGGAAGCTGTTGCTTCCTGCGAGTGCCCGCGTGGCCTGGATTGACTGTCGGGTGCTTCACCGTTGCCCGTCCACGGCAGCTTTCTGGCGGCCCTTTTTGTCAGCACGAGGCCGGCAACCCACACGGCGGCGATGAGGACGACGTCGGGTGAGAGCCGGAAGAACACCAGGTCCGCGGGCAGTTGGGTGCCCATCACCACGACCGCCAGGACGGCCAGGACCACCGCGCCCTCGATGACCAGGGTGAGGCTGGCGGCCTGGTACGTGAGGGGCCGTTTCTCACGGACGCCGAAGGCGTCGAGCGCGACGAGAACAACTGTCTGGATCGCGATACCCCCCAGGATGTTGCTCACCGCGACGTCCACGTGACCGCTGGCCGAGGCGCTGTAGGTGATGGCGATCTCGGGCAGGTTGGTCGCCACCGCGAGAAGTATGAGTCCTCCCAACGCCTGACCCAGGTGGAGTCGACTGGACAGCACGTCGGTGTACTTGGACAACCAGATGCCCGCCACCCAGATGATGGCGGCGCTTGCGACGAAGACCAGCACCTCCGCCCAGAACGGCAATTCCGGCAACAGCGTCATTGATGAATATTAGTGCGCATACGGGTGGAACAATATGGTCCGGGATCCCCTTTTTCATGGGCACCGCGGGGTGGGAGGACCCAGCTGTGGCAGCCTCTGACCGTGACATTCCAGTCGGGGAGAGCAACAGCCACATCGAGACCCCACTCGACGCTGTGGTGGGTCCTGGGCATCACGCTGGCCGGGCTGGTGTTCGACGGCTACGACCTCGTCGTCTACGGCGCGGTCATGCCGGAGTTCCGCAAGCCCGGAGGCCTGATCCACTCGGCACTGTCCGCGGAGAGCCAGGCGGCGCTGACGGCGTCGGCGGGTGTTGAACCCGGCGCCCTCACCCCGGCCATGCAGTCGGCGATCGGGGAAGCGGCGTCGCTGGGCGGGGTCCTGGGCAGTTGCGCGCTGTTCGGTGTCCTCGTGGGGGCGCTGCTCGTGGGTGCAGTGGGGGACCGGGTGGGTCGCCGTCGACCCATGCTGGTGTCCATCGCCTGGTTGTCCATCGGCATGGCGCTGACGGCCCTGTCCACGAGTGCCGTCATGTTCGGGACGCTGCGGTTCGTCACGGGTCTCGGGATCGGCGCGCTGGTGGCCACCACAGCGGCCGTGGTGTCGGAGTTCGCACCCAGGGGCCGCAAGAACGTGGCCAACGCCGTTGTCTACAGCGGTGTGCCGCTCGGCTCCACCCTGTCGGCTCTGGCGGCCATCCTGCTGCTGGAGCCACTCGGCTGGCGTGGTCTGTTCTTGCTGGGTGCTCTTCCGCTGATCACGCTGCTGCCGGTGGCGTGGTTCAAGCTGCCGGAGTCGCCGGTGTGGTTGGAGTCGCGCAGTCGACGGGACCTCAGCGGGGCAGTGGGGAGTCTGATCGCTGAGGAGCGGGTCGGATTCGCCGGTCTCATCGGGCGGCGGTTCCTCCTGCCCACCATCCTGCTCGGGATGCTGAGTGCCACGGGACTGCTGCTCGTGTACTCGCTGAACACGTGGCTGCCGCAACTGACGGGGCCGCTGCTCGGGTCCCGCGCCTCGTTGGCGCTGTTGCTGGCGCTGAACCTGGGGGCTGTCGTGGGCGGGCTCTTCGGCTCGACGCTGGCTGACCGGTGGGGCGCCCGCCCGGTGATCGCGGGCTTCTTCACCGTCGGGGGTCTCGGGATCCTGCTCGTGACCGCCACCCACAGTCCCGACCTCATCGGGCTCCTGCTCGTGGTCATCGGCGTGGTCGGGATGGGGACGTCGGGGACGCAGACGCTGATCTACGGCTTCGTCGCCAACTACTACCCCACATCGATGCGTGCGGCCGCGGTCGCATGGTGCGCCGGGTTCGGGCGGCTGGGCGGCGTGGCCGGACCGATCGTCGGCGGAATGCTGGCCGCCGCCTTCCCCACGGACCCCACCCCGGTGTTCTGGGTACTGGCGGGTGTCTGCGGCGTGGGAGTCGTTATCTGCCTGGCCACCCCGGCCCGGCCCCCCTGCGTTGCTCCGCCCGAAACTGCCGGACGTGCGCCAGGCGATGGTGGCCTCGGCCTCTAGCCCCACCCGCGCGTCGGGTTGTTGGGTGGTGACCACGCCCCCGCTCCGGATGTGGGTGGCATGCCTACACCCTGGGTGCGCGGGACGACGGCCTCACGGTGGAGGGCGAAGCGATTACTTCACTTGAACGGTTCGCACGTGGTAGCCGGTGGGGCCGTCGGGCAGCACGTCCTGGACGACGTCTGTCTGGACCTCACCCTTGCCGTCGGTGGCACGGGCCGTGAGCTGGTGCGTTCCGGACTCCGCCTTCCAGGGCAGGTGCCACTGCCTCCAGTAGTCGGCGTCGACGTCCTCGCCGAGCGTGGCCTCCTGCCAGGGGCCGTCGTCCACGCGGACCTCCACCTTGCTGATGCCACGGTGCGTGGCCCACGCGACGCCAGCGATGGTGGCATCCCCCGCGGAGAGGTCGTTGCCGGGGACGTCGATTCTGGTGGCCGTCTTCACGGGGCCCTGCTCGCCCCATCCGCGTTTCGTCCAGTAGGACTGTGCCTCGTCGAACGTGGTCAGGGTCAGCTTCTCGAGCCACTTGGTGGCGCCCACGTAGCCGTAGAGGCCGGGGGTGAGGAGGCGGGCCGGGAAGCCGTGCACCCGGGTGAGGGGCTGCCCGTCCATGGCGACGGCGATCATCGCGTCGCGACCGTCCAGCATCACGCCCAGTGGTGTGGAGGCCGAGAAACCATCGGCGCCAGAGCTGAGGATCTGCTCGGCACGGGCCTCGGGGTCCGCTCGCCGGATGATGTCGGCCACCAGGACCCCTTGCCACCGTGTGCTGCCGACGTAGGGTCCGCCAATGGGGTTGCTGACGCAGGTGAGGGTGACGTCCCGCTCCACCATGGGCATGGCCAGCAGTTCGTCGAAGGTGATGGTGAAGGGGTTGCGGACCATGCCGTCGATGACGAGTTCCCAGTCCGCGGCCTCGCGTCGGGGGACGCTGAGGGCGATGTCGATGCGGTAGAAGTCCTCGATGGGGGTGCGCAGCGGCGACAGTCCACTGATGGTGGTCTCCAGACCCGGCGCCAGCGTGGAGGTGGTGGTGGGGGTGGGCAACGCGATGGGTGGGACGCCGACGGCCGCGGGACGGACCATGCCCTCCACCGCGGCCAACCCCAGCCCGCCCAGGGCGACGCCAGCGCCGCCGATCATGAACAAGCGGCGGTTCGGTTCCGTGGTGTCAGCGTTGGTGGCCTCTTCAAGGGCCCGCAGCCGCCCAATTCCCCAGCGCAGCACCCACACCGCAACCAGTGCAGCCAGCATGCCGGCGAGAATGCTCGTGGGCGAGGACGCCGCACGGGTGGTGGCGATGAGCCCCGAGCCCAGACCCAGCGCACCCAGCAGTACCGCACCCACCCAGCCGGTGCGTCGCTGCAGGACGCCGGCGACCCAGCCCAGTGCGGCCACAGCAATGGCGATCACGACGAGCAGGAAAGCCTTGTCGCCAGTCCCGAAGGTGGCCACCGCCCACTCCTTGACGGGGGCCGGAGTCAGGTCGATGACGAAACTGCCCACCGCATCCATCGGCGACGACGAGGGGCCCGTGAAAATGGAGGTGATCTGTCCTGCGAGTACCCCGACGAGGGCCGCAGCCAATCCCCAGACCCCGGCTGTGCCCTGCCTCGCGTGTCCCATGGGAAGTACTTTACGTTTGCACGACAAACATCCGGCCAGCGGCTGATTTGCGCAAGAGGGACCCCCTATTATTTGCACAGGTTAGGCTGTGCTAACTTTTCTCCATGACACTTGCGGAGCACCTGGGACAGCGTCAGTGCGTGGCCGCCGGCGGCCGGGCAAAGACATGCAGCCTTGCGGAGCTCGGCTGCGACTGTCCCGCCAAGATCATCGGCTTCACCAGCGATGACCAGATCTCCCGCCGCCTCTTCGACCTCGGATTCGCCCCGGGTCAGGTGGCCGCCCTCGTCCGCAGAGCCCCCATGCGCGACCCCATGGTGTTCAACGTCGGTGGTTCCGAGATCGTGCTGCGCAAGCGTGAGGCCAGCAGAATCGTCGTGGAGCAACAGTGAGCTGCCACGCCGAGCCACCCATCAGGGTTGGCACGGCACCCCCGCGGTTCGCGCTGGTGGGCAGCCCCAACGCGGGCAAGACCACTCTTTTCAACTCCCTGACGGGCCTGCGTGCCAAGACCGGCAACTACCCCGGCGTCACGGTGGCCAGGTACGAGGGCAGGCACATCCTCGACGACGACTCCCACGTCACCATCGAGGACCTCCCCGGCACCTATTCCCTGGACCCCATGAGCCCTGACGAGCAGGTGGTGGCGACGGTCCTCGAGGCGGGTACCAGTGGCGACGAACCGCTGGACGGACTCATCGTCCTGCTCGATGCCACCAACCTGCGCCGATCCCTGGGCCTCCTTGCGCAGGTGCAACAGCTGCCCCACCCCATCACCGTGGTGCTGACGTTCACCGACGAACTGGCCCGCCGTGGAGGCTCCGTCGACGTCCTGGCTCTCTCCCGCGCCACAGGTGTCCGGTTCATCCCCGTCATCGCCGGCGACAAGCGGGGCGTCGCGAGCCTGTCAGAGTCCATGGGCGACGTCGCCTCCTGGCCGAAGCCCATGCTGCCGCCACCCACCGACCCTTCGGGCGTCGCGGACTGGGCCACCTCCGTTCTGGATTCCGCATCGTTCCGCGCGCCCGGCTCCGACAAGCGCACCAGCCGCATCGACGGCGTCCTCCTGCACCCTGTGTGGGGCACGGTCATCTTCTTCGTCACGATGATGGCGTTCTTCCAGGTGATCTTCAGTGTGGCCGCCCCCATGCAGGACGGCATCGAGACGCTCTTCGCCTGGCTGGGTGGGGTGGCCCGTGCCAACATCCCCGTGGCGTGGCTGTCCAGTCTCGTGGCCGACGCCCTGCTTGCGGGTGTGGGCGGGGTACTGGTGTTCCTCCCGCAGATCGCCCTCCTGTTCCTTCTGATCTCCCTGCTCGAGGGCAGCGGCTACCTCTCGCGTGCCGCTTTCCTCATGGACAGGGTGATGGGCTGGGCCGGACTGGAGGGGCGGGCCTTCGTCGCACTCCTGAGCTCCATGGCCTGCGCCATCCCCGGCATCATGGCCACCCGGACCCTGCCGTCGGCCAAGGACCGGATCGCCACCATGATGGGTGCCCCCCTCATGACCTGCTCCGCACGCCTGCCCGTCTACGTGCTGCTCATCGGCATGCTCGTGCCCGGTGATCTGCGCTTCGGTCCGCTCGGCGCGCAGGGCGCCATCATGTTCGGGCTGTACCTGCTGGGGGCCATCTCGGCCATGTTGTCGGCATGGTTCTTCAAGAAGATCATCGGCCGCTCCGGCGTCGGGCTGCCGTTCTACATGGAGATGCCCTCCTACCGCCTCCCCCGGGGGCGCACCATCGCCGTGTCGGTGTGGGACGCCTGCAAGGCCTTCCTCAAGAAGGTCACAAGCATCATCATGCTCACCACCATCATCTTGTGGGGGCTCCTGAACTTTCCGCTGCGCTCCGACGCCGACCTCCAGCGCGCCGGCATCGACAGCCGCGACGAGGTGGCGGTGAAGGCATTCGTCATCGACAACTCGATCGCCGCGGGTATCGGACGGGCCGTGTCTCCGGTCTTCGAACCATTGGGCTTCGACTGGCGCATCAACGTGGGCGTGTTGTCCTCCCTGGCGGCCCGCGAGGTGTTCGTCTCCACGCTCGGCCAGGTGGCCGCAGCCGAGGATCCGGACGACCCGGTGGCGGCACTGACGAACATGACGCACACGGATGGCGCGCACGTGGGGGAGAAGGTGTTCACCCCGTCGACCGTCGCGGCGCTGCTGGTGTTCTTCGTCTACGCGTTGCAGTGCATGTCCACACTGGGCGTCATGCGCCGGGAGACCGGCACCTGGAAGTGGCCCGTCATCGCTTTTGTGTACATGGGCGGGTTGGCCTGGCTCATGGCGTGGCTCGCGAAACTCGTGGTGGGAGGCATGGCATGAGGAAGCCCATCCATCCGGAGGCCGTCACCGGAGAGCCGCAGGCCATCCGCTGGGTGGTCGACACCGGTGACCTTCCCGTCGGCGAGGTGCTGCATGCTGCCGGGACACTGGGCCCCATGATGGAATACGGCGTCATCACCCGCATGTTCGTGGAGCGCGGCTCCGTCTGGACGTGGCTGGCGCCAGAGCACACCTGGACAGACCGGGGACCACGGATCCGCGACGCCGTGGTCGCTGGCGTCGACGCCGACGGCTGGGACGTCACCGATGGCTCCGCGGACCTGTTGCGCTTCATTGCAGACGATGTCGTGCACGGTCAGTTGTTCACCTTCATCACCTCCCACGGAGGCCAGATCTCGGTGGTTGACGCCACCATCGACGCCGTGGTCCTGGATTTCGGGGGCGCCTGTGCCGACTGCCCCGCCCAGGGGCAGACGCTGCACGACCGCGTGGAGGTCACGTTGCGTGCCCGCTATCCCCGTCTGCGTGAGGTGTCGAAGCTGGCGTCGAGCCATTCCGCCGCTCCTCGTCCCCGGTCGCCGCTGCACCTCCTCAAGCGGACCTGACGCCAGCGATTGCGGACGGTGGATGGCGGGTCCAGCTCCGGTGTTCAGACCGGGAGCGGGGCGTGCGGGTCAATGTGGCGCGGCGTCGAAGGCGGAATCCGTGCGGGGGCGACGGTCATCGCCGCGATGCCGGTGGTGATGGGCACCGAGAGGACCAGGCCGATGGCGCTGGCGAACGTGCGTACCCCCTCGCCGGCAAACATCTCCACCCCGAACAGGTCGATGACCTCACGGTTGGTGAAGTACAGGAGCAGGAGCACCGTCAGCGCACCGCCGGCGTAGGCGAACACGATGGTGTAGATGGTGGAGGCGATGTGGTCGCGTCCGATGCGCATGGCCGACGCGAAGATCCTGGCACGGCTCATCTCCGGCGCGGCTGCCCGCAGCTCCCACACGGCCGAGCTCTGCGTGATGGTGACGTCGTTCAGCACACCCAGCCCGCCGATGATGATGGCGCACAGCAGCAGCTCCTGGAAGTCCAGGCCCGGCACCAGTTGTGCCAGGTCGTAGTCCTGCTCGTCAGCGAACCCGGACAGCCGCGCGGCCCCGACGGCCAGGCTGCCGAGACCGGTGGTCACGGCCAGGCCCAACAGGGTCCCCGCGAGCGCGGTGGAGGTGCGGATGGACACCCCGTGGGCCACGTACAGCACCACGAACATGATGGCCGTGGAACCTGTCAGCGCCACCGCCATGCCGGGTTTCCCGGTGATGAGGGCCGGCAGCATGAAGCCCAGCAGGACGAAGCCGGCGAAACCCAGCCCCAGGAGGGCGAACAGACCCCGCCACCGGGCCACGGCCAGGACGCACACCACGAAGAGCAGCCCCATGATGAGGAGTGTGGGAAGCCGGTTGGTGCCGGAGTAGGAGTACAGCGGTCCGTCGTCGGTGGGGATGCGTGCCACCTCGATGGAGTCACCCGCCCGCAAGCCGGCCTGCGCCTGCGGGCCCTGCAGTTCCACCTCGACGACCCGGCCTGCGTCCTCACCCGTCGTCAACTCGACGCTGGCGCTCTGGCACGGGGCCGCGTAGCCGCTGCCTTCTTGCGACGGGCACCCGTCCGTCACCGCGCGAATGGTGGCCTCTTCGTAGGTGACGCCCGGAGCGTCGAAGGGGACGTCGACGGCATTGGCCAGGGCGGTGCTGTCGGGCCACAGCCAGATGAGCCCGGCCGTGGCCAGCACCCCCAGCATCACGAGGAATGCCACGAGGGCGTTTCGAGCGCGTGCCCCGACCTCCACGGCCGCGTGGGCGGCGGAGTGGGAGTGACCATGACCCATGGGGCACCACACTACTGGCCGCAGGTACCCTTGCGCGCATGGCAGAACCCTCCGCGCCCCCCGCCTGTTATCGACACCCGGGAGTGCCCACCCGCATCCTCTGCCAGCGGTGCAACCGCCCCATCTGTCCCGAGTGCATGATCCCGTCGTCCGTCGGGTTCCAGTGCCCCGAGTGCGTCTCCCGTGGCCAGCGGGAGACACGGCAGGCGGAACTGCCCTACGGCGGCACCCGCAGCGCTGACCCGCGCCGCACCACGATCGCCCTCATCGGCATCAACGTCGCCGTCTGGGCGGCGGTTCTGCTGACGGGTGGCGCCTTCGGGAAGGTGTTCAACCTGCTGGCCATCACCCCGGCCGGCTACTGCGGCCCCACCACGGACAACCGGATCATGCTCATCAACGAGGCGCAGTGCGCCACGACGGGGCTGCCGTGGGTGGATGGCGTCGCCAGCGGTGCGTGGTGGCAGGTGCTCACCAGCGCCTTCACACATGCCGAGGTCCTGCACATCGCCTTCAACATGTTCGCCCTCTGGATCCTCGGGCCACAGCTTGAACGCCTGCTGGGCCGGGTGAGGTTCCTGGCCCTCTATCTGGTGTCCGCGCTGGCCGCGTCCGCGTTCGTCATGCTGTTCTCCGCCCCGTACGTGTCGACGATGGGCGCATCCGGCGCCATCTTCGGGCTGCTGGGTGCCTTCCTGCTGGTCGCGCGCAAGCACGGCGGCAATGTGCGGCAGATCCTCATCCTGCTGGGGGCCAACGTCGTCATCACGGTGGTGGGTGCCGGCTACATCTCGTGGCAGGGTCACCTCGGTGGACTCGTGGGTGGGCTCGTGGTCACAGCAGCACTCATCCACCTCCCCAAGCAGTACCGCAAGCAGTGGCAGTTGCCACTCGTGGGGTTGATCGCGGCCGTCTCACTGGCGGCCATGGTGGCGAAAGTCACGCTGTTGACCTGAGTTTTCGGGCGCATCTCTCAGTTTGAGTGAGCGATCTTGAGCGCACCGGCGCGTCAGGCTTGGTTTTTTCTCAGCTTTCGTTAGGTTGTCGGGCACTTTTTTGCATAGTCTCGTGCCAGACATCTCAAGGAAGAGGGAAACCGTGCGCAGTCTGAGGATTCTGGGAGCGGCGCTGGTGGCATCAGCCGTCGGCATGCTGGTCGGTGTGGTCCCGCAGGCGAGCGCCGCATCGCTTCCCACCTTTCGGATGGCCCTGCCGGTGCAGTGGGGGGCCAGCGTCCAGGCGGGGGGCCCACACACCTTTGCCAGCGGCACGCTGAGTTCCATCGACCTCGGTGCTGCCAACAACGCCAGCATCCCCGTCGTCGCCGCTGCCGACGGTGTCGTCAAGGTGGGCAGTGCCAACGGCTTCTCCCGCTGCTTCGTCACCGTCACCCACGCCGATGGCTGGCAGACCATGTACTACCACCTGCGCGGCGTCCCCTCCGACCTTCGCGACGGAGACCACGTCGTCGCCGGGGAGAAGGTGGGTATGACGGCCATGCCCGGTTCCGAGACCTGTGGCCGCGGCACCTTCCGCCACGTCCACCTCACCCTGCAGCGCAACGGGGTGGAGCAGCCCATCAACGGCCTCTCGCTGGGCGGCTACACCATCCACTCCGGGTCCCGCGCCTACTGCGGCCACTGGACCCGCAACGGCGACGGTGCGGTCGTGGCCGATGCCCGGCGCGCGTGCCTCGCCGTGCCACGGCTCGTCAACAACATCGTGAACCCCTCCACACTGGGTGACCGCGAAGCTGCCCCCAACCGGGGCTCCTCGCGACCCGTCATCGCGGACCACGACACCATCCCCGCCAGCGAGCTCTACACAACCCCGGGTCAGCACACCGTGGGCGGTCGGGCGTGGAAGACCACGTGTGAGCCGTATTCGCAGACCCAGCGCTGCCGTACGGACATCTGGGCCTCCCAGGTCACCGGCAGCAGGGGCAGCTTCGCCCTGCAGGAGGGCTGGGGTTTCAACAACCTGACCTACGTTGAGTCCCCTCGTGAACTCTGGGCCGACAACCCGCTGGGAAACAAAAATGACGTGAACGGTGGCTGGACCGCTGCCGACGGCCGCAAATGGCGCACTGACTGCGACTCCGGGGCCACGGGCCGCAACGGGTGCCGCAGCTACGTGTGGGTGACGACGACGGCGGCGACTGCGAAGTCGTCGGGTGGTTACCGCTTCACCACCAAGAACGAGTGGGTGTTCAACAACATGGTGCGCTTCAGCGCCTGACCACGTGCGGGGGGTGGCGGTCCCAGCAGGACGCGCCGGGGGAGTTCTGCTGTGCTTGACGTGCAGCTGCCGACCATCCCGCGGGACGTGTGTGCTTCTGTCTACCCGCGGGTGGCGAGAAGGAACCCCTGGGGTCCCTTCTCGCTGGCTCGGGCTTCGCGTTCCAGACTGGCCCGCATGTGGAATCCGCCACCTTCCAGAGAGCTCCTGACGACCTGGATTTCATGCATCTGCACGGTGAGTTCCAGGTCGCGTCCGTACGCGTGGTGAATCCTGCGTTCGCCTGCACCGACGTGGAACCCGAGGAGGAGCGCTCCGCCGGGACGCAGAACGCGCCCGAACTCCGAGAGGATGCGCTCGAGGGCCTGCTGTGGCGTGTGGATGATCGAGTACCAGGAGAGCACGCCGTCGAACGTGTCCTCGGCGAACGGCAACAGCGCCAGGTCGGCCTGATCGATCCGGAGCGACGGATGATGGGTCCGGGCCCGCGCGACCATCCCCTGGGACAGGTCGATCCCCGTGAGCACCACGGTGGGATCGAGATGGTGGAGGTGTGCCATCATCCTGCCGGCGCCGCATCCGGCATCCAGTATCGAGGCGCCTGTGGAGTTCCCCACCTGGTCGACGAGCAGTTGCACCATGGCCAGGTCGATGGGTGCTTCGACGCTGACATCGCCCACCAGATGGTCGTAGGCGTCTGCGAGAGCGTCGTAGGTTGCCCGAACGCGCTGGGTCACCCCCGCATACGTGTCCCCCGTGTCGCCACCGACGGAGGAGGTGCGGCGGTCGTTGTGTCCGGTCCGGCTCAGGAGAACAGCGCCTTGATGAGGGGGGCTGCCGACGTGGAGCCGGAGACGCCCTCCTCGACGAACGCAGCCACGGACACCTTGTCGTTCCAGGCGATCATCCAGCCGTGCGTCTTGTAGGCCCCCACCGTGCCGTACTCGGCCGTCCCGGTCTTGGCGCCCTTCATGAGCCCCGCCAGCGAGCGGCCCGAGCCGTCCGTGACGACGGCCATCATCATCTGCTGCAGTTGTGTGGCCTCCTGCGCGGTCAGGGCCTGGGCTGTGGACGTGGCCTGCTTGCCCTTGACGAGCCACGGGATGGTGGTCTTCCCGCTGGCGACACTTGCCGCGACGGCTGCCATGCCCATGGGCGACATGGTGATCTGGCCTTGGCCGATCATGCTCGCAGCCCTGTCGATGGGGCTGTTGTTGGGTTCCACCGTGCCGAAATTCGTGGTGAAGCCGGCGTCGTAGTCGGTGCCCACACCGAGGCTGCCGGCGGCGGCGTGCAGCTGCTCAGGTGTGACGCTCCCCGCGGCCGCCGCGAATGCGGTGTTGCACGAGTTCGCCAGCGCCTGGATGAGGGTGATGGAGCCGAGCTTGCTGGCCGGGTAGTCGGAGTAGTTCTTGAACGTCTTGTTCGCCACCGTGAGGTTGGCGGGGCACTTCACGGCCGAGGCCGGGGTCAGGCCGCCGCGCAGCATCGCCAGCGAGGACACCACCTTGAAGGTGGAGCCGGGCGCGAACTTGCCGAACGTTGCCTGTGGGAATGTGCCGGCCGCCGGTGAGTTGGCCGCGGCCAGGAGCGCGCCGTCGCTGTTGTTGATGACCACGAGCGCTGCGAGGCCGGGCTGCGTGGAGAGGACGGTCTCGGCCTTGGTCTGAAGATCCCGGTCCAGGCTCAGGTCCACGGCCACGGGGGCGCTGGCGTCCTGAAGGAAGAGGTTCTCCTCCTCAAAGGCGTCACCGGCGGTGGCGTCGTCGTCGGTCTTGCGTCCCACGAGGTCGACGCGGATCTCGGGAACGCCGCGCAGCTGCTTCTCATAGCGTGCCTGCAGTCCGCTCAACCCGACGGTGTCGCTGGAGAAGACGTCGGCGTTCTTGTCGGCCAGCATCTTCGGGGTGGGGGCGCCGACGATGCCCAGGAGGCTCGCGGCAAACGTGTCGCTGACAGGCACCATGGCGGTGGTGGGCACCACCTGGGCGCCCTTGACCTTCCCGACGTCGGGGGAGATCTCCTCCTGCGTCATGGTGCGGGCAACCACGAACTGGCGGGGTCCGCCGGCAGCCACCTTGGCCTGGAACTGGACAGCGTCCACCTCGGCCAGGGCGGCAAGTTGCGCCGCCGAGGCGGCCCACTCGGCTTCCGGGACCTGCGACTTGTCGATGCCCACCTGGTACAGCGTCCGCTCCTCGACCAGCGCGAGGCCCAGGTTGTCGTTGATGGCGGCACGGCGGGGGAGTTTCCGCTGGTGGCGCAGCCGGGAGTCGCTGGTGAGCTGCGGGTGGATGAGCGTGGGAGTCCACTCGATCCTCCACTTGTCGTCCACCAACTTCAGCGGCGCGACCGTGTCGTAGGTCCACCCCTGCTCGCCCAAGGCGTAGGTGAACGTCAGCTTGGCGCGTGCCGAGGGATCTGTGGGGGAGTAGTCGATGCCGCCGACGGTGACCGTGGGGGTGATGCCGTCCATGCCGGCGAAGATCGACACCAGCTCGGCCTGCGCCGCCGCCGGATCCTCAACGGGGAGCAACGTGACGTCGAAGGCGGTGAGTGCGGCAGCAAGTGCCTTGGTCAGCGCGTCGGCGGCCGGTAGGTTGATGGCCGATGTGGACTCGACTCCGGGGGTGGGTCCCCGTGATCCGTCCCCACCGCCGGGGCTGCACCCTGCTGCGAGGAGTCCCACGGTCAATGCCGCTGCGATCCAGCCACGTCGTTGCATCGGCTTTCCTCCTAGAGTCATCGTGCCCGATGCTACCGGTGGTCTGGTACGGCCGATCTCACCCGTTACCCTTGAGCTGGGCGTTCGTGCACTCGGCGGCGCCGTTTGACCCGCACCGGCGACCATCCCCCGGCCTCATATAGGAGCGTCCCACGTTGACTGAACCCCTCTGGATCTGGGGACTCACCATCCTGGTGATCATCGGCCTCCTCGCCTTCGACTTCTTCTTCCACGTGCGCAAGGCTCACGAGCCCACCATCAGGGAAGCGGCCATCTGGTCGGGCATCTACGTGGCACTGGCGCTCGTGTTCGGCCTCACCGTGCTGCTGTTCGGTGGACCGCAGATGGGATCGGAGTACTTCGCCGGCTACATCACCGAGAAGGCGCTGAGCGTCGACAACCTGTTCGTGTTTCTGGTGATCATGGGCAGCTTCGCCGTGCCGCGCATCGACCAGCAGAAGGTACTGCTGTTCGGTATCGTGTTCGCGCTCATCGCGCGCACAGCCTTCATCTTCGCCGGCAAGGCACTCATCGAGAACTTCTCGTTCATGTTCTACCTGTTCGGCCTCATCCTCCTCCTGACCGCGGGCAAGCTCCTGGCACCCGAGAAGGAGGGCGACGACGAGGCCAACAACTTCATCATTCGTCTGGCCAAGAAGTACCTGCGCACCACCGACCACTACGACGGCGACAAGCTGTTCACCTACGAGAACGGGCGGCGCGTCCTCACCCCCATGCTCCTGGTGATGGTGGCCATCGGCGGCACCGACGTGCTGTTCGCACTGGACTCCATCCCGGCCATCTACGGGCTGACCACCGACGTCTACATCGTTTTCACGGCGACGGCGTTCTCGCTCATGGGACTGCGGCAGCTGTACTTCCTCATCGAGGGGCTGCTGGACCGCCTCATCTACCTCAAGTACGGACTGGCGCTCGTGCTGGCCTTCATTGGTGTGAAGCTCATCCTCGAGGCGCTCCACAAGAATGAACTGCCGTTCATCAACGGCGGCGAGAACGTGGACGTGTTCACCTTCACTGCCGCCACGTCGCTCCCCGTCATCATCGGCCTGCTGGTCATCACTGTGCTCATCAGCCTCTACAGCAAGCGGGGGCGCGTCACGAGTGTCGTCGGGTCACTGGACCGGCTGGCGCACGCCTACCTCCACACCGAGTACAAGCGCGACGCAGCCGAGCGGGACGAGCAGTGGGCCAAGATCCAGGCCGGTGAACAACGCCTCAGCGGCTTCGACCACGACCTCATCAAGCGGGTCCTGTCGGACACCGGCGCGGATTGGGCGCTGGAGCGCGCCCACAAGCTGCACGACGAATCCAAGAACGCCTAGGACGCCCACGGCATGCAGATTGGTCCCGCCCTCCGGCGGTTGTGGAGGCACGAGCCGTTCCGGCGACTGCTGATCCTGCGGATCCTCAGCCAGGCCGGCGACGGCACACTCCAGGTGGGCATGGCCTCCTACGTCCTGTTCTCCCCGCAGAGCCAGCCGGACGCGTGGGCCATCGCGGGGGTGCTGGCCATCACCCTGATGCCGTTCACGGTGCTGGGACCGTTCGTCTCCACGCTTCTGGACCGTTGGTCCCGGCGCCAGGTCACCGTCACCTCCGACATCATCCGCTCCTGCCTGGCGCTGCTCATCGGCGGCCTCATCGCGTTCGGCCTCACCGGCGGCGGCTGGCAGGTGGTGTTCTACGGGGCGCTGCTGGTGGCCATGAGCGTCAACCGGTTCATGCTGGCCGGGTTGTCCGCGGGGCTGCAGTACACCGTCGAGCCTGACGAGTACCTGACCTCATCGTCGATCATCCCCACCGTGGGGCCGCTGGGTGTGGTGATCGGGGCCGTCCTTGGCTTCGGTGCCCGCGTGGGGCTGGGCCCCGTGCTGGGAGCCAACCGGGCCGACGCCGTCGTGTTCTGGGTGGCGGCCGTGCTGTTCGCTGGCTCGGTCATGGTGGCCCGCGGCTTCCACCGCGACGCCCTGGGCCCGGAGCCCGGACAGCCGCGCAGCACGCCCGGTGAGGTCTGGCGCGGACTCGGCGTCGCCTTGCAACACCTGCGCACCCGGCCCGCCGCGCAGCTCGGTCTGGTGTCGATGTTCTTCACACGACTGCTCTTCGGGCTGTTCAGCGTCACCGTGATCCTGGCGATCCGCAACTACTTCAACACCGATCCCGATGAGGCGCTGGGCGATCTCACGCTGTGGGGGCTGGCCACCGGTGCCGGGTTCATCGTGTGCACCGTGGTGGTGCCGGTCCTGGCACGCCGGCTGGGCCTGCTCCGCAGTGCGATCCTCGTGCTGTGTGTCGGGATGGTGGCGCAGGCGTTGCCCGTGGCCTGGCCCAGCATGTGGGTGCTCTTCGTCGCATCCTTCTTCATCGGCGTGGCGGTGCAGTCGTTCAAGATCTGCGTCGACACCGTCGTCCAGGCGCACATCGACGAGGAGTACAAGGGCAGGGTGTTCGTGTTCTACGACATGGCATTCAACTCCGCGTTCGTCGTGGCGGCCGTGATCGCAGCCGTGACGCTCCCGGACACGGGCCTCAGCGCAGTCGGATTCGCGGTGATGGCGCTCGGGTATGCGGCCGTGGCGCTCGTCTTCACTGCACTGGCCCGTCGGATCGGCACCGCAACCTTCGAGAAGGGCACCGAGGACCTCACCGGTCGCTGAACCACCGGCGACGACACGGTGGAGAAACCGCGACCCATCGGTGGGACTCGATGTCACGCCCGTGGCTCAGTGAGATTCGCCACGGCGGCCAGACATGAACAGCAGAAGCGCTCCACCAGCGGTTGCCACGGCCGCGATGGCGAGGTTGATGGTCCACAGGAGGCTTACGTCGCCGTCGGAGAAGAGCAGAAGCATGGCGGAATTGACCAGCCAGTGGAAGCAGGTCGCCAGAGCGATACGTGGGATCAACGCACGACCGGCCGTCACCACCGCCAGACTCACCGACATCCCCACGGCGGATACCACGAAGACGCCGTACGCGAGGGCGCCCGCCGCGGGGAGCACGTAGAAGTGTCCCAGTCCGAACAGCAGGCCGGTGATCACACCGCTGACCATGACGGTGAAGCGTCTCTCCAGCAGGGGTTGCACCACCCCGCGCCAACCGATTTCCTCGCCAGCGGCACCGAGAAGCTGGAGGCCCAGCACGGCTGCCAGTGGCGCGGGGAGGGTTGCCATCACCAGGGATGGAGCTGGAACGCCCACGAGGCTGCATCAAACTCCTTTCGTGTGCCTGTTGACATGCAATATTTCACTTGCCTATTGTGTACCCGTGGTGGACATCTTCCGGGCGTTGGCGGACCAGACGCGTCGCCAGATCCTGGACGAGCTCGTGGACCGGGACGGTCAGACGCTGTTCGAGATCTGCTCACGGCTGACCATGAAACACGGCAACACATCCACCCGGCAGGCCATTTCTCAACACCTTGGTGTCCTGGAGGCTGCAGAACTCATCCGCTCGCACCGCGACGGACGAACCAAAGTCCACCACCTGAACATCGAACCGCTCCGCGAGCTCGCGACGCGGTGGCTCACCAAAAAGGAGTGATCATGCGCGCACGGCTGCACATCACCAGCGTTTTCGTCGACGATCAGGCGAAGGCCCTGGCCTTCTACACCGAGCAGCTGGGATTCGTCCCCAGAACGGATGTCCCCCTCGGGAGCCACCGCTGGCTGACGGTGGGCGACACGACGGACGGCAACGCTGTGGAACTGCTCCTGGAACCCGACGAGCACCCCGCGGCCAAGGCGTTCAAGTCCGCACTGGTGGCCGACGGCATCCCCTGTACGTCGTTCGCCGTCGACGACGTCACCGCCGCCCACGCCGAACTCGAGCAGCGTGGTGTGCGCTTCACCCAGGCACCCACCTCCATGGGTGGAATGGTGACGGCTGTGCTGGACGACACGTGCGGCAACCTGATCCAGCTCGTCAGCCCCCAATGAGCACGCAGGGGGTCCCGCACCGCCGTCGGTCATCGACGCCAAGCGGCACGCAGTGACCAGGCCGACCCAGCCGCCCGAGCCAACTGCGGGAGTACCCTCTGGTGCCATGGCACACACGAACGATCAGGACCTCATCCGCCGACTGCTGAGCACCCGCGGGCGCTGGGCCGTGGTGGGGCTGTCCCAGAATCCCGATCGGACCGCGTACAGCATTGCGGGCTACCTCCAGAAGCTCGGCATGGACATTGTTGCGGTGCATCCCAAGGCCGAGTCCGTGCACGGCGCCCCGGGGTTCGCCACGCTCGCGGAGGTAACGGGTCCCATCGACGTCGTCGACGTATTCGTCCGTTCGGAGCTTGCCGGTGACGTGGTGGACCAGGCGATCGCCGTGGGCGCGAAGGCGGTGTGGCTGCAGCTCGGTGTGATCGACGAGGACGCAGCCGCGCGGGCCCGGAAGGCGGGGCTGGACGTGGTCATGGACACCTGCCCCGCCATCGAGGCACCTCGGTTGGGTATCGTCTGAGGGCCCGATCAGCCGCGCCAGAGGTGTCCACCGTGCGGAGCCGGACAGTACGCTCGCGAAACGGACCGGGACGCTGCCTGTTTCCGCTCGATCCTGAGGAGTCCTCGTGTCCACCACCCTGCCCGTCATCGCCATCGGAGCCATGGGCGGCACCATCGCCATGACCCCTGCCGCACCCAATGCCCCCGTGCGGCCGGGCCTTGACGCACACGACCTCGTGGCCGCGGCCCCGGGGCTCGCCGATGTGGCGGATCTGTGGGTGGAAAACATCTGCAACATCCCGTCGCCGTCGATCACTGTGGCGGAGGTACTCAGTGCGCTCGACTTCGCGCGACGCTCCGTCGCGGCCGGGGCTGTTGGCGTGATGCTGACGCACGGGACCGACAACCTGGAGGAGACGGCCTACCTCCTTGACCTGCTGTGGGACGAGGAGGCCCCCATCGTGGTGACCGGGGCCATGCGTTCGGCCATGATGCCCGGCGCCGACGGACCCGCGAACCTGTTGGCAGCCGCCATCACGGCCAGCTCCTCCCTGGCCCGCGGAATCGGTGTGCTGACCTGCCTGAACGACACCGTCCACCTGGCGGCGAGGGTGACGAAGTCGTCGTCCATGACCATGCAGGCGTTCGAGTCGCCGGGCTTCAGTCCGGTGGGGCGCATCGTCGAGGGAACGCTCCGCCGACAGTGGAGCCCCGCGACGCAGCGCCCCGCAGCGCTCCCCGTCCCCACAGCCGGCCCCATCGACGTGGCGTTGTTGGAAGCGGCTTTTGGTGAGGACGGCCGGCTCATCTCGACGGCGCACCAGGCCGGATACAGGGGCATCGTCATCGCAGGGTCAGGGGTGGGTCACATGTCAGCGTCCGCCGCCGACGCGGTCTCCGCCGCCATCGCGGACGGGGTGAGCGTGGTGGTGGCGTCACGCACCGCCAGCGGCGGCACCGCCACCGCGATCTACGGCTACCCGGGCTCGGAGGCAGACCTCATTGAACGCGGCGCCGTCATGGCGGGAGACCTGTCACCCCGGAAGGCCCGCTTGCTGCTGCACGTGCTGCTGTCCGCCGATCGCGGGGCGGACGGGATCAGTGCCGAGTTCAACTCACGCGGGCGGGACTGCTTCCCCCGCGCCTGAGGCCACGTCGGCGGAGGAATTCTCAGCCACGACGATGGGGCCGGCGTGTGCGGAGAGGAGTTGCAACACCTGGTCCACCCGGTCGGGCGCGAATCGGTCGTGGGAGTCCTGCACGGTGGAGCGTTTCGCGAACAGGGCGTCGGCTTCGTCCAGGAAGAGGACGTCGCCCTTCCGTGTGGCCTCGGCGAGTATGCGGTCGAGGACGGACGGCGTCTGGTCCTGATACTTCGACATCAGGGCACCGATGTTGACGCGACGCACCTCGGCGGAACGTTGCACGGCAAGATGTTCGGCGCGGAGCGAGGCCGGCGGGATGACACGCTCCCAACGCCCCACGCTGAGGCTGAGGGACTCAACGACGGCACCCGTGCCCGGGTCGGGGACCACGCCGTAGCCACACACCCAGCAACTGTGCAGCGTGTAAGAGATGGAGAGGCCGTCGGACGGGTCGGTGAATGTCAGCCCGACGTCCTTGCGCAGGACGGGGCCCCGGGCCCAGAGGTCCAGCGCAAGATCGTCCCCCAGATCGCGCTCGAACCGTGCGACGTCGGTGGTGGAGCGGCCGGGCACCGTCCGCGAGCTACCCGCATTCTCCCGGAACGTCACGACGTCAACGGTGTCGCGCAGTGGCCCCACGAGGGACAGCCCGCTGACGACCTCGCCGTCCCAGCGCACTTCGATCCCGAAACTCCTCATCTGTTGCCATCCCCTCGCAGGTGTGATCACCTCAGGGTAGGCCTCGTGCACGGCATCCGTGAAGGGTTTCCCGCCGGTTCCTCGGAGCCTGCGCGCCACCGGTGTCAGCTGGGTTCAGGAGGGTGGTTCAGGGGAGGCTTCGTCGGGTCCGTGGTCCACGCCGGGGAGGGGCGATGCACACCATGGATGACTCAGCGACCCAGGAGTCCGCACTCGTGGGCCACCAGAACCAGACCGACGCGGTCGCGGGCCTCCAGCTTGGAGAGCAGCCTGCCGATGTGGGTCTTCACGGTGCCCTCCGCCATGTACAGGCGCTGGCCGATCTCGGTGTTGTTGGCCCCGGCCGCCACCTCGAGCAACACTTCTTTCTCACGCTCCGTGAGGGCGTCAAGACGGTCCGCGCACGGTGTGCTGCCGTCGGGCAGGGATGCGGCCACGTGGTCCAGCAGTCGGCGGGTGGCGGTCGGCGCGACGACGGCGGCACCGCCCGCGACCATGCGGACCGCGCCCAGCAGGTCCTCGGGCAGCGCATCCTTCAACATGAACCCCGACGCCCCGTTGCGCAGCGCCGCGAAGACGTATTCATCGAGGTCGAAAGTGGTGAGCACCAGCACCTTGGTGTCGACGTCGAGCTCGCTGATGAGGCGGGTGGCCTCAGTGCCATCCATCACGGGCATCCGCACATCCATGAGGACCACGTCCACCTGGCGGGTCCTGACCATGGCGACGGCGTCCGCCCCGTTCCCGACCTCGCCGATCACCTCCATGTCGTCGGCGGCGTCGATGAGCATGCGCAGCCCGCTGCGCACCAGGGCCTGGTCGTCGGCAAGGACAACGCGGATCATGCTTGCTCCTTCTGTCGCAGCCAGCTGCGACCCAACTGGGCGGGCATGGGTAGTTGCGCCGACACCTGCCAGCCACCGCCCATCCGAGGACCGGCAGAGAACGTGCCGCCCATGGTCGTCACCCTCTCACGCATCCCCCGCACCCCGGTGCCCGAGGGGTCGATGGTGGTGGTGCCGGCCACGCCGTCGTCGACAGAGCGGATGGCGATGCAATCCGGCTCGAACCGCAGCGTCACCTGGGCCTGCGCCGTCGGTCCTGCGTGCTTGAGGAAGTTCGTGACGCTCTCCTGCACCACCCGGAAAACGGCCAACCCGAGGGAGTCGGGAACCACGGGGTAGTCGTCGGGGATCTCCAGGGTGATGCGATCACCCGCTGCCGCCACCATGTCGGGGATCTGGCGCAGCGAGGGCGTCGGTTCGAACGCTGCATGTTCCTCGCCGCGCAGCAGGGCCACGATCCGGCGCATCTCCCCGATGGATGTGCGCCCGGTGTGGGCGATGACGTCCAGTGCCTCGGCGGAGCGTTCCGGATACTTGGCGGCCATGGCCTTGGCGCCTTCAGCCTGCACCACGATCACGGAGAGGGAATGGGCCACCACGTCGTGCAGTTCTCGTGCGACGTCGGTGCGGGCACGGTCGTCGGCCAACTGGGATGCCTGCTCCAGCCGTGTGGTGCTGGCGGTGAACCGCTCCTCCGCCAGGGCACGGTCCAGGAGGTCGGACCGGTGCATTTCCTGCAACCTGCGCCCCACGAGGTACGCCACGGCCACCAACGCCAGGCACAGCGTCATCAGCAGCGCCCCGGCGGCGAACCGCTGTTGCAGCGGGATGTTCCCCAGCCACGACAGGGGACCCGCCACCGAGCCGATCGCCCCCACCGCCAGGACCGCCCAACCGAGTGGCCCTTCGCACCAGCGTGCGACGGAGTACACGATGACCAGCACCGTCACGATGGCGGGGCTGGGCCCGTCGAGTTGCAGCACCATCCCGGTCCCGGCGACGGTGCACAGCAGCACCGAAAGCCACGGCACCACGCGGCGGAACGCCAGCGACGCCACCATGAGACCGGGCCACAGGATGGTGGGCAGCAGGTCCGCCGGACGCAGCCACCACATGGGCGCGACAAGCATCGCAAACGCGCCCACCGCCACGAGCGCGTCGACGCCCATCCGGCGGCGGTCCTTCGACAAGCCGGTGCCTACCATGCCCGCAAGCCTAGAGGTCGGGCCCGGGGAGAAGGATCAGACCGGGGGCCTTCATGGGCGGACCAGGGTCTGATCAGGGGTTCCACGGGTGACCCACCCCTACGCCCGTCGGTACTGTTGCGGACATGATGCGCAAGTTCTTCTGGTTGCTCACAGTGGTGGCCACGACCTCCGTCGTCTTCAGTTTCATGGATCGTCGGAGGGCCAAACAACGCCGGGAACTCTGGGCTGAGGCCACGGACCCGCTCTGATGCTGAAGGTGCTGGTGCTGTCGGACACGCACGCGCCGCGGAGGTGGAGGGGGGTGCCTGAGACGCTCAGGAAGCCGCTGGAACACTGCGACCTCATCCTCCACGCGGGCGACGTCTGCACCACCGACGTCCTCGACGAGCTCACCACCTTCGCGCCAGTCCATGCCGTGCTGGGCAACAACGACGGCGACGACATCGCGGCCTGGGGTGCACCGCTGGAGCAGGAACTGGAACTGGAGGGTGTGCGGGTGGCGATGATCCACATCGCCGGACCCAAGCAGGGTCGTGGTCGCCGGATGGGCCTCCAGTTTCCCGACTCTGACATGGTCGTGTTCGGCCACTCGCACACGCCGGTGGACATGGTGGAGGCCGGCACACACCTGTTCAACCCCGGCTCGCCCACCGATCCCCGACGTGAACCGATGGGCAGCTACGGCTGGTTGGAACTGGACTCAGGCAGCGTGGTGTCCCACCGCATCCATGTCATCCCCCGGCCGCCCCGTGCCACGTCGCGAACAGGCACCCCTTCCTGAGCTCAGGGAGGCGTCCCAGACACCATCCGGCAGGTCGTCGCCCGGCCCCCATGCAGGCGTGGATGACGGCCGCGTGCTCGGTAGATCCACGCCTGTGGGGAGTGAGTCTGACGTGACGGGAGTATTCCAGACCGGCTTTCGTGCGGGGCCTGCACGCCGGGGAAATGTTCATCCTCCCGTGGCGGTAGACTCGACACCGATGAAGAGGAGGGTGCCCATGGGGCTCAATCACCAACAGATCGGCGAGGTGGCCGAGCGCACCGGCCTGTCCCTGCGCACCATCCGCTACTACGAGGAAGTCGGGCTGGTCACACCATCGACCCGCTCCCAGGGCGGGTTCAGGTTGTACAGCGAGGTGGACGTGGCTCGGCTGGAGCTGGTCAAGCGGATGAAGCCGCTCGACTTCAGCCTTGAGGAGATGGGCGAACTGCTCGGGGTGCTCGATGCGCTTGAGTCGGACGCACCGCACGTCGAGGAACGCGAGGCCCTGCTGGAGCGTCTGGCCACATTCCGACGTGCCACCGAAGTGCAATGCGTGAGCCTGCGTTCCCAGCTCGAGTCCGCTGAGGGCTTCGCCAGCAGCCTTCGTCGGGAGATCCGGCGTCAGGCCCGCGTCGTGGCGCAGTCACGTTGAGCACGCCGACGAAGGCCGCGACGGCGGTCGTGGGGCAGAGTTCGCGGCGGCGGAGCATTGCGGTGATCTCCCACCCGGATGCTGGGAAGTCCACACTGACCGAGGCGTTGGCCCTGCACGCCCACGTGATCAGCGAGGCCGGGGCCGTGCATGGCAAGCACGGGCGCGCGCGAGTGGTCTCGGACTGGTTGGAGATGGAGCAGAAGCGGGGCATCTCGATCACTTCGGCAGCGCTCCAGTTCGCTTTCGAGGACGTTGTCATCAACCTCCTGGACACTCCGGGTCACGCCGACTTCTCCGAGGACACCTTCCGGGTGCTGACCGCGGTGGACGCTGCCGTCATGCTCCTGGATGCAGGCAAGGGTCTGGAACCGCAGACCCTGAAACTCTTCGAGGTGTGCCGGCGCCGCGGTGTCCCGGTCATCACCTTCATCAACAAGTGGGACCGGCCGGGCCTCGATGCGCTGGCCCTGTGTGACGAACTCGAACAACGGATCAACCTCCGCGCCACCCCCGTGACCTGGCCGATCGGGGAAGCGGGTCACTTCCAGGGACTCCTGGATGCACGCACGAAGGACGTGACGCTCTACTCGCGCGCATCAGGTGGCGCAACGCTGGCCGATGAGCAGCACCTCAGCCTGGACGCGGCCCGGACGGTGGTGGGCCCCGATCTCGACGAGGCACTCGACTCCCTCGGATTGCTCGAGCCCCTCGACCTCGATTCTTTCCGTGCCGGTACCACGACCCCGTTGCTTTTCGGCGCCGCTCTGTCGAACATCGGTGTGCAACAGCTCCTGGATGTCATCTCCGAACTCGCGCCGCCACCGTCGGCCCGCGTCGACAACGATGGAACCGAGCGCGCCATCGCTGCCCCCTTCAGCGGCTTCGTGTTCAAGATGCAAGCGGGTATGGACCCCCACCATCGTGACCACGTCGCCTACGTCCGGGTCTGCTCCGGTGAGTTCCAGCGCGGCATGATCGTCACCCACGCAACCTCTGGTCGGCCCTTCGCCACCAAGTACGCGCTGTCGGTCTTCGGCCAGGCACGAGAGACCATCGAAACCGCCTACCCCGGCGACATCGTGGGGCTTGTCAACGCCACCAACCTGGCGGTGGGAGACACGCTGTATGCCCCCGGACCGGCGGTGACGTTCCCACCGATGCCCGTCTTCGACCCGGAGCACTTCGTCACCGCGCGGGTGACCGATCTGGGCCGTTCCAAACAGTTCCGCCGAGGGATCGCCCAACTGGAGAAGGAGGGTGTTGTCCAGGTCCTCACCTCCGAGGCCCGCGGCGACTCCGTTCCCATCCTGGCGGCGGTGGGACCCCTGCAGTTCGAGGTCGCGGCCTTCCGGATGGAACACGAGTTCAACGCCCCGATCCACATGGAGCCGCTGAGCTTCACCCTGGCCCGGCGAACCACCGACGCCGATGCCCAGCTGCTGGCCGGCCGCCATGGCATCGAACTGACCCGCCGCTCAGATGGCACAATGCTTGCTCTCGTACGGGATGTGTGGAGGCTCAAGACATTGCAGCGTGAGGCGCCGGGACTCGTGTTCGAACGACTATCTGCCGTCTCGCGATGATCCGCCCCACAAGGATCGGACCTCCCCGCGTCGCGCATGATCCCATCATTGACCCATAACAGACCACACCACTATTCAACCCAGGGCCCAACGGCCCGCACCACGGAGGCTCAACGCTCATGCCCACAACCCATCATCAGAAACTCTCCGCCCCGCCGCCGCTGCGCCGCGGTGCGCTGCGCATCACCCCACTCGGCGGTCTCGGCGAGATCGGGCGCAACATGACCGTCTTCGAGCACGCCGGCAAGCTCCTGGTGGTGGACTGCGGGGTGCTGTTCCCGGAGGATCACCAGCCGGGTATCGATGTGATCCTGCCGGACTTCTCGTCGCTGCTCGGACGTCTCGACCAGATCGAGGCCATTGTGCTGACCCACGGTCACGAGGATCACATCGGTGGTGTCCCGTACCTGCTCAAGGAACGCGCCGACATCCCGGTGATCGGATCCCAGCTGACCCTGGCGTTCATCGAGGCCAAGCTCAAGGAGCATCGCATCCGTCCTGTGACCGTTCAGGTCGCAGCGGGTGACCTCCACCAGGCGGGGCCGTTCGGTCTCGAGTTCGCGGCGGTCAACCACTCGATCCCGGATGGTCTGGCTGTGGCAATCCGCACCGAGGCCGGTCTGGTCCTCAACACCGGCGACTTCAAGATGGACCAGTTCCCGCTGGACGACCGGATCACCGACCTGCGCGCCTTCGCGCGGTTCGGAGAGGAGGGGGTCGACCTCTTCATGACCGACTCCACCAACGCTGAGGTTCCGGGTTTCACCACCTCTGAGCGGGAGCTCATGCCTGCGATCGACCAGGTGTTCGCCACGGCTCCGCGGCGGATCATCGTCTCGAGCTTCGCCAGCCACGTGCACCGGATCCAGCAGATCCTTGACGCCGCACACACGCACGGCCGCAAGGTCGCATTCGTCGGACGCTCGATGGTGCGCAACATGGGCATCGCCAGTGATCTCGGCTACCTGAACATCCCCCGCGGCCTGGTGGTGGACTTCAAGAAGCTGGGGTCCATGCCTGACCAGAAGGTGACGCTCATCTGCACCGGGTCCCAGGGTGAGCCGCTGGCGGCGCTGTCGCGGATGGCGAACGGTGACCACCAGATCCGGGTGTCCGAAGGCGACACGGTGCTGCTGGCCAGCTCCCTGATCCCGGGCAACGAGAGTGCCATCTACTCGATCATCAACAAGCTCACCGATCTCGGCGCCAAGGTCGTCCACAAGGGCAACGCCAAGGTCCACGTCTCCGGCCATGCCAGCGCCGGTGAACTCGTGTACTGCTACAACATCGTCAAGCCGCGCAACGTCCTGCCGATCCACGGCGAGTCCAAGCACCTGCACGCCAACGCCGAACTGGCGATCCGCACGGGGGTTGCCCCTGACCGCGTGATCGTGGCCAAGGACGGCATGACGATCGACCTGGTCGATGGTCGGGCCAGCATCTCCGGCAGGGTCCAGTCGGATCTGGTCTACGTCGACGGAAAGACTGTCGGCCGCGCCACCGAGGACACGCTGCAGGAACGTCGGTTGCTGCGAGAAGGCGGCGTCGTGACGGTACTCGCTCTGGTCAACCCCTCCACCAACACCCTGGCTGAGCCGCTGGAGTTCCTGAGCAAGGGTTTCGTGCTCGACGACCACACCTTCGACGGTGCGGCCGGCGAGGTCACCAGGGCGCTGAAGAAGGTCACTGGGCGCAAGCTCGACGTCGAGCAGCTTGAGGCGACCATCGGCGGAGCCGTGGCTCACTACATCGAGCGCACCCACCGCCGCGCACCTGTGGTCATCGCCATCGTCGTCGACGCCTGAGTTGGTCACATCGTCAGGAGGGCCCGCGCCCGCGGGCCCTCCTGACGAGCGTTGGTGCGGCACTCCAGGGCATGTCGGCAGTGCCGACGAGCCTCAGTAGCCGAGCATGGCCTTGCGGATGGGCAGCCAGGCGATGGCGTCGCGGACCGCGTCGGTCTCCGACAGCTGTGCCTCCCAGCCGAGGACATCATGGGCCTTCTTGCTGACCGTGTAGACGCCGGCGACGTCACCGGGGCGTGAGTCGCCGAACTCCACCTGCAGCGGGTCGCCGCTGATCTCCTCGAACGCGGCGGCCAGTTCCTTGACGGTCACGCCATTGCCGGTGCCGATGTTGAACTTGTCGTAGTTGGTGTCAGCGGTCGCCTTGTCGAAGTTCTCCAGGGCGGCGACGTGGGCGCGGGCCAGGTCCCAGACGTGGATGAAGTCGCGGATGCCGGAGCCGTCGCGCGTGGGCCAGTTCACACCGGTCACCGTGAAGGTCTCCTTGTTGACCCAGGCCTCGAGGAGCTTGGCCAGCACGTGGCTGGGCTTCTCGAGTTGCTGACCGGAGCGCATCTTGGGGTCGGTGCCGATGGGGTTGAAGTAGCGCAGGCTGAGCATGCGGACGTCGCTGGCGGCCGCAAAGTCCTCCATCACCATCTCCACCATGTACTTGGTGCGGGCATACGGGGAGCCGGGCTCCAGCGGGGAGGCCTCAGTGACGATGAAGTGCTCGTCGGGGGCGTAGATGGATGCCGAGGAGCTGAACAGGAAGCGTTGGACACCGCCCCGCTGCATGGCCTGCAGCAACGTCAGCGTCTTGGCGACGTTGTTCTCGTAGTAGGACAGGGGCTCATCCACGGATTCCGGGACGATGATCTTCGCGGCGCAGTGCACCACGGCATCGACTGTGTGCTCGCTGAAGAGGCGATCCAGCAATTCGTTGTCCGCGATGTCACCCTCGTACAGGGTGCGCTCGCCGACGAACTCTCGACGGCCCGTGGAGAAGTCGTCGAGGATGACCACGTCATGACCCGCGTCCTCGCAGGCCGAAGCCACGGTGCTGCCGATGTATCCGGCTCCGCCAGTGATGAGTACCTTCATGCTGTCCTCTCGAAAGACTGAGCCTCCATCCTAGGACCGACCTTGCGCGGGGGCCGGGTGGACCCGTGAAGAGGACGATCCAGTTGCGCGGTCTGACAAGATGGAGGCGAGTCATCGACGACCACTGAGGAGTGCTGGACATGGCCGACTGGAAACAGCTCGAACCCGCAATCACCGAGGTCCTCGGGAAACTGCCCGACAATGCGTATCTCGCCATCCGCAGCAACGCCTGCCTCATGCAGTTCGCAGCCCTCGAAGGCGGTGCCGGCCGCGTGCTGCGCGCCGAGGTCTGCCGTGACTCACCCGAAGACGAACCCAGGCTGCGGGACCGTGGGTGGGAACTCGTCGACACGTGGTCCGGGTTGTGGCGTCGAGACATCCCCGCCGGCTCGGACAGGGATGCCCAGCAGGCGCTGGTGCGGGAGTCCATCAATGCTCTGCGCCTGTCCTTCGGGGTCCAGCAGCCGGAAGGGTTCACGTACCTGTCGTGGCAGGAGTCGCCGCCCAAGGTCGGGTGGCAGTTCTGGAAGTCAGGCGAGGACAAGGACCTCCAATGGGCCGACCTCGGCCTACCCAAGGGCAAGGACAAGGCCGACTGAATCGGTCGCTTCGGGGCCAGCGCCCCATCGAGATGCCGGATCCCTCGTCGCGCCGCCACTCACGGAGCGGATGCCCTCAGTGGGTGATCTCGTAGCTCAGGAGCTTGGCACGGTCGATCTTTGAGGTCGAGCCCTGCAGCGCCAGGAGCTCCGCGTAGATGCCGCCTGAGAGCGCCAACTCTCCTGGGGTGCCGATCTCATCGACCCGGCCGTCACGCAACGTGACGATCCGGTCCACCGAGGAAATGGTCGACAACCGGTGCGCGATGATCAGCGTCGTCCGCCCCTGCATCAGCTCCTCCAACCCGGCCTGGACGAGACGTTCGGACTTGGTGTCCAGGGCTGAGGTGGCCTCATCCAGCACCAGGATGGGGGCATCCTTCAGCAGCGCGCGGGCCACGGAGATGCGCTGCTTCTGGCCCCCGGAAAGCTTGATGCCACGCTCGCCGATCTCGGTGTCGAAGCCCGCCGGCAGCTTCTTGATGAACGGCAACGCGTTGGCGCGACGCACGGCCCGCGTGAGTTCCTCATCCGTGGCGCCCGGCCGCCCGTAGGCCAGGTTCTCCCGAATGGTGCCGGAGAACAGGGACGCGTCCTGGAACACCACGCCAATCTCGCGGCGCAGCGCCTCGGTGGGTACCTCGGTGACGGACTGGCCGTGCACCTCGATGGTGCCGCAGGTGGGGGCATACAGCTTCATGAGCAGGTTCACGAGCGTGGTCTTGCCGCCCCCCGACTCGCCCACGAAAGCGACCTTCTCGCCGCGGTGGATGGCGAGGTTGATGTTGCGGAGGACCAGTGCGTCGTCGTCGTAGCCGAAGCTGACGTCGTCGAAGTTGATGACGGGGTCGGTCTCCACCCACTGCACCGTCGCCGACGCGTTGGCTTCCAGCGGGTTGTTGGGCTCATCCAGCTCACCCATCACCTGGAAGTACTCGTGGCTGCCCGTGATGGCGCGCTGCCAGCTGTCCACGAGGTAGCTCATGGACTCCACAGGCTGCTTGGCCAGGTTGACCAACTGGATGAGGAGCACCATGGTGCCGATGTCGAACGTGCCCTGGGCCGTCTGGACGAAGATCACGGCGTAGAGCCCGAAGAAGACGACGTCGAGGGCCCCGCGCCGCGCCACGTCCATCGTGTGCCAGAACTTCGACTGTTCCCTCGTCAGGGTGACGGTGTCTTCGTACTTGGCCGTGAAGGCATCCAGTTCGGAGCGTTCGGTGACAAACGACTTCACGACGCGCATCTGTCCGATGACCTCGGCGAAGCGACCCCCGGCGACGTCATACAGGTGGTTCTTCTTTCGCTCCCAGACCTGCCACTTGCGCGACGTGAGGGCGGTCAGCCCCACGAAGGTGGGGTAGATGACGATGAGCATCAACGCCAGCCACGGTGAGTGGATGCCGGAGATCACCAGCACCGCCACGACGGTGATGAGGGTGGTGAAGAACCCGTTGGCGAACATCTTCAGGAAGTCCGTGATGGACGTCAGCGAACGGTTCAGCCGGGAGATGAGTGTGCCGGTCAGCTCGGAGTCGTAGTAGCGCTGCGGCAGGCGGAGCAGCTTGTGGAAATAGTTGGCCGACAGGATCACGCGCAGGCGGGTGCTCATCAGGTCGCCCATGTAGCCGCCGATGTTGGACACCAACGAATTGGTCAGCATGATGCCCAGCAGCGCCAGCGCCAGCCACAACAGCGTCGAGACCTGGCCCTCGCCCTTGGTGGTGATGGACACCACTTGGTTCGTGGCTTCGGCGATCACGAACGGGGCCATGAGCGCGGCGACGGAGGTCACGACAGCGGCCACGACGATGCCGACGTACAACGGCCACAGCTCGCGGGCGGTGCCCATGATCTTGATGATGCTCTTCATTGCCTGCTTCCGAACGGGGGTGCGACCCCCCATTGTCCACCCTCGGGAAAAGGGTGTCCGACTAGCGCTCGGTGGGGGTGCGTGGTCCGGCGACCGCAGGTGCCATCTCCACGCCCACCCGCCTCAGCTCCAGAGTGGCGAGGCGGTTGATGATGACGGGGTCCTGCGCCCTCCACGCGGCAGCGGGGTCGGAGGAGATCCGCGCGACACCCCGCAGGTGGGCGGTGGTCACGGCGCGCAGTGCGAAGAGGTCGAGGCTGGGGTTCCTCAGCAGCAGACCGCGGGCAGCGGCCGTCTCCTGCACCCGTCGGATGCGCCACGGGATGTACCAGAGCGCGGCGACCACCGTCGGCACCAGGAACACCAGAGGCACCAGCCACTGCGAGCTGAACCCCAGTGATGCCACCTGGGTGGTGATCTGGTCCGCCAGATTCTGCAGGGATGCCGCGATCCCCGGGAACGGTGCCGCGAGCTGCTCGCCCACAAGTGGCACCTCGCCGAGAGACCGTGATGCCTCGTTGATGCGGTCGGCTGCCGTGCCGGTGGCGTTCCCGAGACGTTCGAGGGATTGGCTCAGCGAGCCTGCTGCCTCCCGGAGCGAGCGTGCTGCGAGGAACCAGAGAATGATCCAGACCACGAGGAGGACGTCACCGGCCACGTTGGCCGCCCGACGGGTGGTGCGAATGCGAGTGGTGCGCATGGAATCTCCTGCCGAGTGAAGTGCTGGCCCCAGTATGGGCACTCGGGGTTCCTCAGGCCAGAGATGGCTCAAAGGGGCAGCTGGGATCGGAGGAGAAGGCGTCACCGGTCATGGCGTGGGTCCGGGCCCGGGAGCCGCCGCAGATGGCGTTGTACTGGCATGTCCCGCACTTGCCGGTGAACTCCGCGGTGCGGCGCAGCCGCTGCATGGTCGGCGACGTCCGATAGATCTCACTGAACGGTGACTCGTGCACTGATCCGCACGGCAGGGGCAGGAAGCCACTGGGGAACACCTCGCCGATGTGGTCGATGAATGCGAACCCGCGCCCGGCGTCGACCCCGATGGGTGGCCTGGGGACGCGGCGGTCTGTGCACTCCCCGAGCCGGGCCAGGGTGTCAGCGGTGAGTTGCGCATGAAGTTCCCCCGTGGTGGGCATGGGGGTGCGATCCACGCGGGCCGCCTCACGCTGCAGGGCCAGCCGACGGTAGGCGGGTGCTTCGGTGACCTTGACGGCGACGCGGTCGGAGACGTCGTGCAGCCAGTTGAGAACGTCCTCCATGGCGTCGGGGTCCAGCGGCTGCATGTCGGTTCCGCGACCCATCGGCACCAGGAACAGCAGGTACCACATGTGCGCGCCCATGCCCATGACCGTCTCCAGCAGCGCTGGCATCTCGTGGACGTTGCCTGCGGTGATGGTGGTGTTCACATGGAACCGGAACCCGTGCTTGCGAACCAGCGTGGCTGCCTCCAGCGTGGCGTCGAAGGTGCCGGGGAACCCGCGGAAGGCATCGTGGGTGGCGGCGGTGGCTCCGTCGAGGGAGAGGGAGAACGCCTTCACGCCCGCCTCACGCACCTCTGCGAGTTTCGCGTCGGTCAACAGGGGCGTCACCGACGGCGACAGCGACATGGCCAGGCCACGGGAGGTGCCGTGGGCGATGAGCTCAGCGAGGTCGGGCCGCTCGAACGCGTCGCCCCCCGACAGGATCACCATGGGGCGGGGCATGCCGGAGGCGGCGATGTCGTCGAGGAGATCCTTGCCCTGTGCCGTGGTCAGCTGACGCGGGTGCGGCAGGGGCTGCGCGTCGGCGCGACAGTGCCTGCAGGCAAGCTGACAGGCCCGCGTCACCTCCCACACCACCACGTGGGGCCGGTCGTTGACGTCGTGGTGCAGTTGACGGACGACGGGGTGGCTGCGAGCCGTGGTGCTCATGTGCGTTCCTTTGGGAGGGGACTGCCTGCCAAGCTATCGACCGTCCTCCACACTCCTCACTGCGGGGTGTCCCAGGGGCTACCCGGCCGGCCACGCGTCGGCCCCGGACGGGCGTGGGGTTCAGCGGATACCGGTGCGGGCGAATCCCTGGACGAAGTGGCGCTGGAAGATGAGGAACAGCACCACCATGGGCGCGACGTTGATGAGGGCAAAGGCCATGGTGGCGCCGTAGTCGGAACCGAACTGGCCCTGCAGGTACAGCAGGCCGATGGGGAGGGTGAAGAGGTCGTTCTGTTTCAGGGCGATCAGTGGCCACGCGAAGTCGTTCCACGACGACAGCAGGCTCATGAAGAAGAGCACGGCGATGAGCGGCTTGGACAGGGGCAGCACGATGCGGACGAACACCCCGATGTGGCCGGCGCCGTCCATGCGGGCGGCCTCGATGAGTTCACGGGGGATGGCCAGCATGAACTGGCGTGCCAGGAAGATACCGAACGCCGACGCCGCCGTCGGCAGGATGACGGCCCAGTACGTGCCGTAGAGGCCCATGGAGGTGACCAGGCGGAACAGTGACACCATGATGACCTGTACCGGGATCATGAGGGTGGACAGCGCCAGCAGGAACAGGGGCGTGGCTCCGCGGAACCGGAGGTGCGCGAAGGCGTAGCCGGCCAGCAGGTTGAACACGACGACGATGATGGCCGTCACCAACGAGATGGCGAGCGAGTTGCTGAACCAGGTGGCGACGGGGAAGGAATCCAGGACCCGCTGGAAGTTGGCGAGCGTCAGCTCCCTCGGCCACAGCCTCAGCGCTCCGCCCAGCAGTTCGGCGCGGGTGGAGAGGGCCACCACCACCATCCAGTACAGGGGGAAGACCAGTACCGCGGACACGATGACGGCCAGGGCGATCCGCAGGGCCATCCCGCGCCGGGACCGGTTGCGGACCCGTGTGCGCATGTGGGTGCTCATCCCGCGAGGTCCCGCGACTTGTTGGTGCGCCACTGGAGGGCCGTGAAGCTCAACATGATGAGCAGCAGCACCATGCCGATCGCTGCGGCGTAGCCCTGGTCCCGGGTCACGAACCCGGTGTCGTAGGCGTAGGTCACGAGCACGGAGGTGGCGTTGCGCGGGCCGCCGCCGGTCAACACGAAGATGATGTCAAAGACCTGGAAGGAGTAGATGACGTTCATGATGAGCAGGAAGAACGTGGAGGGTCCCACCAGGGGAATCGTCATGTAGCGGAAGCGCTGCCAACCCGTGGCGCCGTCGAGCCGGGCGGCTTCGTGGACGTCCTCGCCGATGCCCTGCAGGCCGGCGAGGTAGATCAGCATGTTGAAGCCGACGCGCCACCACAGGGTCACCAGCACCACGGACACGAATGCGGCGGCCCCGCCGGACTGCCACGCCACATCAGGCAGCCCCAGGAAGCGGAACAGCTTGTCCAGGATGCCGCTGTTCTCGTCGAAGATCAGGGTGGCCATCAGCGCTGTCGCGATACCGGAGACCGCCATGGGCACGATCAGGATGGAGCGAAACACCCCCCGCGCCGGCAGCACGGAGTTCAGCAGCACGGCTGCACCCAACCCGAGAGCCATGGACAGTGGCGTGACGATGGCGGTGAACAGCACGGTGTTCAGCGTTGAGCGCCAGAACAAGGGGTCGTGGAGGAGGGTGTCGTAGTTGGCGAGGCCCGCGAAGGTGCCGGCTCCGAACCCGTTGGTGCGCTGGAGACTGATGATGAGCGCTCCCACCATGGGGACCAGGACGAACACCCCCAGCAGAATGAAAGTCGGCGACAGGAATGCGTAGGCGGCCAGCGTCTCCCCGCGGGGCCCCCGCACACGGACCGCGGCGGTGCTCATGCGGACGTTGCCTTCGCGATCCCCTCCGAGAGGCCTTTGATGGTGTCCTCGACGCTCTGACCACCGACGAAGGCCTGCTCCAGCTGGTCCTTGAGCACGGTGATGATGGCGGCCATGTTGGGGGAGGCCACCTGGCCGGAGTCGGACGCCTGGACGATGCTGGCCTGGCCGATGAACACCTCGGACAGCTCCGGGCGCTCGGTGAAGGTGATGCCCGACTCCACGAGGTCATTGCGGGTGGGTAGCAACGAGGCGGCCTCGCAGAACCCCCGCATGGACTCCTCCTCCGTCACGAACTCCAGGAACGACGCGGCGAGCTCGGGGACCTTTGTCCCGGCGGTCGCCACCAGGGCGTTGCCGCCGAAGTCGCTGCCGCCGCGCACCTTGCGGGGGGCAAAAGTGGCGCCCCAGTTGAACTTCAGCGTCTGGGCCGCGTCCGGGATGAGGAATGCGCCGGCCCAGGTCATGGCGACCGTCTCGGAGTACCAGATGTCGCTCGCGTACGTGGTGGACTTCACCGAGTCGTTCTGCGGCACGAGGTTGCGTCTGAAGAAGCTCGACGTGAACTCCACGGCGGCGCGCCCGGCCTCCGAATCGATGGCCGGCGTGACGAGGTCCTCCTCCAGGAAACGGCCGTCGGCCTGGAAGAGCCAACTCAGCCAGCGTGTGACCCCGTTGCCCTGCCAGTTGTAGGCCATGGGGTATTTGCTGTCCGGCAGGGACTTCCGCAGCTGCAGCGCCACCTGTTCCAGCTCGTCCCAGGTCCATGCCTCCTCGAGCGTGGTCGGGACCGACGTGATCCCGGCGGCGTCGAACATGTCCTTGTTGTAGAGGATGGCCGAGGTGTCGGTGTGGTGGGGCACGCCGAACGGCGAGTCCTTGTTCTGGACGGCAGCCCACGCCTGGGGGGTGAAGCGGTCCGCGAAGCCTTCGCTGAGCAGGGGCTTCAGGTCGAGGAGCTGACCCTGCCCGGCGTAGCTGCCGAACGTGTAGTAGGGCACGCGGAAGATGTCGGGTGCCGTGTTCGACTGCAGCTGGGCGTCAATGTTGGTGAACATCTGCTCGTAGGGCACGGCGTTGAGTTCCACGCTGGTCCCCTCGTTCGCGGATTCGAAGCGTTCGATGACCTTGCGAAGGCCCGCGAGTTCGTTGTCGGTGCCCCACGTCGTGAACGTCAGGGTTTGGGCCTCGGTGTCCTGGGGGGCCGGGGTCTTCTTGGTGAAGCCGCAGCCAGCCAATCCGGCGGGTGCTGCGGCAACTCCTGCGAGGGTGAGGAAGGTGCGTCGGGTGGGAGACATGTGGGACCTGACCTAGGAGGATTCACGATCAACATGGATGGGGAGCACCCTGCGCTGTGCTCGACGATCGAAAAGTAACACGGGCACGGGAGCACCCGGACCCCATGTTGTTCGATCATCGAAGATCTTTGAGGCGTGACGGGCCTCACTGTCGCCGGCGGGGCACGCGGCGCTGACCGGGTGGATGCAGGACGGGGCCCGGCGGTGTGCCGGGCCCCGTCTGGTGGGTGAGGGTGGGTGGGTGCGTCTACCTGAAGCGGACGATGTTGTTGAACACCCACCCCTTCGTTGTGCTGTAGGCCCAGGTGCCGTCGGCCTTCTTGGTGGCCGAGGTGACGGGCGCCCAGATGAAGCTGCGGCACCCGTTCCTGCCGGTGGCGGGGGTGTTGCACTCGGTGCGCCAGGCCCGGCCGTCGGAGGTGAAGGTGCCGGGGTTCGCGAGCGGGTTGTTGCCCCAGGCAGCCCTCGTCATCTCGGGGAGGTAGGTCAGGTTGTTGAAGTGCCAGCCCGTTTCCTGGATGTGAACACCGTTCACGAGGCTGACCTGGGTGGACCAGATCTCGGTGCGGCAGCGGGTGGTCTGGGAGTAGGGCTCACAGGTGGTGTACCAGTCGCGGCCGTTGACCTTGTGGAAGCCCGGCGTCGTGTAGAGAGTGGTCCCGTCGACCGGCTTCACCGTGGGGGTGGCGCTGGGCTTCGTGGAGGCCGTCGCGCTCGGGGTGACGGTCACGGTGTTTGTCGCTGTCGCGGTGGCCGTTGTTGTGGCCGTCACGGTGGCTGTCGCTGTCGCTGTCGCTGTCGCTGTGGCGGTCACGGTGGCGGTCGTGGTCGCTGTTGCCGTCGCGGTGGCCGTGGGTGTGACCTCGGGTGCCGTCAGGGTGGACACGAGGAACTCCGTCACGGACACCTCACCGGCCTGCAGCAGGATGCGCGCACCCGTGAAGCTGACCCCCTCGGGGACGTTCACGGCTCCAAGCGAGGAGTCGGCGACGGTGTCGCCAATCTTCACCCAGCCGTCGGCCGTCTTCACCTCGACGGCGCCGGCGGCGGTGCCCATGAGGAGTACCGACCCACCCGTCTGGGGCGCGTCCAGTAGGCGGGTGATGTGGTTGCCCGCCTCGGCTGTACCCCTCAGTGCCGTCTCGACGTCCACGTCGAAGGCGCCGCTGGGGGCGGAGCCGGCGTCCACGGCGATGTTGGTGTCGAACCCGGTCACGGGTCCCGTCACCACGAACTCGCGGATCTTGACCCACTGGCCGCCCGGGTTGGGGGCGGTGGCGCGTACGCGGACGTAGCGCGCCTGGACCGGGGCGGCGAAGTCGGCGCGGATGACGACGGTGTCGTCGTACATGCCTGCGGAGATCCATGCGGTCCCGTCGAGGGAGTACTGCAGCTCGGCACGGTAGAACATGTCACCGGCGGCGTCGTCCCTGTCGGCCTGGTGGACGGCGATGCTGCCCACAGCCTGGGTGGCACCGAGGTCCACCTGGACCCACGAGTCGGTGGTGGGGGCTGCGTTGGACCACCACAGGGTGGACACGTTGGCGTCAGTCATGTTGGTGACGGCGTTGTTCTGGTACTGCCCGAGGTCGGCGGAACGGGACGCCGTGGCGGGCAGTGCTGCGCCTGCGCCGACGGGTTCGGCGCCGAGCGACGCCTCGAAGGCGGTGTAGGCGCGGGACAGGAACACGTCGAACTGGCCGTCGCCCACGCGGGGCACAAGCTGGTTGGGTGTCACGGTGTCGCCCCGCAGCATGGAGACCCGCATGGTGGTGCGGGCGGATGCGCGCAGCGACACGGACTCCAGGATGGCGCTGGCGGCGGCGGGCATGTCCTCGGCCTTCATGGCCACGACGGCGTCCACCGCTGTGGCGGCAGCGCCAGCCCACTCGGAGGCGGCATCGATCCACGGCTTGGAGTCGGCGTAGAACCCGGTGGTGGCCATGCCCTGCAACGTGGTGGGCAGCGCCTGGATGGTGGCCAGGCGGTCACGCAGGGGCTTCATGCCGGCGGTGTCGCCGGCGTCGACGGCGGCCCAGAAGGCGACGATGTCGGCGCTCAGCGCGGGGGCCTGCGGTGAGGTGGGCCGGTAGGGGCGCCAGTCCTGGTTCAGGTCCACGAACACCGCGAGTGCTTCGCGGACCGTGGCGTCGTCACCGGCCAGTTCGTCGATGATGGCTGCCTGCGTGGCGGCCGCATCGTAGCCGGGGCCGCTCCACGTGTAGTCGCCGTACCCGGCCAGCGCGATCATGGAGGCGTAGGACTGCACCATGGGGTTCGAGGTGAACCCGTCGAGGACCTGGTGCAGGGTGGGGGCGCGGCCCGTGAACGGGTTCAGGAAGAGCCTGTCGGGCTGGCCGTCGTTGACCGGGAAGTTGTCCCAGATGTAGAGGTGGTCGGTGACGTAGGTGGTCTTGGCCCGTTCGGCGGAGGCCATGGTGATCTGGTCGGAGAAGACGCCCTCACCGGTCCACTGGATGATGACCGACTTGTCCACCTGCTGGCCGAACTGTTCCTTGTAGGGGTCGGGTGCGGAGCCGGCGTAGTTGGTGGGGACCGTCTGCAGCGGCTTGAGTCCGTGCACCTTCACGTACTGGTTGACCACCTTGTTGAGGTAGAAGGCCTGACCGTCGGCCAGCTTCCGGAAGCCGGAGGAGGTGAACTGGGCAAGGTCCTCGGCGCACTTCAGGTACGGGTCGATGTCGTCCAGCGCGATGTAGAACGTGGTGACGCCGATGCCGCGCAGTTGCTCGAACTTGGCGACGGTGGCGTCGAAGTCGGCCTGCTTGGAGTAGCAGATGTCGTTGCCGGGGGAGAGCGCGAACACGAACTCGACGTGGTTGGCCCTGGCCTCGTCCACGAGTTCTTTCAGCTGCGCGAGTTCCTCAGCGGGGTACAGCTGCCGCCACTGGGTGCGCAGGTACGCGTCGTCCTTGGGCGTGTAGATGTAGGTGTTCATTTTGTGGAGCCCGTAGAAGTCGAGCTGGTCCAGACGCGCCTGGTGCGACCAGGGGATTCCGTAGAAACCCTCGATGGCGCCACGGATGGGCATGAGGGGCCAGTCGCGGATGGTGGCGGCGGCCATGACGCCGTCGCCGTTCAGGAGCTGACGCACCGTCTGGACGGCGTAGAACAGTCCGGGAGCGTCGTGGCCCTCCACCAGGACCACGTCACGGCCGCCGTTCGTCCCGTTGGCCACGACGTAGCCGTCGGCCTTCAGGGTGGAGGCGTTCTCCACGCCAAGGGTGGTGGCGACGGCCTGCGTGGCGGTGTCGCTGGTGCCGAACTGGATGACTGTCCCGGTGGCCGGGGCGGTGGTGGCCCAGGTGGCGGTGGCACCCGCGTCGGTCAGGACCTCGGCGAGGGCACGCTTCGACGGCTCGTCCACGTCACCCTTCGCAACGACGGTGACGGCGCCGGACAGGTCGACCGCCGTCCCGGTGTCGACGACTTCCTGGGGTGTGGGCAGAACTCTGGCCGGTTCGACGGCCTGGGCGGCAAGCGGTCCGGTGACCAACCCGGCCACCATCATCGCCGCACTCACAGCCAGGCAAAGGGATCTCTTCATGGGGGCTCCTTGGGGGGAAAGGTGCCTGCATCCTCCCCCGCGGGGGTGACCATCGTGGGCGGGGGCGTCGAAGTGTGCAGAATGTGTCACCGGTTTGTCGACGGGTGCGACAGCACAACCGGACCCGCCGCGCCGGGTCACACCGACGTGGACGTCGTCCACATCCGCCGACACTGGTGTGCAACTGCCGATGGCGGGCGCTTGCTGGAGGTGGTCAGGCACAAGGCGTCATGGAGTTGCGCACGGTGAAAAGGGGCTCGGCCCGGCCACCCTGGAGGATGGCCGGGCCGAGCAGTGCGGGGCGGGGCGGATCAGCGTGCGAAACGCACGATGTTGTTGAACACCCACCCCTGCGAGTGGAAGTGGGTCCACGTCCCGTTGCTGTTCTGTCGTGAGGCGACGAACGTGGTCCATGCCCAGGACCGGCAACCGTTGGAACCGGTGGCGACGGTGTCGCACTCCGTCTTCCACCTGCGACCATCAGCGGCCGTCCACGACGTGGCGTGGCCGAGAGGGTTGGCGCTCCACTGCGCGCGGGTCATGAGCGGCAGGTAGGTGAGGTTGTTGAACACCCAACCGTTGCTCGTGACGAACACCCCGTTGACGGACGTGACCTGGGTGGCCCAGATCTCGGTGCGGCAGCGGACCGTCCGCGAGTACGGTTCGCAGGCCGTGTACCACTTGCGCCCGTTGACCACATGGAACCCGGGCGTGGAGTACACGTCACCCACAGGTGTCGGCCGAACCGACGGTGGTGCCGTGACTGTCACCGTCGGCACCTGCGTGGGGCCCTGGGTGGGCTTCGGCGAGGGTCCCGCGGAGGGTTCGACGGACGGTTCCGGGGAGGGTTCGACGGACGGCTCCTCGGAGGGTTCCGGGGAGGGTTCTGCTGTGGGCCCGGAGTCCTTCCACTGGGCGTAGAGGGTGATGCTCAACTGGCCGACGTCGCCGCCCGCGAGTTCCGAGTAGGCAGTCGTGGCCGTGGCGGGGATTCCGCCACCGTCGGAAGCCGTGTTCCAGCCCTCGAAGGTGTGACCGGGTCTGGTCAACCCGCTCGCATCCGCGAAGAAGCCGTCGTCCGTCCACGCCGCACCGGTCCGCGGTGCGGGCACGGCGCCCTCGCCGCCGTTGAGGTCGTAGGCCACCGAGTACGTCGCCGGAGCGTCGTGTCGAACGGCCGCCGCCCACGACAACAGAGGGGACTGGCCGTTGGTCGCCTTCAGGATGAACGTCACACGACCGTCCTTCGCCAGCGTGATGTCCCCGCTGATGACCTCCGTAGGGTGTGAGGCGCCGAGGGTGATGCTCCGCAGCGGCGTGCTCTGTCCGTCGTGGACGATGGACGCAGCGGCACTACGGGCATTCCCCGGCCACCACGTGTGGCTGGCTGCGGTGATGGTGTAGTCGCCCGCCGCCAGGTCGAAGGTGTACTCCACCTGGGCGCCCACAGCGTTGGCCGTGGAGATGCCTGTGGTGGTGGTCTTGTCATAGGGGCCGGTCACGATGCCCTTGGGGGCGATGTTCTTGGTGCCCTGCGCGGTCTGCGCCCAGTGGCCCCACGTGGCATCGCCTTCCCGGACCTGGTCCGGTGCCTCGTTGACGAGACCGCCCACGAGGCCGTTGATGGCGACCCACGCGGGAGAGTTGCGGCCGAGGTCACCGGCGGCGGAGGCGTTCACGTCACCGAAGGCGACCGTGCCGCGCGGCACGACCTCGACGCGGGCCGAGGCGGCCAGCGGTCCGTGGGTGCCCGTGATCTCGACGACGGACCAGGCGTTGCCGAAGGCGGAATCGTCCACGGCGTTCCATTCGACGTCCACCGGGAGGGTGGAGCCGTCGTCCAGCGTCGCCGTCACAGTGGCCGGCAGCTCCGGAGCCTCACCCTGCCATGTGGCGAGGTGGGGGCTCTCCAGGCTGATGATCCGCGACAACTCCGGATTGGTCGCCCTCTGCAGCCTTTCCACGATCTGCTCGACGCCCTCACCGTCAAGACGGTAGGCCGCGGGGTTCGTGACGGCGCGGTCCGCCTGGGTGATGAGGCGTTGCAGCAACGCCCAGCTGTCATCGGTGAAGGCGTCGGAACGCTGTGTTGCCCTCGCGTTGGCCAACGGTGCGACGATCGGTCCGGCGGAGGCGGGTGCCAGCGCAGGGGTGCTTGCGACGCCGACAGCGTCGATGTCCAGGCTGCCGGAGGTCTGTGTGAACCGGACGGTGTGCTTGCCCCACTCCAGCCCCCTCAGCGAGTGGCTCATCTGGAACCAGTCGGTGGGTTGGGTGGAGACGTTGGCGGCCAGGAGGTCGCCGTCGACGTGGATGTCGAACGTGGCCTGTGCGTAGCCGTTGCCGGCGATGAGGTCCAGACCGGAGCCGGTGAAGGTATAGCTGACACTGGCGCCGGCGGACGTGCTCGTCGAGCGTGAGCGCTGGAACTCGTGCTGCCCAATCCGTTGCGGTGTGACCACGTACCGTCGAAGACGAGCTTGGGTGCGGGGTCCGCGGCCAGGTCGTTCATCTCCATGTTGTCGAGGTGCTCGCCGTAGTGGGGGAGGTGACCCTCGACCTGTTCCACGCGCAGGTTGTCGAACTGCGTGTAGTGGAATCCGCTGGCGAGATCCACGAAACCGGCCAGGTACGGGTTGGGGTCGGTGTAGGAGAAGACCTCGTCGCCATCGATGGATCCGGTGATGTGGGCGCCGGCGGCACGGACGGAGAGCCGGTGCCAGGCAGCCGGGTCCCAGCCGGTTGTGGCGGCTGAACCGTTGGCCACGACGGCACCCCGGCGCAGGAACTGCCAGGCGCCGTCGTCCTGCATCTTCAGGGCGTACGGGGTGGTGTCGAGGCCGCCCGAACCGCTGGTGCCGCGACCGCGCACGCCGACGTAGGTGTCAATGGTGTTGAGCCCCAGCTGGCGAGCCTTGATGAGGCGGTCCTCCCACAGATCCGGGTGGACGCGAAAGTAGTGCAACGACCCGGAGATCACCTGGAACGGGTCCCCGTCCAGCCGGAAGCCGTCGTCGGCCACTTCAAACGTCACAACCACTCCTCGTCGAGTTCCCAGCCTTCTGACAGCCTCGTATGATTACGCAACCATCGCAGGAGGACATCATGCCCCACGGGCACGCGGTTGCGCAATCATGTGCTGCGTGGCGTGTGGTGTACTAGCCCCATGTCAAAGCAATCGGTCTCCATGGCCGACGTCGCGCGCTATGCGGGCGTGTCTCCGCAGACGGTGTCACGGGTGGCCAACGAGCACCCCGGTGTCGTGGACGGCACGCGCCAGAGGGTGTTGGATGCCATGGAAGACCTCAGGTACCGGCCCAACTCGGCAGCCCGTGCCCTGAAGCGGGGATCGTTCCAGTCCCTCGGGGTCGTCCTCTCGGGCCTGACGTCCACCGGCAACTACCTCACGCTGGAGGGGATTGTCAGATCTGCCAACCAGCACGGGTATTCCATGACCGTCATGACACTTGACGAAGCCAGCGACGAGAACCTGGGCAACATCTTCCATCGGATGTCCGAGGCTGCCGTGGATGGGGCCATCCTCCTGCTGGAGATCGAGGCGGCGGATGAACTGCACCTGACCCGGCTTCCGTACGACCGGCTCGTGATCGTTGACTCCAATGCCGCCTACCGCTTCCCCGTGGTCGATTCCGACCAGGCCAGCGGAACGCGTGCCGTCATGGATCACCTTCTGGGCCTGGGGCATTCGACGGTGCACCACGTGGGTGGTCCGGAGAACTCGTTCTCCGCTGCTGCACGCGCTGACTCCTGGCGGGAGTACCTGGTGGCCCACGGACGCCCCGTGCCGGAGCCCATCATCGGGGACTGGAGTGCGGAATCCGGATACCGGGCCGGTGTCCACATCGCTGACGATGGCGTGGCGACCGCCGTGTTCGTCGCGAACGACGAAATGGCGCTGGGCCTGATGCGTGCCCTCGGGGAGCGGGGCATTCGGGTCCCGCAGGACGTCTCCGTCGTGGGTTTCGATGACATTGCCCTGGCGGCCAACTTCCCCGTCCCGCTGACAACGGTGCACCAGAACTTCGACGAGGTGGGCCGTCGGTGCGTGGAGATGCTCATCAGGAGGATCGAGGGCGACAGCGTGCCCCCGGGCGTGGACCTGGTGCCCACCAGCCTGGTGGTGCGTCAATCGACCGCACCACCGTGGCGTTGACCCCTCCACACCTTTGAACGGGGCTGCTCCGCCTCTGGCGCGGCAGCCCCCTGTCCGTTGGGGCGTCGCCTCGCCGTCAGCGCAGTGTGAACTCCAGCGCTGGTCGCCCTGTCACGGGAGTTGCGCCTCTGGAATCGCTCAGGAGCGCTGAGCGGTCATGGCGTGGGTCGCCATCACCTCTGCTGGCGCGCGTCCGGCCTGCAGCAGAGCTGCCATCTGCTCCATCCCTTCGGTGGCGTGCGTGAAGAAACCGTAGTAGCCCTCGCACAGGAAATTCTGCCCCGCCTCGCCGTCGAGGGAGGTGGCAAAGCGATCCTTGGGACAGCCACCGTGGCAGGCCCACCGGACGGGGCAGCGACGACACTGCGCCGTCAACGCCGTGCGCTTGGAGCGGCCAAACTTGCCTTGTTGGTCGCTGACGAGGACCTCGGCCAGCCGGTCGGTGTGGATGTTGCCGAGTTCGAAGCCGGGCTCCACGTAGTGGTCGCAGGAATAGATGTCGCCGTTGTGCTCCACCGCCAGCGCGGTGCCGCACTCGGGGGCGTGCACGCACAGCGAGTACTGGCCGAAGCGGGCGGCCAGCATGGTGTCGAAATGCTGCACGAACACCCGGCCGACGTCGCGGGCGCGCCACTCGTCGAACACCTCGCACAGGAACCGTCCCCACTGCTCACCGGTCACCGAGCGGGACGTCACGGCATTCCCGGCCTGCCGGTAGAGCAGCCGTGCACCGTCGGGTCCGATCCAGCCCTGCTCTGCCGTGGCGAGGTCGGCCGCGGGGACACGCTCCACGATGGGGATGAACTGCAGGAACGTGGCGCCCAATTCATCCCGGAACCACCGGTAGACCTCTGCGCCGTGCTCGGCATTGGCCGCGTTCACGGTGCACAGAACATTGGTGTCGACGGAGTGCTTGCGAAGCAACTCCCACCCGCGCACCACCCGCGTGTGGGTTCCCCGGCCCGCCTTGTTGACGCGGTAGGCGTCGTGCAGGTTCTCCGGGCCATCCACCGACAGGCCCACGAGGAAGTTCTCGGCGGCCAGGAACTCACACCAGTCGTCGTCGAGCAGCGTGCCATTGGTCTGCATCGAGTGCTGCACAACCTGCTGCGGTCGCGTGAGTTCGTTGCCGAGCCGTACCGCCTCCCTGTAGAAGGCGAGACCACGCATCGTGGGCTCTCCGCCCTGCCACACCAGCATCACGTCGCCGTCGGGCTGCGAGTCCAGTTGATTGGCGATGAGGGCGCGCAGTGTCGCCTCGGACATGCGCTGGCCGTCGGCGTCGTACAACAGTTCCTTGGACAGGAAGAAGCAGTAGGTGCAGTCGAGGTTGCAGGCCGCGCCCGTGGGTTTCGTCACCACGGAGAACGGCAGGTCGCGACGCATCGGTCCTCGCATCCACTCGTGGCCGGTTGTAGTGTCACTGTAACCACGGGCACGGGGGCCCCTGTGACGGGGTGGGGCAACGCCCACGCGAGGGAATCCCAGCCGTCACTGAGAGTGACTCCACCATGACAACCATCGACGTGATCCTGGATGTTGGGCACCGGTATCGACGACGCCATGGCGTGCTGTTCTCGGCGTCCAGCCCGGAGTTCAACATCCTCGCCGTCAGCTGTGTGGCGGGCAATGCCACACCGGTGGTGAACCACTACATGACCCGCGAATGCACGAGCCCAGGACCCCCGGGGTCAGTCGTTGCCCTCCACCGCGTCGTAGTCCTGGTGGGAGATGGCCGTCATGGGCACGTCGAAATCCGTGGTGGCGAGCATCCAGTTGGCGAACGCCTTGTCGCCCCGGTCAGCCAGGATGGTGTGCAGGCAGGTGGCAAGGCGCTTGCGGACGTCGTCGACGTCGGGGTCGCCGTGGCGATTGACCAGTTCGTTGGTGTCGTTGACCCTGTCGTAGAGCTCGTTCACCGACTCCGGGCTGACCACGAGCTTCCACTCCGGCGTGATGAGCACCCGCTGCTGCAGCGGGAAGTGGTGCCCGTGGAACTCCGTGACAATGTCTCGACGCCACGGCTCCGTCTGTGCATCCCACGCCAGGTGGAGCAGCGAACGGCCGTCGACCACCAGCGACTGATCGAGGCCTGCGAGCTCCATGATGGTGGCGGGCACGTCGAGCAGCGACACGAAGGCGTCCGACTGGCCGTGGTGGGACACCCCGGGGACGTGGGCGAGCATGGGGATGTTGAGGATGTCGTCGTAGGCGGCGGGGCCCTTGTCGTTGAGGCGGTGCGCGCCCGTGAACTCGCCGTGGTCGGCCGTGAAGAAAATGCTCGTCTCCTCCCGGACCCCCTGCTCCTCGAGGGCGTCCAGAAGGCGGCCCACCTCCAGGTCGATCATGGCGACGTAGCCGCGATAGATGGCGATGAGCTTGCGCCACTCGGCGGCGTCGAAGGAGTCAGCCGACCAGTAGGTGGAGTAGTTCTGCTGCACCGGGGGCTTGTTCAGGAATGTCTCGCCGAACGACGCCGGCAGCTCGATGTCGTCGGGATCGATGAGGTCGAAGTACTCGTCGGGGATGACGTACGGCAGGTGCGGGCCGAAGTAGTGCATGTGAAGACAGAAGGGGGTGGCGTTGCTGTGCCACTCGGCGGCGTACTCGCGCACCTTCCCGATGGCGATGTCGGTGAGGAAGCGCTCAAAGGTGGCCTCCAGAGGTTGCTGCAGCCTGCCCGCCAGCACGTGACCGGGTCGGTTGCCGGGGAGGGTTCCGCGGATCGCGTCCGTGATGCGCACGGGTGGCAGCCCATTGTCCGCGAGCCACTGCGTGTAGCGCGGATTGCCCACGGGGTTGGTGGCGCCTTCGAACGAGTCGTCGTCCATGCCGAAGACCGAGGGCGGGTTGGCCTCGCCCACGTGGTACTTCCCGACGAGCCCGACGTTGTAGCCGGCGTCCCGCAGGGCCTGGGTGTAGGTCCAGCTGCTGGGGTCCAGCTCGGTCTGGTAGCCGATGTTCCACTCGTGGTTGGCCAGTACCTTGTGCCGGAACGGGGCGGCACCCGTGAGCAGGCTCGTGCGCGCAGGGGTGCAGATGGGGGTGGGGGTCATGGCCTGGGTGAACGCGAAGCCCTCGGCCGCCAACCGGTCGATGTTGGGCGTGTGCACGCCCTTGGCGCCCGGCGCCAGCAGGGCACCAATGGTGTCGACGCGGTGTTGGTCGGTCATGATGACCAGCACGTTGCGGGGACGCTCAGTGGTGGGTGGGGTCATGGGATCCATCGCTTTCCAGGAGATTCGCCCGACCCAGGATGTGGTCGAGAGCAAGCAGTCCGGCGCCGTGGGAAGCGGCCTGTCGGCCGTGCAGGGACGTGGAGAGGCTCATGCCTTCCTGTACCTGTCCCAGCGCCGTGTCATCCAGTCCCGCCGCGACCAGGACATCCCAGTCGTCCGTGAGCCGGACCAGATCGCCGCCGAGCACCACGTGCTCGGGGTTGATGATGTTGCACATGTTGCCGACGGCGCGCCCCAGGGTCCGGGCCGTGTCCTCGGCCAGACGCCGCAGTGCCGGGTCGGTGGCCGTCCGCCGGCAGAGGTCGTCGAAGTCCTGCAGGTCGGGGCGAACATCGCGCGCCTGCGCCAGAACGCGATCGGTCCCCACGAGAGTCTCGAGGCATCCGTGGGAGCCGCAGTGGCAGGGGGGTCCGTCGTCGGTGGTGCGCATGTGCCCGAACTCGCCAGCGCTGTTGGTGGCACCGCGCAGCAGGTGGCCTCCCAGCACGATGGCAGCGCCCACGCCGCGGGAGAGATGGCAGTAGATGAGGGTCTCCTGGGCGAGGCCGCGGCCCCGGAACTCGGCCACCGCGGCCAGCCTTGTGTTGCCGGTCACTCCCACCGGCACGCCCAGACTCTCGGTGAGGCGGGAGCGCACGTCGGCGATGCGGCGGTCGCGCTCGTCGGTGCCCACGTGATGCGGGGACGACGGCATGAGCCCGGGCAGTCCCACGAGGGCGTGGCGGAGCTTGTTGGTCCCGGCACGCGGGGGAGCCGTTGCCCTGCCCACGAGTTCCATGAGTATGGCCACGGAGGCGTCCCAGTCCAGGGGGTCGTCGACGGCGGTTGTCGAGGACCAGAGGACGACGCCGGACCAGTTCAGCACCACCGCTGCAGCCTGGGAGCGCCCCAACTCGATGCCCATGACAACGCCTGCACCAGGATCCAGGCGCAGGCGGCGCTCGGGTCTGCCCGGGCCGCCGAGGGGGGTGGCGGGGCCCTCGATCACGACGCCGTCATCCATCAGTTCACGCAGGATGGCGTGCGTGGTGGTGCGGGACAAGCCCGTGGCGGTGCACAGCTGCGCACGGGACATGCCCCCGTGGGCGTCGAGGGCCCCGATGACGGCACGGGTGTTGGCCAGTCGTATGGCGCTGAGTGCTGTGGAGCTCACGGTGCGGCGTCGGCCTCCTTCGTTGCGGCCACGGTAGGTGGACGGCGAAGTATTGTCAACGCTGTGGACATAACCTGTGACCGCACACGACGACGGGCCGTCGGGCCCCCGGAGGTCCGACGGCCCGTCAGGCAGTCATGGGGTCAGCAGCTCAACGCTCGGCGATGGGCACGTAGTTGCGCTCCGTCTCGCCCACATAGACCTGGCGGGGGCGGCTGATCTTGCGGGACGGGTCCGCGTGCTCCTCGCGCCACTGGGCGATCCAGCCGGGGAGCCGGCCGAGGGCGAACAGTGCCGTGAAGTACTTGGCGGGGAAGCCCATGGCCTCGTAGATGAGGCCGGTGTAGAAGTCGACGTTCGGGTACAGCTTGCGCTCAATGAAGTACTCGTCGTTCAGCGCCGTCTCCTCCAACTCCAGCGCCATGTCCAGCAGGGCGTTGGACTTGCCCGAGGCGCGCAGCAGTTCGTCGGCGTGCCCCTTGATGATCTTGGCGCGGGGGTCGTAGTTCTTGTAGACCCGGTGTCCGAAGCCCATGAGCTTCACGCCGGACTTCTTGTCCTTGACCTGGGAGACGTAGGTTTTCATGTCCACGCCCTCCTCGCGGAGCTTGACCAGCATCTCCAGCACGGCCTGGTTGGCACCGCCGTGGAGCGGCCCCGACAGGGCGTTGACGCCAGCGGACATGGAGGCGTAGATGCTGGCGTCCGCGGAGCCGACCATACGGACCGTCGCCGTGGAGCAGTTCTGTTCGTGGTCGGCGTGCAGGATGAAGAGGGTCTCAAAGGCCTTGACCACTGCCGGGTCAATCTCGTACTCCTCCTGCGGCGTGCCGAAGGACAGGCGCAGGTAGTTCTCGACGTAGCTGAGGTGCTTCTGCGGGTACAGGAAGGGCTCCCCCACGGAGCTCTTGTACGCATAGGCCGCCAGGGTGGGCATGGAGCCAATGAGGCGCAGGCTCGCAGCCTCCACCTGGTCCGGATCGTGGACGTCGAGCGTGTCGCGGTTGAACGATCCGAGCGCCATCACGCCGGAGGCCAGCACCTGCATGGGGTGGGCGCCGCGCGGGAAGCAACGGTACAGCTCGCGCATCCGCTCATCGAGCATCATGCGGTTCGAGACCTTGCCCTCGAACGTCGAGAGCTCGTCCTGCGAGGGCAGGTGGCCATAGATGAGGAGAAACGAGACCTCGAGGAACGTTGCTTGCTCGGCGAGCTGTTCGATGGGGTACCCGCGGTAGCGCAGGATGCCCTCGTTGCCGTCGATGAAAGTGATTGTGGACTCGCACGACGCCGTATTGACGAAACCGGGGTCCAGAGTGACATTGCCGGTCTTGGACAGCAGCTGGCTGATGTCGTACCCGTCGTTGCCGTTGCTGGCATGGACCACCGGGAACTGCAGTTCGGTGTCCTGATGCTTGAAAGTGGCGCTTTCGGTCATCGTCTTCAGAGTGCCTTCCTGGTGCCGACGACATCGTGGTCGCGGATGGTCCAACGCTGGTTTGCCCTCGCAACCATACAGGCCACGGGAACAGGGGTTGTGGGGAATCCACAAGGGGTGGGTTGCCGCGGGGGCATGGACTGGTGGCCCTGCCCGCGGTCACACGGGGTGGGTGCACCCCGTCGAGTTCGTCCAGGACGGGAACTCAGAGGCCGTCGTGCGACTCTGAACGGGTGATGGTTTCGCCGGTGCCGGGGTCATTGACCGTACGGGTTTCGACGCTGCGGTTGCGCTGCGAGGCCATGAGCGACCAGATGAGACCGACGACGCCACAGGCCATCAAAATGTAGCCGACGAGGTCCAGACTGATGAAGGGGACCTCAGCATTGACGGCGAAGGCCAGGACCGCGCCCAGGGCGAGCAGGAAGATGGAAGTGCCGATACGCATGGTGATTCTCCTAGTGCACAATGTGTTGCCCACGAGAGGGGCCCCCTCACCCTAGCGCCGGATCGGTCACATGGAACAGGGTTTGGTGGGCGCCCTTTGCGGCTACCCTCACGCCTGTGAGCACTATCGACGGCGACGGCGCCGGTCCGCAGCCCTTGCCCGCCTACGACACGGACTCGTTGGAGGCCGCCGAGCGGGCCCTGGTGGAGGGCAACCTCGCCACGGAGAAGGCTCCCCCGTGGAAGGTGCTCAGTTGGGGCTTGTGGGACTGGGGAACTCAGCCCTTCCAGACGGTCATCACCACCTTCGTGTTCTCGGTGTACCTGACCTCGGAGGCCTTCGGCACCACCGAGTCGACGTCGTTGGCGCTGTCGCTGTCCACGGGGATTGCGGGACTTTTCATCGCGCTCCTCGCACCCGTCCTCGGGCAGGGCTCGGACCGCACAGGCAAGCGCATGTTCAACCTGCGCTGGCAGACATGGGTGCTGGCGGCCCTGTCTGCCTCGCTGTGGTTCGTGGCGCCGGAACCCGGCTTCCTCATCCTCGGGCTGGTGCTGCTGGGCGTGGGCAACGTAGTGGCGGAGATCGCCAACGTCAACTACTACGCCGCCATCGACCAGGTGTCGACGCCGAAGTCCGTGGGCAAGGTGTCCGGCCTTGGGTGGGGCATGGGCTACATCGGCGGCATCGCGATCCTGCTGCTGATCGTCGCCATCCGCGGCATCGACTTCGACTCCGATGACGTGCGCTTCGCCATGCTCATGTGTGGTGCGTGGACGGCCATCTTCACCATCCCCATCTTCCTGGCGCTGCGCGACCAACCGCGCCCGGAACCGGTGCCACGGCTGGGTGTGCGGAAGGCGTACGGTGCCCTGTTCACCACGCTCAGGCGTATCCACCGGAGCTCACCCGACACGATCAGGTTCCTGATCGCCTCGGCGCTGTTCCGCGACGGGCTGGCAGGGGTGTTCACCTTCGGGGCCATCCTTGCGAGGGGCACCTTCGACTTCACCTACGGCGAAATCATCATCTTCGGCATCGTCGCGAACGTGGCAGCCGGTGTCTCCACGATGTTGTTCGGCCTCCTCGATGACCGGATCGGGCCCAAGAAAGTCATCATGATCTCGCTCGTGGCCCTGGTGGTCCTGGGGTCGGCCATCTTCGTCCTCCATGACGGCGGCAAGCAGGTCTTCTGGGTCTGTGGTCTCGCCATGACGCTGTTCGTGGGGCCTGCACAGTCCGCAAGCCGCTCCTTCCTGGCACGTGCCATTCCGGCGGGGAAGGCCGGCGAGATCTTCGGTCTCTACGCCACCACCGGCCGCGCGGTCTCCTTCCTGGCGCCCCTGGCCTTCGGCGGTGCCATCCTCCTCGGGAAACTGACCGGAACCGGCGACGCCCAGTACTTCGGCATCCTCGGCATCGTGCTGGTGCTGCTCATCGGCCTCGCCGCGATGATCCCCGTCAAGGAGAAGGGGCACAGCTTCGAGTGAGCCAGGATTTCCTGCAGGTCGCGTTGCGCCCCTGTGTATCAGCGGGCTGTCCACGCCCTCCTCACCCCTGAAGGGCGGATGGGCCGCCCCGGACCAAGGAGCACGACATGTGGACGCAGGATGGTTTTCCCGGGGCCGACAAGGTCCCCTGGCAGTTGCTCATCCGCGCGCGATTCGTCGACGAGATCGACGCCATCGTGGCGCACACCGTGGTCACCACCCTCGCGCCGCTCATGGGCAAGGAGCGTGGCCGACACCTGGCTGGAGTCGCAGCCGGGGCAGTGATGACCGATGGGGCTCAGCGCGTGGAGCTCGGCGCGGAACAGAAGATGGCGGCGCTGAGCGCGTTCACTGACTGGGACGGCGAGATCTGCCCGGTCGGATGGCCCTGGCCATGGCCGTGGCCGAAGCGTCCGAGGTGGTTCGGCGAGTTCGACGACCCGGCGATCCTGCTGGCCCTCGACGCGGTGCGGGCGCTCACCAGGGGCGCAGGGTCGAAGCAGCTCGCCGCAGCTGTGGACGAGGCAGTCGGCCAGGGGCAGCTCAGGCGGTGAGGGCGCGCTGTGCAGCGTGACGCCCGATCGCTTGCCCCGTGGCCCTGCCGCCTCCCGGCAGCATGGCCTCGACGCAGGCATCGAGCTCGCGCAGCATGGTGGGGTCGGTCCCGGGCATGGGGGCGATGATCGTGTCGCCACGTGCGACGTCGGAGGGCACACCCAGCAGGTGGATTCCGTGACGGCCGCCCGGGCCGATCAGTTCGCTGCTCACCTCGTCGATGCGCAAGCCGGGTCCGGGGGTGCGGCCACCCGCCGCATTCCTGCGGCCGAAGGGCTCGGCCAGTTTGTCGGCCATGAGTTGCTGCAGAAGTGGGTCAGTGGTGTGCCGCGCGTCGTGCAGGCGGACCCAGGCGTCCAGCAGCACCCGGGCAGTGACGCCCGAACCCGCGACGATGGGGGAGTGCGCCGTGAAGACGCGGCCGTCGAGCCCGACCTGCACGCCCGGGCCGATGAACCGCACGAGCCCCGCGTCGATGAGCGCCAGCAGTTGGCGGGCACGGAAGGCGGGTGGGCCACTCCCGATCATGCCGCCGAAGCCCAGGAACTCGGCGAGGTCGCCGTCGTAGCCCTCGGTGTCGCTGCCGTCGAACGCGGCACGTTCGATGGACCAGCGCCGGGCGCCATTGACCTCCCACAGGGCAGCCTTGAGGGGTGATGCGAGGCCTGCGTCGGCCTCGTCCAGGTCAACGCCGACGGCATCCCGGATGATGCGCTGGTACTCCTGCGTGCTGCACGGTGCGATCCGGTGCGTCAGGAGGGCCTGGAGATCGAACGGGTTGACACCCTCGGGCAGGAGAGGACGGACCCGCTCCGGCAGCGTCGCGAGGTCATCTGCGTCAATGGCGGCGCCAATGGCGGCCAGGTCCAGGGGAAGGCGGCGCGCCAGAGTCGTGTAGAACGCCTCGTTCGCGTCGCGCACCAGGTGCGGCCACACCTCGTCGGCGAAGCGCAGCGGCGTCGACAGGCCCCGGGCCTCGGCCGCCCTGACGCGGCGCAGCGTCGCGGCGGGCGGCAGGCCCTGGTAGACGGACTTGGCCAAGAACGGCAGTCCGCGCCGCGAGCCGACGTGCACCACGGGCTCCTCCCCGCTGGCGATGTAGCGCAACCTGTTGCCGGGTGCCTCATCGAAGCGGCCCCCGCGCCCAATGGTCAGCATGGACAGCGAATCGAAGAACCCCATTCCCAGTCCGCGGACGATGACGTCCTCCCCGGCACGGATACCCGTCAGGTCCTGATGGATGGGACTCTCCGGCAACACCCACGAGACGTCACGGCCAGTCGTGGCTGCCGCCAACGCCCGGTCCGCAGGTCCCGGCTCGCTGGGCAACCAGCCGGGTGCCAGGGCCACGGCGTCGGCGGCCAGCGTGGTGCCGTCGGCCAACTCCACGAGTGTCCGACGGGGGCCCGCGGCGCGGATGGCGGTGGCGCGTGTCGTGTGCCTCGTGACGTGCACGGCCGGTCCGAGTCGTCGCAGGGATGTGCGGAGCACCCAGTCGCAGTAGAAGCCGTACAACGCGCGGCTGGGGTGCGAGCCGGGGCCGGTGCGGCGCACCTCGGCGCGGAAACCCCGGTCAGCCAGGACTGCACTGACGTCGGCTCCGGCCTCGAAGTAGGAACGGCGAGCCGCAGCGACATCCGCCCGTTCGCCATCAGCGAACTCGGCCACGAGTTGGCACCATTCGTGGAAGGAAGGTCCTTCCACCACCGGGCCGACACCCGAGAAGGAGGCGTCGGTGAACAGCGTCACCGCTCCGGCAAGGGTGTTCATGCACATGTCACGGTCCTGGTCGGTGCGCCAGATTCGCCCTGCACCGGGTGCGTGGTCGTCCACCATGTGGACATCCGCCACGGAGCCGGGGCGTGCGGCGATCCGCTCCATGAGGGAGGCCCCGCGGGGTCCCATTCCAATGATGACTAGGGACAATGCTGCCTCTCGGGCGACGTCGGAGTTCTTCGTGGCGGTGTGGTGCACGTCTGGTCAACCCACAACACCGCCAGATCATTCCCGTGGATGAGACGGGAATAACTTCGGCATCGGATGGCTTGAGGGAGGCGAGTGGGCGGAATCCTCCGCCGCTGACGCAACACCCAGGAGTTCCGACATGCGACCAGTCATTCGCAAGGCCGCGGCAGTTGCCGCCTCGATCCTCACGCTGACGGCCATGACGGCGTGCTCGCAGGACGCAGGGGCCGACGGCGGCGACGGTGACACGGTGACGTTCGGTGTCTCCGGCCCCCTCACCGGCGACCAGGCCCAGTACGGCAAGGACTGGCAGGCCGGCTTCGACCTCGCCCTCGACGAACTCAACGCCGAAGGCGACATCACCTACGCCATCGACTTCCAGGACAGTCAGGGGCAGGCTGCCCAGGCCACCAACATCGCGCAGAAGTTCGTCTCCGACGACAAGATCAGCGCCGTCATGGGCGACTTCTCCTCGGCCACCTCCATGGTCGCCAGCCCCGTCTACCAGCGCGCGGGCCTTCTGCAGCTCGGCATCACCAACAGCCATCCCGACTTCACCACCACGGGCGACTTCATCTTCAGCCCCAGCATCACCCAGGACACGGAGGGCAGGGTGATGGCCGATGGCGCGAAGAAGCTGGGCGACAAGGCTGCTGTGTTCTACCTCAACACCGACTGGGGCAAGGCTGCCTTCGACGTCTTCTCGGACCAGTCGAAGACCAACGGGCTGGACATCGTCTACTCCAGCTCCGTGGAGGAAACATCCACCGACTTCAAGCCGCTGCTTCTGCGCGCCAAGGAGTCCGGCGCCGACGTCATCCAGTTCCTGACGTACTACAAGACCACGGCGCTTCTCGTGCAGCAGGCCACCGACGTGGGCCTCACCGATGTTGCACTCTCAGCCGTGGGGTCCAACTACTCCAGCGAGTTCCTGGAACTGGCTGGCGACGCCGCAGAGGGCGTCTACGTCGAGACCTCGTTCTACCCGGGCTCCGACAACGCGGATGTCAGGAAGTTCGTGGACGGGTTCCAGGCCAAGTACGACCGCCAGCCCAACGTCTTCAGCGCCTACGCCTACGACGGCTTGAAGGAACTTGCCTGGGCCAGCGAGAACTCCGACGGCAGCCGCGAGGGCATCCGCAACGCCCTGCGTGATGGCACCGAGGTCCCGACCATCATCTACGGCCCCGCCCAGTACAACGACGAGCGTCGCATCGAGAACCCCACCTTCACCTGGTTGGTGGTCAAGGACGGCACGTTCGTGGCCCAGGACCCCACTCGCAGCTGACCCGGCAGTTCAACCAAGGAGACCTTTCCCATGGATACAGTCCTCGCCGGCCTCATCAACGGCAACGCCTACGCGCTCGTGGCCCTCGGCCTTTCCCTGGTCATCGGGGTGACGGGCATCATCAACTTTGCGCAGGGTTCCCTGTTCGCCGTCGGGGCCATGGTGGGGTGGTTCGTCACCACCTCCCTGGGTTTGCCCCTGTGGCTGGCCGCGGTGGCGGCCATGGTGGTGACCGCGCTGCTGGGCTGGGTCATCAACAGGGTGGCGGTGAAACCGTTCGCGGGGAAGGCCCCGATTGCGTCGGTGCTGGCCACCATCGCCATCATGATCATCCTCGACGCCACCGCTGAACTGATCTTCGGTCCCGAGATCCGCCCCATGGCCTCAGGGCTGCCCACGGCATCCTTCCAGCTGCTGGGGTTGCGGATCAACGCCATCGACATGGTCATCCTGTGCACCAGCGTCGTCCTCATGGCCGGCCTGGCCTCCTTCCTGCGGTGGACCCGCTTCGGGAGGGCCATCCGCGCCACGTCGCAGGACCGGGAGGCGGCCGCCCAGATGGGCGTGCCCATCAACCGGGTCCAGTCCGGTGCATTCATGATCGCCTCCGCCCTGGGCGGCCTGGCCGGGGTGCTGGTGGCGGCCTACTTCACCACCATTTCCCCGACGCAGGGGTTCACGGTGGGGCTGGCCGGGCTGGCCGCTGCCACCCTGGGGGGCCTTGGTTCGCTGCTGGGAGCCGTCATCGGCGGTCTGCTGCTCGGCGTCGTGGAGGCGCTGGGCGTCGCCACATTCGGCGACTCGGCCCGCCAGGTCATCACCTTCGGCGTGCTGCTCGGCTGCCTCTGGCTCCGACCGCACGGACTGCTCGGCTCCAGGAGCGTCAAACGTGAACCCCTGACCGGCACCTTCTTCTCGGCCGCACGAAAAATCACCATCCCGCCCTGGGCCGTGGCCGCCCTGGTGGTGGCAGGCGCCCTGCCCATCATCCCGGGTCTGTTCTCCGGCTACGTGGTGGGCGTCGGCGTGCAGATCATCACGTTCGCGCTCGCGGCACTGTCCATGACCATCCTCGGTGGGCAGGCCGGCCAATTGTCGCTGGGGCAGGCTGGCGCCGTCGCGCTGGGGGCGTACGCGCTGGCCATCATGACGAAATCGGCAGGGGTCCCGTTCCTGGTGGCCCTGCTGCTCGCCGGCATCTTCGGCGCCGTGGTGATGACCGTGCTGGCCACGCCCAGTTGGCGGCTCAGCGGTCACTACCCGGCCATCGCCACCCTGGCCACAGGCGCGCTCATCGCGGCCGTGGCGCAGGTCTGGGACCCGGTCACGGGCGGTGGGGCAGGCATCTCGCTGATTCCCCTGCCCTCGGTGTTCGGCGTCCAACTCGACAGCAACACCATGTTGTACGCCCTCGGTTTCGTGCTCCTGCTCACCGTGTGCTGGCTCGTGCGTCGCTGGTCCAACTCCCACCTGGGGCTGTACTGGCGGGCCATCCGCGAGGACGAGACGGCAGCACGTTCCGCGGGCGTCCCGACCCCGCAGTACAAGTCGCTGGCGTTCGGTCTGTCGGGCTTCATCGCCGGGATAGCGGGCGGGTTCTGGGCGGGCCAGTACGGCTACATCAACGCCACCATCTTCAACCCGCTCATGAGTTTCCAGATCGTCATCATCGCGGTGCTGGGTGGCATGCTCAGCCCCTTCGGCGCCATCCTCGGCTCCATCGTGATGGTCGGCGGACTGGAGCTGTTCCGCTTCTCCTCCTCGGGCCGGTTGCTGGTCTACGGTGTCGTGCTGCTGCTCCTGATCCACTTCCGCCCCCAGGGGCTGTGGACCGACACGGGCACGTGGTCCCGGCTCAAGCAACGGTTCACCCGTCGGTCCACGGCGGAGGCCGTCTCCACCCACGAGCACGAAGGAGCACTGGCATGAGCACCGTCCTCGAAGTGGTGGGCCTGACGAAGCGGTTCGGCTCGTTGACCGCCGTCGACGACTCCACCTTCACCATCGAGGAGGGCGAGGTGGTGGGCGTCATCGGACCCAACGGCTCCGGCAAGTCCACCACCATCAACCTGATCTCCGGCGAACTCGCCCCCCATGCCGGGCGGGTCATCCTCGATGGCGCCGACATCACCGGCGCCAGCCCTGATGCCGTGGCAATTGCGGGGGCACGGCGTACCTTCCAGAACGGTCGCGTCTTCGGCAACGCCACGGTGCAGGACAACCTGCTCGTGGGGCAGGCCTCCCTGGTGCGCGCCGTCCACCCCCTGAGCGGGCTGCGCCGGTTCCCCGTGCTGCGATGGGTCTCGCTGGTGGCGGAAGTGGGGTTGGCACTGCTCCCCTCACGTGCGCGGCGCGAGGAGGCGGCGCAGATGGATGAGCGGGTCACGGCGCAGCTGGAACGCTTCGGTGACCGTCTGGTGCCGCGCCGCCTCCACAACGCCGCCACGTTGTCGTACGCCAACCGCCGTCGCACCGAGATCGCCCGCGCGCTGTCGTCGTCGCCCCGCCTGCTGCTGCTCGACGAACCCACGGCCGGCATGAACACGTCCGAGACCGCTGAGGTCATGGAGCAACTGCTGGTGCTGAAGTCGCAGCGGCAGACGATGCTGCTCGTCGAGCACAAGCTGGACCTCGTGATGACCGTCTCGGATCGGGTGGTGGTGATGGACTCCGGTCGCATCATCGCCGAGGGGACACCCGCCGAGGTCCAGCGCGATCCCCGTGTGATCGAGGCCTACCTCGGCACCCGGCGCGCCACCCGGCTGCGGGAGGGTGTCGACATCGAACAACTGACCGAGGGCGACCCTCTGGGAGTGGACTATGCCATCTGACCTGCTGCTGGATGCACGCAACCTCAACGTGCACTACGGGCACTTCCACGCGCTGCAGGACGTGTCGTACACGATCGCGCCCGGTGAGATCGTGTCCCTGCTGGGGGGCAACGCCTGCGGGAAGTCCACCACCATGAAGACGTTGCTGCAGCTGGTGCCGCTGACGTCCGGGGAGATCATCTTCGACGGCGCTTCCACGGCCTCCGAGTCGACGGCGGACGTCGTGTCCCGAGGGATCGCCTCCGTGCCGGAGGCGCGCAGGGTGTTCCCGGAGATGACCATCGAGGACAACCTTCTCGTGGGTGCCCACACCCGGCGGGACGGACGGGCAGCCATCCGACGCGACGTCGCAGCCCAGTTCGACCTGTTCCCGAGGCTGGCTGAACGGCGCACCCAGGTCGCCGGGACCATGTCCGGAGGGGAGCAGCAGATGCTCGCCTTCGCCCGGGCACTGATGTCCAGGCCGAAGCTGATCTGCATGGACGAGCCCACCATGGGATTGGCGCCCAAGATCGTCGACCAGGTCCTGGACACCATCCAGCGCATCAACAGGGAGCTTGGCATCTCCGTGTTCATGGTGGAACAGAACGCGGAACTGGCGCTGTCCATCGCGCACCGCGCCTACGTGCTCGTCAACGGGGTCGTGACACTCTCCGGCGGTGCCAACGAGCTGATCCGGGATCCGCGCATCCGGGAGGCCTACCTGGGGCAGAAGGCCGCCTGAGTGACGTGGCCGGAACGGCGTCCGCGCTGAGGGCGCCAACGGATAGGGTGAGGCCATCATGGACAAGGGATCAGCCGCTGGCGGCATCGTCGTGTTCTCGGGTTCGGCTCACCCCGCGCTCGCAGACGACATCTGTGCCCACCTGAACCTGGCGCGTAGCGGCGTCGCCATTTCGCGTTTCAGCAACGACTGCCTGCAGACGCAGTTGCTCGCCAACTGCCGTCAGCGCGACGTCTACATCGTGCAGCCGCTGGTGCCGCCCACCCAGGAGCACCTCATGGAGCTGCTCCTGATGATCAATGCGGCACGGGGGGCCTCGGCGGCCAACATCACGGCCGTCATCCCGCACTACGCCTACGCGCGTTCGGACAAGAAGGACTCCTCCCGCATTTCCATCGGCGGGCGTCTGGTGGCCGACATGCTGGAGTCGGCTGGTGTTGACCGGATCATCACCATGAACCTGCACGCACCGCAGGTGCACGGCTTCTTCTCCGTTCCCCTTGACCATCTGACGTCGCTGGGTGTCATTGCCGACCACTACCGCGGCCAGGACCTCACCGACCACGTGGTGGTGTCACCGGACCTGGGCAACGCCAAGCAGTCGACGCTGCTCGCGCGGCTGCTCGGGCTGCCCGTGGCGGCCGGCAACAAGCAGCGACTGGCCGATGACAAGGTGGTCATCGAGTCGATCGTGGGGGACGTCAGGGGTAAGAAGGCCATCGTGCTCGACGATGAGATCGCCACGGGCGGCTCCATCATGGAGATCGTCAGGAAGCTCATGGAGTTCGGCGCCACCGGCGCCTCCGTCGCCTGCGCCCATGGGCTGTTCACGGGCAGGGCAGTGGAAAAGTTGATGGGCAACCCCGACATTCACGAGGTGGTGTCCACCGACACCGTGCCCGCCCCGAAGGGTTTCGACTGCCTGAAGGTCATCAGTGTCGCCAGCCTGTTCGCCGAGGCCATCCAGCGCATCCACGACGGCAAGTCCGTCTCCCGGCTGTTCCGCGACGTCGACCCGTCCTACGCCCCTCCGCAGGCCGGCCTGTTCTGAAGCCTGCTCGTCTGAACCCTGCGTGGTTCAGCGCCGGTAGCGTCGCACCACTTCACGCCACGTCGGAACCACGACGCCCTCGGTCTCCATGTGCAGGCGGAGCCGTCTCCTGGAGACGAAAATGCCCACGAGCCCTACGAAGAAGAGAGGGAACTGCAGCGCCATCGCCCAGCCGAGGTGTTCCGGGGTGTAGGAGCCTCCGTTGCTCACCGCATCCAGGAAGAGGCCGATGGCCAGGATCATGAAGGTTCCGCCGGCGAAGGATCCGGAGATCACCATGCCGTTGCCGGCCCCGAGGCGATTGGCGGGGAGCTGGGTGCGGGCGTAGTCAAAGCCGATGCCAGTCCCGGGGCCACCGGCCGATATCGCCACGACCAGCACCACGAGAAGCCACAGTGGCGCCGGACCGGGCCAGAGAAGTACGGCCGCCCAGCTGATCATGTTGGCGAAGATCACGGAGAGCGCCATGTTGCTGCGACGCAGCGGGTGTCGCGCCGTGAGCCAGCCCATGAGGGGACCGATGAACGCCGCGAAGATCGCGGTGAGACTGAACAGAATTCCCGCCTCGGCGGCGGTGCGGCCCTCGCCGATGGTCAGATACGGGATGCCCCACATCAGCACGAAGGAGTTGACGGAGAAACCGGAGGTGAGGTGGATCCAGAACCCCAGCTGCGTGGCCGGGTGTTTCAGGACCTGTGAGACCTGGCGTGGTATCTCGACAAAGCTGCCCCCCGTCACCACACGCTTCACACCGTCAGGGACGTCGCGGACGGCGAGCAGACAGCAAAACGCCAACACGAGGCACACGCTCGCCGAGAACAGGAACGTCGGCCGCCAACCCAGTACGTCCACCAGCGGGAGGAGCACCCCCACCGCCGCCACCTGCCCCACTTGTCCGAGCATGCCGGTCAACTGGCTGAGGATGGGTACCCTCTGCGGCCGGAACCAGAAGGGGAGCAACCGGAGGATCCCCGTGAAGATGCAGGCATCACCGGCGCCGAGCACGATCCGGGCCGCAATGGCGACGCCGAGGTCGTCGGTCAGTGCCATCGTGGTCTGGCCCAGCGTCATGACGATGGAGCCGGCGACCAGTACTGCGCGCGAGCCGAATCTGTCCAACAACACACCGACGGGGATCTGCATGAGCGCGTAGGTGGCAATCTGCACCACCACGAAGGTGGAGACGATGCCCACCGTCGTCCCGAAGTGCTCTGCGGCCTGGGTGCCGACGACACCCAGCGACGTGCGCTGCATGACAGCGGAGATGTAGGCGGCCATGCCCACCCCCCAGACCACCCAGGCCCTGGAGGAGGGGCGCACCGCGGCGGTGTCCAAGCTGGATCAGGCGTCGAAGGTGGAGGTGTCGATCACGTAGCGGTACCGCGCCTTCGAGGCGACGACGTCGTCGTAGGCCTGGTTGATGTCCTCGCCGCCGATGACCTCCACCCAGGAACCCAGATCGTGCTCGGCGCAGAAGTCGAGCATCTCCTGGGTCTCGGGGATCCCGCCGATGTTGGAACCCGCCAGCACCTTGTTGCCGCCGATGAGGCCGCCCACGTGGAGCTCATTCGGGGTGGACGGCAGTCCCACGTTGACGAGGACGCCCTGTGCGGCCAGCAACTGCAGCAACTGGTTGAGGTCCAGACCGTCGGAAATGGTGCAGACGATGATGTCGAAGGTGCCGCGCAACTCCTTGAAGGTGGAGTCGTCCTGCGTGGCGTAGTAGCCGGAGGCGCCCATCTTCATGCCGTCGTCCTTCTTGGACAATGTGCGGCTGAGGACGATGGTCTCGGCGCCCATGGCGGCGGCGATCTGGACGGCCATGTGGCCGAGGCCGCCCATGCCGACGACGCCGACACGCTTGCCCGGGCCGGCACCCCAGTGCTTCAGCGGGCTGTACGTGGTGATGCCGGCGCACAGCAGGGGGGCGGCGTTCTCCAGGGGAATCGATTCGGGGATGTGCAGGGCGTAGTCCTGCTCCACCACGAACGCCGTGGAGTACCCGCCGATGGTGGGTTCACCGTCGCGGCCGATGGAGTTGTAGGTGCCGATCATGCCGCTGCCGGTGCAGAACTGCTGGTAGCCCTCACGGCATTCGTCGCACTCGCCGCACGAGTCGACGAAACAGCCCACGCCCACGCGGTCGCCCACCTGGAACTTGGTGACCTCGGCGCCGACGCTGGTGACCACGCCGGCGATCTCATGGCCGGGGACCAGTGGGAACCGGGACTTGCCCCATTCCTCGCGGGCGGTGTGGATATCGGAGTGGCAGATGCCGGCGAAGGCGATGTCGAAGGCGATCTCGGTGGGGCCGGGGTCGCGGCGCGTCACCGTCGTCTTGTGAAAGCTCCCGGTGGGGGAGTCGATGGCGTAAGCAGTGACCTCGGGCAAGGGAACCTCCTGGGTGGTGAGTTGGCTCCATCGTAGTGCCGCCGCAACAGCCATTCGTGGCGTGGACGCCAGCGCCACCACATGATGGCCCACGGACGATCACCGGAGTGGACGAGTCCAGGGGGAGAGCCGGGGGCTCACCACTCACTCCCCGCTGACGGCCTCGACCCAGCTCTGCGGTGTGGGCTTGCCGGGCAACGGCGTCTCGGCACCGGGGGCGGGCACGGTGCAGTTGGGCTTCTCGCCGGGGGCGGGGCCGAATTCCTTGCCACCGAAGACATACGTCCTGGCGAACTCGTAGTAGGCGTCGTGCTCACCGGTGTCGTAGGGATTCTCCAGTGCGCAACGCCCCACGTAGTAGCCGACGACGTCGGCGAAGGTTTCGGTGACACTGCTGGAGGCGTACTCGGAGAAGCGGCCCTGCTCGGCGTACAGCTGTGTGAAGGTCTTCCAGTAGGCCGGATCCTCGAAGCGGTCCGAGTTCAGGACGTGAGCCATCTCGTGTGTCACGAGGCGGACGAGGCGGCCCTCGTCGCCGCTGTCCAGGGCCCGCTGGAACTTGGAGAAGTCCATGGTGACGTAGTTGGGCTTGGTGAGGCTCCAGTCGCCCCAGGCGAAGCCGGAGATGGTGGCGGCGTTGATGCCGACGTTGCCGTTCACCTTCGCCTGCAGGGCGGTGACGTATCCCGTGCAGTCGACGGCGTCCAGTGTCTGCCACAAAATCTTGATGGACGCACGGCTCGCCTCGGTCCACTGGGATCCGATGAGCTTGAAGCCGAAGTTCTTTGTCAGTGCCGCCGTGATGGTGGCCAGGGGGGCGTCATCGCCCGGCCATGCATGCGTGACGGGGCAGGGTGTCGGGATGCCGGTGACGGGGGCGACGGGTTCGGGGGCGACGGGAAGCGCTGCGGCCTGGGGGATCCAGAGGGATGCCGACATCACCATGACAGCGGTGGTGATTGTGACCAGCAGAGCGCGCAACTGCAGACTCCTCGTTCGCGGGGGGAGGCTCCAATGTCTCTCAGGATTCTCAGTAAAGTCAAACGGGCGGGGTTGTGCGGTGGTTCCCGGGCACGACGACTGCTCGAACCGACGAGTCAGACCCCGCCCCGGGTGCCCCGGTGACGATGTCCTCGTGCGCGACGCCGGCCCGGTCGGCCGGTTGGAGTGGGGCCGTGGCCAACCCCCTGCGTGGCCGTGATGTGCCCGACACTTGAGTCATGCATGCGACGCAGACCCGACACGGGCGCAACCTGGAAGACCTGAGCCTGCTGCTGGGCGGCCTCGGGTTCGTCGTCGGCGGTGTGGTGGCGCTGCTGGTGCTGGACCCCCCCGCCCCGCTGTTCGGGAAGGGCTCGGTCGGTGAAGCGGCAGCGCTTCTGGGCGGCGCCGTCTCCGGCGTCGCGTTCCTGGCCATGGCCCGCCACCTGGGGTCCCGGGGCAACGCGTGGCAGCACCGGTTGTCGTTGTTCCGCCGGGTGGTGGACCTCATCGGGCTCACGCTGGTACATGCCATCATCAGCATGCTCGCCACCGCTGCGGTGTTCGCCGTCTTCGCCGACGCCTTCCAACAACTTGACATGGATCGTTGGGCGGGGAGCTTCCTCGTGGCCGGTGCATGCGCCGTCGGCGCCTACGTGGCGGCGAGCTCAGCCGCTTCCCTGACGACGCAGTCGCTGTCGGTGCTGGTGGCCGCCTTTCTTGTGGTGGGGGCCTTCACGAGTGCCCTCACATCATCGGATCCTCAGTGGTGGCAGGCGCATTTCTCCGCGCTCGGCGCGGCCTCGGATGCCTCCGGCATCACGTTCAACTTCACCCTCATCCTGACGGGGATCGTCCTGACCACCCTTGCCGACTTCCTCACCCACGACCTCAGCCGCTGGGCCGCCCACACGGGGGAACCCAACTGGAAGGTGGTTTTCGTCCGGGTGGGGTTCATCGTGCTGGGCATCATGCTGGGAATGGTGGGAGTCATCCCTGTCAACCGCAGCCTTTTCTGGCACAACATGGTCACCTACGTGGCCGTCGGTGCTTTCGCGGTGATGCTGCTGGCCGTTCCGTTCCTGTTCCGCCGGCTCTCCGGTGGTTTCGTGGGCGTCACCATCGTTGTGGCGGCGATGATGGCGCTCGGGGGATGGCTGAACGTCGGCGTCAAGTACTTGAACATCACGGCTTTCGAGATCGCGGCAGTCGGCACCGTCTTCATCTGGCTCATTTTGTTCATCCGCACCGTCGCCGCTGCCGTCGACGACCTTCCGGCGCTCCCTGCGGACCCACGCGAGGCCATCACCCTGTGAGGGGGCCTCACCCCTGGGGGGCGATCACCCCTGTGAGGCAAGGGCGAATGGCAGCACCGCGGAGGCGCCCGATCGCCGCAGCAGGCGACCGGCGACGGTCATGGTCCATCGGGAGTCCACGAGGTCGTCGATGAGCAGCACCGGAGCCTGCAGCGCTGTGACTTCGGCGGCCATGGCATCGGGGATGCGGAAGCGGCCCCAGACGTCGCGGACGCGGTAGGCGCTGTTGGTGGAGCGGGTCAACTCCTCAGCGTTGGGTGTGAGGGCGAGGGGGCCGAGGACTGTCAACTTTCCGGCAGTGGCGATCCCGGTGGCCAGTGTCTCCACCAGGCGCGGCCGGGTGAGGCTGGGTATCCACGCGACCGCGCCCGGGCGCTGTTCCCAGTCCCACCCCTTGAGGACCCGGAGGCAGGCGGCTGCCAGTGCCGGAGGGACGTCGGAGTCGACGGGCCGGCCAGCCTCGTCCGTGGTGAACAGCTCACGCAGCGCGCCACCCCACCCGAGGTCTGTGAGTCGGGCGACGACGCGGCCCTCCAGCACCTGGTCGGCGGCGGGCAGCTTGCCCTTGACGGGTTTGCCGTCGACGGTGACGCCCAGGCGGTCCAGCCCGCTTGGCCACAACGCGCGCGGCGCCAGGGGAACACCCACACGGTCCAGTTGCTTCTGGGCGGACTCGCCAGTCTCCACCGTGACGTGGGTGGGGTACCACGCATCCGTGCAGACGTCGCACCGGCCGCAGGGTGCGGAGTGCGGGTCGTCAAGCTCGGAGGTGAGGAACGCCATGCGGCACGAGTCGCCCCTCTCGTAGGCGAGCATGGCTTCCTGCTCCGCGACGCGCGCCGCAGCAATCCGGTCGTATCGGGGCTTGTCGTACGTCCATGGCTGACCCGTCCCGGTCCAGCCACCCTGCACGTATTGCACGGCGCCCTCCACCGCCAGCACCTTCAGGAGCAGTTCCAGCTGACCGCGCTTGAGGTCCACGCGGGACTCCAGCGCGGGCGTCGACAGGGGGCCGTGGGCCTCCGCGAGTGCGCCGAGGACGGCATCCGCGCGGGCCTGTGTGGGCATGGCGTTGGTGGCGAAGAAATGCCAGATGTCACGGTCCTCAGGGCCGGGAAGCAGCAGCACGTCAGCGTTGTCGGTGGCGCGGCCTGCGCGACCCACCTGCTGGTAGTAGGCCACCGGTGAGCTGGGGGCGCCGAGGTGGACGACGAATCCGAGGTCGGGCTTGTCGAAACCCATGCCCAGCGCCGAGGTGGCAACCAGTGCCTTGACCTCGTTCGCCTTCAGTGCTTCCTCTGCCTCGATTCTCTCCGCTGGGTCCGTGCGGCCCGTGTAGGGGCGGACGGTATGGCCGGCCTTGGACAGGAGCGCGGCCGTGTCCTCGGCAGCGGAGACGGTGAGGCAGTAGATGATGCCGCTGCCCGGAAGGGCGTCGAGGTGCTCGGACAGCCACGCCAGCCGCCGCCATGTGGTGCCCAGGTCCAGCACGCCGAGCCGCAGCGACGTGCGGGCCAGGGGGCCGCGCAGCGTGAACACGTCGTGGCCGCCGGTTCCCATCTGCTCGGCGACGTCCTCGACCACCCGCTCGTTGGCCGTGGCGGTGGTGGCGAGGATGGGGACCTCGTCGGGCAGTTCGCCGATGAGGGTGCGGATGCGGCGGTAGTCGGGCCGGAAATCGTGGCCCCAATCGCTGATGCAGTGGGCCTCGTCGATGACGAGCAGGCCCATGGCCGAGACGAGGTGGGGGAGTTGCTCCTCCCGGAACCGCGGGTTGACGAGGCGTTCGGGGGAGACGAACAGCACGTCCACGGCGTCCTCCGCCAGCAGCTGTTCAATCTCTCGCCACTCCGTGGCGTTCGCCGAGTTGATGGCTGCCGCCCGGACTCCGGCGCGTTCGGCGGCGGCCACCTGGTCGCGCATCAGGGCCAGGAGTGGGGAGACGATCAGTGCGGGACCTGCGCCTGCGCGTCGCTGCAGCAGGGCGGCGATGAAGTACACGGCCGACTTGCCCCAGCCCGTGCGCTGCACCACGAGCGCACGTTTGTGGTCGGCGACGAGCGCTTCAATGGCCTCGAACTGGCCCTGGTGGAAGTCTGCGTCGGGTCGACCTGTCAGGTCCCGGAGGATCGCGAGCGCCTCGTCGCGGAGGCCGTCGCTGCCGCGGTGCGCCGTGGTGGTGCGGCTCGCCTCCCTGACGGGGGCACGCCGCTGCTCGCCGCCGGCCTGCGGCGTGGACGAGGCGTCGGGTCCGGAGGGTGCGGGCTCGTGGAACGGGTCCGGTGGGAGGTCCCAGGGATCCGGCGGCGGTTCGTCCGCCCAGAACGGGCGAGAGTCAGTCATGTCCCCACCCTGTCATGGACCGATGACACGACGGCCGCGCGGGCCACTGGCGACGCCCCCGTGGCGTCGAGAGCGACAGCGATGCAGACGGGTAGCTGTGCGAAGTGGTGCTGAGGAGTCGATGAGGATGGGGCGGACGGGGTTGCCACCTCCGCCGTGGCCAGAGCACTCGATCAGCGGTGGAATGTTCAGTCAGCGAGGCTCTCGTGGGTGCGTGATGTGTCGGGTTCCGGGTACGTGGTGAATTTCCGGGTCCGTTGCGGAGGGTGCCGTCAGCCGATGAGGCCATCGAGGATGCGCTGGAGCTCGTCGCGGAACGAGATGGCGGTGTCGGACGCGTCGGCCCCCCTGGCCACGGCGGGGTTGGCGATCCGCAGGCTGAGGTTCCTCTCGGCGTGCACGAGGACACAGTCCGTCCGGCCGTCGCTGCTGAGGTCACCCAGTGACTCAAGGCCCGTCTCCGGTACGACCACCGGTTCGGGTTCAAAAGTGCAGGAGACGTTGCCGCTGCGCAGTGAGACCAGCCTGCTGGACAGTCGGGCCCGGCCGTTGAAATCCACAGCGCCGTCGCGTGGGAGGGGCGGAGGGAGAATGCCGTTGACGATGGTGAGGCTGAGCAGGCGTCCGTACTGCAGCGTTGCGCCGTCGCCGCCGTAGGCAAAGCGGTACGCGGCCAGCTGCTCCGCAAATTCTCGGTCCAGACGTTCGACGGTGGGGCCGAAGCCGGCCTCGCGCAGCTGCATGTCCGTGCGTTGCGCGCCCATCAACTCCCGGGGGAACGTGTCCTGGAGGATCGGAATCGGGGGTGGCACGTCGGGCTCCCTGACGACTCCGGAGACCCACACTCCGCCCAGCATCATTCCTGCCACGACGCCGAGCGTGACGGACACCACCACGTGGCCCCTTCCCCTCGGTGGTCGCTGGGGTTTCTTCGGCGACTGGGAGATGACCTCACGCAGCATCGGCGGTGGCAGCTCTTCAGGGGTGGGGGAGTGGTAGGGCCAGTGTTCAGGGACAGGGCGGGCGGCAGCGCCCGGCCGCTCAAATCCCTTGTCGGACATGTGCCCCAGCGTAAGCCGCGTACACGCCCAAAGGTGTGGATGCGTCAATCGATGAGGGCTGCATGAAGGCTCCGGAGTGCGTCGCGGAAGGAGTCGGCGGTGGTGGATGCGTCGCTGCCGGGGGCCGTGCGGAGTTCTGCGATCCGGAGGCTGAGGTTCCGCTCGGCGTCCACGAGGACACACTCGGTTGTGCCCTCGCTCAGAAGGCCTCCCAGTTCCCCGGTGGCCGTGACGCTGTCGATGACACCTTCGGGCTCGAAGATGCATCGCACGTCGGCGGCCCGCAGGGATACGACACGTCGGGGCTCCTGTGTTCGCCACGTCACGCCGATGGTGCCGTCCCGTGGCACCGACGGTGTCAGGATGCCGTTGACGATCGTCAGGCTGAGGCGCCCGCCGTAGTGGATCGTGGCGCCGTCCCCGCCGTAGGCGAATCGGTGGGCCACGAGTTGCACCTCGAATGCGCCGTCGAGGTCCGAGGCGCCAGTGGAGATGCGAGCCAGCGGCGCGGGGTCGTCGCGTGACTCCCCGAACAGTTCACCGGGAAATGTGTCGAGGGTCACAGGGATCGGGGGGGATGGGGTGTACCCGGCCGCGCCCAGCGCCCACACCCCACCCGCCAGGGCGCCTGCCACGACACCGATGGACAGAGCCGCAGGAAGGGGGATGCGATGATGCTCCATCTCTCCGGGGCGTCGCCGGGCTGCATCAGTAACGATGACCACGTCGGGCGGCCAACCCTCGTCGGTGGGGACGTGGCGCGCACGGTGTCCAGCCACGATCCGCCCGGATCGTCCCGGACGCTCCAGCGTTGCCCGACATGCATCCAAGAATAAAAGCTCTGGATAATCATGCATAGACCCTGCGCATGAAAATGAGGAGGCTTCTGCCCCCAAGGGGGCAGAAGCCGTCCGTCACCGCGCGTGGATCACGGGGCGGGTACGAGGATGTCGCGCACGAGTGCGTCGAGGTCCGCGTCGGCGGCCAGGAACTGCCGCAGCGTCTTGCGGGTGGGTCCGAAGTCCTCGAACTCCTCCACCGTCATGCCGTGCTCGTCGTAGGCACGGCGGAAGTCCTCGAGGCGGTTGAGCTCGTCCAGGTAGTCCTGGCGAACGGGCTCGTCGATGCGCGAGACGGCCGTGTAGCCGGAGTCGTTGATGATCTGCTGCCACTTGAACGGGGGGGACACCACGAGGTCGCCGCCCACCAGCGACGCCCATTGGTTCACGTTGCGGAACGCGGCCGACAGGACGCGGGACCGAAGACCACGCTCGGTGAAGATGGCATGCGCCTTCTTGAGGCAGGCGACGCCCGCCCATTCCAGGGCTGACATGTCGAAGAAGATGCCCTCGCGCGCCACCACTTCCTTGAGCCAGTCATCGAGACGCCCGCCCATGATGGTGACGACGGGGCCCATGCGGGAGACGTCGTGGCCGTTGTCCTCTCGTCGCTTCAGGCCGCGTTCGATGGCCTCGGCGGCGTACACGGCCTGCGGGACGGAGAACGACACGGTGACGTTGATGCTGACGCCCCGTGCTGTGGCCTCCTCGATGGCGTCGATCCCCACCCTGGTGGCGGGGATCTTCACGACGATGTTCTCGGCCAGTTCACTGAACTCGACGGCTTGGGCCACGATCGCGGCGGCGTCGCGGTGCAGACGGGGATCCGTCTGGACCGACAGGCGGCCGTTGCGGCCGTTGTGCTCGTCGAAGATGGGCTTGAGGAGCGCCGCGGCCTCCACGGACATGTCCTTGACGGCCTGCCAGCCGATCTCGGATTCGCCCCAGGTGGGGTGGGCGTCAGCGATGGCCCGCAGCCGGGGGGTCCAGGCGTCGAGGTGATTCTTGATGGTGGTGTAGGCGATGACGGGGTTGCAGGTGGCACCCACTGCCCCGCAGGAAATTGACTTGGTGAGCTCGTCGAGATCCGAGGAGTCGTTCCACAGGGCCGTCTTCGTGGTGCGGGCGGCGTCAAGCAGTGGTCCGGGGGTGGGGGACAAGTCAGTCATCGAGTGCTCCTGGAAGGACGGACGGCATCCTCGCCGTCAGGTGTGCGACGCCCTCATTGAACTCGAATGTTCGCACCATGTCAAGCACTTGTTAGTACAAATGACGGGTTTAGCTGCTGAAGAGGGAGAACTTGAAGGAGTACAGGCCGGGCCGGTAGACGTGATTGCCGATCTCGACGGGGCGTCCCTCGGCGTTGCGTCCGACGCGGTGCATGGTCAGCAGGGGTGCGCCGACCTCCTCGCCCAGGATCTCCGCCTCGTCCCTGTCGGCTCCGCGGGCGCCGATCTCCTGCTGCGCCGAGGCGATCTGGACGCCTCGGAGGCCGAGGCAGCGGTACAGCCCCTGGGTCCCCAGTTCCTGCCACGTGGGGGCGATGTCCAACGGTATGACGTTGGTGAGGATGGCCAGTGGCTTGTCGTCGGCGTACCGGAGGCGGCTGACGGACAGCACGCCCTCCCCGGCGGCGATGCCGAGGTTTTCGGCCTCCTCTGCGCTCGCCTCCCTCACGAGGTAGCTCAGCACCTTGGTGGAGGGGGTGAACCCCGCGTCCGCCAGGTCCTCGTTGAGGGAGGAGAGCTTCATGGGCCGGTGCACGTGGGTGGGGGTCACGCGCGTACCCACTCCCCGGCGCCGCGAGAGCAGTCCCTTGGCGACCAGTTCCTGGAGTGCGCGGCGGGCGGTGGGGCGTGCGACGTCGAGGCGGGCCGCCATCGACACCTCGTCCTCGATCATGGCCCCCGCCGGCAGCTCACCGGAGGTGATGGCCGCCTCGATGGGGCGTGCAATCTGCTCGTACAGGGGGAGGGCGGAGTCGCGGTCGATCGTGATCGCCGGCGTGTAGGCCTTGTCCATGCAACCCCTCCTCATGTCCGGTGTTGGAGCGTCCCGTGCGGTGCGCCCGGCTGGTGGAGGCCAATCGTAGCCGGATGTGGGCCCCTTGCCATGTATGGACAAAGAGTTGACCGCTTTCGTTGACTGGGGCAGACTGACGGCGGATGAAGGAGGTCGTCGAGGTGGATGACTCTTGGACGCCCGAAGTCCTGACAATCGGTCGCTGCAGCGTCGATCTGTACCCCCTCGAGGTGGGGGTGAAGCTCGAGGACGTGGCCACCTTCGGCAAGTTCCTGGGCGGTTCCGCCACCAACGTGGCGGTGGCCGCGGCACGGCACGGCCACGGGGCGAGCGTCCTCACGGGCGTGGGCGATGACCCCTTCGGACGATTCGTGATCAAGGAGCTCGGCCGCCTCGGGGTCGACGCGTCCCACGTCGTCACCAACGCCGCCTTCAACACCCCCGTCACGTTCTGCGAGATCTTCCCGCCAGATGATTTCCCCCTCTACTTCTACCGGCAGCCCACCACCCCCGACCTGGAACTGACGGCCGCGGACCTGCCGTCCAGGATCCGCGAGTACAAGATCCTCTGGCTCACCTCCAGCGGTCTGTCGGTCGAGCCGTCGCGCACTGCCCACCACGCCGCCGTCAGCGCACGAACGGGCGGCCTCAGCGTCCTGGACCTTGACCACCGTCCTCGGTTCTGGAGCGACGAGGCCACCGCCACGCATGAGGTGGGCGAGATGCTGGCTCGCGTCGACGTGGCCATCGGCAACATTGAGGAGTGCCGGGTGGCGGTGGGGGAGACCGACCCGGAGCGGGCCGCCGACGCCCTCCTGGAGCGCGGGGTCGACATCGCCGTCGTGAAGCAGGGCATGACCGGAACGCTGGCGAAGTCGCGTGACGAGCGCTCGTTCGTGCCGGCGACGCGGGTCAAGGTACTCAACGGACTCGGCGCCGGCGACGCCTTCGGTGGTGCGCTCTGCCACGGCCTGCTGGACGGCTGGGATCTGCACCGCACCATCGCCTTCGCTTCTGCTGCCGGCGCCATCGTGGCGTCCCGGCTGGAGTGCTCGACGGCGATGCCCACCACCACCGAGGTTGAGGCGCTCCTCGGCTCCACAGGCGAACCGCGACCAGGGCATCACCTCCGATGAGTCTCGTGGAACGCCTCTCCGACATCCGGTTCTCGGCCCCGGATGCTGTCGCCGATGCACTGGCCCGACGGGTGCCGGCCAGCAGGAAGCCCGGCGAACACCTCATGGTGGTGGCCGCAGACCACCCGGCACGGGGTGCACTCGGCGCCGGTGGTGACCCCCTGGCACTGTCGTCGCGTGAGGAGTTGCTGGCACGCGTCTGCACGGCGCTGTCCAGGCCCGGCGTCAACGGCTTCCTGGGTACTCCCGACATGGTCGAGGACCTGGCACTGCTGGGGGCGCTGGACGGCAAGACGGTGTTCGGCTCCATGAACCGTTCAGGTCTCGGCGGCTCCACCTTCGAGGTGGACGACCGCATGACGGCGTTCGACGCGGCAGGCATCGTCTCGTCCGGTCTTGACGGCGGCAAGATGCTGCTGCGGATCGACCTTGCAGACCCGCTGACCTCCCCGACGCTGGAGCGCGCCGCGCGCGCCGTGAACGAACTTGCCGCGGCGCAGAGGATCGCACTCGTGGAGCCGTTCATCTCCCGTCGGCGCGACGGTGTCCTCACCAACGACCTCACGCCCGAGGCGGTCATGCGATCCATGGCCATCGCGTCGGGGCTGGGCCGCACGTCCGCCCGCACCTGGCTGAAGCTACCGTGCGTCAAGGACATGGAGCGCGTCATGGCGGCCACCACGCTGCCCTGCCTGCTGCTGGGCGGTGAGGTGTCCGACGATCTCGACGCCTCGGTGCGGACCTGGGGCAACGCGCTGCGCATACCCAATGTCAAGGGGCTCGTCATCGGGCGAGCACTGCTCTTCCCGCGGGGCGGCGACGTCGCTGCTGCCGTGGACCAACTCGTGGAGGTTCTGTGAACGACAAGTACGTGATCCCATCCGGTTCGACCAGCCATGGTCACTTCGAAACCGACGTGGACGCGGAGCGCGCTGGCTGGGACTGGTGTTCCATCCGGGTTCTGGGGTTGCCCTCCGGGGCTTCGCAGGAGATCTCCACGGGCGGGGAGGAAGTCCTCGTGGTGCCGCTTGCTGGATCCTGCACCGTGGAGGTGGCGGGCCAGGTCCACGAGTTGGCCGGCCGCGAGGCGGTGTGGACCGCCGTCACCGACTACCTGTACCTCCCACGAGGTGTCACCGCGACAATCCGCAGCGAGGCAGGGGGCCGGTTCGCACTCCCCGGGTCGAAGGCCACCGCCGACCTGCCCGTCCGCCACTGCCCGGCCTCCGACGTGATCACGTCTCTCCGCGGCACGGGAAACTGTTCGCGCCAGGTCAACAACTACGCGCTGGGCAACAGGCTCACGACCTCCCATCTGCTGGTGTGCGAGGTGCTCACCCCCGGCGGCAACTGGTCCTCCTACCCGCCCCACAAGCACGACGAGCACAACGAGAACGAGCGCGTGCTGGAGGAGATCTACTACTACGAGGTCCGGCCCGCCGCCAACGGCACCACCGGTATGGCGCTGCAACGCATCTACCCGTCTCCCGGCAATGACATCGACGTGTGCACCGAAGTGGGCTCCCGCGACGTCGTGATCATGCCGCACGGCTACCACGGGCCCTCCATCGCCGCGCCCGGCTACGACCTGTACTACCTCAATGTCATGGCCGGCCCCGCCGAGGACGCCACGTGGCTCATGACCGACGACCCCCACTACACGTGGATCCGTGAGACGTGGGCGGACGCCGACGTCGACCCCCGCCTCCCCATGACTCCCCTCACCACCCAAGGACAGTGACCATGACCGCAACAGTTCGCCTCACAGTCGGCCAAGCCGTCATCCGCTTCCTCGTGAACCAGTACACCGACAGCGACGGGCAGGAGCAGCGACTCATCGCGGGCGCCTTCGGCATCTTCGGCCACGGCAACGTCGCCGGCATCGGACAGGCGCTGCTGCAGAACGAGCTGGACCCCGTGCCCGACGGCGGGGAGATGCCCTACATCATGCCCCGCAACGAGCAGGGCATGGTCAATGCTGCCGCCGCCTTCGCGAAAGCCACGGAGCGTCGCCAGACGTGGATGTGCACGTCGTCCATCGGGCCCGGCGCGCTCAACATGGTGACCGGTGCCGCCGTGGCCACCACCAACCGGCTGCCGGTGCTCCTGTTCCCCTCCGACCAGTTCGCCACCCGCAACCCCGACCCGGTGCTGCAGCAGGTGGAGGACCCCACCTCCCCGTTGACGGCGGCCACGGACTGCTTCCGTCCCGTGTCCCGGTTCTTCGACCGCATCGAGCGCCCCGAGCAGCTCGTGCCCTCCCTCATGGCCGCGATGCGGGTGCTCACGGACCCCGTCGACACCGGCGCCGTCACCGTCGCACTGCCCCAGGACGTCCAGGCCGAGGCCCACGACTTCCCCGAGGAGTTCTTCGCCCGCCGCGTGTGGCGGATCCGTCGTCCCGCGCCGGAAGCGGTCGCCATCGAACGTGCCGCCACCATCATCCGCCGCGCCAAGCGTCCCCTCGTGGTCTCCGGCGGTGGGACGGTCTACTCCCGTGCCAGCCAAGAGCTACGGGACTTCGCGACGGCCACGGGTATTCCCGTGGCTGACACCCAGGCCGGCAAGGGTGCCATCAACTTCGATCACGAGTGCGCCGTCGGCGGCGTCGGGTCCACGGGCACCTCGGCAGCCAACAAGCTGGCGGAGGCGGCGGATGTGGTCATCGGTGTCGGTACCCGCTACTCCGACTTCACCACCGCTTCCCACACGCAGTTCAAGAATCCGGACGTGACGTTCGTCAACATCAACGTCGCCGCATTCGACGCAGCCAAGCACGCGGCCGAGATGGTGGTCGCTGACGCCCGCGACGCCCTCACGGCCCTCACCTCGGCGCTCGAGGGGCACCGCGTGGACAACGACTACAGTGCCGAGGTCACCCGCCTCCGTGAGGAGTGGGCCGGCATCACGGACGAGTGCTACCACCTCGGCCACGGGCCGCTGCCGGCGCAGACCGAGGTCTTCGGTGCACTCAACGAGCTCATGGGCGACGACGACGTCGTCATCAACGCGGCAGGCTCCATGCCCGGCGACCTGCAGTGCCTGTGGCAGGCCCGCACCCCCGCCCAGTACCACGTGGAGTACGCCTTCTCCACGATGGGCTACGAGATCCCCGCGGCCATGGGCGTCAAGCTCGCCCGCCCGGACTCGGAGGTGGTGGCCATCGTGGGCGACGGCACCTACCAGATGCTGCCCATGGAGCTGGCGACCATCGTGCAGGAGGGGCTCAAGGTCATCCTTGTGCTGTTGCAGAACCACGGCTTCGCCTCCATTGGCGGGTTGTCGGAGTCGCTCGGCTCGCAGCGCTTCGGTACCCGCTACCGGAAGGCGGGCAAGGGCCACACCGTCGACGCCGAACTGCTGCCCGTGGACATCGCCGCGAACGCCGAGTCCTGGGGCATCACAGTGCTGCGGGTGACGACCATCGCCGAGTTCAAGGAGGCCTACGCCGAGGCCGTCGCCATGGATCGGGCCGTCATGATCCACATCGAGACCGACCTCATGGGCCCCAACCCGCCCTCCTCCAGCTGGTGGGAGGTGCCGGTGTCAGAGGTGTCCCGCATCGAGTCCACGCAGCAGGCCCGAGACTGGTACGAGTCCATGAAGGCAACCCAGCGCCACTACCTTCGCTGACCTGCCGTCCCGGGGACGTGATCCCGGCGCACGCCGGGGAGCCACGACCGCCGGCTGGACGGGGTCGTGGCTCCTGACTCAGGCTGCGCACTGTGCGAACACCTGGATGATGGGTCCGCAGGGGAACCACGCCTTGTCGATCAGCCCTTGTCCACCACCACGACGCTCGCGAAGTCCTTGCGGACGAAACGCGTCTGGCAGGTGGGACTGAAGCCGGTCGCCGTCACGGTGACGGAGTAGCTGCCGGGGATCTTCGTCCGCTCATGGGTGCCGGCGAGGACACCGACACGCTGGGGACGCAGCACGAGTCGCGGGTCGCTCACCGTGATGCGGCCGGGATGCACGGTGGCCACGCTGCCTTCTCCGCCACCGGTGGCGGAGAGGCCGTCGAAGCGGCTCACAGGCCTCGACGGCGTGGCATCGAGCCGGGTCGGACGCGCGGGCCTCAGCGTGGTCCCCCCGAGAGTGAGGCTCTCATTCCTGGGGGCAAGGATGTCCTCACCGGTGGTCGCCATCAGCTGATCCCTGAGAAGCACGAGCCGGGCAAGCTCGGCGCGGCCCACCTCGGGCTTCCCGTCAGAGCGGAAGTCTCGCGGCAACGTGATGCGTGAGAACTGGTCGCGGTACGTGTCGAGGACGTCGGCGATTGGCGCGACCGGAGACGTGATGGAGGCCCGCGCCCTGATGCCGTCGATACCGCCGCGACGGTCCCCGACGGTGGCCTTCACGTCGATGACGTCGCCGGCACGAACGAGCGTGGGCACGTCCAGCTGCAGCGTGAGGGGTGAACGGACGAAACCGCCCACGGTGTAGGGCGTGTGCTGTCGACGGTCGGTGGCAACCTCGACCGTCCAGCGGCCCGGCTGCGGGTCGTGGATGGTGAAGCTCACGTACCCGTCGCCGGCGTGCCGCAGGAACTCAGTGGCCGAGCGGGGCAGCCAGCGGCCGCCCGGAGAGCGGAGCCGCACGGCAATCTCGCCCGGACCCTTGGGCTCCCTCGACACGTGTCGCAGGGTCCTGTCGTGCCACGCGACGGTGAACATGGCCGACTCGGCGCATCCGTCGACCCAGCCCGACACCTGCGACACCGATGCCATGGACGACTCGTTGACGATGACGCCGTCGCCGGTCACCTGACCCCGGATGTAGTTGTAGATCTCGAAGAGGTCGTCGATCGTCGGCATGAAGTAGTACCGGCCGGCGGTGCTGTTGGCCAGTTCTGCCAGCAGGGTCTGATCTGATGCCGGGCCCATGGCGCAGCTGTGGATGGGCAGATCGGCAGGCAGCGCCGCTGCCGCGTCGACCGCCCATGGTTTGGCAGGGTTGGCCTCGTCGCACCCCTTGTTGTCGTAGCCGTCCGAGAGCAGCACCATCGCCCGACGCGTTCCGGATCCGGACAAAACACCACCCGCCCTCTGGATGCCCGCTCCCATGAACGTGCATCCGCCGAACCCGACGCCGTCAACCGCTGCGGTGGCAGCGTCCCGGGTGCTCTGGTCCACGATCTGCTGGGGAATGCCCGTTCCCGGGTATTCCACGTCGCCCGAATTGCCGAAGCTCACGACCGCGACGGAGTCGTCGACTCCCATGAGATCGATGAACTGTCGCGACGTCTGGCGGGCGATGTCCACGTAGCCGAATGTCTGCATCGAGCCCGATCGATCGAGCACCGTGACAACGCTGACGGGGTCGCCCGCAGGTACCTCGGCGTTGTCGATGACCAGGGCGAAATCCTGCCATGGTCCCGCGATGTCCGTGCGGGCGGACGCTGCGATGTTGGCCGCGATGACGGTGACCTCGTAGACGCCGGTCGGGTTCTGGATGACGGCAGCCTCGGTGTTGTTGAGGTCGTCGGCGACGCCACCCGTCGAGGAGAATGCCCCGGCGAAGACGTTGCCGAGAAAGACCTGGTTCGTGGGGACGTGACGCACCTCGAGATCCAGATCGTTCACGAGCGCCGGGTTGGCGCCAATGGTGGCCGGGGCATCCGACCACGACAGGACCACGCGCAGCGGCAGTGCTGCATCGGCGGCGGCCACACGAATCGTGTACTCCTGGCCCATCGCCGTGAACGCCTGTCGCTGATCAACCAGAATCTTCGGTCCGCGATCCGCGGCGGGGGACTGGAGCAGCGCGTTCTCGATGGAGACGCGACCCCACCCCACGTTGTTGTTGGGTCCGGCAGCGATCGTTCCCCCTGCGCCGTCCGCACCCCCCGTCACAGGCTCGGTGGACGAGATCATCAGCGCCTTGACCAGTGCGGGGCTCGGCGTCCTGCCATTGCGGGTCTGACGCCACCAGTCGATCAGCAGCGCAGCGTTGCCCGCCACATGCGGCGACGCCATCGATGTTCCCGACATCGGTGCGTGCACCGGATGGAGCGTGCCACCGGTGTCGGTGTAGGGCGCGCTGCGAAAACCCACCGGGCTGAAGGTGGAAATGATGTCTGTTCCGGGTGCCACCACGGTGGGCAGCATCCTGCCGTCCGTGGCGGGACCGCGCGACGAGGTCCCTGCCAACCCGCGGATGTCGTCGTTTTGGGTCATCTCACCCGGCCGCGCGTTCAACGAGTTGCCCACGAGGATCGCGTTCTTCGGGTTCTTCGTGACGGTACTGGCGCCCGACCCGCTGTTGCCCGCAGAGAACACGATCACCATCGGTGTCTGGTCCGTGGCGGTGGGGTCGGCATCCCGCACGCCCAGGTCGATGGTGCGGTCGTCCGCCGAGTACCCGGCGCCATTCATCGACCATGAGTTGTTCATGACATCGGCACCCTGAAGGGCCGACTGGCGCACGCGCGCCTCGACGGTGCCTCCGAGCTGGACCAACCCGACGTCGGCGGCGGGGGCAACGCCCTGTCCCAGCAGGAACCCCTGCGGGTCGACGTCGCCGGAGCTTCCATTGCCGGCGGCAATACCGGCGACGTGCGTTCCGTGCCCATCGGTGTCGGCGCCGGCGAGGGCCGCCCCCGTTGAAGTGACGACGAACGCGAGGCGGCCGGCCACGTCGGCGTGAACTGTTGCCGGATCGTTCGTGTCGATACCGGTGTCACACACCGCGATCGTGACGCCCGCGCCGTCGATGCCGAGTGCCGTCAGCTGTGCGGCGTATCCCGTGTTCGGCAGCGTGTTGGGTGCCGGGGTCGCGTTGAGGTCCTCCATGACGATCTGCGCGCTGCGTTCGTCCTCGAGCACTGGCGCGTGCACCGCGTCGATCCAGCGCACGTCGTCGCGCGCAGCAACCGTGGGGAGTGCTTCCGTGGGTAGTTGCGCGGTGATGCTGCGGAAGGCATCGGATGATTCGGGTCCGATCGCCACCACGTTCCCACCGAGGGCGACCACGAGCTCCACGACGCCGTCGATGTCACCCTCGTCGAGGACGCCGATGTCGACCGCCTCGATGGGTCCCAGACCGCGATCGGCTCCGGCCTCGGCGTTCCCGCTCAGCAGCTCCGGGTTCACTTTGTAGGCGGGCGAGAGCGGACCGGTCCACTCGACGAACTCCAGTGCAGTTGTCGACGCAACCGCCGCAGCGTCGCCACGCACGTAGTACGCGTGCGGGCTGACCGCTTCGACGATGCGGATACCACGCTCGGCGAGCGTCGCGAGCCATGACTCCTGAACCGGTCCCACGAGTTGGAGCAGGTGGTTGATGCCGTCGTCGCTCTCGAGTGTGGAGAATTCGGGCGGTGTCGGCGGCACTGTGCCCTCCGCAGTGTCGATCTCGTAGGTGAAGAGACGCAGCGTGTGCGGGTCTCGAACGGCTTTGACGCGCCACCCCTGTTTCTGGAGGTTCGCCACCTGAGGAGGATCAGCGTCGATGACGAAGCCGCGGTCCAGCGCACTCACGACGTCGACTCCCTCAGCCTCGACGAGTGGTCTGTGGGTCTCGGTTCTGTGGATGACAACGTAGCGTTGCGACATTGCAGTGCCTCCTGTTGGTGGGGGCTACCGCCCGTGCTGGCGATGCCCTGTACCGGTGAAGAGGACGCGCCGGTTCGGTTGATACATCGCCCGGCTCATGGGCATGACGCGCCAGGCTCCCAGCTGCTCGCCTGCACCGAAGCGGGCTACTGGGCAGTCCGGCGCATCTTGGTTGCGCAGCACCCGTGGGCAGATCGCATCGGCGACGCCGTGGGGGGCGACGACCTCCGCGCAGCCCTTGTGGTCATGCAACACCTCATCGAGGCGCTGGAGGTTCACCACTCCTGAGGGATTGTCGCGACAGGACGGCGACCAGTTCCACCGGGTCCGCGAGGTTGTCCAGCAGGGCGACGAGGTCGTCGCGCTCGTCGGGTGACACGGGTGCCAGCCCGCCGACGATGTGCATCGTGCCCCCGGCAGGGACCACCCGGGCGCAGTACAGCTCACCGGGCTGGACCCCTGTGCTGACGGCGGCTGCGTGCACCTCGTTGACGTCGCCGGTCCGCAGATCGCGCAGGGTCATCGAGACGCCCGGCTGGACGCCGACGACGTCGTGCACCGAGCGCTCCACCAGCAGCCACTGCTCGGCGAGCTGCAGCTCGTCCTTGGGGAGGAGGGAGCCGCGACGGTCCAGGAAATGCGCGAATGCGCCACCTTCGAAGAGCACGACGTCGCGTACGAGTTGGTCATCGAGCGCCGTCCCCAGGGCGTCTTGAACCTCCCGGTCCTCGGTCCGTGCGCTCGCGACGTCCAGGAGCAGGGAGGAGAAGGGGCCGGCCAGCAGGTCGGTGACTGCCTTCTCGTACAGCCAGGCCGCCCGCTCAGCAAGGGACAGCTGCTCCCGCAGGTGGCACTGCTTGTACTTGCGCCCCGAGCCGCACCAGCAGGGCGCATTTCGGGCAAGGTCGGGGTGGGGGGCCGGCTGAAACGCCTCCAACATTTTCATGAGGGGGGCATCGGGCAGCGTCCCCGCGCGGCGCAGCAGTGACAAGCCACGCTCCGCATCGCCCCGATCACTGGCAAGGCGGGCCAGTGACATCAGGGTCAGAGGCCACGCGGGATCCAGCGCCTCCGCAGCACGGAAGGCCTGTTCGGCCAGCTCGATCTCCCCGACATGCTCGTGGGCCCTGCCCTGCAACCACAGCATCGCCGGGCGTGCAGCGCGCGGGGCGAGCTTCTCGAAGAACTGGGCGAACACGACCAGGGTGGTGGCGAAGAAGCCGTCACCGGAGCTGGCTTCGGACAGGAACGCCTCCGCGACGATGGGCTCGTCGAAGAAGTCCAGGGCATCGCGGGTGTCCATGAATCTGGTGTCGGCCTCGAAATCGGTGGAGGTGGCCGCCTGGTGCGCGCGCTGCATCAGCTGGGGCAGGGGGGCGTTGTCGTCGCCCCAGTCGGACTCCTCCGAGGTGTCGAACACGGTGTCGACGACGTCGCTGATTCTTTCATGGAGCCTCAGGGCCGTGAGGACGGCCGTGGCCTCGTCGAGGTCCAGGTCGTGGTGGGTCATGAGGTCCCCGATCCTGGTGCTCGCCCTCCAGATGTCGAAGTCGAACCCGGCGGGTGCCACCCACTCGCCTTCCAGTACGAGTCCCAGGGCCGTGAGGAGTTCACCCAGTGGTGCGACCGGCTCCCGAAAGGCATCGATGTGCTTGTCGCAGACCATCCAGACCGCTTCAGCCACCGTTTCCGGGTGATCCGGCGGGCCGAGTCGGGCGGCAATCGCGGCGGCAGCAGTCGACTTCTTCACGGCGTCCACGGCGATGATGTCGAATCCGGCGTCGGTGACCCGCACCCCGATGAGGTCCCCGGCCTGCGCACCCACTCCCTCGAAGTGGCCAGGCGGCAGCAACCAGTTCTGGTCGTGTTCCATGTCCGCGACGTCGAGGCCACGCGCCTCCCACAACGCGACGTCGGACCAGGGCCCCACCTCCCCGATCTGGGACCCGTCCACGAGTCGGCGATGGATCTCGCTCTCGGTGAGGATGGTGACAGGCATCAGGTCTGGCCCGATGCCGAGGAAGTCGTGCGCCGCCTCCGCTCCACTGAGACGGTGGGTGAAGACGCGACCCTCCAGCAGCCCCGGCAGCCAGGCCAGACGTCCATCGGTCAACGCCACGACCACGTCCGTGCCCTCGTCGAGCACCTCCAGCAACCGATCCTCCGGACAGGCTCCGAGGTCGACGCCCTCGGCCACCAGAGCGTCGATGAGCGCATCCGTTGTCATCGGTCCGTGCGCCGCGAGGTGACGACGGATCACCGGTTCGGCAGGCTCGAGTGGGGTGGCGGACATGGTGGCGACACTACCGGCGTGGCCGGACGAGAGCCACGAGGGCGCACCGGTCACAGGGTGCGGCTGACTGCTTCACAGCGCCGTCACAGCATCCAGCTGGAATGTTTCGTCCATGAGCACAGCCCTCGCGCCCGACAGGCCACTCCCGGCAATCCCCCAGGAGAGTTCGACGCCTTCGATGCCCCACGTGGACGGGGTGACGCCCCGCTGGTGGCGCGACGTCTCGGCGGCGCTGGCGTGGGCAGTTCTGTTGTTCGTGGGCGCACTCTGGGTGGCGGGAGGGGGTCTCGCCAGCTTTGGCACGGTGGCCGATGGTGTGACGAGCGTCGGGCGGATTACCGGTCTGCTCGCCTCGGCGCTGATCCTGCTGCAGGTGCTGCTCATGGCGCGCATCCCGTTCGTTGAACAGGCGTGGGGCCAGGACGAGTTGGCCCGTGTGCACAGGCTGGTCGGCTTCACGTCGTTCAACCTGATGCTCGCCCACATCGTCCTCGTCATCGTCGGCTACAGCGTGGGCACCGGCGTGGGGGTCGTCGGCACATTCCTTGACGAGGTCCTCAACTCACCCGGAATGCTGCTGGCGCTGGCTGGCGCCGTGGCGCTGGTCATGGTCGTGGTGACGTCCATCCGGGCGGCCCGGAGACGCCTGCGCTACGAGTCGTGGCACCTGCTGCATCTCTACGCCTACGTCGGCGCAGGACTTGCCCTGCCGCACCAGTTGTGGACGGGCCAGGACTTCCGGGTGAGCGCGGTGTCCACGGTCTTCTGGTGGGGCCTCTACGCCACCGCGCTGGCCGCAGTCCTGGTGTTCAGGGTCGTGGTGCCGCTGACCCGTTCGCTTCGACACCGGCTCGTGGTCTCCCAGGTCGTCGCGGAGTCGCCGAGCGTCATGTCCGTCGTCGTCACGGGACGCGAGCTCCACCGCCTGAAGGTTCGGGCCGGACAGTTCTTCCAGTGGCGCTTCATCGACGGTCCCGGGTCCTCACGCGCCAACCCGTACTCGCTCTCGGCCGCCCCGGACGGCCGGTCGCTGCGCATCACCGTCGACGCCGTCGGGGATTCCAGCGCGCGGCTGTCCCGCCTGAGGGTGGGGACCCCTGTGCTGGTCGAGGGGCCCTACGGCCGGCTCCATGCGGGGGTCCGCACCCGGGAGAAGTCGGTGCTCATCGGTGCGGGCATTGGCATCACACCCCTGCGCGCACTGCTGGAGGAACTGCCCGCAGGCCCCGGAAACGTGGTGGTGATCCACCGCGTCAGCAGCCGGGACGACATGGTGCTGGCCGGGGAACTGACGGCCCTGGCTGCCGTGCGTGGAGCCAGTGTGATTCCCGTCGTCGGTCATCGCCATCCTGCGCGGGACAGCTGGCTGCCCGTCGAGGCGGGTGATGTGGACGACGCAGAGGCACTCCGAAGGATCGTCCCCGACATCGCCGACCGTGACGTCTACATCTGCGGTGCGCCGCGATGGATGGACACCGTGGTTGCCGCTGCCCGGGGAGCCGGCGTACCCGGGGGCTCCATCCACCACGAGCGTTTCAGCTACTGAGCCACTCCACTTCACTTTCCCCGCAACCCCCGATCAGAGACGAGACATCATGCGACGCATCACCCTCTGGGGCATGAGCACCCTGAGCGTTCTCGTGCTGTTGTTCAACTACCACACGTCGCTGGGCTCCACCGTCAACGGCTCGGTTCCCGTTGCCTCCCGGCCTTCAGCCCTGCCCGGAGCCGATCCGGCCACGGGCGCCAGCACCGCGGCGGCCGCGACGTACGACGGACAGGCCGTGATGACCCCCTACGGGGCCGTCCAGGTACAGATCACCGTCGCCGACGGCAAGGTGACGGCGGCGCAGGCGCTCCAGGCGCCGATGGCGGACGGGCACGACCAGGAGATCAACTCCCGAGCCGTCCCCGTGTACAACGGGGAGGTCATCGACGTACAGTCCGCCCAGATCGACGTCGTCTCCGGTGCGACGCTCACCTGGGGCGGCTACACCGCATCCCTCCAGTCCGCCCTCGACCAGGCGCACCTCTGAGGAGCAGGCATGAGCCAGCGCAACACCATGAACGAGGCCCCGCATTCGCGGCGTGCCTGGGTGGAGCACCACATGGGCATGCCCGTGAGCATCCACCTGCGCGGCAACGACATCGACTCGGACGCGGCGAGCCGGGCGGTGGGAGCCGCCTTCGCCACCTTCCACGCAATGGACGAGATCTTCTCCACCTACGCTCCGCAGTCGCAGTTGATGCGTCTGCGGCGAGGGGAGGTGGGAATCGACCAGTGCAGCACGCGGATGCGCGAGGCCCTCGCCCTGGGCGAACAAGCAGAACAGGTCACCCGTGGCGCGTTCACCACCATGCTGCCCAGCGGCGACGGTGGCCTGGAGTTCGACCCCACCGGGCTGGTCAAGGGCTGGACGGTCGACCTGGCCGCAGAACATCTCGCGGTCCTGCCCGGCGTCTCATGGTGCATCAACGCAGGCGGTGACCTTCGCGTCGGCGCCCACCCCAACCTGCCACGCCGGGGGGAGGGTGCGATCGTCTGGAACGTCGGGATTCAGGACCCCGCTGAGCGCACGCGACTGGTGGGGGCGCTCGCCCTGAGCGAAGGAGCCGTGGCGACGTCGGGTACCTATGCGCGGGGCGCCCACCTCTACGAGCCTGATGGCGGCACGATGATCGAGCGTCCCGGTTCGGTCACCGTCACTGGCCCCACGCTCCTCTGGGCTGACATCTGGGCCACGGCCCTCTTCGTTGGAGCCGCCCGGACGCGTGGAGCCTTCGCGACGGGCGCGCCCGGCTACGCCGTCACCATGGCGTAGGGCATCGCGGCGCTGTTCGTCACACGATGCTGGGGAACAGGCTGAGGGGGCCTGCGGCCATCGGCCGCAGGCCCCCTCGTGCAGTCCCCTCAGCGTCGGCCGTGGCCTCCGCCCCCGGTGGAGACGATGCCGGAATCGATGGCCTTCTGGACGGCGTCCGCCTCGGTGCGGGTCAGTTTGCCGTCGGCGACGGCCCTGTCGAGGGTGGCCTTCTCCTCGTCCGTGCGGGCGGCGTGCCTCTCGGTCCGGAGCTCGGTCAGGGCCGTGGTGACCCTGGCCTCGTCGATGTTCAGCTCGCTGGCGAGCGCCTTGGCGAGGGCGGCCTGTCGTGCCCCCCGGGCGGCTTCCCTCTCCGCCGGTGTGGCCTCCGGCGATGGGCGTGTGGCGGGTTGGACCTGATCGCGCACCGCGGACAGGGCGTCAGCAACGGTCGCCTCGGGCAGCCCCAGCTTGGTGGCAAGGGCCGAGACCTCCAGCCCCTTGCCGCCGTGCCGGCGGCCCTCATGGCGGTGCATGGTCGATGTGGTGTCACCCGGTGCAGCGGATGAACTGGTGCTGGGGGTGGGGGCGGGGGTCTCGGCCTGGGCCATCTGGGTCATGCCCAGCCCGATGCCGGAGACCAGTGCAACGCCGGCTGCCCCGGCGATCAGTTTCTTCCTCATGGTGATTCCTTCCACAGCTGAACCGGAGTCTCCGGTGTGGAATCCACCATCCGAAACGAGACTGTCAGGAGTCTGTGGTGCGGCTGGGAACCACGTGAGGATTTCGTGGAAGATGGCCGGGAGTGGGCCACCAGTGAGTCACCGAAGGCGGTGCACGGGCGTGCCTCCACCACATATGTTTGCCGCCATCCGTGGCGTGAAGATGTCGTAGGGGTAGCCGAGGTCCTGCGCGCTGGCTGCGTCCAGCCGCTCCCGCGCATCGGAGGGGAGCGGGTGCTCCGCTGCCGCCAGGCTGGTGTTCAGCTGGTCGAGAGTCCTGGCCCCCACCAGCACGGTGTCGACGGCGGGGCGGTCCAGAACCCAGGCGGTCGCAACCTCGGCGGCCGGCCGGCCCACACCCTCCGCAACCTCGGCGAGCGCGTCCAGCACCGCCCAGTTGTGGTCGGTGAACTTGGAGTCGCTGAAGGGGTTGTCCTTGGTCAGCCTGCCCCCGGCGGCGGCCGCCGGGTCGTCGCGTCGGTACTTTCCCGTCAGAAAGCCGCCCGCAAGCGGGCTCCACGGCACGACGCCCATGCCGAGTTCCCTGGCCGCCGGCACATGTTCGCGTTCGATGTCACGGGCGACGAGCGAGTACTCCAACTGCAGTGCAATGGGGGTCGGCAACCCGTGGGCGCGGGCGAGGGTGATGGCCTGGGCGGCGAACCAGGCGGGAGTGTTGGACAGTCCCCAGTGTGAGACCTTCCCTGCAGCGATGAGGTCCGCCATGCCCTGCACCACTTCGGACGCGGGGGTGAGACCGTCCCAGGTGTGCATCCAGTACAGGTCAATACGGTCTGTGGCCAGGCGCCGGAGGGATCCCTCGAGGGCCCGGACCATCGTGGCGCGCCCGGCACCTCCGGTCACGAGCCCACCGCCGCCACCGAATCCGTACTTCGTCGCGATGACCACGGCATCGCGGATCCCTCGGTCGGAGATGAGTCGACCCAACAGTTCCTCGGTGGCGCCGTCGGCGTACACGTCGGCGGTGTCGATGGCGTTGCCGCCCGCCTGAAGGAACCGGTCGAGGATCCTGCCCGATTCCTTCTCGTCCGAACCCCAGCCCGGGTTGGCCATCGTCATGGTGCCCAGCGTCAGGGGGCTGACCAGCAGCCCGGAATGCCCCAGCGTTCGAAGGTCCCTCATATCGGTTCTCCTTGGACAGCGGTGCGCGGAGGCACTCGCGGTGCAGTGCCGTTGGTGTGCAGGCTACTGCGCTGTTCAGCGCGGGAGGGCTGTCCCTGCTTCTGACCGAGGTGCCGCGCTAGGGTCGAAGCATGACGAAGACGAAGCGCTCCCTAGGCCAGTTCACGGTGTCCCCGATCGGCCTCGGTGCCATGCCGTCGTCGATGAGCGGCGGCGAACTGCCCGGCGAGGCACAGGCCATCGAGACCATCCGCGCCGCACTCGATGCGGGCATCACGCTCATCGACACCGCAGACATCTACGCGCCCAGCTGGGACCAGATGGGTCACAACGAGAGGCTGGTGGCGAAGGCGCTGAAGGCCCACGGCGGGCGGCCCGACGACGTTGTCATCGCCACGAAGGGCGGCATCACCCGCAGCGCTGAGGGCTGGGGACGTGACGGGTCTGCGGAGTACCTGCGCACGGCGGTGCAGAAGTCGCTCGAAGCCCTGGAACTGGACTTCATTGACCTGTACTACGTGCACCGTCCCGACCGTCAGCGCCTGTACTCCGAGACCATCGAAGCCTTGTCGGACCTCAGGAGTGAAGGCCTCATCAAGGAGATCGGCATCTCGAACGCCAACGTCGAGGAGATCCAGGTGGCCGTGGACGTGCTCGGAGACGGAGGGCTCGCCGCCGTCCAGAACGAGTTCTCCCCGAAGTTCCACCACACGAGCAAGCCGGAACTGGACTTCTGCGGGGAACACGGCATCGCGTTCCTCCCGTGGTCACCCCTGGGCGGTACCAGTGGCGGCGCGAAACGAGTGGGCGAGAGCTACCCGGCCATCGCGAAGGTGGCTGCGGCCCACGACGTCAGCCCGCAGCAGGTCACCCTGGCGTGGGAGTTGTCGCTCGGTGGCCACGTGATCCCGATCCCCGGGGCATCCCGCCCGGAAACCATCCGCGACTCCGCACTGGCTGCGAACCTCGAACTCTCCGCTGAGGAGTTGTCCAGCATCTCCGCGGCAGTCCTGCGGTGAGCTTCACCTGATCGCGGACCCCCGCCAGATGGGTTCCCCTCTCTGGGGGGGGGAACCCGTGGCGCAGTCGCTCGCGGGCCGCGCGCCTCACAGTGAGACGATGCGGCCCTCGTGCGCGCTGATGGTCGCGGCATCAGCGAGGCGCAGCGCCTCGTAGCCGTCGCGCACCGACGGCGACATGGGGGAGCCGTCCGCGACAGCCGTGAGGAAGGCGTCCAGTTCCAGGCGGTACGCGTCGACGTAGCGGTCGAGGAAGAAGTCCATGACCCGCGACTTTGCCTCTGTCTGGTTACCGGAGGCCTTGCGGACCGCCGTGGCCGTGAGGTTGTCGGCACTGAGCGTGCCCTCGGAGCCGAACGCCTCAAGGCGCTGGTCGTAGCCGAATGAGCAGGTGCGGGAGTTGATGATGGTGGCCATCCGCCCCTCGGCAGACTTGAGGGTGACGATCACCTGGTCGAAGTCGCCTTGGGCTGCGATGGCCTCGTCGACGTTCGTGCCGATGGCCACCACCTCCACGATGTCGCCCAGGAAGAAGCGCACCATGTCGAAGTCGTGGATGGTCATGTCCTTGAAGATGCCGCCGGAGCCCGCGACGTACTCGGCCGGGGGTGCGGCGGGGTCGCGGGAGACGACGATGAGCTGCTGAACGTCACCGATCTCACCGTCGGCCACGCGGTGGTGGATTTCGCTGAACGTGGGGTCGAAGCGTCGGTTGAAGCCCATCATCACGTCGGTGTTCTCGCCCAGCTCGCGGAGGCAGCGCTCGGCCTCGGACAGCTCCAGTGCGACGGGCTTCTCGCAGAGCACCTTCTTTCCGGCTGCGACGGCGGCCAGGATGTGGTCCACGTGGAAGCGTGTGGGGGAACCGATGATGACGGCGTCCACGTCGTCGGACGCGAAGACCTCGGCGGCGTCCAGGCACCACGCCACACCGTGCGCCTCGGCCAGGGACCGGGCGTTGGCCTCGAAGGGATCGCACACCAGTGCCAGCTCGGCTTGCGGGTGCGCAAGGACGGCGCGGGCGTGGACCTGACCGATGCGTCCGGCCCCAATGATGGCGATGCGGGTCATGTGTTTCTCCTTCTGGGGATTGTGTGGCCCCCTGGCGGTCGGCGTCGAAAACCTGAGGCATGGTCATCATGCCATATGTCCACACAAGAATCGGGCCTTGCGAGCGTCGACCACCGGATCTGCCACAGAGTCACCCTGCTTTGCTAGCACATAAGGGCACTGCTAGCCTCGGTGGCACGAGTCACCGCTGACGAACCTTTGGAGCAGAGATGAAGATTGCTGGAGCGCCCATCAGCTGGGGTGTGTGCGAGGTGCCGGACTGGGGTTACCAGATGGCACCCGAACGCGTCCTGGCGGAAATGCAGCAGATCGGCCTCACAGCCACGGAGTTCGGGCCGCAGGGCTGGCTCCCCGTCGACGCCGAGGAACGCGCGGCCGTGGTGGGTGAGTTCGGCCTCAAGCCGGTGGGCTCGTTCTTCCTGGCGGTCATGCACGACCCGGACTTCGACCCGATCCCGCAGGTCGAGGCGGAGTTGCGCGCCTTCGAGGTGGCCGGTGGCGAGTTCCTCGTCCTGGCGGCTGACTCCGGTCTCGACGGTTACGACGACCGTCTCGTCCTGGACGAGGCCGGATGGCAGACGCTGTTCTCCAACATGTCTCGCATCCGTGAGGTGTGCGCGGCCAGGGGCGTCACCGCCTGCCTGCACCCGCACTGGGGAACCATGGTGCAAAACGTTGACGAGGTGGAGCGTGTCCTCGACAACTCCACCGTGGGTCTCTGCCTCGACACGGGGCACCTCGCCTGCGGCGGGGCCGACGTGGTGGAACTGGTGCGCACCTACGCCGACCGCGTGGACATCGTCCACGCCAAGGACGTCCGCAAGGACATCACCGACCAGCTGCTCCCCGGTGCCATCACGTGGAGCCAGGGCATCAAGGCCGGCATGTTCGCCCCCATCGGTCAGGGCGACATCGACTTCTCCGCCATCGTCGCTCTGTTGGACGACGCTGGCTTCGACGGTTACTGGGTGCTGGAGCAGGACATCATGCTGGACGAGGAGCCGCCGGCCGATGGCGGACCTGTCAACAACGCCAAGGCATCGCTGGAGGCGTTGAAGGCGCTGGCCTGAGGCCCACCCATCGGGACGCAACCGGTCGGCGGGCACACTCCTGTCCGCGGAGCCGCCGGGTGGTTGGATGGGTGTCGTGATTCTGGTGCTGGGGGGGACGGCTGAGGGCCGCGCGGTCGCGCAGGTGCTGGTGGATCGAGGCGTGCCGGCGGTGCTCTCGTTGGCGGGACGCACGTCGACCCCCCTGACGGCCGGGCCCGTTCGCAGCGGCGGCTTCGGTGGTGTCGACGGCCTGGCCGCGTACCTGCTGGACGGGCGTGTCAGCGCCGTCGTGGATGCGACGCACCCCTTCGCCGAGTCGATGAGCCGCAACGCGGAGCAGGCGTGTTCACGGCTGGGGGTCCCGCTGGTGCGGCTGGCCCGTCCAGGATGGTTCGACCATCCACTGGCCGACACATGGCACTGGGTCGGTGACCACAGCGAGGCAGCCCGTGCGGCCCACGGCCTGGGAGGTGCGGTGCTGCTGACCGTCGGCCGCCAGCACACCCTGGACTACGTCACGCAACTGGGCGAGTGCACTGTGGTGGCCCGCGTTGCAGAACCACCGCCCGGACTCCTTCCACCCAGGTGGCTTCTGCTGTGCGCGCGGGGGCCGTTCACCCTGGCGGGGGAGCGGGAGCTCCTGCGACGGCACGCCGTCACGGTGCTCGTCACCAAGGACTCCGGCGGTGAACACACGGAGGCGAAGCTCCATGCGGCCGCCGAGCAGGGAGTTGCGGTGGTCGTCATTCGACGGCCACCACCACTGGAGGGAGTCACCCGGGTGTCCACGGTGGACGAGGCCGTTGACTGGTTGTCCAGGGGGCTGAGGGGCGGGGTGTGAGGGGGTCAGCCCTGGAGCGCCAGGGAGGCGACCGCGCCGATGACCACGATCGCTGGGGGTGCAATTGTCTGGGCCAGGGCGTCATCGGCCACCTGCGCCAGCGTGGAGAACACTGTGCACTGTCCCGGGAGCGATCCTTCGCTGACCACCATGGCCGGTGTGTCGCGGGCAAGTCCTGAGTCGAGCAGCCGGGCCGTGATCTGTGGCAGATACTTCACTGCCATCAGCAAGACCAGGGTGGTGTTGGTGTGGGCCAGTGCACTCCAGTCCACCGTGCTGCGCGGATCCTCGGGAGGGACATGCCCGGAGACAACGGTGAACCCCTGCACCAGGGAACGATGTGTGAGGGGCACACCCGCCAATGCCGGTACGGACACCGCCGAGGTCACGCCGGGGATCACCCGGACGGGAATCCCGGCTGCTGCGCAGGCCTCCCACTCCTCCCCGCCCCGGCCGAACACGAACGAGTCGCCGCCCTTGAGCCGCACGACCCTGAGACCCTCACGTGCCTTCTCAATGAGGATCTCGTTGATCCGCTCCTGCGGTGTGAAGGCACCACGGGGGATCTTGCCCACGTTGATGACGTCGGGGTTCTGCTGCAGTTCGTCGAGGCAGGAGACCGGGCCGAGCCTGTCGTGCAGGATCACGTCGGCCTGTTGCAGGGCACGGAGTCCGGCCACCGTGATGAGCCCCGGATCTCCGGGACCGCCTCCCACGAGGACCACCTCACCGGGCGTCAAGGTTGTGTGCACGTTTCCTCCTTGAGCTGGGCGAGCGCCTCGACCAGTCGATGGTGTTGTGAGGGGGTGCGCACTGCCAGCCGGAGCCAGCTGGGGCCCAACCCCGGAAAGGTTTCGCCCCGCCGGACCGCGAACCCCTTGCCGGCCAGCGGCTCGCGGAGTGACGTCGTGCAGATGGGGCTGGTGTCGACCAGGACGAAGGGGGCGGAGCCCGGTACCGGGCTCAGGCCGATCTGGTGCAGACGTTCCGCGAGATCCATGCGGTGGAACACGCCCTCCCGGGCGAGCGCGTCGGCCTCCAACCGGGAGCCGTCGCGGAGGCAGGCCACCATGGCGGTCACCGCGGGGGTGGAGACCGACCAGGGTGGCTGCTGGAGTGTCAGCAGCCGTATCAGCGCGGGGTCGCCAACCACGTAGCCTGCGCGGATGCCGGCGAGCGCCCATGTCTTGGTGAGGGAGCGCAGGACCAGTTGCCCCGTCATGTCGGCGCTGATGAGGCTCTCGGCCTGCCCGGGGATGCAGTCCATGAAAGCTTCGTCCACCACCACTACCTCGGCCTCCAGCTGCCTCAACGAGGCGGATGTGTGGAGGACGGCGGTCGGGTTGGTGGGATTGCCCACCATCACGAGATCGGCGTGCGGCACGTCCAGGGGGTGCAGTGCGAAGCCGTCGTCGGCGCGGAGGAGGTGGCGCTGCGGATTTCGGCCTGCCGCCAGGAGCGCCGCCTCGGTCTCGGTGAACTGTGGATGCACCACGAGGCTGGAGCCACCGATGGCGCGGGCGATCAGCGTGAACGCCTCCGCCGCCCCGGCCACGGGAAGCACCATCGCCTCCTCGACGCCGTGATGGGCTGCGATGGCCTTCCGGGCGGGGGTGGCGTCCGGGTAACTGGCCCAGTCGACGTCGCGTGTCAGCTCCTCCATCAACCAGTCCGGGGGGCGGGGGCGTCTCACGTTCACGGCGAAGTCCACGAGGCCCGCTCGCAGGTCGCGATCCCCGTGGTGCCACACGTCAGGCCCCGAGGGTCCGAAACATTCGACGGCGGCCGCGTGCTGGTGGACTGCGTCGGCGAAACGCTGGGCCAGTTGCGGGTGCCCGGCCCAGTGGACGTGCAGGTAGGAGGCGTGCAGGGTGGCCGTGGCGATGCCGTCGGCTCTCCCGTCGAGAATCCAGGCTGCGGGATCGAAACGGCGGGTCGCCGTGGCGTCGGCGTCATCGGTGATCACCGTCCGATGGAACTCGTGCCCGGTGACGGTTTCGCCGATGCGCCCCAGCAGGGTGTCCTCCGCGCTGGTGGCGTTGCGATAGCCCATGGTCAGGCGGGCACCCATGTGTGCGGTCGCGGGAATGGCCCCGACCATCCCATGACCATCCACCTGCTCGCACAGGTACAGCAGGCCGGCGCACTCGGCCACGGTGGGTAGTCCCCCGTTCACCTGCTGGCGGATGTCGGCCAGGAGGGTGTGGTTGGCGTGCAGGTCGCTGGCGTGCACCTCAGGAAACCCGCCGCCCAGCCACAACCCCGACACGTCGTCGGGGAGTGACGGGTCGGTCATGGGGTCGAAGATGACGGGTTCGCAGCCGGCGGCCACCAGGAGCTCATCGGTTTCGGCGTAGCGGAAGGTGAACGCGCGGCCGGCTGCCACCGCCACCCTGGGACGGCGGGCAGAGGGCGGGGCGACGACGTCCCCCGGGGTCCAGGGGGTGCACGCCAGGTCCTCTGCCGTGCCGGCCAGGGCGAGGATGGCGTCCAGGTCGAGGTGCGCGGCCACGGCCTCACCCATGGCCCGGATGCCGCTGTCGTCGCGCTCCGCGGCGGGCACGAGCCCGAGATGCCGCGAGGGGGCCTCGATGGCGAGTGTGCGCGGCAGGGCCCCCACGACGGGGATGCCCAGCTCGGCGATCGCGTCGCGCACCTCCTTCTCGTGGCGGGGGCTGCCGATCTGGTTCAGCACCACACCCGCCACCTCCACGTCCGGGTCGAAGCTGCTCATCCCCGCCACCAGGGCCGCAGCGCTGCGTGACGTGTGACGGACGTCGACCACCAGGAGCACCGGGGCCTTCAGTAACCGGGCCACGTGCGCGGTCGACCCGAAGCCGCGGCTGCCGAGCCTGCCGTCGAAGAGACCCATCACCCCTTCGATGACGGCGATGTCGCAGTCCTGTGATCCGTGGGCGAAGAGTGGGGCCACGAGGGCCTCACCGCACAGGACCGGGTCCAGGTTGCGGCCGGGGCGTCCGGCCGCGAGCGTGTGGTATCCCGGGTCGATGTAGTCGGGTCCCACCTTGAAGGGCGCCACCGCGAGACCGCGGGAGCTCAGCGCGGCCATGAGGCCGGTGGCGACCGTGGTCTTGCCGTGCCCGGAGGCCGGCGCCGCGATCACGAGACGAGCGGTGCACCTCACCATTCGATTCCCACCTGACCCTTCTGCCCCTGGTCGAAGGGATGCTTCACCTTGGTCATCTCGGTGACCAGATCGGCAAGGTCGATGACCGGCTGGGGGCAGCGTCGCCCTGTGATGACCACGTGCTGGGTGCCCGGACGCGTGCGCAGTACCTCGACCACCTCATCCACGTCAATCCAGCCCCAGACCATCGGGTAGGTGAACTCATCAAGCAGCCAGAACCGGTGCCGTTCCTCCGCGAGTCCGGCCCGGATGTGCGCCCAGCCGGCGACGGCGCTGGCCTCTGCGTCGGCGGCGGGAGCGCGGGTCCATGACCAGCCCGTGCCCATGCGCTCCCAGGTGACCTCAGCCCGCCCGTCAAGTCCGGACAGGGCCTCAAAGGCGTCCTGTTCACCGGTGTGCCAACTGGCGGCCTTGACGAACTGGTACACCCCGAGCGACCATCCCTGCGCCCAGGCGCGCAGGGCCATGCCGCAGGCGGCGGTGGTCTTGCCCTTGCCGTCGCCGGTGTTGACGATCACCACGGGCCGCAAACGGCGGGAGCGGGTGGTCAGCCCGTCGTCGGGGATCACAGGGGGGACACCGTGGCTCATGGGGTGGTCTCAGGGGTCGTCATGAATTCCTCCTGGCAGGGTCCGCGCCCACCTCGGGTCAGTGACACCCAGTGGTGCACCGGTCGAGGGGAAAGTCCTGGCTTGCGACGAGTCGCTCACAGTGGCGGGACCGCTCCGGACTTGCACCGGTATTCCATCGCCCTCAACGGTCTCATCATGGCATCAGCCCACGGTGGGACTGAGGGCGGGGCTGCCTTGGTGAGAGGATGTGGCCCATGACGGAGCCATCCATGGTCGAGGACCCCCACTGCCACCTGCTGGGACGCACACCCGGGTTGCCGGACGAGGTCTTCGAGCACGACGGTCTCATCACGAAGCGACACATCCGGGCCACTGCACTGGCCCATCTGCGCCCGTTGCCGGGGGAGCTGCTGTGGGACGTCGGGGCAGGCGCCGGGTCGGTGGCCGTTGAGTGGTGCCGCGCCGCGGAGGGTGCCCGTGCCATAGGTATTGAGCGCAACAGCGCCCGTGCGGCCAGGGTACGGGCCAATGCCGAGAGGCTCACCGAGCCGGGGGTCCTGCAGGTGGTGGAGGGGTCGGCCGCTGGTGTGCTGGACGGCCTGCCCGTGCCGGATGCGGTATTCATCGGCGGGGGCGGCACGGTGGAGGTGGTGGAGCATGCCGTGGCGCGGCTGCGGCCGGGAGGCCGGGTGGTGGTGCATGGCATCACCATCGAGGCGGAACTGGTGTGCGTCGATGCGCATCGACGGTGGGGAGGCCAGCTCAGCCGGATGCAGGTGGAGACGGCCCAGCCCCTCGGGAGCCTGACGGGATGGCAGCCGGCCCGCACCGTCATCGCGTGGGTGCACCAGAAGCGCTCCGACTGATCACCGCAGCCACATCGGCCACAGTGCGGGGGACATGGTCACCGCGGAGCATCTCCATGTCATGGCCGAGGTGGGCCAGGAGATCGAGCTGCCAGGGTCGACGCAGTCGCGCGGCTTCCAGCAGGCTGGCGTCGGCCAGCATGTCCGGTCCGCCCTGCCGCACCAGGTGCCCGGTGACGATGGCCAGTTCGTCGGCCCACATCAGTGCGAGGTCCACGTCATGGGTGGCGAGCACCACCGTGGATGACAGCTTGTCGAGGGTCTGCATGAGTTCGGCAACCCCGGCCGGGTCGAGGCCTGCCGTGGGTTCGTCGAGCAGCAGTACCTGGGGCCTCATGGCCACGGCACCGGCGATGGTGACGCGTTTGCGCTCCCCATAGCTCAACTGGTGCACGGGGCGCTCCGCCAGGTGGGTGATGCCCAGGAGGTCCAAGGACTCCTCCACCCGGCTGCTGGCAGCGGCCGGATCCAGACCGAGGTTCAGTGGCCCGAAGGAGACATCCTGACGAACATCGGCGGAGAAGAGTTGTTCGTCAGGGTTCTGCAGCACCAGTTGCACGCGGGCGCGATGGCCGCGCAGGCTGACGCGGTCGTGTCGCAGTGGTTGACCATCGAAGGCGATCTCCCCCTCTGCAGGTTTCAGAGCACCTGACAGGCACCTCAGCAGCGTTGTCTTGCCCGAACCGTTGGCGCCCAGCAGTGCCACGCGCCTGCCCCTCGTGACGGTGAAGTTCGCCTGGCGAAGGACGGCGTCACCCCCGGGGAAGCGGGCCACCAGGCGATGGGCCGCCAGAAGCGGCGGTGCCGACTTCATCGTGCACCCCACAGCGTCCAGGCCAGGCTGCTCGACCATATGCCTGCCAGGCAGGCCCCCCCGGTCAGGAGGAAGGCCCAGCTGCGGGCGCGTGTCGGGCTGAGGGTGAGGAGGGCATCCTCGTATCCCCTTCCCTCAAGACCGGCCTGCAGCCGCGTCGCACGGTCCCAGGTGGTGATCAGGGCACTGCCGAGCGCGTTGGCAACAATGGACCAGCGACGTCTCCAGCTGGCCACGTCCCCCAGCCGGGCGCGCTGGGCCTCCCGGATGGCCAGCGTGGTGCCCAGCAGGAGGAACAACAGCCGGTAGGTCAGGGATGCGATCTCGATGAGTGGGTCAGGGATCCTCAGAATTCTGAGCCACCCCATCAGGTCCACCATGGGGGTGGTGGTGGCCAGCAGGATGACTGCCAGCGTGCCCGCCAGGCTGTGCGCCCACAGGGCCGCCGCCCTGGCGACACCCCCCGGTGTGATCCTCAGGGGGCCGAGCGCGAACCCGTCGGTCGCCCATCCCAGGTTGCCCCAGGCGAGGTCACCCATCCCATGCCAGGTGGCCGCCACCGGAAGCGTTCCGATGAGCAGGAAGACCGCGGGTGCACCCATCACCCCCAGCACGAGCAGGGGGCGGATGCGTGCCGGGCCCAGCATCAGGACCAGCGCCACCGCGGCCACGAGGACGCAGCCCGGCCAGGGATCACTCAGCAGCGCGGTCATCACGAGGCTCCCGCTGAGCAGTACCTTTTCGCCCACACGCCGCCGCCGCCAGGGGCTGTCCCAGGCTGCGGCGTCGATGGCGATGTTCTGCGCGTTCATAGACGTCTATTCGGCCGGCATGGGCCCCGGGGAGGCGGGCGGCGTCGGCTCCGCCTGCTCGCGGCGGCTCGCGGAACGCCCGTGGAGATTGCCCAGGGCGAAGCCAAGCAGACCGGCTCCCAACGCCGCCTGGAGCGCGAACAGACCTGACTCGATCTCGCCGCTGCCCGGCTCGAAGATGGGCGTGAACCAGGGCTCGATGCCCCGCTCCTCAAGGATCGCGGTGACCGTTGAGTCGGTGCCGGCGAAGCTCTCGTCGCCCTCGGAGGCATCAGGCGCCAGGAAGAAGCTCACGGCAAAGATGGCAACCAGGACTGCCAGCAGGATGGAGGCCACCCCCCATGTCATGCCGCGCCTGTGCTCACGCATGGCTGGCCTCCTTCTCCGCCCCGGTGTTCTTGCTGGACAGGACTCCGAGGCGGCGCAGTTCGTGGGGAACGACGCGGCCCAGGAACCCGAACAGCAGGATGCCCAGCACGCCCTCGGCCAGCGCCAACGGGATCTGGGTGAGGGCGAAGATGCCGAGGAACTTGGTGACCGCGCCAGCGAAACCGCTCACGGGGTCGGGGAAGGCCAGGGCGAGTTGCAGGGATGTCGTGCAGTAGGTGGCCAGGTCGGCGACGGCCATTGCAAGGAAAATGCCGAGCCACGCCGGGCCGTTCACCCTGCGAACGAGCCTGTAGAACGCGTAGCCGCACCAAGGGCCGACGATGGCCATGGAGAACACGTTCGCGCCCAGTGTCGTCAGTCCGCCGTGGGCCAACAGCAACGCCTGGAAGAGCAGCACGACGGTTCCCAGGAAGGCCATGACGGGTGGTCCGAACAGGATGGCGCCAGCGCCGGTGCCGGTGGGGTGGGAGGAACTGCCGGTCACCGAGGGCAACTTGATGGCTGACAGGACGAAGGTGAAGGCCCCCGCCGCAGCCAGCAGCATCTTGTTCTCCGGGGATTCCTTGGCCTTCCTGATGACTTCGCGGGCTCCGTGGATCACGAACGGCGTCGACGCCGCGAACCACAGGGCGCACTGGAGCGGAGGGAGGAACCCTTCAGCGATGTGCATGGCATGTCCTTCCACCGGGATTTCGCGTCCCGGCGACAGGGCGAGGGTTCCAGTTCCTGACTTCCGCCTGATGGTTCAGCGGCTCACAGTGGCGCGACCGTCCCGGATGAGTCCCGGGTTCCTGGGTGACCTTCGCGGAATGGATGTGTATCGGCAGTCTTGCACCCGGATCCCGCGTACCACGCGGCGGGGCGGTTTAGGCCCGGACCTCCCCGGAGCCTCTGGGCAGGCCGGGATCGCTCGTCGGTACCGGCCGCTGACCGGCCCCGGGGCATGGCTACGCTGCGATGGTGAAACGCGCGGAGTACCTGAGCACCGGATCGGCCATCTACGAGGAGTCCTTCAGGATCATCCGCGCCGAGACCGACCTGTCCCGCTTCCCCGATGACGTTGCCCGCGCGGTCGTGCGCATGGTGCATGCCGCCGGGGATACCAGCATCGCCGAGGAGGTGGGCTTCACGCCCGGTGTGGTGGCCGCCGCCAACGCCGCCCTTCGGCGAGGGGCCCCGATCCTGTGCGACGCCTCCATGGTGGCCACCGGCATCATCGCCTCCCGGCTACCAGCCGACAACGAGGTGGTCTGCCTCATCAAGGATCCGCGGCTGGCCACCATCGCGGAGGAACAGGGCATCACGAAGACGATGGCGGCCGTGGACCTGTGGCTACCACGCCTCGACGGCGCCGTCGTGGCCATCGGCAACGCCCCCACGGCCCTCTTCCGTCTTCTGGAAGTGGTGGCCCAGTCCGGTGTGCGCCCGGCCGCGGTGATCGGCATTCCCGTGGGCTTCGTCGGGGCAGCCGAGTCGAAGCGTGCCCTTGCTGACAGCGGGTTGCGGCTGGAACACCTGGTCGTCCACGGGCGTCGCGGCGGCAGCGCCATGACGGTGGCCGCCGTGAACGCGATCGCCAGTATCGACGAGCTGACCAACACCTCGCGTCAGAACCCCTGATGGTGGGCGGTCGCCAGGGCCAGTTGGCCAGCTCGGGGCTGCGTCCGGGCTGGACCACGGGGGCGTGCGCGACCGCTGCCGCCACCGCAGCATGGGAGGCGCTGCTGACAGGCGAGTTCCCCGATCCCGTCGAGGTGGACCTGCCCCAGGGGCGGCGACCCTCTTTCGCCCTCACCGTCGAGGACGTGTCCGGTGACGTGGCGATGGCCGGGGTGACCAAGGATGCCGGCGACGACCCCGACGTCACCCATGCGGCCCTCGTGCGGGTCACCGTCAGACGTGGCCGCCCCGGCGGGGGCGTCACGTTCACGGGGGGTCCCGGGGTCGGTCGGGTCACGCTGCCGGGCTTGCCACTGGCTGTGGGAGAACCGGCCATCAACCCCGGACCACGGCGGATGATCACGGAGAACCTGCGCGCCGTCTCACTGCGCTGCGGGGGCGTCCCCACCGACGTGGCGGTCGAGATCAGCATCGATGACGGCGCCGGGATGGCGCGACACACCTGGAACCCACGCATCGGCATCGTCGACGGCCTCTCGGTGCTGGGGACCACCGGGGTGGTGGTGCCCTATTCCTGCAGCGCCTGGATCGACAGCATCCGCCGCGGGGTCGACGTCGCACGTGCCGCCGGGCTGCAGCATCTTGCGGGCTGCACCGGATCCACCTCTGAGCGCGTCGCCACCGAACTGTTCGGCCTGCCCACCCTGGCGCTCCTCGACATGGGTGATTTCGCCGGCGCGGTGCTCAAGTACGTCTCGCGGCATCCCGTCGAACGGCTGTCACTGGTGGGCGGGTTCGCCAAGCTGAGCAAGTTGGCCAACGGACACCTGGACCTGCATTCACACCGCACCAGCATCGACACCGCCCATCTTTCGGCCCTCGCCCGGGATGGCGGTGCGGGCGAGGAACTGCAGCGGGGTATCCGCGGGTCGACCACGGCCATGGCTGCGCTCCAGTTGGCCGCAGCCGCAGGGGTCCCGCTCGGTGATCTCGTGGCGCTGGCGGCGCGGGACCATGCGGTCACGGTGCTGCGTGGGGCGCCGGTCGACATCGACGTCACCTGCATAGACCGGGCCGGCGCCGTCGTGGGAACCAGCGATTCCGGTCGCAGCTGAAAGCCGGCTCCGGTGGGGGATCCGTGCCGCTCAGGCGCCCTCCAGCAGTCCGGCGATCTCGTCGCGCAGCGCGCGTGAGCGCCGCGGGTCCTTGTTGCTCAGCACCGACACCGTGGCGCCCCGGGTGCGCATGGTGGCGGGTGTCCATGCCGAACCTGCCCACGCGTCGTCGGCGCGCACGCAGAAGGTGTGTCGCGCCTCCGCCCCGTGGGCCACCCGTCGGTTGACCCTGGGATCGTCGGTGGTGGCCTGCACGTACCAGACACCCTCCAGGTCGGAGTCCTCGAAGGGACGCCGGTGCCATTCGATCTGTCCCGTCCCGGCAAGGTGTTCCAGTGCGGGCGTGGCCGTGGGGGAGACGAGGCGAACATGCGCCCCCGCCTCCAGCAGGGTGGGCACCCGGCGCTGGGCCACGTTCCCGCCCCCCACGATGAGGACCTGGCGATCCTGCAGCAGGAGGCCGCAGACGTAGGCGGGTGACCCTTCCACCCGGTGGTCGGGGCGCATGTCGCGAAAGCGCTGGAGGACCACCCCGGCCAGTTCGTCGCAGTCGCCGATGACCTCCCCGACCCGCACAGCTGTCTCAGGGTGGTCGCAGGCCCAGGCCAGGGCCTGCTCATGGGTCCAGGTGCGCATGCGGCCCGGGAAGAGCCAGTGGCCGATCACGAGGATCTGGCCCGTTCCCTGGGCGCGGGCGCGGTCGAGCCCCTCCGGCAGGTGGGGTTGCGTCACCTGTAGGAAACAGGGCGTGACGTTGCGCCACCCACCCTGTTCGTAATGCATGCGGGCGAGCCTCACGTGGTCGGCATTCGCGTCAGGTACCAGCGCTCCACGACCGACGAGCACGAGTGTGGTGTCCTCGCGGCGCCAGTCGCCCATGGCGTCGTCGATGCGGCGGTTCACGGCACGAAACAGTGCCGGGTCCGGCCCCAGATGGGGGGCGTAGTCGATGCGCGCGTCGGGGAACTCCGCCACCACTTCCTCGATGAAGTCCGGGATGTCGTGGCGGACGTGGGTGCCAGTGCCCAGCATCAGCGGGACGACGACGACGCGCTTGTCGTCGGCTGGACAGCGGGAGAGGGCGGCGGACAACGCCTCGGGGATGGTGGGGTGGCTCAGCTCAATGAAACCCACGCTGACGTCGACATCGGGCAGCAGTGCTGCCACGCGCGCCGTCAGGGCGTGTGCCACCAGTTGCCCGGCGGGGTCACGTGTGCCGTGTGCGGCGATGACGAGGGCGGCAGTCATGACAGTTCCTTGCATTCGGGGGAGCGTTCCGGCATCCACTGGTAGTCGCGGGGGGTGACGATGCGCCGCTCGCCGCTTCCCGTGGTGACGTAGCGGGTGGTGGTGGAGCCGATCACCACCAGCGAGTTCATGTCCACCCATGCGGGTTGGAACTCGGCCATGGTGCTCATCACCACCTTTTCGCGCTGTCGGCAGGCCTGCTGCACCACGGCAACCGGTGTGTCGGGGTTCCTGTGGGGGGCGATGATCTCCAGGGCGCGGGGGAGGTGGCGGAGGCGCGTGCGGCTGCGCGGGTTGTACAGCACCGTGACGAGGTCCCCCTCGGCAGCGGCCCGCAGGCGACGCTCGATGGTCTCCCAGTCCGTGTGGAGGTCGGACAGCGAGATGGTCACGTGGTCATGACCCAGTGGCGCACCGAGGATGGCCGAGACGGCCAACGAGGCCGTGACGCCGGGCACGATGTCCACGTCGATGCCGTCTGTCCCCTGCTCCAGCACGGGCGATGCCATGGCGTAGATGGCCGGGTCACCACCGCACACCAGGGCGACGTTCTCACCGTCGCGGGCCGCCTGGATGGCGGCCGCCGTGCGTGCTGACTCGGTGCCCATCTTCGAGGCCATGATGCGGGTCCCCGGGCGGGCCAGATCCCGGATCTGCTTGACGTAGGGGCCGTAGCCGACGATGAAACTGGACTTGCGCAGGGCCTCGACCGCGCGGGGGGTGAGGAGGTCCCGTGAGCCGGGGCCGAGCCCCACCACGCTGAGGCATCCGCGGGCAGGCATCCGCCCCACCGCGCAGGTGGCCTCCTTGTTGCTGCATTTCGGCACCACCAGCGCAGCCCCGTGGGCGACCACGGAGGCTTCGGCGACCGAGGGGGTTCCGACGTGGCCCGCCACCAGTGCGCTCGGCGTGGGCACGTCCTGGGCGGCCAGTACGTCGGCGGTGTAGTCGATGAGGGGAACTCCAAGTTGGCGGACCAGTTGGAGGAGTCCGATCTCGCCGGCCTTGAGGTCGATGGTCGTGATGGCGCGCACCGATTGCAGGCACAGTCCGTGCTCGCCCAGGGTGTCCTCCAGCAGACCGCGCAGCACCTCCACGGAGGTGCCGCGGTTGCAGCCCATGCCCACCACGAGGCTGTCGGGGTGCAGCACCACGGTCGGCAGGGGGCCGGGGCTGGCATCGGTGCGGTCCGTGACGAGGATGCGTGCCTCGGCGCCGGGTGCGTCCGTGGCGACGTTGGCTGGCAGTGGTGGCAACGGCCAGGGGTGTTCCTTCTCGATCCGGACCGGGCGGCCGTCGATGAGGGCACGGGTGACGCGTGCCACGTCGCCGTCGTAGTGCCAGCCGAGGGTGTCGAGGGCGGGCAGGTTCAGGGCGTCGGTGGCGGTGGTGAGCACGGCCGTGGCCCCGATCCCTTCTGCGATCCGCGTGGCCAGGGTGTTGGCCCCGCCCGCGTGGCCCCCCACGAGGGGGACTGCGAAACGGCCGGCCTCGTCGAGCACCACCACGCCGGGATCGCTCTTCTTGTCGCGCAGGAGCGGCGCAACCAGACGGGTCGTGGCGCCCAGTGCGAGGTGGCTCACCAGGAGGTCACATTCCGACCAGGCGCGGGGGAGCAACTCTGCAGTGGACCCGTCGTATCGGCGCGTGGGGGTGCCCAGTAGTGCGTCGATCTGGTCCGCCCGGCGACGGGCTGCTGGCGAGTTGACCAACTGCCCGATCACGTCGGGTGTGGCGGTGTCGGAGTCGCGCACTGCCACCACCTCCCGGTCGATGAGCGCCGGGTCGTCCGGGTGGCCCGCCAGGACCAGGACCACGTTGGGTTCGGAGACGTCGGAGAGTTCCATGGCCTGCCGTGTGTCGAGGATGCGGACGCGTTCGTCGACCTCTCCCAACCGCTCGGCCAGCACCCAGGTGCGGTTCAGGGCGGCCAGTGCGGTGGCCAGTTCCACGATGCCGCCGGTGCTGCTGGTCAGGACCGCCATCTTGCGGTGATGTTGTGCCGTGCGGAGCGCCTCGGTGAGGGGTTTGCCGTGGGCCGACACCACCACGGCATCATCCCAGGGCAGGCCGACGGCGGCGAAGGCCGCAGCCACGGATGTCACGGCCGGCTGAACCCTGACCTGGTGGCCGGCGAGCCGAATCCGGCGCAGGATGCCGTGGAAGCCCGGGTCGCCGCTTGCCACCACCAGTGCATCCTGCCCCGGTGGTAGGTGGGACAGACGTTCAAGGGCCGGGGTCAGGGCGCCGAGCACCACCCGGCGGTCCTCGGGGACGTCGAGGCTCTCGAGGTGGCGGAGTCCGCCCACCACCAGGGCGCAGGTGCTGGCGAGTGTGCGGGTTGCAGGGGAAATCTCTCCCAGGTAGCCGTGGACGTGGATCATGTCATCCCTCCCGGGGATCGCTGGGATGGTTCTCGGCCTGCCCGGTCACAGGTCCGGCGCCGCGCTCGCGGAGGTCGCGTCGCGCCTCCGGGTCGGCGCTGCGGTACTCGTGGCGAAAGCCGGGGTGGTAGAGGTGACTGCGGCTGCCCTCAGGCGCCTCTGCCATGGCTGGACCCACCAGGACGACGGTGTGCTTCCACAGCTTGTGCTCGCGCATCGTGGTGGAGAGTGTGGACAAGGTGCAGCGCATCATTTTCTCGTCGGGCCAGCTGACGCGGTAGCCGATGATGCAGGGCGTCCCGGGCGCGTAACCACCTGCGAGGAGTTCGTCCTGCAGTTGCTTGTTGCGTGCAGCGGAGAGGTACAGCGCCATGGTGGCGCCGTGGGCGGCGAAGGAGCGGACGGTCTCCTTGGGTGGCATGGGGGTCCGTCCGCCCTCGAGGCGGGTCAGGATGAACGACTGGCAGACCTCGGGGAGTGTGATCTCGGCATTCATGCGTGCTGCGGCCGCGGAGAAGGCAGAGACGCCTGGCACGGTCTCGACGTCCAACCCGAGCGCGCGGCAGATGCGCACCTGTTCGGCGGTGGCGCCGTAGATGGACGGGTCCCCGGTGTGCACCCGGGCCACCAGAAGCTCCTCCCGGGCTGCGCGTCGGTAGTGGAGCTCGGTGTCCTCGAGTGCTTCACCAGCGGAATCGACCAGCACGGCCCCCGGCTTGGCGTCGGCAACGATGGCGGGGTGGACCAGGCTGGAGGCCCAGATGATGATGTCGGCCTCTGCGATCACGCGGGCACCGCGCACGGTGATGAGGTCCGCGGCGCCGGGTCCGGCGCCCACGAAGACCACGCGACCGGTCACAGCCGGCCCCCGGTGCCGCTGCGCTGCGCCGGAACCAGGACGGTGCTGAAGTACGGCGCACGCCGTCCCTCGTCCACGTCGGTGAGGGTGACCAGTTGTTCGTCGTCGAGGCCGATCTGCACGCCGAGTACCCCGTCTCGTCCCCTGCGCCTGAGAAGTTCGACAACTTCGGGGAGGTGGCGCCCGCCCTTGTAGGCCACCACGGTGTCCACGGTGTCCAGGACGCGGCCGAGGACCTCCAGACCAGCCGTGATGGGGACGAGCGCCAGGGTCTCCGTGCCCTCCACGAGGGGTGTGCGGCTCCGCGCGGCAAGGGCCTGCATGGCGGTGATGCCCGGGATCACCTCCACCTCCACCTCCTGCAGTCGCTCGACGACGTGGGCGGCCAGGTAGGAGAAGGTGGAGTAGACGCTCGGGTCTCCGACGGTGGCGAACGCCACCACGTCGGCGCCGGACTCGAAGGCGCTGATGGCGGCCTCGGCGGAATCGAGCCAGGCCTGTTTGCGCCGCCCACTGATGCCGGAACGGTCAGCCATGGAGAACGGGATCCGCTGGATGGTGGGGGCCGCGGAGGGGCAGGCCTGTGTGACGATCGTCTCTGCCCTGCCGGCGCCGTCTCCGGAGCCCTCGGTGGCGGGAACCAGCACGACGTCGGCCCCAGCAAGGGCATGCAGTGCCTTGACGGTGACCAGTTCAGGATCGCCCGGTCCCACCCCCACGCCGATCAGTCGTGGACGGGTGCTGGATCGGGTGGTGGGCCCCACAAAGGGCCTCGTGGAGCTCTTCTTGCCGGTGGTCACGTCGCGCATCCTGCCTCCTGGGTCTCTCGCCCCTAGGGTGTGGCGTGCATGCTGCGAGTATCTGACTGACGTGGAGAACACGTTCACAGTGGCGGGACCGTCCCGGAATCTCACCGGGTTCCTCGCGATCCATGCTTGGTTGTCATTCATCTTTGCAGTGGCGCCGCGGCCCTCCTCCAGAGGGGCCGATTAGCACTGGAGGACCGCGAACGGGTCAGCGGGCGAGCATCAAGATCTTCTCTACGTCGATGGCGCTGTCGATGGCATCCGCCGTGGTGTTGATCATGTCCTCACGGCGCTGAGCGAAGCCGGGGGCTCCGGGGCTGGGCTGCCAGTCGCGTCCTGCCTGCGCTGCCACCCGGCGCAGCCAGGTGCGGCGGAAGTCGTCGCTCTCCAGCGAGCCGTGCCACATGGTGCCCCACGTGGTGCCCAGTTGCAGCCCTGAGAGGAAGTCCTGTGCGCCCAGCGCGCGTGCGTCCGTAGCCTCCGACCATCGGCCGTGGTGGATCTCGTACCCCTCGACGGCGTGCCCCTGCCAGGTGCCGCGCCGACGCCGCAGCGTCTTGTCGGGATGGAAGTCGACGCGCGCGGGCAGCAGCCCCAGTCCCGGACGGCTCTCCTCGGACTCGACGCCGTCCTCAATGTGGCGGGTGAGCATCTGGAAACCACCACAGATACCGAGGATCGGCAGCCCCGCCCGGGCCCGGGCCTGGAGAGCTGCCGCGATGCCGCTGCGGTGCAACCAGTCAAGGTCGTTGAGGGTGGATCGCGAGCCCGGGAGGACCACCAGGTCCGCTGCCGCCACGTCGGCCACAGATGTGGTGACCACCACCCGCACACCCGGTTCCTGCGCCAGCGCATCGACGTCCGTGGCATTGGAGATCCGCGGCAGACGCACCACGGCCACGCTCAGGTGGGGGCTCTCCCCGGAGCGTCCGGCGCTGCGGGTCAGGGTGCCCAGCGACAGCGAATCCTCACCATCGAGCCACACCCCCTCCAGCCACGGCAGGACACCGAGGTTGGCCAGCCCCGTGCGTCGTGTGATCTCCACCAGTCCCGGGTCGAGGATGGATTGGTCCCCGCGGAACTTGTTGATGACGTAGCCGCTCAGGAGGGCCCGGTCCTCCTTCTCCAGCAGCGCCCAGGTGCCGAAGATCGAGGCCAGGACCCCGCCGCGGTCGATGTCACCGACCAGCGCCACCGGCAGGTTGAACCGGCGGGCCAGGCCCATGTTGGTGTAGTCACCGGTGCGCAGGTTGATCTCGGCGGGGGAGCCTGCGCCCTCGCAGATCACCAGATCGTGGGCGCTGGAGAGTTCCTCGTAGGCCGCCCAGGCGGCGTCGGCGAGCTGGCGACGCCCGGTGGTGTACTCCCCGGCCTCCAGGGTTCCGGCAGGCTGACCGCGCAGGACGATGAAGGAGCGGCGGTCGCTGCCCGGCTTGAGCAGCACGGGGTTCATCACCGAGGTTGGTTCCAGTCCTGCGGCGATGGCCTGGAGGTACTGTGCGCGGCCGATTTCGGACCCATCGGAGCAGACCATGGAGTTGTTGCTCATGTTCTGGGCCTTGAACGGGGCCACGTCGATGCCCCGGCGGCGGGCCACCCGGCACAGACCGGTGACGAACAGTGACTTGCCGGCATCCGAGCTCGTACCGGCGATCAGCAGGCCTGTCACGGACGATCCCTTCCCGTTCCGAGGCGGGCGGTGGCCAGCAACCCCAGCACGGCGACGGCGGTCGCGGAGGCAGTCACCGCCCCCACCAGTGCGGCTGCCCGGCGCAGCTCTGGGCTGCGTGGCCGGGGACCCTCGCCCAGCAGCGGGCGGGTCTCGGTGCGCCGTGCATACACGTTGCGACCCCCGAGCTGCACTCCCAGGGCGCCGGCCCATGCTGCTTCGCACCAGCCGCCATTGGGGGAGGGATGGCGACGGGCGTCGCGTCGCATGATGCGCCACGACTCGCGGGTGCTGCCTCCCACGTACGGTGCAAGGAGGCACGCGGCGAGCCCCGTGATGCGGGCGGGGGCCAGGGCGGCGAGGTCGTCCATGCGCGCGGATGCGGTGCCGAAGTGTGCGAAACGTTGCGTGCGATGCCCCACCATGGCGTCAAGCGTGTTGATGCCGCGGTGCAGCACCAGCCCGGGAATACCACCCAGTGCCCCCCACCAGAGGGACGCGACCACGGCGTCGGCGGTGTTCTCGGCCATCGACTCCACAGCGGCCCGGGCCAGTTCCTCATGATCGAGACCGGAGGGGTCCCGGCCGCACAGGTTGCCGAGGCGGGCGCGTGCGCCGTCGAGGTCATCGAGGTCGAGTCGCTCGGCCATGAGCGTGCCTTCGCGCGACAGGCTGTGTGCGCCCACCACGGCCCAGGTGCACAGCGCCGTGACGGCGGCGTGCGTGAGGGGGTGGCGTCTGCTGTTCAGTTCCAGGGCTATCGAGGCGCCAGCAAGGGGAGCCAGGACGGCGGCGAGGTAGAGGGTGCCGCGGACAGTGTCGTCGGCATGCATCCGCTGCTCCAGCCAGTGGGCCCACGAGCCGAACCATGCCACCGGATGGTGGTGCTCCGGGTCGCCGAGGAGGGCGTCGGCCATCAGGCCAGCGGCGAGTCCGCACGCGCGACTGGTCAGCATGATGGGCAGGCTAGCAGTGGGTGCTGGTGGGCCCGGGGGCAGGGCCCGGGTGAGCGCCTCACGGTTCCCCTTCGGCCGGTCGGCGCAGTCGCGACCCCCATGGGTCTCGTATGTTACAACAACCATGACCCCGCCACTTTCGTCGAAAAGTGTGGAGGTAACGTGCTCTGGCTACGATTGATGGGTCCGCTGAATTGTCGCTGCGTGACGCCAGCGGTCATCTCCAGGGTCTTTGAGAAGACAAATGTTTGACAAATGTCCGGGTGCTTGCGAACATTGCACAGCACCACCGATCACGGAAGCTCGGTGGAGCGGTACTCGTGGGACATCGCTCCATGGGATCCAACGCACGAATCACTGACAGCAAGGAGGCTGAGGATGACGCAACCTGGTGCCACTGCCGGCACGGTGGCCGGGGTCGGCGAGGTCCTGCTCGAGGGGCGCGGCATCAGCAAGTTCTTCCCGGGGGTGCGGGCGCTGCACAACGTTGACTTCACTCTGCGTGCCGGCGAGGTCCACGCTCTCGTGGGCGAGAACGGTGCTGGTAAGTCCACACTCATGAAAATCCTTTCGGGCATCTACCAGCCCGACGAGGGTGAGCTCCTCCTCCGCGGTGAAAAGCTCGTCCTGCCAACGCCCCTTTCGGCCCACCACGCCGGGATCAGCGTGATCCACCAGGAGTTCTTCCTGATGAACCACCTGACCGTCGCCCAGAACATCTTCATAGGCCGGGAGCCCAAGCGTTTTGGTGGCCTCATCAACGACGACGCCGCACTGAACCGCAAGGCCGCTGAACTGCTGGACCGGCTCGGGGTGAAGATTGACCCGAAGGTCCGTGTCGCCCAGCTCACCGTCGCGGCACAGCAGCTCCTGGAGATCGCCAAGGCGCTGTCGTTCAACTCGTCCATCCTCGTCATGGACGAGCCCACCGCGGCCCTCACCGACTCCGAGGTGGACACCCTCTTCCGGATCGTCGATGACTTCGTCACCCCCCAGACCGCGGTGGTCTACATCTCCCACCGCATGGAGGAGATTCGCAGGCTGGCCACCCAGGTCACCGTCCTGCGCGACGGCGAACTCGTCGCGACCCGACCCGGCGACGAGGTCACCATCCCCGAGATCATCCACATGATGGTGGGTCGCGACATCGTCTCCAACGTCCGCCCGGAACCCCGGGCCGAGACCGAGCCGATCCTCGAGGTGAAGAACCTCTCGACTCCCTCCCTTCTCACCAATGTGAACTTCACGCTGGAGAAGGGGGAGATCCTCGGCTTCGCCGGCCTCATGGGGGCCGGGCGCACGGAGACGGCCCGCGCGCTGATCGGTGCGGACCCCCGATCCTCGGGTGTCATCCGTTACAAGGGCGCCGAGGTCCACATCAACCATCCCAAGGACGCCGTGCAGCTCGGGATCGGCTACCTCTCCGAGGATCGCAAGAAGTACGGACTCATCCTCGGGCAGGACGTCACGGCCAACACGGTGCTGGCCTCCATCGGCTCCTACACCAAACTGGGGATACTGCAGGACAAGGCGATGCGGGAAGCCGCCGGGAAATGGGCCAGGGCCCTGTCCACCAAGACGCCATCGGTGCGGCAGAAAATCCGCAACCTCTCCGGTGGGAACCAGCAGAAAGTGGTCCTTGCCAAGTGGCTGGAGCGCGACTGCGACATCCTCATCTTCGATGAGCCCACCCGCGGTATCGACGTCGGTGCCAAGCAGGAGATCTACGACCTCCTCGACGAGCTCACCGACCAGGGCAAGTCCATCATCATGATCTCCTCCGAGATGGAGGAGATCCTGCGCATGTCGGACCGTATTGCCGTGATGTGCAACGGGCAGATCACCGGCTTCCTCTCCAATGCGGAGGCAACCCAGGAAAAGATCATGGAACTGGCCACCCAGTTCCACGAGACCGAGAACACGAGCGAGGCCGACAATGACGACGACCACTGAGACCGCGACGATCACCGGCAAGCGCGCCCGCTTCGGCGCCATCCCGGATCGCTACAAGGCCTTCATCCAGCAGGGCATGGTGGTGCTGGTCCTCATCATGCTGGTCGTGTTCTTCTCCGTGATGAACTCGAACTTCGCCAACTGGGGCAATATCTCCTCCCTGCTGCTCGCCTCCGTGGTGACGGGCATCCAGGCCCTGGGCCTGTCGTTCGTCATCGCCACCGGCGGGATCGACCTGACGCCCGGGTTCGGAATGGCGGCCACCTCGGTCTTCGCTGCCCTGCTCATCGCGCAGACGGGTGGCCTCGGACTCCCCATCTGGATCGGGATCCTCGGAGCCCTGTTCGCGGGCGCACTACTCGGCGCCATCAACGGTTTCCTCGTGTCCTACGTGCGAATGCAGCCCATGATCGCGACGCTGGCCATGATGATGGTCGCCTGGGGCACCGCGCTGGTGCTGGCCGATGGCAAGACCATCTCATTGCGCAGCGTCGAGGGCTATGACCAGATCGCCATCGGGCAACTCATCCCCGGGGTCCCGAACGCCGTGCTGATCCTCATCGCGTTGGCCATCGTCGCCGGTGTCCTCATGAACAAGACCGCCGTGGGCCGCTACTCGCTGGCCATCGGCTCCAACGAGGAGGCCACCCGCATCTCCGGCGTCAACACGCGCCGTTGGAAGATGCTCGCCTACGTCATCGGCGGTACCTTCACCGGCATCTCCGGCATCCTGATGTCGTCGCGACTCTCGGCCGCGCAGCCCACCCTGGGCCAGGGCTACGAGATGTATGCCATCGCCGCCGCCGTCATCGGCGGGACGTCGCTCCGCGGCGGCCGCGCCTCCATCTTCGGTGCGGTCATCGGCGCCGTCACCATCCAGACCATCTTCAACGGCCTGACCGTCATGGGCGTCCAGGACCAGTGGCAGAAGGTCGTCCTGGGAGCAGTCGTCCTCCTGGCCGTCTTCGTCGACATCGTGCGACGCGGCGGCAAGGAGGAGTGAGCCAGGCTCACCACCGCACAAACCCCCCATCGTCACCCACCGCAGAACCCCCCACACCAAGGAGACAACACCGTGAAGAAGATGATCGCCGCAGCACTGGGCGCCGCCCTGGCCGTCAGCGGCCTCGCAGCCTGCAGCCCCGAGGACGTCACCTCCGACGGCGAGAGCCCCAGCACGGGGGGCGGCGGTCGCGTCACCCTCGTTGCGAAGGCCAACGCGTCCGAGTACTGGAGCAAGGTCAAGGAAGGGGCCATGGCGGCCGGCAAGGAGCTGGGCGTCGAGGTGGTCTTCAACGGCCCCGACACAGAGTCCGAGGGTGACAAGCAGCTCAACCAGCTGGAGTCCGCCATCAACGACAAGCCCATCGGCATCGGCTTCGCCCCGCAGGACGGCGCACAGGACGGCGCCCCGCGCCTGCTGGAGAATGCCAAGGCTGCCGAGATCCCCGTCATCATCTTCGACACCCCGCTCGGCGGTTCCGACGTGCCGCTGACCACCATCGCCTCCGACAACGCGGGCATGGGTGCGGAGGCCGCGGAGAAGCTGGCCGAGGCCGCCGGCGGCAAGGGCAAGGTGGCCATCATCGCCCACGGCGAGGTGGGTACTGCCGGTGAGCGTCGCGACGGTTTCCGCGACTGGCTCACGGAGAATGCCCCAGACATGGAGGTGGTCGACGTCCAGAACGGCGAGTCCGACCCGGCCAAGTCCCGTGACAAGGCCCAGGGCATCCTGCAGGCGCACCCCGACCTGGTGGGCTTCTTCGGCACCGACGACGACTCCGTCATCGCCATCGCCGACGAAGTGGCCGCCAAGTCCATGAAGACCACCGTCATCGGCATCGACGCCTCGCCCGACGTTCTGACGCTCCTGGAGGAGTCGAAGATCTTCGGCGTCGTCGTCCAGAACCCGTTTGGGATGGGCTACAAGACCGTGGAGATGCTCGTCGACGCCTCGAAGGGCACCATGCCGGCGGAAACCAACATTGTCTCCGAGTCCGTGTGGGTCACACCCGAGAACATGAACGACGCGGACGTCCAGGAAATTCTCTGACGCTCACGTGAACGACGGTGATCCCGTCGCTCAACACGAACGCTCCCCGTGGTGGCGGCTGGTTGATCCAGTGGCCACCACGGGGAGCGTTCGTGTGTGTTCCGCCCGCCGCGGGATCGGAAACTCAGAGGATCTCGGAGATCCTGACGGGGCGGTGCTCGTCGCGGGACTTGTTGCAGGCCAGCGCAATCTTCAGGGCCTCGACGGCGTCCCCGGCGGTGCAGGCGCTGGGCAGACCCACCATGGTGTTGCGCAGGAAGTGGTCCAGCTCCCGCTCGTAGCAGGGCAGGAACCGGGCGATGAAGTCGTCCCAGGGCGCCTCCGGCGGGAACTCGACGCCGTCCTCCACGGACCGGAACGGCACCCTGTTGTCCAGCCCGACGTTGGCGGAGCCCTGCGTCCCCATGAGGTCGAGGCGTACCTCGTATCCCTGCCCGTTGTAGCGGGAGGAGTGCACGCTGCCGACGGTGCCGTCGTCGCAGGTGAGGATGGCCACGGAGTCGGAGAAGTCGTTGTTCTCCGCGAAGGCCTTCGAGCCGCGTGCGGATCCGGTGGCATACACCTCCACCACTTCACGCCCCGTGACCCAGCGCAGGATGTCGAAGTCGTGGACGTTGCAGTCCAGGAAGACGCCGCCGGAGCCGGGGATGAACCGGTCGGCGGGGGGCTGGGGGTCGCAGGTGAGGGCGTGGAATCGGCGCAGTTCCCCGAGCTCGCCGGCCTCGAGGAGTTGCCGTGCACGGGTGTAGCCCGCGTCGAATCGTCGCTGGAAGCCAATGTGGTGGGGCAGCCGTGCCTCCTCCAGTGCCCGCTGGGCGGCCAGTGCCTGCTCGAGGTCCAGTGCGATGGGCTTCTCGCAGTAGGTGGGCAGGCCGATCGTGGCGGCGGTGATGAGAAGGTCCGCATGCGTGTCGGTGCCGGTGGCGATGACGAGACCATCCAGGGAAAGGGGATTGTCGGGGTCCAGCACCACCTCGACGAGCGCACTTTCGCAGCCCAGTTCCGCGGCGGTCTGGGCGGCCCGCTGCGGGTCCACGTCGGCGAGCACGAGGCGCTCGACCAGGGGGTGGGCGGCGAGGATACGGGCATGCATGATCCCGATGCGGCCGATGCCCAGCAGGGCCAGGGAGTGGGGTTGTACGGAGTCGTTCATCGTTGCCTCTCTGCAAGTCTTGAGCTCCTGTGAACGCTACTGAGGGCCATTTGTACTGTCAAGGATGACGGGGTGTTGGCACCATCCTCGCGTGTCCCACCACTTGCCAGTACGCGGTTCTCGGGCTAATGTATGAACAAACATTGGTCTGTGTGGCTGCGCCATGACGGCGCCGGCCTCTGCGATGTGCGCAATGCGTGACCGAGAACGCCTGCAAGAACCGCGACTGAAAGGCTGGACAGCATGACGACCACCATCACCCACTGGATCGACGGAGCCCCCTACGAGGGCACCCCCACGCACAGGATCGACGTGGAGAACCCGGCGACCGGCCAGGTCGAGGGCGAACTGCTCGCGGCCAGCAAGGCTGATGTCGAGCATGCCGTGGAGGTGGCCCGCCGGGCGCAGAAGGGCTGGGCGAAGACGTCGCTGGCCAAGAGGACCGCCATCATGTTCAGGATGCGCGAGCTCGTGCTGGCACACTCCGACGAGATCGCCAAGGCGATCGTCGCCGAACACGGCAAGGACTACAACGACGCCCTCGGTGAGATCCAGCGCGGCCGCGAGACCCTGGACTTCGCCTGCGGCATCAACGCCGCACTCAAGGGTGAGTACTCCTTCGACGTCTCCAGTGGCGTCGACATCCACTCCATCCGCCAGCCCGTGGGTGTGGTGGCCGGCGTCTGCCCGTTCAACTTCCCCGTCATGGTGCCCATGTGGATGCATCCGGTGGCCGTTGCCACCGGCAACGCCTTCATCCTGAAGCCCGCCACACCGACGCCCACGGCGTCGCTGATCATCGCGCGGCTCTACAAGGAGGCAGGCCTCCCCGACGGCGTGTTCAACGTGGTGGCCGGTGATGTCGACGTGGTCACCGCCCTCATCGAGCACCCCGGCGTCGACGCCATCTCCTTCGTCGGATCCACCCCCGTGGCCCGCATCGTGCAGCAGAAGGGCATCGCCCACGGCAAGCGTGTCCAGGCCCTCGGTGGCGCCAACAACCACGCCATTGTGATGCCGGACTGCGACCTGGCGTTCGCCGCCCAGCACATCTCCGCTGCCGCGTTCGGTGCAGCGGGGGAGCGCTGCATGGCGCTGCCCGTGGTGGTGGCAGTGGGTGGGGTCGGCCCGAAGCTGGCCGAGCTCGTCAAGGAGCACGCCGTGAACATCAGGGTGGGCAACGGGCTCGACGAGGGTGTCCAGATGGGCCCAGTCATCTCGAGCGCCGCCAAGGAGCGCATCGTCGGCCTCATCGATGATGCCGAGCAGCGCGGCGCCTCCGTGGTCATGGACGGCCGCGGTCTCACCGTCGACGGCCATGCCGGTGGTTTCTGGCTCGGCCCCACCATCCTCGACGACGTCGCCCTCGACGCCCCCGTCTACACCCAGGAGGTGTTCGGACCGGTCCTGACCATCGTGCACGCCGACACCTACGCCGAGGCCATCGAGATCGTGAATGCCTCCGAATTCGGCAACGGCGCCGCGATCTTCACCAACGACGGCGGCATGGCCCGCGCCTTCCAGCTCGACGTGGAAGCCGGCATGGTGGGCATCAACGTTCCCATCCCGACGCCCGTGGCCTACTACTCCTTCGGTGGCTGGAAGGGCTCGCTCATGGGCGACACCCACATCCACGGCCCCGAGGGCGTGAAGTTCTACACCCGGTTGAAGGCCATCACGTCACGCTGGCCCTCCGAATCCGGCGCTCACGCCGCGACGATGTCGTTCAAGCGCGAGGAGTGAGGGGCACTTCTGCGCAAGCTGAACGGCGAGCTCGGACTGAGCTCGCCGTTCACGCGTGCCGCCAGCGCTGAGATGCTCTTCACGCAGAGCTGCCTTGGACCACACGGCTGGCATCAATGCACGCCCTTGGCCCTGACGCGGAGATCCGGGACTGGACGACCAAGGGCCCGGACAGCCTTGCAGCAACGGGCGTGAGCATCGCGTCCATGACGGGCTGCATCCGGGGTCAACTCATCGATCGCGACGGCGCCAGAGGGTTGCTCCGCACCGTTGCGCAGTTGCTGGCGGCGGCTCGAGGCGTTCAACCTTTGACCTTGGTACGGCATCTCGGTGCCGATGCTGCCCACCGGCCAGATCGGTGACCCAGTCGGGCGGTGCGGTCTTCGCCCGCCTGCGGTGATGAGCTGGGCCGCCGGACGTGAACGCGGGGGAAGTGCGGACAGGCGTGTCGGATAGGGTTTCGCCCATGGCGCTCCTTGACCTGCAACGATCTTCCACCCCGACACCGGACTCGGAGCGCGAGGCCGCGCTCGCCGACCCCGGATTCGGAAGGTTCTACACCGACCACATGGCCGTCGTGAACTTCACCGAGGGTCGTGGCTGGGAGAACCCGCGGATCGTGCCCACGGCCAACTTCACCCTCCACCCCGCCGCGGCCGTGCTGCACTACGGGCAGGAGATTTTCGAGGGCCTCAAGGCGTACCGCCACGACGATGACTCCGTCTGGCTGTTCAGGCCCGAGCGCAATGCCAGACGCTTCGTGGGCTCCGCGCAGCGACTGCAGATGGCGCCGCTGCCCGAGGAACTGTTCCTGGCCTCCGTCATGGAGCTGGTGGATCTGGAACGCGTGTGGGTCCCCGAGAACAGCAACGAGCAGAGCCTCTACATCCGACCGTTCCAGATCGCCGACGAGCCCTACCTGGGGGTGCGCGAGGCCAAGCAGTACCTGTACTCCGTCCTGGCGACGCCGGCCGGCGCGTACTACCCGGACCCGGTGAAGCTCTGGATCACTCCGAACTACACGCGTGCCGCAGCGGGCGGCACCGGCACTGCCAAGTGCGGTGGCAACTACGCCGCCAGCCTGGCAGCCGCCGTCGAGGCGCAGCAGCACGGGTGCGGTCAGGTGCTCTACACCGACGGCGCCGAGCACAAGTGGTTGGAGGAGTGCGGAACCATGAACTTCATGATGATCACCGCCGACGACGAACTGCTGACCCCGGCGCTGGGCACCATCCTGGAGGGCGTCACCCGCGACTCCATCCTCACGCTCGCCCCCGAGCACGGGCTCACCCCTGTGCAGCGCCCGATCTCGGTTGACGAGCTGCGCGAGGGTCTGGCCAGCGGCCACATCACCGAGGCTTTCGCCTGTGGCACCGCCGCGGTCATCACGCCCATCGTCGGCTTCAACTCGCCCGAGCACGGCGAGGAGGCTGTCGGCGACGGCACCCCCGGCGCCCGCACCCAGCAGCTCCGCCAGCACCTGCTGGACATCCAGTACGGCCGCGCGGCCGACAGGCATGGCTGGTTGCGGCGCGTCGGCTGAGCCACGCCCGTCCGACACGGTGGTGGGCAGGCCCACTCAGGCGGTGGGTGGTGGTGTCCCTCAGGACGCCTCGCCGGCCTTGACGTGCTCGTCGAAGAAGGCCAGCACCCTGTGCCACGAGTCGGCGGCTGCTTCCGGGTCGTGACTGCGGCCCTGGTCGTTGAAGAACGAGTGCTTGGCCTGCGGGTAGACCTTGATGTCGCGCGGCGTCCCCACGGCGAGCAGCTCGACGTCGACCTTGTGGGCGGCCTTCGTGGTGAAGTCCTTTCCGGGCCAGGAACCGACCACCGGGCACATGCGACGGATGGCCTCCTCGGAGCGGGGCGCCACACCGTAGAACGGTGCCACCGCGTTGAGCCGGTCATCCGTGCACGCCCAGGTCATGATGATCGTGCCGCCCAGGCAGAACCCCACGGCGCCGATACGCTCCGCATCCACCTCCGGCAGCGCGCCCAGCTGCGTGAGGGCCGCTTTCAGTTCGGGCACGCCCTTGTGGTCGAGGTTGCCGGCAAGGGCCCCCGCCATCATGCGTGCCATGCAAACGGCCCGGTTCCGACCCTCGAACAGGTCGACGCCCAGCGCCGCGTACCCCTGGTCGGCGAACCGGCGGCAGATGTCACGGATGTTGTCGTTGAGGCCGAACGCCTCGTGGACCACCACCACGCCGGGAAACGGGCCGGTGCCCTCCGGCATCGCCAGATACGAACTCCCCACAGTTTCCAGCCTCATCGCCCCAGACTACGTTTCCGGGGGCTGCGACGTGGCTTTGGTGATGTGACAGATATGAACAGTCAGGGGGGAGCGGGGAGGGCGATCAGTTCGTGGCCAGAACGTCTTTCATGACCTCGGGGCCCCACGTGATCTGCTGGACCTGCGGGAACGCCGTGAACATCACGGCGTTGCCGTGGCCCACGAGCACCGAGCCGCCCGGAATCTCCCCGTACACCTCGTAGCCGGCCTCGGCTGCGCTGGCCATCACCATTTCCGTGACGGCCGTGGGGTCCTCATCGGCCATCATGATGGAGTTGGGTTCGGCTTTGGTGACCAGCGTGTCCTCCGGGATGCGCAGCCCTGTGGGGATCACGATCTCCATCTGGTTGGCGGTGATGGTCTCCTCCGACGTGGTTCCCTCGAACTGCTGGCTGGTTTCCTCCACGCCGGGGCTGGTCTCCGGCTCCATGGGCGCCGAGGGGTCGGTGGGCTGCACGCTGGCCGTGTTCGGCGTCGCAGCGAGTTCCTGGCTGTTCTCGCCCGTGCAGGCGGACAGTGTGACGACCAGGGCGGCGCCGGCGATCCAAGGGGTGATGCGATTCAGGGCTTTCGACATGACCCCATCGTATGCGGGGAACGCCGAAGGCTACGTTGGGGGACGTGAGGCGAGCGATCATCGGGACCCTGGGATACGTCCGGCGGGGCGACGACGTACTGCTGGTGCACCGGCAGCGCGACGGCGACGACCACCAGGGCAAGTACAACGGGCTCGGCGGGAAGCTGGAGCCCGGCGAGGACGCCGTCGCCTGCATGAAGCGGGAACTGATGGAGGAGGCAGGCATTGCCGCCACGTCGCTGACGTTGCGCGGCACCATCGCCTGGCCCGGTTTCGGGTCCGACGGCTCCGATTGGTTCGGGCTGGTCTTCATCATCGACGGCTTCGACGGCGAACCCCCCGCCCGCAATGATGACGGCCCCCTGCAATGGGTTCCCATCAGCGAACTGGGGAGTTTGCCGATGTGGGAGGGCGACCGTCACTTCCTTCCGTGGGTCTTCGACGACGATCCCCGGCAGTTCCATGCCGTCCTGCCGTACAAGGACGGTCGGCTCGTCGCCGACGGCGTTGCCTCCACCCGGCTCTGACCCCGCTGAGGGATGAATCCGGGTCCCTCGAACCCTTGCCCCTTGTCGGTGCACCCCTTGGCCACCACACTGGAGAGCAACGACACAGTGAAGAAGGGACCACCCATGACTGAATACAACATCAACGAGAGCACCATCAACGAGAACCCGGAGGACAAGCAGGCCTCCGACCAGGCCGCGGCGGAGGCGCACGAGCCAGCCGAGGGTCTCGAGAGCACCAAGGATGACGACAGGATCACCCCGGAGAAGGTGGGGGATGCGGCCATCAAGTTCGCCACGGAGACGGCGTACGCGGCAGCTGGATTCGCCGGACTCGTGGGGGAGAAGGCCAAGGCGTTCTACGACGAGCAGAGGAAGCAGTACGTTGACGCACATCCGGAGGAGGACGGCGCTAAGGCCAACTCGTTCCTGGACCAACTCTCTGACCAGCTGAGCCGTTTCGCCGAGGACCTGTCGCGCGGTTACCGCGATCTGGCGGAAAAGGGCCGCGAGGTGGTGAACCGCAGCACGTCACCCAAGCAGGACGGGACCACCGAGTCGGCCGTGAACGACGGTGAGACCTCCATCCCCGCGGAGGCAGCCACCTTCTCCAGTGACCTGTCCGAGGACGTCACCGAGAAGGAGCCCGAGACCGACCAGGTTCTGGGCGATGCGGGGAAGCACGACGGCATTCTCTGAGGCCATCCTCATCGACGTCACGCGCCGGGCCCCGACGGGTCCGGCGCGTGCTGCGTCTCAGCGGCCCCGGATGTCACGTCGGCGGTAGCCGGCGAGGCCCAACCCGAGCAGTGCGAGGCCGATGATGGACTCCACGACGATGGCACTCCAGGTGAGGTCGTCCGTGGGGAGCTTGGGGAGGTGACCCCAGGGCTGCAGTCGCAAAAGCCAGTCCGGGAACTGCAGCAACGCACCGACCCACGAGGCGAAGATCGACCAGCCGATGACGGCCCACACGATGGAGAACGCGCGCGGCGCCCAGCCGATGAGCAGCATGGCGAGCCCCACCACGACCACGGTCCCCGGCAGCAGGGCTGCTGCTGCGGCGGCTCCCGTGCCCAGGGCCTCCCAGGTCCCGCTGCTGGATGCGGTCACGGCGAGCAGGGCGCCGGTCATCAGCGAGAGCAGGACGGCCAAACCGCCGCCGATGGCCAGGTGGCTCCCCGCCAACGCGGTGCGAGGGGTGGCAGTGGCGAGCATGACCTCCGCATGGCCTGCCGTCTCCTCGCTGTTCAGCCGTCCAAGCATCGAGACACCCATCAGGCCGATGAAGGTGACCAGGATCCCCAGCATGGCGATGTAGAAGGCGTCGACGATTCCTTCTGCCCCGCCGCCCATCCTGCGCAGCATCTCCGAATAGGCGCTGTTGCTCGCGATGAGCCCCGTGACCTGGTGAGCGAGCGGCCCGATGCCGGCGGCGGCGATGACCATGCCCGCGCTCCATCCGATCACGCCGCCACGATGCAGCCGCCAGGCCAGTCCCCAGACGTTCGACAGGTACGGCGCCGCCTCCGCGCGGCCGGGAGAACTGGCCCGGATACCGGAGCCGTGGTCGCGTCGGGACTCGAGCACCAACGCCAGAGCCAGCAGCAGCGCGGTCAGTGCGACGGGCAGCAGCAGTACCCAGAACCGTTCGTCGGCGTAGGGCCGCACGAGGGCCGGCCAGGAGAGGGGATTGGCCCACTGCAGGGCGTCCAGCAGCCGGTTGGTCACCCCGGCCTGCTGGGAACCGTCAACAATTGCCCGCAGGAGGTACAGACCGCCCAGTGCAATGCCGAGCGTCCAGTAGCGGGCTGTGCGGGCGCTCGTGAACAGCTGCGCCATGACCGCGCCAACGCCGGTGAAGGTCGCACCGCACAACGCGATGGCCAGTCCTGAGGCGAGGGCCCCCGCCCACGGCGTTGTCAGTGCTGCCATCGAGGCCGTCACCGCAACGCCCAGGACCAGGTTCCAGACCAGGGCCAGAGCGACGGCGGCTGCGAGCGGCACGTGCCGGCCCACCGCGCCGGACCGGATCAGCTCGATCCGGCCCTCCTCCTCCTCGGCCCGGGTGGCGCGGATGATGCCGAGCCCACTCATCATGGCGGCGGCGATGGCGGTGAAGGCGCCCACGCGCCAGAAGGCGAAACCCCCCGCCAGCGTCAGGTCGAAGGGTGGGCCGAGGATCGCGCGCATGGTGGGGTCGCCGGCCAGGCCCTCGAGCATCAGCTCGCCCGCACTCCCGGCGGGAACGAGCGTGGCGTACTGGGAGAGGGTCGCGGGCATCAGCATGGCCAGCACCACCACCCAGATCAGCCAGAAAACCCAGTTGCGCCGGAACAGCAACCGCAGCACCGTGGTGAATCCGGTCATGTCACACCGCCGCCTCGTAGTGCCGCACGAACAACTCGTCGAGAGTGGGGGGCGTGGAGGTCAGGGTCTCAATCCCGGCAGCGCTGAGGGCTGACATGAGAGCCCCCATCTGCTGGGCATCCACCTGCATGCTCACACGCGTGCCGTCGATGACGGCGTCATGGACCCCGGGGATGGAGTCGATGTCGATGTGGGTGTGGCGCAGCGTGGCCGTCACGTGCATGCGTTGCAGGTGACGCAGTTCCTCCAACGAACCGGACTCCACGACTTTGCCGCTCTTGATGATGGTGACGTGGTCGCACAGCGCCTCCACCTCCGACAGGATGTGGGAGCTGAGCAGGACGCTTCGGCCCTCCGTCTGCTCGGCGCGGATGATGTCGGCGAACACCCGCTCCATGAGTGGGTCAAGCCCTGAGGTGGGCTCGTCCAGCAGCAGTAGTTCCACGTCGCTCGCCAGGGCCGCGATGAGCGCCACCTTCTGGCGGTTGCCCTTGGAGTAGCTTCGACCCTTCTTGCGGGGGTCCAGGTCGAAGCGTGCGATGAGGTCCTCCCGCCTGGCCTTGTCGAGGCCGCCGCGGGCGCGCCCCAGCAGGTCGATGGCCTCGCCACCCGACAGGTTGGGCCACAGACTCACGTCGCCCGGGACGTACGCGAGTCGACGGTGGAGGCTCGGTGCGTCCTGCCAGGGGTCGCCGCCCAGAAGCCGGGCCGTGCCGGAGTCCGCGCGCAGGAGGCCCAGCAGGACACGAAGGGTGGTGGACTTCCCGGCGCCGTTGGGGCCGAGGAAGCCGTGGATCTGACCGGTGGGAACGCTCAGGTCCAGCTCGTCGAGCGCCACGGTGTGCCCGAACGTCTTGGTCAGACCGGTGATCTCGATGGCGTTGCTCATGATGGGTCCTCCTGCGGTGTGTCGCGGGGCGCTTCGGGGTCTGTGGTGCTTCCGGGCGGCGGGTACGCGTCGCCCAGGGCGTTGATCACCGTTGTCATGAAGCGGTCGTCGGTGAACATTCCGTACGTGAACAGTTCGACGCTGGCGAGCGCGTAACGTGTGTACACGACGGGGTCGAGGAGCTTCTGCCCGCCGAGTCGCCGGGCCACCTGCCCTCCCAGGATGCTGGCGCCGCAGGACAGCGCGGTCAGCGTTGTCACCCAGGCCACACGATCCGCGGGTTCCCGGATGGTGCCCGCCCGGGTGCCCTCGGTGATGATGTCGTCGGTCATGTCGCAGACCCTGTCGAACAGCCTGTCGGCACCCTCGCCTCCCTCTGACAGGCCGGCCACGATGTAGTCCATGAACGGGCTGAGCTCCGCCAGTTGGGACGTCATCTCCCCCACGGCGGCGCTGTCGCCCTGCACGGTGGCGGTCTTGTCGCGTCCCAGCCGCTCCAGCAGCCACTCGTCGCACGCGGTCCGCAGGCCGTGCTTGCTGCCGAAGTGATGCAGGACCAGGCCCGCGGAGACACCGGCCGCGTCGGCGACCATGCGCACGGTGGTCGCGCGGATGCCGTGTTCGGCGAACAGCCCGAACGCAGCGGTCCGGATGCGGGCGGCCGTGCTCAGATCCTCGGGCGTTGAACTCATGTTCAATATACTGAACGCTTGTTCAATCCATGTCAAGGTGTCATCGCGGTGGCGAGCGCAGCGATGACCGCGTGGACCAGCGCCACCGAGATCGTGTTGAGCGTGAACGTCCACGCGGACAGGGACGAACGCCATTCCTGGCCCCTCATACCCCGCATCCGCCGGTACGCGACCACTGCCGCCGCCGCCGCCGCACCCACAGAGGTGCTGGCGGCCATGCCAAACGAGTTGAGGCCTGCCCATGCACCGTGGGGAACACCAGAGCGATGATCAGCTCGAGGACGGCGCCCGAGGCACCGGCGGCGAGGGCGCCGTACAGTGCGTCGGACTCCATGCGCACCGAGTGACGTGGTTGCTCCGGATCCTGCTGTTGCATGGGCTCACACTCAGTGGGTCACCCGTCGCGGGCGGCGGTGAACGCAGAATCCCGATGGATGTCAGGAGGGTGGGGACCCCGTCGACAGTATTCCCCTCCAGGCGAGCGCCTCCTGGTGGTCGGGCTGCGGCAGGCCCGGGACCATCCGGAAGGAGGGGGTTCCGTCGGGGTGGGGCTCGGTGCGCAGGAAGCGCGACCGGTGGTGCTGGTCGGCCCGCAGGTGTTCGGCGAGCTCGTACAGGTGGGTGACGAGGACGACGGTGATGTCGCTGTCGAGCATGGCCGAGATGACGTGGCGGCCGATCTCGGAGCCCTCCCTCTCATTGGTGGAGGCGAACGACTCGTTGCACAGCAGGAGCGTGTCCGATGTTGCGTGGTCAACGAGGTGACTCATCCGCTGCAGTTCCTCATCGAGCTTCCCGCCGCGCAGGGAGGTGTCCTCCCCGCGCGTGAAGTGTGTGAGGACCCCGGCGGCCACGCTTGCGCGGAACGACCGGGCGCACACGAACATGCCTGCCCCCATCATCAGCTGGGCCATCCCGATGGCGCGCAGGAGGCTGGACTTGCCGCCCTGGTTGGCGCCCGTGATGACCACGAGGGCGGCACCGTCGGCCTCCAGGTCGTTGCCCACCACGCAGGACCCAGAGGCGAGTGCCAGAGCGACGTCGCGCAGGTCGTGCGCTGCCAGGTGGTGGCCGCCGGGGGCCACGGCTTCCGGCATGCAGAGGGGGTGGCCGCCGCTGGTGAGACGCGAGTGCAGGTTGAGGCACCCCACGAGGAAGGACAGCTCGAGCCGCAGCATCGTGAAGAAGTCCTTGACTCCTCCCACTGCTTGGGCGGCTGCAGCGGCGACGTCGCCCAGCGCTCTGGCGCGGAGGGCGGAGAGCGCCCGCTGACCGGGGGCGTCCGCCGGTGAGACGTCGAAGGCATGCGCGGGGGTCCGGGAGCCCAGACCGAAGCGCTGCCGCCACGATGATCCGGGCGTGCGGTGAATGACCCAGTCGCAGCTGGCGTCGCCGCGCCCGAGCCGTGCGCTCGCCAGGATCCCGCCGTCGAACCTCAGCTCGCGGAGCTGCAGCCGGAGCAGTTCCAGGTACCCGTCGTCAAGGTCGGAGGCGATCATGGCGAAGAACCGGCGGAACCCTTCGGAGTGGAAACGCTGGGCTTCGGCATCGGCGACGGCCCGCAATTCCTCCAGTACGCCCACCTCCAGTTCCAACACCTTGACCGACCACGCGAGGAGGGACTCGGGATCCTCGGTGGGCCGGAAGATGGTACCGGGGTTGCGCTCGTGCTCGATGGCCCGGACGGCCAGCGCGTGAAGGTCCCTGACCGCGCCCGGATTCCTGAGGGCATCAGCCACCACGGCCTGCCGGTAGTCGATGGCCTCCGGGGCCGTCAACCCTGAGAGCAGCGCCCGCCGCGCAGTTTCGTGGATGAACGGGTCGCCCTCGGCCATGGCACTGCAGAGGGCCTCGAGTCCCAGGTCCTCCGTGAGCAGTTCGTGCACGGCCCGCCCCTGCGATGGCGGGGAGGGGGTGTCGCTGGTTGCCTTCGCGAGCGCGAACGGATTGCCTGAGAGCATGGCGTCGAAGGTGGCATCCCGCAGGGCGGGGGCGACGACGAAGTCCCGGTCCACGTGCATGAGGAACGCCTTCATGGACGCATCCGTGCGAGGAGGCTTTCCCGGGTGAGCCCGTACTTTTGCGCGATGGCCCAGGCGTGGGCCCGGCCGTCGGCGGGGGCGCGGTCCAGGATGAATGTTCGCGTGGCCGGGTCCTGGGGCACCACACGGGGGACCATGCTGACACTCCGGTCATCCAGCGCGGCCAACTCGTCCATGAACGTGACGTACACGCCAACGCAGCCGCGTTCCAGGAGCGTCTCCATCACCTCGGTGGCGACTGTCACAGCGTCGCGGAGGTTCGTGGAGCTGAAGCTCTCGTTCAGGATCACCACGCTGTCGCGCGTGGCTTCCCGAAGGATGGTGTGGACCCGCTGGAGCTCGTCGAGGAACCGGCCCGTCAGCGTCGGGGCGCCCTCCTCCTGCTCGAAGTGGGTGAAGACGACGTCCGGCAGGGTCAGCCGTGCCGAGCGGCCCGGCACAGGGACTCCGAGGCCCACGAGGTGGAAGAGTTGGCCCACCATGCGTGCGAACGTGGTCTTGCCCCCGTTGTTCGGACCCGTGACCACCACGATCTGCTCAGGACCCGACAACCGGAAGCTGTTGCAGACCACCGCTGCACCTGTGGGGACGGTGGCCAGGGCCAGTGCCAGGTCGAAGCCGTCCTCGACGGAGATTTCCGAGGTGTTCTCGGTCACCTGTGGGAGGCAGAACGTCAGGCCGGCGTGCTGCAGCGGACGGATCAGGCCCAGCCACGACAGGTAGAACGGGAGCTCGTGGTGCAGGCGCGTGATGAGGGGGTCCATGCGGCCGTCCGGCCCGGCCAGAAAGGCGTCCCGGGCCGCGAAGAGCTCGGGGTGGAGTACCGCGACGCCGTCGAGTATCCGTGACTCCACGGCGTCGACTCGAAGCGAGTCGGATGACACCCCGGGGGTCGCCCCCGGGGTGTCGTGCCGGAACCGGGCGAAGATCGAGCGCACCTCGGCCCCGTGGTCACCCTGCCCGTCGTAGCGGCTCACGATCACGCGGGAGCCCTGAATGCGCACCGTGTAGCGCACGGCCGATCCTGCGTTCTGCAGGGTGGCGAGTGTCGCGGCGGAAGCGATGAACGTGGGGGAATGCACCAGGTCCTCCAGCGCTGCGCGCAGTGAACGGAGCGCGGTGGAGCCCAGGTGGAGTGCCTGCAGGTCACTGGCCAGCGTCCGCGCCGCGTCGGCGTAGGTCGCGAGGAGTTCCAGGGACAGTGATTGCTGCTGGAGGCGGTGGCGGGCACGCTGCACCTGCTCCAGGACCTGGTGGCGTGCGTCCATGGCGTCCGAGAACTTCTTGATGGCAGCGAGCACGTCAGCGTGGGCGAGGTCCGTGAACACCTCATGCCGGTAGGCCACTGCGGTGGCGTCCCGCAGCGGTGTGGTGAAGTGCCGCGTGAGCGCGTCGGAGTGTGCCACTCCGGCGAGGGCGGCCAGGATGTCGTCGAGGCGAAGGTCGGCGAAGTGTCCCACAGGGGAGATCGCGCCCGTCGGCTCATCCGTGGGGTCCCGGAACAGGATGCTGTGGAATCGGGGACTCGCAGGAGCCGATGCCTCAACGGCGTGCGGACCAACGGACACCATGCTGGTCACCACTTCCTTTTCGTCCCGGTGGAGAGCTCGCCCCGTTCCCGGCCAATCGCCCTCGACGCTAGCACCGCACGCCGTGCGGCGATGCGTGGGGCCGCTGTGCCGACGGAAAAGGACATGCGCCCCCGAGAGGGCGCATGTCCTTGTTCAGGATGTCCGGCGGAGTCTCACTCCTGCGATGCAGGCGTCGCTGTTCCGGGCTCGGGTGCGTCCTGGTCCTGCCACACGACGATGGACCAGGCGTCGACGTGGGCGCCGTTCTCCACGATCTCCCCCTCGCCCTCCGGCCAGTAGTTGTGGGAAGGCTCGGCCCAGCTGTGGGTGTCTATCAGTCGACGCCACACCCTGCCGCGCTCGGACATCGGCACACGGAAATCCACGGGGGCATCCGACATGTTGATCATGAGCCAGAAGTTGTCGCCCTCGCTGTTGATGTAGATCGACAGCGAACGGTCGCCCTGCGCCGGGTGAGCGGTCAGCGACGGTGAATGGTAGAGGTACGACACATCCTTGTTGTCGGCGACGAGGTCCCCGTACTGGCGCGTCTGCAGAGACTCATGGGCGAGTCGCAGGTTGGCGATGAATGTGGCGAACCGGAACAGCCCGTTGACGTCGCTGTCGGTGTCGAAGCTGCCGAAGTTGTCGTGGTAGAAGGCATCCACCCCGTCCGCGACCGGGACAGCCTGCGGATTGTTGGTGGGCACCATGTCGTAGTTGTTGCGCATGGCCACGCTGTTCAGCGCCCACGGGTTGTTGTTGCCGTTCTGGGTGCGACCGAACTCGTCGCCGGCCACCACCATCGGGACGCCTCGGGAGAAGAACAGCGTCACCCAGAAGTTGCGGGCGCGCTGGCGTCGCAGGACCTGATCGCCGCGAGAATCCCAGGAGTGGTTGTCGTCGCTGCCACCGTCGGAGGGGCCGAAGGGGTAGTCCTGCCCGTTGTTCTTCTCCTGGTAGCTGACGAGGTCGGCAATGTTGAAACCATCGTGGGCGTCCACGAAGTTGATGGTGCACTGGGGGCCGCCCTGGTCGGCGAAGTGGCGGTGGTCCCCGTTGATCATGTCGAGGAAGGCGCCGGTGTTGCCGTCGCCCTTGAGGAAGCCACGGACGGTGTCGCGGTAGCGGCCGTTCCATTCCGCCCAGCCCGCGGGGAAGTTCCCCACCTCATAGCCCCACATGTCCCAGGCCTCGGCGATGACCTCAATGTGTTCGTGTTCAGCGAAGGCGGCGATGTCCACCAGCAGTGGGTGGTCCGGGAAGAAGCGCTTCTGGGCGTCCCAGTCGTCCGGGTCGGCCTCGGCGGGCTTGCGGCCCAGGACTGTGGCCAGGTCGAAGCGGAATCCGTCGACGCCCATCACCCGTGTCCAGTACGTGAGGGAGTCCATGACGAGGTTCCTGGCCGCCGTGGAGGAGTAGTTCATCTGGTTGGAGGTGCCGGTGGCGCCGTCGACCATTTCGTGTTCGCCGGTCATGGCGTAGTACTCGGCAGTCCCGAAGCCGCCGAGGTTGGTGAATCCAGTGGTGGCGACGTCAGCGTTCCAGTTCCCGCCCTCCGCCGTGTGGTTGTAGACCACGTCGAGATAGATCTCCAGGCCCACCTCGTGGAAGGCGTTGACCATCTCCTTGAACTCGCGGGTGGGGCCGCCGAGTGTCTTGTCGCTGGAGTACTGCCGGTTCGGGGCGAAGAACGACAGCGTCATGTACCCCCACGCGTTCGTAAATCCTTCTTCGTCGGACTCGGACGCGTTCGTCTCGTGGACGGGGAGCAGCTCCAGGGCTGTGAACCCGAGTGCCTTCAGGTAGGGCGCCATCATGCCGACACCCCTGTACGTACCCACGAACTCCTCGGGGATGTTTGCCACATCCTCGAATCCGGGTTCCTTGGACAACAGATCGCCGAGGCGCATCACCGACGGGTGGCCGCAGAGTTGCTTCACCTGCGCCTCGTAGATCGTCGACTTCTCACTGGGGATGCGGGGCTTCGGGAGCAGGGGTGTGGTGTCGGAGATGATCACGCCCTTGGGGACGTATGGCGCCGAGTCCACCTCCCGGCGGAGCTGGCCGTGGTAGTCGTCCTCACCGGTGCCGAAGACGCCGTTGTCGGCGCCGAGGTCACGGATGCAGTCGGAGTACATGTTGTGGGAGATCTCGGGGGCGTACGGGTCGAACAACGCCTTGTTGGGGTTGAACCGGTTGCCGAACTCGTCCCGGTCGGAGATGTATCCCGCGCCGGAACCCGGCGTCCAGGACGTGTCGTGGGGCCAGTTGGCGCCCCACGCCCGGTAGGCGTACATGGTACCGAGCAGGACGCCGGAGATCTTGGCGCGCCAGACGCCGTCGGCGCCTTTGGCGGGCAGGAAGGTGGCGCCCGGTTCGGCGCCCACAGCCTCGTCGAACAACTCGAGTTGGATGCGGGTGGCGGCTGGTGCGTGGACGGCGAAAGTGACGCCGTCGGATCCAACGTGCGCGCCCAGAGGCCAGTCAGCGTCGGACCAGGTGTCCTGTGCGGCCGGCTCCATCAAGGTGAAAGTCATAGGATGATAGTGAACGTCCCACGGGCGATGTGCCAAATCAGCATCCATACACCCGCTGCGTTGCATTGGTTACGCTGGGGTGCGTGAACGCCGATCGACGACTCCTCATGGTCCATGCCCACCCCGACGACGAGTCCAGCCAGTCGTCTGCAACTCTGTCCCGTTATGTTGCGGAGGGTGCAGCGGTGACGCTCGTCACCTGCACGCTCGGCGAACGCGGCGAAATCCTGGTCCCGGACTGGGAGCACTTTTCCCCGGCCGAGCTCGGCGAGCACCGCATCGAGGAACTCGCCACCGCCCTCGGTGTCATGGGGGTGACCGACCACATCTGGCTGGGCGGTCCCGGGACCTTCCACGACACGGGCATGGCCACCGATGAGCGGGGGCAGGTGATACCGCCCGACGACAGCCCCGAGAACGCGTTCTGGAACGCCGACCTGCTCGAGGCCAGCAACCACCTCGTCGAGGTCATCCGGTCGCGCCGGCCGCAGGTCCTGAGCAGCTACGACCCCCACGGCAACTACGGGCATCCGGACCACATTCAGGCACACCGCGTCACCATGTACGCGGCGCAGCTCGCCGCCGTCCGCGCACACCGCCCGGATCTGGGGGAGCCGTGGGAGGTTTCCAGGATCCTGTGGAACACCGTCAACCCGGCCATGTGGGAGGAGGCTGACCGGCTCGCCAAGGAGCAGGGAATCGACCTCTTCGGAGACCGCGATGAGAACGCGGGCCCCCGTCGCCCCGGGGCCTCCGAGGTGGCTGCTGTGGTGCCCTACGGGGAGTATCTGCAGCGCAGCACCGATGCCCTGCTCTCCCACCGCAGTCAGGTGGATCCGGAACAGGATTTCTGGAAGTTCTTCTCCATCATGCGCGCCCTTCCCACTGCGGGGGAGGCCTACATCCTCGCCGGGGGCCAGCCGTTCCCGCACAGCGATGCACCGGCAGACGACATCTTCGCGGGCCTGGACGTCTCCCCCTGACCGGGCGGGGGCGAGAGCCCCCCGCCCCTGCCCGTGTCCTGAGTGTCTCCACAACCAACGGCGGACTCAGCGGCGAAGACCCTTGAGGAAAGCGGTGGCTGCCAGCACCCCCACGACGCCGGCGGTGTAGAGGGCCGTGCGGACCCACGTGCTGGACGTCTGACCCCTGGCCGCCTCGCGGACGGCGTCGTCGAAGCCCATGAGGCCGCCGGGCGGAAGAGGGATGTAGTCGTCGATGTCGTGCTCGCGCACCACCGTGTCGTGGAGCAGACTGCCAATGAGTGGCTTGGCCATGTCCGTCTTGATGTCGGTCACGAGTCCTATCCAGTGGGCCGCAAGGCCGGGTGTGGTGACGGGTGCGGTGAGCATGGGTCCGGGCTGAAAACCCAGCGCCCGGGCGTAGCGCTGCATCATGCCGGCATACGTCATGACGTCGGGGCCCCCGATGTCAAAGGTGCGATTCACGTCGGCGGGCAGGTCGGCGGCAGCCACCAGGTAGTACAGGACGTCGCGGGCGGCGATGGGCTGGATGCGGTTGTTGATCCACTTCGGTGCGACGCCGGCGGGCAACCGCTCCGCGAGCTGCTTCAGCATCGTGAAGGAGATGGATCCGTTGCCGAGCACCACGGCCGCCTGCAGCACTGCGGTGGGGACACCGGACGCCAGCAGCTTGTTGCCCACCTCGACACGGCTGGCGAGGTGTTCGGAGAGTTCTTCGTCGGGGTGCAGTCCGCTCAGATACACCAGGCGCTCGAGGCCGGCCGCGGAGGCGGCGTCGGCGAAGATCTGCGCCATGTGGGCATCCCGCTCCGCAAAGTCCTCCCCCGAACCCATGGAGTGGAGCAGGTACCAGGCCACGTTGGCGCCCTCCATGGCCTGTGCCACGTCGCGCGGCTCGGTGGCGTCGCCCTCGATGGCCACGACCTTGTCGTGCCACGGGTGGTCCTTGAGTTTCTCGGGGCTCCTGGTGAGCGTGCGGACGCTCCATCCGTCCTTCAGGAGCTGCTCGACGACGAGGCCTCCCACATAGCCTGTTGCCCCGGTGACGAGTGCGGTGCGGGTGGTCATAGTGCCCTCCAGATGTCGAGTGTTGGTTGCAATAGGTACAGCATGCCCAGCGACCATGTCAGGTGGGCGACGATCGGGGCCAGGAGTGCGCCGGTGCGTTGCCGCAGCCACCCGGCCAGCAGTCCCATGGACATGGCGGCGAGCGCCAGCAACGGGATGCCGGAGGCGCCCGTCACGAGGGTGTAGACAATTGTCGTGCCGATGAGGCGACGGTTGGTCGAGCCGCCTATGGACTCGTGCAGGGCTCCGCGGAAGAAGATCTCCTCCGTGACTCCATTCACGATGGTGATGGCCGTCACCACCGGCAGCGCCCCGAAGCGGGCATGCGCCAGGAGCGCCTCGACGGGTGAGGCAAGGAAGTCGATGCGTGCCACGACGCCCGCCCCCAGAAGGAAGACCACGAGCAGTACCAGACCCCCCGCGACGCCCCAGCCCACATCCCGCAGCCACTTGCCTTCGCGGATGCTCCCGAATGTCCGGCTCCGTGCGGTCAGCAGGGATCCGATGACCCACACGACCGCCAGCGCGAAAGTGAAGACGTAGAAACTCGCGTCGCCGGGTTTCACCTGGACCCCGAGGAACAGGAGTACCGCCCCCGTCACTCCCGTGACCGCTGCAATGCCCCGATTCCTCCTGGCGCCGGACTTGGTGGCCGCGCCCTCGGCCGAAACGCTCATGCGACGCTGGTGGACCTGCGCTGTTGCTGCCAACGAATGAACCAGAACACCAGCAGGACCGCGGCGGCGGCGAAGGCCGCCACCGACACTGCAGTGGACTGGGGGTCGCTGGTGCTGCGGCCGATGCCGATCCATGCCAGCCCCCAGGCGAGGGCGGCGGTGACGGTGAAGCGGGGGCCGAGGCGCAACGTGAACGCGACGCCCAACCCGATGGCCACGATGAGGATGACGACGGCCAACACCTGGTTTCCGACCGTGCCGAGGTCCCACCCGGAGGACACTCCCGCCGCCGTGACGTTGGCGCAGGTGGCAGCAGTCACCCACCCGAGGTACAGACCGAAGGTGCCGTCGGTGATCACCTTGTCGGCGGTGCCCTCAGCGGGGTGGCGCTGGAGGATCCCCAGCAGCGATCCCAGGACGACGGCGAGAGCCAGAATCACGATGACGCTCACCCAGATCGCTCCCACCTGCGTCACCAGGAGCCACACGGCATTCAGGATCATGGACGCCGCCGCCAACCAGCCGATGGCGCGGTGCCTCGTCGACGTCTTGTTGCGGGGCAGCCACTGCCAGATGGTGTAGGCCAGCAGGCCGGCGTAGATGATGGACCAGATGGAGAATGCGGGACCGTCGGGTGCCAGCAGTGTTGCATCCGACGCCAGTGCTCCACCGGAGGACTCCTGGACACGTGTGCCGATGACCCCGATACCGAAGAGTGTCCCGACGACGCAAAAGATCTCGCTCGCCGTGACTGTGATCTGGCGGGCCAGATCGTTGGATGAACCCATGCTTCCTCCTCTTTCCGTCATGGAAACACTACTGCCCTTCCGGGCGAGGTCCCCCACATGTGGCCGGGGCCAATCGCTCTCCCGTTGTGCCACCCGCAAGGGTGATACGTAGTGGGCCGCCCATTGCCTACAGTTTTTGGGGTGGACCAGGGCAGGTCCCACGGGCATGTCAACTCTTTGGAGGGAAATCGTGGCCTACTCAGACCAAGAGCACACCAGTGGCGAATTCGAGGTCTCCGGCGACGGAGCGGGATCGCAGTTGGGCGACGCCAACGAGACGTGGGAGGAGAGGTTCGGCCCGGGTCCTGACGACCTGGAATCCGAGACGGACATCCTCGGTGACCCGACGGCTGGCACCGACGTGGACTTCGGACAAGCAGCCGGGGTTGCCGGTGACCGGATCGACGTCGTGGCAGCCAGTGGATGGGAAACCGTGGAGCAGCGGGACACGACGTCCGGCTCCACCACTGACAGGGACAGGACCGAGGATCTGAAGAACGAGGCCACACAGGCCGCCTCCGATGCTGGGGATCGCGCACGGGATGTCGCCGGTACGGCGCAGCGGGAGGCAGGCGCCGTGAAGGACGCGGCTCTTGCGGCCGGGGCAGATGTGGCCGACTCCGTGACGCAGCAGGCTGGCAACGTGGCCCACGAGGTGGGCCACCAGAGCCGCCGACTGATGGATGAGGGCGTCGCCGAGCTGCAGACTCAGGCTGGCGCAGGGCAGCAACGACTGGCTGAGCTCTCCCGCTCATTTGGCAGTGAACTGCAGGCCATGACGAGCGCCACGGAGAACTCCGGCCCCATCACGGATCTGGCGAACAACGCCCAGGTGCTCTTCGACGATGCCGCCAACTGGTTGGAACGCAATGAGCCGGCCGACGTGCTTGATTCCGTGCGGCGCTACGCCTCGCGGAACCCCTTGACCTTCCTGGCCATCTCCGCCGGTGTGGGCTTCGTGGGTGCGCGGATCGTGCGCGGCCTGCAGACCAAGGAACGTGCCCCGCAGCCCGCCCGCGACGTGCCGTCGCAGTACTACGGGTCGCAGACCGCGGCCATCTCTCCAGTGGAGGACCCGGCCTATGCCGGCGGCCCCCGCTACGGCGGCCAGGACAGGGTCCAGCCCAGTGCCACGCCCGGTGTGTCCATGGAGCCGGAGGGGGGCACCGGGTTCGAGAGTCAGCCGTTCACGGCGCCCGCACCGACGCCCTACGGTGGTCAGAGGGGCCTGTGATGTCCTCTGAGTACCAGGAACGCCCCACGCACGCCGCGGAGATGGGCGTGAGTGAGACCGACGAGAGCTACCAGCGCTACCGGGCCGAGGACCGCTCCTTGGGTGAGATTGCCTCCGAGGTGCTGGAGAACGCGAGCACGCTGATCCGCCAGGAGGTGGAGCTCGCCAAGGCCGAGGCCAAGGACGCTGCAGGCAAGGCGGGCAAGGGCGTCGGCATGTTCGTGGGCGCCGCCATCGCCGGCCTTCTCGCGCTCATCGCCCTCACGCTCATGCTGTGGTGGGCCTTCGCCGTACTGATCGGCGGAGAGGACCCTGCGCTGGGGTGGAGCGGCCTCATCGTCACCGTGCTGTGGCTGGTGGTGGCCGGTGTACTGGCCGCACTCGGCAAGAGCGAGTTGGACAAGATCAAGGGTCTCCCGAAGACCCAGGACACCGTCAAGAAAATCCCGAATGCCGCAACAGGCCACGAGGAGAAGAACCGATGAGCAATCCCGAGGAGATCCGCCGCAGCATCGAGCGCACCCGCGCCGAACTGAGCGACAACGTCAACGCGCTGGGTGACAGCACCAGCCCCGGCAACATCGCCCGTGGGCAGGTGGACAAGGTGAAGGAGGGTGCTGCCAGTCTGGCGGCACGTGTGTTCGGGGAACCGGAGGACCCGTACGACGACGGCCTGACCGGGGAAGCCCGCGCCGCCGTGGACCAGGCGCGCGAAAGCGCCGCGGGTGTGGTGGCCGACGCCCGAGGTGCGGTCGGCGACGCCCCGCAGATGGTGAAGTCCCGGACTCGTGGCAATCCGCTGGCTGCAGGGCTGATCGCGTTGGGCGTCGGCGCCCTGATCGGTGGCCTCATCCCCACCACCCAGCGCGAGAGGGACGCCGCCCACCAGCTGAAAGAGGCCGCCGAACCCCTGATCGAAGAGGCTCGAGCGATGGCCATGGAGGCGAAGGACAACCTCCAGCCGTTGGCGCAGGAGGCCGCCGGGGCGCTCGGCGACGTGGCCAGGGAGGCGGGTGGCCAGGTCAAGCAGGATGCCGCAGCCGCCACCGACCAGGTTGTTGGCCAGGCGCAGTCCTCGGCCGACACCGTCAGGGGTGACGCGGGCGTCGCCGTTGAGCAGACAAAGGATGATGCCCGCCAGGCCGCACAGGGTGTCACGAGCTGACGCAGCGTTGCCGAGAGGGCCGTCCCCGCAGAGTGGGGTCGGCCCTCTCGTCGCGTCGCGGCCCCCGTCACCGCTTCCTCAGGACGATGCTGGGGCCTCGTCGTGGTGTCCGCTCAGCTGAAGGCCTGCGGGACCACGGGAATGGCGTGATCCTCGAGCCACTGGATGAGCGTCGCGCGTTGAGCCAGTGACGCCTCGTTCAGCACGTTCTTCGGATACGAGAAGTAGTAGTCCTGGAAGGAGGCGCCGGAGCTGGTCGTCGCCTCGGGATCGGCCCCGGACTGGAGAAGGAGGAGTACCAGGTCTCCGGCATTGACCCGGGCACAGGTGTGGATGACCGCGTCGGAGTTCTCGTCTGCCCCATCGGGGTCAGCGCCTGCCTCGAGCAGCATCATGAAGACGGGCGCGTCCCGCTGAAGGCAGGCGATCTTCAGCGGCGTGTCGCCCGTCATCGTCTCCCGCACGTCCGGATCCGCCCCCGCGGACAACAGCAGTTCCACGAAGCGCACACCGCGGTTGAAGGCTGCGTTGCTCAGTGGCGCCGCCCCGTCCCGGCCCACCAGGTCCGGATCTGCCCCCGCTTCGAGGAGGCCGGCCATGCCGTCGGCACTGCTGGACATGATCGACCACTGCAGCATGGTGAGGTCCTCGGTGCCACGCGCATCCGGGTCGGCGCCGTCCGCCACCAGGGTGGCGATCGTGGTCTTGTCCCCACGGGCAACAGCGGTGGCGAGCTTGCGGGCATGTGGCTCGCTGAACCACTTCGCTCCACCGGCGGACCCTGTCACCGAACCGCATGCGGTCAGGGTCAGGACGACGGTCAACAGCGCGATCACCATTCGGGGCATGCCGCGTAGTCAAGCACGGACACGACCTCGTCTGTCGAAACGGCGAGAACCCTTCGAGGGACTGCTCAGAAAGGCGGGTTGGTGAAGCGGCTGTAGTGACCCTGGAAGAGGGAGTCGATCTTTCCGGTCTCGCCGTTGCGGTGCTTGGCGATGTGGAAGGCCGCCTGGCCGCGTTCTTCGTCGGTGGGGCTCTGCGTGTACATCTCCGGTCGGTGGATCATGAGGACGATGTCGGCGTCCTGTTCCAGGGAGCCGGACTCGCGCAGGTCGGAGAGCTGCGGGATTCCGTCCTTGCGCTGCTCGGTGTTTCGGCTGAGCTGGCTGAGTGCGAGCACGGGAATCTCGAGCTCCTTGGCCAACAGCTTGATCTGTCGCGAGAACTCGGAGACCTCGAGTTGGCGGGATTCGACCTTCTTGCCGGAGCTCATCAGCTGGATGTAGTCGATGGCGATGAGCTGCAGGTCGTGGCGCTGCTTCAGCCGGCGGGCCTTGGCCCGGATCTCCATCATGGTGAGGTTGGGGGAGTCGTCGATGAACAGCGGCTTCTTCTCCATCATCACGGACTTGTCCGTGATGCGCTGCCAGTCGGACTCGTCCATCTTGCCGCCGCGGATCTTGTTGAGCGGGATGGAAGCTTCGGCGCTCAGGACCTTCATGACGATCTCCGTCCGGCTCATCTCCAGCGAGAAGAAGGCGGAGCACAGGTCATGGTGAAGGGCTGCGGCGCGGCAGATGTCGAGCGCGAACGTGGACTTGCCCACGCCGGGGCGAGCGGCCACGATGATCATCTGACCGGCGTGCAGGCCGTTGGTGATCCGGTCCAGTTCCGTGAAGCCCGTGGGGACACCGGAGAGGGCGTCGCCGGAGTTGCTGATGGCCTCCATCTCGTCCCACGTGGGCTGGATGAGCTCGGCCAGTGACTTGTAGTCCTCCGACGACTTGTTCTCCGTCACCTCGTAGAGGGTCTGCTGGGCCTCGTCGACGATCTTGTCCACCTCGCCCTGGCCCATGTAGCCGAGCTGTGCGATGCGGATGGAAGCGTTGACGAGGCGTCGCAGCACTGCCTTCTCGCGGACGAGTTCGGCGTAGTAGATGGCGTTGGCGGCGATGGAGACACTGGCCAGCAGGTCGTGCAGGTAGACAGGGCCACCGATCTTGCCCAGGTCACCCGTCTTCCCGAGCTCGCCCGAGACCGTGATGGGGTCGGCGGGCTCACCGCGACCGTAGAGCGTGACAATGGCGTCGAAAATGGTCTCGTGGTTGGGGCGGTAGAAGTCGTGGCCACGCAAGGTTTCGACGACGTCGGAGATGGCGTCCTTGCTCATCATCATGGCGCCGAGCACGCTCTGCTCGGCAGCAAGGTCCTGGGGGGGTGTGCGGTCCAGTTCGCTGATACTCGCCTCGCTGTACGTCTCCGCAGCCACGAAACGCCCCCCTTCTCCACGACCGCACCTGACGGGCGATCGAAGGCAAGGTTAGCCCAGACGCACTGACATTTTGACCTCCCCGGCCGGTCGCTCGTGACGATGTGTGGACAACACTGTGGACGACCTGTGGACAGATTCAGCAGCCTGCCTCACGGCCTGTGGAAGAAGTCCCATGAGCTGTCCGGCATGACGATCACAACTCGTTTTTCTCCTTGCTGACCCCCTGTGGATGGCGTTCTCCACAGGAGCCGGAACACGTTGGACAGCCAGGCAACAAGCGGATCGCGGAGAAGGCACCGGGGTGGAAATCTCGTGCAGATTGCTCCGCGAATAGGGCATGACTAGTGGCAATGCCCGTTGGCCCGGCCTTTGTGGGCCCCCGCTGGGGGGCGTGCCGTCCGTGGTGTATCGAAGGGCCCGTGCGGTGGGCGTGAGGGGCGCGCACGCCAGCCCTCGTCCACCGATCTGTCCACAGAAAAATGCCCTCATCTGTGGACAAGTGACTCCCGATGCTTGTCGAAAGTACCCCCCAGGGGTATAGTGCACAGTGGAAGTGAGGGACGCATGGACAACGAACTGGCAGCTGTCGCCCCGGCGGTGGCCACCCCGGCGCAGCACGGCTACACACCCCAGAAGCAGGCCTACCTGAGGAGGCTGCGGCTCATCGAGGGCCAGGCCCGCGGCATTGCCCGCATGGTGGAGAACGACGAGTACTGCATCGACGTCCTCACCCAGATTTCCGCTGTCACCAGTGCCCTGAAGGCGGTGTCCCTGGGACTCCTGGAGGACCACCTCGAACACTGCGTGGTCAACGCTGCCCGCGAGGGCGGGGACGTGGCCGAGGAGAAGATGCACGAAGCCATGCAGGCCATCAGACGGCTTGCCAAGTGAACAGTCCCACCAGGGGCCCGACGAAAGAGGAAGAGCAATGATTTCCAGGTACATCATCACGGGTATGACCTGCGGCCGCTGCGCCGCGCACATCACCGAGGAGGTCTCCGAACTCGACGGCGTGACCGGCGTCAATGTCAGCTACGACAGCGCCAGCATGCTTGTGGAGTCCGAGGAACGGCTCCCGTTCGACGCCATCATCGAGGCCGTTGCAGAGGCAGGCGAGTACTCCGTCGTCGAGGCCTAGGTCATCTCCGACCGATCGGTCGGCCACCCACCCACCCACAGTGAAATCAGGGAACAACGCATGACCAGCACCCAGCAGGACCTCCGGAAGACGGCCGGTGTCGACATCTCTCTCGACATTGAGGGGATGACCTGCGCGTCCTGCGCCAACCGGATCCAGAAGAAACTCAACAAGGTGGACGGCGTCGTCGCGACGGTGAACTACGCCACGGAGAAAGCAGCCGTCCAGGCGCCGCGCGGGATGAGTGCCGAGGCCCTCATCGCCGTCGTGGAGCAGGCCGGGTACGGCGCGCGACGCACTGCCCCGGAGACCCCGAGGGCGGACAGGGCCGATGTGCTCAAGCCGCGCATGTTGCTGGCGTTCGCCCTTGCCGTCCCTGTGGTCGCCGTTTCGATGGCCCCGGCGTTGCAGTTTCCGGGGTGGCAGTGGGCGGCGCTCGTCCTGACGGCGGTCATCGTCTTCTGGTGCGGGCGGTCGTTCCACGCCGCCACGTGGGCCAACCTCCGGCACGGCACCACCACCATGGACACCCTCGTCACGATGGGTACCGTCGCCGCCTTCGGCTGGTCCGTGGTGGCACTCTTCTTCGGTCACGCCGGCATGATCGGCATGCGCCACGAGTTCACCTTCGCCCTGGGGCGATCGGACCCCATGGGCAACGTCTACTTCGAGGCCGCCGCCGCCATCATCGCGTTCCTCCTGCTGGGGCGGTGGATCGAGGCCCGCTCCAAGAAGGAGGCCGGCGCCGCAGTTCGCGCCCTCATGGAGGTGGGGGCCAAGGAGGCCGTCGTCCTGCGCGACGGTGTCGAGGTCCGGATACCCGCCGGTGAGTTGTCGCTGAACGACAACATTGTCGTCCGGCCCGGGGAGAAAGTGGCGGCTGACGGCGAGGTCGTCGAGGGCACCTCTGCAGTGGATGCCTCCATCATCACGGGGGAGTCCCTGCCCGTCGAGGTCTCACCCGGCAGCACGCTGGTGGGTGGTTCCGTCAACGCCACGGGGCGTCTTGTGGTGCGTGCGACCGCCGTCGGCTCCGCCACGCAGGTTGCGCAGATCGCGCGACTTGTGGAGGAGGCGCAGACCGGCAAGGCCAACGCGCAGCGCCTGGCCGACCGTGTCACCACATTCTTCGTGCCCGCCGTCATCGGCATTGCCGCAGTCACCTTCCTGCTGCACTGGGCGTTCGGCTCAGGGCTCACCTTCGCACTCACGGCCGGCATCGCCGTGTTGATCATCGCCTGCCCGTGCGCACTGGGGCTGGCCACGCCCTCGGCGCTGCTGGTCGGTACCGGCCGCGGTGCCCAGCTCGGCATCATCATCCGCGGGCCGCAGGCGCTGGAGAAGGCTCGCAGCATCACCACCATCGTGCTCGACAAGACGGGCACCCTGACCACCGGCTCGATGTCGGTGCTCAGTGTGGAACCAGCCATGGGGGTCGACGAGCGCGAACTGCTGGCTGTCGCTGCCGCAGTGGAGGCCGGGTCGGAGCATCCCATCGCGCAGGCGGTGGTCACGCAGGCAGGTGAGTCGGGCTACGGCGCCGACGCCACGGCGGCTGGCTTCGTCGCGGTGCCGGGTAAGGGAGTGACGGCCGACGTCGTCCTCCACGGAAGGGCGTCCACGGAGGTGGCAGTGGGGTCCCGCGTGCTTCTGGACGACATGGGAGTCCCAGTGGACGCCACGGCTGGCGTGGAGTCCGACGTCATCGGCAGCGAGGTCTACGTGGCCCGTTCCGGGCAGTTCCTGGGCCGCATCGTGGTGGGTGACCAGCTCAAGCCGTCGGCACTGCACGCCGTCGTACGGCTCCGCGAACTCGGCCTGGAGCCGGTGCTTCTGACGGGGGACAACCTGGCGGCCGCGCAGCGTGTGGCCGCAGAGGTGGGCATCGAGCAGGTGCGCGCAGGAGTCCTGCCGCAGGGCAAGGCCGACGCCATTGAGGAACTGCGCTCCGGCGGCCACCGCGTGGCCATGGTGGGCGACGGTGTCAACGACGCCGCCGCACTGGCGAGTGCCGACCTCGGCATCGCCATGGGGGCGGGCACCGACGCGGCCATCGCGGCCAGCGACATCACGCTGATGCGCGACGACCTGCTCTCCGTGGTGGACGCGGTGCGCCTGTCCCGTGCCACGGACTCCACCATCAAGTCCAACCTCGCATGGGCGTTCGGGTACAACGTGCTGGCCATCCCCATCGCCGCACTCGGGATGTTGACCCCCATGATCGCCGGTGCGGCCATGGCCTTCTCCAGCGTGTTCGTGATGCTCAACAGCCTGCGACTCAAGGGATTCCGCGAGGAAAAGCGTCAGTAATGGGGGTCTCACAGGTTTTCTGGGGATTTCCTCAGAAAAGAGGTATCCTTGTGGGACCCGGTGCGGACCTCCCGGGTCCCCGACTCCTTGGAGACGTCACACACATGGGCAAAAAGCTCTGGATCCCCGCAGCCGCAGGTGGCGCAGCCCTCGCGCTCGTCGCCACGACGGGGATTGCGACGGCGATGCACAAGAACGACATTGAAATCGTCGTCGACGGCGCAGCCTCGTCCATTGCCGTGCGTGAGAACACCGTCGGTGAGGTCCTGGAGCTTCAGGGCATTTCCCTGGACGAACACGACGTGGTCCTGCCCGCCGTGGACACGCGCATCACCGCCGGCATGGAGATCACCGTCGCCTACGGCCGTCCACTGGAGATCTCGGTCGACGGGAAGCCGCGTCAGGTCTGGACCACCGCCCAGAGCGTCGGGGAGGCCCTGGCCTTCCTGAACCTGGACGAGGCTGACTCCAAGCTGTCCGCGTCGCGCTCCACCTCGATCGGACGCATTGGTCTGGCCATGGAAATTGCCACGGCCAAGGACGTCACTCTCACCGTCGCGGGCACTCCGTCGGCGCTCACCGTCGCCGGCACCGTCGCCGATGCGCTCACCTCGGTCGGCGCGACACCCGACGCCGACGACATCGTCACGCCGGCCCCCGACACCGTCCTCACCGACGGACTGGCCATCTCCTTCGTGGCCGTCGAAGTCAAGGAGAGCGTCAAGGAGGTGGCGATGCCGTACAAGAAGACGGAAACCACCTCTGATGAGCTCGCCAAGGGCACAACGAAGGTCACCACCAAAGGTGCCGAGGGGCTCACACGTGAGACCTACACCGACGTCTACCACGACGGCGCCCTCATCAGTTCCACGCTGGCCGAGTCCGTCATCTCGCGGCAGCCGGTCCACCAGGTGACCACCGTCGGCACCTTCGTCGCGCCCACGCCGACCCCGGCGCCTTCCCCTGTTGAGGAGGCCGTCCCCGCGGACACCTCCAGCACCACCTCGTCGTCAGGCAAGGCCCTCAACCTGGCCCGCGCCTCCATGTGGGACCGCATCGCCCGCTGCGAGTCCACCAACAACTGGAGCATCAACACCGGCAACGGCTACTACGGCGGCCTGCAGTTCAACCTGCAGACGTGGCGCTCCGTCGGTGGCACCGACTTCGCGGCCTACCCGCACCAGGCCAGCCGCGCCGAGCAGATCACCGTGGCAAACCGGCTCTACGCAGAGCGTGGCACGCAGCCCTGGAGCTGCGCCTGACCTGCAGGCCCCCCAGAACGTCGCCCCCAGCAACCCCCCGTGCTGGGGGTGACCTATTTCTGGAGGAACGTGACGCGCGGTCAGGCCATCTGCTGCAGCGCCTTCTCCATGGTTTCCACGATGGCGATCGTCTCGTCCAGCGTGATGAGCGGGGACTCCTGCTCGCCGTCGGCCACCAGTTGCGCGAAGTGGGCAGCCTCGTAGGCCAATCCCTCGTGCCCGGGGATGACCGGCTGGGGTGATTGCACGGCATCGCCCTCCAGTGGCGTGAACGTCACCCGCTGGGGACCGTAGAAGTCGCCCGGGATGTCGATTCGCCCGCGTGAGCCGGCGATGGTGGCCGTCGTTGCGGTCTTGGCGGCCAGGGTGGTGTTCAGGACGGCGTGCGCGTTGGGATGGCGGGCGAACCCGTCGAGCACCATGCTCACCTGCCGGTCCACACCCGTTGCGGCCCGTGTGCCGACGGCGTTCACGCGGCCGGGGGTGCCCATCACGAACGAGGCGAACGACACGGGGTAGACACCCAGGTCCAGCATCGCCCCGCCTGCAAGGTCGGGGTTGAAGAGGCGGAACTGCGGGTCGAAATCGAAGTACTGGCCGTGATCCGCCTGCATCATCTCCAGGTCGCCGAGTGCGCCACCCTCGAGCATTTGGCGGACCACGTCGATGTTCGGGAGGAACCGCGTCCACATGGCCTCCATGCAGGTGACGCCGGCGGCGCGGGCTGCTGCCACCACCTGGCGGGCCTGGTCGGCGGTCTGCGTGAACGCCTTCTCGATGAGGACGTGCTTTCCGGCGTTGATGGCCAGCAGGGCGTGCTCGGCGTGATGGCTGTGCGGGGAGGCAACGTAGATGGCGTCCACGTCCTCGTCGGCCACGAGCGCCTCGTAGCTGTCGTGGCGGCGTTCAACACTGAACTCGTCGGCGAACGCTGCGGCGCGTTCGGCGGAGCGTGAGCCCACCGCCACCACCTGCTGGCGCGTGTGCTTGCGGACGGCGTCGGCGAAGGTGTGGGCGATTCCGCCGGGGGCCAGGATTCCCCAGCGCAGGGTGGGTGCTTCGTGGGGCTCTGGGATGCGGGAGATCGGCAGGTTCATGGCCCAACCCTAGTGGCCGCCGTCCCCGGCTGCGGCGGTGATCAGACCAAGACCTTCGCCTCGCGCGCCACCTTCTCGTACAGGCCCAGCATCTCGATGGCCTGGGACTCGATGGTCCACTGGCCGGCCAGTCGTTTGGACGTCTCGGCTGCGCGGGCACGCCACAGCGGGTCGTCGAGCTTGTTGATGATCCTCATCAGTCCCGCGGCCATCGACGCGGCCGTCGGGCGGGTCAGTTCGGCGTTGACGCCAGGCTCCAGCACCAACTGCAGGCCGGGGTCGACCGACACGATCGGCAGGCCGGCCAGGGCGGCCTCGTGCAGCACCAGCGCCTGGGTGTCTGTCTGGCTGGGGAACGCGAAGATGTCGGCCATGCCGTAGAACGCTCCGAGTGCTTCGCGCTTCTGCTCGCCGGGCAGGATGACGTTGCCGCGCGCGGCGCCATGGGCCAACACACGCTTGATGCGCGGGTAGCGCTCCCAGTCACCCACCACCATGAGCCGGGCATCGGGGCGTTGCGCGGCCACGAGCTCAAAGGCGTCGACCAGCAGCGGGATCCCCTTCTCGGGGGCGATGCGGCCGGCGTAGAGAATCAACGGGCCGGGGCCGCGCTCCACCGGGGGAGGCCCCGGTGGCAGCGCGTTGACCCCATTGGGCACCACGACGACGTTGGCCGTGGGTGCGATCTCCCGGCACCGCACGGCAGTCTTCGGCGACGGCGTCGTCACCAGCGTCGCGGTCTCCAGCATCTTCTGGCACACCCCCAGGAGGGACGCCGTGGAGCGGCCACGATCCTCGTAGCGGATCACCGCCTCCTTGAGGTCATGGGAGTCCACGAGCTGCCCCTTGGAGATGCGCGTGAAGGCGTGCAACACACCGGTGAGGAGAGGCAGGACCGCGGAGTAGTGGTCGGCGTAGGCATCGAAGTCGGTGTGCCACGTGAGCATCAGCGGGATGTGCAGCCGACGTGCCGCCCAGACGCCCAGCGCCCCGACCGTGCCGAACCCGTGCACGTGGATGACATCCGGGTTGATTCTGCCGATCTCGTCAATGGTCCTGTCAAAGTGACGGCCATTGGCCACGCGGGTGGGCATGTTCGGCACCTTCACCGACGGCAGTCGGATCTCCCGGCGGCACTCTCGCCCGAAATGTGGGTTGGGGCCCTTGGCCCGGGGTGCCACGACGACCACCTTGTGGCCGGCGTCCAGGAGGTTGCCCTCCAGTTGCTGGACCGCGAACATGAGGCCGTTGCTGCCCGGCCCGTAGTTGTCGGTGAACTGCGCAACCGTCAACGGCCGCGTGGCGGCGCTCCGGATCGGTTGCTCGGTCACGGTGGTCACTCTATCGGCCCTGCATCGGAGTGGACGTGACTCGGCCGACGGGTTGTCCAAACAACATCGCCTCCGCTGCGGCTGGGCGCCGCCGCGTGGTCCGTGCTCAGCTGAGACGGACCACCCGGTCGCATTGTGCGACGAGCTCCGGATCGTGCGTGATCACCAGCACCGCCCGGCCCTCACCAGCGCGCCACACGTCGTGCATGAGGGCGCGGGCGGTTGCCGTGTCCAGATGTTCCGTGGGCTCATCGAGGATCAGCAGTTCCCGCTCGTCAGCCAGCACGCGCGCCAGCGCCAGTCGTCGCCTCTCACCGCCGGAGAGGGTGGTGCCGGCCTCACCGATGCACCGATCAGGGGACAGATGCAGTCCAGCGCCATGGAGGGCCGCTGCCACCTGCTCGTCGGTGGCGTCCCTGTTGCCGATGCGCACGTTCTCGGCCACGGTCGTGGTGAAGATGTGGGCGTCCTGCGCCAGGTAGCCGACGCGGTTGGCGCGACGCAGGGTCCCGGCCAGCGGAGGAATGAGGCCCATGGCCGTTGCCGCCACGGTCGTCTTCCCGACGCCGGAGGGGCCGACGAGGGCGACCCGCTCCCCGGGGTCCACCCGGAAGTCCAGGCCCTGCTGGATCACGACACTGCCGGGCCACCCGACGCTGACGCCGTCGAACTCCAGCCCCGGGGCGGGGTCCTCGGACGAGGTGACGTCGCCCGTGCCGACGGGGTCGGCATCCAGCACGTCGGCGATCCGCGCCAGCGCTGCGCGTGAACGAGTCCATGTCTGCGCGGCCGCGGCGAAGGCGCCGAACACCTCATGCAGGGCCAGCGGCGTGAGGACGATGACAGCCAGCAGCCGTGGATGCAGGTCCCCTGAGACGACGGCGGGTCCGCCGATCGCCAGGGCCGCCACCACGGCGACACCGGCAGCCACCACCTGAGCGGCGGTGGCGATGCCGCGCACCCACGCGGCGCGGGCCTCCTGGCGGCGCAGGGTGTCATCGATGGCCAGCAGGTCCACCAGAACCCTGTCCTGTGCGCCGTAGGCCACCAGGTCGCCCGTGGTGCGTGACAGTTCACGGACCCCGTCGGCCAGGGCGCCGCGGGTGGGGAGGGCAGCCAGGTCGGCGGCGCGGGAGGCGCGCTGCGCGAGGAGGGGAAGCACCACGCCGGCGAGCACGGCCGTGACCAGCAGCACCAGGGCGGCGGCCGGAGCGAACCGGGCCAGCATTGCGGTGGTGCCAACGATGACCAGTGAGGCGGCCAGCGCCGGGATGATGACGCGGACCACGAGGTCCTGGATGGCTGAGACGTCGGCCACCACACGGGTCAGCAGATCACCGCGGCGGCGCCCGATCAGCGTCGTGGCGGCCAGTTTGTCGTAGACGCGGATCCGTAGGGCCGATTGCATCCGCAGGGCCACGTCATGCCCCACGAGACGCTCGACATAGCGGAAGACACCGCGCGAGATGCCGAAGAACCGGACGCCGACCGCGGCGGACTGCAGGAACAACACCGGCGGCATCTCGGCGGCGCGGCTGATGAGCCAGGCAGCCAGACCCAGGAGCGCCACGGAGGCGCCGGAGGCCATGGAGGCCAGGAGCACCGCGAGGCTGAACCGCCGCTTGCCGTGGGGGACCGCTGAGAGGAGTTCGGTGACCAACCGCAGGGTCGGGTCCCTGGGGTCAGTGCGTCGGCTCATCATGCCGTCGCCCCCAACTCGACGACGCGGTCCGCCGCGGCCATCACAGCGGAACGGTGGGTCACGATGACGGCGCCCACGCCGGAGGCGCGAACGGCGTGGACCGCGGCCGCCTCGGTGCTGGAGTCCAGTCCCGCCGTCGGCTCGTCGAGGACCAGGAGGCGTGCGCCGCCGAACCGGATCCTCAGCAGGGCGCGGGCCAGCGCCACGCGGCGTCGCTCTCCGGAGGACAGTCCCTCGCCGTCATCGCCGACGAACTTCTCGCCGTCGAAGTCTGCGCCGGCATCACGCAGGGCCGCGGCGACGTCGACTGAGGAGGCGCCCGGGTGACCGAGGAGCACGTTGTGGGCCACTGTGCCGTTGATCATGCCCGGCTCCTGGGCCACCCAGGCCAGGTGCTCCCGCCACTCCCGTTCGTCGAGTGCAGCCAGATCCTGCCCGCCCACGGACACGCGGCCGGTATCGGGCTGCAGGAAACCCATGAGCATCGCCAGGGCTGTGGACTTGCCGCCGCCGGAGGTGCCGCGGATCGCCAGGACCTCGCCGGGTTCGATGGTGAGGTCCACACCATCCAGAGCGGGTGAGTCGGTGCCGGGGTAGGTGTAGGTGACGTCCTCGAAGCGGATCCGCAGGTCGGAGGGGACGGGGGAGGTGCCGGACGTGGCGCGTGCGCCGTCGATGAACCGGAACGCCGCGTCGGCGGCGGCGACGCCGTCGGCGGAGTCGTGGAAGTGGACGCCCACCTGCCGGACCGGAAGGAACGCCTCCGGTGCCAGAACCAGCACGAACAGGGCGGCTTCCAGGCCAACGTCGCCGTAGACGAGCCGGAAACCGACGGTGACGGCCACCACGGCCACCGAGAGGCTGGCCAGCAACTCCAGCGCGAGGGCGGACAGGAACGACACGTACAGCACGCGCATGGTGGCGTCGCGGTACTGCTCCTCGCCCAGTGCGACGCCCCGGCGCTGGGCGCGCGCGCGGGCGAACGCCTGGAGGGTGGGCAGGCCTTCGATGAGGTCGGCGAAGTGGTTGGCGAGCCGGTCCGCCACGGTGAAGCTTTTCGCCGTCGCGGTCTGCGTCGTCCATCCGATCAGCGCCATGAACACCGGGATCAGCGGGAGCGTGAACGCCACGATGATGGCCGACTGCCAGTCGGTCAGGAGGATTGCCCCACCCACGAGGAACGGCACCGTGGCCGCGAGGCCGAGCTGTGGAAGGTATTTGGAGAAGTAGCCGTCGAGCGCGTCGAGTCCGGACGTGACCATGGTCACCATGGAGGCCGATGAGGTGGCTGAGTCCCGGGGTCGGGAGAGCCGGGCCGTCAGGATGTCTCGACGCAGGGTCGATTTCACGCTGGCGGCGGATCGGTGGGCGATGGTCTCATTCAGCCACGACAGCAGTGCGCGCCCCGCGAACACCGCGGCCAGGCCGCCGAGCAGCACCGCCCAGTTGTCGGGGAGAGAGTGCTCGAGGAACACGTGGCTGATGCCCCGCGCCAGGAGGCCGGCCTGCACGATCAGCAGGACGGCGGTCAGTAGGCCCACGACGACAGAGGCGACCAGGTATTGACCGGTCGCCCCCGCACGCTTCAACAGTCTGGGATCAATGGGTCCCGCCATTGAGCTCAGGCCACCGCCTCGACCTCGTCGGGGATGTTCTTGGTGCTGATCCGCTTGCGGAACACCCAGTAACTCCAGGCCTGGTAGGCGATGACGATGGGCACGAAGATGACGGCTGCCCACGTCATGATCGTGAGGGTGGTGGGGGAGGAGGCAGCTGTGATGATGTTGAGGTGGTCGGCGACCGCCACCCCGGCGTTCTGGGCGAAGCCGAGGTTGCCATACATCCGCAGGAAGATGCCGCCGAACAGCGCCAGGATGGCGACACCGTTCAGGACGAAGCCCCACCCCTCGCGGCCGCGGCTCGTCATCATCACGGACCCCGCGAGGGTGGCCACGGCCAGGATGGCTGCCACCCACCCGAAGACCGTGAAGTCGCCGAAGTTGGAGGCTGCCGGCCAGACGATGTTCTGGATCACGACGAAGCCTGCGACCAGTGCGACGGCGGCCCACCCGATCGTGCCGACGAGTTTGCGGGCGTTGTCGTGGATGGGTCCAGCAGTCTTCAGGGTGATGAACGTGGCGCCGTGGTTCAGGAACAGGGCCAGCAGCATGACGCCGCCCAGCAGGGCGAAGGGGTTGAAGAGTCCGAGCAGGGTGCCGTTGAAAAGGAGTCCGTCATTCGGCAGGCCGATGACGAAGTTCGCGAATCCGACGCCCAGCACGAGCGTGGGCAGGAAGGAGCCGACGATGGCGAACCGGTCGAGCATGGTGCGCCACGCGGCGTCGGGTCGCTTCGCCCGGTACTCGAAGGCGACGCCACGCAGGATGAGGCCCACCAGCATCAGGAGCAGCGGCAGGTAGAGGGCGGAGAAGAGGGACGCGTACCAGCCGGGGAAGGCGGCGAACATGGCGCCGCCAGCGGTCAGGAGCCACACCTCGTTGCCGTCCCAGACGGGGCCGATGGTGTTGATGAGCACGCGGCGCTTCTTCTCGGTGCGGCCGAGGATGGGCATGAGCATGCCGACGCCGAAGTCGAAGCCCTCCAAGAAGAAGAACCCCAACCACAGGACGACGATCAGCATGTACCAGACGATGGCCAGCGTGGGCACGGTTTCAAGCAGCATCATGAATGTTCACTTCCCTGTCAGTACGCGAAGGACATGGGAGCGTCCGCGTCCGTGTGGTCGTCGAGTTCCACCTCGGTGTCATCGGGGAGGCCCTTCTTGACGTAGCGCAGGAACAGCCCCACCTCGATGACGGCGAGCACCCCGTACAGGAGTGTGTAGACGATCATGGAGATCAGGACGGACATGGCGGAGACGCTCGTGGAGACGCCGGCGGCCGTGGGCATGACGCCCGCGACGAGCCAGGGCTGGCGGCCCATCTCGGTGAAGATCCAGCCGAAGGAGATGGCGAACAGCGGCAGCAGCGGCAGTGCGAACATGGCGGGCGTCCAGACGGTGTCCCAGAACTTGCCCTGCGGCGGCAGCTTGTCCTTGCGGAGCAGCCACAGCATCACCGCACCCATGGCGGCGCCGGCCATGCCAAGTCCGATCATGAGCCGGAACGTCCAGAAGGACATGAAGATGTTGGGCACCGGGTCCACGCCGGGGTAGTTAGCTGCCAACTCGGCGGCGTACTCCTGCTGGATCTGCGTCCTCGTGCCGTCGTTCTTGTGGAAGCCGTCGGCGGCGTACTGCTCGCGCAGGTCGTTGACTCCCTGGACTGTCTTGTTGCCGGCCATGAACGACAGCACACCGGGGATCTTGATGGAGAAGATCTCCTCGGTGCCGTCAAGGTTGCCGATGGTAAACAGGGCCAGCGGGGCGTTGTCCTCGGTGTTGTAGAGCGCCTCGGCGGCGGCCATCTTCATGGGCTGCACCTGCGTCATGATCTTGCCCTGCAGGTCACCGGACACGATGGTCAGGACCGAGGCGACGATGAGCACCCACGCACCCATTTTGGCGCCGAACCGGTGCGCGGCCACGGCTTCGGGGTCGCGATCCTCGCCGTCGCGGCGGAGCTTCATGAGCCACCAGCCGCAGATGCCCGCCATCAGCCCGCCGGCCACCATGTAGGCGGCGGTGAGGACGTGGGGGAACGTCACGAGGAACACCGGGTTGGTGAGGACGTCGAGGAATCCCTGGATGCCCGCGAGTTCGGCGCGACCGTTGTTGAAGGTGGTGCCCACGGGGTTCTGCATCCACGAGTTCGCGGCGAGGATGAACACCGCCGAGAGCATGGTGCCGACGGCCACCGCGTAGATGGTCATGAGGTGCAGCAGCTTGGGCAGCCTGTGCCAGCCGAAGATCCACAGCCCCAGGAACGTGGACTCCAGGAAGAACGCCAGGAGTGCCTCGAGCGCCAGCGGCGCACCGAAGACGTCTCCCACGAAGCGCGAGTACTCGGACCAGTTCATGCCGAACTGGAACTCCTGCACGATGCCCGTGACCACGCCGAGGGCAAAGTTGATGAGCAGCAGCTTGCCGAAGAACTTGGTGAGTTGCAGGTAGCGCGCGTGGCCCGTTTTGTACCAGATTGTCTGAAGGACGGCCACCATCATTGCCATGGCGATCGTGATGGGCACGAAGAGGAAGTGGTAGACGGTGGTGATGCCGAACTGCCACCTACCGAGAGCGACTGGGTCCATGAACCGGATTCTACTACCGGAGGTCGTTGACACCAACTTGGCAACACCCTGTCGCACCCGGGGTCCTATGATGTCGCTCATGGCAATTCGGGGAGCTCTTGAGCAGGCAGTGATGGAACTGCTGTGGGCACGTGACGTCCCCCGCACCGTGGCCGAGGTGCTGGAGGAAATGAACAAGGACCGCGACCTTGCCTACACCACCGTCATGACCGTGCTCGACAGGCTGGCCAAGAAGAACATGGTGACCCGTGACCGTGTGGACCGGGCGTGGCAGTACCTGCCTGCCGACCCGCAGGACGTGGTCGCGGCCCGGGACCTTGCCGAGGCCCTCGACGGGGTGCCGGGGAACGTCCGGATCGAGGCACTGCGTCGCTTCTTCGCAGCCCTGCCGGCAGAGGAACGCGACGCGCTGGGCACCATGACCGACCGCGTCCGACCCTGACCGGCCGGGTCAGTATCTGACGCTCGTTCCCGCAACGTGCCCACTGCCGACAGTGCGCAGGCTCAACACCGTTGCGCGATTCGCGTCTGCGTTCCCGCAGACGGGCGCCATCAGCCCGTGTAGTCGGGTCGATCCGCGAGGAGCTGCCGCTTCTGCGCGATGGCAGAGTCGAGTTCGGCCGTCCAGGCTGCCTTGCTGGCGATCGCCATGCGCTGTGCGGTCTGCGGATCCACCCCCGGCATGGCAGCCACCTCATGCCGGACCTCAATGCTCTCGGCCATGGCGGATTCGACGTTGTCGCGGGTCTCCTCCAGCGACTTCGCCAGTGTCTCGGTGGACATGGTCTCTGCCAGCATCCGCCGCTGCTCGGTGACGTCCCACTCCGCCTTGGGGAAGGCGAGCTTCATCTCGCTGAGGGTGCGGGTCAGGATCTCCGTGACGGCAAGGCGTGCGTACCATTTGTGGTCGGCGGGCAGCACGTACCAGGGGGCGTGCTCGGTGCTCGTTTTCTCGAACACCGCCTGGTAGGCCGTCTGGAACTCGGGCCACTTGCTGCGGGTTTCGAGATCGGAGGTGGTGTACTTCCAGTGCTTGTCGGACCTGTCCAGGCGCTCCATGAGGCGAAGCCCCTGCTCTGCGTGCGACACCATGAGGGCAAACTTCAACACGATGATGCCGTTGTTCACCAGATCAGCCTCGAACTTGTTGATCTCCTCGTAGCGCTTCTGCCACTCCTCCTCGGGGACGAGACGGTCCACGCGGACCACCAGGACGTCCTCGTAGTGCGAGCGGTCGAACACCCCGATGCGGCCGGCAGGTGGCAGTGCCTTGCGGATCCGCCACAGGTAGTGGTGCTTCCGCTCCTCCTCCGTGGGCACCCCGAACGAGCGCAGGGCGACGCCCTGGGGATCGACGAGGCCCATCACGTGGCGGACGATGCCGCCCTTGCCGGCGGTATCGAGACCCTGGATGATGCAGAGCACCGCACGCTCACCGCCCGTGCGACCCTCCGCGAACAGTCGCTCCTGCAACTCTGACAGCAACGACGCGCGGGTGGCCATGAGTTTCTTGGCCTTCTTCTTGCCGCCCTCCCAGCCGGGGGAGTCGCTCCGGTCGAGGGCCGCGAGGTCGAATCCCTCGCCGGCGCGCAACACATCGCGGGGGTCGGCGGTCCACAGGTCCTTGGTCTTCTTGCCCATGAAACAGGTCCCCTCGATGGATGCAGGTCCTTCCAGTCGGAAGGCAAAGCCCGGATGTCGGGCCGTCGGGCCGGACGAAGTCATCGTGCCACGCCCTGGTCGACGACGCAGAAAGAAGCGACGATCGGGTCCTGTGGGTGGGCACCACTGCTGGGGCCCCCGGCGGTGTGTGAGCACGGACGCCGGGCATGGTCATGGAGGCGGACTGCGAGCCCACGGGGAAACCAGGGCAGTGCAGCAAGATCTCGGCGCCCGCGCCAAATAGTTGACGATTTTCCGCCCCCGCGACCTCCGTGAAAGCTAGAGTCAGGCAAAGGGGGAGCGCTCCCCCCTCGGCCCGCACCAAACATGCTGGGCACCCGCGGGAGCGGTTGCGCCGATATTCATCGCTGATATCTAGAGAAGGATCCCCATGCACAAGCTGTCCACCATCGTGGCTGTTGCCGTGTCCTCCGTCCTCATGTCTGCCTGCGGTGCCGCTGGAGGCGCCGAGGATCCCAGCACGTCCCCCCCGAGCAAGGGCGCGTCGGGTGACACGCTCATCGTCTACACCAACTCCAACGCGGACGGCCGCGCCGAGTGGCTCCACGACGAAGCCGCCAAGGCGGGGTTCGCCATCGAGGTTGTGGGGCAGGGAGGTGGCGACACCACCAACAAGATCATGGCCGAGCGCGGCAACCCGGTGGCAGATGTCGTCTTCGGCCTCAACCACATGTACTTCTCAACGCTGGTGGCCGGTGACGCACTGGAGCCGTACGAGCCCTCATGGTCAGGGGACGTGGATGCCGATCTGGCTGATCCCTCAGGCGACGGCAATTTCTGGCCACTGGTCCAGCAAGGCATCGTGCTGGCCTACAACGCAGAGGTGTTCTCCCCCGAGGAGGCTCCGCAGAACTGGACAGACCTGTGGAACGACGAGCGCTTCGACGGACGCTACGAGAGCGTCGAGGGCCTCGGCGGTGCCACCACCCAGCTGATCTTTGCTGGAATCCTTGACGACTACAAGGACCCGGAAGGCGACCTGGGAATCTCTGATGAGGGCTGGGCGCAGATCGAGGGCTACTTCGAACACGGCAGCACCGTTGTGCCCGAGAAGGACCTCTATCTCCGTATCGCCGAGGGCGAAGTGGACATGGGGCAGATGTTCACCTCGGGTATCCCTTCACGCGAAACCGAGTTTGGCGTGGACTCAGAAATCATGCGCCCCGAGCACGGCATCCCGTTCGCCGTCGAGCAGATCGCCGTGGTGAAGGGAACGGATCAGGCCGAGCGTGCGCATGAGTTCATTGACTGGTTCGGCAGTGCTGAGACCCAGACGGCATGGTCTGCAGAGTTCGACTCCATGCCCGTCAACAAGGGTGCGATCGCCAATGCCGACCCGGCCATCGTGAAGTTCCACGAGGAGCTCAAACAGCAGGAGATCGACTGGAGCTTCGCCGCCGAGCACATCGCCTCCTGGATCGAAAAGGTTGAGCTCGAATACGTCCCGTGACACCCCGGACTGACTGTCGCCCACACCCACCCCGTTGGACAGATCGAGGAGAAATGCCGTGATCCGCTACGAGAACATCGAGGTGACGTTCGGGGACTTCGTCGCCATTCCACAACTCAACCTCGAGGTGGCAGAAGGAGAGTTCTTCACCCTGCTGGGCCCTTCAGGGTGCGGAAAGACAACTGCGCTTCGCACACTGGCGGGATTCATAGAGCCCAGCAGGGGAGACATCCACGTCGATGGGCGGGTCGTCACACGGTTGCGCAGCGACCAGCGGCGAGTGGGGATGGTGTTTCAGAACTACGCCCTGTTTCCGTCAATGAACGTGTGGGAGAACATCGCCTTTGGGCTGAAGGTCCGCAAGGAGAACAAGACGGAACGGGAACGTCTGGTGCGGGAGATTGCACGACGGGTGGACCTGAGCGAAGAACAACTTGAGAAGAACCTCGCCGAACTCTCGGGCGGTCAGCAACAGCGGGTGGCCATTGCGAGAGCGCTGGTTCTGCAGCCCAAGATCTTGCTGCTGGACGAGCCGCTGTCCAACCTCGACGCGAAATTGCGGCACCAGTTGCGGGGGCAGCTCAAGGAACTTCAGAGCGAGTTTGGCATCACGACGGTGTATGTGACCCATGATCAGGACGAAGCGCTGACAATGTCAGACCGTATCGCCGTATTCAACAAGGGCCGGATCGAGCAGGTGGGAACACCGCAGGAAATCTATGACTCCTCCGCCTCTGAGTTCGTCTGCACCTTCATCGGGGAGGCCTCCCCACTCACGCCCGAATTCATCGTCGCGCTGGATCCCGCCACGTGCGGGTTGGACACGCGTCGCTCCTCCTACCTCCGTCTTGAAAAGGTGGCGCTCCTGACACCTGGAGTGCAGATGGCGCCGGGGTACCGTGCCGTCGAGGGCATCGTGGAATCGGCGAGTTATCACGGGCTGCACACGATCTTCACGATCACGGCGCACGGCGCGCGTGTGCAGGTGCTCTTCAAGGAGGATGGCCAGGAGCGCCCCGAGGTGGGGGAGCGGGCCGTCCTCGCGCTGGACCCCCGCCACGTTCTCCAGTACGAACGCGATGACGCCCCCGTCCCGGGGGGCCATCATCCAGTGGCGGCACAGCGATGAGCCGCACCCCGGTGCGCACAATGGTGCGATCCCCATTCGTCCTCGTCGTCGGTGTGATCCTCACATGGTTCGTCGCGGCCTTCCTCGTGTGGCCCAACGCCAACCTGCTCATCGAGACGTTCTTCCCCGGCGGGAAGTTCTCCGGACGAGCCGTGGAGAAGCTGACGTCGTCCGACAGGGCCATGAAGTCGCTGTTCAACAGCTTTCTGTTGGCCGTCACCCTCGCGATCACCACCAACATCGTGGGCGTCTTCATCGTGTTGGTGACGAAGTACTTTGACATCCGGGGTGCTCGCATCCTCTGGTTCGGATATGCGACCACCTTCATCTACGGCGGTATCGTGCTGGCGGCCGGTTACAAGTTTGTGTACGGCGAAAGCGGCATCGTCACCGGCGCACTCCTGGGAGTATTTCCGGGCCTGGACCCCAACTGGTTCACCGGGTACTTCGCTGTGCTGACGGTCATGACGTTCGCAACAACGACCAACCACATGTTGTTCTTGTCCTCATCCCTTGCGAAGGTCGACCATCAGACGATCGAGGCGGCCCAGAACATGGGTGCCGGTACCTTCACGATCCTGTTCCGCGTGGTCCTTCCGATGCTGCGCCCCATGCTGTTCGCCACCACGATCCTGTCCTTCCTCACAGGGCTCGGAGCGCTGTCGGCTCCCCAGGTGCTCGGCGGTCGCGATTTCCAGACCATCACTCCCATGATCCTCACGTTTGCCGGGTCGCCAACCTCTCGCGATCTCGCGGCGCTGCTGGCCGTTGTTCTGGGAGTGGCAACCATCCTCATGCTGGCAATCATGGGGAAGCTCGAGAAGGGGGGAACATACTTTTCGCTCTCCCGCGTGTCGACCTCCCTGGCACGGCAGAAGATCACCAATCCGCTGGCCAACGCCGTTGTGCACGGTGTGGCCTATGTGTTGTTCGTGATCTACCTGGTGCCGGTGGTTCTGATCATTCTCTATTCGTTCGTGGACTCCAGGACCATCCAGTCCGGAACGTTCAGCATCGACAAGATGTCATTGGCCAACTACGGCAGGGTGCTGGGACATGGCGCATCCTTGCGGCCGTTCCTGGTCTCCGTCGTCTACTCCGCCGCTGCGGCGGTCATCGTGGTGGGCGGGCTGCTCTTCGTCACGCGCATCCTCAGCAAATATCGAAACTGGCTCACGACCGTCTTCGAGTACCTCCTGCACATCCCCTGGATTCTTCCCGCCGCGATGATCGCACTGGGGCTCATCATGAGCTACGACCATCCCAACCCTCTCGTCGGGACGTTCGTCCTCACCGGCACAACGGTGATCCTGCTCATCGCGTTCGTCGTGGTGAAAATTCCATTCACGCTGCGGCTTCTGAAGGCGTCCTTTGCGTCGGTCAACGCCTCGCTCGAAGAGGCAGCAACACTGATGGGGGCCAGTTCGCTCTACACGTTTCGCCGCATCCTGTTCCCGGCGGTGCTGCCGGTTGCGGCCGCTGTACTCGCCCTGAACTTCAACTCCCTGCTCGACGACTACGACACCGCCGTATTTCTTGCGCATCCGCTCTTCCAGCCACTGGGGCTGGTGATCAAGGCCAACACTGATGGCGCAGCGAGCCTGGACGCGCGGGCGAACACGTTCGTCTACACAGTGCTCCTCATGGTGATCACCGGGCTGACGATGTACCTCGTCTATGGCCGTGCCACCGCTACGGGGAAGCGCCGGGCACGGCTTCGGGTCCCGGTGCCCGTCTCCCTCCCGGCAGACGAAGCAACAAGCTGATGTTCGGACAGGCACGGTTCGCTGACACCAACGCGCTGCTCAGCGAACGCGCGCACAAGGTCGGCACGCTCATCGTCGTGCACCGCGGTACCTCCGCGGGCTCCGTCGTGGAGAACACACCGGAGGCCGTGCGTGCGGCCCTGGCCTCGGGTGGGGATGTCATCGAGATCGACGCCGTGGCCTCACGCGACGGCGAATTCTTCGCCTTTCATGACGGCGAGGAGGCCCGGTTGTTGGGCGAGGCCACCAATCTTCGTCTCTGTACGGCTGCGGAAATCCGGGAACGTCGCTACATCCACAACGACAGGCCCGGGCGTCCCGCGCACATCGTCGGCCTGGTGGAACTCCTCGACGGTGTCCCGGCCGGCACACTCGTCAATGTGGACCGCTCCTGGCGCTGGTGGGAACGTCTTCTGCCGGCACTCGACACGCTTCGGATGAGCAACCAGTTGCTCCTCAAATGTTCCGCCTCCCACGTGGAGCGCATCAATGTTCTGCGTGCCCACCCTGTGAAGTACCCGTTCATTGCCATCTGCTCAACGGAGGAGCAGGCCCACCGCCACCTCGAGGATCCGGAACTGAACACGGTGGGGGTCGAATTGCTCGCTGCCACCCCGGAAAGCCCATTCCTCGATCCGGCGGTGCTTTCCCGCCTGCGGGCTCGCGATGCCCTCATCATGGTCAACGCGGAGGTCCTCGCGACCGCCACAGACCTGTTCGCCGGACATGACGACGAGCGCGCCGTGCTGCACTCACCGGCGGAGGGCTGGGGGCCGCTGTTCGATCTGGGGGTCGATGCAATCCAGACGGACTGGCCCTGGCTTCTGCGTGACTACCGCAATTCCCTGCGAGATGTGGGCGTGCCCGCATGAGTGACGACGGCGTCCGTGAGCCGAGGACGCCCCATGTGCACGTCAGCTCCACCATGGAGGACGTCGCAGCGGCGGCCGGCGTCTCGCGCACGTCCGTTTCCCGGGTCATGCTCGGGCAGAAGAAGGTCTCCGAGGAAACCCGACGTCGAGTCTTTGCTGCGGCCGAGCATCTCGGGTACGTGCCGAACGTCCTCGCCTCGGAACTCGCCTCACGCGGCACCTCCACGGTCGGGCTGCTCCTGAGGGACGCCTCCAATCCGGCCTACGGGCTGCTCTTCACCCGGCTGCAGGAGGCCGCACACGCCGCCGATCTCACCCTGGTCACGATGACCATCAATGCCGACGACCAGGGCCGCCGCCAGGTGGCCGGGCTGCACCGGCTCATGGGTCTGCGGGTGGCGGGGCTCATCGTCGCCACCGGTGGCGTGACCAGCCATCAACTCGAGCCGTTCCACTCCCAGATCCCCATCATCCGGGCGGGGCGTCCGGAGACGACGAGTCTCATCCACGCCGTCTCCTACGACGAGGTCCATGCCGGCCGCTCGCTGGCGCATTGCGTGGCCGACGCGGGACACCGCGAGGTGGCGGTTCTTGCCACTGCCGAGGACGTGTCCTTTCCGGAGTACGTGCGCAGCACCACCATGGCGGCCACGCTGGTGGGCCGCGGGGTGGAAGTCATCTCCGTGCCCCTGGGCGACGATGCGCATGACGGTGTCGGGGCAGCGGTGGCGCTGGCACGTGACGGCCGCGTCGGGGCCATCATGTGTCCCAGTGACCTGCGCCAACTCCAGGTGCTGCGCGCGCTCGCAGCGGTGGGTCTCACGGCACCCGCCGACGTCTCGGTGTCCGGCTGCGACGGGGTGCTGCCGGGCGCGGACCTGCTCGGACTGACCACCTACCGCATCCCCGTCGAGGAGTTGGCAGTGCGGACGGTGGCCAGGATGTCGGATCTGCTCAGCCAGGAACCCACCCCCGGCGTCGTCGCTGAACGGCTGCGCGGGGCCCTCGTTCGAGGGCGCACCGTCGGCCCGCCGTCCCCCCGAAAGGCATCGTGATGGTACTTCGTGCTTCCGAGCATCCACGTCCGCGCCACTTCCTCGTGCACATCTCGGACACCCATTTCGTCGCACCCGGGCGGCTCCTGGGTGACGTCGTGGACGCCCGCGGGCATCTCGCCGAGCTGCTGGACGGGTTGGAGGCCGCCAGCGTCCATCCGTCGGCCATCATTTTCACCGGCGACCTTGCTGACCGCGGTGATGCTGATGCCTACAGAAGCCTGCGCGACGTCGTCGAACCGGTGGCTGCGCGCTTGGGTGCGCAGGTCATCTGGGCGGTCGGGAACCACGATGACCGCACGCGGATGCGCACTGCACTGCTGGGGGTGCCAAGCTCCATGGAGCCCTACGACCACGTGGTCCTGCTCGACGGGCTGCGCATCGTCGTCCTCGACACCAGCGTTCCGGGCTGGCACCACGGCGAGATCGAGCCCGCCCAGTTGGAGTGGCTCCGCGGTGTGCTGGCGGTGCCGGCGCCGGAGGGAAGCATCCTGGCCCTGCACCATCCGCCCGTGCCGTGTGTGCAGGACCTTGCCGTCACTGTGGAGTTGCGCGATCAGGCTGCGCTGGCGGATGTCCTGCGCGGTTCCGATGTCCGAGCGATCATCGGTGGTCACCTGCACTACTCCACGGCCGCAACGTTCGCGGGCATTCCGGTGTCCGTGGCCGCCTCCACCTGTTACACCCAGGACCTCCTGACACCCGAGCGTGGAACCCGTGGCCGCGACGGAGCACAGGGGTTCAACCTTGTGCACGTCTACGAGGACACGGTGATGCACTCGGTGGTACCGATCGGGACATACCCAACGGTGGGGCGCCACGTGGACGCAGAGGAGACGGCCGTACTCCTGGCCCAGGCGGGCCACTACATCCCCGAGCCGGGTGAGCGGGGCGGAAGCTGACGTCGGCCCGGCTTCTTCTGGACCGGATCCGGTCCGCCCCCACCCTCAGTCGTTGCGGCGCTGCTGCTGACTCAGCACGCCCGCCTGGAGCGGGCGACAGGCCTCCGCGGCACCCAGCGAGAGGAGGAAACCGAGCGCGATGGTGACGGCCAGCATGACCACACCGACCACGGGGAAGCTGTCCATCTCCGTGGCAACCACGGTGGACAGCAGTAAGCCGAGCGGAACCGACGTGCCGAGCGCCACTGCGAGGGGGACCAGCACGAGGCTGCGCCGGACGCGGGCGTGAACCGCGGACGGCACACCCATGCGCTCCAGCGCCACGGACTCCTGCGCCCGGTCGAACACCTGTGACGCCTGCGCCATGAGGGTTGCCATGGCGGCCAGCACCAGGCCCACCCCCAGGGTGATGGCCACGCCGGTCTGGACGTCACGGACGAAGGAGACCGAGTACACGTCGGAGGGTGCGCCCGTGGTGGTGACGGGCATCGTGACGACGAAGCCGGCCACGAAGCCGAGCAGCGCAAGGGACGAGACGTTGCGCCAGGCTCCGCGGGGGTCATCGAGGATGCGACGTGCGGCCAGGAGGCGCGGCACGCTGGCGGTACGTGTGCGGGGCCGTGACACGAGTTGCAGCAGCCACGGGCCCACCAGGTTGATGGAACCTATGACAACGGCAAGGAATCCGACGGTGGTGACGAGACCCACCAGCGAGGCCACGCTGGAGAAGCGGGAGTAGATCAGGAAGCCGGCCACCAGCACCACGACCGCTGCGAGCCGCCACGCCTTGAGCTTGCTGGGGGACTGGTCGCGTGCCACACCCAGCGGCGAAATGGAGACGCGCTGCAGCCCGACCACGGTGGACGCCACCGACAGAAGAAGGAGGGCGCCGACCACGGCCAGCCACAGCCACCACGGGAGCAGCATCTCGCCTGCCCTGATGTGCTGCTGCTGGAAGGCCACGAGTTGCCAGGCGGGAAGGCTGGCGGCGAACACCACCGAGCCGAGGACCACACCGGCAACCGCCTGGACGATGGTCTCGATGACCGACATCCGCACCACCTCCCCACTGGTCATGCCGATGAGGCGGAGTGAGGCGAGTCGACGGGCACGTCCACGGGCTCCGAGCCGGGCCGCACCTCCGCCGAGGCCGAGGATCGGGACCACGAGCAGTGCGCAGGCGAACCCGGCCAGGCCGACGTAGGCGGGCGCCACGTCGGCCCACTGGGCGTCGGACAGGGCGCCGTCGACGCTCCACCGCCGGTAGAACATCCACGTGCCGCCGGCCACGGTCAACGCGAGCCAGGAGGAGATGGTGAAGGCGAGGACGGCCATGGCGTCCAGGACTCCGGCGCCGCGTGTGGCGCGGATGCGTGCGATGGCGAGCCGGGGGGCGAGGTTCACGGCGACGCTCATCGGGTTCCCCCGGTGATCGGCTGGTCGGCGTGGATCATGGCGTCGCGGATCTCGACGAGTCGCTGGCACCAGCCGGCGACCTCGTCGTCGTGGGTGACGAGGACGAGCGTGGAGCCGGCCATCGCGGTGGTGGTGGTCAGCACCTGCATCACCTCATGTCCGGTGGCCTGGTCGAGCGCGCCCGTTGGTTCGTCGGCAAACACCACGTCGGGGCCATGCACCAGGGCGCGGGCGATGGCCACACGCTGGGCCTGCCCACCGGACAGTTCACCCGGCCGCCGCGCCTCCATACCTGCGAGCCCCAGGCGTGCAAGCCACTGGTCGGCGGCCGCCAGCGCCTCCATGCGTGACTTCCCGCCGAGCAGGAGGGGAAGCGCCACGTTCTCCCTGGCTGGCAGTTCCGGCAGAAGTTGGCCGTCCTGGAACACGAAGCCGAAGCGGCGTCGGCGGAGCAGCGAACGCTGTTTGTCGCGAAGAGCCGACACGGCATCCTCGCCGAGCGACACCACACCGGCGTCGGGAACAAGGATCCCCGACAGGCAGTGCAGCAGCGTCGACTTTCCGGAGCCGGAGGGCCCCATGATGGCGACGGACTGGCCGCGGGGAATGTCGATGCTGACGTCGGCGAGCGCCCGGACGTCGCCGTAGGACTTCGAGATCCCTCGGGCAGCAAGGGTGGTGGGGGCATCAGTGGTGGTCATGCCTCCAGTCGACCATGGTGATGCGGGCGGGGCCATGGCCCCAGCTTCCCAGAGGGGGTGGAGCCAGCTCCACCTTTTCCTCCATGGGGACCGGCGACGCTCCACTGGGTCCGACGCCCTCCTACAGTGATCACATGTCCCAGGACCCCGATCGGCGCCGGCGCACCCTGTTGCGGGTGCAGTGTGTCGTGGGTGGGCTCGGCGCGCTGGTCATCTGGGTACTTCTGGCGCTGGGTTCGCCCTTCGGCCCGGCCGCTTCGGCCGTCGTCGCGGCGGGCGCCGTCGCCCTCCTCGGGTGGCTTCTGGTGCGACTCGAACGACGCAAGTGGGTGGCCGCAGACGTCCCTGCCGATGTTGACTACGCCCGCGAACTGCGTGAGGTGCGCGACTCCCGGCGGGTCATCGTCGGCGCCTTCGAGATCGAGCGGCGACGTATCGAACGCGACCTGCACGACGGCGCCCAGCAGTACCTGGTGTCGGCCACCATGAAGCTCGGGGAGGCCGCGCTCCTGGTGGAGCAGGGCCCCAACGCACCATCGGCGGGGCAGTTGGTTCCCATCCTGGAGGGTGCGCACCGTGACGCCGAGGAGGCGTTGCGCACCCTGCGCGCCACCGTGTCCGGCATCCATCCGCAGGTGCTCAGCGACCTGGGACTGGCGGCGGCAGTGTCCGACATGGCCGAGCGGAGCGGCGTCGACGTGACCGTTCGCTGTCCCCACCTGCTGCCGGACATGCCCGAGGAGGTGGCTGCCGTCGCGTGGTTCTTCTGCTCCGAGGCGCTCACCAACGTCGTCAAACACGCGCCCGGCGCCAGTGTGACGCTGCTGCTGGGTGCCGACCGTGACCTGCACGTGTCGGTCATGGACAACGGCCCCGGTGGCGCCTGGCTGCGTGACGGCGGTGGTCTCGTGGGGATGCGCGAGCGGTTGGCGGCTTTCGGTGGCGCCATGCAACTGGCCTCGCCCGTCGGTGGCCCCACGACGCTGTCCGCGCGCATCCCGCTGCTCCTCACACCCGCCCACGAGAACACGGGGACCGCATGAAACTGATCGTCGCCGACGACTCGGCGCTGCTGCGTGAGGGACTCATCGGGCTGCTGGAGCGTCAGGGCCACGACGTGGTGGCCCAGGCTGCCAGCGCCCCCGAACTTCTCACCGCCCTCGCGGGGGCCCAGCGCGATGACCGCGAGCCCGACGTCGTCATCACTGATGTCCGGATGCCGCCGGGCATGGGAGACGACGGGCTGGGTGCCGCCCTCGACATCCGACGACAGCACCCGGGCATCGGCATCCTGGTGCTGTCCCAGTACGTGGCCGCCGCGTACGCCGCGGAACTGTTCGGCGGTCGTGCAGGTGGGGCGCTGGCGACGACGCCCGGCGACGTGGGGGGTCTCGGGTACCTGCTGAAGGACAGGGTCTCCCGCGTGGCGGACTTCATGCGGTCGCTGGCCATCATCGCCGCCGGGGGTGTTGTGGTGGACCCGGAGGTGGCCACCCGGCTCATCCAGGGTCGCCGATCGGCGCTGGATGGGCTCAGCGGACGGGAACATGAGGTGCTGGAGTTGATGAGCCACGGCCTGTCGAATCAGCAGATCGCCGAGCGGCTCTACCTCTCGGCCAGTGCCGTCTCCAAGCACGTGGCCAACGTCTTCTCCAAGCTGGAGCTGCCTGCCGGGCAGGACAACCGGAGGGTGCGTGCCGTACTCGCCTACCTGACGGCCGCCAACACCTGAGGCGTCCGCCTGGATTGCTGCGTGTTGGCGCGTCCTCTGGCGCATCCGCGTGCGACCGGCTACGGTATGCCGGACAGTCCCCCCTGTCCCCGTTCGGGTACGCGCCAACGTCGGCGATGTGACCGCGCCAGATCGTCACTGATGAAGATCGGAGCCCCCGTGAGTTCACCACTTCTGGCCCTCATTGGCATTGCCATGATGGTTCTCGGCTATTTGTTCTACTCAAAGTTCCTTGTCAAGCACATTTTCAAGCTCGACAGCAGCATCCCGACCCCCGCGCACACGCGCAAGGACGGCATCGACTACGTCCCCACGAACATGTACGTCCTGTGGGGCCACCACTTCACCTCGGTGGCCGGTGCGGCGCCCATCGTCGGGCCCGCCGTCGCCGTCATCTGGGGCTGGCTGCCGGCTTTCCTGTGGGTGACGCTCGGTACGGTCTTCTTCGCCGGGATGCACGACATGGGGGCGCTCTGGGCCTCTGTGCGCAACAAGGGACACTCCATCGGCACGCTCTCCGGCCGCTACATCGGCAACCGGGGACGCAACCTGTTCCTCGTGGTGATCTTCCTGTTGCTGCTGATGGTCAACGCCGCGTTTGCCGTGGTCATCTCCAAGTTGCTCGTCGGGACGCCCACGGCAGTCATTCCCACGTGGGGCGCGATCCTCGTGGCGCTGGTGGTGGGCCAGGCCATCTACCGCTGGAAGCTCCCGTTGGTCTGGGTCTCCATCATCGGCGTCGTGGCGCTGTATGCGCTGATCATCCTCGGTGACCAGTTCCCGGTGGTGCTGCCCGAGACCGTCATGGGTCTGTCCGCAGCCTCGTTCTGGGTGCTCGTGCTGTTCGTCTATGCGGGTGTCGCCTCGGTGCTGCCGGTGTGGATGTTGCTGCAGCCACGCGACTACATCAACGGTCTCCAGCTCTTCGTCGGTCTGGGCATTCTCTACATCTCGGTGCTCATCGCGTCCCCCACCATCGTTGCCCCCGCCATCAATACGGCGGTGCCGGATGGGACCCCGAGCATGCTTCCCCTGCTGTTCGTCACCATCGCCTGTGGTGCCATCTCCGGGTTCCACGGTGTGGTGGCCTCAGGTACCAGCGCCAAGCAGTTGAACAAGGAGTCCGACGCACGCTTCGTCGGGTACTTCGGCGCTGTTGGAGAGGGCCTGCTCGCCCTCGGCGCGATCATCGCGGCCACGGCTGGCTTCAAGACGCTGGCCGACTGGGAGAACGTCTACTCCGCCTTCAACCAGGGTGGCGTCGGGGCATTCGTCGAGGGTGGCGGTGCCATCCTCAATGCCGGTCTCGGCCTTCCGGTGTCACTGAGCGCCACCATTCTCGCCACGATGGCGGTGCTGTTCGCAGCCACCACCATGGACACCGGGATCCGGCTGCAGCGTTTCGTGGTCCAGGAGGCCGCAGAGATCATGGGCATCAAGGTGGGCAAGTTCGTGGCCACGATCGTGGTGCTCATCGTCGGTATGGGACTTGCGTTCGGTGCCGGCGCCGACGGTTCGGGAGGCATGGTCATCTGGCCGCTGTTCGGGACCACGAACCAGTTGCTGGCCGGTCTGACGCTCGCGATCATCGCGGTGATCCTGCTGCAGAAGCGCCGCAACGTCGTGCCGGTGCTCATCCCCCTCGTGTTCGTCCTGCTCATGTCCGTCTACGCCGCAGTTGTCCAGTTGGGTGCCTTCTACGCCACCCAGAACTGGCTGCTGCTCGCCCTGGACATCATCATCCTCATCGCCGCGCTCTGGGTGATCGTGGAATCGGTGATTGCCATGAACAAGGCGCGCACCGCACCGCCCACCAGTGATGAGGACGACCGCGTCACCGAGCTCGAGGATGAGCCCGCCGCACGATGACGGAGCGTCCAGGAACCGCGTGGGCCCGCTTCTCGGCGGGCCTGCGCGAGTTCTACGCCGCCCCGTACCGCCGGGCATTCGCCCGGGCTCAACGCGACGAGGACGATCTGTTCATGATGATCGTGCTGGCCGAGTCGTTGGGCGTGCCCAATCCGGTGAGTTACTACACGGTGGAGTTGCTGCCTGTCATGTATGACCGTTTTCACGACTGGCACACGAGGATGGGTATGGAACATTCACCCCTGGACTACCTGTCATGTTGCTAGAACTGGCGGGAACCAAGAAGGTGCTGTTCATCGGCGGCAAGGGTGGTGTCGGCAAGACCTCTGTTGCCTCCGCCCTCGCGGTGCACCAGGCGCGCGCCGGCAAGCGCGTGCTCGTGGTGTCCACCGACCCGGCACACAACCTCGGTCACCTGTGGGGCAGGCGCGTCGGGGACAAGGTGGTGTCGCTCGCGCCCGGGGTCTCGGGTCTGGAGATCGACCCGGCCCGCACCACCGACGAGCACCTGGCCGCCGTCGGCCACACCATGCGTCGGCTCATGCCGGAGCACCTGTCCGGGGAGGTGGCCAAGCACCTCGAGCTTGCCCGCGACGCACCAGGCACGCACGAGGCCGCCATCCTCGAGCGGATCGCCGACGTGCTGGAGACCACACTCGGGGACCACGACCTCGTCGTGTTCGACACTGCGCCCTCCGGGCACACCGCTCGGCTCATGTCGCTCCCGGAGACCATGTCCGCGTGGACTGAGGGCCTGCTGCGCCGCCAGGACCGCTCGGAACGTTTCGGTGCGGCGCTACGGGGACTCGACGACGGACCTGAACGCGGGGTCATGGGCGGCTCGCGTCGCCGCGACCCCCGGGCCGAGCGCGACCATGAGATCCGCCGTGTGTTGCTGCGTCGACGGACGCGGTTCGAGCGGCTTCGCGAGGTCATCTCCGACGAGACCCGGACCGCGTTCGTCATCGTGCTCGCCGCCGAGCGGCTGCCCGTCCTGGAGACCATCGAGCTGCACGGCCAGCTGACCCGAGCCGGGGTGCGCGTCGGTGGGCTGGTGGTGAACAAGCGCTCCCCGGCGGACGCGGGCCACTTCCTGGCCGAGCGTCGCACCCAGGAGGACGTCCACCTCGCCACGGTGCGCGACGCACTGCCGAAGGTGCCGCTCATCGAGCTCCCGCTCCTGTCCGGCGACGTCGTGGGGCTGGGCGGACTGGAGAAGTTCGCAGCCGAGATCCTCCGGGCCGACAACCAGCGACCCTGACGGCAGGGTCCGTCGATTCGCCGTGGCGACGTCGGCGAGGGGCTGCGCCGGAAGCGGCCTGAGCCGTCCCCGTCGCCGCCTGCTGCTCACTCGGGGATCGGCTGGTGTGCCGCAGGGACTGCCGACCTGACGGAGCGGAGAGCTGCGGGCAGGAACACCACTGCAGGCAGCAGGATCAGTGCCGCGGCGACGTTGACGGCCTGGAACTCCCCGAAGGCCAGGATCGGTCCGGCCAGCGCCGCCGATGCTGCCCCGGCGTAGTTCATGCCTGCGTCGGTGGCTCCCTGCAGCGCCACCCGGATGTGGCCGGGTGCGAGGGACGACACCAGCGAGGAGCCCGAGATCACCGATGCCGACCAGCCCAGCCCCAGCAGGACCAGGGCCATCATGGTCAACCCCGGCCCCGCGGATGCGGCCACGAACCCGGTGCAGACCGCCCCGGCCAGCAGGACGATGCCCACGATCGCCACCGGTATCGCACCGAGCCTGTCCACTGCCCATCCGAACACCGGGCTCAGCGCGTACATCCCGAGGACGTGGAGGCTGATCACGATTCCCACCAACTCGAGGGTGTCCCCGTGGTTGCCCATGTGCACGGGGGTCATCACCATCACCATGACCATCACGGCGTGGGCGACGGCGATGAGGACCACGGCGAAGAGGGCTGCGGGGTGGCCGGTGGCCCATCGCAGCGCCGCCACCGCTCCGACCGATGGCAGCGCGTCGGGCTCCTCGACGGCGCTCGCACCCGTCGGCGGGGCTGGGGAGGGGCGGAAGAGCACGGCCAGGACGGTGGCGGCCGTGGCGAAGGCGACCGCCGAGAAGAGGAAGGGTCCCGTGAACGCCGGGAGACTCAGCCCTGCGCCGAATCGGTCGCCCGGTCCTGCCAGGTTGGGACCGGTGACGGCGCCGATGGTGGTGGCCCACAAAACGATGGACATGGCCCGCGCACGTGCAGCGGGTGAGACGTTCTCGGCGCCCGCGTACCGGGTCTGCAGGTTGACGGCCTGCGCGACGCCGAACAGGCTCATGCCCAGCAACATCAGGATGATCTGGCTGCTGACTGCGGCGGTGATGATCACCACGGCACCGAGGCATGCGACGGCGTACCCGCGGCTGAGGGAGACCCGCCGGCCTCGACGCCCCGCGAGGTTGGCCAGCGGCACCGCGGCCACGGCGGCACCCAGCGTGCTGCACGCCTGCGCGAAACCGGCCATGGAGGTCCCGCCCAGGCTTTGCGCGAGCAGACCGCCGACGGCGAAGCCGGATGCCACCCCGACCCCGCCGAGCAGGTTGCTGACGATCAGCACACCGATGCTGCGTCCGTGACGTGGGGTCATCACTCTCCTCTTCGCCCAGAAAACTCTGAAGGTCGCGCACGTCATGCTCCCACGATGGCGCCTGCATGGCGCCAATGTCCGTCGGAGCGGTGCGGGCGACACCCCAGCCCCGGGCATTGTGAAGAAAGTACTTGACGTTATGGAAAGTACTTGCGTATCGTGTGAAACCTAGCAACGGAGGAAACAATGAATGCACTCAGTCCTGAGGAAGCTCGCCAACAACTGGCCGAAGCTTCTGATCGTGCGGAGCTTTCCCGCAGCGATGCCGTGGTTGGCGCTGGAGTCACCGGCGGCATCGGCATCCTGGTGGCAGCGACACTGGCGGCGGCCACTGTCTGGCGTGGAAGTCCTGTCGGCCTCGGCGTCAGCATGGGCGTCTATGCCGTGGCGCTCGCCTTGTTGATGTGGTGGCAGGCCAGCAAGTTCCGCATCTCTGATCGACGCTGGCGCCGAAGGTATCAGTGGGGCTTTGGTCTCACCATGACGCTGTACGTCGTCGGAATCCTGTGGGAATCGTTCGCCTTCCCCGGCTGGGCCATCTTTGCGCCCTTCTGCGTGGCGGTGGCGGTGCCCGCCCTGGTGTCCGCCGTGAAGATGTGGCGAGGATGACAACCCCATCGGAGTCCCACCCCCGGCATCGACTGGATGATCTGCTCCATGCGCCGATCCGGTTCAGTATCATCGCCACCCTCGGCGGAGCGGACAACGCTGAGTTCAGCTTCGTCAGGGACACCATTGAAGTGTCCGACTCTGTGCTCTCCAAACAGGTCAGCACCCTGGAGGCGGCCGGATACGTCAAGGTCAAGAAGGGCTACGTCGGCAAACGTCCGAGGACGTGGCTCTCGCTCACACCCAGCGGACGCGCTGCCTTCGAGAAGCATCTCGAGGCGCTCCGCGAGATCGCCAACTCCTGAGAGCCCTGCTGCCTTGGCTTCACTGCCGGGCGTGCCGAGCTGCGATGGAGGGCTGCGGGCAGGCTCAGGTGTCGTCCGACAATGATGGCCGGGTCTCGCCGATCAGGGCGCGACGGTTGCGACCCGAGGCCACCCAGCGAGCCAGGCCGCCGTGCTCGGCGAGCAGTTCGAGGCGGTTCTGGGTGCGCTCCAGCAGGCCGTTGGGCACGGCCAGGACCATGTGGTCACCGGCCTTCAGGCGCATCCGGTCGTCGGGTACCAGGATCTCCTTGCCGCGGATCAGCAGGGACATCACCGCACCCCGGGGCAACCGGAGGTCGGCGACGTAGAGCCCCACCAGTTTGGTGCTGGCCGGCACTTCGAACTGCAGCATGGACGCGTTCAGCCCCTCCATGGGGGAGGAGTCGAAGCGCACGGCCGCCGGGGACAGCTCATCGGTCACGCCGAAGAGCTTCGCGGCCCGCGGCAGAGTCGGGCCCTGGATCAGGGTGAAGGTCACCACGAGCAGGAAAATGATGTGGAACATCTGGTCGGCCCCGGGCAGGTTCTGCGTCAACGGGATGGTGGCGAGCATGATGGGCACCGCGCCTCGCAGACCCGCCCATGAGGTGAACACCTGCTCCCGCCATGGCACCTTGAACGGCGTCATGCACAGGAACACCGACAGCGGTCGCGCCACAAACGTCAGCGCCGAGCCAATCACCAGGGCCGGGATGATGGCCGCCGGCAGCATCGACGGCGACGCCAGGAGCCCCAGCATCACGAACAAGCCGATCTGCGCCAGCCACCCCAAAGCCTCGGTGAACCCCTCCGTCGCCTTGTGGTGGGGCAACACCTGATTGCCGAGGAACAGCCCCGCAGCGTAGGCAGCGAGCAGGCCCGACGTACCGGCGATGCCTCCCAGCGCGAACGCCACCAGGGCGATGGCCAGGGTCGCCAGGGGGTACAGACCTGCTGAGGGCAGCGACACCCGTTGCAGGATCACCTGCCCGATCCGCGCGATCACCAGGCCGATGAGCGTGCCGCCGACGAGCTGGTAGAGCCCGGTGCCGAGCATTCCCATGATGGAGCCCTGATTCCAGGCGTCGGAGACCACCACGCTGACGATGATGATGGCGGGCGGGTCGTTGAAGCCGGACTCACCCTCCAGCGTCGTGCGTACCCGGGCTTTGATGGGGAGCCGTCGGAGCACCGAGAAAACGGCGGCGGCGTCGGTGGAGGACACCATGGCGGACAGCAGAATGGCGGTCCGCAGGTCGATGCCGAGCAGCAGCATCGCCAGCGACGAGGTGATGGTCACCGACATCAGCACCCCCACCGTCGCCATCAACCCGGAGCGGATGGCCACGGGTCTGAGGTCAGACCAGTTGGTGGTGAAGCCGCCGTCGATCAGGAGGATGGCCAACATGATGGTGGCCACGTTGTAGGCCATCTGGCCGTCGTCGAACCGGATTCCGAGGCCGGACTCGCCGATCAGCAGACCGATGCCGAGGTAGAGCAGCAGGCCCGGCATCCCACTGCGGGAAGAGATGCGGACGGCCGCGACACCGGCCAGCAGCACGCCACACGCACTGAGGACCAACAGGTTCAGCTGCTCGAGGCTCATGGGTTGTACACCCATCCGCAACCGGGGGGAGGCAGTGACGCCACCGCCCCGTGCGCCGCGGCCGCGGCCGATTGCGTGGGGCGGGGGGTCATGCAGCCCATTATGTCGTCACTGCAGCACTGAACTGCGACTGGTAGAGGTCGTGGTAGGCGCCCCCGGCCGCCAACAGTTCGTCGTGCGTGCCCTGCTCCACGATGGCTCCCTGCTCCATGACGAGGATCAGGTCGGCGTCGCGGATGGTGGAGAGGCGGTGGGCGATGACGAACGACGTCCTCCCGTGGCGCAGTGCCGACATGGCCTGCTGCACGAGCAGTTCGGTGCGGGTGTCCACCGAGCTGGTGGCCTCGTCGAGGATGAGCAGCGCGGGGTCCGCCAGGAACGCGCGAGCGATGGTGACAAGCTGCTTCTCGCCCGCCGAGATGTTGGAACCCTCCTCGTCGATGACGGTGTCGTACCCCTCGGGCAGGGAGTGGACGAAGCGGTCGACGAACGTGGCCGTGGCGGCCCTGATGATGTCCTCCTCGGACGCCCCGGGGCGGCCGTAGGCAATGTTGTCCCGGATGGTGCCGCCGAACAGCCACGTGTCCTGCAGGACCATGCCGATGTTGCGCCGCACGTCCGCGCGGGGCACCGTCGCAATGTCGACGCCGTCCATGGTGATGGCCCCGCCGTCGAGGTCGTAGAACCGCATGAGCAGGTTCACCAGCGTCGTCTTGCCTGCCCCTGTGGGACCAACGATGGCCACGGTCTGCCCGGGAAGGGCTTCCAGGTCCAGGTCGTTGATGAGCGGCTTGTCGGGAGAGTAGGAGAAGTCGACGTCGGAGAACGTGACGTGCCCCCTCACCTCAGGCAGCGAACCGCCCGGCTCCGGCGTCATCTCGTCGGCGTCCATCAACTCGAAGACACGCTCTGCCGATGCCACACCGGACTGCATCAGGTTGGCCATCGACGCCACCTGCGTCAACGGTTGGGTGAACTGCCGCGAGTACTGGATGAACGCCTGCACGTCGCCGATGGTCATGGTGCCGGAGGCCACGCGGAGCCCGCCGATGACGGCGATGACCACGTAGTTGAGGTTCCCGACCAGCATCATGATGGGCATCATGAGTCCGGAGATGAACTGCGAGCCGAACGCGGCCGTGTACAGCTCCTGGTTGCGCTTTTCGAACTGGGCCGCCACCTCCTTCTGGCGTCCGAACACCTTGACCAATGAGTGGCCGGTGTAGGCCTCCTCGATGTGGGCGTTCAGGTCGCCCGTGGACTTCCAGTTTGCCTTGAAGAGCACCTGTGAGCGCTTGCCGATGATGGAGACCATCACCATGGCGACGGGGACGCTGACGAGCGCCACCAGGGCCAGGGTGGGGGAGATCCAGAACATCATGGCCAACACGCCCACCACCATCAACAGGGAGTTCAGCAGTTGCGACAGCGTCTGCTGCAGCGTCTGCGACACGTTGTCGATGTCGTTGGTGACGCGGCTCAGGAGTTCACCGCGGGGCTGGTTGTCGAAGTAGGACAGCGGCAACCGGTCGATCTTGGCGGAGACCTTCTGGCGCATCGTGAGGATGCTCTGCTGCACGGCGTCGTTGAGGACGTAGGCCTGCACGTAGGACGCGACCCCGGAGATGAGGTACAGCACCAGGACGGTGAGCAGGATCATGCCGATGGCATTGAAGTCGACGCCCTGGCCGGGCACGAAGTCCATGCTGCGCAGGAGGTCGGCCAAGTCGCCGTTCCCCTGACTCTGGACCGCCTCGATGACCTGCTCCCGCGTCATGTTCGGGGAGAACTGCTTGCCCAGGAACCCGGCCAGCAGCATGGTGGTCGCCTGGCCGAGGATCTTGGGTCCCACCACGGACAGGGTCACTCCCGCGACACCGAACATGATGGCGATGATGATGCGAACGCGTTGGGGTCGCAGTTCGTGGAGGAGCCGCTTCAGTGAGGTGCGGAAGTTGGCAGCCTTCTCACCGGGGGCGACCATGGGGCCGTGGCCGGGGCCGCCGCTCCGCTGTGGGGCATCCTCGGGTCGTTTGTTGGCCTTGATGGGGGCCTGGTCCTTCTGGCTCATGCTGCTGCCTCCTCTGCGCTCAGCTGGGACTCGACGATTTCCTGGTAGGTCTCGCAGTTCTCAAGCAGTTCGTCATGGGTGCCCCGCCCCACGATCTCGCCATGCTCCAGCACGAGGATTTCGTCGGCGTTGCGGATGGTGGTGACGCGCTGGGCCACCACGAAGACCGCCTTGTCCGCGACGCGCGGGGCCAGTGCTGCGCGCAGACGGGCGTCCGTGGTCACGTCGAGGGCGGAGAAGGAGTCGTCGAAGATGAACACCTCCGCGTCCGTGCTCAACGCCCGGGCGATCGCCAGGCGTTGCCTCTGGCCGCCCGAGACGTTGGTGCCGCCCTGGGAGATGGACGATTCAAGGGCACCCTCGCGTTCCCGAACGAAGCCGTCGGCCTGCGCGATGCGCAGCGATTCCCACAGGTCCGCGTCGTCGGCATTCGGCTTGCCGTAGCGCAGGTTGCTGCCGACCGTGCCCGAGAAGAGGTACGGCTTCTGCGGGACGATGGCCACACGGCTCCACAGCACGTCCGGGTCCATGTCGCGCACGTCGACGCCGTCGAGCAGCACCCGGCCGCCCGTGACGTCGAAGAGGCGGGGCAGGAGGCTGACGAGCGTGGTCTTTCCGGAGCCGGTGGACCCGATCACGGCAGTGGTGCGGCCGGGGCGCAGTTCAAAGCTGACACCCCTGAGCACGGGCTCCTCGGCGCCGGGGTAGGAGAAGCTGACGTCGTCGAAGACGACGACACCCTCCGCGTTCTGCGGCTTCACCGGCTTGCGAGGGGGGGCCACGGAGGACTCGGTGTCCAGCACCTCAAGGATGCGTTCGGCGCAGACGGCCGCGCGGGGGGCCATCACCAGCAGCATCGTGGTCATCATGACGGAGATGAGGATCTGCATGAGGTAGGCGAGGAAGGCCGTCAACTGGCCGATCTGGATTTCACCCGCGTCGACGCGTTGCGCGCCGAACCACATGACGCCCACCGTCGAGACGTTCAGCACCAGTCCCACGAAGGGGAACAGCACGGCCATGAGCCGGCCGACGGTCGTGGCAGTGTCCACCAGTTCCGTGTTGGCGCCCCGGAAACGACGGGACTCCTGGTCCTCACGGACGAAGGCCCGGACCACGCGGATGCCGGTGATCTGCTCGCGCAGCACGCGGTTGAGGTTGTCGATGCGCTTCTGCATGACGGCGTAGAGGGGACCCATCCTGGAGATGAGCACCACGATGCCGGCGCCGAGCACGAAGACGGCCGCCAGGATGGTCCAGCTCAGGCCGGCGTCCTCCCGGAGCGCCATGATGACGCCACCCACCATGGTGATGGGGGCGCCCACGAGCATGATGCAGGTCATCAGCACCAGCATCTGCACCTGCTGGACGTCGTTGGTGGTCCTGGTGATGAGGGACGGGGCGCCGAAGTGGTTCATCTCGCGGCTGGAGAACGCCAGCGTGCGGTCGAAGAGTGCGGCGCGGACGTCGCGCCCGAACAGCATGGCGGCGCGGGCGCCGAAGTACACGGACCCCACCTGTCCAAGGCCCTGGACGAGGGCGAGCAGCAGCATGACGCCGCCCGTGCTCCAGATGTAGTCGGTATCACCCTTCACGACGCCCTGGTCGATGATCCGGGCGTTCAGGGTGGGCAGGTACAGCGACATGATCGTCGCTACCACCTGGAGCGCCACCACGAGGACCAGCAGGCCCCAGTACTGGGCGATGTAGCGGTTGATCAGCCGCGTCAACTTGCGTATCACGGGAGGTCCTTCCGTCGTGCTCCGTCGAGGGCGAAACGTGTGATGTCTTCGGGGGTCAGCCCACCCGGCCTTGCCATGGCCATTCCCATGGCAAGCGCCTTGAGGAAGTGGGAGTAGTTCTCCGGGCTGATGGTGAGCTCGTCCGTGTGGGGGGAGATGGTGGCGACCACCCAGTCGCGGAGGTCGGCGAAGCGCTCCTTGTGCGCATCGCGGACGCACGCCGCGTTGGGGGAGGGGGCGCTCTCGTGCTTGGGGGGCGGGAGCACCGAGTGGATGTGGGAGAAGTAGTCCACGATGCCGCGTACGCAGCCGAGCGTCTTGGACTCCAACGTGTCGCCGAGCTCGACGGCCTCAAGGCTGACCATCAGGCGTTCCCGGGAGAGGAACTCTGAATACGTGGCGCCCAGCAGGTCGGGCAGCGTGGGGAACACGCGGAAGATGGTGCCCTCCGCGACGCCTGCCGCCTCTGCCACCATGCGGGTGGTCAGCTCGGGTCCGTTCGCTTCCATCAGGTCGAGTGCGGCGTCGACGATGGCAGCTCGTCGCTGTTCAGGTGGCATGGGTGCGGCTCGGGTCACCGGGTAAGTGTAGTGAGTGAGCACTCACTCAACAAGCGGATTGGTGGACGAAACTGCGCTGTTCTCGGAAACTGCGCTGCTCCACATGCATGGTCCTGTCAGGACGGGGATCCGTGCAGGCGGCGATCTGACGCGACCTTCGGGGTCGCTTCCCGGCACCCTTGCTGGTGCAATCCCGGCTTCGCGAGCATGAACTGGCGGAGCCGCTAATGACATAGGCGTGCAGGGCCGGGCCGCACGCTTGGTCAGAGGGATTCGCGCTGGACCAGTTCAGTGGGCAGCACGATGGTTCGCGGGGGCTCGCCGTCGATCATTCCCAGCGCCAGTTCTGCCGCCGTCCGGCCCTGCTCGAGCAGGGGTTGACGAATCGTCGTGAGCGGCGGGACGGCGCGGGTGGCCAGGGCGTGGTCGTCGAAGCCAATCACGGACACGTCGTGGGGGATGGACCGGCCCGACGCGGCCAGAGCCGCCATGGCTCCGATCGCGATGCGGTCGGAGGCTGCCAGCAGGCCATCGACGGTGGGGTGCGCCTTCAGGAGACGTCGAGCCGCATCGAAGCCGGAAGCCTCGTCCCAGCCCGTGAACTCCACACGGGAGTCGTCGAGGTGCTCGCCGAAGATTCTCCGGTACCCCTCCAGCCGGTCGGTGGCCGCCGGGTTGTCCTGGGGGCCCAGGATGGTGATCACGTCGCGGCGTCCACGACGCAGCATGACATCGGCCGCCATGGCAGCGCCCTCCACGTCGTCGGCGAAGACGACGGAAAAGATCCCCTCGTAGGGCTGGCCCGGGAGTTGGCCGCACAGCACTACGGGCAGCGTCTGTTTGCTGAGGGCCTCCAGCATGACGCCCCCGACGTACGGGGTGATGTCGATGACCGCGTCGACGGAGCGGTGCTGGAAGTGACGGATCGCGCGCTCGTGCTCCACCTTCGTGGAGGCCTGCAGCAGCATGGGCAGCACAGGGGTGCTGGAGAGTCGCTCGCTGATGCCCCGCAGCAGGACGCTGTAGGTGGGGTCGACGAACAACTCGTCGAAGGGCTCGGCCACCAGTACCGCGATGGACTGGGCTCGACCCATGGCCAGCGCCCGTCCCTGGGCGTTCATGACGAACCCGGTCTCGAGAACCGCGGCGGCCACTTTGGCCTTCGTCTCGGCCGTGACGGCGGGGGAGTCGTTCAGGGCGCGTGATGCGGTGGCGCGGGAGACCCCGGCGACGCTGGCCACGTCAGTGATGGTGACGGACCCCCTCTTGGCGGCGCGAGCTGGCCTCTGCGTATTGGTGTCCACCGACCCTCCCCCCGTGCTCGTGCAACTCGACTGACTGCTGCTCTTCCAGATCGGACACGAATGTACTACAGTCAGATGAAACCGGTTACATTTGACCACGACGGTCGCCGGATCACCTCGTGAAGGAGTGATGACGTCCATGACGGACACACACGACTGGGAGAACCCTCGGCTCACGGGCCGGAACCGTTTGGCAGCACGGGCGTACTTCTTCGGGTACGCCACCCCGGCACTCGCCAGTACACACAGCCGCACTCTTTCGCGGGGTTTCGTCGACCTGAGCGGTCCATGGCAGTTCCGCCTCTTCGACCACCCCCGCCGCGTGCCCCGCGACTTCGCCGCCACCCCCCAGGCTGGCTGGGATGTCATCCAGGTGCCCCACCTGTGGCAGATGGACGGCTACGGAGACCTCCAGTACACCGACGAGGGCTACCCCTTCCCCATCGAGCCGCCCCACGTCCCCGCAGACAACCCCACCGGCGCCTACCAGCGCATCATCACCCTGACGGCACCAGCCGAGGGGGAGCGTGTGGTCCTGCGATTCGACGGCGTCGAGAGCTACGCCGAGATCTTCTGCAACGGCGCCTTCGTGGGCATGACCAAGGGCTCCCGTCTGGCTGCCGAGTTCGACGTCACCGCGCACATCGTGACCGGGGACAACCTGTTCTCCGTCAAGGTGCTCCAGTTCTCCGACGCCACCTACATCGAGGACCAGGACATGTGGTGGGCCTCCGGCATCTTCCGCGACGTGTACCTCGTCACCCGGCCTGCCGCGCGTCTCCTCGACTTCTTCGTCCGTACGCACCGCACCGACGGCGGCGCGGCCGAGGTCACGCTCACCGCCTGGGCGGAGGGCTCCGACCGCATCGAGTGGAGCATCTCCGACGCCGGGGTTGAACTGGGCTCGGCCGCGCTGGAGCCGGGTGGCAGCGCCACGATCACCCTGCCGGATGCGCACTTCTGGAACCCGGAGGACCCCCACCTCCACGACATGCTCATCAGCGTCTCCGCCGACGGTGACGGCGCCGTCGACCATGTGCCCCACCGCCTCGGCCTGGCCGAGGTCACCATCGTCGACGGACTGCTGCACCTCAACGGCAGCTACTTCTCCATGCACGGCGTCAACCGGCACGACCACGACGACCATTCCGGCCGAGCTGTGGGCATGGCGCGCGTGCGCCGCGACCTGGAGCTCATGAAGCTGCACAACATCAACGCCGTCCGGACGGCCCACTACCCCAACGACCCGCGCTTCTACGAGATGTGCGACGAACTCGGCCTCCTGGTGGTGGCAGAAACAGACCTGGAGAGCCACGGCTTCGCCAACGTCGGAGACATCTCCCGCATCACCGACGACCCCGAGTGGGAGACCGCCTACGTCGACCGCATCGAACGCCACGTCCTGGCCCAGCGCAACCACGCCTCGATTGTCATGTGGTCGCTCGGCAACGAGTCCGGCTACGGCTGCAACATTCCCGCCATGTACGCCCGGGCGAAGGAGCTGGATCCGACGCGCCCCGTCCACTACGAGGAGGACCGCAACGCCGAGCACGTGGACGTCATCTCCACCATGTACTCCCGGGTTTCGCAGATGAACGACTTCGGCGAGCACCCGCACCCGAAACCCCGCATCATCTGCGAGTACGGCCACTCCATGGGCAACGGCCCCGGTGGCCTCAGCGAGTACCAGGCGGTGTTCAACCGCCACGACTCCATCCAGGGCCACTTCATCTGGGAGTGGTGCGACCACGGCCTGGCCGCCACCACCGAGGACGGCAGGGAGTTCCACAAGTACGGCGGCGACTTCGGCGACTACCCCAACAACAGCAACTTCTGCATCGACGGCATGGTGTTCCCCTGGCAGGAGCCCAGCCCCGGACTGACGGAGTACAAGCAGGTCATCTCGCCCGTGCTGGTGGACTACGCCGACGGCGTCCTGACCGTCACCAACCGGCGCTGGTTCACCACGCTGGAGGATGTGGCGGTGACGCTGGAGACGCTGCACGACGGCGTCGTGGCCGATGTCGAGGTCTTCAGGCCCGGCGCGGTCGCCCCCGGCGAGTCGTGGACCACCCCCGTCGAGCTGCGCCTGGCCCCCGTGGGGGAGACGCGCTGCACGGCACGGGTGACGTCGGCGCACGCCGCGAGCTGGACTGCTCCCATGCGGGAGCTGGGACGATACGACTTCGCTGTGCACTCCGCTCCCAGGAGGTCGATTGCCCCCACCACACAGCCACTGGAGGTGCGGGCCGAGCTCACCACCCTGCGCCTCGCCACGGCCGGGAGCGAACTGGTCTTCGACCTGCTGTCCGGCGACATCACGTCCTGGGTCGCCGGTGGCCGCCCCGTGCTCGTGTCCCCGCCACGGCTCGGCTTCTGGAAGCCCCTGGTGGACAACCACCAGCAGGAGTGCGACGACCTGTGGACGCCGAACCACATCGAGATCATGCAGACCTCCACGCGATCGGTCACGTGGCGCGCGGACGACGGCGACGTGGTGGTGGAGGTCACACAACGGATCGCCCCGCCCGTGCTCGATTTCGGCATGCACGCCACACTCACGTGGCGCTTCACTCCCGACGGCAGGGCCGATGTCCGCGTCTCTGGCACTCCCTACGGCAGCTATGACGACATCATTCCGAGGATCGGTCTGTCGTTCGAGGTCCCCCGTGCCACGCGGGCCGTCGAATGGTACGGACGCGGGCCGGGCGAGAACTACCCGGACTCCGCAGCGGCCAACACCGTCGGACGGTGGAGCAGCGACGTGGACGCCATGTTCACGCCCTACGTGGTCCCGCAGGACTGCGCCAACCGCGGCGACGTGCGATGGGTGGCCCTGACCTCCCCGCATGGTGACGGCCTGCTCGTGACCCGGCCGGACAATTCCGAGGGCGTGCCTTTCGCCTTCTCCGCGTGGCCCCACACGGCCGCCGACATCGATGCCGCCCGTCACCGCACGGACCTCGTGGTCCGCGACACCGTGACCGTCAACATCAACGACGCGGTGTTGGGGCTCGGCTCGAACTCATGGGGCTCTGAGGTGCTCGACGCCTACCGCGTGCGCTTCGAGGCATTCGACTTCGCCTTCTCCCTGCGGCCCCTGGCTGCGGGCAACCTCACTGCCACTGCTGCCAGCATCACGAAGGAGAACTGACATGCGGCTCTTCGACACCCGTGCAGATTTCGACAACGTCCTCGGCGGGACCAAGAAGTGGTCCCGCACGGGAGAGGCCCTCGACGACGCCCCCAACCTCCACCCGGGTGTTGCCTACTCCATCGGCGACTCCCTCACCTACGTGTCGGGCGACACGACGGCGCTGGCGCGCGACTCCCTGACAGGTCGCCGCCGCTACCACCTCGTGGTGGCCAGTACCCGCGGGACGGTACGACTTGAGGTCGCTCCCAAGGACAGCGTCAACGCATCAACCGACTACGACAACCTCACGGACCGGCAGTACTTCAGCGGCTCCGGTGATGTGGTCAGCATCCCCGAGGGTGGCATCTGCATCGTCGACATCGACGAGGCTGCCCGCATCCTGCCCGACGCCGAGACTGCAGCTGTCCAGCTGCACGTCACGGTCGAGGGTGCCACGTTCCACAACAAGTAACGACAAAGAAGGTGTTCCCATGTCCTCAGCATCTGTGAATCGTGGCCGGATCGGCGCGTTTGCACTCCTCACCATGACGGTGGCGGCCGTGTTCAACATCCGCAACGTCATCAACAACAACGTGGCCATCGGCCTGGCCTCCGCCCCCGCCTTCTTCCTCGCCACCATCATCTACTTCATCCCGTTCACCCTGGTGATCGCGGAGTTCGTCGCCATGAACAAGACCTCGGAATCCGGGGTCTACCAGTGGGTCAAGACGTCCATGGGTGGCCGGTGGGCCTTCCTGACGGCCTTCACCTACTGGTTCGTCAACCTGTTCTACTTCGCGTCCCTGCTGCCTCTCATCCTGGTGTTCGCGTCGTACCTGTTCTACGGCTCGGAACGCACCCTCTCGCAGGTGTGGATCACCGGCCTCTCGATCCTGATCTTTGCCGCGGCCACGTGGATCTCCACGCGAGGGGCCAAGCTGATCGGCTCGATCACCTCGATCGGGGCCACGCTCGTGCTGGCCCTGACCGCTGCCTTCATCATCTTCTCGACGGCATCCCTCATGGGTGGGGTGGTTCCGGCCACGCCCATCAACATCGAGACGATGGCGCCCAACCTGAGCACGTTCGCCACCACCTGGGCGTTCCTGGGGACGCTCGCCTGGATCATCCAGGGCGTGGGAGGTGCGGAGTCCGTCGGCGTGTTCCTCAACGACCTTCGGGGCGGCGTCAAGGCGTTCGTGCGCACCATCGTCATCGCGGGCATCGTGATCGGCATGCTGTATGCGCTGGCCTCGCTCGTGATGAACGTGTTCATGCCCGCGGGCTCGCTCAGCTTCTCCACGGGGTTGTTCGACGTCATGGGCGCTGTGGCCGGCCACTTCGGCCTCCCCGTCGACATCACCAACCGGGCCGTCGGTCTCATCCTGCTGGCCGCGACCCTGGGCTCACTCATGATGTGGACGTCCACCCCGGTCAAGATCTTCTTCTCCGAGATCCCCAAGGGCATCTTCGGCTCCAAGCTGATCGAGCTGAACAGCGAGGGCATCCCGTTCCGCGCCGCATGGCTCCAGTTCGTCATCGTGGTTCCCATCCTCATCATCCCGGCGTTGGGTTCCGGCAACATCGACAACCTGCTGGGCATCGTCATCAACATGACGGCAGCCACGGCTCTCCTGCCGCCGCTGCTGATCCTGCTGGCCTACTTCGTGCTGCGCCACCGCTACGACCATGTCAGGCGCGACTTCAAGATGGGCCCCCGCATGTTCGGCCTGGGGCTGGCCACCTTCCTTCTGGTGGTCTTCGCGTTCGTGTTCATCGCGGGCACGTTCCCCATCGACCAGCCGCTGTGGCTGACACTGGTCTACAACGTCGGCGGCGTCGTCGTCTTCCTCGGTCTGGCGGTGCTGTGGTACCAGCGCTACATCAACCGTTTGAAGGCCTCCGATCCCGCAGCCGCCGCGGAGGAACTTGAGCCCGGCGCTGAGGCGATCATCCGCGGTGAGGTGCCCGAACCAGCTGACATCCCCGTGAACCGCTGACCCCGGCCCACCGATCGCGACCGGACCCGTGCACCCTCGAAGGGTGTGCGGGTCCTCGTCGTCAACTCTGTTGCCCCCACTACACTCATCCCCGTCGGCACCCCCCCACGGGCCCATCACGTGTCGAGCAAGGAGCGTTCGTGACCGACGTCGCACTCATCGGCTTCCTGCAGTACCTGGACCTCATCGGCGTGCTCTTCAACGCCATAGTTGGCGCGGTCATCGCACGCAACGCCCGCCTCGATCCCTTGGGGCTCGGTGTGCTGGCCATGATGTCGGGGCTGGGTGGCGGCCTGATCCGCGACACGATCCTCCAGGCCGGCCCGCCTCTGGCGCTCATCGACTGGCGCTACTTCACCACCGCCATCGCGGGCGCCTTCATCGTCACCCTCGTCCACATCGAGGGTCGCTGGTGGGAGCGCATCTACATCCCCATCGACGCCCTCGCCGTGGGCTGCTGGGCCGCGGCGGGTGCCGCCAAGACCATCGGCCTCGGCCACGGCTGGCTGCCAGCGATCCTGATGGGCACCATCACCGCGGTGGGGGGCAGCTTCGTCCGCGACATGGTGCTGCGGCAGATCCCCTCAATTCTGGGCGGCAACACCCTCTACGCCACCTGGGCGATGGTGGCCGCTGCCATCACCGTTGTGGGTGCACGACTGGGCTACACGGCCGCGGGGTCCGTGGTGGCCACCCTCGTGGGTGCGGGGCTGGTGCTCCTGTCGAGGTACAAGCACTGGGCCCTGCCCCAGGGCGACGACGCCGTCACCGTCGGCCACGCGGTGCAGCGCATGTTGGCGAGGCGTTCAGCCCGCGCCGACGCCCACGAGGTCAAGCGCAAGGCGAAGGACTGACCCTGCCGCAGAACGCCACCACCAGTGCAGAACGCCACCGATACATCGGTGGCGTTCTTGCTGTGGGGGTGGCGTTTCGGTGGTGGTTGTAGCGACGGGCCGCGTCAGTCAGCGCTGGACAGCCGGACCGCCATGTCCACCAGTAGGGCCGATGACCAGCCGAAGCACGTGGTGGAGCGGGGCGGCTTACTGGCGTCCATGGGGTTGAAGTACTCGTGCGGGCCTCCGCTGAGGGTGGCCATCTCGAGGGTCTCGCGCTCCAGGGCGTCGGCCGCAGCGGCGAACCCCTGCTGACGCATGCCGCGGGCCACCAGCCAGTTGATGTTCACCCAGACCGGTCCGCGCCACATCCGCTCCGGCGAGAAGGAGGGGTCGTCCGCCGCGACGGTCGGGAGGCGATGCGGCGTGCCGTAGCGATGTGGGTCCGTCGAGGCAGCCAGGAGTGCGGCGGCCATCTCGGAGGGGAGGTCCTCCACCAGCAGCGGGAGCAGCCCGACGACGGCGTCGGTGGAAAGCGGCTGACCGGAGTCCCCGATGCTCGGGAAGAAACCCCGGTGGGGCTCCCACTGCGCAGCCAGCGCTACCAGCGCCCCATCCGCCCGGAGGGTGCAACGGTCGGCGTCCTGTGCACGGCCCCGCTCCCGCAGCCAACCGGCCAGGATGCGGTCCTGCAGGATCAGGTAGGCCGCCAGATCGGGCGAGGAGACCATGGCGTCGTGGTCGAAGATGGGGGAGTCGTCAAGCCCCGAGGAATACGGATGGAGGTAGGCAGGTGTGCCTGTGCCGCGGGGGTCCGACTCGGCGTACCACCAGTCCTGTGAGGCCACAATGGCGTCGATGAACTCGTCGACGATGTCGCTGGAGGACTGCTCGGCCACCAGCGCCACTGCCAGGGCTGTCAGGGGTGGCTTCGTCAACGGGATCCGGGAGTGGGCCAGGCTGGGAGAGGCCATTGCCCGCAACGTCTCGAGGTCGCCGGGGGGCAGGTCGTCGCTGGATGCCAGGACCCCGTCCTCGTGGACCACGTCCGGCAACTGGCCGGAGGGCTGCGGGTGGGACAGCGCGACGCGGAGTTGCTCGACAGCCAGTTCGGGGTCGCCGTGGCGCAGGCCGATGGCGATGAAGTAGGCGTCCCACTGCCACAACCCCACGTAGCCCAGTTTGGACGGGACGACGGCGCGGCCCAGCGCTGCACCGCCCAACTCGAGGGTGTTGACTCCCAGCACCCACCAGCAGAGAGTCACCAGGCTCTGCCACTGATGCTCGACCGTGGGGCAGCGTGCCAGCCACGCACGGACGTTGGTCGAGGTCACTGCCAGGACCTGCTCATGGGATACGGGTTCCGGGAGGGGGCCGGCGCACGCGATGAGGATGTCCCCACCAGTCGGGGTTCCCACCCGTGTGAGGACCTCGGTCACCGACGCCGTGGCGTCCGTGGGAAGGACGAGCCGGTCCGGGGTCAGCCCTGCTTCCATCCGGGGCAGGCTGAGGTCCATCTCCAGGGATGTTCCCGGCGGGAGGGTGCCGATGTGGACGGTGTCCCGGGGGGTCACCACCAGCGTGGTCCCGTCGGCGAACTCGATCCCGAGCGGTGTGGCGCGGAGCACGGCCACCACGCCACCCGTGGTGTCCCGCAGCCGGAGGGAGCCGACGACGATGCTCTCAGCCAGGGACCGCTCGTAGGCGGCGCGGTACACGGTGAGTGCGTCGCCGTCGGCCCGCACGAACAGGCGGGAGTACCCGACGGTGTAGGGGATCTCGTCGAGGTCCAGGACGGGCAGGTCGCCGGTGGGTACGGGAGGCATCAGCGGCCACCGAGCCCGGAGGTTGCCAGCGAGTTGATGATCTGACGCTGTCCCACCAGGAAGGCGATGAGCATGGGCACGACGGACACGGCGGTTGCCGCCATGACCAGGCCATAGTTCATGCCCCCGTACTGGCCCTGGAACTGGGACAGCAGCAGCGGCACCGTGAACAGGTCCGTGGAGTTCAGCAGGATCAGCGGCAGCAGGAAGCTGTTCCAGGCATCCAGTGCCGTGATGATGGCCAGCGCGCCCATCCCCGGACGGATGGTGGGGAGGATGACCTGCCAGTAGATCCGCCAGCGGGACGCGCCGTCGATCATGGCGGCCTCCTCCAGCTCGATGGGCACGGACATGATGAACTGTCGGGCCAGGAACACCCCGAACGGGTTCACCATGACGGCGGGCACGATGAGGGCCAGGTGCGAGTCGATCCAGCCGATCTTGGCCATCAGGAAGTAGAACGGCACCAGGGTGACCTGCTTGGGCACCATCTGCATGGCCAGGAAGACCACGAACAGTGCCCTGGACCCCTTGAACGGGATGCGGGCGAAGCCGTAGGCCGCCATCGTGGTGGTCAGCAGGGTGCCGGCCACGATGAGGACCGTGATGTAGATGCTGTTGAAGTAGGCCCGGGCGAACGGCAGCGCGTTCCATGCATCGGCGAAGTTCGTGAACACCCACGGCTTGGGCAGGAGGCTGAGCGGATCCTGCAGGAGCTGTGGGAGGCCCTTGAACGACGTCAGCAGCATCCAGATGAAGGGCGCCACCATGATGAGGCCGGCAACGAGAATGACAAGGTGTTTGGCGCCGATCCCGAGGATCTTGCGGCCGCTTGTCTTGGTGGTCTTGGGTGGTGAATCAACTGTGGTCGTGGTCATGTCGCTCATCCCTCGTAGTGGACGAATCGCTTCTGAGCCGCGAATTGCAACGCCGTGATGAGGAGCGTGAGCAGCAACAGAATGATGGAGGCGGCGCTGGAGATGCCGAACTGTGACTTCGCGAAGCCGAGGTCGTAGATGTGGTAGACGATCGTGCGGGTCGCGTTGTCGGGGCCGGCGTTCTTCACGAGGATGAACACGAGGTCGAAGGTCTGCAGAGAGCTGATGAACGCCACAACGGACTGGTAGAAGATGATGGGCGACAGCAGCGGCAGGATCACCTTGAAGAATCGGCTGACAGGACCGGCGCCGTCGATGGCGGCGGCCTCCAGCACCGACGGTGACACGTTCTGCAGGCCCGCCATGAAGATCACGATGTTGAGCCCCATGCTGGACCAGATCGTGACGGCACACACGGCCAGCAGCGCCAGGCGCGGATCACCCAACCAGTCGATCTGGGGTATCCCCAGGGTGCGGCTCATGAAGTCCGAGAGCACGCCGTCGGGCCGCAGGATCTGCTGCCAGATGAGGGCGATGGCCACCGTGCTGGTGACCACCGGCGTGAAGAACAGCACCATGTAGAACGGCCGGCCCTTGATTTTGTTCAGGGCGGTGGCCACCAGGATCGCCAGGAACAGCCCGATGGGCACGGTGATGACCGCGATGATCAGGGTGTTGATGATGGATCGACCCAGCAGGGGGCTGGTCAGCTGGTCGCGGAAGTTGTCGAAGCCGATGTAGCGGGGCAGGCCGAAGCCGTTCCATTCCGTGAACGCCAGGACGAAGGCGAACACGAACGGGATGAGGGTGAACAGCAGCATGCCGATCGCCTGCGGTGCGACGAACAGCATGCCCCAGCGCCGGTCCCCGGCCCGCCAGCTCTTGCGAGCTGGCGGGGCGGCCGTCGGAGGCGCTGGCCGGATGGCCGCGGCGCTCATCAGGCTGTCTTTTCCTCGACGAGTTTCGCGACTGCCTCGAGGGTGGTCTTGGCGTCGGACTTGCCCTCGTACAGCGGCTGCATGAGCTCCACCGAGATCTGGTTGGACAGGTCCGGCACGGCGGCCTCGGTGGCGAAGTTGGAGTAGCCGATGTCGCGCATGTCCAGCATCGTCTGGGCGTGGGCGGGGTAGTTCTCGGAGAGGACGATGTCGTCGGCACCCTTGATGGAGGGCACCGCGTTTCCGGCCCCGGACAGGCGCAGCTTCTGGCCGTCGGCGTCGAGGAAGGAGGAGAAGAACTTCAGCGCTGCGTCAGTGTCGGCCGTCTTGGCGTTCACGGCCAGGTAGGACGCGGCCACCCCCGTGGGCTTGGCCGTGCCGTCGATGCTCGGCCAGCGCACGATGTCGTAGAGGGCCTCGTCCACCCCGGCTCCACGGATGGAGCCGATGGTGTAGCGGCCGGCTGCAAGGAACCCCAGCTTGTGCGTCACCAGGAGCGTGTCCGAGCCCGCGCCCTCGGGGAGCAGGTCGGCCAGCTTCATCTCGCCGGACTGGAATCGCTGGGCGTACTCCTCCATGGCGGTGACGCTCGCCTGGTCCTGGTGGGCCACGTACTTGCCCTGGTCGTCGTAGACCTTCCCGCCCTGGGCCGTCATGAAGCCGTCGTGGGTGGCCCAGTAGTTCCAGTAGACGGCGCCGGTGAGGCCTGCGGCCTTCAACTTGGCCGTCATCTCGAAGAAGACCTCGGTGGTCCACTTGTCATCGGCCGCGAGCTGGGCGGGGTCGTCGGTGATGCCGGCTGCCTTGAGCGCTTCCTTGTCGTACCAGAGGGTGTCGGGGTTGACGTCGTTGGGCAGCGCGTAGAGCTTGCCCTCCCAGCGGCCGATGTCGAGCACGTTGGCCGCGAAGTCACCCTCGCTGATGGAGGTGCCGGACAGCTTGTCGCCGATGGGCATGAGGACGTTGTTGCGGATCACGGAGGCGACCCGGTCGTCGCCGATGTAGAACACATCGGGGGCAGTGCCGGAGGAGAGCTGCGTCAGGAGCTTCGAGTGGTATTCGGAGTACGACGGCGTGGGCTGGAAGACCAGGTCAATGTCGGGGTTGGACTTCTTGAATGCCTCCTGGAACGTGTCGAAGCTCTTGAGGTCCTCGGGGGAGCCCCATGTGGACCACACGACCTTGCCCTTGCCGGATCCGGAGCCGCTGCCGCTGCAGGCGGCCAGGCTTGAGGCGGCTACGGCGGCCCCGGCGAAGAATCCGAACTGGCGTCGGGAGATGGTGATTGCCATAATTTTTCTCTTTTCGGTCGATCATCGTTGATGACTGGGGGAGGTGGTGTTCAGTTGGTCGGCGCCGCGTGGGCTGTCTCCGGCGACTCGTTGCCAAGGGGACTCCGATGATCATCTGGATCATCGGTGACGTGTGGGGGATGGGCGGCGTCGCCGGTGAGGACACCGATCACCGTCGCAGCAAGGATCAGGGCGCCACCCGCCAGCAATCGTCCCGTGAGTGTCTCGCCTCCCAGGGCGACGGCGAATGCGGTGGCGAAGACCGGCTCCAGGGTCATGACGACCGCCACCTTGGTGGGGGAGAGGTGGCCCTGCGCCCAGGTCTGGAGCAGCATCGTGAGGGCGCCAGCTATCACCGCGGTGTAGAGGATGGCTCCCCACGCTGACATGTCCGGGAGCGTTCCCGTGCTGCCGGGCAGTGCGATGGCGGTGCACGTTGCGGCCACCCCGATCAGCTGCACGGCTGTGAGTGACAGGGCGTCCATACGGCCGGCAGACCGGTCGAGGAACACGATGTGCAGTGCATACAGTGCAGCTCCCAGCAGGGTGAGCAGTTCGCCGACCCCGCCTCCCGACATGCCCGTGATGCTGAGCACCGCGAGGCCGGCGACGGCCAACCCCACGGACAGCCAGGTGCGTGACGCCACCCGACGTCGGAAGATGACCCACAACAACAAAGGTGTGATCACCACGTATGTTCCCGTGATGAAACCGGAGACCGACGCGTCGGTGTGCCGCAGGCCGATGGTCTGCACCACCTGCCCGACACCGTAGATGGCGCCGAGCCCCAGCCCGGTCCCCCATTGCTGCCAGGTGAGGCGCAGCAGCCGGCGCCACGAGACGGCCACGAGCAGGATGGCGGCGATGGTGAATCGCGCTGCCAGGAAATCGGCGGGATCCACGATGCTGATGGCGTCCTTGATGATGAAGAACGTGGAACCCCAGGCCATTGTCACGATGACGAGTGCCCCCACCGACAGCAATGGTTTGTTCACAGGGCCCCCTTCCATCACAAATGTAACCGGTTTCATCACGATGGTATAGGACGGGGTGCTTCGTTGACAACACCATCCCGCCCACCGGAAGTCACCAATGATCCAACCCGTGCGACGCAGATCCGTGACGTGTGACGGGCGCGAGGAACGTCCCGACCGCGGGTTGGCGTTGTCGACTCCGGCGGGGGACCCGGAGCAGCCGGGTTGCTCAGCCCTGGGGCCGCAACAACGGGAAGAGGATGGTCTCGCGGATACCGACGCCGGTGAGCAGCATGACGAGGCGGTCCATGCCCAGCCCGAGTCCGCCCAGTGGGGGCACACCGTGCTCCAGCGCTTCCACGAAGTCCTGGTCGAACTGCATGGCCTCGTGGTCACCGGCGGCGGCCTTGACGGACTGGGACATCAGGACGTCGCGCTGAATCACCGGGTCGACGAGCTCGGTGTAGCCCGTGCCCCGTTCCACCCCTCCAATGATCAGGTCCCAGGCCTCTACCTTGCCCTCGTCCGTGCGGTGACGGCGGGCCAGTGGCTGGGCGATGGCGGGGTAGTCGTAGACGAACGTCGGCTGGAGGAGCGTCGGCTCCACCAACTCGCCGAACAATTCCATGATCATCTTGTCGGCGGCCCACTTCGCGTCGTACTCCACCTCGCGGGCGTCGGCGATGCCGTGGAGCACCTCCACGGGCGTGTGGACCGTCAATTCCTGTCCGACCTCGGCTGACAACGCGGGGAACACCGACAGCCATGGCCACTCGCCGTCCAGGTCGATGGTGCCCGCAGGGGTCTCGATCTGCCGCGAGCCCACGGCGTCGGCGGCGGCCACGACGAGGTCCTGCGTCAGCCGCGCGACGGTGCGCTGGTCGCCCCAGCTCTGGTAGGCCTCGAGCATGGTGAACTCGGCGGAGTGTGTGGAGTCGATGCCCTCGTTGCGGAACACGCGCCCAATCTCGAACACCCGGTCGGCCCCACCGACCATGGTCCGCTTCAGGTGCAGCTCCAGGGCGATGCGCAACGTCATGTCCAAGTCGAAAGCGTTGAGGTGCGTCTGGAACGGGCGCGCCGCAGCCCCGCCGTGGATCAGTTGCAGGGTGGGTGTCTCCACCTCCAGGTAGCCCTGGTCGTAGAGGGTGTCCCGCACCGCCCGGGTGATGGCGGACCGGGTGCGCACCATGGTGCGGGCGTCGTCGCGGGCGATGAGGTCCACGTAGCGGCGACGGACGCGGGACTCGTCGGACAGGTCCTTGTGCAGTGCGGGCAGGGGACGCAAGGCCTTGGAGGCCATGCGCCATTGCGCCGCCATGACCGACAGTTCGCCACGCTTCGAGCAGATGACGCGGCCACGGACCCAGACGTGGTCTCCGAGGTCCACGTCGGCCTTCCAACGCGCCAGGGCATCCTCGCCCACCTCGGCCAGCGACAGCATGACCTGCAGGCGTTCGCCGTTGTCGTCGGGAGTGAAGCCGTCCTGCAGTGTGGCGAAGCACAGCTTTCCGGTGTTGCGGATGAACACGACACGGCCACCGATCGTGACCTCCTCGTCGGTTTCCTCGCCGGCCTCCAGTTGGCCCCACCCTGCACGGACCTCACGGAGCGCGTGGGAGCGGGTGAGGTCGGCGGGATACGCCTCCAGTCCTGAGTCCAGGATGCGTGCGCGCTTCTCCTTGCGGATGGCGGTCTGCTCGGAGTCGCTGATCGGGGATGCAGTCTGGTCAGTCACGACACGCAAGACTACCGTCCCCCGCCTGCTCGTCGACTTCCGAGCAGGCGGGGCGCGTGGCTCAGAGCTTGTCGAGCTGGTCCTGGAGGGTCGTCATGAGCTCTTCCCATGCGTCGATGAACTTGGTCACGCCTTCGCGCTCCAGTACTGCGAAGACATCCACCATGTCCACGCCGGCAGCCTCGACGGCGTCGAGGATTTCCCGTGACGTGTCGTAGGTGCCCCTGACCGTGTCGCCTCGGACCTCACCGTGGTCGGCGAACGCCTGCATGGTCTTCTCCGGCATCGTGTTGACGGTGCCGTGGGTGACGAGTTCCTCGATGTAGAGGGTGTCGCGGTAGCCGGGGTCCTTTGTGCCTGTGGATGCCCACAGCGGGCGCTGCGGGCGTGCGCCATAGCCGGCGAGGGTCTGCCAACGCTCCGAGGCGATGGCGTTCTCGAATGCCTCGTTGCACAGCCGTGCCACCGCCAGGGCAGCCTTGCCTTTCAGCTGGCGCGCCTCCTGGCTCTGCAGGGCGTCAAGGCGCTTGTCCACCTCGACGTCGGTTCGCGACACGAACACCGATGCCACCGAGTGGAGGTCCGTGAGGTCGATGCCCTTGTCGTGGGCCTGTTCCAGCCCATCCATCCAGGCGTTCAGTACCTCCGTGTAGCGCTCGACGGAGAAGATGAGTGTGACGTTGATGCTGATCCCGGCAGCCAGTGCGCCCGTGATGGCCGGCAGGCCCTCCCTCGTGGCGGGGATCTTCACGTAGGCGTTGGGTCGGTCGACGAGGTCGCGCAGTAGGTGGGCCTGCTCGATGCTGGGCTGCGTGTCGTGCGCGAGGCGCGGATCCACTTCGATGGAGACGCGCCCGTCGGAGCCTTCCGTGGCGAGGTAGATGGGGGTGAACAGGTCACAGGCAGCGCGCACGTCGTCGGTGGTCAGCGTCGTGACGATGTCGGCGAGTTCGGCGCCGGTGGCTTTCAGCTCCCGCAACTGCTCCGTGTAGGCGTCGCCGGAGGACATCGCCTTGCCGAAGATGCTCGGGTTGGTGGTCACCCCCACCACGTGGGAGGTGTCGATGAGCTCCTGCAAACTGCCCGAGTCCAGACGCTCCCGCGAGAAGTCGTCCAGCCAGATGGACACCCCTGCGGCACTGAGTTCTCCGAGGCGGTCAGTCATTGTGCACTCCTTTGTTGACGTGTTACCGAGCTTAGTCGCGGCCCGTTCCAGGGGGGACGTACTTCACGAGCGCCCGGTTCGCTTTGATGAACTCCTTGTCCACACGGTTGCCTGTGCGGCGGTCGATGACGTCCCGCCAGATCTCGTTGTGGCGGAACCAGTGCTCGCCCACCTGGTCGAAGCCCTCGTCGACGGCGTACACCGAGTACGAGTGCGGGACTGGATCCGCGGTGCGGATCTCGCCCTCCAGGTATTTCTCGCCCACCGTCACGCGCAGCTGGAACGTGGTGTCCGTGTCGTTGCGGAAGCGCAGGTCAACATAGTTGTAGTAGATGGCACAGCCGACCCCCCACGGCAGCACGCGGCCGTTGTCGGGGAATGGGTCGAAGGAGTGCTCGGACCGCTGCGTCACCACCAGCGGCGTGTGCAGGACCATCCAGTGCAGCAGGTTGGCAAGCTGGCAGATGCCGCCGCCGATGCCGGCAACAGCCTCGCCATTCTCGAGCAGCATGCCGTCGACGTAGCCCTTTCGTGCGCTGGTGCGCCCCACGAGCCGGCAGAAGGAGAACTCCTCGCCGGGGGCGATCAGCAGGCCATCGATGTGGCGGGCGGCCAGTTTCAGGTTGACGACCTTGCCGTGCTGCAGCGCCATGTCGCTGTTGCCGAGGCTGCGCAGCAGCAGGGACTGGTGCCGGATCAGGCGGACGGGCAGGTCGTCGCCCTGCAGCCGATGTGCCAGGGGTGTGGTGGAGCGCCACCACTGCCAGCGTCGTCGCAACCGATGGATTTCGACTGCCAGGGGAAAGATGACGGGGAAGCGTTCGGTGAGGCGTTTGCGGGTCTTGGTGTCCGTTTCAACAGTGGATGTCGCGTCGGTCATGCCGGTCCTCCCCCGGACGCGGAGTCACAGTCATCGACGAGTGGTGGCCGCAGCGTCCCTGCTGTATGAGTCTAATCCCGGCCGTGCCTCGTGGCCGTTGTGACGCAATGTCCGGCTTCCCGGCCACGGACTGCTGGACCACTTCCCCTCCTCTAGTGGTGGGGTTCACGTTTCTGGAGAGTCGAGGTCGGGTCTCCTGATGAGCGACCAGTGTCCGCACTCTGGGAGGATGCTTGCAGGGGGGACGATGCCGTCGACTATTGCTTGGCTGGATACTTCGTCAGAGGAACAACTCCGGACGCGTGAGCTGATCGCGCTGTTCACGGAGAAAGACACCTTGGACGAGCTCGGAATTGGCCAGATCCGTGATGTCTTCAGCAACGTCCTCTTCCCCGGCACTTCGGTCATCCAAACCCGTGCCCGCTATCTCCTTCTGGTGCCGTGGGCGTACCTCGACGCAGCACAGAAACGATCGAACGGAACCGTCCGGGAGAAGGCGCAGGCCAACCAGCGCCAGACCATCGAGGCACTCCTGCAACTTGGTCGGGAAGGTCACCCACAGGAAGGAATTGTGGGAGCCAGGGCCGGTGCTGGAGTGAAGACTCTTCCCTCGGACATCTACTGGAACGCACTGCGGACCTATGGAATTCTTCAACGCGAACTCTCCGCTGACGACCTCGGGAGGCGTCCAAGCGCGGACACCGAGTCGGACGAATTGGCAGGACGCCCCGTGACTGAGTGGCATCCCGCCATCCGAGTACCGAAGGGGTTCCCGGCCCTCATTCCGGGTGGACTCGAACTCACGTACGAGGAAGCTGCCTTCCTCCGCGAACGCATCCTTCAGGGCGTGCCGGGGTCCTTACTTGCCCACCTGATCGGATCGGACGAACCGCCGGATCCTGACAGCCGTCAGCCGTGGGATGACTCCGTGGCAGCGCGGGTCGACGGCGCTCTGGCCGAGGCCATGACCCATGCGAGGTTGTTCTCGCACTCAATCCACGGAGCCTCGCTGCTGTACGCGGTACTGGTGGCGGAGGCTTACCGCGACGCCGGTTACAACGCTGTCGGCGATCAACGCGAGATGACGCGAGATGCGCTGCGCCAGTGGTGGGAGGCGACGGAGCCGCTCACAGGCCGGTTGTCTGCCTGGGATCTGGATGAGTTCTGGGCCTTCGTGATTGAGCGGAACCCGCGGATCTCCATACTCACCCGACGCTTTGTCACAGAATGGCTAGCGGCAGTCAAGGACGGCACGGCGCAGTTTGCGGCCGACGATGATCGGCTCCGTCGGCTCATCCGTGATCGGGAACGCGAGATGAAACGCTCCCAGGCGCGGCTGTCCAACCGCAAGCTTCTAGGCCTCTGGGGCGGCTTCACGGGTGGCAGTGGGCTCAGCTACCGGTGGAGCACAGTAAAGACGATCGTCAGCGACATCCATCGCGGCCTTGAACGAAAGGGTTAGGCGATGCTCGCGCCAGACAGCCGGGTGGTGCTACTGGAACAGCTTCGACCCCCGGTCGGATACCAGCTGGAGGCAGCGGTCGCCACCACGTTCACCCTGCAACTCGGTGCTGCCCTGGTTCCGCCCTTGGCCTTCGCGTCGCACGAGATCAGGGGCGGGACCGATCCGCTCAGCGTGCTGGAGTCGGTCCGCTCGGCCTCGGACCGGATTGACATCTATTGCCAGGCCGGACAAATCGCAGTGCCCAAGCGTGCCTCGGACCTCATGGCGTTCCTGGAGCCGATGGTCCATCCTGTTCGGCCGCCGAAGGCGGGGTTCCTGTTCCACCCCAAAATCTGGTTCGTCCACTACACGGCCAAGGCCCAACCCGACCGCTACCGGCTGCTCTGCCTCACCCGGAACCTTGTCGACAGTCAGGCATGGGATGCGGCTGTTGTGCTGGACGGAGTCGACGGCGTCGATGCAACGGAGGCGAATCTTCCCCTTGCAGCTTTCCTGAGGAACCTACCCGAGTTGGCCGTGAATCGTTCTGAGCGGCGAGCGAGGCGTGCGCGGGACCTGGCTGAACGGGCCACCCGGGTTCGGTGGAGCAATCCGGACGGTGTGCAGGGCCTCAGGTTCCACGCCATGGGGGTACCGGGGGTCGCCGACACTACGGACTTCACCGGCCTGCGACACCTCGTCATCTCGCCGTTCTGCGACGCAGCGGGGGTGGCGCATGTGACGGGCGGAGGGCGTGACGCCATCGTCGTCTCCAGGGCGGAAGCAATGGATTCGCTGGACCCCGGATGGTTGTCGCGGCTGCGTCTGGGAGGGAAGGACGGGTCGGTGTTTGTGCTCGACCCCTTGGCGGTCCCGCCTGGTGAACAGGCGGCTGCCCTTGGGGGGGCCGCGGACCCTGCGGCAGGTACGTCAGGCGAGGCCGCTCGAGAGCTTGGCGAGCTCACCGGTCTCCATGCGAAGGTGATCGTGATCGAGAAGAATTGGAAGGCGCACCTTTTCATCGGGTCCGCGAACGCGACCTCAGCTGCGTTCAACGGCAACGTCGAGTTCATGGTCGAGATGTGGGGCCGGGCGCTGGACCTTGGTTACCGCACGATGATGGATCCGGGACTGAAGAAGGGACAACGCAACTTCCGCGACCTGCTCCAGCCCTACGTCACCGGCGAGACACGAGTGTCGGAGGAAGACGTGGAACTCAGGCGCCTGCGGAACCTCCTCAGGCGGCTGGCAGCCGTGCCCTACCGGATGACTGTGCAGGATGGTCGCTCGCACTACGATCTCCAGCTCACCAGCGAGGGCGCCGTCGTGCTGCCCGAAGAACACGCGCTGGCATTCGGGCTGCTGACGCGGCCGGGAGTCGCGCACACACACGCGGCGGAGACGCGTGTCGACGCGGTCTTCGACGAGGTCCCCCTTGCCGACATCACCCCGTTCGTTGTGCTTCGGCTCACGGGGCCGGATGGAACCGTCGCGGACACGGTCGTCCACGCTCCGCTGGTCAACGATCCGGAGGACCGACTCGACGCAGTCCTCGCCCGCCAGGTGGACACGCGCGAGAAGTTCCTGAGGTTCCTGGCGCTGGTCCTGGGCCTCGCCGACTCCTCGGCCCTCGCTGCGATGGCGGGAGACATTGCCACCTCAGGCGCGGGTTGGGAGGCCGGCGGCGGTGGACACGCGGGAATCTTCGAAATCGTCGTCGAAGCGATGGCTGACCGGCCCGAGTCGATCCGCGAGCTGGACAGGCTCGTGAAACGGCTCGGGCAGACGGCGGAAGGTCGTGAACTGTTTCCCGAGGGTTTCGAAGAGTTGTGGACCAACGTGGAGCTCGCTCTGGGACAGGTGCGCAGGCAGCCATGACAACCCGGAAGCCGTTCAGTGCCGGCAAAGTGATGGACCAACTGACAGATTTCCAGCGCAACACAGCCGAGTACGTCGTGGACCGGTTCTACGGCGATAATCCCACGGACCGGTTCCTTGTCGCCGACGAGACCGGTTTGGGCAAGACAATCGTTGCCCGCGGAGTTATCGCCCGCACCATTGAGAAGCTGCAAAACAACGACGCCGTTGACCGCATCGACATCGTGTACGTCTGCTCGAACCAGGACCTGGCGCACCAGAATCTCCGGAAGCTCAACGTGACTGGCGACGATCACCACGGCATTGCCAGCCGCCTGACGCTGCTGTCGAAGCACGCGCACAGTTTCGCGCCGAGCGTCGGTGGCGGGTCGATCAAGCCAGTCAACTTGGTGTCCTTCACTCCGGGCACGTCGTTCTCCACCGGCTGGCAATCGGGAACGGCCGACGAGCGAGCCCTTCTGTTCAAGATCCTGGATGATGGCCTCACGCTTGACGGGTCGCGGGCGGAGAACTGCTACGAGGTGCTTCGGGGGTCCTTGCAATCAAAGGAGGGGTTGCGCAGGCCTGTGAGGGAGCTGAACAAGAGCCTTCATCAGGGGCCTGACAGGGAGCTCACAGTGCGATTCCTCGCGGCCATCGCTGTGGAGTCACTTTCGCTGCCTGGTGCAGAGTCGGAACAGACGATACGAGACGAGCTCGACGACCTCCTCGACCACTTCACTCCCAGCCCCGAGCACCGACACCGTGCTTGGGGCCTGGTCGGTCGCCTCCGCGCCGTGCTGGCACGGGAGAGCATTCAACTCCTCACCCCCGACCTGGTGATTCTCGATGAGTTCCAGCGCTTCCGTGAGCTGCTGGATGACAAGACAGAAGCCGGTGGCCTGGCAGGACACCTGTTCGGGTACCGGGACGAGGCCACCGGGCATCGCGCGAAGTCGCTGTTGCTGTCCGCAACACCATTCAAGGCCTTCACCTTCGCGGAGGAGGCCCTGCTCGGCGACGACCACCACGAGGATTTCCTCCAACTTGTCAGATTTCTCAATAACGGTGACGCCAACGGACAGGTGGCGCGGATCCGCGATTCGCTTCGCGAGTACCGCGATGAGATTGTGACCGGGCGCATGACTGCCGGCGCTGTAGAGCGGGCCAGGAATGAGTTGCTTCGACTCATGGTGCGGACAGAGCGGCCGCGTGACGTGGTCAAGACGATGACAGACGAACGGGTCACGCTCCTCGGAGCTCCGAGCGTGGAGGACCTCCTCGGATTCATCGCGATGAAGGACTTGGCGCGGGAGGTGGGGGCGCCCTTCAGGCTCGAATACTGGAAGTCGGCGCCGTACTTCGTCAACTTCATGGATGGCTACAAGTTGGGTGGGCTGGTACGTGAAGCACTGAGTGATCCTCAGCGCCAAGACCGTATCCGGTTGCTGCTTGCGAGTACCCAACAGCTGAATGCAGCGGCGCTGGATGGCTCGGACCAGGTTGACCTCGGGAATCCGCGGATGCGGGCGCTGGCGGCCGCAACGGTCAACCGGGGGTGGTGGAGGCTGTTGTGGGTGCCACCATCGCTCCCGTACTTTGAGGCGTCGGGCCCGTATGCGGACCCGGACGCTCAGGAGATGTCCAAGCTGTTGGTGTTCTCGTCCTGGGCGGCGACTCCGGCCGCGGTCGCGTCGCTGCTCAGCCATCAGGCTGACCATTTGGCGGCGGGTTCTGAAGGACGCAGTCTCGCCGAGGACCAGAGGGCCAGGCTCAGGAATCGTCTTGCGTACCGGTTGGAGAGCGACGAGGACGAGCGGCCGTCGTCGATGTCGACCCTGGCGCTGTTCTGGCCCATGCCCGGCCTGGCCAGGCTTGCGGATCCGCTCCAGGCAGCACGGCACTCCGACGGGCTCCCTGTCCTGCCGGACGTGTGGCGCGAGCAAGTTGTGGCTCGTCTCGAAACGGACCACCGCACGGATGTGACGAGCAGTGGGACTGTGGCGTCGCACTGGTACGAAGCCATGCGGCGTCAGGATTCGCTACCGGAGCACTTCGATCTGCGGAAGGTTCTGGCTGCGTTCGACCTCCAGGATGATCAGGGTGATGATCCGCAATCGACGACGGAGGCGCCGCTGAGGAGGTCACGGCAGCAGCGTCACGTCGAACTCGCCCTTCAAGTTCGAGGCAAGAGGCAGGACCGTCGGTTGTCACCGGAAGGGCTGACGGCCCTCGCAGAGGTCGCCATTCATAGTCCGGCGAACATTGCTTACCGTGCGCTGTCCCGGATCGCCGATGGTGGCTCCCGCGTGAGCGACGGCGGTCGGTGGGTGGCCGCCGTCCGACTCGCGGGTGCCCTGCGGAGCCTCTTCTCCAGGCCCGAGGCCATCCTGCTTCTCGACCAGCTCTTGCCGGGCAGCGAACCCTACTGGCGCAGGATCCTCACATATTGCGCATGGGGCAACCTGCAGGCCACGCTCGACGAGTACGCGCACCACCTGCACGTCAGCCTCGGTTCACCCGAGGTCGACGACGAACTGCTGCTCGAGATCGCCCGCATGGCGTCGGTGGCGCTGGAGATGCGCTCGTCCACCGTCGAGATCTTCGACCCGGCCGCGGCGGAGGCGGGCTTCAAGAGGCGCCTCGCCACACGCTTCGCGCTGCGCTTCGGAGGCCGGCGCGAAAAGGAGGAAAGTGCCCGCCAGCCAGTGGTGAGGCAAGCGTTCAACAGCCCGTTCCAGCCGTTCGTGTTAGCCACGACGTCTATAGGCCAGGAGGGGGTGGACTTCCACTGGTGGAGCAGAAGCGTCTTCCACTGGAATGCGCCGCCGAACCCCATCGATTTCGAGCAGCGCGAGGGGCGTGTCGACCGTTATGACGGGCTGGCCGTGCGTCGGAACCTCGCAGCTCGCCACGGCGACGAAGCACGGAAGAGCGTCGGACCCAACCCGTGGGCTGCGCTCTACGCACTGGCAGACAGGGATGACTCCGGTCTCGGGTCCTTCGCCCCCCATTGGGTCTACCCCGGCGATCATCGGATCGAGCGACATGTGGCCCCGTACGCGCTGAGCACGGACGAACGACAGTTGGAGAACGTCAAGCGTGATGTGGCGTTGTACCGGCTGACCTTCGGGCAACCGAGGCAGGAGGACATGCTTGCGCTCATGAAGTCGCAGTTCCCGGATGGCGACGCCGAGGCGGTGGAACTGCATCGCATAGACCTCGCCGCTCCTGCTTGGCGCAGCGAAGGGGAAAGCTGAACCGTCACAGCCGTGACAGGACCTCGTCGAACATGGCTTCTGTCAGCTTGCCGGTGAACGTGTTCTGCTGGCTGACGTGGTAGCTCCCCACCAAGCGGATCGAGCGACCGTCGGGCGTGGTCAGCGCCGCCTCGGCGCCATGGGTGAACTTGGGTTTGGGGGACGGAACACCCCAGCCCCGACGTCGGGCGGCCCTGATGACCGCGTCCCAGCCGATCAGTCCCAGCGCCAGGATCGAGCGCAGCCGGGGCTCGGTGAGTTCGAGTTCCCGGTCGAGCCACGGTGCACACGTCGACTTCTCGAGGGTGGTGGGCTTGTTGCCGGGTGGTGCGCACCTGACGGGAGCAGTGATCCGGACGCCGGCGAGTTCGAGGCCGTCGCCAGCAGCGAACGCCGTGGGCTGCGATGCATAGCCTGCGCGGAACAGGCCGGCGAACAGCCAGTCGCCCGAGCGGTCACCGGTGAACATGCGGCCGGTGCGGTTGGCGCCGTTCGCCGCGGGAGCCAGGCCGACGATCAACACCTCGGCGGCCGGGTCCCCGAATGAGGCCACGGGGCGACCCCAATACGGCTGGTCGGCAAACGAGGCCCTACGTCCCGTGGTGGCCACGGATTCCCTCCACTCGACCAGTCGCGGACAGGCCCGACAGACAGTGATGCAGGCGTTCAGGTCATCAAGGGTGCGGGGGGAGGCTGCGAGCAAGGTGACGTCGGCGGCGGAATGGGCCACCGGTGTATCGGTGGTGGCCGGGTCGCCCGGCCAGCCGGTCTCTGGCTCCACGGGGGAGCCGAAGAGTCTTCCGGTCAGCGGGTGGGCGTCGCGTCGTGCCTCAGACATGGATGCGAGTCTGCCATCCCCGAAAGGGGAGGTGGCGGAAAGGGCTCCCGCGAGTTCGAGGGGATCCGCGCCGCGTGTGACTCAGCCCGGGGCGCTGCGCGCTGGATCCTCTTCCGCGGTACGCGGCTCGGAGGGCGGTACGTGCGGTAATTTGGTCAGCACACCGGCCACTGTGGGAACAACGCTCACCGGCGTTGCCTCGCCCGTTCGCGAGCGCGACGGGTCCCCCCCCACTCAAGCCTGGCGAGGAGGACTGTGACGGACCGCGACATTCGGGTGAGTGACGTTGAACGCGACCAGGCAGTCTCGTTGCTCGCCGAGCACTTCGCGGAAGGGCGACTCACCCCCTCCGAGTTTGACCAGAGGACCACGGAGGCGCTGTCCGCTCGTACGCGGGGAGAGTTGGATCACGTCATGGTCGACCTTCCCGCCGTGCCGGCGGGCGTTCCCGCCCCACCAGCGATGGACGCGACACCGGGCAGCGTCGATCGTCAAGGTTCGAGGATGGCCCATTGGCGCCGATCATCGCTGGCGCCTTGGGCGATCTTCGCTGTCTTCTTCGTCGTTGTGTGGGTCGCCACGGGCGGCGGTTATTTTTGGCCCGTGTGGCCGATCATGGGCTGGGGTCTGGGGGTCGCGATCAACGGGGTGAAGGCCCTCACCGAAGTCGGGTCCCCTCCGACGGAGCACCCCCGGCAGCTCCCCGGGCCACCTCCGTCGCGGTAGGCGGCGACCAGATGCACGCAAGGGGCTCGGCATTGGCGATCTGGGTCGGTGCTGCGGGAAGGGTGGTTGAGGGGGCTGATCGCGTGGGCGACGTGCTCGCGCACGCTGGGTGAGGGATCGGGCGCTGGGAGACGGAAGCAGGAATTGATCCTCTGTTCTATTTCTGTCAGTGGTGGCTGGGAGAATTTACTCATGGGTGACACCACGGATTCGGGCTCGGAAGGGCTGGAGAATGTCCTGGATGTCGTCGGCTTGCTGGCCGCAGGAGCGCGTGGGAATGCCGCTGGGCTGTTGGACCTGATTGCCCGGATTGACGGCATCTGTGACCGGCTCGCGGCCGTCCGGATGGGGCTGTTGCATGGTGCGGATCTGGTGCGTGAGCCGGGTTTGTCGGTTGCTGAGCGGTTGCATGCCACCAATCGGGTTTCGCGCAGGACGGCCCGCTGTGATGCGCGGCTGGCCAGGGATTTGGCGGACCGGTTCCCGGTGGTGGCTGAGGCGTGGCTTGAGGGGAGGGTGTCGGCGGAGCAGGCGCGCGGGATTGTCGCTGGCCTGAAGCGTCTGCCGTTGTCGTTGTCGCCTACGCAGTTGGAGAGGTGCCAGGCCGATGTTGTTGGTTTTGCGGATCGGTTCGATCCTGATGAGCTCCGCACGGTGGCGGAGCGGATGGTCGAGGTGATTGATCCGGAGCGTGCTGAGGCGTTGGAGGCGGATCGGGTGGAGCGGGACGCACGGGTCGCGTTCATGCGCCGATCCATGGTGGTGGTGCCGGATCATCACGGCTCCATGATCGTGCGCGGGCAGCTTCCGCTTGCTGATGGGCAGCTGTTCCTGGCGCAGTTGCAGGCGCTGATGCCCTCTGCCGTTTCTTATGGACTGGCGGGTGAGGTGCCGGATCGTGCGGCGCGGCGTGCGGATGCGCTGGTGCGGTGGTGTGCGATGCAGGCTGGCTCGGGGAGGCTGCCGGCGGTGGGTGGGGATCGTCCGCAGGTGGTGCTCACCCTCAGCCTGCGGACCCTGACCGAGGGGCTCGCTGCGGCTGCTGTCCTGGGCAGTGGGGAGTTGCTTCCGGCGGGTGAGGCCCGGCGGTTGGCGTGTGATGCGCAGCTGGTCCCGGCGGTGTTGGGTGGGGCCTCGGAGGTGCTGGATGTTGGCCGGGCCCGCCGTTTCTTCACCGGGGGGATCAGGGCTGGTTTGGTGCTGCGGGATCGGGGATGTGCGTTTCCGGGGTGCGATGCGCCGCCGGGGGCGTGTGAGGCGCACCACAATCGGCCGTGGTGGGCCGGTGGGGCCACGTGCCTGTCGAATGGGGTGCTGCTGTGTCCGTATCACCACCGCCTGGTGGAGCCGGATCCCGGTGTGTCGGAGCGGGTGCAGTGGCAGATCCTCATGGATCCGGACACGGGCCTGCCCTGGTTCACGCCGCCGCGCCAGGTCGACCCGGAGCGCAGGCCACGGTTGCATCACCGGTTTGTGCTGGGGGGGACGAGCCCGCCGACACCGACCCGGGTCAGGGAGTGCGCTACACCGGCTGATCTGCAGCCGTCACCAAGCTGGCACGGCTGAACGGGGTCTCACACCCATTCTCGAAGAGTGGCAAAGAACGCGGGGCGCGCGCTGGCGCGGGGGCGGTCTAGTGGCGGCCGCGCAGTTCCTTGACCACCTCGTCGCCCGCGTGGCCGATGGCATTGAGGTCGCCCACCACGATGAGGCGGTCGGTGGCGCGGGACAGTCCCACGTAGATTCGCTCGCGGAAGCGTTCCCGGGTGCCGTCCTCGTTGACGCACAGCACCACCGCGCGGCGCTCCAGGCCCTTGAACCCCAGGACGTGGCCGTAGAAGACCAGCTCGTCATCCCAGTACGTGTCCCAGTAGCCGTCCTGGCCCTCCAGGTCCTGCCGTGCCACCTGTTCGGGGTGGCGGCGGCCTGTTGTGAGGAGCGCTATGTGTTCGGGCAGCCAGCCCTCGTCCAGCAGTGCCTCCACCTGATCGTCGGCGACGTCGACGGCCTCCTCCGGGGCTGCCGGCACGTGGAGCACCTCCGGTCCGTCGCCGCCCTCAAGGCGCATGCGCAGCGGGGCGAGGGGGCGAAACACCTCGGCTATCTGCCTGGTGTTGCGAAGGTTGTGGTCGAGGACGAGCGGTACCAGCGGCACGGAGGGCCGCCCGAAGCGGTGGAAGAGGCGCTGGTTCTCGTCGGAGTAGAGGAACAGGCCACCCTCCTGCTCGTCCCGCAGTGCGGCGATGAGCGGGAGCCACCACGATTCGGCGAAGTCCTGGGCCTCGTCGACGACGAAGGAATCGAAGCGCTGGCCGGGCGGCAACCCCGCGGCCTTCTCGGCCATCTGCCGTGGCAGCCTGACCTCCCAGAAATCGTGATCGTCACGTGAGCCGGACGCGATGCCCCACTGGTTGGCGAGGGCCTCGAAGGTGCCGACGTAGGCGGGGCGCTGCTTGCGGTTCCATGTGGCGACCTCCCGCCTGAAGTAGTTCGCCAACCCCATGGAGTAGCACAGTAGGGCCACCCGCTCGGGCTTTCGATCGCCCCGTCCTGAGGTCAGTTGCTTGGCCTGGGTGAGCGCCAGGACCGTCTTCCCGCTGCCGGCACCCCCGCGGATCTCCACCCTGCGCAGCAGGCGGGTTACTTCCAGGATCAGCCCCTGCTCCTGTGTGAGCCTGTCGGCGCGGGATTGGCGTTCGTCGGAATCGTCGACGACGCTCGGGGCGGCCCGGATCCCGCGGCCCGACATGATGTCGACGAAGACCTCGCAGTCCTCGACGGTTGGCGGTCGCCGATGGGTCTCGAACCCCACTGGGACGTCGGCCAACCGCGCGGCCAGCTCGTGGAGGTCGTTCTTGTCGTGCAGCATCCACCGGGGGCAGTCGGGCAGGTCGGAAGTTGTCCCGAGGTGACTGAACGGTGTGACGACGGCGTGGGTGAAGCGGATGCGGCCGCGGGAACTGTCGGCCCATCGATGGTCGGACTCAATGAAGGTGCGCAGGGCGTAACGGGCGTCGCGGGCCTGGGCGACAGGGTCGACGAGCATCCGGTGCCCGTCCCGCGGCATCGTCCACTTTCCATCCTCCAGGCCGATGCCGGTGCCCTTCACCTCCACGACCACAACAGCCACGCCGGGCATCACCACGATGAGGTCGGCCTCATGGTCCTTCCTGTCGTCCGTCAGGCGGACGTTGGCCATGAGCGTGTCCTGCGGCCGCAGGGACTCACGCAGCATCGACCAGACGGCGCGCTCGGACTCCGTGGTGAAGCGTGGGTCAGCGGGGATGAGCTGGGGAGGCATGGCATCACGCTAGCGGCGAAGCCGCATCCATCAGGACAAGCAGGAAGGATGCGGCGCTCGATCCTGAGTGAACTCAGAGGAGGTCCGTGAGCTCCGTCGAGGCGGTCGATCGCACCGCTTCAAGTGCGGCCTCCGCGGAGTCGGCGGACCGGGCCGCGACGGCAAGCTGCACGCACTCCTGTGCCGTGTGCTGGGAGAGAGCCCACCGCACCATCGGTACGCGCTGCACAGACATTGACAGGCTGTTGACGCCGAGTCCCGTGAGGACGAGCGCCATGAGCGGGTCGCCGGCGGACTCGCCGCACACGCCGACGGCTTTGCCGGTGGCGCTGCCGCCTTCGCAGGCTGCGGCCACCATGTCGAGAACCGCGGGCTGCCACGGATCCAGCAGAGCGGAGAGCTCTCCGACCATCCGGTCCGCCGCCATCGTGTACTGAGCCAGGTCGTTGGTGCCGAGGCTGGCGAAGTCGGTCACCCGCAGCACATGGTGGGCCCGGAGCGCGGCGGCTGGCACCTCGATCATGACCCCGGCCACCGGCAGGCCAGCGGCGTGGGCGCGACGGGTGAACCAGTCAGCCTCCCTGGCCGTGGACACCATGGGTGCCATCACCTTCACGAGTGCCCCCGTCTCGGCGGCGGCCCTGGCCAGGGCGGTCAGCTGGTCGTCGAGGAGGTCCTCGCGCTCCACCATGAGGCGCAGCCCGCGCCGTCCGAGAGCCGGGTTGGGTTCCGGGCCGAGGTCGGCGAACGCCAGCGGCTTGTCCGCGCCCGCATCGAGCGTCCGCACGGTCACGGGGCGGTCCCCGAAGGGGGTCAGGACGCGGACGTACTCGGCTGCCTGCTCCTCGACGGTGGGGGCCTGTGTAGCCGACAGGTGCAGGAACTCGGTGCGGAACAGGCCCACACCCTCGACGTCGGCTGCCCCGGCCAGTTCCGCGTCCGCAGCATTGCCGATGTTGGCCAGTAGCAGGACGTGATGACCATCCGACGTGGCGCCGGGACCGGAGCATTGGCTGATGCGCGCCCGGGCCAACTGCTTCTCCTCCCGGGCGGTGGACCATGCCTCGTCAGGATCGAGAACCAGTTCACCGGTGTCGCCGTCGATGCCCACGCGGACGCCGTCGGGGATGTCGAGGGCGCCCTTGGCCTGCACGATGGCGGGGATGCCGCGCTGCGAGGCAATGATGGCGGTGTGGCTGGTGCGGCCCCCCGCCTCGGTCACGATCCCCACCACGAAGGCGGGGTCCATGACGGCGGTGTCGGCGGGGGCCAGATCGTGGGCGATCACGACGCTGGGCCCGTGCAGCTCGGGGACCCCCGGCATGGGGCGGCCCAGTAGCAGTGCCTCGGCGCGGGCACCCACATCCAGCAGATCGGTGACGCGTTCCGCGAAGTAGCCGCCCAGCTCGGTGAATTCCTCTGCGTAGCCACCCACGGCTGCGTGGAGCGCGTGCGCGGGGCCCATGGTGCTCAGATGTGTACCCACGGCTTCCAGCAGTCCGGGGTCGCGGGCGATGGCGGCGGCCGCGGCCACCATGTCGGCGGCGTCGCCGTCGAGGAGTGACGCGGTGGCATCCAGCCGGGTCGCGACCGTCTCCAGTGCGGAGGCCACGCGGGACAGGTCCGCGGTGGGGTCGCTGGAGGGTTGTTCGTCCGGGAGGGGCTGTGGCGGTGCCACGAGCGCCACGACGCCGATGGCGGTGCCACCACTGACCCCGAGTCCGGTGAGTGTGCGCATGCTCACTCCTGGGCGTCGTGGTCGGTCTCCAGGAACGAGACCAACTCGTCGAGGATCTCGTCTGCGTTCGCACCGTCGGCGGTCAGGAGCACCTGGTCGCCGCACTTGGCGCCGAGCGCCATGACGGCCAGCATCGAGGCGGCATTGACGGTCTTGCCGTCGGCGCGTCCCACGGTGATGGGGATCCCGGCTGCCGCCACGCGCTTGGTGAACAGGGTGGCTGGGCGGGCATGGAGCCCGACGGAGGAGGCGATGGTGGCGGTGCGTGAGCTCATGGTGGAGGCCCTTCGTGTCGGCTGTGACGGGTTGGGGGTCAGGAGGGTGGTCAGGGGTGGGAGGCGCGTGGAGACGGTGACGCCGGCGATGTCCGCCGGTGAGGGGACCTGGCTGCCGGGCAGGGTGACGGCGGCGGATCCCCAGGCGACACCCTCGGCGAGTGCGTCCTGGGGTGACTTCCCCATCTGAAGGGCCTGGAGGAGTCCTGCCAGAAGGCAGTCGCCAGCCCCGACGGTGGACAGGGGGGCTGTGACGAGGGCGGAGGCGAACCAGTGTCCCTCCACGGTGACGGCGAGAGCTCCGGCGGAGCCGAGGCTGACCACCACCATGCCCACGCCACGTTCCACCACGGTGCGGGCGGCGTTCAGGACGTCACCCAGGGTGGACAGACCGCGCCCCACGAGTTCCTCGAGTTCCTCGAGGTTCGGCTTGATGAGGTCCGGGCCGGCGGCCACGGCATGCCTGAAGGCGGCGCCGGAGGCATCGATGGCCACCCGGGCAGGATGGGCGTCGATGATGTCTGCGAACCAGGACTCGGGAGCTCCGGGCGGCAGACTGCCGCACAGTGCGAGCCATTCACCTCCGGCTGCGGAGGCCAGCACTGCGGCGCGCAGCGACGACAACTCCTGCGTGGTGAGGACGGGGCCCTGTTCGTTGATCTTGGTTGTCGTGCCGCTGGGGTCCACCACGGCCACGTTCGTCCGTGTGATTCCGGACAGGTGCACCACTGTGAACTCGACGTTGGCCTCTTCCAGCAGCGACTCCAGAAGCCGGCCGTCGGGTCCTCCCAGCGGAACGAGCGCCAGTGTGGGGCAGCCGTTGGCCGAGAGCGCCCGGGACACGTTCACTCCCTTGCCCCCGGGATCCAGCCGGGAGGAGATGGCCCGGTTGATGCCACCCACCTCCAGCTGTTCCACGGTGACGGTGCGGTCGATGCTGGGGTTGGGTGTGACGGTGACGATCATGCCCGGACCACTTCCATGCTCGCGGCGGCCAGTTCGGCGGCTGCCTCGTCGTCCAGTTCGTCATCGGTGATGAGGAGCGCGATGTCGTCGATGGTGGCAAATCGGTGAAGCCGCTCCTGGTACGCCTTCGACGAGTCGGCCACGACGATGGGGCGTCGGGAGCTCGCGACCATGGCCTGCTTGACGGCGGCCTCGGCCTCGTCGGGGGTTGTCATGCCCCGCGACGGGCTGAACCCGTTGGCACCGATGAACGCCACGTCAATGCACAACCGCTCCAGGGCGTCGGTGGCCCAGTGCCCGACGCAGGCGCCGGTGCGCTGCCGGATGGCGCCGCCCACCATGTGCACCGCCAGCCCGGGATGATCCGTCAGGACGGCGGCGATGGCCACCGAGTTGGTCACCACCTCCAGTTCCACCTCAGGTGGCATGGCCCGGGCGATGGCGAGCGTGGTGGTCCCGGAGTCCAACAGGACGGTGCCCTGCGGTGGCAACTCCAGGATCGCGCGCGCCGCGATCCTCTCCTTGGCGTCGGAGTGCAGACCGAGCCGGTCGAGCAGTGAGGGCTCGGGCTCGGTCTGCGCCATGGGCAGCGCTCCGCCGTGGACCCGCCGGATCTTCCCCAGACGCTCCAGCGCCGCGAGGTCGCGGCGGATGGTCTCAGGAGTCACGTTCAGCTGGTCGGCGAGTCCGTTGACCTCCACCCGTCCCGCCCGGCGCGCTGCGGCGACGATTTCCTCGTGGCGTTGAGGCGCGTACAGGGTGCGGCTGGCGTGGACTGCATTGCTGCTCATGGGTTGATCCTGCCTCAGTTCGTCTCGACGGTGACCTTGATGGCCTCCCCGCGTTCAACAATGCCGAACGCATCCAACACGTCCGCCAACGGGATCCGGCGGGTGATGAGGTCAGCCACCGGCACCTCCCCGGAGGCGATGTAGGCGAGCGCCCGCTTGTTGTGCTCCGGGGCGGAACCGTTGGCGCCATGGATGTGCAGCTGGCGGTAGTGCACCACGTTGGAGTCGCACGTGATGGTCGGGTTGGTCTTGGGCAGGCCTCCGAAGAAGCTGATGCGTCCGTTGCGGGCCGCCATGGCGATGGCCTGCTCCTGGGTGATGTTGGCGGGGGTGGCCGTGATGATGACGTCGGCGCCACGACCGTCGGTGAGTTCCATCACCTTCGCCACGACGTCGACCTCGGCGGCGTTGATGACCACGTCTGGATGGACTGCGTCGGCCGACATCTGCAGACGTTGCGCGTTGACGTCGACGAGGATGATGCGGCCGGCCTTGTGGACGCCGCGTGCGATCCGCGCGTGCATGCAGCCGATGGGGCCGGCGCCGAAGATGACCACGTCGTCGCCCTCCTCGATGCCGAGCTGCTCCTGGGCGTTGATGGCGCAGGCAAACGGCTCAGCCGCGGAGGCCTCGTCGAAGCCGACGCCCTCGGGGATGCGGTTGAGGCCGTCCACCTTCAGCACCTGGGCGGGCACGATCATGTACTCCGCGAAACCGCCGTCGTACTGGTAGCCGATCGAGGTCTGGTTCTGGCACACCGCCATCCAGCCCTTCCGGCACTCGTGGCAGTCACCGCACGGGACGGCGGCGATCACCTGCACCCGGTCGCCGGGTTCCCAGTTGCCTGTCACGTCCGCACCCACCTCGACGACCTCGCCCGCCACCTCGTGGCCGATGATGCGGGGAGGGGTCAGGTTCTGGTGGCCATTGTTGCGAATCTTGACGTCGGTGCCGCAGGTGGAGCAGTTCCTGACGCGGATCTTGACCTCGTCGGGACCGCAGACGGGTTCCGGGACGTCCTCGAGCCGTAGGTCTCCGGGGGCGTAGAAGCGCAGTGCGAGCATTATTCCTCTTCTCCAATGGCGGACAGCAGGGCGATGACCTCGTCCACGCTGGTGGTGGTGCGCAACTTCTCGGCGGACTCGGGTTCCATGAGGACCTCGGCGAGCGCGCCCAGAATCCCGATGTGTTCGTCGGAGTTGCTGGCGATGGGGATGCAGACGTAGACGGTGTCGCCGTCCCAGTCCACCCCCTCGGGGAACTGCAGGAAGCCGAGTGCGGCCCTGTTGATGAACTGTCGGGACTCGTTGGTGCCGTGGGGGATGGCGAAACCCTCACCGAGGTAGGTGGACACCTCTCGCTCCCTGTCGAACATGGCGTCCGCGTACGGGGGCGCAATGGCGCCCGCCTCCAGCAGGGCCGCACCGCACATGCGGATGGCTTCGTCCTTGTCGGTGGCGCTCAACCCGAGGCGGATGGAGTCGCGTGTCAACACGTCGTCACTCAATGGTCTCTCCCAATCTGATGGCGGCCTCGATGCGCGCGAAGGCGGGGTCTCCCACGAACCGTTCGAAGGTGACGATGACGGCGTGGGGTGCGACCGAGCGCACCCGCTGTGCCAGTCCCGACTGGGACATGATGAGCGTCGCGTCGGCGGGGACCTCGTTCACCGGGGAGTGGGTGACGGTGACGCCGTAGGGTGCCAGCTTCTTCCTCATGGCGCCGGCCACCATGACGCTGGAGCCCATGCCTGCGTCGCAGGCGATGATGAGCGTCCTGACGTCCTTGCCGGCGATGGAGCGGGTGGCAGTCATGACCGGTGCTGTGGCGGAGCTGCCGGATTCCTGCATCACCTCGTCGTGGGCCGTTTCCGTGGTCACTTCGTCAGCGACGTCCTTGCCGCGGCCGAAGCCGAACAGTACGGCCGCCACGAAGAAGGACACCACCGTGGCTGCCAGGACCGAGCCGTACACCGGGAGAAGGCCCCCACGGGGTGCGACCAGCGTGTAGGCGATGATGCTGCCCGGCGAGGCAGGGGCCACGAGGCCCGCGCCCAGCACGAGAGCGGTGGCAACCCCCGTCATACCGCCAGCGATGGTGGCCAGGATCATGCGGGGCTTCATGAGGATGTAGGGGAAGTAGATCTCGTGGATGCCGCCGAAGAAGTGGATGATGACGGAGCCCCACGTGGCCCCCCGCAGCTTGGTGGGGCCGAAGAAGACGAAGGCGAGCAGCAGGCCGAGGCCAGGGCCGGGGTTGGACTCCAGCATGAACAGGACGGACTTGCCGAGCTCCTGTGACTCCGCAGCACCCAGTGGGGAGAGCACGCCGTGGTTGATGGCGTTGTTGAGGAACAGGACCTTGGCTGGCTCGATGAAGATGGATGCCAGCGGGAGCAGGGAATGGCCCACGAGCCACCCGACTCCGGATCCGAGCCAGTCGACGAGCACGCCGACAACGGGCCCAATGCCGACCTTGCCCAGGACGGCCATCACCGCTCCGATGATGCCCAGGGAGAAGTTGTCGACGAGCATCTCGAATCCGCTGGGGACTTTGCCGTCGATGGCCCTGTCGAACTTCTTCAGCACGTAGGCGGCCAGAGGGCCCATGACCATGGCGCCGAGGAACATCGGGATGTCCGCGGCGGCAATGGCGCCCATCGTCGCGAGGGCGCCGATGACGGCGCCGCGCTGGCCGTGGACCATGCGTCCACCGGTGTAGCCGATGAGGATGGGCAGGAGGAAGGTGATGGTGGGGCCGACGAGTGAGGCCAGCGATTCGTTGGGCAGCCATCCCGTCGGGATGAAGAGGGCAGTGATGAGGCCCCAGGCGATGAAGGCACCAATGTTCGGCATGATCATGCCGGCGAGGTAGCCGCCGAACCGCTGCACCCGGGCCCGTGCGCCCGTGCCTTCCAGGTTCTTGTTCAGTGTGGCGTCCGGTAGGGACATCTCACACCACCTTTCGTTGACGTCCTTGTCAGTGATGCCGCTGTTGCGGACTCATACGGACATCTTGCTCCCCGTTTGAGTCCATGTCAACCATGAAACAGAAACAAACGGGCATGAGTTCCGTGATGGCGAAGGAAATCCGGATCTGAACGGCAGGCGGACAGGCGCAAGCCGTGGGACACGTGATCAGGCAGTGCGGAGGCGCAGGGAGATCTGTCCGTTGGTCTCCACCTGCCACTCGACCTGGGAGAGGTCGCCCACCACGGCGTCGGCTGCGAGCTCGTCGTGGCGTTTCGTGGAGGCAATGCCCAGCACGGGGCAGCCGGCGGCGCGGGCGGCAGCGATGCCTGCGGGTGCGTCCTCCACGACCAGCGCACGGGCGGGATGAACCCCCAGAAGTTTGGCGGCCAGAAGGAAGCTGTCCGGGGCGGGCTTGCCATCTGCCACGTGGTCGCGGGTCACGATGACATCGGGGAACGGCAGGTCCGCGGCACTCAGCCGGGCCCGCATCAGGTCGGTGGTGCAGGAGGTGGCGATGGCCACCCCTGTGCGAGGCAGGGTCGTGAATGCCTCACGCGCACCCGGCAACGCGACGACGCCCTCGGTGTCGGTGACCTCGAGTACTTCGATCCGCTCCGTGGCGGCAACCACGTGTTCCGGGGGCAGCAGCGCCTCGGAGACGGCGGCGCTTGGCATACCCAACAGGTGGGGGAGACGGTCCAGACGGATGCCGAACTCTTCCGCCCACCGCTCGTAGGAGCGCACCATCGCCACGTGGGAGTCGATGAGGGTGCCGTCGAGGTCGAAGATGACCGCGTCGAACGATGCCCCCACGAGGGGATTGTGGGGCTGGGGTGTCACTTCCAGAGCGTCATGAGGGAGAAGCTGGCGACGATCAGCCCGAGGCCGATGGCGACGTTCCAGTCACCCAGCGACTGCATGAAGCCGATTGAGTTGCCGGCGAGGTTGTAGACAACCATCCACAGCACTCCCAGGAGGCCGACGGGGATGAACACCCACGGAACCCAGTTTCGTTGGGCGCCGGAAAGGCGCTGTCGCTCGCTGCGTAGCTCGGCGTCCTCGACAGAGCTTGTGTGCTGCTGCTTCGACTTGGCCTGCTTGCGTACCTTGGACTCGGGCACTGGTCCTCCTTCATTGGCACTCAGAAGGGTAATCCAGCAAAGCCGAAACCCCAGCATCGGGGTTCTCCGGCGCGGGCTAGTCTGGGCAGATGGGCAACTCTCTGGCTCGGTTCACCGCGCACGCATCGCGGGCGTCGTCGCGCGCCGGCGGCCGCCCGCGGTCGCTGCGGGGTCGCCTCGTGACGGTGAGTGTCTGCCTCCTGGCCGGATTCATGATCACCGTCAGCGCGTTGAATGCGCGGGGGACCGATCTGCGCTCGGACCGTACCGCCAGCATGCGCGAACTGGTGGCCGCCCAGGCGGGACGCAACGAGGAGCTCCGCCAGAGTGCGGATGAGTTGCGCGCCGAGGTGGAGGACCTGACCGCACGGATGGACGGCGGCAAGGACCTCACCGATGCGCTGCGTCTGGCAGGCCTGGAGGCCTCCACGGAGCCGGTCGCCGGTCCCGGGGTGCGTGTGACCCTTGACGATGCACCGCTGGAGGTCAAGCCTGCGGGCGTGGACGACGATGCGCTCGTGGTCCACCAGCAGGACATTCAGGCCGTCGTCAACGCCCTGTGGGCGGGGGGTGCGGAGGCCATGACCATCCAGGGGCAGCGGGTGGTGGCCACCACGGGTATCAAGTGCGTCGGCAACTCCGTCGTCCTGCACGGTGTGCCCTACGCCCCGCCCTACGTCATCGAGGCCATCGGTGACGCGGACTCCATGGAACGCTCCCTGGATGACTCCGATGCGGTGCGGATCTACCAGCAGTACGTGGTGGCCTACGGCCTCGGGTATTCCTTCGAGGTGGACGAGTCATTGGAGGCGCCCGCGTTCAGCGGCGCCATCGGCGTGCGCCAGGCCCAGCGCACCCGCTGAACACCCGCTGGCGATCGCGCTGCCCGGGATGTGACCGCGGCCTTTGGTGAGGTGGGCGCTCCGGTGGCCCGGAGAACTTGGTGCGACAATTGCGGCGTGCCCCGCATCCTCGTCATCGACAACTACGACTCGTTCGTCCACAACATCGTCTCCTACCTGCGGCAGCTCGGCGCCGAGGTGGACGTCTGGCGCAACGACGATGAGCGCTTCGATGCCATCACCTGGCGCGACGGTTGGGACGGGGTGCTGATCTCCCCCGGTCCCGGAACCCCTGAGAAGGCGGGTGTCTGCGTCGAGGTGGTGCATCAGTTGGGCGGGGTCATCCCCCTGTTCGGGGTGTGTCTGGGTCTGCAGGTCATGGGGGTCGCGCTCGGCGGTGTCGTCGACCGCGCCCCGGAGTTGTTGCACGGCAAGGTCTCCGACGTCTTCCACGACGGGGTGGGCGTCTTTTCTGGACTGCCGTCGCCGGTGAGTGCCACCCGGTACCACTCGCTGGCCATCACGCCGGACTCACTGCCCGATGACCTCGTGGTCACGGCGCGAACCGCCTCGGGCGTCATCATGGCTGTGCGGCACCGGACCTGGCCCATGGAGGCCGTGCAGTTCCACCCTGAGTCGGTGCTGACGCAGGGCGGCTACCAGATGCTGGCCAACTGGCTGGCCGAGTGCGGCGACGCCGACGCCCCGCGCAGGGCCGTCGGCATGTCGCCGCTGGTGTCGACCAGCCTCAGCTGAGACTCAGCCGTTTCCGCCGTCGGCCGTTGCGGTGGGAGTCGGGGTCGGCTCGGGTGTCTCCGCGGGGGTGGGCTCCGGCGTGGTCTCCGTGGGGGTGGGCTCCGGGGTGGTCTCCGTGGGGGTGGGCTCGGGTGTGGTCTCCGGTGGCGGGGGAGGGGTGACCACGGCTGGCGCCACGGCGATTCTCACCTCGATGGTGTCTGCGCGATCCAAAGCACTGCCGGAGCGTGGGAACTGGTCGAAGACCTTGCCGGGTGGCTGCTCGTCTGTCTCCACCTCTTTGACGTCGAGCACCTTCGTGAAGCCCGACTGCTTGGCAAGATCGGCGGCCTCGTCCTCCGAGAAGCCGATCAGCTGCGGCACGATGGACTTCCCGGTGGCAATGGTGAGCTTCACCACGGTCTCGGGTGCCACGGCAGCTCCGGGCTGCGGGTCGGAGGCGACGACGTCACCCTGCTTGGCGGTGGGGTCCTCCGTCGCGGGATCGGCATCGGTTGTTGACACGTTGTCGAATCCTGCATCCTGCAGCGCGCGTCTGGCGTCCGCCTCCGTCATGCCCACCAGATCCGCGGGAATGACCTTGGTGTCAGGTCCGGTGCTGACTTTGAGTGTCACCACACTGTCCTTGACCGCCTGCTGGCCACCCTCGGGTGTCTGCTCCACCACCTTGCCCTTGTTCTCCTCCGTGCCCATCACCTCGACCACCTCGGAACGGAGATCCCCGTTCTTGATGGTGTTCTGGGCGCTGATCTGGTCCTGTCCCACGACGGTGGGGACCTGCACCATGACCGGCGCAGGGGGAGTGGGGTTCATGATGGTGTTGACGGCGTAAGCCATCCCCGCCAGCAACAGCACGGCGAGGACGATCAGCACGATCAACCCCTTGCGGGACTTCTTCTCCGGCTCGTCCTCCTCCACCTCGACGGGGGAGGGGGAGGTGGCCACGGCGACGGGCGCGGCCGGTACGGCGGCGCGACGTGCTGTGGCGGTCGGGTCGTTGGCCATCACGGCGGTGGCGTCCTCGGCGCCCGCAGCCGTCATCAGGGCATGCACGGGCTCGTGGTTCATGGCGCGCAGCACGTCGGCGCGCATTTCGCGGGCGTCCTGGTAGCGATCGTCGGCGCTCTTGGCCAGGGCCTTCAGGGTCACGGCGTCCATGCCGGGGGTGACCTCGGGGTCCCGCTGGCTGGGTGGCACCGGGGCCTCGCGCACGTGCTGGTAGGCCACGCTGACGGGGGAGTCGCCCTTGAACGGCGGCTCGGAGACCAGCAGTTCGTAGAGGAGGCAGCCGACGGAGTACAAGTCGGAACGCTGGTCCACCTTCTCACCGCGGGCCTGCTCGGGAGAGAGGTACTGGGCGGTGCCGATGACGGCCGCCGTCTGCGTCATCGTGGCGGAGGTGTCTGCCACGGCGCGCGCGATGCCGAAGTCCATGACCTTCACGGAACCCGTCGGGGTCAGCATGACGTTGGCGGGCTTGATGTCGCGGTGGATGATGCCGGCGCGGTGGCTGTAGTCGAGGCCATCGAGCACAGCGGCCGTGAACTCCAGAGCGCGCTCAGGCAGAATCTTGCGGCCGTCGCGGAGGACGTCGCGCAGGGTGACGCCCTCGACGAGTTCCATGACGATGTAGGGCACTGATACCTGCGACGACGGGTCAAGTTCCTCGCCCGTGTCGTAGACGGCCACGATGTTGGGATGGTTCAGGCCGGCCGCGGACTGCGCCTCGCGACGGAAACGGGCCTGGAATGTCGGGTCACTGGCCAGGTCGATGCGGAGCCGTTTGACGGCAACGTCGCGCTCCAGTCGGGTGTCGCGCGCACGCCACACCTCGGCCATGCCGCCGCGTCCGATGATCTGGTCGAGCTCGTAGCGTCCTCCGAGCAGCGTTCCACGCTGAGTCATCGAATGGGTCCTTTCGGTCGAACAGAGCCCATTGTGGAGCAAGAGGCTGTGCGTCGGGCAACCAATGTCATCGGAGGGCCTCCAGTATGGCCTTGAAGATCGGGGCGGCAACCCTGCCCCCGGAAATGTCGTCACGTTCGACGTCCGCGCTCTGCACGAAAGCCACCACGGCCACCTTGGGGTCCTTGGCGTACCCGATGAACCAGGCGTAGGGCGGTCGGTCGGGATCGGACTGGGCGGTGCCGGTCTTTCCCCCGATCGTCATGCCGTCGATGCGGGCGGGACGGCCGGTTCCGTCGGCGACCACCGACTCCATCATCTGCTGCATGAGCTGCGCGTTGGATTCGCTCAGCGGCTGCGACAACTCGTGGGGCTCCATGGAGCGCACCACCTTCAGGTCGGCTCCGGTGACGGTGCGCACCACGTGGGGCTGCATCATGTGGCCGTCGTTGGCGATGGCTGCCACCACCTGCAGCATCTGCAGGGGGGAGGCGGCGACGTCGAACTGGCCGATGGCCGACAGCGCGGTCTGCGCCTCATCGATCTCGGCGGGGAACCGGCTCGCCGCGGCGGGCAGGTCGATGGTGGGCTCGGCGTTGAACCCGAAGGCCTCCGCCGCGGCCCGGAGCTTTTCACTGCCCAACTCCATGCCCAGGTTGCCGAACGCCGTGTTGCAGGAGGTGACCAGCGCCTGCTCCAGCGTGACGGTGGTGCCGCCGCAGTTGGTGGAGTTGCCCATGGAACGGTTGGAGTTGGGCAGCGGGAGTGACTGCGGCGACTGCAGCTCGGAGGACGGAAGCATCCCGTTCTCGAGCGCGGCGGCGGCCGTGACCAGCTTGAACGTGGATCCCGGTGGGAACACCTCGCGAACCGCCCGGTTCTTCAACGGTTCGTCCTTGGCGTTCAACAGCTCATCCCAGGCGACGCGCTCTTGTGTGAGGTCCAGCGTGGACAGACGGTTGGGGTCGTAGGTGGGGGCGGAGACGAGTGCGAGGATCTCGCCGGTCTCCCAGTCCATGGCGATGGCCGCGCCCTGCTTGTCGCCGAGCGCATCCACGGCGGCCTGCTGGGCCGCGGGGTTCAGCGTGGTCGACAGGTTGGCGCCCTGGCGCTGGCGGCCGACGAGGAGGTCGATGATGCGGCTCACCGCCTGGCTGGACCCGGTGCCGGACAGCTCCTCGTTGTACTGCTTCTCCAGCTCGCTGCGCGCGTAGTCGTAGGAGTACCAGCCCGTCACCGACGACCACGTGTCGCCCTTGGGGTAGCTGCGTGCGTAGGGGAACCGGCCCTCGGAGGGGTTGGTGATGGCGATGGGGGTGTTGCCCACGAGAATGGCGCCGCGGTCGCTGGCGAACTCGGCGTCGCGCACCCGGCGGTTCCGGGGGTCGGCGTTCAGTTCGTTGGTGCGCACCACGGAGATCCAGGTGATGTTCAGCAGCAGCGCCGCCATCATGAGCGAGATGAAGATGCTCACCTTGCGCAGGGGACCGTTCATCGGGTGATCACCGCCGTGGCGTCGTCAGGTGTGAGGAGTTCCTGCGGGGTCGCGGTGGCTATCTGTGGCATGCGCGCCCGGTGCGAGATCACCATGAGTATCCCGATGATCATCCAGTTGGCCACCAGCGACGATCCACCCTGGGACATGAAGGGTGTGGTGAGACCGGTCAGCGGCAGCAGCCGGGTGATGCCGCCGACGATGGCGAACACCTGCAGGGAGAACACGAACGCCAGGCCACCGGCCAGAAGTTTCCCGAAGCCGTCGGGGCACAGCAGTGCAGCCTTCATGCCGCGGGCGGAGATGAGGGCGTAGACCATGACGACCGCCATGAGACCCAGGATGCCGAGCTCCTCGCCGAGGGCACCGGCGATGAAGTCGCTCTTGGCCAGTGGTGTCAGTCCGGGGCGGCCCATGCCCCAGCCCCGTCCGAACAACCCGCCCCACGCGTACCCGAACTGGGCGCTGATGATCTGCAGGTTGGCGTCGTAATTGCTGAAGGGGTCGAGCCAGGCGTTGACGCGGCGGGGCACATGGTTGGTGAAGTTGTAGGCCAGGAACCCTGCGACGATGAACATCACGCCCGCCAGCAGTGGCCACGCCGGGCGCTGCGTCGCGATGTAGATCATCACGGTGAACAGGCCGAAGAACAGCAGTGCGGTGCCGAGGTCGTTCTGGAACACCATGATGCCGAGGGCGGCGATCCACATGAGGGCGATCGGTCCCAGGTCTCGTGCGCGCGGGAAGTCGAGCCCCATGAAGCGCTTGCCCGCGAGCGCCAGTACGTCGCGCTTCTCGTAGAAGTAGGCGGCGAAGGCCACAGCCAGCAGGATCTTGGCCACCTCAGCCGGCTGGAAGCTGTACCCGAAGACCCGGATCCAGATCTGGGCGCCACCGAGCGCGATGCCGAGTCCCGGGATGAGTGGCAGCAGCAACAGCGCGACGCCGGCGATGAACAGGAGGTACGGGTAGCGCTGGAGGCGGCGATGGTCCCGGACCAGGATCAGTACCCCGATGAACAACACGATTCCCAGGGACGTCCACAGCAGCTGTGACGCGACGTCATTCCTGGGCGGGTCCGGGATCTGGTCGATCCGGGCAATCATCGCCAGCCCCAGCCCGTTGAGGAGAAACACGCACGGCAGGATCACAGGATCCGCCCACGGTGTCAGGAATCGGACGAACAGGTGGGCCACGAGTCCCAAGCCGTACCAGAGACCCGCCACGAGAGGGAGGTTCGGCGGCAGGGAGTTGTACAGGGCCAGGTGTGTCATGATCCAGCCGGCCAGCCCGAAGGAACAGGCAAGCAGGATGAGCAGCAGTTCAACGTTGCGGCGCTGGAGGTGGACCACCACCTCGCCGGTGGCAGCCGGTTGCCTGGGAACAGACATCAGCAGGCCTCCGGATCAGATTCCGTGGAGGCGGTGGGGGTGATGGGCGCAAGGTACGTGGGGTAGTTCGGCTGCCCTGTGGACAGGCCCGAGGGCGACGCGGTGGGGGTCGGGGTGCTGACGCCGGGCTGGTTGAGCCGCTCCTGGCGCACCGCCACGCACCGGTCGGCCTTCCACCGCAGCTCCTCCACCGACTCCTGTGCACTCACCAGGTCAGAAGTGGCAATGGTGTTGGAGACGGCCCGCTGGTAGAAGCGGGGCAGGTCAGAGACGGCGATATCGGATCGTTCAGCCAGGACATTGAGCTCGTAGCCCAGCAACGAGCCGGGGAGACCGTTGTAGATGGCGACGTTCCCGTCGGCCTCGGAGATGTAGTAGCGCGACGTGCTGTAGGCCACCACACCCCACGTGGCACCGCCCAGCACCAGCAGGATCGCCAGCGTGCCGGCTATCACCCCGGGCCACCGCCGGGATGTGGGCTCGGGGGCGTAGCGCGCCACCTCGTCGCCCGTGTGCTCAGGAGTCAGTTCCTGCGGGGGCGGTGGAGGGGAGGCTGGCTCTTCCTCGACGTCGGGAATCTCGCGCTCAGTGGCCGAGCCGACCAGTTGGGGTCGGGCCGCGTCCAGCGCGTCGTCCTGTTCCACCACATCGGCGAGCACCACGGTGATGTTGTCGTGCCCACCGGCCTCGTTGGCGGCCTGCGTGAGGTCGTCGATGGCCAGGTCGAGATCGTCCTCGGTGAGGAATTCCCGGATCTGGTCGTCGCTGATGAGGCCGGAGAGACCGTCAGAGCAGAAGAGGAGACGGTCGCCCAGCTGCACCTCGACGAGCTCCAGGTCGGGGCTGGTGTTGTTCTGCCCGTTCAGCACCCGCAGGATCAGCGATCGGTGCGGGTGGGTGGCGGCCTGCTCGGGGGTGAGGCGGCCCTCGTCCATGAGTTGCTGCACCCACGAGTGGTCGTGGGTGAGCTGGCTCAGGGCGCCGTCGCGGAGGAGGTAGCAGCGTGAGTCGCCGATGTGGGTCAGCGCCAGTTGCTCCCCATCAAACATGGCGCCACAGAAGGTTGTCCCCATCCCGTCGAGGGTCAGGTCCTGCGACACCAGTTCCGCCAGCCGGCTGTTGGCGGTGGCGAGGATGCCCTGCATGTGATCCAGCATCTCGGCGCCGGCCACATGGGCGTCGGCGTCCCGGGCGATGGTGGTGGCGACGGCCGACGCCAGATCACCCGCGGCGGCGCCTCCCATACCGTCGGCCACCAGCAGCATCGTGGGGGATGCGTAGCCGGAATCCTGGTTGTTCTTGCGGATGCGACCCACTTCGGAGTGCGCCTCGAAACGCAGGGAGAACACCATGCGTCACGGCTCCAGACGCATGAGGGTCTTGCCGATGCGGATCACGTCACCCAGCGTGATGGAGACAGGTCCGGTGAGTCGTTTGCCGTTGACGTAGGTGCCGTTGGTGGAGTTGAGGTCTCTCACGGTCCAGGTCCGGGGGTCCGCCTGGGTCAGCTGGGCATGCCGGGCGGAGGCATAGTCATCGTCGAGAAGGAACGTGCTGTCGGCGGCTCTGCCGAGGTTGATGGTGGGCTCCAACGGGACGGACAGCCCCTGTTGGGCGCCCTGGGTCACCGCGAAGCGGGTCGGGAGCACTTCTTTGCCACGTTTTCGACGGGAGACGTCCGCCGTGGGGAGGCTGGAGGCCGTGACCTTCCGGCCGAACATGTCCTTGCGAATGACGTCGGCCACGAGTGCTATGAAGATCCACAGCAGCGCCAGGAAGACGATCTTGATCGCCGCGACTATGAGTTCTGTCACGTGACCGCAGAGGAGGGAGAGTGCACCAGCATCCTCGTGTTCCCGATTTCGATGCGGGAGCCGTCAGTGAGCCTGGCCTGCTGCACACGAGACCCGTTGACGATGATCCCATTGGTGGAGCCGAGGTCCTCGATGCTGACCTGGGGTGCGTCCTGAGTGCCTGAGACGGTGATCAGTGCATGGCGCCTGGACACGCCCGGGTCGTTGAGCCGCAGGTCGGCCTCGGATCCCCGACCCACCACGAGGCCGGGCGGTACGAGTGGGTGCCGCACACCGCTGACCTCGATGACCAGGGGTCTGCTGGTGCGACGGATGGTGGGCGTGGGCGTATCGGCATCGCGGGACACGGCTTCGCTGGCCACTTTGAACTGGCCGGTGGGCAGGGTCTCGTCGCAGTCATAGGTGATGGCGATGGGACCGTTGAAGACGTAGCTGCGTTCGCGGGCGTGGTCCCTCAGGTCCGGGATGATCTCGGTGTTCAGAGTCTTGGAGTAGGGGAACAGGCGTGCGTGGTCATGGGGGGAGAGAAAGACGGTGAACTCGTTGGGGACGAGTCGCTTGTCGCGGCTGAGAAGCTTCGCCTCCGCGTCCAGCTCACGCTGGATGCCGGCAGCGATCTCGACGGGCTGTACGTCGCCCTTGAAGGCGCGCGCGAAGACCTTGTCCACGGCGGCGCCTATCCGCTTTTCTGCACGATCGAAGACTCCCATCGCACCTCCTCTCCCTGTCAAGGACTGGGCTCAGCTTACCGAGCGGGGCACCACCTGCCACTTCTGCGGCCTCTTTGGCGGGCCCGCCGCGACGTCAAGCCTTGTCAGCGTCCAATGGGTCGCGGGGTGGTGCGGCCCACGCAAGTGTGGGGACGGCGGCGGCATAGGCGGCGAGGATCTCTGCAGAGCCCTCCAGGGCACTGATGGCCTCGGCAGCCACCCGTGCCTCAACGTCCGCGGCAACGCGACGCACGCCGGGTGCCGTGCGCAGGGATTCGAGCACCTCTTCCCGCACCATGTTCCACAACCAGTCGCGCTGCTGGGCCAGGCGGCGGGTCACGAGGTCCCCATCGGCCTCCAGCGCTGCCCGGTGCTTCGTCACGGTCTCCCACACCTCTTCCAGGCCCGCTCCGGTGTAGGAGGAGCAGGTGAGGACTGGGGCGCGGCGCTTGTCGGGCTCGCCGGAAATGAGCTTCATGGCAATGGTCAACTCGCGGGCGGCGACCCGTGCGGCTGATTCGTTGTCGCCATCGGCCTTGGTGATGGCGATGACGTCGGCCAATTCCAGGATGCCGCGTTTGATGCCCTGGAGTTGATCGCCCGTGCGGGCCACCTGCAGCATGAGAAAGGTGTCCACCATGCCCGATACCGCCACCTCGGACTGCCCGACGCCGACGGTCTCCACGATGATGACGTCGTAGCCTGCGGCTTCCAGTACCAGCATGGACTCGCGGGTGGCGCGCGCCACCCCGCCGAGATGCCCCGAGGACGGCGAGGGGCGTACGAAGGCGCCTTCGCGGTTCGACAGGTCGGCCATGCGGGTGCGGTCGCCGAGGATGGAGCCGCCGGTGCGGCTGGAGCTGGGGTCGACTGCCAGCACCGCCACCTTGTGGTGGTGTTCGGCGATCAGTTTGACGCCGATGGCGTCGATGAACGTGGACTTGCCTGCGCCCGGGACCCCGGAGATCCCCACCCGGAACGCGTTGCCGGTGTGTGGCGCCAAACGCTGCAACAGCTCGTGGGCCTGCAGTCTGTGGGAGGGCTTCGTGGACTCCACCAGGGTGATGGCTCGCGCGACATGGCCCCGCGAGTTCTCCAGGACCTTCTCCGCCAGTTGCTCCATCGTCAGATTGCGCACGAATCCCACCCTAGCCACGCCGTCGGGTGGCGTGTGGCCGACCCCTCCGGTTGTCCACTCCCGGGTGTCGCGGATGCATAGACTTTCCGCGTCGCCGTCCGCCAAGGCAAAGGAGCCGCACCATGCCCCGCATCCTGATCCTCAGCGGTGCCGGACACTACGCCGACCCGTGGCACCCGTTCGCCGAGACCTCGGGGATCGTCGCCGGCCTGCTGCGGGAGGTTGGTCACGATGTTGTGGTGCGCGACAGCGCACCGGGATCGTTGCAGGACCTGCCACAGTTCGACCTTCTGGTGGTCAACTCCGGCGGCCGCCTCGGTGAACCGGACCCGGCGGTCACGGCATCCTGGGCGGTGGATCACCGGGCACTGGCAGCGTTCCACATCGACGGTGGTCCGATTCTGGGTCTGCACACTGCCGTCGCCACGTTCCCGGACTGGCCTGCATGGGCCGCGATCATCGGCGGCCGATGGGGTGAGGAGGCCTTCCATCCGGAGATCGACACCGCCACGTTCCTGCCCTCCCCGCAGTCGTCTTCTCACCCGGTGTGGGACTCCCTGGAGTCCGTGGTCGCCTTCGATGAGCGGTACTCCCGTCTCGAACTGCTTGCCGGTTCGGAGCCGCTGGTCCAGCACGAGACCGACGGCACGGTGCACACCATGGGCTGGTTGGCATCCGTTCGTGTGGTCTATGACGGCCTCGGCCACGACGCCCGCTCGTACGAGTCCGCTGGCCGCCGATGCCTGCTGCTGAACGAGGTGCAGTGGTTGCTGACCCCTCCGCCGGGTGCGGGGCACTAGAGTCGACGCATGACCGAGCCCGAGAAGACCGACGCAGCGCTGGACCCCTCCGACTCCGAGCACACCGATGCACCTCTGGATCCCAAGGAAGCCATGCGGCTCGCGCTGGAGCGCAAGAAGCACAACGAACACCAGTCCGCGGCCCACGGGATCAACTCCGACAGGAACCAGGGCGGTCGCGCCAACAGCCAGATGGGTGGCAAGCGCGAGTTCCGCCGTAAGTCAGGCGGCTGATCCTCTCTGCTCTGCCACCTGAGGGGGGCCACCTCTGATTCTGGGATGAGCGATGAGGACACCACAGCGCGGCCAGTGACGGCGCCGGTTTTCATTCGCTGGGGGCGGATTCATCCGCCGTCGTTGACGCCGTTCAGTACGCCCTGCAGCACGAGGAAGAGCACTCCCAGCACTACCTGCACCCCCAGCACGAGCCACGCGTTCCGGGCTGCGGCTGTGCCCTCGCGTCGCTGGAGGACCACGAGGGTGGCGACGGCGACGACGAGCCAGATGCCGGTGAGCGAGAAACTCACCACCAGCAATGTCCGCAGGTAGGCAAGTGGGACTGTCACGTCGATGTCGTCGGGGTTGGTGCTTTTGAGGATCAGTTCGGCAACCTTGCCCAGGGCGACGGGCAGTAGGAACACGCTGGCGGCCATGATGGTCGCCGCAGTCTGCAAGCGGGAAGGCCTTGCCGCAGTCAGTGGATCATTCATCGGTGAACTCCTTCAACGGGTGAGTGCCAAACCAGCGGGCTTCCGGTTCCCGCCCCCTCCTGCGGCATGGCTGGATGGCGGCCATCACAGGGTGAAGAAGCCCACGGCCAACAGCAGCAGGGGCGCGACGCACATCGTGACGACGAACAACGATTTCTTCTGACGAACGAGGAACAGCACTGCCGGCAGGGCGACGGCGCACGCGAGGATCCCGAGGATCGGCCCCACGATCAGTCCGAGCGCCGCGAGGGCATCGTCCCCGAATCCCTGGATGAAATAGGCGACGCCGAAGAAGAGCGCCCATGCTGCCGGCACCAGTGCGATCCACGCTAGAACCTTGGCCCACGTGGGCCCCCAGCACAAAGAGGTCTGGGCTGGGATGGGGTGCTGAAGGGGTGCCGTCATGTCAACGAGGATGGCACGTGGAGAGCTCGCACGCGGCGTCGTGGACCGGACAACGAGGACCAGTCCCGGGAGGGGCTATCGAGGCTCGTCACACCTTTCGGCGTGGGACGGAATCCGGGACGGTGCCTGTGCGGTAGTACTCCTCGAAGAGGGGTGCCGCCTCGTGGGCAGTGAACACCTCTTCGGCGTGGACCTCGGTGGAGAAGTCCTCATCCCACGAGATGGTGTGATTGGGTTCACCGGTGATCGGGGCTGTGGCCAGAACCCAGTGCTCGTGGTCACCAGAGGCTTTTGCGCGCAGTTCGACGGTGAGCGCCCCCGCAGAGCCTGCGCACTGGAGGTACTCCTCCGAGGCGGCGTCGACGTCGACGTCGTCGAACGGGACCCCTCCGGGTACCGCCACAGTGAATAGGCGAACAACCCCGAACCGTCCATCCTTCCGAGCACGTGGGCGAAGCCCAACTCCGCCTCCGATTCGGCAGGGCCGTCCATCTGAGTGTTGATGGTGGATCCAGTGGGGCTCACGGGGCCTCCTTGACCTTTTTGAGTTTCGAGGAGTCCCCCACCTTGATGAGATCGGCGACTTTCTTCGAGATGATGTCGCTTTTCCCTGCGAACGGCCTTCTCGCCATCTCAGCCCCCGACCAGTTCCATGACGGCCTGGTCAATGAGAATGCTGATCAGCGCGCCGGCGCCCTGTTTTGCGAGGAAGGACACACCGGCCGCCATTCCCCCGGAGACGATCGCAATTCCCAGAGCAATGGCGTCAAGGCGAATTGCGCCAATGACGGCCAGTTTCAGGGCGACCACCACCTTGGCGGCGGCTGAGTACCCGGTGGCGATCAGGGGAGCTGCAGCCGCCAGGCTCGCCACGGACTGGAGGAAACTGTCGTCGCTGTCCATGTGCGCCTGGAACGCCAGGGCGGTGGGTCCTTGGTTGTTGCTCGGCCAGGCGTCGAGGGTCGACGTCTGCGTCGTTGGCCACTCGTAGCCCAAGTGGTTGAGGAGTTCAATCGCCTTGCCCTTGGCGAAGCTCCCGAAGTCAATGTCGGGAAGGTCGATGAAGGGAATGTCGAATCCCATTCTCACCACCCCGTTGTGATGCTGTTCGCTGCTGCCACGCTGTCGTCCTCGAGCGCCGCGTAGTCCTGGCCGGTGTTGATCATGGCGAGTGCCTCGGCCAACAGGCCAGCCGCCACGTCCGACTGGACTCCGGCCATCACGTCGGCCAGTGTGCCGAGAAGAATGGTGATCGCCCCGTCGACAGTGGCCATACCGTTCGCGGCGCCACAGGCAGCCGGGTTGGTGGTGCCGGAGATGAGTGATCCCAGAGTGGAATCAACATCGGGGGCGACATCCTCGTAGCCGTGACCGGTCCGCTGCCAGGAGGAGGGATTGAATTCGACCGTCACGTTCACATCCCCCGAATCTCGCCGAGGGCGCGGCTGTAGCCGCTGTGCAGTTCCCGGCGTGCGGACGGTGAAGGCCCGCCCCCGAGGGGACGGGCCTTCAGCGATGTGGGGTCAGGCGGGCTGCTCGCTACCGTGGAGGCGCTTGTCGAGGATCTCGAGGAGGTCGATGGCGGCCTCCGGGATGATCGTGCCGGGCGGGTAGATGGCGTCGGCACCATTGGCCCTCAGTTCGGCGAAGTCCTGGCTGGGGATGACACCGCCGACGACGATCATGAGGTCCTCGCGGCCGAGCTTGTCCAGCTCTTCACGGAGCGCTGGCACCAGCGTGAGGTGTCCGGCCGCGAGCGAGGAGACACCCACGACGTGCACGTCGGACTCGACGGCCTGACGGGCCACCTCCTCGGGTGTCTGGAACAGCGGGCCCACGTCAACGTCCATGCCGAGGTCGGCGTAGGCGGTGGAGATGACCTTCTGGCCACGGTCGTGACCGTCCTGGCCCATCTTCGCCACGAGGATGCGAGGACGTCGCCCCTCCTTGGCCTCGAACGCCTCAACGAGCGCGCGGGCCTTGCTGACGGACTCGCTCGATCCGGTCTCCTTGTTGTACACACCTGAGATCGTACGGATCTGGGCGGTGTAGCGTCCGAATTCCTTCTCGAGTGCGTCGGAGATCTCGCCCAGTGACGCCTTCTCGCGGGCCGCGTCGATGGCCAGCTTGAGCAGGTTGCGCTCCGGGTCGGTGGCATCCGGGTTGCCGGCGGCCCACGTGAGCTTCTCGAGGGCGGCCTGCGTCGACTCCTCGTTGCGCTCGGCGCGCAGCTGCTTCAGCTTGGCGATCTGGCCCTCACGCACCGACTTGTTGTTGATCTTGAGGACGTCCAGCTCGTCGGGGATGTCCAGGAGGTACTTGTTGACACCGAGCACGGGCTGACGGCCGGAGTCGATGCGCGCCTGCGTGCGGGCCGCGGCCTCTTCGATGCGCATCTTCGGGATGCCCTGCTCGATGGCCTTGGCCATGCCCCCGGCCTGCTCGACCTCCTGAATGCGCTCCCATGCCTTGCGGGCCAGTTCCTCGGTGAGCTTCTCGACGTAGGCGGAACCTGCCCACGGGTCGACCGTCTTGGTGGTGCCCGACTCCTGCTGCAGGAACAGCTGGGTGTTGCGGGCGATCCGGGCGGAGAAGTCCGTCGGCAGGGCGATGGCCTCGTCGAGGGCGTTGGTGTGCAGCGACTGGGTGTGGCCCTGCGTGGCAGCCATGGCCTCGATGCAGGTGCGCCCGATGTTGTTGTAGACGTCCTGGGCGGTCAGGGACCAGCCGGAGGTCTGCGAGTGCGTGCGCAGCGACATCGACTTGGGGTTCTTGGGTCCGAACTCGCGGACGAGGCGCGCCCACAACAGGCGGGCCGCGCGCATCTTGGCGACCTCCATGTAGAAGTTCATGCCGGTGGCCCAGAAGAACGACAGGCGGGGCGCGAAGGCGTCCACGTTCAGGCCCACCGACTCACCGGCCCGGATGTACTCGAGGCCGTCGGCCAGGGTGTAGGCCATCTCGATGTCGGCCGTCGCACCGGCCTCCTGCATGTGGTAGCCGGAGATGGAGATCGAGTTGAACCGCGGCATGTGGGCGCTGGTGAACGCGAAGATGTCGGCGATGATCCGCATCGATGGCAGCGGCGGGTAGATGTAGGTGTTGCGGACCATGAACTCTTTGAGAATGTCGTTCTGGATGGTCCCGGCCAACTGGTCGTAGCTGACGCCCTGCTCCTCGGCGGCGACGACGTACATCGCGAGGATCGGCAACACGGCGCCGTTCATCGTCATGGACACCGACATCTGGTCCAGGGGGATGCCGTCGAACAGCTGACGCATGTCGAGGATGGAGTCGACGGCCACACCGGCCATGCCGACGTCCCCGGCCACGCGGGGGTGGTCGGAGTCGTAGCCGCGGTGCGTGGCCAGGTCAAAGGCGATCGACAGGCCCTTCTGGCCGGCGGCCAGGTTGCGGCGGTAGAACGCGTTCGACTCCTCGGCTGTGGAGAAGCCGGCGTACTGCCGGACGGTCCACGGCTGGTTCACGTACATGGTGGCGTAGGGGCCACGCAGGAACGGTGCGATGCCGGGGCGGGTGGACGTGAAGTCCAGCCCTTCCAGGTCCTCGTCGCCGAACAGCGGCGGCACCAGGATGTGCTCAGGCGTCTGCCAGCCGGCGGTGTGGCCGACCTCGTGGTTGATGCTTTCGAACTGTTCGCGGGCGTCGGCCGGGATGCCGGCTCCGTCCAGCGGGACCGATCCGAAACGGGGAATGGTGGTCACGATTCTCAGGCCTCCAGCTTGTCGAGGGTTGTGGTCAACAGGTCGACCACGTCCATGCCGTCGTAGACGTTGCCGGCGATGAGGCCGTCGGTGTCCTCGGAGCCCAATTCCTTGAGCTGACCGGCGAGGCGCACTTCCTGTGCGCCGGCGTCCCGCAGTGCCTTCGCCACGGCGAAGCCCTGGGAGGCGTACTTCTTGGCCGAGGAACACAGCACCGCGATGCTGGTGCCGCTCTCGGTCAGTTGACGTGCGAAGTCCTCGGGCGTGGTGCCCTCGGCCAGAACGGTCTCGATGCCGCCCACGTGGTACAGGTTCGAGGTGAAGCCCTCGCGGCCACCGAAGTCGCGCCGGGCGCCGAGACAGGCGAGCAGCACCTTGGGTGGATTGCCGGCCTCGCGAGCGGCATCGGACCGGTCACGCAGAGCCTCGAAGATGGAGGAGTCGCGCACGGGCACGAGGCCGTGCAGTTCAGGTGCCTCGGGGCGTGGCTCGCGCTGCGGCAACTCCTCGGAGGGGTTGGGGAACATGGACACGCCGGTGATGGGGAGCTTGCGGGTGGAGAGGAGTCTGCGACGGGCCTCGTTGAGTTCGTCGAGCTGGGCCTTGACGGTGCCGTCTGCGACGGCGGCGGCGAAACCGGCTTCGTCGAGGGTGCCGAAGAGCTTCCATGCCTGCTCGCTGAGCTGCCGGGTCATGGATTCGACGTACCAGGAGCCGCCGGCCGGGTCGTTGACCCGCCCCACGTTGGATTCCTCCGCCAGGAGGATCTGCACGTTGCGCGCGATGCGGCGGCTCAGCTCGTTGGGCAGCCCGATGGCCGAGTCGAGAGGGAGCGTGGTCTGCGTCTCGGCGCCACCGGCGGACGCGCCGAAGGCTGCGATGGTGGCGCGCAGGACGTTGACGTAGGCGTCGTCGCGTGTGATCTCGCGCAGCGACGTGACGGCATGTTGCACGGCGCCGCGCTTGGCGGGTGTGACCTCCAGGACTTCGCCGATGCGCGACCAGAGGAGGCGCAGGGCGCGGAGCCGGGCGATGGTCAGGAACTGGTCCGTGGTGGCAGACACGCGGAAGAGGATGGAGTCGAACGCCTCATCGACGCTCACGCCGGCGTCGACGAGCGCACGGACGTACTCGACGCCCGTCGCGATCGCGTACGCAAGCTCGGCGATGTCTCCTGCGCCCGCATTGTGGTAGAGCCCGGCGTCCACGACGATCGGTCGGATGCCGGGGAACGGCTTGGCGATCTTCACGGCCTCCGCGAGGACGCTGAGGTCAGGAGTGGTGCCGTGGAGGGCCGCGAACCCGATGGGGTCGATGCCGAGGCTGCCGCCCATGGTGGAGTTGTCGGCGTCGTCCTTGTCGAGTACCTCCAGCACTGCTGTGGCGGCGGCCAATTGATCGGTGCGGCTCGAGACGTGGATGGGGGCGAGATCCAGGAGAACCCCGGTGAGGACCGTGGGGACATCGGCCAGGGCGATGGCGTCCGGGTCGACGCGAAGCCACACGGAGGTGGCTCCTTGCTCGAGGTCGCTCAGTATCGCCCGCCGTGTGGCGTCGGCGTCAGGAGTTTCGTGCAGGGGTGCGACGTGCCAGGCATCCATCTCGCCGGTACGGACCGTGGTGCCGCGGGTGAAGGGGACGATGCCGGGGAACCCGAGCTCATCGACGCCATCCTCGGCGGTGTACAGGGGCTTGATGGTGATGCCGTCGACCGTGTGGCTCGTGAGGCGCTTGTACGCCTGCTCGATGGTGAGTTCTTTGCCCTCTGGCCGCTTGCGGTTGAGGACCTTCAACACCTCCTTTTCCCAGTCGGCTTGCGTGGGGGTGGTGAAGTCTGCAGCCAAAGTGATCTCGGCCGCACTGGTCGCTTCTGCGCTCATCGGTCTCCGTCCAGAAATTGATGTCAACCCGCTCACAAACCCTAGCCCAGCGGTCTGGGCTGATGAGGGGAGGGGTCGATTCCCGGTGAGCGTCAGGTCAGGGGGTCGATGGACGGCGCCTTCCCTGTCTGCTCCGTCAGTTCGGTCAACCGCCTGTTGACTTCCTCCAGCACCGTGGCTGTTTCAGCGTTGAGCGCGGCCATGGCCTTCTTGCGGGTCTTCCCCTCGTTGGCGTTCCACGCCAGTTCTCCGCGCACGCGCAAGGCCGTGGCCTTGCGTCGCCATTCGTCGGGCTCGGTGAGCTCGGGGAAGTTCTCGGCCACCGCGTCCGCGCACGTCTCGATGGCCTTGATACGACCGTCGAACCTCAGCTTCGGGTTGTCCGAATTGGTGGCCGATTTGATCTTGTCGATGGTGGAGTTGAGGCCATCGGAGAGTTGAGGGTTGTCCTTCAGCACCGTGAGGAGGGTTGCCGTGGCGGCAACTATGCCGCCGGCGGCCTTGACGATTGTTCCTACCTTGCCCATGTGGACCATGGTAGGCGGCCGCCGGGTCCCTTCCCCCCGAAAGGGTGGCAGCTCAGTGGGGAAGGTCGGCGATCGCCCGTTCCCACCGCACACCCAGTTCCAGCAGGTCGGCCCGGTGGCGCTCGATCCGGCAGCCTCGTCCGTTGGTCTTCAGCGACACCCCCTCGGCCTCCCAGTGGGGGAGGGCTTCCGGGAGCAGGGGAGCAGGGAGTTCTCCCTGGCTGTTGGTCACGCGCCACCAGGCGACTCCGGATCCCCAGCGCCCCAGAACGTTCCCGACGTGGCGTGGACCCACACCGACGAGACCGGCGATGTCGCCGTACGACACGATCCGGCCCTGCGGCACCTGCTCCACGGCGCGCAGGATCCGCTCGACCAGCGCATCGTCCGCCACGTTGCCGGCCAGCCCCGGCTCAGGCGGTGTGTGTTGGGGCGGTGAGGTCCTGCTGGCCCCAACGCTCCACACGCCAGCCCCCAGCCGTCGAGCCGTTCAGGATGATCCACTCGGTGTTGTGCAGTGGCCCGGAGGTGTGGCCAGCCACGGACGGGTCCTGTGCCAGCGCCCACACTCGCAGCGCCGCTCCGTGACTGATGACGGCGACGCGTTCGTGGCCCTGCGCCTCGATGGTGGCGATGGCCGCGTCGAAGCGGGACATGAACTCCCGGGCGCTCTCGCCGTCCTGCAGTTTTGCGTCCAGGTTCTCCGGCGACCACGACTCGAGCATCCCGACGTAGGCCCTCCAGTCAGGGCTCATTTCCTCCACACCAGCGGCAATCTCGTGCACGCCCGTGATGACGGTGGCCTCCAGGCCGCGTCGCTCCGCCAGTGGTTGTGCCGTCTGCTGGGCGCGCGTGAGCGTGGAGACGAACAGGGCGTCGATGTCCTCGTGGGCGATGGCCTCGGCCAAGTCGTGCGCCTGCCGCAGTCCGTTCTGCGTGAGGGGTGCGCCGGGGTGGGCCGTGTCCAGGAGGCGGTCGACGTTGGACTGGGTTTCGCCGTGGCGGATCAGAATCAGACGCATGGATCCAGCCTAGCCATCCCGATGAGGGGAATGGAACACGGCCGTGGGGGAGGCGCTGGGTAACGAATGGGCAACGATGAGAGAGCGCTCTCTTGACGCTGCTATCTTTTCGGGTTACGGTCCTAACACCTGAGAGAGCGCTCTCTCGCATGGACACCACCACAAGGGAGTGATTGTGAAAATTCGCCGAACCAGAACGGCCGCGACCATCGCCGCCGCCGCTGCATGTGCACTCGTCCTCAGCTCGTGCTCGTCCGGAGCCACGCCATCGGACACGCCCACCGGCGACACCGCCACCACGGGGGCCGCCCCCATGGAAGACGTCACGCTGACCGTGACCACGTTTGGCACCATGGGACTTGACGAGCTGTACAAGCAGTATGAGACCGACAACCCGAACATCACCATCAACGCCACCAACATCGACACCGGTGGCAACGCGCTCATCGACTGGCAGACCAAGCAGGCCGCCGGCGCAGGCCTGCCCGACGTGCAGGCCGTCGAGGAGGGCTGGCTCAGCAAGGTGATGCAGGTCAGCGACTCGTTCACCGACCTGCGAGACCATGGCGCCAACGACATCAAGGACCGCTGGGTCCCGTGGAAGGTCGACCAGGCCACCGACGCTGACAGCCGCATCATCGGCTACGGCACCGACATCGGCCCGCAGGGCATCTGCTTCAACGGCACCCTCCTGAAGGAGGCCGGTCTGGCCGAGGACCGCGAGGGCTTCGCCGCCCTGCTCGGCGGCGAGAATGCCACGTGGGAGAAATTCTTCGAGGTGGGCCGCCAGTACAAGGAGAAGACAGGGAAGGCCTGGTATGACCAGTCCGGCTTCCTGTGGAACTCCATGGTGAACCAGCTCCCCGAGGGCTACTACAAGGCCGACGGCACGCTCAACGTCAAGGACAACCAGGCCCTCAAGGACAACTGGCTCCTGCTGGCTGACGCAGCCAAGGACGGCCTCTCCAGCAACCAGTCCCAGTGGGACTGGGGTGGAGGCAAGGCATTCGTTGATGGTTCCTTCGCCACGTTCGTCTGCCCGGCCTGGATGCTGGGGATCGTCAAGGGGCAGGTTGAGGCCGGAGGCGGCGACGCCACCTCGGGCTGGGACTTCGCCGACGTCTACCCGGGTGGCGCAGCCAACTGGGGTGGGACGTTCCTGACGGTGCCCACCACCTCCAAGCACCCGGAGGAAGCCGCCAAGCTCGCCGCATGGCTGTCCGACACCCCGCAGGAGGTTGCAGCGTTCCAGGCCGCTGGCACGTTCCCGAGCGTCCTCGACGCACAATCCGATCCGGGCGTCACCGGTGCCAACGAGTTGTCGAAGTTCTTCAACGACTCCCCACTCGGCGAGATCCTCGGCAAGCGTGCCCAGGGTGTGGAGGCCCAGTACAAGGGCGTCGATGACTCCGTGATCCAGGAGCAGGTCTTCGGCCCCAGCATCCAGGAGCTCGACTCCGGCAAGGCTGATGGCCCCACGTCATGGGACAACGCCATGAAGCTGCTCGACACCGTCGTCAGCTGATCCCCACCTGATATCCGACCAGTGGCGGCGGGCCTCCAGCACAGAGGCCCGCCGCTCCCGGTCCACCACCGAGGAAGGATCGGCATGCACGTGTCCACCGTTGAGCGGAGTCGCCCGAGGCAGCCGCTGACCCGCCGCCAGCGCCTGAGTCGCGCCGACGTGCGTTATTCGCCCTACCTGTACGTTGCCCCGTTCTTCGTGCTGTTCGCACTCGTGGGACTGTTCCCGCTGCTCTACACCTTCGTCGTCTCGCTGAACGACTGGAACCTGCTGACCGGTCCGGGTGAGTGGGTGGGCCTGGCGAACTTCCAGCGTGAACTTACCGACCCGCTGTTCTGGAACTCGATCTTCAACACCTTCAGCATCTTCCTGCTGTCCTCGATCCCGCAGTTGATCGCCGCAGTCGCGATCGCCGCCGTCCTCGACACCAACCTGCGCGCCAAATCGTTCTGGCGCCTCTCGATCATCGTCCCCTACGTCGTCACCCCCGTCGCGGTGGCACTCATCTTCAGCAACGTGTTCGGCGAGAAGTATGGCCTTGTCAACAATGCGCTCCAGTACTTCGGAGCCGACCCCATCATGTGGAAGACCGAGACACTGCCCAGCCATCTGGCCATTGCGAGCATGGTCAACTGGCGGTGGACCGGCTACAACGCGTTGATCCTGCTCGCCGCCATGCAGGCGGTGCCGCGAGACCTCTACGAGTCGGCAGCCATCGACGGTGCGGGCGCGGTCCGCCGGTTCCGGTCCATCACCATCCCGAGCATCCGCCCCACGATGATCTTCGTGATCATCACCGCCACCATCGGTGGTTTGCAGATCTTCACCGAGCCGAAGCTGTTCAACGCCTCCAGTTCCGTCCCCGGTGGTCCACAACGGCAGTACCAGACCACCGTGCTGTACCTGTGGGACCTGGCGTTCAACCGGCAACAGTTCGGCCGCGCCGCCGCGGTCGCCTGGATCCTGTTCCTGTTGATCGTGGCCATTGGCCTCATCAACTTCCAGATTTCCCGCACCATCTCCACGTCCGCCACGAAGAAATCGCGACAGACGAAGCGAAAGGCAGTGGCATGACCGCCATCGTGGACAGCTCCACCCCCACGCGCACCGTGACCGGTCCGCGGCGCACGCGTGGCGCCGGCGTCGAGGCGCGCCCCGCGTGGTTCATCTACGCCCTGCTGGGGGCGTTGCTGGTGGGCAGCACGTACCCGCTCTACTGGTCGTTCGTCATGGGCAGCTCGGACAAGTCGGCTCTCGTCGAGATGTTCCCGCCGCTGTTGCCGGGCAGCCAGTTCTGGACCAACGTCCTCGAAGTGGTCGACACCGTCCCGTTCTGGATGGCGCTGCTCAACTCCGTCATCGTCTCCTCCGTCGTCACAATTTCCGTGGTGTTCTTCTCGACGCTGGCGGGCTACGCGTTCGCCAAGCTGCGCTTCCGTGGGCGCGAAGGCCTCATGGTCTTCGTCATCGCCACCCTGGCGGTGCCCACCCAGCTGGGCATCATCCCGTTGTTCATGCTCATGAAGCAGTTCGGCTGGACCGGCTCGCTGGGGGCCGTGATCGTCCCGACGCTGGTCACCGCATTCGGGGTCTTCTTCATGCGGCAGTACCTCATCGACGTCATCCCCGACGAACTCGTCGAGGCGGCGCGCGTGGACGGGGCCAGCATGATCCGCACGTTCCTCAACGTGGGGTTGCCCGCCGCCCGACCCGCCATGGCGATCCTCGGTATGTTCACCTTCATGACCGCGTGGACGGACTTCTTGTGGCCGTTGTTGGTGGTGCCGCAGAACCCGACGCTGCAGGTGGCGCTGAGCCAGCTGCAGTCGGCGAAGTACGTGGACTACTCGATCGTCCTGGCAGGCGCAGTGCTGGCGACGTTGCCGCTCCTGCTGGTCTTCGTCCTCGTCGGCAAGCAGCTGGTGTCCGGAATCATGGCAGGAGCAGTGAAGGGTTGATGAACACATTTCCCAAGGACTTCCTCTGGGGCTCGGCCACGGCCGCAGCCCAGATCGAGGGCGCAGCCCACCTGGATGGCAAGGAGGACTCCATCTGGGACGTCTTCTCCCGGGTACCGGGGGCCGTGCAGCACGGCGACACCCCGGAGGTGGCTGTCGACCACTACCACCGCATGCCGCAGGACGTGGCGCTCATGCGTGAGCTCGGGCTGGGCTCCTACCGCTTCTCCACCAGTTGGGCCAGGGTCAGGCCCGGGGACCGGTTCACCAACGCCAAGGGTCTGGACTTCTACAGCCGGCTCGTGGATGAGTTGCTCGAGGCGGGGATCCTGCCGTGGCTGACCCTGTATCACTGGGACCTTCCCCAGGCCCTGCAGGAGCGTGGCGGCTGGACCAACAGGGACACAGCCCACCGTTTCGTTGACTACGCCTCGGCGGTGTACGACGCACTGGGGGACCGGGTGACGCACTGGACCACCTTCAACGAGCCGCTGTGTTCCTCCCTCATCTCCTACGTCGGGGGTGAGCACGCGCCCGGCCTCATGGACCCGGGCGCCGGCCTCGCAGCCCTGCACCACCAGCATCTGGCCCACGGCCTGGCCGTGCAGCATCTGCGGGAGCGGGGCGGCGATGATCTGCAGCTCGGCATCACCCTGAACCTCACGAACGCGATCCCTGAGGATCCGGGCGACCCGGCCGACGTCGACGCCGCCCGCCGCATCGACGGGCTGTGGAACCGGATGTTCCTTGAGCCCCTCCTGCTGGGCGCCTACCCGTCCGACGTGCTGGAGGACGTGGCCGAGTACGACTTCGAGCAGTGGGTCCACGACGGTGACCTCGAGACCATCGCGCAACCGCTGGATTTTCTGGGCGTCAACCACTACCACGACGACAACGTCAGCGCGCACCCGCTCCCGGAGGGCCATCCGGAGTCGGCGAGGCCCACGAAACGGCCGGGGCGGTCCTTCTTCGTGGGGTCCGAGTTCGTCACCTCACCCACGCGGGGGCTGCCCCGCACCGCCATGGACTGGGAGGTCAACCCCGATGGCCTGCGCACACTTCTGCTGAGGCTCACCGCGACCTACCCCACCCTTCCGCCGCTCTACATCACGGAGAATGGGGCTGCCTACGACGACGAGCTCGTCGACGGCCGGGTGGAGGACCACGAGAGGTGGGCCTACATCGCTGCGCACATCGACGCCGTCGCCGCAGCCATGGAGCAGGGTGCCGATGTCCGCGGCTACTTCGTCTGGTCGCTGCTCGACAACTTCGAGTGGGCCTGGGGCTACGACAAGCGCTTCGGCATCGTGTACGTGGACAGGGACACGCAACAGCGGATCCCGAAGCTCAGCGCCCGCAACTTCGCGGGGCTCATTGGGGAGAATCGTCGCAGGGCCTAGGGTGATGCAGCTGTACCGGCGCGACGACGAACAGGTGGTTTCTGATGGGCATGACGAGGAGCAAGGCGCCCACCCTGGAGATGGTTGCCCATCACGCTGGGGTGTCGCGCGCGACGGTGTCGCGGGTGGTCAATGGCGCCGCGACGGTGGACAAGCAGATGGTGGAGGTGGTCCAGCGCTCCATTGACGCGCTGAACTACGTCCCCAACCGGGCGGCTCGTTCCCTTGCGCGGCGCCGCACCCAGTCCATAGCCCTGGTGGTGCCGGAGTCTGCCGCCAAGGTGTTCGCGGACCCGTTCTTCGCCTCCGTGGTGCAGGGGATCGCGCTGGAGCTGGCACCCACCGATTACACGCTCAACATGATCATCGAGTCCGAGGCGCAGGCACCCAAGACGAGGCGCTACCTGCTGGGTGGCAACGTCGACGGCGCCCTGGTGGTGTCGCACCACACTGGTGACCACTCGTGGGCGGAGCTCAGCGACATGCTGCCGGTCGTGTTCGGGGGGCGGCCGCTCGTGCGGTCCGATTCCGAACACCACTTCGTGGACGTCGACAATCTTCGGGGCGCAAGGATCGCCGTGCAGTACCTCATCGACCGCGGTCGCACCCACGTGGCCACCATCGCGGGGCCGCAGGACATGCCGCCGGGGCTCGACCGGTTGACGGGGTGGGCCCAGGTGCTGGCTGAGGCAGGTTTGCAACCCGGCCCCGTCGCGTACGGGGACTTCACGGCGGACTCCGGCGCTGCAGCCATGCGCACGTTGCTGGAGGGTGGCGAGCCCATCGATGCGGTCTTCGTCGCCAACGACCAGATGGCACTGGGGGCCTACCCCGTCCTGCGCGAGGCAGGTCGTCGCATACCCGACGACGTTGCCGTGGTGGGGTTTGACGACTCCTACTTCAGCGCCAGCACCGACCCGCCGCTGACCACGGTGCACCAGCCGCTGGTGGAGATGGGCGCCGAGATGGCGCGCGTGCTCGTCAACCTCATTGAGGGTCGCCCCACCGAGACGGCGACGGTGATGGACGGTACGTTGGTGGAGCGGGGCTCCGCCTAGTTCCGCCGTCGACGTCGACGAGACCCCGCCCGAGGAGTTTGCAGTGGAGCTGTCCAGGACCTTGACCACCGAGGGAGTCGATGAGCGCTTCTCGCACCTGGACGAGATGACTGTGGGGCAGCTGGCCCGAGTCATGAACGACGCCGACAGGGGCGTGCCCGAGGCGGTCGAACGGGCCCTGCCGCAGATCATCCCCGCCATCGAGGCCATCGCCGAGCGGTTTGCCGCGGGCGGTCGGATCATCTACGTCGGTGCCGGCACCTCGGGACGTCTGGGTGTGCTCGATGCCTCCGAGTGCCCGCCCACCTTCAACACCAGCCCGGACCAGGTCCTCGGCCTCATCGCAGGCGGGGACGTGGCGCTGCGCTCCGCCATGGAGGGTGCCGAGGATGACGCCGACCAGGGTGCCGCCGACGTGGCAGCCGTGGGGGTGGGGGAGCGGGACGCTGTCGTCGGGATTGCCTCCAGCGGGCGGACGCCCTACGTCATCGGTGCGCTGCGGCACGCCCGATCCGTCGGGGCCCTGTCGGTGGCGCTCAGCTGCAACGCCGACGCGGAGACCTCCGCGGTGGCGGAGCACGGGATCGAGGTGGTGGTGGGACCCGAGGTGGTGGCCGGTTCCACGCGCCTGCGCTCCGGCACCGCCCAGAAGCTGGTGTTGAACATGATCTCCACCATCACCATGGTCCGGGCAGGCAAGGTGATGGGCAACCGGATGGTGGACCTGCGCGCCACCAACGAGAAGCTCAGAATCCGGGCCGTGCGGATGGTCGCCGAACTGGCGGAGGTGGACGAGAACGTTGCCACGGGGGCGCTGGAGGCCTCCGACTGGCGGGTCAAGGAAGCGATCCTCACCCTGCGCGATGACCAGATCCGCTGAAGGAACGCCTGACCTGCGACGTCCGTTCCTCAACCCGCCACGTCGTTCGTGGCGCACGCTGGAGGACGAGAGTCCCGCCGGTCGGCCAGTCAGTCCGTACTGAAGCGGGCGTGCACCGTCACGTCGAGTTCCACGTCCTCGGGGGCGATCGTGATGCCCTCGGAATCAGGGGGAGCGCCCGAGCGCATGGCGGCGCCGTACATCGTGGGCGATGCGGCCGACTGCTGCTCGGCGAGCAGGCCCTCGTCGGCGATCTCCAGGAACCGCACGCTCTGCTCCCCGGCGGCGCGCGCCATCGTCGTGGCCCGGGCGTGGGCCTGCACGACGGCTTGGGCCAGCACGTTGTCCTCCTCCTGTTTCCGGCGGCCCTCCGTCAGCGTCCAGTCGACGCCCTCAACGGTGACGCCGGTGCGACCGCCCCACCGGTCGATGAAACGGGAGAGAGAGTGGAAGTCGGTGAACTTGAGCTTCACAAGGCACTCCGCAGCGTGGCGGGTGGGCAGCACCTTCCCGTCCTGTGACCACGGCCGCCAGCTTCGCGTCGCGATGGGGGCGACAGAGGACCAGCTGGTGGGGGAGGGGGACATGTCCTTGAGCTGCTCCACCACGGTCGTGAAGCCCTGCACGAGGGACGTGGTGTGTTCCATGGCGGCCTGCTTGTCGCTGCCCTCCACGCCCAGCCGCATCCGCAGGGTGGCTCGCTCGGGCGAGAAGGAGGCGTGGGCGTGGCCCAGCACGGTGATCTGCATGGTTCCCCTTGTCAACGGTTGAGCCGAGACTAGTCGGGATCACCATCCACGATCCCGTTCCCGAGCAGTCGCCGTGAATTGTGATGCCGGGTGCGACGGGGGCAGCGCCGTATCGAAGGGGCTCGTGAGCTGTCCCGGATGCGTGGCACTCTGGGTGGGGCCAAAAAGTTCAGGAGTGTTGATGGATGTGACGAGTGTGCAGTGCCCGGCCGGGAAGGTGCTCGGCTGGTACGACGGCGCCGTGAAGCGGGCGACCGGGATCCGGTACGCCCGCGCGGAGCGGTACGGGAAGCCCGTGGCGGAGCCGGAGGTCGACGGCGACGTCGATGCCACCCGCTTCTCGCCCCGCTGCCCCCAGCGCGCCAACCCTCTGCAGCGGCCGGAGAGTGAGCGACGCGACATGGGCGTCGACGAGCACTGCCAGTACCTGTCCATCACGACGCCCCGCGACGCGGTGGCCGACGAGGGACTGCCCGTCATGGTGTGGATTCACGGCGGTTCCTACGAAACCGGTGGTGGTGACGAGACCTACAGCGACCCCGCCCTGCTGGTGGAGGAACAACGGGTCGTTGTGGTCACTGTCACCTACAGGCTGGGGCCGCTGGGATTCCTGGGCGGCGACGGGCGGCCCGCGAACCTCGGTCTGCTGGACCAGATGGAGGCGCTGCGATGGGTGCGACGCAACATTGCCGCGTTCGGGGGCGACCCCGACACCGTCACCATCTTCGGTCAGTCGGCCGGCGCGGACGCCGTCGCTCACCTCATGATCGCCGACGGCGCTTCCGGGCTGTTTCGTCACGCGATCCTGCAGAGCCCCCCGCTCGGCATCACGCTGGGTCGCGCCGCCATGGCGAAGAAGATGAGCGGGCGGTTGCGTGAGCTTCCGGAGCGACTCACGAACGAGACGATGGTGGTGGCGCAGGCAGGTCTGGTGCGGGGACTGGGACGCTTTGGCTGGGTGGCCGCGATGCCGTTCGGTGTGCAGTACGGCCACGACCCACTCCCGCCGGAGGATGAGCTGGACGAGGCCTGGGCTGCCGTTGCGCCCGACGTGGACGTGCTCATCGGCTCGAACTCCCGCGAGTCGGCGCTGTTCGCGGAACTGATGCCCGCGCTCGCCCGGCTGCGGCGCTCCGAGGTGGGGACCCGGATCTATGAGGCAGCGGTGGTGAGAACCACCCGTCGCATCTACGACGACGCCATCGGCCACTTCGTGGAGCGCCACCGTCGCGCTGGTGGCAACGCCGCCCAGTACTTCCTCGACTGGGGCGCCGGACCGCGGTTCCAAGGGGCACATGTCATCGAGTTGGCGCTGCTGTTCCCGACGCACTCCTGGGAGGTGGGAGACCTCCTGGAGGGGGTGGCCCTGTCGGAAATCCGGAGGCAGGGCACGGTCATGCGGCAGCTCTGGGCAGACTTTGCACGCACAGGGCGCAGCCCCGTCGACGAACTCCCGGGGATCCTGCACGTCACTGCCAGGTGATGCTCACGCCAGCCAGGGCAGGAGCTCCCCGAGGGACTCCACCTGGAGGTCGGCCTCGTTGTCGAGGCTGATCCGGGGCGTGCGCAGCATCACTGCGTGCATGCCGGCGGCGCGCGCGGCCGTCGCGTCGAGCGGGCGGTCTCCCACTCCGACGCAGTCCCGCGGGTCAAGCCCGTGGCGTCCCAGCAGCTCCACGTGCATGGCGGGGGAGGGTTTGCGTGGGTGGCCGTCGGGGGCGCAGGCCATGTCGTCGACGTGGATGTCGAGTGCTTCCAACAGTGCCGTGGCGCTGCGTCGGTCGCGATGGGTCACCACCAGGTTCAGGCCGCTGATGGCGGCCATGGCCTCGTGGATTCCGGGCATGGCCGGCGGTGGCGTGTCCCTCCATGACTGCTTCAACCGGGCCTCTGCCTCGCGGAACATCGTCTCGGGAATGCCGAAGCGACGTGAGAGTGCGGTGATGGCCGCCCCTGTGGAGCGCCGGGTCAGGAGTGCGACGTCGTGGTCGTCGATGGTGTCGCCATGGGCCCGGACCACCCCCGCCAGCGCCGCGTCCAGCCCCGGATAGGTGTTGACGATGGTGCCGCCCATGTCCCAGAAGATGTGTCGGTAGCGCGCGTCGCGGCTCGGGGCTGGCATGGGCTCCACGATAGGGGCTGCGGTGTGCCACCCCTGCGGGTGGCCTGACTTGAACTGTCCCGTCCGTACAGTGCTGGAGAGTTGTCACCACACCCTGCAGGAGTCACGTCATGAGCGAGTACGCCACCCGGAAATCCCAGGAGAAGGCACATAACGCCCCCGAACCGGACGACGACAGGAAGCCCGACGACCCCACGGACCTGACGAAGCCGAGCTGGAAGTACATCGGCAAGCGGGCCATCTCCGAGTTCGGCAAGGACAAGTGCACGGACCTGGCGGCGGGCCTCACCTACTTCGCGGTGCTGTCCCTCTTCCCGGCGCTGCTGGCGCTGGTGTCCCTGCTGGGTGTGTTCGGGCAGGGGGAGCAGACCACGCAGGCCCTCACCGGATGGCTCAACGACTACGCACCCAAGGATCTGCAGCCGCTGCTGGAAACCACGATCAGCGGCCTGACCTCCCAGTCCGGGGCCGGGTTTGCGCTGGTGACGGGGCTCGTCGGTGCGCTGTGGACGGCGTCCGGCTACGTCGGAGCGTTCGGCCGGTCGATGAACCGCATCTACGAGATCGAGGAGGGGCGCCCCGTCTGGAAGTTGAAGCCGGCCATGCTGCTGCTGACGTTCGCGATGCTCATCATCGTGGCCGTCATCGTCTTTGCCCTTGCACTCTCCGGCGGGGTGGCGGACGCAGTGGGCGGGTTGATCGGGCTCGGCGACACCGCCGTGCTGGTGTGGTCCATCGCCAAGTGGCCCGTGGTGATCGCTCTCGCGGTGCTGCTGATCGCGCTCCTCTACTACTTCACGCCCAACGTGCGGCAGCCGAAGTTCCGCTGGGTGAGCATCGGCTCGCTGGTGGCCCTGGTGATCTCCGCGATCGCCGTGGGCGCGTTCGCGTTCTACGTCAGCAAGTTCTCCTCCTACGGCGCCACCTACGGCATCATCGGTTCCGTCATCATCCTGCTGCTGGGTATCTGGATCGTGAACAACGTGCTGCTGCTGGGCGCCGAGATCGACGCCGAGGTGGAGCGCGGGCGCGAGCTGCAGGGCGGCATCGAGGCGGAGGAGTCCGTGCAGCTGCCCCTGCGCGACGACCGGCAGGTGGACAAGCAGGCCAAGAAGTTCGACGCGCTGGTGGCCGAAGGCGCTGAGTTGCGTGAGCAGCACGCCGACGGGGACTACACCGAGCAGAATGACGACGCATCCTCGAAGGAATCAGTCGACGGCGACGGCGACGACGGGGACGACGACCGACCCCGCGGCGGCGCCACGTCAGCCCGGTAGGTCGCCCTTCAGCCCCACGGAGGTCCTGACCACGTCGGGCTGACCGCCGGAGTGCGTGAGGGTGGTGCCGTGCACGCTCAGCTGGGTTTGGTGGTGGCCAAGCGCCTCGACCACCACGGGCAGCAGGTCCTCCAGCGCGTACCAGTGGACCCCGTCGCCCGGCTCCGGGCTGATGACGGCGAACCCGATTCCCACCTGGGAGGCCGCGCGACGCGTGGCGTGGTGCATGGCCACGTGGTCGGGGTGTCCGTAGCCGCCGTCGACGTCGTAGCTGATGGCAAGTTCGGCGTCGATGTGCCGGAGGTAGGCTGCGATGTCTGCTGCCACCTCCGTGTGATCGGCAGCGCTCAGCGACGCTTCGTCGGCGTGTTCCGCCGGCCCTGCCACCTCCGGGGTGACCCAGCGCATCCCGGAGTCGAGGTAGCGGCGGGAGGGGAGGATGGCGCGGGCAGTATCCGAGCCGAGGAAGGCCGAGCCGGTCACACCCAGCACCTCCAGCGCCCCGGCCAGCTCCTGCTCGCGGCGGAGTTCCAGCTCCGGTGTCCCGGCCAGCGGGGACAGCGGTCCGGGGACCACGTCGCCCATCTCCCCGCGCGTGGCCGTCAGGACGAATACCTGATGGCCCTCCTGCCCGAGGTGGGCAATGAGGGCGCCGGTGGCGAGGGTCTCGTCATCGGGGTGGGCGTGCACGAAGCAGATGTTCATCGATCCCCCAGGAGTCGGTGGTAGTGGGCAAGCGTACGGGTGGCCACCTTGGGCCAGGTCATGTCCAGGGCCCGTGTGCGGCCGCACTCGCCCATGCGGTGTCGTCGCTCGGGGTCGCGCAGCAGCGCGGTGAGTTCCCGGCCCCAGAGCGCGGTGTCGTGCCCGGGGACCAGGACACCGGTGTGGGTGTTGCAGATGGCTTCGGTGAGCCCACCGGCGGCGGCCGCCAGCACCGGCGTGCCGGAGGCCGACGCCTCCAGCGCCACGAGCCCGAACGTCTCGGAGTGGGACGGCACCAGGACGAGGGAGGCGTGGCGCATGAGCTGCGCCAGGGATTCCCGGTCCTGGCCCGGTAGGAACGTCACGTGGGAGTCAAGACCGAGTTCGTCGACGAGTCGGTGCAGTTCATGTTCGTACCCGGTGAAGTCGGCTGAGGTCTGGCCCACCATCACCAGGTCGGGGCGCTCCGCCTCCGGGACCTCCGCCAGTGCGGCGAGGGCCACGTCCGGGCCCTTGAGTGGCTGCAGACGGGCGGCAAACAGGAGGTAGCCGGGACGGACGTCATCGGCAGGACTCCACGGCTCATCCGAGGGATGAAACAGAACCACGTCCACACCCGGCCGCACGATGGCCACCTGCTCCGGATCGGCACCGCAGCGCCCGATCACCACGGCCGCTTCGTGGTGGGAAACCGCGATCACCAGGTCAGACTGGGTGGCGCAGGTCACCTCGCCCTCCAGACGGGCGGGGCTCTCCGGGGGTTCCCCGTCGCGCAGGGGCGAGTTGGGGTGGGCGGCCACGGAGTGGAACGTCATGACGTGGGGGACACCCCACTCCCGTGCCACGGGCAGGGCTGCGACCCCTGACATCCAGTGATGCGAATGGATGATGTCGAATTTCCCCAGCGTTTGGAGACCATCCCGGAACTCGTCGATGTGCGCGTCGATGAGGCTCTTCGGTAACGGCGCCTCGGGGCCCGCGGTGATGTGGTGCAGGACCACCTGCGGGGCCAATGGCTGCTCGGCCGGTTGGTCGGGGTGCGACCGGCGGGTGATGAAGTGCACCTCCACCCCCTGTGCGCCCAGTGCCTCGGCCAGCGACCGGATCAGCACGTTCATCCCGCCGGCATCGGCGGTGCCGGCCCGTTCGGCGGGGGAGGTGTGCATCGACACGAAGGCCACGCGGAGGGTCATGGGTAAGAAAGTACCGGCACACGACAACGCGGGGCGCCCCACCGGTGATGGTGGGCCGCCCCGCGGGGTCGCACGGTTACTTCCAGGCTGCCAGGAGATGATCGCCGAACGCTGCCGTCGCGACCGCGTCTGCCACTTCGCCGGCGCCGACAACGAGGACTGTGCCGTCGTGGACCTCGGTGACACAGGAGAAGGCCTCAAGGTCCTCCACGCCTCCGCACAGCCACACGCCAATGTCCTGGGGCTCAACCATCTGGTCGCGGAACATGTCCCGCTCGAGGTAGGCCGACCAGCTCGCGCTGAACGTGGTGTAGTCCTCGCTGGACCAGGTGCCGAAGTCCGAACTTGTGTCGATGACGGACGTGAAGTCCCCCACCGTCGCGGGCATGACGGGTGGCTCACCCGCGGGCGCCGGGTCGTCGGAAACGGGGGGCTCGACCGGCTTGGTGGCTTCGTCATCCTGGGATGTCGGGATGACCGTGGGGTCCTCCGTCGGATCCACTATGACATCGTCGGACGGCTCCGGCGTGGGGTCTGATGGCACGGTGGTCGCAACGCTGGGCTGCGGCTCGGCATCCGCGGAGCGCCAGGACATCACGCCCCAGACCAAGCCCGCCAGGAAGATGAGGACGACGACGATGACGGCGATGGCCACCACCTTGCCGGCCATGGACTTCTTCGGCGGCTCACCGTAGGACGGCGCGTAGCCCTGCTGGTCCCAGCCCTGGGGCGGGTATCCGCCCTGTCCCTGCTGCGGAGAACCCTGGCCTTGCTGCTGGTATCCCTGGCCCTGGGGTGGGTAGCCCTGGCCCTGGGGTGGATACCCCTGGCCCTGGGGCGGAGAACCCTGGCCTTGCTGCTGGTATCCCTGACCCTGGTGCGGGTAGCCCTGTCCGTACTGAGGCTGCTGCTGGGCGTTGCCCTGTTGCGGGTAGCCGGGCTGACCCTGCTGCGGGTTGGGCTGCGGCGGGTACTCCTGCTGAGGGATCGCTTCGGTGGGGTAGCCGTCCTCGGCGTGGCCATCTGCTGCGCCGTCGTTGCGCGAGGGGTCCTGCGGGCTCCCGCCCTGCGGTGAGTCGTTGCTCAAGCTGTTCTCCAGTTCGATGTTCGTGGTGCGTGAGGGGTGTTGTCGTGTCACCCGGCCGCGGGTGGGCAGAGGCAGAACGGGTGGCCGTCCGGGTCGATCATCACCCGGTAGTGCTCCGCGCTGGGCTGCTCCATCGCTTGCGTAGCGCCAAGGGTCAGGGCATGGCTGACGCCCGCCTCGAGGTCATCCACCCGGAGATCCAGATGGAACTGCTGAGCGTGCTCCTGGCCCGGCCACTGGGGCTGTGTGTAGCTGTGGACCTGCTGGAAGTTGAGGGTTGCGCCGCCGAACTGCGTCTGCGCGTAGCCCTGTTCAGCGTCGCTGTAGGTCACGTCGCCGCCGGTGAGCTTGGCGTAGAAGTTGGCGAGCGCTTCCGCGTCCGAGCAGTCGATAGTCACTGCGGCCAGTTCCATCTGTGGTGTACCCATGCCATCAATGATGCCTGTCTGGGCGGTCCACCGCACTGCCCATTGCGGTGAAAGGGTCTCAGGAGACCAACTTGAGCCCGACGACGCACGCCACGATACCCAGGACCAGGAGCAGTCGGACGACGTGGAACGGCTCTGCGCCCGTGGCCATGGCGAACATAACCGTGGTGCTGGCGCCGATCCCCACCCAAATTGCGTAGGCGGTGCCCGTGGGCAGCGTGCGCATGGCGTAGCCGAGCCCCAGCATGGAGATGATCACCGTCACGACGAACACGACGGAGGGCCACAGCTTGGTCAGTCCGTCGGACTTCCCCAGTGCGGTGGCCCATGCTGCTTCAAACAATCCGGAAATGACGAGAACGACCCATGCCATGGTGGCTACCTTCTTCGGGGTCGTCTTGTCGCTCACCGGGTACGACCCGCTCGTCCGGGGGCCGGTTGGGGCCCGGGGGAATCCTAGCAAGCAGGACGGGTTCCCCCTGTCGGTGCGGCGTGGGGGGGAACGCAGCAGCGCCCGACCCCTCGAGGGGCCGGGCGCTGAGAGCATGCCTGGGTCAGTGACCCATCATGGGCGGAAAGGGCGGGATTCCTCCGGGGAGGATCGTGCCGTCGTCGTCGCCGTCGTCCATGGGGCGGCCCTCGTCGTCGACGCGGGCACCCTCCTCGTTCACTGCGTCGCCCCCGGCGTCCATGGGGCGGCCGTCGGGGTCCACGCGGTTGCCGGCGTCATCGAGGCGGTTGCCGAACTCGTCGCGGCGGTAGCCGTCCTCGTGGCGTTCGTCGTTGGTGCTCATAGGAATCGTCCTTCCCTTCTCAGAGGTTGCGGTCCTCGGGGACCGGGTTGCCGTACGGGTCGAGGCGGCGGCCCTGTTCATCGCGGGGGACATCGTCTTCGCCGTCGTCCCACGCCTGGTGGCTGGGAGATTCTGGTGTCACGACAGGATTGCCGTAGGGGTCCACCAGGGGGGTGTCCTCGATGAGGTCATCCTCGGCGGGGCTGTACTCCATGCGTCGGGCGGCGACGGGTGCATCGGCGTCCGTGGCGAGTTCGGGCTCGGCTGCGTACTGGGAATCGATGGGTTCCACATCCTCCACGGGTGGGAGGTCGTCAACCCGGTGTTCGTCGACGTCCGCACGTGCCGGGACCGTGTCGGCGGAGAACAGTCCGCTGTTGTGCTCATGATCCGCACGGTCGTGTTCCACCGGGTCGATGTAGTCGGCATCCGGCTCGGCGAACTCGTCGCTCTCGTAGTCATCGTCTGCGTCGAGAACGTCGGCCTCCGGGATGACCGCAGGCGTTGGCTCGTCGATCACCGCTGCAGCGTTGTCCGCCTCGACCAGTTCGTCATCGCGAGCGACCACGGCCGTTGACCCTTCCGTCACCTCCGCGGTGTCGTCGACGGCGACTGTCTTGTCATCGGTGTCGTCCTCGATCCGGTTCCCGTGCCGGTCGGTGTGAACGTCAGGATCGCGGCGGTCGGCCTCGCGGAGGGCGTTGTCGCGTTCCCCAACGGCTTCCTCGTACGACTCACGGCTGTGGGTCGCCTCGTCGTCGAGGATCTCTGCCTGCTCTGTGGCGCGGGCCGCGAGTTCGTCGGACTCCCCGGCCTGGACGCGGAGGGCGTCGGCCTGCTCGGACGCAGTGAGTGCCTTGTGGCGGGCTTCGTCGGCCTCGCGTTCCAGTTCCTTGGCGCGATCCTGGCGGGAATCGATCAACTGCTCGTTGTTGCCGGCGCGTTCCCGGAGCTCGGCGGCGCGTTCTCGGTTCTGCACTGCGCTCTGCTTGCGCGCGACCATCACGATGATGACGATGATCACAATCACGACCACTGCGAGCAGGATCCATATGTAAATGGGCCAATCAGCCATCTGCTTCCCCCTTTGGTGACATTAATACTGTTCAATTCAGCGTATCGGGGACCCGGTCCGCTTGAGGCTGAAGCCGACCAGCCAAGTTGCAGTCATCCCCTCGCGCCGTGCTAACCTTTGTCGTCGGGCTCGCAAGGGCCCCGTGCGCGTGTGGCGGAATGGCAGACGCGCTGGCTTCAGGTGCCAGTGTCCTTCGGGACGTGGAGGTTCAACTCCTCTCACGCGCACAAGAGTGAAACCCCCGGTTGACTAGCTCAAATGCCAGTCGACTGGGGGTTTTGCCATGTCTGGGGTGCGGCAGGGGGCGCAGCAGCAGGACACGAAGAGCCCTGAGATTGGGCACGAGGTCTGAGTTCGTGCCCACGGAGGCCACCATGAACGACGGTGTGCGCAAGCTCGCAGGAGGCCACTGGAACACGCGCTACGTCGGTCCAGATGGCAGGCGCTACTCCCGCACGTTTCGCGTGAAGCAGGACGCCACCTATTGGCGTTCGCATGAGTTGCGGCTGATTGACATCGACCAGTGGAGCCCGCCGGCCTCCCGCAGCGCCAAGCCCGCCACCGCCAAGGCCCTCACCGTCGCGGAGTGGACGGAGCAGTGCATCCAAGCCAGGGAGAACCGCAACCCATCATCTGAACGTGCAGCAGTCCACCTTCCCTGTAGCGGATGATGAGCGGATCTCTCGATTTACTCCGCGCTTCGGGGGTCTGCTGGTCTTCGCCCTGGGGCGTGTCGATGTCCCGGCATGTGTGCCTGTGCGCCGTCCTGGTCGAAGATGGTGAGGATTTCGGCGGGGCCTTGGTGTGCTTGCAGGGAGTGCGGGGTCATCGTGGAAAACTCAGCTGCTTGTCCTGGATACACCATGATTGTTCGTGTCCCGAGCCGCAGCAGGATGGTGCCGCTGAGCACGGTGAACCATTCGTAGCCGGGATGGACTTGAGGATCGGAACTCTCTCGGTCGTCGGTGATGCGCATCTTCGCGATTGTGACGCCGCGACGGTCCCGTTCGCGTGAGAGGAGCCATAGCGTCGCGCCACTCACGGATTCGGGTTCGGGGCGTATCACCACGTCCTCGTTGCCTTCTGGTTCCACTAGTTGATCGAGCGATGTTCCCAGCGCCTTGGTGATCGCGACGAGTTGTTCGAGCGCGATCCGGCGGTGGCCGGTCTCAATGCGACTCAGAGTCGAGGCGGAGATGGAGCTGCGGGCGGCGAGGTTGTCAAGAGTCCACCCGCGGGCAAGGCGCAACCCACGGATGCGTTGGCGAACGATTTTCTCAGTGTCTTCTTGCGTCACACGCAAGAGTGTATGCCAAATCAGGAATCCCCGGTTAGCCTAGCTGGCATGACAAATCCCCACACGCATCATTCACATCCCCCACACACCTTGTGGTCTGAACTCCCTGAAGGACTCGCTGACCACCTGGACCTTGAGGCCACGCTGAGCCAGCCTGTCCTTCAGATAGCACTCGACGAAGCAGCGTCCACGGTGACGTCCGAGCCCTCTCTCATCGTCGATCTCGGGGCCGGAACCGGTGTTGGGACCGTTGCGTTGGCTTCACGATTCCCCACCGCCCAGATCCATAGCATCGACATCTCGCCCCAGCTGCTTGAACGGCTGGGCGCTGCATCGGTGGCGGCTGGAGTAGCGGATCGTGTCCATGCGCACCGCGTCGACCTCGACGGCGACTGGTATTCCGGCCTACCGAGAAAGGCGGACCTGGTGTGGGCGGCGCTGTCGTTGCATCACGTTTCAAACCCCGCCGAGGTGTTGCGGCGAGCGTTCGAGGCGCTGCGTCCGGGGGGGCTGCTGGTCCTCACGGAGATGACCGGTACACCGAGGTTCGAACCCGGTGATCTCGGCAGCGGACGGGACGGCCTTGCAGATCGTCTGACTACGAACTCTGCCGCGCACGGTAGTAGGGCGACTCTGGACTGGTCGGCTCTGCTTGACCAGGTTGGTTTTGCTCCCATCCGCCACCACCAGTCAGCCCTGAGGGCTGATGCCGTCACCGGCGAGGGTGCCCGCTACCTGGCCCGGCACCTGCGCTCGCGTCGAGCACAGCTCGTCGAAGAATTACCCATGGAGGACCTGAGAGGTCTCGACACCGCCATCGAGAGCATTGAAGCCGATATGTCTGAGGTCTCCTTCACGTCAGGCCGTGGCGTGTGGGTGGTCGCACGCCCTGAGTTGCCCGTGTTGCAGGCAACAGCTGCCTCAGATGCGGCGCAACCGGTCACCGCCGATCGTGCTTCTGGACGGCAGTCCTCTCTTGGCAAGGGGACCATCAAGGCGGATGTCGTGGTGGTCGGCGGTGGGTCCGCGGGCCTGGCGGCCGCGATCGCGCTGGCCCGCTCACGGCGCAGCGTCGTGGTCATCGATGCAGGACATCCACGCAACGCCCCGGCGGAAGGAGCGCACAATGTCCTCGGCCAAGAGGGCGTCTCTCCACTGGAACTTCTGGCACGGGGCCGGGCGGAGGCTGAATCCTATGGCGTCCAGATCATCCAGGGGCGGGCAGCTCGCGTCCTGGGAAGCGTGGATGACTTCACCATCGAGACGGACCACGGCGCCCACCGGGTCCATGCTCGCCGCATCATCCTCGCCACCGGCCTCGTCGATGATCTTCCAGCCATCCCGGGCGTGGAGCAGGCGTGGGGTCGCACCGTGCTGCATTGCCCGTTCTGCCACGGCTGGGAAGTCCGTGACCAGCGCATCGCCATTCTGACCGGTGCTGAGATCGCGGTGCATCACGTCATGATGTTTCGTCAGCTCAGCGAACACGTCACCCTGTTCCTCCACGAAGCAGCCGACCCGACTGAGGAACAGTCCGAGCAGCTCGCGGCGCTGAACGTCCCCGTCATCAGGACCCGGGTGGAGCGGCTGATTGTCGACGGCACACAGGTACAGGCCGTTGAAGTGGAGGGCGGGAGTACCTTCGACACCGACGCCGTCGTGATCGCCCCGCGATTCAACGCCAGGACCGAACTGTTCGAGGCACTTGGCGGTCAGCGGGAGGCGACACCGTTCGGACAGCAGATCCCCACGGACCCACGCGGCATGACTGCCGTCCCGGGCGTGTGGGCGGCCGGTAACGCATCCCAGCAGATGGCCATGGTGATGGCATCAGCTGCCTCAGGAGTGATGGCGGGCTCTGCGGTTCACGGTGACCTCGGATTCGCCGACCTGAACCGGGCCGTGCAAACGCGCCGCGACGCTGCACTCGCGGACCACTGACCTATGCCATTCACCACTGCCAGGTCCCCGGCATGCGGCCGCCCTGAACGATGCGTGGACACGCAAGAACTTGCCGACCGGCGTGCTCCTACTACTTCGCTTGCCGCCGCTTCCCACGGAAAGCACACCGACCCCACGTCTTCAGCAAAGCCTCTTACACACCATCAGAGAGTTGGCGTTCCATGGCTGAATCCATACATGCAGGCCCGTGGGTCGAACTCTTCTTGCGCGAATCGCCAACTCTGTTGCCCTCACAGGCTGGCGGAGGGACGGTGGCGACGTGGATGGCATGAAGGGCACAGCAAGTGAACAGTCCTGGGAGCGGCGGTACGCAGCTGCGACGGCAGCGGACTCGCCCCCTTCGCCCAACGTGGTCTTCGTCGATCTCCTCAGTGACTACTTGAGAACGCCTGGCCGGGCTCTGGACCTGGGGAGCGGGATCGGCGGCGACGCGCTCTGGCTCGCTCGGCGCGGATGGAAGATCACAGCGCTCGATGCGTCACGTACCGCGATATCGCGGCTTCGCCACTTCGCCGCTCAGCAAGGAGTGTCCGAGCGCGTGTTCGCCCAGCAACGAGACATTACCCAAGGGATGCCCGGGGACTCGTTCGACCTTGTCTATGCGTGCTACTTCCACGGCCCGCTGCAGATCGACCGGGACGCGGTTCTACACAGAGCCAGTGACCTCTTGGGGGTGGGCGGCACGCTGATTGTCATCGACCATGCCTCCGCGGCGCCCTGGTCCGAGTGGCCGGCGGGCCACAGGTTTCCCGGGCCGAGCGAGACTTACGGCTTGATCGGTCTTGGTTCTGACTGGAACCCAGTTCTCCTGGCGAACCATGATCACTCCGCGACTGGGCCGGGGGGGGCAGACCGTATCCGTGACCGACAACATCGTCGTCGCTCGACGGATCAAGGAGCCAGCGTTCTCTGTCAGAACGGAGCGCGAGGTTTCCTCACGAGTTCTCGGCGACCCCCGCCTCAGACTCATCACAACGGCACCCACCGACTGTTGAGCAAGCGCAGCGTAAATCTCGCGCCGGCGATGGATGTGTTGGGCCACCTCGAAAGCGACATCAGAGCGTTGGATGAGTTACCTGCGGGCCAAGGGCGAGGCACTGGCCCGGATCGAAATCCTTGACCCTCGAGACTGGCCCATCCTCGCGGCCGCACTCACGCTTGATTGCCCCATCTGGGCCGAGGACCAAGACTTCTTCGGCACCGGCGTACCAACCTGGACCACCGACCGGGTACACCTCTATCTCAACGCGACGACGCGTTGAGATACCCCTTTCAGCGACTTTGACTCTGGACGATTCCCTGCAGGGCGGTGCGGGTGCCGTAGAACACACCCTGCGAGGGTGCGGTGATCACAAGGTTCGCTGTCGTCGCCCTCGGCGGCGGAACGATCGCCGCCGTCGGCGTTGACCAGGGCCGGGATGGTCCGCGGGACAGGGTTGGGGGCGGCCTGTGCTGATGGCACGAACAGAGCGATGGGAAAAGCGACTGTTGCCGTCACGAGGAGTGCTCTGAGAGATTTCGAGGCCGGGCGGGCGTGGCTCTGGCCGCCGGGTGGAGGGACCCGATCACTGCGGATGATCAACACCACTAATCCGACGTCAGATGTCGGTTGTCGCCACTAGTGTTTCGCGCAACTCTCACCGTGATCATCGAGGATCCCCCATGCACCTGCGCCGTCTGTTCTCCATCCTCTTGTCCCTTGGGCTGGTGGTTCCCCTGATGGGCACGTTCCAGTCCCAGGCCGCCTCCGCGGCACCGCCCGTCCCCGCGCAGTCGGGTGACGGGATCGACCCCGATCTCACGTTGCGTGACCTCGCCACCCCCGGTGATGGCGACTGGCTCCGGTACCGCATTACTGCCCAGACGCAGCTCAACAACGGTGACATCATTGCCGTCTACGACGGCCGCCCCACCATGAACGACCTGCCCAGCAACATCACGCTGCTCATGCGGCGGTCCACGGATGGTGGTACGACGTGGGGTCCGCAGACGATCATCCGGCAGGAGGCCGCGCCCAACGGCTTCGGTGATCCCTCGGTGCTGGTGGACCGTCAGACGGGCAAGGTGTTCGTCTTCTACGCCGCCTCGATCAACGCAGGGTTCGCCAGTTCCACCACCGGCCAGGACGCCAACGACCCGAACGTGCTGCACGCCGACTACTCCGTCTCGGATGACAATGGCGCCACATGGACCCACCGTCGCATCACCTCCGACATCAAGCAGGGGAGGGCGTGGGGCGGCATGTTCGCGGCCTCCGGCGAGGGCATCCAGTTGCGTGGCGGAGCGCACGCCGGCCGTCTCATTCAGCAGTACACGGTGCGCATCGGCGGTCAGAACTACGCGGTCAGCGTCTTCTCCGACGACGGTGGTGTTTCGTGGCAGACCTCCGAGCCCGTCGGACCCGGTGCCGACGAGAACAAGACGGTGGAGCTCAGCAACGGTGATGTGTTGCTCAACTCCCGTGCCGCTCCCTACCGACGCGTGGCCACCTCCACCGACGGCGGAGCCACCTACACGGCCTTCTCCCAGGACACCGAACTGCCCGATCCTGCCAACAACGGTTCGATCATCCGCGCGTTCCCCGATGCTCCCGCATCCGACCCGAAGTCCAAGGTCCTGCTGTTCTCCAACACGGCCAACCAGAACGTGCGCCGCAACCTCACCGTCCGGATGAGCTGCGATGACGGGCAGACGTGGCCCGTCAGCAAGGTCGTCCAGTCGGGCGCTACCGGGTACTCCACTCTCACGGCACTGGCCGACGGCAATGGTGAGCGCGGCGGAAGGTACGGACTTTTCTACGAGCGCGATGGCTATCGCCACCTCTCCTTCACCAGCTTTGACCTCGACTGGCTCGGCGGGGTCTGCGGATCACTCGCCGTCGCGCCGGCCAGTGCGTACCCGGGTGGCGTGAGCACCGCCACCTCCGTGACAATCACCAACCAGTCGGGTACTGCGCTTGCCGCGGGCACCATCAGGGTCGCAGCCGACCAGCGGTTCACCAGCCCCGAGGTCGCCGTTCCGGCCATTGCTGCTGGAGCGTCCACCGTTGTCACCGTCCCCGTCACAGCTACCGCCACGGCGGACGTCCGCACCCACGACGTCGTCTTCACCTACACCAACCCGGCGGGAACGTCGTCGACGACCGCCCGCCTGTCGGCCTCCAAGGGCGCATCGCCCGTCGTGGCGGACCCCAAGCTCACCATCCGGCCGGTGCTGGACGCCATGTACCCCGGAGGGGACACCGGTGTCATCGGTGATCGCATCCAGCCGTGGGTGGAGGTCATCAACACGGGCAACGTCACGCTGACCCAAATTGCCTTCACCGCCCCCAACGGCGCCACCTCCTGCAACTACTCCTCGCTGGCGCCGGGCGCCTCGTATGCGTGCAAGAACACCTCGCCCTCCCACATCGTCACCTCGGCCGACATTCTCGCGGGCAATTGGGCCACGACGTACACGGCCACCGCCAACAGCGCCGCCGGCCCCATCACCGCCACCGCTGAGTTGCACCCGGTTCCACTCACGGACGCCTCTGTGGCGCCCGGCGAGACGAAGACCTGGATCCCGAGCGACGTCTTTGCGTCATCATCCTTCGTCAGGGTTCCGATCGCGGGGGCGACGGGTGTCGAGGTTTCCGACGGCACGGACCTCGCGCTGCGGGTTCCCGTCAACGGTCGCGCCTCTGCGCAGATCGCCATCACCACTGCCGACGCACTCTCGGGGCTGCGAGCCGAGGTCACGGCGTTGAAGAAGGGTGCCGAAGTGACGCTGCCCATCGACGCGGTCGAGGTGCGGTACCCCAGCTTCATTCCCGACAAGGACAACGGGGGCCTCGTGGCCGATCCGCTGCTGGACGTGGCGAGCGTGGACGTGGCCGCCGGCCGGAACCAGCCTGTCTGGTTCACTGTCAAAATCCCCAAGGGCACGGCCCCTGGCACCTACACCGCCACCGTCACCGTCAGTCACACGGGTGGCGTCGTCGGCACGTGGCCCCTGACGGTCGACGTCCTCGCCGTCGCCTACCGGGACATGGCTGACCGGCCGTTCGTCCTGGACCTGTGGTCGCACCCGGATGCCGTGGCCGACTACCTCGACATACCCGTCTGGAGCGAGCAGCACTTCCAGGCGTTGAAGCCGTACTGGGCAGACCTCGCCAGCGCCGGCCAGCGGGTCATCAATGTTGCCATCACGGAGGACCCCTGGCTCGTGGATGTGGGCGGAACCATCCGGCCGCAGACCGCGAGCAACTACAGGTCCACCGTCGAGTGGCAGTGGGACGGTGCACAGTTCTCCTTCGACTTCACCGCGTTTGACCGCATCGTCACCGACGCACGAGCCGCCGGTATCGGACCTGACATCCACGCCTTCACGATGTTGCAGTTCCGGAACCAGGACCGCATCAACTACACCGACACCCGCACCGGGCAGCGCAAGGCAGAGACGGTGGCCGTGGGCGACGCCCGCTACACCGAGGCATGGACTGCTTTCCTGACGGCCTTCCAGGAGCACCTCACCGCGAAGGGTTGGTTCGACGACACACGGTTGGCCTTCGATGAGCAGCCGCTGAGCCGCATGAATGCTGCCTTCGCCGTCATCCGGGCAGTGAGCCCGCAGTGGGCTGAGAAGATCGCACTGGCCGCCAACTCGCTGTCCGAGGCGGACATCGCCGAGTACATCTCGTTCAACTACAGCTTCCTGAACTCCGTACCTCAGTCGCTCATCGACCAGCGCCGTGCCGAGGGCAAGCCAACACTGTTCTACACCTGGAACGAGCCGACGAAACCCAACACGGTCACCAAGACGCCGCCCTTCAACACCCGGATGCTTGGTTGGGTGGTGGAGCAGCGCGACCTCGACGGGTTCCTGCGCTGGACGTACAACTCCTGGCCGCTGGACGTCTACAACGACCCATCCTTTCGCTACGACCAGGGCGACGAGTACATCGTGTACCCCGGTGCCAACGGCCCGGTGTCATCGATCCGCTGGGAGGTGTTCCGCGACGGCCAGGACGACGCCGAATTGTTGGACCTCGCCAAGGCGGAACTCGGCACCAAGGATGCGGCTGTCAGGGCAGCACTCGACGGCGTCGCAGCGGGAGCCGAGCCGACCGCCGCCAACTTCGCCAACCTGCTCCAGCATCGCTCAGCCGTGATTGATGCGCTCGTGGCGGGGCCGCCCCCGGTGATTGCCACAGGCGACATCACCATCGACCGCACCTCGGTGACCGATCCGACCACCGGATCGGCCACCCTGAGCGTCCCGGTGCGCAACACCACCGGGGAAACGCAATCCGTCACGCTGTCGGCCGAGGGCAACACGGTGTTCGCCGGCACTCCCACCACGGTGACCGTGGCGGCTGGTGCCTCTGCCGTCGTCGAGTTGAAGCTGACACCGGGCGGACGCCTGGGTCAGGACTCCATCACGGTGCACCTGAGGGCCGGGGACCGGGAACTCGCCACCAGAAAGTTCGACGTGGTCTCCGGCGGGTACTACCTCTCCGACGCGCAGTGGGTCTCGTCCACCAACGGCTGGGGTCCGGTGGAGCGTGACCGGGCCAATGGTGAGGACGGAGCCGGCGACGGCCCCCCACTGTCGCTGGGGGGTGTCACCTACACCAAGGGTCTGGGTGTACATGCCAAGTCGCTCATCCAGTTCGACCTCGGTGGCACCTGCAGCACACTGCAGTTCGACTATGGCATTGACGACTACATGGCGGGCAGGCCCGGATCGCTCATCATGTCCGTTCGCGGCGACGGGGACTCGCTGTGGACCTCGGGTGTCATCGCCGCCGTCGGTCGGAAGTCCGCTGTGGTGGACGTCACGGACGTGGACACCCTCGTCCTCGACGTCGACCCGAATGGAGCCAACGGGCAGGACCACGCCGATTGGGCCGGAATCTGGGTGAAGTGCGCCGCCGCGGTGGCGCCCACTCCCACCCCCACCGTCACGATCACCCCCACGACGACGGTCACCCCGACGGTCACGGTGACCCCGACAGTGACGGTGACCCCCACGACGACGGTGAACCCGACGACGACGGTGACCCCGACGACGACGGCAACGGCCACAGACACGGCCACGGCGACCGCCACGGCCACCGTGACCACCACGCCACGCCCGACGGCCACGGTGAGCCCGACGCAGAGCGCCGGGCCCACGACGAAGCCCACATCCCCTGCCACGGTGGACATCTACACCACGCCGGGGCTGCACTTCGTCAATGGCCGCTACTGGTCCACGACGTGCGAGCCGTACTCGCAGACAACGAGGTGCCGCACGGCCATCTGGTCGACGCAGGTGGAGGTTCAGGGTGGCAGGTTCGTGACGGGCACCGGGTGGCACTTCAACAACCTGACCTACCTTCCGTCGGCCCGCAGCCTGTGGAAGGGCAATCCGTTGGGCAACACCGGGAAGTGGACCGACGACAAGGGTCGTCAGTGGGTGACCGAATGTGACACGCCGCGCACCGGCCGCAACGGCTGCCGCACGTGGATCCGCTCCGACGTGGTCGAGTCCACCCCCAAGCCGGGTGGAGGCTACAGCTATCGCGTGGTGTCGGCGTTGGTGTTCAACAACCTGGTGCTGTTCGGCTGATCAGGACCACGGGAGAGGACCACGGGGAGAGTTGGGGCACCACGCCCCTCCTCTCCCCTTCCCTCTGCCCTGAGTGCCTTCTGCGAAGCGACAGACCGTCGTGACCCTGATCAACGACACCGGGACGGCGAAACGCTGGCATTCCCGCCCGATTCGGTCCTGCACGAGAGCCCTCAGCCCCCCGCTGAGCGGCCTGGATGATGTCGGGGTGAATCAGGACGAAATGGCTGCGCCATCGTCCTTCCACCGGGACACCTGCTTGTCGGGGACGGGGGTGCTGTCCACTGCAGTCGGTGCGGACTTCGCTACTGCAGGTTTCACGGCACACCCTGGCTTCCGGGATGCATAGGGCAGGTGCCGGAACAAACTGGGCCAGTTCGCGACACGCCGGCGCTAGTTGACATGTCACGCAGTTTGGTGCAAAGTAAGTGACACGTCACTAATCCACCGTTCGAACCACAGGAGCACTCATGACCACCAATACCCCCGTCATGCTGGCCCAGCTCGGCGAGCTCGCCGGCACCTGGACCATTGACCCGTCGCACAGCCAGATCGGCTTCACCGCCCGCCATGCGATGGTCACCAAGGTCCGCGGCGCCTTCAACGAGTTCGAGGGCACTGTGATCGTCGACGCGGAGGACTTCTCCAAGTCCGTCGCAACCGTGACCATCCAGGCAACCAGCATCGACACCCGCAACGAGCAGCGCGACGGTCACCTGCGCAGCAACGACTTCCTCGCCATGGACGAGTACCCGGAGATCACCTTTGTCTCCACCGGGGTGTCCCGCACCGGCGACACCAGCCTTGAGCTCACCGGCGACCTGACGATCAAGGGCACGACCAACCCCATCACGATCCCCTTTGACTTCGAGGGCACCGCCACCGACCCTTTCGGCAACCTCCGTGCGGGCTTCGAGGGCTCCGTGGTGATCAACCGGAAGGACTTCGGCGTGACCTGGAACGCTGCGCTCGAGACCGGAGGCGTGCTGGTCAGCGACAAGATCACCCTCGAGTTCGAAGTCTCCGCGATCAAGGACGCCTGACTCGACGTCGGACGAATGCGTCACGCGCGCCGGCCCTGCATTCTTGGCGCCGGCCGCGTCGACAGGTCCACGGCCTCACCATCTCGACCCCCATCACCACCCACCGGGAGCCCCCTGCCATGTCCGTTGATGCCCTTATCGAAAAGACCGCAGACACAGCCGCTGCGCTGCATCCCCTGCTCGCCGAGCGCTGGAGTCCTCGCGGCTTCGACCCGAGGCACAGTCTGGATGACGTGCAACTCACCGCCCTGCTCGAGGCGGCCCGCTGGGCACCCTCGGCCAACAACAGCCAGCCGTGGCGGTTCGTGGCGGGGCGACGCGGTGATGAGGTGTTCGACCAACTCGCCAAGCTGCTGCTGCCCGGAAACCAGACCTGGGCACCCGCGGCCAGCGCATTGATCCTCGCCGCGGCCCGCACGGTGAATGACACCGGGAGGGTGCTGCCGTGGGCGCTCTACGACACTGGACAGGCCATTGCGACGCTCACCGTGCAGGCGAGCGCTGACGGGTTGTTCGTCCACCAGATGGGCGGCTTCGACGCCGACGCCGCACGACTCCAGTTCGATCTCGGGGACATCCTCACGCCTGTCGTCATGGTCGCGGTCGGTCGGCACGACCCCCAGGCACCGCTGGGGGAGCCGCTCGCGACACGTGAGCGTGCGCCGCGCACACGGGAGGCACTGGACGCACTCCTGCTGAACGATCCCTACCAGCGGCAACGGGCCGCCTGAACCTCGGCGACAATGATTGTGCACCCCACACCACGGGCGAGCGAACTGTGCCCGCTGCCCCGGCGAACAAGGAGGACCCATGAGCGGACCCGTCGCAACAACAGATGCCTCGCCGACCATCGCCGACTGCGGCCACCCCAGTGCCCCGTGCGTCGAGGTGTCCGACAGCCGCGATGAGCGTGTGGGGAAGATCCGGGTCCGCCGTGCCCTGCCACGCAAGGGGCGTCGTATGGTGGGCGCCTGGTGCTTCGCCGACCACATGGGACCCGCTGACGTCACGGAGAACAGCGGCCTCGACGTGGGTCCGCACCCCCACATCGGGCTGCAGACCGTCACGTGGCTCATCGATGGGGAAGTGCTGCACCGTGACAGCCTCGGCTCCGAACAGGTGATCAAGCCCGGGCAACTGAACCTCATGACCTCCGGTGGGGCCGTCTCCCACGCTGAGGAGGCCACCGGTCACTACCGCGGCACGCTGGAGGGCATCCAGCTCTGGGTCGCTCTCCCGGAGGCAACACGACACGGCGACGGTGCGTTCGAGCACCACGTCGACCTGCCCCGGGCGGAGATTGACGCAGCGGTGGCCACGGTCCTGGTGGGCGACTTCGGTGAGTTGGTCAGCCCGGCGCGCCACGACACCCCGCTGGTGGGTGTCGATCTCGACATGCACGGTCCCACGCTGGTGCCTCTGAACCCCGAATGGGAGTACGCCCTGGTGGTGTTGGAGGGCAGGATCGGCATCGACGGCCGGCCCCTCCCGCCCGGAAAGCTCGGCTACCTTGGCCGCGGCCGGAGCGAGCTACTCCTGGACGTGGCTGCACCTGCCCGTGTGATGCTGCTGGGTGGGGAGCCGTTCGAGGAACCCATCACGATGTGGTGGAATTTCGTGGCCCGCAATCGCGCGGAAATTGACTCTGCGTACGCGTCATGGTCAGCGCAGGATGAAAGGTTCGGACGTGTACGCTCCAGTCTTCCGCTCATTCCCGCGAAAGCGCCCTTCTGGCAGCAGGATCAAGGAGTCTGGTGAAAATCGTGGCAGACACCTACAGGAATGAAGGACGGGCATGACCGACCACGTCATTGACGCACCTGAGCGACAGAGGTTCGAGATCGTTCGCGATGGTGAGGTGCTCGGCCATGCGGCGTACCAGAAGACTGATGAGATGATCGTCTTCACCCATACCGAGATCAACCCCTCGTACGAGGGGCAGGGCGTCGGTGGTCGACTCGTCCGCCATGCCCTGGACCACGTGAGGGACAGTGGCCTCAAGGTACTGCCGATCTGTCCATTCGTGCAGGCGTGGATGTCTCGACATCCCGAGTATCAGGACCTGGACTACCGACGCCCAGCCAGCAATGTGACGGACTGAAAAGTCGCGACCCAAAGATAGAAAGTACGCGACAGGGCCGTGATTCGCGCGTAGCCTTTCCGGTATTGCCGTCCAACGTGGATCACGTGAACTGGTAAGGATGCTCGATCGTGGACAGAGGATCTGCCTGCCCCAAATTTCCACGGCTCGTCGCGGACGCGATACACAAGTTTCTTGGATGAACCCCTCATTTTTTAATGGAGACGGAAGGACAATGCAATGACCTGCACGCATCTCGACAACCTCACTGTCGCAGAACCGACAACACCTGACGGGTGCGGGGAATGTCTCCAGGACGGCAGCACATGGGTGCACCTCCGCCTGTGCATGGACTGCGGCCATGTCGGGTGCTGCGACTCCTCGCCCAACAAGCACGCCACCGCCCACAACATTGCTACCGGTCACTCCGTCATCCAGTCCTTCGAGCCCGGAGAGCGATGGGCCTACTGCTACACGGACGACGAGATGCTCGGAGACGTGGGCGCAGAGTTGGACCGCAGCTACTGAGCGAGACGGGAACTCCCGGAGACGGTTGACCGGGAACGCGATGCGCCTGAGGGCGTCAGCGCGAGCGATGGCGGCGATCGGTCCGTCGCGGATCCAGCTCTCCCCCCTGACCTGGGTCCTCGTGTCGTGGCCAAGCAGCCCCCGGAGCCGGATGCGGCGCTGAGGGTTTTCCTGTCAGACGTGAGTCTTTCTGGCGAGTCCATGGCTGGTGATGAAATAGAAGACGGGCAGGGCGAGGAGCAGCACTAGCGGCGCCGCGACGGAAGTAACAGAACCGAGCGCACCGGCCGCCGTATAGCCAAGTATTCCCGTCCACGCGCGCACCCTCTCCCTGCGGAAGAACGCCGCATCCACTCCCGTCAGCAGATCCGGGTGGCGGCCCAAGTAGGAAAAGATCAGCAACCAGGACGCGCACATCAGCCCTGCGACCAGTGCATAGAGTGCGACTGCAACGCTGATGTTGCGTGGGTCGCCGTCCTGGATGGCGGTGGCGAGTACCGACGTGGGGAACGGCAGGAATGCCGTCGTCAGGAGAAGGACCAGGTTGGTCAGGTTAAGACCTTTGTCGATCCGTTGGATGCGGTTGAACAGCGCGTGATGGTTCAGCCAGATGACCCCGACGTAGAGGAACGAGGTCAGGTATCCCAGGTACGCCGGCCACTGCGCGAGCAGATCACCCAGCAAACCGGACGGTTCCGACGTGGGTGCGCGCACGTCGAGAATCAGCAACGTGATCACGATCGCAAAGACCCCGTCACTGAACGCCTCGGTCCGTCCCGTCACCGCCAAACGCGCCGGATCCATGTCCTGTGGTTCTTGGTTCATCCCTGTGCCTTTGTCGGTTTGGGTGTGGCTGCAGCGACCCCGCTGAAGCGCGGTGGACGCGATACGCGAACTCATGGTGGCTGATGGCTCAGGGTGATGAGCTCAGCGACGGTGGTCCCAGCGATCCGGATCATGCTCCAGGCCATCCCTGTCCCAGCCGCCACGCTCGGCTGCGGCATCGTAGGTGCTCTGCAGGAACTCCATCAGCGCCGCATCCGGATCCGGTGCGGTGCGCACCGCTTCGTAGGGCAGAAGAAATTGACCGTTCTCCTGACTGTATAAGGCTCCTGCCGGGCCCACGGGAGAGTTGGCGAAGCCCTCTGGCTCCGGGTAGGCGTAGGAGTAGAACGCGCCTTCGTCTCCGCCACCCGGCCAGAACCCGCAGCTGCTGAGCTCGTGGGAGTAGCCCTCCTCCATCACCCAGTCGCCGCAGTTCGGGGCCCCTCCCGGGTGCGTCGGTGCGGTGCGGCCGGAGAAGCGGGTGCACGCAAGGTCCACGGCGCCCCAGAAGAAGTGCACGGGGCTGACCTTGCCGATGAAGTGTGAACGGAACTGCTGCATCACGCGATCGGCCTGCACCAGTTGGCGCCAGAAGAGATGGGCGGCCCGGGCGTCATACGACGCGTGTTGGTGGTCTTCCGCAAACGGGATGGCCGGATCCACCTCGTTGGGGGTGGCCCGGATCTCCGTTTCGATGCCCAGCTCGTCTAGTGCCTGCATGAGTTCGCTGTAGAACTGAGCCACAGGCTTGGGTTCCAGAGCGACTAACCGGGTGCCGCCGTCGTCGGTGCGGATGCGCAACTGGTGGTCCACGAAGTCGAACTCGATGTCGAACATCCGCGATCGGCCGTAGGGGATGGACGACGTCGTCAGGCCGCGCGGGCTGACATACAGCGTCACGTTCCACCAGTGGTTCACGAGAGGCGCGTGCACGAGACGGATTTTGCCGACGATCTGGGTCCACATGTGGAGCGTGTCACGAGTGTCAGCCCAATCCTCCACGCGCAGGCTGGGCCACGTGGGCGTGCTCTGCCGTCTGGTGGCGGTCATTTCGAGACTCCCAACGTCCGTGTGGCCCAGTCGGCGAACGAGGTCCAGCCCACATTCGGATGGCTGGCGTGTAGGGCCTCCACATCCACCTGGTAGCCGTCTCCCCGGAGAAAATTCCACATGGCGAGCATGTCGTCGCTCCCGATTGTGCTGAGCTGCACCTCGTGGTGGCGCACGGTGCGGCCCAACGGCTTGGTCAAGGCCTCGGCCATCTGCGTCGGTGTGGGGTCGTCGCTGGCGAGCTCAATGCGCTCCCCGATGAAACGGTCGGGATCCATGAGGACGGTCGCGGCGAAGCGGCCGAGGTCGGCTCTGGACAGCTGTTGCAGGCGACGGTCCGCGGGGAGCGGAAGCTCAAGCACGCCAGCGCGAATCTGCTGCTCACCACCGAGGGCGTTGTCGAAGAAGTAGGTGGGTCCCAGAATCGTGAACGGCACGTCCCCGGCGGCCAGTTCCTTCTCGACCACCGCCTTGCTTTCGAAGTGTGGCACGCGGCTGTCCTGGGTGGCGCCGGCGACAGAGCTGAAGACCAGATGTGGGAGCCTGGCTTCGTGGGCCGCCGACTGGATTGCCCGGCCCTGCATGACTTCCGCAGCAGGTCCGGATTCGAATGGTGTGGTCAGGGCGAACGCACCCGCGACCCCACGCATGGCTGCAGTCAGCGATTCGCTGTCGCCCAGAGAACCCTTCACCAGTTCCACGCCACGGGACTTCAGGTGGCGAGCCGAGTTCGAGGCCTCGTCCCGCACGAGTGCGCGAACTGTGACATGGCGTTCCAGTAATGCTTCAACGACCGCCCCGCCCTGTCCGCCTGTGGCTCCGAGCACCAGTAGTGGCAGTTCAGTCTTCGTCATGACGATTCCCTCCGTTGGTTGCACCATCGAACATTCTGCCTCGTGGGCTGGTCCATGGACTGGTGTGCGCCCATGGACAGCGAATGGTGTTCAGCGCCCGCTGGCCTGCCGCAGCAGCTTGTCGAACGGGGTCGGCTCCGCGAATTCGTCCTCGACAGTTCGCCGGTTACCCAGGGACCCGGCCGGTGCGGATGCCTTCCCCATCAGTGCGGCGAGCTCGCCCGCGGCCCGCGCTGATCGACGGTCGAGACCGTCGTCGCCGAAGTCATCGGTTGCGGCAAAGACACCTGTCGGCACCACGACGGCATGCAGGTAGGAGAACAGGGGGCGCAGGGCGTGTTCGATCACCAGTGAGTGCCGTGCTGTCCCCGCTGTGGCGGCTACCAGGACCGGCTTGCCGTCGAGGACTCCCTCCTCCAGCACGTCGAAGAAATTCTTGAACAGGCCGGAGTATGAGGCGGAGAAGACGGGTGTCACGGCGATGATTCCGTCGGCCCTGCGCACCACCTCGATTGCTTCACCGAGCTTGACTCCGGGGAATCCGGTGAGCAGGTGGTCCGTGATCTGGTGGGCGAGATCCCGGAGTTCGATCGTGGTGACCTCCACTCCCGCGCCCAGAGCCTCGACGGTGTCGGAGGTGAGCCCATCAGCCAGGAGACGTGTGGAGGAGGGGTTGGACAGACCGGCAGAGACGACGACCAGCGATGTCATGCGGACACCTCCATGAGGTCCTCAGCGCGGTGACCGGTCGCGGCGTCTGCCTCGGCGTACACCGTGGAATCCTTGCCGCCGCCTGCCTTGGCAACCATGGATGCATGGGTGGGGGCCTCGGGGATGTGTGCGGGTCGGCCTTCGGCGAATCCCTTGCGCATCTCCGGCAGGATGTCACCGAGGAGGTCGAGCTGCTCGAGTACCGTCTTGAGCGGCAGCCCGGCGTGGTCGATGAGAAACAGTTGGCGCTGGTAGTCGCCGGCGTAGTCACGGAATGACAGGGTCTTCTCCAGGATCTGCTGGGGTGAGCCGACGCTCAGCGGGGTTCCGTCCACGAACTGCTCCAGCGACGGGCCGTGCCCGTAGACCGGGGCGTTGTCGAAGTAGGGACGGAAGTCCTTCCAGGCGTCCTGGCTGTTCTTGCGCATGAAGAACTGGCCACCCAGACCGACGATCGCGGTATCGGACGGACCGTGACCGTGCTTCTCCCACTGTTGCCGGTAGAGACGGATCATCTGTTCGGCGTGCGTCGAGGGCCAGAAGATGTGGTTGTGGAAGTAGCCGTCGCCGTAGAAGGCGGCCTGTTCGGCGATCTCGGGGCTGCGGATGGAGCCGTGCCACACGAACGGGGGGACGCCATCGAGTGGTCGCGGTGTGGAGGTGTATCCCTGGAGGGGGGTACGGAACCGGCCCTTCCAGGTGACGACGTCCTCGCGCCAGAGTTGGTGCAGCAGTGCGTAGTTCTCGATGGCCAGGTTGATGCCCTGGCGGATGTCCTTGCCGAACCAGGGATAGACGGGCCCGGTGTTGCCGCGACCCATCATGAGGTCGACGCGGCCACCGGAGAGGTGTTGGAGCTTCGCGTAGTCCTCGGCGAGCAGTACGGGGTCGTTGGTGGTGATCAGGGTGGTCGCCGTGGACATGATCAAGTTCTTGGTCTGTGCGGCGATCCAGGCCAGTGTCGTGGTGGGCGCCGAGGAGATGAAGGGCGGGTTGTGGTGTTCCCCGGTCGCGAACACGTCAAGGCCGATGTCGTCGGCCTTCTTGGCGATCTCGACCTGGGCCTGGATGCGCTCGAATTCGGTCGGGGTGCGGCCTGTGGTGGGGTCGGTGGTGACGTCGCCGACGCTGAAGATGCCGATCTGCATGCTGGGCCTCCGGGAAGTGTGATGGTCAACCGCCACCCTGTGTTGGTGACGTATCACCTACATTACCAGATATGGTTGACATGTCAACTACATCTGGTGAGGGTTTCGGCCGTTCTGTGCGTTGGCGCACTGTCCCGTCGGTCCTCGGGTTCCGCTCCAGGGCGAATGGGGCGGTACGGGAACTTGTATGTGACATGTCAACTATGTGGGCTACGATGGGGGCTATGAATTCCACCACCCCCTGGCTCTCTGAGGCCGAGCAGCGCGCCTGGCGAAGCTGGCTCTCTGTCAATGCCCAACTGCCGACGGTCCTGCATCGGCAACTGCAGCGCGACTCGGGCTTGTCCCTGCAGGACTTCGAGGTTCTTGTCCACCTCACCGAGACCACGGACAACCGCTCAAGGGTTGCTGATCTGGCCCAGGCCCTGCAATGGGAGCGCAGCCGCCTGTCCCACCACATCAAGCGCATGGAAGCTCGGGGACTGGTTCTTCGCGAGGAATGTCTTGAGGATGGGCGCGGGGCCTGGGTCGTGCTGACGGAGCCGGGCCTCACGGCCATCGAGAACGCGGCCCCCAGTCATGCACAGACGGTGGAGGAACGGGTGTTCGATCCGCTCAGCAAACGAGAACTCGACGGCTTCAGCAGGGCAGTGGACAAGGTGTTGTTCCACCTCAACCAACCCGTCTCAGGCACACTTGTACCGTCCGGTACAAAGACATCACCACGGGAGGAAATCGCATGACCAAACTGGCAGTCATCTACTATTCCGCAACCGGTCACGGCACCACCATGGCCGAACACGTTGAGCGATTCGCCAAGGAGGCCGGAGCGGAGGTGCGTCTTCGCCACGTCCGCGAAACCGTGGATCCGTCAGTCTTCGCCGGAAACCCGGCCTGGCGAGGCAACTACGAGGCGACCAAGGATCTTCCGGAAGCCACGGGCGACGACATCGTCTGGGCGGATGCGGTGATCTTCGGCTCGCCGACCCGGTACTCCAGCGTGGCAGGGTCCTTCCAGTCCTTCATTGACACGCTGGGCGGACTCTGGAGTCAGGGGAAGTTGGCGGACAAGGTGTACGCCGCGTTCACGTCCTCGCAGACCAACCATGGTGGCCAGGAGACGACGCTGCAGCACATTTACCAGATGGTCATGCACTTCGGCGGCCTCGTTGTGCCGCCCGGCTACACGGCGGCGTTGAAGTTTACCGATGGCAACCCGTACGGCGTGTCCCATATCACGGGACCCAGCAACCAGAATGAGCTGGAGCAGCACACCATCGACGCTCTGGAGCACATGACACAGCGCGTCATCACCATCGCGGGACGCCTCGCCTGAGTCCGAGGTAATCGGTGAAGATGGCCCGGTCAACGCCCTCAGTGAGCGGGCGCACCATCGGGTCAGCACTGTATCTTTTGGCTGAAATCCGCACACTCCAAGCTGGGCACCTCGTGGGACAGGGGCACCGTGAAATTCAGCATCACTGCGTTCTCTCGCCCCTCATCGCTGCTCGCCCGCACCGGAGGCTCCATCACTCGGGCCCCCCAGTCGTGGATCACCGGCCGGTACTTGGGCGCCATCTGAGTCGCGGCGGAACGCAGTCATCTGCCGCATTGGGAGGGGATGAGGCTACGCGTCTTCGTTGAGGGTTTGACAGTCCTCTGTGAGGATGATTCTCAGCCGGGACGTCGCTTGACGGTCGGAGAGTTCTCCGTCGACCCGATACGTGATGACCTGGCTGCGGACTCGGCCAGTTTCGGCCGCGTCCCTCGACAGAGCCAGGGTGAGGAAGACATCGGTCCCGGGAGCCAGCATGTACCCGTCCACAGGTTGACGACCGGCCCACAGATCGGGGTTCTCTTTCGCCGGGTCACGCATGCCGCCTACCCCGAGCGTGGTTCCGTCACTTTGTTGCACCGGCGGTACGGCGTAGGAGTCGTTCAGCACCATGTGGTCTTGCTCGCCCAGTCGGACGGCTTGTAGCGCTATTGCGCGTTGACCCGGATTCGATACCGGAACCCCGAACCAGTACGGCTCGGCTTGGTCGGTGAGGACGCTCGCGCACATCTCGTCGCCGCCTGGAACGTTAAGGATTGGAGAGACGGCGCAGCTTGTTGCACCTAGAACTGCGGTGAGGCACCCGAGGGCGGCAAGCATTCGTCCGGTCTTCATGGCCGAATGCTAGACCGAACCGCTGTTACGGGTGCGATTCAACCACTGGACGGTGATGTCTTTCCCCTGGACGCTGGGTCATGCCGCGTCGAGGGAGTTGGGGACTGTCCCGTCGCTGGGATGCCGAACGACGTCTCCACCCGATCCCGCATCCATGACCCGGTGGCCACGAGCGCGGGCCAGGGTCCGCGGGGTGGGCCGATGAAGAGCGGACGAGAGCTGTCAATGTGCTTGTGCTTGCAGTTGAGCGGGGGCGATAATCAGCCAGAGGGAATCTCTGGAGGTGGCCATGGTCATCCTGCGGTGCGGCAGCATGTTCGATGGTGAGCAGTTCGTCGGCAACGTCGAAATCATGATTGAAGACCGGGTGATCACCGGCGTGACCTCGGGGCTGATATCGACCCGGGTGGGAGTGGAGGGCTCGGACGTTGAAGGGGACGTGGTCGTCGACTTCGGTGCGGACGCCATGGTTCTGCCCGGATTCGTGGATACGCACCAGCACCTGACCTGGGACTGCTCACCCGATCCGGTTTTCTGGCTGACGACGGCCAGCGACGAAGATCTTCTGAGAACTGCCCGCAGGAACGCCTGGACTGCTTTGGCGTCGGGAGTGACGACGGTCCGCGATCTGGGCGATCGGGGGTATGTCACGCTGGCATTGCGCGACGAGACGGCCCTCTTCCCCGGCGCTGGCCCGACCGTGCTGCCCTCAGGCCCGCCGATCACTTCGGTGGGTGGCCATTGTTGGTTCCTGGGCGGGGAGGCGGCCGGGATCCCGGCTCTGCGGCGGGCGGTCCGGGAACGGGCCGCGCATGGGGTCTCGGTCGTCAAGGTCATGGCCACCGGCGGTAACGTCACCCCCGGCTCAGCTCCTTTCGAGTCGCAGTTCTCGCTGGAAGAGCTCCGGGCGGTCGTGGATGAGGCACACGCCCTCGGGCTCCCCGTCGCGGCCCACGGGCACGGCGTCGACGGCATCGCCGACGCCGTCGCTGCCGGCGTCGACACGGTGGAGCACTGCACCTTTATGACTGCCGAGGGGATCGCGGATCGCCCCGACGTGCTCGCCGCCATTGCAGACTCCGGGGCCCACGTCTCCTTGACCCTCGGGATGGTGCCCGGCCTCGGTACCCCGCCACCGGCCATCGCATCGCGGATGGCCGCGCTGCTCACCCACTTGCGAGGTCTCGTAGCAGCGGGGATACCGATCGCCCTCGGCACCGACGCCGGGATCGGACCGGCTAGACCCCATGACTCCATGTCATATGCCGTGCAGGTGGCTGCGGAGCACACGTCGTTGGAGTCCGCTTTACGGGCAGCCACCAGCGGCTCGGCCCAGGCGCTGCGTCTTGGCTCTTCGATCGGCCGCCTGCGCCCGGGCTACGACGCTGATCTGGTGATCCTTGGAGCGGATCCGCGCCGCGAGATCAACGCTCTGCGTGATGTGCGCGCCGTCATCCGGCACGGGGTCCGCGTCGTGGGGTGACCACGCCTCGTCCCAGTCAGCCCCTCGGCGGCCCGCACGCTGGTGCTCGTCGCCAAAGCTTTTTTCGCGGCAAGAGCACCACGCGCGGCATGAAATGCGTCCCGTGCCAAGGGTTCTTTGCGAACTGAGGGAACCTGAAAAGATCCGCGGTGTGGAACCTGTCGATCAGGGACAGGGGCCCGTCCTCGTCTTGCGTGCACGTGGCCATCCACGGGAGAGACATTCTTGCATCTAGGTCGCCATCAACAGGGGAGTCCCGAGGTCACGTCACTCAACTGGTTGCGCGTCGGGCTTCGAGAAGAAGCGCCAAGCGGCCACCCCACCTCCAACTGCCGCGAGACCGAGGAACGACATGAATGCCGTGCCGAAGGCATCTAGGTCGTCGTACCCGTAACCGGCGCCCGCGAGAACCAGGAGGATCGCAAGGGCGAATGCAGTCAGACCCCATACCCAGAGCGCGGCGTCGGTCTTTTGTAGTTTTTCCTCGCCGATCACTACCGTCACCAAGCCTGCCAGTAGTGCTCCCGCCACGACGGAGACGTAAACAAAGATGGCGGCATTGCCGATGTAGAACGCCAGCTTCTGGAGCGACCACTCGTCGCCTGTGCCGATGGAGAGAAGGCTCTTCAGAACACCGAGGACTGTGAGCGCGGCAGTGATCAACCCGAACGCCTTCCCCAAGGGAACCTTCATGGGTCACGTATCCAGTGTTGCGCCGAGCATGTATACAGACGGTCGTGCCCGCGCCACCGCCGATGCGCCGAGCAGGCGACAAAGAGTGAATGAGGACGAGCCTCGTCCGGATGCGAAGCTCGGCATCCGGATCAGTCGCGGACGGCGCGGCTCGGCATGAAGTTGGTTCCGGCGGTGGGTGATAGGTATTGACCATGCAGATCCTCACCCCCGAGATTCTCACAGGTCAGCTCGTCCGCCTGGAGCCGCTCAGCGACGAACATGTTGAGGGGCTGCGCGTAGCCGTGCAGGACGGCCGGATAGCAGACTTGTGGTACACCTCAGCTCCTCGCCCCGAGGCGATGGCGCACGACGTAGAAGCGAAATTGGACCAGGCGGCTCAGGGGCTCATGCTTCCGTTCGCCATCCGTCGGTTGGCCGATGATCGGCTGATCGGCGTGACAACCTACTGTCACCCGATTCCAGCCGTCCCGGCCGTCGAGATCGGCTACACATGGCAGGCGGGCTCTGCGCATCGCACGGGGACGAACACCGAGGCGAAGTTGCTGATGCTCAGCCATGCATTTGAGGAATGGGGCTGTCGACGGGTGTCCTTCCGTGCAACGTGGTTCAACCACCCATCTCGGCGGGCGATCGAGCGGCTCGGGGCGAGCTTTGAGGGCCGCATCCGAAACGACCGCATCCTGCGCACAGGGGAAGTGACAGACACCGCGCAGTACTCGATAACGGACGGCGACTGGTTCGCAGTCCGCCACCACCTGCGACACCTGATCGCGAGTAACACAACTAGCGCTTCGTGATGGCGCGTGAAACTGGCCACCAATGATGCCCCGAACATCCCGTCATTCCGCCTCGCCTGGTCCCGACAGCGTTCAGGATGGGCCGGGAGTGGGCCTCAATGTCGTGCCGCGCACCACACTGCCGCATGACTGGCGAGACGGTCCCGTACGTGAACAGCGGCGGGTGATCCCATGGTTCGTCCTCGCGCTCGAGGGCGGCTCATCCGGCGATCGTGCCTTACCCATCCCACCCCAGGCAATCTCCAGAATCGTCGGGGACGCTCACCCGAGCGCGACGTCTCGGTTCTGGGCTGGAACACCAGAGCGTGAGGACCCGGCAGTGGTTCTCTTGCGCGGCTGAGCCCTGCTATAGGCTGATCGTCGGAGTGGATGGGGCCGTTTGTGGAGGGGGGCCTGGTGGATCACAAGCGCGAGTTCGTCGGGGTCTTGTGCACGCTCGCACTCGCCACGGGCTTGTCTGCATGTGGCGCGCCGATCCCGCGCGAGGCGGTGCCCGAGGGTTGGGCGCTGGAGGTTCACCAGCCGGGTGAATGGTGGACCCAGCCGTTGATTCCGCGCTCCGTTGTGGTGCAGCGCTGCCCGCCACCTATCGGCTGGGCGTCAGAACCCGACCTGAGCAACGTGACAGGAGTGCTTCCCGGCAGCGACGTCGAGTACTCCTTTGCCTCCGATGACTACCACTGTTCGGTCGGTTGGTCCGAGCCCGCGAGCGAGGGGGAGTTCTCTGTTGCGGACATGTCCACCGAGGCGGGCCTGCGCCGGGCCTGCTCGAGAAGCGGCCTGCCGATGGACGCGTCGTGGCGATTCCTGGGCTCCAAGCCGAGCGAGCGAGTGGGTGATCTGCCCGGCATGGAAGAAGGCGGGTTGGAGACGTGGGAGGTCGCGACCGCGGCGTTCATCGACGAATTTGGCACTGTGGTGAGTTGCTTGGTCGAGCATATGGGCGACGCCGGTACCTTCCAGTGGGTGGAGTTGTCGGTCGGGGCGGACACAGCTGTCACTCCCGGCGGTGCAGCCTGCCCGGTGCAGCCACGCAACATGGCCCGCGACGACGACGGCACACTGATGGACTATCAACTCAGGGGTGCGGGCGCCGTCCGTGAGGACCGTGGGAAAATCCTGACCGAAGCGACGACGCTGCGGATCGGCGTGGTCGGCGACAGCGTGATGACCTCGCACCCTGTGGTGGACGGCATTGCGATCGTCGACGCCTCAGTAGTACCGAACGCCACCATCCCCTTCGACTGGGACCAACCGCTACCCGTCGAAGGACAGATCTATGACGCGGATGGCGACCTTTTGGCCACCTGCCGCGGCTGACACCCCAGCCCTGAACTGACCGCTGACCCACGCATCACAGCCGGCGGCGGTGGCGGTAGAGCGCAACGGTTTTGAGTTCGACCCAGTGACGGGGTTCGAATCCGGTCTCGCCATGCTCGATGATCCGTGCGCCTGGGGCGGCAGAGAGTGCCGGGCAGTGGATTTCCATCAACAGTCAGAGTACTGAGGTGCGGGTCGTCGATTGGGCCCATCGAAGGCTCCCTCAACTCAACGGGTCAGAGCCCGCCTCTTCACAGGCGCGGCGTTCAGCGCGGACCGATGGGAGAAGGCTCGCCGTCACCATGAACCGTCGTGCGGTCCATGACTCGGCTCATTTACCCTGGCGGACCCGGATCTCACGGACCTTCAAATCCTTGAACGTCGCTGTGCCTTCATGGGAGTACAGCCGGATCCGGTCATCTACTCCGAGGGGGAAGACCCGGTGCGAGTGGACGATGCGGCCATCATCGATGAACATCTCGACGCTGGTCCGGTCGACCAGGATCCGCAGCTTGAGTCGGCCTGAGGAGGGATCGATCGGTGTCTGTGATTCACCGCCAGTCGGGTTGACTGTGGGCTTGCGATTGACGTAGGCGAACGGGCCCTTCAGATAGGCCCCGGCGGCGACGTGCCGTCCGCCTTGTGGTGCGCGACAGATCTCCAATCCCACATTGGCCGGAGGGGACGCGGGATCCCATGTGATGTCACAGGTCAGGTCGTATGCGAGGGACATAACATTCAGGTCCTTCGTGCCGTCAACGGTTACGTCACCCAGGTTGTGGGTGCGCTTGACATGGTTTGACAGTGCCGCCGTGGGCGAGGATGCCAAGTAGTACTCGCCACCATCGCCACGCTTGAGCCGGACATCGCGCACGATCATGTCGTCCCCGTTGTAGCCGTCGGTTACCAGGGTTGGGGTGTTGTGGGGGTAGTCCCAGAAGTTGGCCCATCCGATGCTGCGGCGAAGGCTGGGATCCTCGGTTCCGTCCTTCTTGTGGTGCGGATAAGTGACAGCACCGTAGAAGTCGAAGCCCCAGTCCAGCCACTGAGGTTCGCCCTCGTCAGGTTGAAATGAGGTGCCATCGAAGGCTCCGCTCCAGTAGGCGTAGGTAGCTGGCAACCCTCGACCCTTGCCGTTGGCACTGGTACCCAGTATCCAGTGGGAGGTGCCGTCGTCGGCGGTCATCTGGAACAGGTCGGGGCATTCCAGCAGTCCAAGGTCAGAGCGCCTGAATTCACCCACCCGTTCCCAGGTTCGCAGGTTCGGTGACACGTAGAACCCCAGCAGGTTGCCTTCCGCGTTGGCCATGAACCACCGGGAGCGTGCCTCGTCCCAGAAGACTTTGGGGTCCCGGAAGTCGTGGACCCCCGGGTTGGGGAGAACGGGGTCTGTGCCTGATGGCCGAAACGTTCTGCCCCTGTCCTTGGAGTACCAGAGGTACTGGGCCTGTCGTCCCTCGGGTGCCTGTGTGACCAGGGCGATGACAGCACCTTTGCCGTAGCCGGCTGTGCCGTGTTCGTCGACCACGACGCTGCCGGACCAGCAGTCGCCGTTGGCGTTGCTGAACTTGGGAATGGCGACGCCCTCGTCGCGGAAGACGACATGGTCCCGCGTTGTCGCGCGACGCCATGCGGTGCCGCCCCCGCCTGTGAGGTAGTCGGCGTTGTAGAGGTAGTAGTAGTGGTACTTGCCGTCGATGTAGATGGGGCGCTGGGGGTCGTTCTTCCAGTTGTCAGGAACGCTGAAGTGGTACTCCGGTCGCATGTGCACGCGTCCTTTCGACGATGCTTTCCCATCTGCGGAAGCAGTCTGGGTGCCCGATGTGGCTGCGATGGTGCCGGTCACGGCGAGCATGCCTGCCCCTGCCATGAGTCCCCTTCGCGAGAGCGTGGATTCGTCATGCATGGTTGCTGTCCTTTCGTCGTGGGAGATCTGCCGAGACGCGGTGCGTGTGAGCGGTTGTGTTCCGGCTGGTGGAGTTCATGGACCAGACGCGTGCCGTGGTCTGACCGGCGGACTGGCGCAAGCCGATACCCAATGCGTCGTGCCGGGTTGGGTAGGCGCGGGCGGTCAGCGGAACACCATTTGCGAATGACTCCAGTGCGGAGTGGTCCACCAGGATGCGCAGGGAAACCTTCCCGTCGCTGCTGGGGATGCTGCCGCTGAGGGGTGTTGTGTCCACTGTTGGGTCCAGGCTTGACGTGCTGCGGTCAAGGCTGAGGCGTACCCCGTTGGTGGTGTGTTCAAGCAGGTAGACGGTCTGTTCCGCGTTGTCGGGGGTCGCCCGGACCTTGACCTCCAGAGTCGCTCCGGGTGGCAACGTGACATCCAATTCGACGTCCAGCTGGTCGCCCGTGAGTTCAGCGGTCGGCAGATGTGAGCCATCCCCGTCGAACAGCAGGCGGGAGCGCAGTCGGTCCACCTCGGGAGCGGGGTGCTGATGGAGCGTGCCATCGGGGCGTGCGGTGACGAGGCGTGGGAGCGACATGACACCCGACCAGCCTGCTGCGATCTGCGCAGCATCCGACCGGCCCTCCTGCAGCCACCCGAACATCAGACGGCGTCCCGCTTCGTCGCGCATCGACTGTGGGGCGTAGAAGAACCGGCCGCCCAGATCGAGTCGGTGGAGCCCCTCCGGAATGAACCGGTCACCCTCCATCTGGCCCACCCAGTAGAGCGTGTGCATCGTGACGCCGTGGTCCCATGCTGAGAAGACCATGATGTGGTGCTGGCCGCTGCCCGCGTCCCCCAGGGGGAACACGTCGATGCACTCCCACATCGTGCCCGTCCACAGGGGTGTCCCCTTGTTCGTTTCGGCGTTGCCTGTCAGCAGAGGGCCGAGGTAGGTCCAGGAACGCAGGTCACGCGACTCGTAGAGCAGAGCCGCCCCACCCACTCCACGAACACCGGAGCCGATGACCTGACGCCATGTGTCCCCTTCCTGCCATAGGCAATGGTCGCGGAAGGCGATGATGTCGAGGTCGGCGGGCGGGGCTGAGATCACCGGGTTGTCGGGATGTTTGCGCCACTGGGTGAGATCCGGGGTGCCGAAGGCCAGGCAAGGCAGCTCGCTGCCACCCTTGCGGCCCGAATACATGATCGTGGGCACGCCATCATGGTGGACCAGGACACCGGACCAGCAGCCATCCTCGTCCGGACCCGTGCCGGGGGTCAGTGCGATCGGCAGTTCTTCCCACTCGAGGAGGTCACTGCTGACCGCGTGCCCCCAATGGATCTTGTGGTGCACGGGCGCGTAGGGGTTGTACTGGTAGAAGAGGTGGAACAGGCCTTCGTGAAAGGTGAGCCCGTTCGGGTCATTCAGCCATCCAGCGGTGACGAAATGGAATTCTGGACGATGCGGGTCCGTTGCAGCCAGGGCTTCCAGTTCAGCGCGCTTCTGTTGGACGACACTCATACGGCAACAGTCTCCTGTTCGGAATTGGTGAGATGGATGGCAGTGCCGGGGGCATCCGACGGCGGCGCGTACAACCCGCAGCGGACCCTGTGCTCCGGGAGTTCGCTCAGCGTGTGGAAGACCGGCGTAGTGGCAGAGCAGGCTGTGCTGGTCTGGCCCGCCCATTCGCAGGTGGTCGGGCTGACGACTGAGTGCCGCATCCTTGCCCGTTCCAGGGGGTCGAAGCTGCCAATCCGGGTCGGATCCGGCACGGCGGAGATGAGAAGCCTCGTGTAGGGATGGGCGGGGTGCGCGATGAGTTGGAGCGACTCGCCCATCTCGACGAACTCGCCTGCAAACATGACGACGATGCGGTCGGCCAGGTACCTGGCCGACGCCAGGTCGTGGGTGATGTAGAGCATGGAGATGCCCTGTTCCTGACAGAGGTTGCGCATCAGATTCAGCACCCCGATCCGTACCGAGACGTCAAGCATGGACGTGGGCTCATCGGCGAGGATGAGGCGCGGGTTGACAGCGAGTGCGCGAGCGATGGCGATGCGCTGGCGTTGTCCTCCCGACAGCTCGTGTGGGTAACGCTCCAAGAGTTCAGGAGATAGGTCCACCTTCGACATGAGCCGTCGCTTCGCATCCTCCAGGCCAGCACGGGTGACGGCGCCATGCAGTCTCAGAGGCCGCTCGAGGAAATGCCCGATGCGGTGCACGGGGTTGAGGCTGCCGAAGGGATCCTGGAAGATCATCTGCACGGCCGAACGGTACGACCGGCTGGCCCCCCGTGGCTCGGCGCGCAAGATGTCGCGGCCCTCCAACTCGAAGGTGCCACCCGATGGCTGTTCGAGCCGCGCCAGGCAGCGGGCAAGCGTCGACTTGCCGCTGCCCGACTCTCCGACCAGGGCCACGATCTCCCCGGGCGCGATGTCGAGATCAACCCCGCCCAATGCCCGGACTCGTTTTCTGGAGAGCAGGCCCCCGATGTTGAAGGTCTTCTCCAGACCCCGGACGCTCAACACGGGGACCGTGCTGGTGGTACTTGTCGTGGTTGTCATTTCATCACCGTCTGCTTGATGTCGCTGTCCTTGGTAGGTGCCACGAAGTGGTTCGGGGCAACCTGCTCAAGTTCGGGGATATGGGTGAATCTGGTTCCCTCGCCCAACCCACGCAGCGTGGTGCGGGGGCCCGTCAGGGGTGGGAATGCGTTCATGAGCGCCTGGGTGTAGTGGTGGCGTGGCTGCTCGAAAATGTCCTTCGAAGGGCCCATCTCCACGAACCGTCCGGCGTACATGATGCCCATGCGGTCGGACAGCTCGATCATCAACGACATGTCGTGCGTGATGAACAGGATCGCAAACCCGAACTCGCGCTGCAGGTCCTTGATCTGGGACATGATCTCCTGTTGCACAACGACGTCCAGGGCGGTCGTGGGCTCATCCATGATCAACAGTGGCGGCTGCAGCGCCGTGGCCATCGCGATGACAACACGCTGCCTCATCCCGCCCGAGAGCTGATGCGGATACGAACGGAGCCGGTCGCCGGGGATGCCGACGAGTTCGATCAGATCGCCAGCCTTGCGGAGCGCCGCCCTCTTCCGCATGCCTTCGTGGGTGGTGTAGATGTCAGCGATCTGGTCCCCGATGGTCATGACCGGGTTCAGCGAGTTCATCGCGCTCTGGAACACCATGGCTATCTGTCGCCACCGGAACTCCCGCAACTCTGCGGCGCTCAGTGTGAGCACGTCCACATCCCGGAACCGGATGGATCCACCGGTGATGACCGCGGGATCCTTCAGTAGCCGCAAGATGGCATTGGCGATGGTGGACTTGCCGCAGCCGGACTCGCCTGCCAGCCCGAAGACCTCGCCCTCTGCGATGGAGAAGCTGACGCCGTCAACCGCCCGCACAGTGCCCGTGCCCGTCTTGTACTCGACGCTCAAGTCGTTGATTCCCAATAGTTCGGTTCTCATCGGTCCTGTCCCTTCGGGCTCGCCGTCACCGGCGTCGGAGCTGCCGCGTGCACTCGTCCGCGAGGACGACGCAGCCTGGGGTTGGTGGTCTCGTCCACGCCGTAGTTGACCAGCGCGAGAGCGAAGGCAACCAGCGCAATAGCGGCGCCTGGCGGGATGAACACCCACCACGCACTGGTCAGAAGAGCACCGTCGTTGCTGGCCCAGTACAGGTTTGTGCCCCAACTGATCGTGCTCATGTCGCCGAGGCCAAGGAACTCCAAGCCGGCCTGCGCGCCGATGCCGAAAATGACGCAGGCGATGAAGGTGCTCATCACTATCGATGCCATGTTGGGCAGGATTTCCCGGAACATGATCCGCAGACCACGCTCGCCGGTCACCTGTGCTGCCGCAACGAAGTCCTTCCCGCGGATCGACAGGGCCTGTGACCTCAAAACCCGGGCTGATCCCGCCCAGCCGGTGATGACCAGGACGATGATCACCGTGCCCATTCCCTGGGGCAGGAATGCCGCGAGGATGACCAGCAGGGGGAGTCCTGGCAGCAACAGGAAGACGTTGGTGACCAGGGACAGCAGGTTGTCGAGGCCACGTCCGAAGTATGCGGAGGCGAGGCCGACGAGAAGCCCCACGAAGGTGGCAGCCACACCGACGATGAAACCGACAAACAGTGAGGACCGTGCGCCCCAAAGGTTGAGGGCCAACACATCCTGTCCTTTGGCGGTTGTTCCGAAGAGGTGCGCGGCAGACGGTGGCTCGGCGCCGAATCCCTGGATCAGCATGGGGTCTCCGGGCGAAATGATGGGCGCCAGGAGGGCAACGGCGATGAACAGGGCGAGGATGATCAGTCCCGCGACCGACTTTGAATTGCTCAGTAGGCCGTGTATCAGCCCGCTCCGTGGAGACTTCGGCGTCTTTTGTGGAACGGGGGTGGTGAGGACCTCATCCGGGCCGATGCCCAGGTCCATTTCAGCCATTGCTCGAGGATCTTGTGCGAGGGACATGATTGCTCCTCCTTTCAGTTGGCGCGAACGCGTGGATCGAGGCGGACGTAGACGATGTCGACGGCGAAGTTGGCCAGCAGTACCGCCGCGGTGATCGTCAGGAAAAGCCCTTGCATGAGCGGGTAGTCGAGTGCCTGCACAGCCTGCAGCAACTGGTAACCCACACCCGGGTAGGCGAAGACGACCTCAGTGAGGAGTGCACCGCCGACGATGAACCCCAGCGACATCCCGAAGGCAGTCACGGCTGGCAGCATCGCGTTTCGTGCGGCGTAGCGCAGCATGATGCGGTTGCTTCGCAGGCCCTTGGCCTCGGCCATGACGATGTAGTCTTCGGCGTTCGTCGCGATCATCGTGTTGCGCATTCCGAGCAACCAACCTCCGATGGAAACGAGCACGATCGAGGTCGCCGGTAGGACGAGGTGGTAGGCAACATCTCCAATGAAGGCGAGTGACAGCTGCGGCGAGGTGCCCGCCTCGAATGCGTGCCGCAGGGGGAACCATCCCAGGGTGATCCCGAACAGCCACAGCAGCCCCATGGCCAGCCAGAAGTAGGGGAACGATCCGAGGAACACGAGGATGGGTGGCAGCACAGAGTCGAGGAATCCGCCCCGGCGCCAGGCGGCCAGGATGCCAAGGGTGTTCCCGATGATGACGGCGATGATCAGCGCTGAAAAGCCGAGCAGAAGCGTCCAGCCAATTTGGCCAGAGATAACGGTGGTGACGGGTGTGGGGAAGCGGGAGATGGAGAACCCCATGTCACCGGAGAAGAGCTTGGCCAAGTAGTGCCAGTACTGCACGAGCACCGGGGAGTCGTCGAGTCCGAAGGAACGCCTCAGTGCGTCCACCTGCTCGGGCCGGATCTCGCCTTGGAGGCGGGCGACCATGCGCGACACCGGGTCACCGGGCATGAGCCGGGGAAGTATGAAGTTCAATGTGATCGAGACCCAGAAGGCCGCGATATAGAAGCCTAATCGGCGAAGGATGAATCCCATGTCATTGTCCTTGGGGTGTGTGCCCCCAGCACCCGCAGGCGCCTCATCACAAACGAACTGTTCGGGATGGTTGGCGCCTGCGGGACGCTGCGGGAATCGGTGTGGTCAGCCGGCGACGGGTGCCAAGGCGGTCAGGACCAGGACTGTTGTGCGGGCCCTGACTGAAAGGGTTGCGTACGGGTTGTCCTCGTTGGGCCATCCGGTGAAGCGCTGGGTGTTGGCCGCACCCCATTCGGGTCCGGGGAACAGCGGCGCCACCGGTGCATCCTCAGAGAACAAGGCCTGCAGTTTGTTCATGATCTGCTTCTGCTCCGACTCGTCAGAGGCTGCCGTGAACTCCTCGAGCAGCGCATCAGCCCGCTTGTCACCGAATCGGTGGTAATTGTCGAAGGTCTGCTCTCCGACAGGCTTGACGGTCTGCGCCGACATCATGCCGCTGTAGAACTGGTACGGGGTGGGCGCCCCAGCGCTCCACACGATGCCCGAGTCGAACGTGCCGTTCTCGTACCCGGCGGAGACGTCTCCCCAATCCCGTGCCGCAACGTTGACCGTCACGCCAAGCTCAGCGAGGTTCTGCGCGATGACGTTGCCCACCGAAACCCAGTCGCTCGATGTGGAACCGACGGAGTAGTCGAACTCGAAGGGGCTTCCATCTGCCAGGACGCGCTTACCGTCTGCACCCAGCTTGATCCCGGCACCATCCAGGAGCTTGCCTGCAGCTTCCATGTCCCGCTTGGTCCAGGTGCACGCGTCGACAACTGACTGGTCCCGCCAGGAGTCATAGGCACCTGACAGGCCGGTGCAGTCGGCGGGGATGGTGTAGCCCTGCATGCCGATCTTGGTGACCTGCTCACGATCGACGGCCATCGACAGTGCCTTGCGAACATTCGCGTCGTCGAAGGGCGCCTTGGCGGTGTTGAACTGCCAGTTGATCATGGAACCGGTGGGCGGGAACCAGTAGAAGCGGTGCTCCGGGTCCTTGTCGACGAAGGACTTCTCGATGTTGGGGATGAACTGGGGTGCCCAATCGACGTCACCGTTGGCGGCGGCAAGGTTGGCGCCGTCATTGCCAGCGAAGGCACGCATGCGAATGCCCTCGATCTTCTGCTTGTCGGGCTGCCAATAGTTCGGGTTCCGTCCGAGGTCGAAGGACTGGGACTGGAAGTTCGTGACTGTCGTGTACGGGCCGGTGCCGACAGGGTCCTCGTTGGCGAACGCGGTCGGATCCTCGACTGTGCTCCAGACGTGTGCGGGTGCAATGACCTGCTGCCCGATGTCGAGCAGTGCAGGAGAGAACGGCTTGTTGAAGTCGAACTTGACCGTGTGGGGGTCGACCGCAGTAACCGTGTCGATGTAATCGAAACCGCCACGGATCTCGCGTTGCAGCTTGAAGGACACAACAACGTCGTCAGCGATGAGAGGCTTTCCGTCAGACCACTTCACATCGTCGCGCAGGTTGTAGGTGACTCCCTTGCTATCTGGTGCTACTTCCCAGTCGGTCGCCAGCCACGGCGTGGTGGAACCGTCGGCCGGGTTGAAGATCAGCATCGATTCGAAGATCGCCTGCTGGGTCATCGGGAAGTCTGGGTTGGAGAACGGGTTGAAGTTCCGCTCAAACGTGCCCATGTCCTCCCTGGGGATTGTGAGCAGCTGTTTGCCGTCGAGCGAGCCCGCGACGTTGGTTGAGCCCGCGGTTGGGTCCTGACTACCTGAACCGCATCCGGTCAGGAGTAGTGCTCCAGCGGCTGCGGCTGCGCAGAAGCGCGCCAGCCTCGTCCGAAGTGCCATCATGGGTGATGTTCCTTTCTTCTTCTTCCTTGAAGGGGAGGGTTTCGTTGCGTCCAGAGATGTCCAGTCAGACGGACGCACGTTCAATGAGTGGGCAGTCGATTGTCACGGTCTGCGTGGTGGTCGGCTGCCCTCCTGCCATCGCAGCCAGTAGCTCGACACCTTGCGCGCCCATCAGCGCGAACGGGAGCGCAATCGTCGTCAGCGCTGGCCGAAGGTAGGACGCAATGAGCACCTGATTGTCGAATCCGACGACGGCGACATCGGAGGGAATGCGGAGTCCGCGCTCTTTGATCGCGTCGTAGGCGCCCATGGCCATCCGGTCGTTCGCGCAGAAGATCGCTGTGGGGGGCGTCGAAAGATTCAACAGGGCCTCAGCCGCGACAAAGCCTCCGTCGGCCGTCGCGTGTCCCGAGACTTCAAGCTCGTCGACGATCGGAATGCCGGCTTCCCGAAGGGCGTCATGATGGCCCAGCCGCCGACCAACGGTGGCCGGAATGTCTGGATCCAGGTTCAGTAGACCGATCCTGCGGTGTCCAGCCTTCAGCAGTCGCTCTGTCGCACGTCTTCCTCCCGCGCGCTCATCGGGCACCACGGAGGGGAAGCGGCCCTCAACGTCGAAGCAGTTGACCAGGACCGTGGGGACTTCCCGTGCCAATGCGGGAACAGTCACCGGCCGATGCCAGGTCGTGGCATAGATCAGCCCTTCGACACGCTGCTCGAGCAGTTGCTCTATGGCGGCAGTCTCGGCATCCGGGTCAGAGTCCGTGGAGGCGATGAGGAGATATTTCCCGTCCAGACTTGCACGGTCCTGAGCACCCTTGATCACCTCGACAGCAAAAGGGGCGGTCACGATCTCGGTGACCAGCCCATACCAATCACTGCGCTGCCTTGCCAGAGCCCTGGCACTAGCGTTCGGGCGGTAACCAAGTTTCGAGGCCGCTTCACGCACTCGCCCGCGGGTTTCCTCCGCAATGTGAACGGATCGACGGTTGTTCAGCACGAGAGACACCACAGTCCGGGACACATCCGCGTGGTCAGCCACATCCTGCATCGTCACCGCACGCGTCGCCATGTGTTTGTCTTTCACTTCCGCCCCTCTCCATCGAGTGCGTACTAACCCGGGTTAGTGCTATTACGACAAGACACTAACCCGCGTTAGGTAACGATGTCAACCCCCTCCCTGCGATTGCACTGCGACTGCGTCGACCACGCTCACGTAGAGAAGTGGGCGGTGGATCCCACGCCGCGGCGGGGCGGTGCCGCTCTTCGATGTCGCATCTGAGAGCGTGTCCGGTCCGTGACCCGGTTGACCCGGTTGGCCCAGGCGTCGGGCTGCGCATGCGGATCCTGGCCGATGGCACTGACCGGCGTTGCCGAGAACAGCCCACGAAGTGCTCGCGTTCGTCGAACTTCGCCACGAGCCGCGCTGGTGTCCTGTGAGGACGCTCCGCAGGTGCGCAGCGAGCCGCAGATCACATCGGAATCCGTCGGGATTCGGATGAAATACCCTGCCAGAGACTCGGCAGCCCGGGTGCGCCCATGGCAGTCATTTTTGTCGAGGACGCCAGGCGCTTCGGATCAGTCGGAGAACGCCTTCGCCAACAAGATCATGCGTGTTCGAAAGTCGTCGGAACGGGGGGTGTGCACTGCGGCCCAGACAGCGTTGAGCACCAGCCTCACAAACGTCCAGCGTCGGACCCTGTCCTCGTCGAGCCCCGCCACATCCGCGACCACTTCTGCGCGCATCCGGACGTGGTTGCGCACGGAGAATGCAGCAGCCGTGACCTCCGACCTGTTCCACACGATGGGCGCGACGGCGTAGGCCCATTCCCCCGCTACGGGCTTCGGGTCGATGGCAAGCCAGTCGCCGCGACGTTGTGCGAGTGGTGCCAGCACGTTCATGTCGTGCAGATCTTCGTGCACCAACCGTGCCGGCGGAGCACTTGCCACCAGCGCCTTCAGTTCATCGTTGGCTTGGTGGGTGAGACGTCGGGGCACGAGGACCGACGGCTCCCTGAGCTGGTCCTGCCACCGGATGGCCTTGTCCGCGACCGTGTCCAACTGGGGGACCGGTGGCCGGTCCAGTTGCTGCATGAGTTCTCCCACGACCTCGCACGCTTCAAGGATCGGGAGCTCGGTGAGTGGGCGGTCGCCGTCGAGGCGCTCCAACAAGAGTGTCGACGCCGAGGGGTGTGCAGCAATCAACCGGACCGCGCCGCGACCGTCCCACAGCCTCAGGGCGAGGTGCTCGTGACGCGCCTCGGGGTGCGGCCACGTCACCTTCAACACTGCAGTCTGCGCCTCGTGAAGCACCGGGAACACCACGGCGTTTTCGCCGTGCCAGGGTGGCCCGTCGAGCGTGAGCTCCCAACGATCGAGGTGCTCCTCCACAAGCGAAGGGACCCGTGCGAGCCAATCGTCGCCGCCGAGGTAACCGGCAGCATCAGCGGTGCGGCCAGCGATTGCCATGCGGAAGGCTTCTGGGATCAGCATCGACACCAATGTAAGCCTCAATGTGCCATCAGCGGGTGGTCCATCAGCTCTGTGGGACAGACGCACCACGTACTCCAACCTCGACTGACCTCGCTCCACATGGGGGGAGCGCCCACCAGATGGTCACATGTCGAGCTTCAGGCGTGGGATCGCGTCTCCGCACGCGAGCGCAACTGCATCCGGTACCACTGCGGCGCCGTTCGATCCATCGGCCAGCCCAGACCAGCTGTCGGCGCGGGCCAGACCTCACGTATTTCCCACAGAGGGAAAGCATCATCAATCTCGCCCCGAGAAACCCCCTCGAAAAGCCACCGGAAGCGCGTCCAGCCGAATGCGAGCATGAGGAACGACGCATTCGGGTTCGCCAGCGAAGAAACGCTCTTGCCCATCGCCGGTCTCTGCTGCGCACTCAAACCCTGGAAGCAGCCGATGTCAATGAACAAGTCGAAACCACCGAGGTCGACAGCGTCGAGGTTCGTGACATCCCCGACGAGGTATCGCACCGTGGTACCGCCACGCTCCTGAGCGCCCGCGATCGCTTCAGGGGCAGCGTCGACTCCGACAGCATCCCATCCGCGCTGAGCGAGTTCACGCGTGTACATCCCACGCCCACACCCCAGATCCAGCGCCCTGCCGGGCGGACGAGCGCACCCCGCCGACACGCGATCGAAGACGTCCACGATTCTCGCGCCCGAGACCTGCGCGTAACGCTCCCACGGTGTGGCTCGACGACCGTATCGCCGGTACATCGACGAGTAGTTCACCATGACCATCGGCCCCCTGCTGTGGCTGCGCCGCCGTGAGGCAACAAGCGACGACTCCAGTATCCAAGGGAAGGCTGTTCCCCGCTACCAGCCGGATCCTCCACCAAACGCGAGCGGTGGCGCGGCCATGGCATCGGGCAAGGGTGGATGTGCGATTCGGGGGGGGGTGACGTCCCCCTGGTCCTGTCCTCGACACGCTGCGCCATCACCGGCGTTGATGGAGCCTGGCCCTGCCCAGCGAGGTCGGAGAGGATGCCGCTGTCCTTGTCTCGATCTCCTGGTGGAAGGCGTGATTGGCGCGCTGGTGAGCGTCGCTCGTCTTCCGGTCGTACTCGCTGCCGCTCATGTGCATGGTTCACCGCCGTGAGGACCGACGTATCGACGACCTCACAATGCGGTCCTGGCAACGTCAATTGGCTTATGCCGGGTGACAGCAACCTTGCTCCGATATTCTCGACCGCAAGATCGCTCACGTCGCGAACGGAGACGCAGATGGAAGCTGGCGGCCAACTCTCCGGCACAACACGCGTTGACGAGCACTTTGTCGAAGGACGACTCCCGCGTCATGGCACTGTGTTTGACGTGGTTCGTTGGTGGACGCTCGTGGTGTGGATCTTCGTCATGGCGGTCGCTGTGACCATTGGCAGCCGCACAGGTCAGCTGAGTGATCTCGAATCCGACCTGAAGGCCGGTGGGGTGACGTCTGTCATGGTGACACCCGGACTGCCACCTGGAGCCGAAGGTGTGACGACGCAGTCCGTTTTCTGGCGGTCTGGTGTGCTCAATCACCGCGCCGATGTGCTCATGATCACCCCCGGGGATGAAAGCTTGGCTTCGCCGTCCTCTGGCGACATGGCGGTTCGTTGGGGATACGACATCGCCCAGCACATTACTGACGAAGATTCGGCCGTTCTGATCACACGAATCCCGCAACGCTCATCCTATGGAGTGGTGTACGGCTTCGAGGTTCCCATGTGGCTGCTCGTGTTCGCTTTGGCGGGCGCTGTTGGCACTTTCACGGTGCTCGTCTCAGGGCCCCAGCCCTGGCGCGCCACACGGTGGGCCTGGTTGTGGATCATCATCTCGGCCGGAATCGGGCCGCCGTTGTTCCTGATCCTCGCGGGTCCGACCCCTCCACTTCGTTCGCCCCGAGAACAGCACCGGAGGCTGACCGGCGGATGGGCCTTCGTTGTCGCCCTTCTCTGTCAATCTCTCCTGTAGCCCCACCAGGCGGTCCTGGAGAAATTTCTTCCATCACCGTGACCAGGGCAAAGACGGCGGCCACACCGAACACTGCCATCGCCAGCCGCACCCCGCCGGTGGCATGGGCCATGTCGCTGTCGCTCAGGCACGGATCGTCACGGCACGGGCAGACGGGCGTCAACCTCCAACGTCCCCATCTGCCGCGTTGGAGAGAGGGGGCCTCAGCTCTCAGGCGGGGTTTCGCACCGCGTGGTGGAGATAGATCACGCCGTTGTCGAATCGCCGGTGCTCCAGAAGTTCGAGATCGCGCCGTACGCCCCGAGGCAGCGCCGGCTTTCCACCGCCCACGAGCACCGGACACAGCAGCAGCACGCACTCATCGACCAGACCGTGCCGGAAAGCCTCGGCCGCGATCCCCGCTCCTCCGATGCTGAGATCCGCACCGGAGGCCTCCTTGAGTTGCCGCACCGCCTCGGGATCGAACCGCCGTTCGATCCTCGTGCGCGCGGTCGACACATCGTTGAGCGAGGCAGAGTAGACGACCTTGTCCGCGTCACGCCAGATCCCCGCGTACTGGCGGACAACTGCTGGCTCGTCGTTCAACCAATCGTCGCTTTCCCAGACACGCATCGTCTCGTACATGCGACGTCCATAGAGTGACGTGCCAATGTGTCGTTCGTGCTCGTTCCAGAAGGCGTGCACTTCCTCGTCAGGCACGGACCAGTCAAATGCGCCAGTCTCGTCCTCGAGGAAGCCGTCGAGCGAGATGTTGGCCGCGTAGATCAGCTTGCCCATGGAGCCCTCCGTCCAGACCAGAAGTCAAGCATGCAGCACGACTACTGCGTCGAGAACACATGTGCGTGAACTGAGTGAACCGCCGCGCAGAAAAGGAGGCGTTCGCGAGCTGGAATCGCCACCCCGAGAAGATCTCGTCCTGGATGTCCGGCGTGTCAGGCAGCCAGCTGACCGCGTTCCATTTCTCGGGTTTCGTCGACTCGTGGGCAGAGGGCTCCGGCACCCGATCAGCCCTGTTGTCGAGCGACCTGTGGACGGGCGACGAGCAGGTAGTCACCCGCCAAGTCATGCCACGAGCGGTCCCAACAGACGAAGACGTCCTGGGTCAGACGCCCGACCTCGCTGAGCAGCCTTCCCACATCCCACGCCAGCGGGGTGAAGTGCGCACCGCTGTCGATGTTGGCGACGTTGACCACCACGTGGCCCTGCGGCGTCAGCAAGTCCTGACACTGCGCCAATATGTCGCGAAGATCGGCCAGGTATTTCTTGTAGGAGCTGGCGCCGTTGTAGCCAGAGAGCGGGTCTTCCGGTCCGTCGTCCTCGGCCATGTAGGGCGGGGAAGTCAGAACCAAATCGAAGGGTCCATCGACGAGGAGCGACAGGTGGCGCGCTTCCCCCTGCAGGACCAAGGACGCCGGGGCTGCCGCGGCCGCAGCGGCACAGCGCTCGGGTAGAAGTTCGACGCCCACCGCTTGCCTCCCCATGGCTTCTGCCACTTGGAGGGTGGTCCCATAACCGGCGAACGGGTCGAGAACCCGGTCGCCCGGTCGGGTCAGATCCTCAAGTACTGCCGCGACGAGAGCGCGAGAAAAGTGCACGTCCTCGCTGGCCAGCGGATGGCGCTCGGCCAGGACACGGTCGTGCTCGACGAAAAGGTGGGGACGCAGGCGCACGTTCGTATCGTAGGCCGCCCGCATCCGAGAGGCCGCACGGGTCCGGTTCAGCCTGAATCCGCCTTGTGTCAGCGCAGCGCTTGCATCTGCCGGGTTCCTAGCGCCTGATGGGTGCAGACTGCAGTGCGCGACCGCGTCGTGACCGGACTCATTGTTCCCCGAATCACTCTCCACCCCGGGTGATGCGGGTCACCGTCTCACTGAGGAGCGCTCACCTCCAGCGCCGACCGACCACGCTCGCGTGGACCGAGGGTCGCGGAACACCCCGAGCAGGAACCGGCCCAAGATCGAGTCCCCTTCGTGGGGGCGCATCTGGCTGACAGCTTGCGTGGGGGACACCCTGCGCACTGGCGCAGCGGACCATCACTTGATAAGGCCGATTATCCTTCGCTGTGAGCGCCGCAGGTACTTCAACGGTGGCCCCGAGCACTGGGAGACGCGATGACCAACCACGCCACCGACCACTTCGACATCGTCGTGATTGGCGCAGGCCCGGCCGGCACGGCGGCCGCACTGCGGGCGGCCGAGCTGGGTGCGAAAGTCGCCGTGGTCGAGGGCGACCGCACCGGCGGAACCTGCGTGAATACCGGATGCGTACCGACCCGCGTGCTCGCGAAGGCGGCACGCATGATGCGCGAGATCCGCACCGCCGAGGCGTACGGGATTGACGTCGAGCAGCATCCGCTGGAGTGGTCCACCACCGTCGGTCGCGTGCAGGAGCGCATAGACCGGGTGCGCTCGATGAAGCGTGAGGCCAAGCGGTTCGACGACGCAGGAATCGAGCTCGTGCTCGAGGGCAGGGCCAGGTTCACGAACGCTTCTACCGTGGTGACCGAGTCGGGCCGACGCCTCACCGCAGACACCTTCATCGTGTGCGTGGGCGGTCACTCGCGCAGGCTTCCGGTGCCCGGGGCGGAGCTCGCGACCGTTCCCGACGAGGTCCTGACACTGCCGGAACTCCCGGACCGCGTAGCCATCATCGGCGCAGGAAACACCGGTGCCCAGCTCGCCACGGTCTTCAGTTCGTTCGGCTCGCACGTCACCCTGCTCGACCTCGCGCCGCGCATCCTCATGGCATCCGATGCCCTGATCTCGCAGCATGTTGCGCGTGCGTTCGTCGAGCAGGGCATGACCGTGCGCACCGGAATCGAGACGGTGACCGGACTCGAGAGAGCCGCGGATGGCTCCATCACACTGCTCTGGAGCGAAGATGGGCGCCCGCAGTCGTGCAGCGTCGACGCCGTGATCATGGCGACGGGGTGGCCGGCTGATGTGGGTGACCTCGGGCTCGAAGCGGCAGGGATAGAGGTGGTGAAGTCTGCGATACCGGTCGACTCGCACTTCCGCAGCGTGGTGCCGCACATCTTCGCGGTCGGCGACGCGACCGGTCGCGACATGCTCGTGCAGGCCGCGCAGTTCGAGGGTGAGGTCGCAGCGGAGAACGCTGTACTCGATACCAATCGCCGTACCCCGCGTCACTTGTTGCCAGCTGGCGGATTCACCGATCCCGACTATGCCGGGGTCGGCTTCACCGAGGAGCAGGCTCGCGAGCGCGACGCCGAATGCGTCGTGTCGATCTTTCCGTACACGGCTCTCGATCGGGCGGTGATCGACGATCGCGAGCGCGGATTCCTGAAGCTCATTTCCGACAGGAGGCGCGAACTCATCCTCGGCGCACACGCCGTGGGGGAGAACGCGGTGGAGGTCATCCAGTCGGTGACAACGGCGATGGCGGCAGGAATCGACGTCGCAACTCTGGCTGGGGTGAAGTTCGCCTACCCCACCTACAGTGCGGTCATTGGAATGGCGGCCCGTGACCTCCTCGCTGAGAAAGCGAATCCTGCACTGCTCGACTGAATCCTGCATTCATTCGCCGTTCGTCCGACGAAACATCGCCAGCGCGTCGCCTTCGGAGGTGGAATGGCGGGGGCTCGTATTCTGGGCTCGCGGACGAGTGCTCAACGCAGCTGCATCACACACGCTGCGGAGATGGAAATGATCACCACCATTGAGGCCTGTCGTCCGTGGGGCGCAGAGCTGTGCGACCTGCATCTGGCCGATGGGCGGATCACGGCCGTCTCCGCACACACAGGGGCCAGCGTCACACGTGAGGGCGTGCTCGACGGCCGGGGGAGGCTGGTGTTGCCGTCCTTCACCGATGCACACTGCCATCTGGACTCCACCAGGGTGGGTCTGCCATTCCGGTCACACACCGGCGGACCCGGGGTGTGGCAGATGATGCTCAACGACCGGGCCCACTGGCGCGATGCGGAGGTCAGCCTCACGCAGCGCACCACCGATCTACTCGGTCGGATGATCGCCCACGGCACCACACGAGTGCGCAGCTTCGCGCAGGTGGACGTCGATTGTCGGCTGGAGCGCCTCGAGGCTGTGCTCGCCGCCAAGGACACCCATCGACTTCGCGCCGACGTCGAGGTGGTGGCGTTCCCGCAAGCGGGGCTCCTGCGTGAGGAAGGCTCGGTGCAGGTGTTGGAGGACGCGTTGCGGGCCGGCGCGCAGGTGGTGGGCGGGATCGACCCATGTTCGTTGGACCGGGACCCGGCCCGGCACCTGGATATCGTCTTCGACCTGGCCGAACGGTATCAGGTGCCCGTCGACATTCACCTGCATGAGCCCGGTGATCTGGGCAGGTTCAGCGCATCCCTCGTCATCGAGCGTACCGAGGCGTTGGGGATGCAGGGCAGGGTGCTCATCTCGCATGCGTACGGGCTGTTCGATGGTGGGGCAGAAACGGGCCGGATGATTGACGACCTGGCGAAAGCCGACATCGCCTTGTCCACGGTTGCCCCCGGCAGGGCGCAGCCGCTCCCGCTGCCGCAGTTGGTCGCAGCCGGGGTGAGAGTGGGGCTGGGGCAGGATGGGCAGCGCGACTACTGGTCGCCGTACGGCAACGGCGACATGCTGGACCGGGCGTGGCAGCTGGCCTTCACCCAAGGGGCAAGGGCTGACGAGTGGGTAGAACACTGCGCAGCAGTGGCGACGGTGGGTGGCCGCTCCATCGTCGACCGCAACACGCCCCGTCTGTCCTCATCTGCCGATCGTCCCGGTGTGACAGTCGGCGACCCCGCCGATCTTGTGCTGATTGCAGGAGAAAGTGTCACCTCCGCCGTCATGGACCGGCCTGCGGATCGCACCGTACTGCGAGGGGGGACCGTGGTCGCCGACGGGCTCGAACTGCGCTGAAGGTTTCGCCGAACGGCAGACGGCATGTCCGTTCCACAGAGCTCGGACGGTGCCTGAAGCCGGGCCGACTCAGCGGTGACGAAAGGCTGCGTAGCTGTTCTCGGTGTTCACGTACCAGCGCAGCGCGGTCCCGCGCATCTCGGTCAGCCATGCCTGGTCGGTCTGCCCGATGAGATCGGTTGTCTCATGTGGGTCGATGGCCACGTTGAACACTTCGTCGCGCCGATCACCGAAGTGGTGGATGAGTTTCATGTCCCCGTCGATGATGGCGGTGCACTTGCCGCGGGCGTAGCACGTGGCCACAAGTGGACCTTGTGGCTCTCCGCTGACCAAGGACGGCCTGTAGGTGGCATCGGTTTCGAGCTCGAATCCCAGGAGGTCGACGACGGTGGGCAGCACGGTGAGCTGGTTGGCCGGGCCGTCGACCAGCTCACCCGCACGCTGGGGGTCATGAATGAGGAACGGGATGCGGATGCCCTCCTCATAGATGGTGTCGTCGTGCTGGAAGATCTGGTGCTCCCCGAAGCCCTCCCCGTGGTCGCCGACCACGACGAAAACCGTGTTCTCGTACAGCCCCAGTTCCTTGAACAGGTCGATGACCTTGCCCACGAACCGATCCTGGTAGTGGATGCCGTTGAGGTAGTTGTTGAGTACGGGGTCCTCGACGAAATCAATCCTCGGATACCCCTGCAACGTGTAATCGTGGTGGCCGGTCACCGTCAGCATGGAGAGCATGAAGGGTTTGTCGCCGTTGTCCTCCAGCCAGTTGCGCTCGGGGGCGAGCATGATGTCGTCCTCGTAACCGAAGTAGTTGGCCCGCTGGAACCCGCTGGACTGCATCTGGTCAACGGCCATGAAGTCCTGGAACCCCAGGTTGCTTGCCGTGTCGCGTCGCCGCTCGAATTTCTCGATGGCTGACTGGAAGAACGACGTGGCATATCCCTGTTCCGCCAGCAGGGTGGGCAGGCATTTGGCGGGGAGGCTGTCGGGGTCGGCCTCGGAGTTGTCGCTGTCCGGCGGGGGTGCGATGCCGCAGTGGATGGCGGTCAGCGCCTTGGAAGTGTGCGGCAGCACCGAGTAGCCGCGTTCCGGCCTGATCGACGTTTTCATGAGTTCATCGATGACGGGCGTCACCGGCTGCTTCACGTCCTGCAGGGTGGCCGCTGAGCGTTGCGACTCGAGCGTGATGACCACCACGTTGCGGAAAGCGCCGTCGTGGCCGACGAGGCGGGTGGTCTCCGGAGTGGGAGTCACCGCGTCAGCGGCCGACCCCCGGGGGTAGGCAGTGGCGGCCCGCACCGGGGCCATCGCCAACCTCAGGGCCGGTGCCAGAGAGAAGGCAGCCGATGCGTTGGGGGCGCTCCACCCGGATGCAATCAGCAGCACGACGAGCCCCACCACGCTGACGGTCTTGACCCTCGTTCTGGGGTTGGGCCTCAGGAGGCGGCTGAGGAATGGACCCAGGATCAGCGGCAACACCACCACCCCTACGCCGACAGCGATGAGCAGGCCGATGAGGCTGTCGTCGATCTGTGAGTCGATCACGGCTGCAAGCTCGTCATGTCGTTGCGCAGCGTCGACGAGCGTTGGCCACGTCAACGGACTACCAGTGGTCATGACGTACTCATGGTTGATCACAGCAAAGAGGCCGACGAGAAGGGTTGCCAGGTGAGCGGCGTAAAAAATGATGGTGCGGAGGCGCCTCCGGGTCACCAGGCAGCCAAGAGTCCACACCAGCACCCACGCGCCGCCGAATGCAATGTCGGAGGAGACCTTTGACGCGGTTTCCTCCCACCCCGCAGTGGGGAAGAACTCCCGGATCCGCAGTAGCTTGAGCGCCACCCCCAGAACAGCCGCGGGGCAGAGCAGCACAATCAGACGACCCCACAGATTGCGCGGAGTGCGGATCGGATCGGCGGTTCGCTCAGAGTTCATAGACTTCTCATGCTAAGCGATCATGCGACGCACACTCACGCGCCCCGCGCTGAACGCCGTAGCCGGTGGCAGTGCGAGGCGCGCTGACCGCGACCCGAGTGGTGCTCAGGCCTCCAACGACATCAGCCAGGCCAGCAGGTAGGTGCGTGTGTTTCCGTCGTCGACGGCGTCAAGATTCCGTGCTTCCTCCAGAGCCGCCGCCCTCGCCTCCTCTCCCGCCAACGCGGAATACATGAGCAGGTAATCGCCGTAGAGCTGGTTGAACCCGCCGTTGGCCGTTGCCTCGACAACGTTGCGCTCGATCCGCGCGGGGTCACCGGCCAAGTGGTCTGACGATGGGCTCGCGGGGATCACCAGGATGGCCAACAAGGCCGCCGGTTCGGGAGAGAACCAGGTGGCGTAGTCGCGCTTGCCGCCGAAGTTCAGCGGCAGCACGGTGTGCCCATAACCGTCATAGACCGGATCCGTCTGGTCGAAATCCGTCCAGTATGCGCGGGCCGACTGACCTTCCAGCGCATGCATCCAGGTGGCCTCCCGCTCAAGTTCAGGCTGTTTCGACACCTGTGCCCACAACGTCAGCCCAGCCCAGGCGAGCACCGCCTCCGACGACGACTCCTGATTGTTTCCGTCCGCGAACGGCGAGGTGCCTGAGGCCCACGAGTGTGAGGCGTAAGCGTCGAATGTCCGCCGTCCGGGGAAGTACTCGTTGGCGGGCGAGGAGGCAATGTCTGCGGCGAGCAGGTCCATGACCGGACGAATTTCCTCCACAAGCTCGGGGTCGTCGGCACCCAGGACGCCGGCGGCGTAGAGAAAGTAGCCGTAGTGGAAGTGGTGGTCGTTGAACTCATCCGAACCGAACGACGGCGTCTGCCCGACGATCCCACGATTGGTTGCGTCGTAGCCGAAGCAGAACGCGGCTTCCGTCTGACAACCGTCTGGGTTCGACCACCTCAGGAGTGTTTCCCTGACCCGGTCATGGACCGCCGTTGCATCATCCGTGGCGCCCAACTGGCGGGCAATCGAGTAGAGCTGTGCATCGCGGTACAGCGCCTTGCCGCCGAAGTAGGAGTCCGCCGGGTAGTCCTTGGCCTGTTCAACATCGGCGCTCAGTGCGGCCCGCAGTTCATCGGCGTCCTTGTCGGAGATGTCGGAGAGGTCCAGCTCACCCCGGGCAGCGTAGACGGGGGTCTTCCACGAAATCTCGCTGCCCTCGCACGCCTGCAGAGTTCCGTAGCTGCTCGCGTAGGTTCCGAGGTCGCACGTCGCGGATTCGTCCCGCTGGTGCGGCATTCGGACAACGACGGTGGGCTGCTGCGACGCGTAGGTCAGCGTGGTCCGCACTTCAGGGCCCACCTCAAAGGACGCTGCGGTGGCGGTCACAGGTCCTGCGTGCGCCGCCATGACGGCCGCATCGCCGCCCTCGGGGACCGCCCCCCATGTCACGGAGGACCCAGCCGGTAGCTTCACGTCCGCCCCTTCGACGGAACCGCCGTCGGAGACCGCCACGTACTCGTCGTCGCCGGAGCGCACCGAGCTGAACCCGTCTTTCGCCTCGAACGGCAACTGTGTGCTGAGCTCCTGATCACGGATCGCGATGTAGGTGAGGTAGGGCGAACCCTGCACCACGGTGACGCGGCCCAGCGGTGACCCACCTGCTGAGGACTCGACGGTGACGGACAGGTCATCGTAGGCCACGACCTGCCACGTGGGTCGTTCGGCCAGGGTGACCTGCACCATCGGCGCGTTCGTGCCCATGATGGTCTTCTCCGTCGTGGTCACCGTGGGCAGCCCGAAGGTCAACCCGTCCTCGGTGAGGGCGAAGGACAGCGGCAGGGGGTAGACCGGCTGTGGGGCCTCGCCGAACACCAGTCCGGAGAACCATCGATTCGTCGGTGGCATGAGCCCCTTGGCGAGGCGGACCGGCTTGAGGTCCTTGCTGGGTACGGTTCCCAGCCGCTCAATGGACGCTGCCAGGCCGTCGGGTTGCCACGTGGCACCCTCCCCGGACTGGATGTCGGTGCCAGCGGGGGAGTTCCCGCCGGTGGAGGACTCCTCCCGTGGGGGAGACCCGGTGCATCCCGCCAGAAGCAGGGCGGCCGCGGCGGCGGCCGCCATGGCACGTGAGCCCCACATCAGCGGAGCCCGATCTTGGTCAGGAACGACAGTGCCGTGGTGGTGGGTCCGGCGAGGACGCCGTCGTCACGCAACTGCACCTGGGTGGTGACCGGAGTGCCATCGCGTGTGAGCGAAGCCAACACAGGGTCCGTCAGAGCGTCAGACGTGAGCCGGATCACTGCCAACGCCTTCCCGTCCTCGGTCTCCACCGTGATGCTGTCGACGGTTGCCTCCAGCGTCTGGAGGTTGGGCAGCACGATGATGGCCGCGGCGCCTTCCTCCACACGGCCGTAATCGACAGGGCTGAGGGAAAAGAGTCCCTCGACCGTGCGCTCCTGGCTGACCACTCTGGCGAGGACGGCGCCGTCCGGCACGTAGGACCCAAGGGTCGCGGCCACGTCGACGAGATAGCCGTCGCTGACTGCCGTGTACGTGACCGTGCCCGTGGCCAAGTCGAGTTGGTAGGCCACAGTCGAGCCGGGCGCACCGCCCTGACTGACTGCCTGCTGCAGTGAGCTGGAGCTCACGACGAACAAGACGTCGCCTGCGCTGACTTGGTCGCCGTCCTGGGCGAGCTGTTTGTTGACTATGCCGCCGTAGCCGGAGCCGACGTCGAATGTGGGGGCCGTGACGGTGGCGGTCACGCTGTGCGCCTGCGTCATCCGCTGGTTGAACAACAGGGTCAGCGCGAAGGACAACGCGAGGACGGCGAGAATGCCGCCGAACATCTTGAGACGGGTCAGCCAGGTCATGAGACTGCTTCCTTTGTGTGGGCTTGGGCGGCGACGAGGGCGTCGCGGTCGAATGCGGAGCCATGACGGCGAGCGAGCGCGAGGTCCGCTGACGGGTCGATGACGGCGCGGGTGGCTTCCGGATGGGCGCGGTGGTGATCCTCGCGCCAGGCGGTCAGCACGAAGAGCCCCAGCACGAGGGTGTTGATCAGGCACCAGAACGTGGCAACGTTCATGGTGGATTGCAACAGGTCGCGCCAGATGCCGACGGCTGAGGTGATGAGCAGGAAGACGAACGTCAGAACCTGCGGCATGATGAAGTTGAAGGCGGACGTCCGCCCACCGGTCGCGCCGGTCACCGACCACTTGACGTCGATGCCGTACAGCGCGTTGCGGAAGGCCTTGAAGTAGATCGGGAAGGATGCCGCCGCCAGCAGCAGCACCTCCGGCCGGAACGTGCCCAGGATGAGCGCGGACAGCAGAATCTGCAGGACGTAGAAACCCGAGTAGTAGAGCGCCCATTCAATGGGGCCCACGGATACTGCGATCGGCCGCAGGTCAAAGAAGATTTCCAGCGCCGGCACGAACAGCAACATGCCGGTGGCGATACCGCTCAGGTAGTGGGTGGAGGTGACGAAGTACATGAGCCGCTGATCCAGCGTCAAGCGTCGTCTCGGGGACAGTGGGTTGTGGCTCAGCAGGATCTCGAACCCGCCTGTTGCCCATCGCAGTTGCTGCTTGCTGTACGCCTCGATGGTCTCGGGGGCTTCACCCACCGCGAGGGCCTGCGGAACGAACAGCGACTTCCAGCCGCGCTCGTGCAGCAGGAGCGAGGTCCAGACGTCCTCCGACTTCGAGCCTGTGTACATGCCGCCGATCTCCTTGACGGCCTTGCGACGGAAGAGCACGTTGGTGCCCACGCAGAACGCCGCGTTGAACTCGTTGCGGCCCGGCTGGATGTAGCGGTAGAACATGGACTGCATGTAGGCAGCTCCGCGGGCGATCGTGGTGTGGAGGTTGCCGTAAACCTGCGGGGTCTGAACGAAGGCGATGGTGTCGTCGGCCATTGCCGGCAGTGTCTCCTCCAGCATTTCGGGCTTCACCACGAAATCGGCGTCGAGGATCAGGAAGAACTCCCCGTGCGTGATCGACAGCGCGTGGTTGATGTTGCCTGCCTTGGCGCCGAAATGGGTGAGTCGGCGAATGTATCCGGCGCCCAATTCGGCTGCCAGGTCCCGGACGTCGTCGGAGTCACCGTCGTCGAGGACGTAGGTCTCGTGGAGTCCCTTCATGGCCAGGGCTGCGGTCACAGTGCGGCGGATGGTGCCCAGGTCCTCACCGAAGACGGTGATGAACACGTCGACGTCAACCTGGCGCTTGTTGAGGAACAGCGGCCAGGCCACGGCGTTCTCAGCGATGCCCAGGTCGTCATTCAGCCGGGGGTTGTAGAGACGGCGCTGCGCCTCATGATGTGCGTAGGACGGCGCCTTGTTGTAGCCGGCCAGCATCGTCCACATGCTCATCAGACCGAGGAAGACGAGGATGAGTTCGGCTCCCAGCACGAGCAACCACGGCAGCATGTCGCCGCGGTTGTCAATGCGCAGGAGGAATGCGGTGTAGGTGATCACGCCGAGGGTCGCCAGGATCGTGAGCGCCAGCACAGCCGGGGAATAGCGGTTTCGGGTCGCCTCTCGGCGTTCTTCCACAGAGCCGGACTCCGACAGTTCATTGTCGATGTTCAGGTCCGAGAGATTGGTGGGCGCTTGGCGCAGTCTTTCTGGGCGAGATGGTCGTCTCAACATTGGGCATCCTTGGATTTCCGGGACGCCGAAATGTCAGGTACGCCTCATAGGCCTCCCAGACGGCGGCCATTGGCGGGGTACGTCTCCCATAGTGAGTCATGTTGATGCAATCAGTCAACTTTGGGGGATTGGGAATCAACAATGAGGCACACCCATGGCCCTTTGTTGTCGGATATCAATAGCACGACTCTCTATTGTTCGCCGTCGTCGGCGGAGACCCCATCCGCACGCCACCCATTGCCTCGTGGGAGTGTGGCCGCCGTGCGGGCTGGCGACGGGCTCGGCCTCACACGGGTGCAGCCCGGTCATGGTGTGGGTGGGTGGCGGCCAAGGCCTGCCTTCGTCCTCTGTCGACTTTTCGGCTCTGGCGGCCGACCCCTCCAGATGGCACAGTGTTACCATGCCAAGGCCAACGATGCCTCATCCGCACCTCGTCATTCTGCGTACGGTGGCGACCGTCGTCATCAGCTGCATCATCGCGCAGGCCGGGTGGGCCGCGGCCTTCCTCGGTGGGTCCGAGGACTATTTCCCGTACCACCGGGTGGGTGCGGTGGTCGCCGTGGCTGCGAGCGTTCTCGGGGCCGTGGTGTATGTGGTCCTGCGTCGCTCTGCGGGCCCGGTCAATGTCGCTCTTGCGGTGGCGCTGGCTGTGGGTGTCGTGGCCCAGTACGCACTGGGGGAGGCGGGCCTGGCCTCGGTCCACATCTTTTGGGGCGTGTGGGTGGTCATGATCGCTACCGCCCTCACGTCATGGACATACCGGCACCAGATGCCAGGTGAGATGTCCGCTGCATGAGTTCTGCGGTCGATCGGCCCCGGTCGAAAGGTGACGGGCCCGTGACCGCTGGGCGCGGTCGAGGCCGCACGCATGACCCGCTGGTGACGGCACCGTTGCGGCTGGTGCGAGTGCTTCGTCCGATCGGGCTTCGGTGAACCAGGCTGAATCTTCGACGGAAGAGGACGGATGTGGTTGCTTTGCACGTTCGAGCAGGGTGCTGGAACGGTTCGCCTTCACATTCTGCGTGATCTCCTGTGGGTGTGTCCCGCCACTCGTGAAGCGTGAGGCGGGTGCGCTGTGCTACTTCGGACGTTGATAACCGGGAATCGTTGGCTGGGAGTTGTCGAGGTGGCGTCGCCGGAACTCTCGGGGCGAAATGCTGTTGATCGCACGGAACTGTCGGGAGAAATAGAAGGCGTCGGAGTATCCGACGCGTTCGGCCACCTCCGCGATTGTTGCCGAAGTGGTGATGAGAAGCTCCCGGGCCCGTGCGCTGCGCAGTCGTTTCAGATACTCGGTGACTGTCATCCCCGTGGCTGCACGGAACAATGCGGAAAAGTGCGAGGTGCTGAGGCTGGCCATCCTGGCCAGTTCTGGGACGCCAAGTGATGAGGCCAGGTTGGCGCGCAGGTAGTCCTGCACCAGGCGAATGCTGTCCGTTGCAAGTGTCTTCTTGCCGCGCTGAACGTCTGCGGCGATGTAGGCCATCAGTTGCCACGCCGCTCCGGACGCCTCATAGAGGGTGGCGTGAGTATCGTCGATCTCGAGTGCGTCGATCACTCTCTCGATACAGGCGATGGCTCGGTGAGAGTCACGTAGCCTCACGGTCGGCCCGCCTCCTGGGTGGCGGATGAGTTGTGTGAATTCTTCGACGTCTGATCCGGTCACATGCAGCCACCAGATGCTCCACGGATCTGCTTCGTCAGCCATGTACATGTGTGGGACCTCAGGCAGAATCACTGCGACTTCGCCAGGACCCACGTCGTGCAGAGTGTTGTCCAGCTTGATTCTGCCCCTCCCCGCGACGCACACGATCACGATCGTCTCCCGCGCACCATGACGCCGGATTCTTCCGTGCGCCGCAGCATGTGGGAAGTAGCCAGCATCCGTTACCAAGAGGCGCTCGGTCAGGGGTGAGCGCAGTGCCATCTCTACGGTGGGGGCAGACAGGACGCGCAGGCGCTGTCCCGGGAAACCGTCTCTGACGAGCATGTGACCACCCTAGGGTGATCAGGGAATCGTCCATGTGTATCAGTGGAAACAACCATTCCCTTCCGTGAGGATGATCAATATCGTTCTTGTATGTCCGCCGATGTACATACTGTGACCGAGCCAGGTGCCTACCGTCCCGTCCCCGTGGCGGAGCATCTGCCACGACGCCTCACCATCTGCCTCTGGGACTTCTCCTGGTACGTCAGGTCAGGAGAGGGTGAGCCTTTCGAGGACCTTGATGCCGCGGCAGCGGCCACGGTCATGCGTGGTTACAACACCGTCAGGATCTGCGCCATGCCGTTCTTGCTCTTCGGAGCGGATCTGGACACGAGTGACATCACCCTCGACCGTCTTGGCGGGGAGTACGGCCAAGGGGTTCGTTGGTACGACGTGTCGTCCCCCACCCGCTTCGATGGCCGCGCGAAGCTGATCGAACTGTTCGAGGTCTGCCAACGACATGGACTGTTCATCATCTTGTCCTCGTGGGAATACCAGCAGTCCGCCTCGTTCTCGACCTCGAGTGACTGGTGGGACGCCCTGGCTGCGGTGGATCCCGAGGACCGTTGCGTTCGGTTGGCCGACGCGTTGGCCGATCTCGTGGAGTTCGTCCGGGATCTCGGGCTGGAAGATCGGATCGCCTTCACTGAATTGCACAATGAGGTGGCCACCGGGCACCTCGTCGACGGATTGGACGCGGACACCGACCTCGCGAAGGTCGTCGCGCTCACGCCGCGCCTGGACCGTGGGTTGGCGAGGTTTCACGACCGTCAGCCGGGCCAGCCGGTCACGGTCAATTACTCCCGGGTCCCAGTGGGTGCATTCCGGGGCATCCCGCGAGAGATCGACGTCTTCATCACGCATCCGTACGTGTACGGCGTGCTGGACGAAATCACGATGGCTTTCGACTTGCGGGGCCCCCTCGCAACATTTCCACGCGTTGCGGTGGAGGCCGCAGGGCTTTTACGTGCAGGGGCCCCGGCGGCTGACGAGTGGGTGATCACGGGCGAGATGGCCTGGAAAATGGATGCCACGATCGTTGGACGGGGAGAAATTTTCCTGCACGACTGGGTGGATGCCGAAGCCTTCGACCGCTATTTGTACGAACGCTACGAGTCGCATCGCGTCGAGATGTCCCGGATCCTCACCACCTGGTTGGACGCGGCGGCCGATGTGGCCATTGCACGCGGCATCCCATTCGCCTTCGGTGAGGGATGGATCGGCTACACACCTCTGCACGGCAACTTCGAAGAGGGGCCGGTGGGGGCAGAATACTGCCGCTTCGCCATCCGCGAATCCGCTCGCGTCGGTGCATGGGGAACCATCGTGTGCTCCAATGCCGCGCCGCACCATTCGATGTGGGCCGATGTTGCCCTCCAGAAGTGGTGCAACGACTTCTTTCTGTCCACAGATCCCCCCGCCACACATAGCTGAACCACTTCTCGTCAAGGAGGACGACCCATCATGTCCGTTTCACCGCACCTCACCCGAAGAGGCTTTGTCCTTGGAACCATCGGCCTCAGTACGGCTGCAATCCTCAGTGGATGTGCCACGAAGGGCACGGAAACGAAGGGGGACGCAACCAACGGCGGCGGCACGCCAGCAGCTGCCGCGATCACGCTGCAGTCGTCCCTGTCGGATCCCCTGCCCAAGAAAGCCCTCGAGTCCATCGTGGCGGCGTATCCCGGAGACGTCACTCTGAACACGGTGGCCATCGAGCAGTTCAGGGCTCAGCTGTCGACCTACCTGACCTCGCAGAATCCCCCGGATGTGCTTACCTGGTACGCCGGCTCCGTAGCCCGTGACTACGCCAAGAACGGCTACCTGCTGGACATCTCCGACCTGTGGGTGGAGAAGGGGCCGGCGGCGTCGTACTCGACGGCGCTCAAAGAGCTGTCCACCAGCGACGACGGCAAGCAGGTTTTCATGCCAACCAACTACTACTGGTGGGGCGTTTTCTACCTGCGGTCGTCCTTCAAGAAGTGGGGTGTCTCCGAACCCAAGACGTGGGAGGAGTTCATCGCGCTGTGCGACACCCTCAAATCCAAAGGCGTCAACCCGCTGTCCAATGGCGTCGGTACCACTCCGTGGATGGCATCCGGCTGGTTCGACATCCTGAACCTTCGCGTGAACGGTGCCGCCTTCCACCGGGAACTACTGACCGGCAAACACTCGTTCGACAGTCCTGAAGTTCGCAAGGTGATGGACTACTACACCCAGATCGTCCCGTACTTCGATCCCAACATGACGGCTTACGCATGGCAGGACGCGGTCACGCCTCTGGTCCAGGGCAAGAACGCCATGTACCTGGTGGGTGCGTTCATCAGCCAGAACATCACCGAGGGGGACCCGGACGATCTGGACTTCTTCTCGGTGCCCGTCATCGACCAATCCATCCCGGTGGCGGAGGAGGCACCCACCGACGGCTACTTCGCGAGCGCGAAGACCAAGAACGTGGAGAGCACGAAAGCCTTCCTCGGCTACCTCGCCAGCGCCGAGGCCCAGCAGAAGTTCATCGAGGCGGCCGGATCATCCAACCTGCCCACCTCACCGGACGTGGACGTCAGCAAGTTCTCGCCGTTGGTGCAGAAGGGCCTCAAGACGCTCGCGGATGCCGACCAGATCACACAGTTCTTCAACCGTGACTCCTCCGACGCTCTTCAGACCACTGCCGACGCGGCGCTCACGAAGTTCCTCGCCAAGCCGCAGGAGGTCGATTCCATCCTCAAGGAGTGGCAGGCCGCCGCCCAACGGGTGTTCAACTCGTGAGCCAGGCCGCCAGCCTCGCCTCACGTGGACGGGCTCGGGCTGGACCGGACGGCACCAGACATCGTCGGCGACTCAATCGTGTTCCGCCGCTGATCTGGGCGTTCCTGCTGGTGCCGCTCGTTTTCGAAGTGGCGTGGGTCTTCTGGCCGGCGCTCAACAGCTTCTACATCTCCCTGACGAAGTGGAACGGTGCGGGTGACCCGCGCTACATCGGGCTTCGCAACTTTCAGATGTTGGCCGCCGACCCGATCTTCATCCAGGCTCTGGTCAACAACGTCATCTGGGTCATCGGTTTCGGTGGCGCTTCCGTCGTGATCGGCATGTGCCTGGCGTTGGCCCTCAACAAACCACGGAAGGGGGTGGGGCTGTACCGCAGCGCCATCTATCTACCGATGGTGTTTTCCCTGGCCGTGACCGGACTCTTCTGGCGGTTGTTGTACCAGCCAGACGGTGCCGTCAACACATTCCTCGGGGCGATAGGGCTGGAAGGGATCGAACGGCAGTGGCTCGCCGATCCCTCGACGGCGTTGTACGCGGTGCTGATTGCGGCGGTCTGGCGTCAGTGCGGCTACATCATGGTCCTCTACCTCGCCGGTCTGAAGGGAGTCGACCCCGCACTGGAGGAGGCAGCCGCCGTGGACGGGGCCAACGCCTGGCAACGCTTCTGGCAGATCGTCATGCCCCAGTTGCGAGGCGTCAACTCGGTCGTGTTCGCGATCACCGTCATCGACTCGCTGCGGACCTTCGACATTGTCTGGGCGATGACTCGTGGCGGTCCCTACAACTCCACACAGTTGCTCTCGACGTACATGTACCAGACAAGCTTCACAGTCGTGAATCTGGGCTATGGCTCAGCCATTGCCGTCGTGATCTTCCTGTTCGCCATTCTCTTCATCATCGGATACCTGGCCCGATCCGGGAAGGAGGACTGACGTGACCCTCCCCATCAACCAACACGCACTACAGCCACGGCCGCACACCACGCCGGGAGTGACACTGACTCCCCGTCGCCCCGCCCACCCTTGGCGCGAACCGCTCTTCCACGTCGGCATGGGGCTCGTCTCACTCGTGTGGATCGCACCACTGGTGTTCGTTGCGTTCGTCGCCTTTCGTACGTTCACCGATATCACCAGCAACGGACTCGGCTCCCTGCCACGCTCCTTCAGCGTGGATGGTTTCGTCACCGTCTTCACGGACGGACTGGCAGGCAGAGCGGTGTGGAACAGCGTGATCGTGACCGTGTCCACTGTGTTCTTCACGCTGCTCTTCTCGTCATGGGCCGCCTTTGCGCTGAGCCGGTTCCACATCCCGTGGCGTCGAGGCGTGCTGCTGTTCATGCTCGCCGGCAACCTCCTGCCACCCCAGATCCTCCTGATTCCCGTCTCGCGGATCAGCGAAAGTCTCGGGATCGCCGACACACTTCTGGCGCTCATCATCGTCCAGATTGCATTCGGGCTCGGCTTCTACACATTCGTGCTCCACGGGTTCATGCGCTCCATCCCTGTGGAGATTTTTGAGGCAGCACGGGTGGACGGATCGGGTGAGTTGAGCACGTACATCCGGATCGTCCTTCCGCTCTGTCGACCCTCACTGGCCGCCCTCGGGGCACTGGCCACGACGTGGGTGTGGAACGACCTCATCTGGGCTCTGACCGTCCTGCGCACGGAGACGAAATTCCCGATCACGGCGGCCCTCCTCAACATTCAGGGGGGATTCGTGAGCCAGTGGAACGTGGTGGCAGCCGGTGCCATGGTCGCGGCAGTGCCCACCGCGATCGTGTTCTTCATGTTCCAGAAGCACTTCGTGTCCGGCTTGGCCGTCGGATCCAACAAGTAGGAGGGTGAGCATGAACACGCAGTGGGAACTGCAAACTCGACGCACCGCCTACGTGGTGAGTGTGCTGCCGGACGGTTCCGGGCTGGTGCCAGACCACTGGGGACCGCAGATGGGGGACGTGCCCAGGTGGGCGGAGCCGTACCGATTCTCCGGGTTCACCACCGCGGCCGACGTCACGCCTCTCGAGTATGCGAGCGACGGTCAGAGGCATGCTGCCTTCAGCGAGTTGCTTGTGGCCCGGCCGGACTCCTACACCGGTGCCTGCTGGACAGTTCTGCCAGAAGAGGCGACGTTGACCCGTACCTCCGTCGGGGAGCGGTTGATCGTCCCTCTGCTCGACGAGACGGGCGAGCTCACACTGGAGCTGCGGTTCCAGACTTCCCTCACCCACGACGTTGTCCGCCGCAGTATCACCATGACCAATCGTGGCGGCGAGGCTGTCGAACTGTCACGCGCGTTCTCGGGAGCCTGGAATCTTCCGCTCGGGCAGAAGGTTCGCGTGGACTACTTGGCTGGATCCTGGGCCCGCGAGTTCCAACGGCGATCCATTGACCTCGGGTGGGGCACCTTCTCCATCGGTAGCCGACAGGGGCTGACAGGTCTGCAGTCCAGCCCGGTGGTCACCCTCACCGCCTTGCCCGACATGGACTCGAATGCGGTTCCCGAAGGGGTGGCCTACGGGGTGGCGCTTGACTGGAGTGGTTCCTGGCGGTTGCAGGTGGAATGCTCCCCGGTGGGCCAGCACGTCCGCGTGTCCACCGGGGTACACGAAGACGTCTGCACCGTGGTGCTCGAAGCCGGTCAAACATTCACTTCGCCCGACACCCTGGGCGTCTTCAGCGCACAAGGGCCTGAGGGGGTGATGCAGGCGTGGCACGAGTTCCAAGGGGCGGAGTTGGCACGGGGCTCGGCCGAGAATCGCCGTCCAGTCGTGTACAACTCGTGGATGGCGACGTTCTTCGACGTCACCGTTGAACACCAGAAGCAGCTGGCCCGGATCGCCGCGGACATCGGGGTGGAGACATTTGTTGTGGACGATGGCTGGTTCGTCGGTCGTGCCAGCGATGATGCCGGACTTGGTGACTGGGCACCCGACCCGGCGAAGTTTCCGGCGGGCCTTGCGGAGTTGGCAGAGTACGTCGCCGGTCTTGGGATGAGCTTTGGCATCTGGATCGAACCCGAGGGTGTGAACCCTGACAGCGACCTCTACCGTTGTCATCCCGATTGGGTGTACCGCGCGGGCGAGCGACCGCTGGAGCTCATCCGTCACCAGTACGTGCTGGACCTGGGCCGATCCGATGTGCACGACTGGGTGGCGGACACGCTGCGGAGCCTTGTGAGTTCAACCGGCATCACCTACCTGAAATGGGACATGAATCGTCCCGTCAGCGATGGAGGCAGGCCGGGGGACCGACACGGCCGGGAATGGTCACTGCAACACACCCGCAATTACTACCGCCTTCTTGACATGTTGCGTCTGGAGTTCCCCCATGTCGTGGTGGAAGCCTGTTCAAGCGGCGGCGGTCGGATCGACAATGCAGTTCTGGCCAGGGCGGACGTGGTCTGGGCCAGCGACGAGGTGGGTGCTCGAGACCGACTCGTCATCCAGGACGGATTTCTGTCCGCTTACCCGGCTTCGGCAATGAGTTCCTGGGTCACAGACGATGTTGGCCACCGGGACCGATTGACACCCAGTTTGGGGTACCGATTCGCGGTCGCGATGTGTGGGGTTCTGGGCATCGGGACCGACCTGCTCGCCTGGTGCCAATCGGAGCGCGATACCGCACAGCGAATGATCTCGACGTACAAGGACGTGCGTGCCGTCCTGCACCGCGGGCAACTGCGAAAACACGGGGATGTCAGACTCAACGGCTACTGCCTTGAGTACAACGGCCCGGTGGATGATCCACGTACGGTGCTGATCGTTTTCGACAGGGACCGAGACCGGACCCGGGACCGGGAGATCGTACGTGTCCACCCCTCGGGTCTACTGCCCGGGACTCGCTACAGCATTGGTGGTTCAGGTACGACGATCACCGCAGAAGCCGCCCGGCATCTGGGAATACCCGTCGCGTTCAGCTGGGCGCCCGACGCCGACGTCCTCGTTCTGGCCCCGGTTGATGCCATGGCCTGACCAACTCTGCTCAGGACAGAACCAGAAATCAATTGCCGCACGACAGCGGGTGGCACACCACCCTTGAGCGACCCTGCCCATCAGGGCCAGGAAGGACGATGACCATGGCCACAACAGGTATTCCTCGGCACACCACCGATGTGGATCAGCCGGTGCCAGAAGAGCTCCAGATCCGTCTGGAGTCGGGGGAGGCCGTCGTCTGGCGTCAAACCCTGACCCTGCCGACATACGAGCCCGATGACCCGTCGCAGTACCCGATGTACCTGGACAACCGCGTCTATCAGGGCTCCAGCGGCCGGGTGTACCCGATGCCTTTCGTGGAGGGGGTCGCGCGCACACCGGTACCGCGTGCCTGGCACGCCGTCTTCCTGGAGAACCTTTATGTCCGGGTGGTGGTGTTGCCCGAACTCGGTGGGAGGATCTATTCCGGTTACGACAAGACCACCGGCTACGACTTCTTCTACCGCAACAGGGTCATCAAACCAGCACTCGTCGGACTGGACGGACCCTGGATCAGCGGTGGGGTCGAGTTCAACTGGCCGCAGCACCACCGCCCCGCGACGTACTTCCCGACTGAGGCGGCCCTCGACATGAACGATGACGGCAGCGCGACGGTGTGGTGCGGTGACCATGATCCCTTCGCCCGGATGCATGGCACCCACGGCATCCGGCTGCATGCAGACCGTTCTGTGGTGGAGATACTCGCCCGACTCCACAACCGCACGAACTTGGATCAGACGTTCCTGTGGTGGGCCAACGCGGCGGTCCGGGTACATGATCAGTACCAGTCGTTCTTCCCGCAGGATGTCACCTACGTGGCAGACCACGCGCGTCGGGCGATCACTGCGTTCCCCAAGGCTGATCGCCCCTACTACGGAGTCGATTACCCTCGGCTCGCTGAAGAATGCGCGGGTGCGGACAGGATCGACTTCTACCGAAACATCAAAGCGCCGACGTCCTACATGATCGTCGACACCGACGAGTCGTTCTTTGGCGGCTACGACCACGCCGCCGAGGCCGGGGTGGTCCACTGGGCCGACAAACGGATCTCTCCGGGCAAGAAGCAGTGGACGTGGGGAAACTCGCCGTTTGGTCAGGCCTGGGATCGACACCTGACCGACGAGGACGGGCCCTACATCGAGCTGATGGCTGGTGTCTACACCGACAACCAACCGGACTTCGCATGGCTCAGCCCAGGCGAGGTCAAGCGATTCTCCCAGTTCTGGTATCCCATCCCTGGTATCGGGGTCGCCCACCAGGCAACCGTTGATGCAGCAGTGCACGTCGACCTCACCCGGACGGGTGCCACCTCCAGAGTGGATGCAGCCTTCACTGTCACCCGACCCACCACGGCAGTGTTGCGCATCCGTGACATCCACTGCGGTGTGCTCCACGAGGAGGAGGCGCATCTGGTGCCCGGCGAGGTCGCGCGGATTGGCGTGGAGCTGCCGGAAAGTCTTGATGCGGCACGAGTCCGGGTTCAGCTGTGTGAGGGGGACGACGTCATGCTGGAGTGGAAGCTGGCGACACCGGACGACGCTGAGCCCTGGTCTGCGACGGAGCCTCCTCAGCCGTCCGAGGTTGCCAGCGCCGACGAGCTGTACCTGACGGGACTCCACCTGGAGCAGTATCGGCACCCGACCCGATCGCCACTTCCGTACTGGGCTGAAGCCCTCCGTCGGGATCCCGGCGATGCCCGGGTCAACCTGGCTCTCGCCAGACGCGAGTACCGCGCCGGGAAGTATCGTCGGGCGCGCGACCATGCCGAGGCCGCCGTGGCGCGTCTGACCGTTCGTAACGAGCGGCTCCGGGACACGGAGGCGTACTACGTGCTCGGACTGATCCTTCTCCGGCTGGGTGAGATGGAGGAGGCGGCGAGGCAGTTCGGCCGGGCCGGATGGGACAACGCATGGGTCATGCCTGCGGGTTTCGAAACGGCGTCGATCCTCGCCCGGAATGGTCAGCATGCTCGGGCGCTTGCTGAGGTCGAATTACTGCTCCTGCACGGGGCCGAGCATCCACGGCTCGTCGCTCTACGTGTCATTGTGCTCCGCCGGCTCGGACGACTCGACGAGGCCGGCGTGCTGCTCCGCGCAGCACGCTCCGACAGCCGCGTGGATGATGTGCTCGCGTTCCTTGCCGATGGCGCGCTGCCCACCGACGGGAACTTGCTGGTGGACCTCGGACTTGATCTGGCTGCGGCGGGGGAGCACATTGAGGCGTTACGCGTCTGGCAGGCCGCCACCATGAGCCCCGTTGTGGTCTCCGGCAACGCCCGTCCGGTCGCCCACTATTTGATGGCAGCAACTCATCAGCTTCTGGGTGACGCCACGTCGGCAGCCCTGGACCGTTCGCTGGCAAGGGCTGCGGACCGGCGGTGGGCCTTTCCCGTCGGTTTGGATGCGCACGACGCACTGGTCGCAGCGATTGCCGCCGAGCCCGATGATGCAGTCGCGCGGTTACTGCTGGGCATGCTGCTCTACGACGCCGGCCGCAGGAGTGAGGCGCAGGAACTGTGGGAGGAGGCGGTCAGCGGGGGACTGGCTGACGCCGTGCTCTTGCGCAACGCGGGACTGGCCGCGTACAACGTCACGGGGGACGACGAGCGATCGTGGGTGTGCTTCATGAAGGCGCGAGAGTTGGCTCCTGAAGACGCTCGGCTTCTCTACGAGCAGGACCTGCTGGCCGAGCTGCTCGGGCATCCCGTTTCGGAGCGCCTGCAGCGGCTGGAGTTGGCAGCGACTCTGGTGGGGCGGCGCGACGATCTTGTGGTGCGCTACGCCAACCTGTTGACCGTCTCGGGGCGGGCCAGTGAAGCGCTGGTGTGGATTGAATCCAGGCAGTTCCAACCCTGGGAGGGCGGGGAGGGTGAGGTTCTCGGAGCCTGGGACGCTGCCCGGGATGCACTCGGGCTCCCGCGTGAGGATCCTCCGCTCAACCTTGGTGAGGCCCGGCCGGTGGCGATTCCCCCTGTAGCTGTCCACGACGACGGCCACACTGATTACTTCGCCACCAGCCTGCCGGAGCGTCTGCTGTTCCATCGGATCAACCCTCGATGAGCTCACAGGACGTGGTGTGGCTCCAGGCAGGGACCATCCGGCTTGGAGTCATGCCGCGTCTTGGGGGAAGGATGGTCTCGATGTGCTTTGGCGGTCACGAGTTCCTCTGGCGCAACCCTGCGTTACTGGGCCCGAAGCTGGAACTGCTGGCCGAGGCCCTCCAGCCGCTGGCCGGAGCGGGATTCTCGGACTGGCAGAACTGGGGCGGGGACAAGACGTGGCCGGCGCCCCAGGGCTGGTCTGGCCCAGACGAGTGGCCGGGGCCACCCGACGCCGTCCTGGATGCGGGTCATTACCGAATTCTGGAGAAGACTCGGGATCGGGTAGTGATGGAGAGCGGTTTCGACTCCCGGAGTGGGTTGCGGATCCGGCGAGACCTCCATATTTCACCGGATGAGTCGGTCAGTGTGACGGCGACGTTGACCAACGAAACATCACGGCGTGTTCGTTGGGCAACCTGGGGGGTGACCCAACTCGCGTTCGACGCCCGAGATGTGCGAAACGACGAGAGCGCGATCCTCGTGGACGTCATCGGGCGCGAGGAACCGCGGGTGTTGTTCGCCCCTCTGGGTGAAATGGCGTACACGTTGTCACAGGGAGTGGTCCGCGTTCCGTTCGGAGAGACCGTTGGGAAGATCGGATTCCGGAGCCCCGCGGGACGTGTCCGACTCCAGAGGTCGGGGCAGCCGACCCTGATCCTTGACTTCGACGTTGCCACGCAGTCGGTCTATCCGGACGACTGCCCCTTCCAACTGTGGATGCAGACCGACCACGGGGGGCCTCTGCCAGGCCTTGATGGTCTCGAGGCAACCGCGCGCTTGGTCGAGTTCGAGCCGCTTTCCCCGCTGACCGACCTTGATCCAGATGAATCAGTGACGCTGACCAGTCGTTGGAGCGTCAAACCCGCGGAACCGACGAGCCAGGCGTAACGGTGGTGCCGCCCCGGCCAACCTTGCGTCATACGTGCTTGTCGAAGTTCTGCCCCTTTCCCTCGTCAAACGAACGGCTCATCCGGCGTGCCGCGGGGGTCGAACTCCGTTCAACTCCATGATCAGGATCCGTCGTCGCACGTACTCGCCGATCGCGTGTAGTGCCGCCGAAATGGTCCAGTTGGTCACTCGCCACTGCATCTGGAGCGGTGAACGGTACGAGAATCGGAGCGTTTCTCGACTGGTCTCCTCGGGCGCCGACGAACATCAGATGCATTCTCGGGACGCTGGCGCACGTGCGAGACCAACGTGTGGTGGCGCTGCTGACTAGTCTGGGGGTCAATGACTGACGTACCGAAACCCCGCCGCCCCGCATTGCGGGACTCAGCCGCGCTCGACGCCATGGCAGTGGGCACCGACCCGGTGGCCCAGCTGCACGCCGCCCACGAAACAGCTGCGGTCCTGCTGGGCGTTGGGCGTGCGGGCACCGACCCTCAGGTGACAAGACGTCTGATGGCAGTCGTGGATGAGGTGGGGATCACCACGCTCGCCGATTTGTGGGCCACTCGTCCTGCTCGCTCGTTGCCCGGCGTCTTGTACCGGCTCTACATCATGCGGGAGTGGGTGTTGGCCGATCTCGACGCCGCGGCCCGCGAGTATGCGGCAGGCGTCCACTACTCCGAGCCCAACCATGCTGTTGCCGGTGCAGATCCCACCGGCCCCGAAGAGGTGCGCTCCGTCATCGACGACATTCTGCGAGGCGTCTTCGACGGCGACTTCGGCATTGCTATGGAACGCGCGGCCGCCTTCACGCGCGTGGTGTCGGCGGGAAGAGATTTTCTACGTACCGCGGACGAACAGGCATCGGGGCGGCTGATGGCTCTGGCTGACGACTTGGCCGCGAGCGCACGGCTGTGGCGCTCAGGCACCCTCGACTGAATTTCCCCTTCGGTTTTGGCAGCGGTGGGGTAGTCTCATTGTCGCGTCGAGCCGCGGTAGCCCCGGGCTCCAATATTCGCCGCTCTGAGCGGCCACTCGCCGTGAGGCGCTCCCGGCTCGGCGCTCCACACGTCGGGGGTTCGACAGGGGCACCGAGTGGATCGGGCACCCGCTGTCGCCTGCGCCAAGCGGTTAGTCCGAATTGTCACAGCCACGGCGGGCCCAGCCAGACTCAGGTTGATGTTGAGGTCACGCTTTCACTCTGCAGGAATACAGACCGATGCCGCCGCTCTTCAACTGACTGATGATGGCACGTTGAAGTGATGTGTTCCCGGGTAGCGCATCCACGCCCGGCGGGTAGCCTCACGAAGATGAGGATCGCCACCTGGAACGTGAACTCCGCCAAGCAGCGGATGCCGCGGTTGTTGACGTGGCTGGAGGCGCGCCAGCCCGACGTCGTCTGCCTTCAAGAGACGAAGCTGACTGATGTGGCATTCGCCGATCTCCTCAACGAACCGTTGGGTGATCTCGGTTATGAGGTGGCTCACCACGGTCAGGGGGGATTCAACGGCGTGGCGCTGCTCTCGCGCGTCGGTCTGGCCGATGTGGAGCGCGACTTCCCCGGCCAACCCGTCTTCCGCGGCGACACTGAGGCGCGAGCGATCAGCGGCACCTGCGACGGCGTGCGCATTCACAGCCTGTACGCGCCCAACGGGCGCGAGGTGGACTCCGACCATTACGCCTACAAGCTTGAATGGTTCGACGCCCTCGCGGCGGCCATCGCCGCTGGCCCGGCAGCGGTGGCGCTGTGTGGCGACATGAACGTCGCGCCCGCCGATGCCGACCTGTTCGACCCCGCCGCCTGGGTCGGCCAGACCCACGTGACTGTTCGGGAACGGCAACGCCTGGCCGCTCTGGGCCTGATCGACGTGACGCGTGTCCACTGGCCGGAGCACCCACGACTGTTCTCCTACTGGGACTACCGTGCTGGGATGTTTCACCAGGACCTGGGCATGAGGATCGATCTCGTCCTGGCCTCCCCGCCGGTGGCGGAGCGGGTCGCGGCAGCATGGGTGGACCGTGCCGCGCGCAAGGGAAAGCTCCCCAGTGACCACGCGCCCGTCATCGTCGATCTGGACGAGGCCCCGGACGGGGACATCGGTCCCGTTGTCCCGCCACCGTCGAATCCCAGGCGCACGGGAAGGACAAAACTTCCACATGCACTGGACTGAGGAGGGCACCAACCATCCTGCCCCCGGGAGGGCCTGTGTTGTCAGTGGACGAGACGAGAGGCCACCACCGGCAGTCCTGGACCGCCCAACTCCCCGTTGGCATGCACCCGTCCGGTGATCGCCATCAGGATGGCCTCCGCGGGTCCCGTAACCTCCGGTCCCGAGCCGTGACTCCAGTCCAGGTCGGTCGGCGCAAGGCGTACACCTCGGGCCAGGCGTCGTCCCGGCAGCTCAGGGCTGCGCACGGCGTCCTTCAGCACGCACAGCAGTCGATCAGTCGGAATCCGGCGTGGCTCACCCAGCGGCCGGCGGATGTCTTGGTGGTGGATGGTGGCATCGAGTAGTGCGAGCCTGCCCCCAAAGGTTGTGGCCAGCCCCTGTGGCCTCAGATGAGCCCGCAGCATGGTGAGGAGTTGCTCGGTACTCAGTGATGCGAGTTCGTCAACGCCCACCTGATTGATGTGAACGAACCGGCTGCGGATGGCACGTCGGAGCATGCCAAACAGGCTGACGTTGTCGAAGCTCATGACATGGGCGACCACGTCCCGCACGCGCCAGCCCTCACACAGCGACGGTGCCTCCCACTGCCCGGGCGTCAGAGTCGCCAGAAAATTGGCCAGGTCGAGGCGCTCGGCTGTGGCCATCTCGAGAGCGTTCACTGCACCACTTCCTCACTGCCCATTCTCGATGGAAGAGAGCCTGCCGTTAGCGGCCCGGTGATGAGAAAATTATACGTTCGCAAGCCCGCGATCAGGACTTCGCGTGGGGTCGTGGTTCCTGCTCGACGCACATCGTGGAACCATTCGACGGCGGCGTGAGCGTCTGCCTGCCTGCCTGCCTGCCTGCCTGTCTGCCTGCCTGCCGGCCGTGGCGCTCAGCCGGCCATCTTCTCCTGCACCTGACGCTTGATCCGGAAGAGCATGGCAGCCATGCCGCGGAGCCGCAGCATCGAGACGGCCTCACCCAGACCGAGGTGGTCCGTGAAGTCCATCGGTACTGCGAGCACCTCGGCGGCGCTGAGCCCGTCCAACCCTTCGTGCAGGATGCCGGCGAAACCACGTGTCGTCGGCGCCTCCGGGGGAGCGGAGAAGTACAGGTGCACGACGGCGTCCCCGTCGTCGCCCTCGACCTCGACGTGGAGGAAGATCGGCGACTGGCATTCCGGTACCGGCTCGAGAAGTTCGGGATGCTCGGCGTAGCGCTGGGGCAGTGGAGGCAACCCGTCGCTGAACTCCAGCAGCAGCTGCAAGCGGTCGGGGATTTCGAGGTCGTTGAAGTCCTCGACCACCTGGGCCAGCGCCGGGGGCAGTGACCGACCGTTCGGCTGCTGCTCGCTCACCGCGCGACCTCCCCGGGCTCCGCGCCCTTGACGATGGGGACCCGCACCAGGTTTCCCCACTCCGTCCAGGAACCGTCGTAGTTGCGCACGTCCTCGAAGCCCAGCAAGTGTTTGAGGGCGAACCAGCTGTGGGCGGAGCGTTCCCCGATGCGGCAGTACGCCACGACCGGCTCGCTCGGATCAAGTCCCTGCTCGGTGAGGTAGATCTGCTCGAGCTCGGCGCGCGAGCGGAACGTGCCGTCGTCGTTCGCGGCCTTCGCCCAGGGCACCGACACCGCACCGGGGATGTGCCCGCCGCGCAGCGCACCCTCCTGTGGGTAGTCGGGCATGTGCGTGCGCTCTCCCGTGTACTCAGGTTCCGAGCGCACGTCGACGAGTTGTCCGCCGAGGAAGTCGAGCACCGCCGGTAGGTACGCTCGCTCGACTGAGTCATCGCGGTCGACGACGGGGTAGTCAGTGGGCTCCCGGCTCTCCACGGCGCGTGTCATGGCCCTGCCCTCGGCCTGCCAGAGTGCGCGTCCGCCGTCGAGCAGCCGCACGTCCTCGTGGCCGAAGAGAGTGAACACCCACATCGCGTAGGCGGCCCACCAGTTCGACTTGTCCCCATAGACGACGATCGTGGTGTCCCGCGTGATGCCCTTGGCGCTCATGAGCCGGGCAAAGGCCTCACCGTCGATGTAGTCGCGGGTGACGGGGTCATTGAGGTCGAGATGCCAGTCGATCTTCACGGCGCTCGGGATGTGGCCCACCTCGTAGAGCAGCACGTCCTCGTCGGACTCCACAACGACGAGGTCCTCGCTGCCCAGGTGGCGCTCCAACCACTTCGTGCCCACTATGCGTTGCGGGTGGGCGTAGTCGGCAAAGCGCGCGTCGTCATCGAAAGGCATGGTCATGGGGCAACCTCCAGGTCCGAGAATCTGCTGATCATCCTCGCACCTTTCGCAACCGTCCCTTGATTGGCGATGGATCCGTCCCACGTCGCGACCCGGCACAGGACGTCTGGCTCCACTCCTCTGCTGACTCCGACTGTGCTGAGGTACGAGGATGTGCATGAGCGTCGAGACCACCGTTGACCGATCCAGACTGTTTTCTGGCGTTGTCGCTCTGCCGCACCTGCTGCTCGGTCTCAGTAGTCGCCGAGGCGCCGTTCGGCTGTGAGGTTCTCCTGAGCCCAGGCCTCCAGTTCCTGTAGCGCAGGCGTGAGCGCCTGGCTGCGTTTCGTGAGCGTGTGGAGCACCGACAGAGGGGGGCCTCCCACGCATCCACGAGGACGACGCTCTCTCCTGGGCGTGAATCGCGGCGCGGGGGAGTCTTCGCTACGTCTGATTCTTGTCGATGCGCCGGCTCCCTCGTCGCGTGGTTGGGCAGATGCCGGACTTGTTCCGCCGTCACATGATGCGGAGGTCGGGGCCTGAATGAAGATCTGGTGAAGACGCGCTCTGAGCCTTGTCCCGAGGTGAGGAGAGGCCTACTGTCGATGGCATGGATACCCGCCGGGGTATCAAGGTCGGGAGGGGCAGATGATGGGCGGCTGGAATGGGATGGGGGGCGGGATGGGGTGGAGCTGGTTGTTCCTGGCCGTCCTGGTTGCGGGAGTGGTGCTTCTTGTGGTGCTGCTCGTGATGATGCTGGTGCGCGGCTCGAGAGCTGGGAGGTCGGATTCCCGACCGATGGGGCGGAGCCGGGCCCGCGAGATCCTTGACGAGCGGTACGCCCGAGGTGAGATCGATACTGCCGAGTACCAGGACCGTCTCCAACAGCTGGGCGAGCACGGATGAGGGACGGAATCAATCGTCGTCAGACGCTCCAGATGGGTGCCGTCGGGGCTGCCGGGATTCTGGTCGGTGGCGTGGGACTGTCCCAGACCGGTCTGCCCTGGACGGCGGGATCCTTGGGGAGCACCCCGAATTCAGGACGGGAGTTGGTGCAGCCGGCAGAGTTGCGCAGCCGGGATGGCGTATTGCGTACCGAGCTCGTCGCCTCGCGGACGGAGGTGGACATCGCCGGAGTCGCGGGGCGCATGCTGACCTACAACGGATCCGTTCCCGGGCCGACGTGGATTCTCCGGCCGGGTGACCGGCTCGAGGTGCGGCTGGTGAACAACCTGGATGAGCCCACCAATGTGCACACGCACGGCCTCGCCGTGTCGCCGGAGGGCAACGGGGACAACCCGTTCCTGAGCATCGGTCCCGGCGAGAACTTTGACTTTCGTTTCGACGTGCCGGCGGATCACCCCACCGGCGTGTTCTGGTACCACCCGCACCATCACGGCTCGGTGCCCGACCAGGTCTTCGGCGGCCTCTACGGCACCATCCTCGTCCAGGACGAACACGAGGCGCCCTCTCCCCGTGACAGGGTCCTCGTCATCTCGGACGTCACGCTCAGTAGTGATGGAGCCGTCGCTCAGGTCTCCCATGCACAGACCATGAACGGACGGGAGGGCGAGCTCCTGCTGGTGAACGGCCAGTCCCAGCCCCTGCTGTCGGCACGGCCGGGCGAGCTCGAACGGTGGCGAGTGGTCAACGCCTGCACCTCCCGCTACCTGCGCCTCGCAGCGCCGGGTCAGGACATCTGGCTGGTGGGCATGGATTCCGGCCACGAGAGGACTCCTCGACCCGTTGACGACGTGCTGCTCGCGCCGGGGAACCGGGCCGACCTGCTGGTGAGGATGCGGCGCGGGACAGGTGAACTGGCCACCCTTGGATACGACCGTGGGCGCGGGATGATGGGGATGGTGGGCAGCGGAGATCTTTCCGGTCCCGCCACCCTGGCCACGCTCGTTGTGGACGGTGACGACCTGCCCATCGATGGACGGGTGAGTGCACAACGGATACCGGACCGGGACCTGCGCGATCGTGGCCCGGACAATCGCCGCGACATCACCATGACCATGGGCATGCAAGGGATGGGCGCAGGGATGGTATTCGGCTTCGACGACCGGCCCTTCGACGGTGAACGCACCGACCAGAGCGTGACCACCGGCACGGTGGAGGAGTGGACGATCCGCAATCCCACGACCATGGACCACCCCTTCCACCTGCACGTCTGGCCGATGCAGGTCGTCGAGGAACATGGAAGGAGTGTCGACGAACCTATGTGGCGTGACGTCGTCAACGTGACGGCAGGTGGATCCATCAAGGTGCTCGTGGACTTCGCCCGCCACCCGGGCCGCAGCGTCTACCACTGCCACATCCTCGACCATGAGGACGCCGGCATGATGGCCGTCGTGGCGTCAGGTGGGTGATGGGGCTAGCTGGAGGTGGTCAAGGTGCGGGTCTTGCGTACTCGGTATTCGTGGAGTGTGAGCCAGACGATGAAGATGTCGAAGGCGGTCAGTAGTGCCATCCCGGTGGTGAAGCCCATCACCAGTTGGTAGCTCTGGTAGGCGATGAAGACCAGTACGAATGCAATCATCCAGGGATAGGCCCACAGCTTGTCCTTGAGTACCGCCCAAACCAGCACGATTTTCACGAGCCCATGGAGGAGCAGGTACACGGCCCCGAACAGGGATGACGACACGCTCATGGTGCTCGTGTAATGCCGCAGGGCATTGGCAATGAGGTCGTTGGGGTCCCCCGAGAGTTCGTGCTGTGTCAGGAACCGGGTCAGCGAGTTGAGCCGGGCTGGCGAGACCACCAACAGCAGGACCCCGCCCATGAGTTCCAGGACCCCGTCCAGGCCCTTGAGGAGGAGGCTGATCCGAAACGTGCGGTCGAGCAGTGTTGGTGCGGCCTCCACGCCGTTGGCCGGGCTGCTTGCTGGTTGACTCACACCCACTCCTCAAAGTAACAGTGCCCATGGATCACGAAAGGGACGGGGATGCCTTCGTCCGTCGCGGCAGTGGTCCTGCGACAGCATCTCGAGTCCTGATTGCTGGATCGACCGATGTGGACCGGGGTGCCCCCAACTGCTCGGCTCTTCAGTCCTTGAATGCGCAGTTGCGCAGTTATGCAGGTATATAGAAGTCTAGAGGCATGCTTCGCGTCTTGAGCAACCCCGTTTATCGTCGGCTGTTCCTTGCCCAGATTGTTGCTCTGACGGGGACGGGTCTGGCGACGGTGGCGTTGGGGCTGTTGGTCTACCAACTGGACCCGGGGAACGCGGGTGGTGTTCTGGGGACGGCGCTGGCCGTCAAGATGGTGGCCTACGTCTTTGTTGCTCCGTTGGCTGCGGCGGCTTTGGCCCGGTTGCCGCGTCGGGCGGTCATGGTGGGTGCCGACCTGGTGCGGTTGTTGGTGGCAGTGTCGTTGCCGTTCGTCGGGCAGGCGTGGCAGGTGTACGTGCTGATTTTCGTCCTGCAGGCGGCATCAGCGACGTTTACCCCGACGTTCCAGTCCGTGATCCCGGACATCCTGCCGGGGGAGGAGGACTACACATCAGCCCTGTCACTGTCCCGTCTTGCATACGATCTGGAGGCGGTCCTGTCCCCGATGCTGGCTGCTGTGCTGTTGCTGGTGGTGCCGTCGACGGCTTTGTTCTTCGGAACCGGGATCGGTTTCGCAGGCTCCGCGGTGCTGGTGGTGTCGACCGTGCTGCCGCGGCGCGACACGCCTTCGGATGGGGTGCCGGAGATGCCGTTCGGCCAGCGGGCCCGCAACGGCATCGTGCTGTTCCTGAAGACCCCCGGGTTGCGCCCTGTCCTGGCGCTCAACCTGGCGGTGGCGGCGGCGGGGGCTTTCGTTCTTGTTCAGACCGTTGTGATTGCCCGCAGCACCTTTGATCAGGGAGATGCCATGGTGGCGCTGCTGCTGGCGGCCAACGGTGCAGGGTCGATGGGTGCAGCGATCGCGCTGCCGCGTGTGTTGCGCCGCTGGACAGAGCGGTCGGTGATGCTCGGTGGTGCGGTGCTCCTGACGTTGGCGACGGGGTTGATCCCCCTCGCCCTTTCCGCGCCGAGACCCACCGTGGGCCTGACGGTGGTCGCCGGATTGTGGATCCTGGTGGGTATCGGCTGGGCGGCTGTCGAGACCCCTGTGGGTCGCCTGATTCGGCGCGGTGTCGCCTCCCGTGACCTGGCGGCTGCGTTCGCGGCCCAGTTCTCGCTCTCCCACGCGTGCTGGCTGGTCACCTACCCCGTCGCGGGGTGGCTGGGGGGGATCAGCCTGACCGTCACAGCCCTCGCGCTGGCCGGTGTGGCGGGTTGCGCGACACTGCTGTCGGCGTGGTTGTGGCAGCGCACTCCGGTGAGTGAGCATGGCATGGTGGGGTCATGACATTCGTCGCCACCACGTTGCCCGGGATTCCGCGCGATGCTGACCTCGACGTCGCTGTTGATGTCCTGCGCCTGCTCGCGGAGCGGACACGGTTGGCGATTCTGGCCATGCTGGAGGGGACCGAGATGTCGGTGACTGACATCGCCGGAGCCCTCGGCCGGCCCGGTCCGGCCGTGTCCCAGCACTTGGCGAAACTACGCTCGGGTGGCCTTGTGGTGTCGCGCCGTGATGGCACCACCATCTACTACGGCCAACCCGACGAACACGTCGCCGCGCTTGTCACCAACGTCCTCCAGCACACCGAACACGTTGTGTACGACACACCGCCTCACCACTCATGAGCGCGACGCGGGCAGCCTTGGGTTCGGCGGGGGCAATGCAGGAGCCTCACAAGAAGCCCACAGCTGTGCCTCGTGTCTTGGTCATCGAGGACGAACAGGTGTTGGCCGGGACGGTGGTCAACTATCTGGGTCGCGCCGGGTTCGACGCACGGGCCGTCCACACCGGTCCTGACGGCGTGGATGCCGCCCTCGAGTGGCGTCCCGACGTGGTGGTTCTCGACCTGGGGCTGCCCGGCCTCGACGGTATGGAGGTCTGCCGACGGCTGCGGACCTTCTCCACCTGCTACGTCATCATGCTGACAGCGCGCGTGGAGGAGGAGGACACACTCGAGGGTCTGGCCGCCGGTGCCGACGACTACATGAGCAAGCCCTTCAGCGTCCGCGAGCTCGTGGCCCGGGTGGAGGCGCAACTGAGGCGTCCCCGCGCGCCGGGACTGGCTGCCGATCGGGTCTTCGGTGACCTGGTCATCGACCCTGTGAGCCGTCAGGTCAGGGTGGGCCAGCTGCTCGTGGAACTGACGGCCACCGAGTTCGACCTGCTGGATGCCCTGTCCTCGCAACCCCGGCTCGCCCACTCCAGGCGGCAGCTCATCGATGCCGTCTGGGGCAGCCATTGGGGAGGCGATGAGCACCTCGTCGACGTGCACATCGGCAACCTGCGCCGCAAGCTGGGGGACTCGGCCGCAGACCCGCTCTACGTCACCACCGTCCGCGGCCACGGCTACCGGATGGGGCAGGGCGCGTGAGGCAGGGCAGCGGGTCCCTTGCGCGCCGGCTGTTGGTGGGACAGAGCCTGGTGGTGCTGGGCATGACTGTGAGCATCGTCGTTGCTGCGGCGCTCGTGGGCCCCGCAGTGTTCAACGACCACATGCGTCGCGCAGGTCATGGCGACCAGCCTGATGTGCTGGAACATGCGCAGGAAGCCTTCTACTCTGCCGGGTTGCAGTCCATCGGGATCGGGCTCCTGGTTGCTGCCGTCGGAGCGCTGCTGGTGAGCGTGGTCACCACAAGGCGGCTGGGGCGTTGGTTGGACGCTCTCGGCAGAGGTGCGCTACGCGTGTCCGCGGGCCGCTACGACCAGCCGGTGCAGCTCGACGGGTCGAGCCCGGAGTTGGAGCGGGTGGCCGACGCGTTCAATGGCATGTCCGCCCAGATCCAGACGACCGAAGCACGGCGGCGCACACTGCTCACCGATGTCGCGCACGAGCTGCGAACCCCCATCGCCGCCATCGACGTCACTCTGGAAGCACTCGAGGACGGCGTGCTCATCCCGGGCCCCGACACCTATGCCACGCTCCGGGCGCAATCTGCGCGCCTGGCTCGGCTCGCCTCCGACATTCGGGACGTGAGCACCGCAGAGGAGGGCCGTCCGCGCCTGTCACTGGAGGACATCAGCACGGCGAATGTCCTGGAGGCATTCGCACGACAGTGGACACAGCGCTTCGCGGAGGCAGGTGTGGGACTGGTGATCCCTGCCGGACCCGGCGTCACCATCCATGCGGACCGGGCACGCATCGGGCAGGTGCTGGACAACCTCCTGGCCAATGCTCTGCGACACACCTTTTCCGGGGGGCACGTCGAGGTTCGGTGCTCCGTGAGCGACGGGCTTGTGCTGGTTGAGGTGGTGGACGATGGCGAGGGCATCGACCCGAGAGCGTTGCCCCACGTCATGGAACGCTTCTACCGCGCCGACCCCGCCCGGTCCCGCGCTGACGGTTCCGGGACAGGAGTGGGACTGGCCATCGCGCGGGCCATCGCCCGCGCCCACGGCGGCGATCTGCAGGCGCACAGCGACGGGCCGGGAAGAGGCGCCACCTTCACTCTGTCACTGCCTTCTTCACCAAACCTTCACCGTTCCTGACGAGGGATCGCTTCGACGCCGGGCACGCTGGAAACCACTTCGTCCCCGCTCCAGAGGAAACATCGTGAAGTCATCAACTCGTGTCGCCGCCGTGCTCGTGGGCGCCATGCTTGCCATCAGCCTCGCTGGATGCGCAGCCAACCCGCCCGCAGCCCCTGAGGCAACCACCAGCGTCCCCGCTGCCACAGCCACCTCGACCGCGTCTGTCGCACAGCCGACGAGCGATCCCCCGTCCGTCGTCGACGCAGAGCACAACGATGCCGATGTGACATTCGCCCAGATGATGACGATCCATCACCAGGGTGCCCTGGAGATGTCAGAACTTGCCGCTCAGCAGGCCGCATCATCCGAGGTCAAGGAGGTTGCCGCGACGATCGAGGGGGCCCAACTGCCGGAAATCCAGCTGATGCAGAGCTGGCTGAGCGCGTGGGGGGAACCCGTGGAACCGGGCGGTCATGCCGGTATGGACCACGGGGGCATGGACATGAATGGCAAGTCGCAGGAGCAGGTCATGGCCGAGCTCCAGGAGGGGACCGGCACCGAGTTTGACAACCAGTTCCTGTCGTCCATGATCGCCCACCATGAGGGGGCCGTCGCGATGGCGGAGGAAGAATTGCGTGACGGCAACAATCCTCAGGCACTGGAACTGGCGCAACGCATCATCGACGCGCAGCAGATCGAGATTCACCAGATGCAGGAACTCCTGCAGAACCTGTGACCACGCAACGACGACAGAAGGACATTGACGCACCATGAACCGCGCACGCACCGCTCTCCTGACTGCTGTTTCCCTGCTCAGCCTCGGAGCCGTGGCCGGATGCTCCGCCTCAACCGGGCCGACGCCCGCACCTTCGGCGACCTCGCACACCGTCGCCGGTGACGCTGAGGCGATCCTGGCCTCGCGCGGACTTTCCGGCAAGAGCCCGCAGGAAGTTGTTGAGGCTCTGGACCAGGATCCGACTGCCCGACCGCTCCCTCTGATGGCATCGGTCCGCTACGACGAGGTGACGCTTGACGACGGCACCACCCAGGCGACGCTGCCGCTCGACGGCGACGAGTTCTACATCTCGGTGGCGCCCTATGAGAGCCGCACCCACGACTGCTACTTCCACAGCCTCGGCACCTGCCAGGGTGAGCTGACCAACACCGATGTCCACGTCACCGTCGTCTCTGAGGACGGCGAAACCCTCGTGGACGAGGACGCCACCACCTACGCCAACGGATTCGTCGGTTTCTGGGTTCCCAAGGACGTCAGTGGCACAGTCACCGTGACCAAGGACGGCAAGACCGGGGAAGTGGCCTTCTCCTCCGACAAGGAAGGTGCCACCTGCATCACGACGCTGCAGTTGGTCTGACCCCCTCGGGAGTCATCACCTTGTGACGCGGCCCCGCCCAGCGATTGTTCGAGCATCGACCGCAAGCCCCTCGTTCCCGCAAGGCCCGATCCACGGGATCAGCGAGGAGGCATCATCACCGTCAGCACGAACGTGGTGTCGGTTTCTGCTTCGATGCCGTGCCGCGCGTCCGGCACCACCAGGTAGTCCATCTCGCGACCGGACCACCTGTCCTCACCGCTGGTCAGCCACAATCGGCCACTGATCACCAGCAGGGTCGCCTCACCGGGGTTGGCGTGCTCCGCCAGTGTGGTTCCCTCCCGCATGGCGATCACGGTCTGGCGAAGTTGTTTCTCATGACCGCCGAACACCGTCTGCGAGGCCCGGCCACTTGACGCCGTCGCTGCCTGTTTGGCCAGTTCACGCGACTTTGCCGCCACGTTGAGCTTGTTCATGGTTGAACCCTTCTGGGCGCCATCCGGGGTGGGCGTGCCACACCCACAAGGTACCGCGGTTCCCGGTGGTCCACCCTTGTCATGGCAGTTTTGTCGCCGTCGGTGAGGACGGATCCACCGACGGGTTGGGCACGTTGCGCCCCGATTCACGGATGGGCCGAGGGGTGAGCCTCATGCCGGGAGAACCCGCCAGCTGGACTTGACGTTGGTCAAGGTGGCCCCGGGGCTTCTCTCGTACTTTGAAGATGTCGAACACACCAGACATCAACGAACAGGACTCAGATCATGACTGCCATCACCACCACCCACACCAGCCTCCGCGCCGAAGGCTTCTCCTGCCCCTCCTGCGTCGCCAAGATCGAGAAGCAGGTCGGCCGTCTCAAGGGCGTCGAATCCGTGAAGGTCCATTTCGCCTCCGCGCGGATCGAGGTCGACCACGACCCGGACGTCACCTCCGTCGACGACATTGTCGCCGCGGTGGCAAGGGCGGGATACACCGCCCGCCCCTCGGCATTCTGACCCACCCCACCATCGACAACCTCACGAAGGGACGCACGGCAGTGAACAGTTTCCGCACGTGGCTCCACGGCAAGTGGGCCATCCCCGTCATCTCCGGCCTGCTGATCATCGCCTCCTGGGCGGTGGAACGCATCGCAGGAGGCGTGTACAACCCCATCATCACTCCGCGGTGGTGGATCGACGCCGGAACGCACGCCACCGGCGCTACGTTCTTCACCCTCGCCGATGTCTTCATGCTCGCCGCGGCGGTCGCCGCAGGCTACGGGATCATCCTCAAGGCGATCAGCGCCCTGGCGGTGAAGTACATCAGCATCGACCTGCTGGTCTCCGTCGCCGCCATCGGTGCCATCCTCATCGGCAACTTCTGGGAAGCAGCCGCGGTCACCTTCCTGTTCACCATCGGTCACGCCCTGGAGGCGGCGACGCTGAACAAGACCCGCTCAGCTCTGGCGGAACTCGTCGCGGTGGCCCCCGATGTTGCCATCGTCATGCGTGACGGCGCTCAGGTGGAGGTCCCGGCCGCCGAGGTGCGCATGGGTGAAATCGTGCTGGTCAAGAGCGGCGCCAAGGTGCCCGTTGACGGCGAGGTCGTCTCTGGCACCGGCGCCGTCGATGAGGCATCCATCACCGGTGAGTCCATCCCCGTGGAGAAGGTCGCGTCCGACGCAGTCTTCGCCGGGACCGTCTCCCGTGGCGGCTTCCTGCAGGTGCTCGCCACGGGTGTGGGCGCAGACACGACCCTCGCCCGCATCATCCACCGCGTGGAGGAGGCGCAGGACAGCAAGGCCAAGACCCAGGCCTTCATCGATCGCTTCTCGAAGTGGTACACACCCGGTGTCATGCTGCTGGCGGTGGTGGCCGGGCTTGTCACGGGCGACATCGTGCTGGCCCTCACATTGCTGGTCATCGGGTGCCCCGGTGCGCTGGTCATCTCCATCCCGGTGGCGATCGTCGCCGGCATCGGCCGCTCCGCCCGCAACGGCATCCTCATCAAGGGCGGTGAGTACCTCGAGACCTCCGCCAAGATCTCCGCCGTTGCGGTGGACAAGACGGGCACCCTCACCAAGGGCACACCCAGCCTGACCGACATCATTGTGCTGGACGCGACGTCGAGCAGCAGCGATGTGCTTCGATGGGCAGCCGCGGCCGAGGCCGGTTCCGAGCACCCCCTGGCCCGCCCCATCCTTCAGAAAGCCGTGGACGAGGGCGTGGCGCCGCGCGGCATCCCCGGCGACGTGACACCGGTCCCCGGCAAGGGCATTGTCTCGGACGTGGACGGCAGGCGCGTCCTGGTCGGCAACTCGGCGTTGCTGGAGGAGTACGGCATCCGCGACGATGTGGGCGCGGCCCGTCAGGCTGAGGACCTCGCCGCCCACGGCAGGACGGCCATGATCGTGGCGGTCGAGGACAACGTCATCGGGCTCGTCGCCGTCGCTGACGAGGTCCGTGAGGATGCGGCCGAGATGGTCCGGCGCCTTCACGCCGCAGGGGTTGAGAAGGTCGTCATGCTCACCGGCGACACCCGGCTCGTGGCCGAGTCCATCGGCAGGGCCACCGGCATCGACGAGATCCACGCCAGCCTCCTGCCCGAGGACAAGCTGGATGCCGTCGCAAATCTGCAGGCCCAGGGCCACACCGTGGCGATGGTTGGCGACGGCGTGAACGACGCCCCCGCCCTGGCCATCGCCGATATCGGCGTGGCGATGGGTGCGGCCGGCTCGGCTGTCGCCGTCGAGACCGCGGACATCGCACTCATGGGCGACAACCTGCTGAAGCTGCCCGAGGCCATCAGCCTGGCCAAGCGCACCGTCACCGTCATGCAGCAGAACATGGCGATCTCGCTGATCACGGTTGTGGCGCTGCTCGTCGGTGTCTTCGCCGGCGGGGTCACGATGTCGATCGGCATGCTGGTGCACGAAGGCTCGGTACTGATCGTGATCATCAATGCGATGCGGCTGCTGCGCAACACCAAGGGCATCACCGCAATGTCCAAGGGCGAACGGGTGCCGGCAACGTCTCCGGTCACATCCGATCGGGTCGACGCCTGAGCCTGCCCAGGGCGGGAGATGATTCGGCCATTCGCCCGAGGACACCATCCCCCGGCGTGCAGGGGCGCGCAGGGGAAGGCGGGACCCGCTGTAGCCAAGTCTACGAGCATCCCGAATCGTCGGCCGTCAGGCGCTCCTGGGTGCGGACAGGATGACCGCCACTCCAGCGAGGCAGAGGAGGGCGCCGGCGACATCGCAGTGGTCCGGACCGAATCCGTCAACGACCATCCCCCAGGCCAATGATCCCGCCACGAAGACGCCGCCGTACGCGGCGAGGAATCGTCCAAAGTTCGCGTCCGGTTGGAGCGTCGCCACGACGCCGTAGAGACCGAGGGCAATCACACCGAGGCCAATCCAGATTCACCCGCGGTGTTCCCGAACGCCCTGCCACACCAGCCATGCGCGCCCGATCTCAGCCACTGCTGCCAGGACGAACAAAAGGAGCGACCGGACGCCCAACACGCTCCTCATCCCAGCGATCAGCGAAGTTTCACTCGAAGAGGGACGCTGAAGGCATCCACGCTCCTCCGACGCCTGTGAGTCCATGTCCCCCCTGACGTCCCCACCAACGCAACAGCTGGCAGTATCAGTCCCTGACGTCTCGGTCTGGTCCGTTTCATTCACACCCTGGGGTGGACCGGAGCCTGAATGATGGGGATGTCGAAGCGTGAAGCCCGTAGTGCATCAAGCATCGAGTCCGTGATGCCCGCCGTGAAGGCAGTCAGGTCAAACACTTTGAACAGGGCCTCGCGGCCGAACTTCGAGCTGTCAGCCACGAAGAAGGCCTCGCGCGCGATCGACAGCATCTGTCTCTTCACCTCGACTTCGTAGCTCGTGGAGTGATGCAGGCCATCCTCGGCAACAGTGTCACAGCCCATGATTGCCACGTCTACGCGAAGATTGGCTAGTTGTTGTACGGAGGTGGGGCCCCACATGGCGTAGGAGTCGGGCAGCAATTCTCCACCGATAAAAACGAGGTGAGCAGAGCGCCTCCGCGCGATCTCCAGCCCGATCCGCAAGTCACTGGTGACGACCGTCACCCGCTCATGCTTCAGGTGGCGAGCAACTTCAAGGGTGGTCGTACCAGTGTCCAGCAGGATCGTCTGGCCGTCCAACACCCGTTCCGCCATAGCTTTCCCGATGGCGGCCTTTTCGGGCAGATGCAGGGCTTCCTTGAAGTGATTGGGAGTCTCTGCCTGCTTCACCAGCGTCGCTCCTCCGTGCGTCCGCCGCAGAAGATCCATCGCTTCGAGCTGTGTCAGGTCGCGCCTGATGGTGGCTGGAGTGACGTCAAAACGGAGCGCAAGGTCACGGACAGATTGGAACCCCTCATCCTTTAGGACGTCGACGATCTCTGCTTGTCTGGACATGTTCTCCCTCAGTTTCGGTGCCACGAACACTAGCTCCATGTGAACATGTCCTGTCCCAAAACGCACATTTTTTGTTAGTTTTCATACGTGAACCTGTTCGTTACCAAAAATTTATGTGTGGTTTTGCTTGACGAGTACCCACAACTGGTCTAGCTTCACTCTCAAGCAAGCAAGGTGCGTCGTCAGCGAAGATGCTGAACCCTCGCAGGCATTAACTCGTTCACGAAGGAGTCAACGAATGACACGCAAGTATCTACTTCGGGGTGGCGCACTGGTCGCCGGCCTGTCGTTGGCGCTGACCGGGTGTGGCACCGTCGGTGAAACGTCACCCACCCCCGGCCAGTCCACCGATGGTGCCAGCAGCGGCGATGTGGTGATGGTGACAGTCGTCAAAGCGCAGACCATCCCCTGGTTTCAGCGTATGGAGCAGGGGGTCAAAGCCTTTGCTGAGCGCACAGGCATCGATGCACGCCAAGAAGGAGCTGACGACGTCAGTCCCGAGAAGCAAGTGCAGATTGTCCAGGATCTGATCGCACAGAAACCAACCGCCATCACAGTGGTTCCCAACTCACCGGAGGCACTCGAGAGCGTTCTGACGCAGGCTCGGGAGCAGGGAATCATTGTTGTCTCACATGAGGCCACCGGCATCAAGAACGTCGACGTTGACATCGAGGCCTTCGACAACGTGGCCTACGGGTCGGACATCATGAAGAACCTCGGTGAGTGCACCGGGGGCAAGGGTGAGTACGTCCAGTTCGTCGGCGGTCTGACCGCGAAGACCCACATGGAGTGGGTGGGGGCTGCTTACGATTACCAGCAGGAGAAGTTCCCGGAGATGAAGCGTGTCGAGACCCCGATCGAGAGCACCGATGATCAGGACACGGCCTACCAGCGCGCCAAGGAATTGCTTGCGAAGTACCCGAACCTCGCAGCCTTCCAGGGGTCTGCGGGCAACGATGTGCCCGGCATCGCCCGCGCCGTTCAGGAAGCAGGTCTGGAGGACAAGGTCTGCGTGATGGGGACTTCGATCCCGTCGGTGGCCAACCAGTACCTGGCCGACGGCTCCATCGACAAGATCTTCTTCTGGGACCCAGCCCTGGCAGGCGAGGCACAGTTGCAGATTGCCAAGATTCTGCATGAGGGAGGCAAGATCGCCGCCGGCACAGACCTCGGTATTGAGGGATACAACGACTTGCAGCCGATGGAGGGCTTCGACAATGTGTTCGTCGGGGCTGCCCAGGTCGCAGCCGACGCGGAAGCCGCAAAACAGTTCGACTTCTGACAGTTCCTGATCTTGGGGGCGTCCGGCGGAGAACCGCTGTGCGCCCTCAAGGCCTTGAGGAGTGCATTTATGACCACCAATGTCGAATTTGGAGCGAGCGTAGACGCCGCCCCACCCGTTCTGAGCGTGCACGGTCTTGCCAAGCGTTTCGGCGGCGTCGTCGCACTGCGCGACGTGTCACTGGAACTGCGCCCTGGTGAGGTGCACTGTCTGGCGGGCGAAAACGGATCCGGCAAGTCCACGCTCATCAAGATCATCTCGGGGGCCGAGTTCCCTGACGGTGGGCAGATAGTCGTCGACGGTGAAAGCCGAGAGCGGATGGACACTACCTCCGCGATCGAGACTGGCATCCAAGTCATCTATCAAGACTTCTCGCTGTTTCCCAATCTCACGGTGGCGGAGAACATCGTCCTCACTTCGGCGGTGGCCCAACGCCATAAGTTCCACAACGCGCGCCGTGCGCGTGCACAGGCCAAGGAGATTGTTGAGGAACTCCAACTGGACCTCGACCTCGACGCTGACGTGGGCAACCTCTCTGTGGCCAACCGGCAACTCACCGCCATCTGTCGTGCAATGATCAGCCGCGCACGCGTGATCATTATGGATGAGCCCACCACCGCGCTGACTCACGCAGAGGTGACAAACCTCTTCGTGCTCGTGGACAAGCTCAGAGACCGCGGTGTCGCACTCCTTTTTGTGTCACACAAACTCAACGAGGTGCTTCGCATCTCGCAGCGTGTGACAATCATGCGTTCCGGAGCGGTTGTCACGGCTGGCCCGGTCGAGGACTTCGACATCAAGTCGATCACGAAGTTCATGACTGGCCTCGACATTGACGACGTGCGAACCCTCCCTGAACTTTCTCCCGAGGCTGAAGTTCGGCTGGAAGTGGTCGGCCTGACATTGCCGGGCGCCTTCTGGGATGTGAACTTTCAAGTCCGAAAGGGCGAGATCCTAGGCATCACAGGCCTCCTCGGTTCGGGTCGCACGGAAATTGCGGAGTCCCTCTTCGGGATCGTGCCAGCGGAGCGGGGCACGGTGCGTGTCGACGGCGAGTCCGTCGCCATCGGAAGCATCCGCGACGCTGTCAGCGCGGGTATCGGTTACGTGCCGGAAGACCGACTCACCCAGGGGTTGTTTCTCGAAAAATCCATCGCCGACAACATCGTGGCGAGCTCACTCAGCGAACACAGAACCAAATGGCGCGTCCTCGATCGCCGGCGGATCCGCGCCACTATCGATGAGCTGTTTCAGAAGCTTCACATACAGGCGCCCAATGCGAAGGCTGCAGTACGCACCCTCTCGGGGGGTAACGCCCAGCGTGTGGTCCTGGCAAAGTGGCTTGCGACCAACCCAAAGATCCTGATTCTCAACGGCCCAACCGTCGGAGTCGACGTCGGGTCGAAGGCCCAGATCCTTGACCTGCTCCGCGAACAGGCTCGCCGAGGGATGGCCGTCATCGTCATCTCCGACGACGAGCCGGAGTTGGTGGCGTGCTGTCACCGCGTGCTCGTGGTGACCAAGGGTCGTGTGTCCGGAGAACTCGCCGGCGACGACGTGTCCGTCGAGACAATTCAACAGAGCATGGCGGTCTGATGCCCTCTTTAAGAAGACTTCAAGGTAGAAACAACGAGGGCACTCTGCTGCTCGTGCTTATCGGCCTGTGCGTGATCATGTCTCTGTTGAATCCCGTGTTCTTTTCCATCAACACGGCGTTCTCGATCATGCGTAGTACGACCGTGCCGTTGATCTTGGCGCTGGCTGTGTTACTGGTCATCATCTCAGGGGGCATTGACGTGTCTTTCCCAGTGGTGGCCATCGCCTCTGCCTATACGTCGGTCACGCTGATGTTGAACTTCGACTTCGACTACGGGGTCCCGGTCGTTTTCCTCATGTCCGCCTGTATCGGTGCTGTCCTCGGGCTGATCAACGGAGTTGTCATCGCTCGATTCAGACTTCCAACGCTGATCGTCACCCTGGCGACTCAGGGCATCTTTTTCGGCGCAATGCTCACCTATGTCGGCTCGCGCTATCACCCGGACCTCCCCCCCTCGATGTCGCGACTTTCCACGGTCAATGTGGTCAATGTCGTCACCAGCAACGGGAAGGCCTATCTTCATGTGCTTGTCCTGCTGGCGGTTGTGGTGGCACTGCTCGTGTGGGGCCTGCTGAAGTGGACGATGTTTGGTCGTTCGCTTTACGCCATCGGTGGAGACTATGAGGGCGCTCGACGGGCCGGCTTCCGTGTCGTGCGTACTCAGGTGCTCACGTATGTACTGGTGGGCGTCATCGCATCGCTCGCGGGCGTTGCGCACATCGTGATGAGCCGAAGCGCGAACCCCCAAGATCTCGTGGGGGGCGAGCTTGACATCATCGCGGCCGTGGTTCTTGGTGGGGCGTCGATTTTCGGTGGTCGAGGTTCTGTTCTCGGCACTGTGCTCGGAGTGTTGCTGATTCAGGTCATCAACAACAGCCTGCTACTGGTGGGTGTCCCCGGGGCGTGGCTGCGGGCCGCTGTTGGCATCCTGCTCATTGTCGGTATTGGTATCCAGACGGTGTCCGCCCGGCGCAAGGCGAGACGCGTGCACTCTGTCGAAGATGCAGCAACGCCAGCTGGAAAGGAGGCCTGACGATGCCGAAGAATGATCTGAGCACGGGCCTGCGGGATACCAATGGCCGAGTTGATTCGTTGGTACGGGGAATGGTGGAGCGGGCGCGGGACAACCGCGGAGTTGGGCGGATGGTACTTGTCTTTGTCGCGTCCTTCACCCTCTTCGCAGCCCTGAATCCGCGCGTGTTCCTCGGGCCCATCAACTTGCAGAACATCATGGTGTCGGCGCCGGAGGTCGGAGTCATCGCGGTTGCCATGACTCTGGCGATGTTGACAGGCGGCATCGACCTGTCCCTGGTCTCGATCGCTAACTTGTCTGCAATCACGATGTCCACGATGTACACCGCATTGGGGGCATCCAGTCCGGGGCTGGCCGAGTCGATGGCCGTTCCCATCCTCTTGGCGGGAATAATGGTCGGTGTACTTTGTGGGCTACTCAACGGGGTGCTGATCGGTGTGGTCGGCATCACACCCATCCTCGCTACGCTCGGAACCATGCAGATCCTCAACGGTCTGGCCATCGTGTGGACCGGTGGCTCGACCCTCTACGGGGCGCCGTCAGGTTTCGTGACATTCGGTAAGACCGCTGTCGCTACCATCCCAATGCTGTTCATCGTGTTTCTTGCGGTAGCAATCAGCATTGCGATAATGATCAACCGGACCGCGCTCGGCCGAAAAATGGAACTGCAAGGCGCCAACCCCGTAGCCGCGCTTTTCTCCGGCATTCGGAGTGCGAAGGTGTTGCTCGGGAGCTACGCCATCGGCGGTGGTCTGGCCGGTCTGGCGGGTTTCCTTTTCCTGGCTAGAAATCCAACAGCGTCGGCAGACTACGGAACTTCGTACGTCCTGCTGGTGATCGTGATCGCCGTCCTCGGTGGGGCCAACCCGAACGGCGGCTTTGCGTCCGTGGCCGGTGTCGTCTTGGCGACGCTGACCCTTCAGGTTGTTTCCAGCGGATTCACCGCGTTGAGGCTCTCGACCTATCAGTACGCGATCGCCCAAGGTGTGATCCTGATCACCGTGATGATCGTCGATGCCATCACCTGGCCCAAGCTTCGACGCGGCAAAAAGCGGATCGCCTCCGGTGCGCCCACCAAATAAACCGATTCATCAAGGATGGAGCAGTAATGAAGAAAATCATCAATGACCCGCAGAATTTCGTCGACGAGTTCATCGAAGGAATCCTGTTGGCGCATCCGCAGCTCGTGAAGACGCCGGGTGAGGACGCACGTGTAATGGTGCGGGCGGACGCCCCAGTCGCTGGCAAAGTCGGCATTGTCACGGGGGGTGGGTCTGGGCATCTTCCCCTGTTCAAGGGGTACGTCGGAGCTGGCCTGTGCGATGGAGTTGCCATCGGCAACGTCTTCTCTTCGCCGTCCTCGGACCAAGTGCTTGAAGCCACAAAGGCTGTCAGCGGCGGTGCCGGGGTCATGTACTTGTATGGCAACTACGGCGGAGACGTCTTCAACTTTGATCTGGCTGCAGACATGGCCGAACTTGACGGCATTTCGACCCTCACCGTTGTGGGCCGTGACGACGTGGCGAGTCAGCCTCGCGAACGTGCAGCAGATCGCCGCGGTGTCGCAGGCATCTTCTTCGCCTTCAAGGGGGCGGGCGCTGCGGCGGAGCGGGGTGACTCGCTGGAGCAGGTTGCGGCCGTCGCGGAGGATATCGTCGACAATACGGCAACCATGGGAGTGGGGCTTACACCCACGATCATGCCGATGACCGGGAAACCCAGCTTCGAGCTGTCCGATGACGAGATGGAGATCGGCATTGGGATTCACGGCGAGCCCGGCATCCATCGGGGCAAGCTGGAGACCGCGGACGAAATTGCCGACCGACTCACTTTGCCACAGATTGAAGACCTGTCCCTGCAGAAGGGCGACGAGGTTGCACTCCTCGTGAACGGGTTGGGTTCCACTCCTCTGGAGGAGTTGTATGTTCTCGTTCGAAGGGTGCACCACAACCTTGCCGAGCGCGGCATTGTTATCGCGAAGCACTACGTAGGCGAATACGCCACCAGCCTTGAAATGGCAGGTGCCTCGATCTCGATGCTGAAACTCAACGCAGAACGCCTTGCGCTACTCAACGCACCGGCTCGTACGCCGTTCTTTCAGGAGATCTGAGCGATGGACGGAAAGGCACTGCAGGAAGCGATCAGCCGCTGCTTGACGGTTTTCGCTCAAAGCGCTGACGAACTGGGCGATTTGGACCAGGCACTGGGCGACGGTGACCTTGGTATCACAGTGTCGCTCGGAGCCAAGGCGACGAACGAGGCTTTGGCCAAGTTGGGTGATGACACGACGCCGACGGAGGTGCTCCTGACCTGCGCCAAAGCCTTCGCCAACGCCAACCCGTCCACGATGGCGGCGCTCGTGGCCGGCGGGCTGCTTGCGGGCTCGCGCACCATCAACGATGCGGCCATGATTGGACCGGATCAAGTGGGTCCGTTTATTCAGGCCGTCGCTCAGTCGATCAGCCAGCGTGGCAAATCTCAGTTGGGTGACAAGACGATTCTCGACGCGATGTTCCCTGCGGCGGAGGCGTACGTCGCTGGACTGGAGAAAGAGCCCCTCGCTGCCGCCATCGAAGCGGCACGTGAGGGGGTCGAGCGGTCGACAGGTCTTCAGTCCCGTCGCGGTCGCGCCTCCTGGATGCAGGAGCGCAGTATTGGTCTGCAGGATCCTGGCGCGACCGGTTTCCTCCGGTTCCTGGAAGCGTGGCAGCAAGCCAACTCATAGTCATACTCTCGGAGCCTGACCTTCAGGCTCCGAGAGAGTCGATGGTCAAGTCTGCGTTCACTCCGACTACCTCTGGTGCGGGTCCACCCCGACCGTTGACAACGACGACGTGCGGGCGCAATGTGGACCCACCCTCCAGGACGGAGGCGGACGGATGAGCGGAGCGGACATGGTTGAACGTGTTTCCCATCGGCAGTTCCATGAAGTCGACGGTGTCGAGGACTGGCGCGTGGTGTTCGGCGGCGCGACGGCGTACTTCTCGACCGGATCGTTCGCCAAGGGTGTGGAACTGGTGGAGGCCATCGGAGCTCTGGCCGATGCAGCCAACCATCACCCGGACGTGGACCTGCGCTACGGGGGAGTGCGAGTCTGCACGGTCACCCATGAGATCGACGACATCAGCGAGCGTGATGTTGCCCTGGCGCAGCAGATTTCACTCGCGGCGCGCACACTGGGCATCCCTGCCGACCCGTCCAAAGTGCAGGCCATGCAGGTCTCCATCGACGCACTGGACATCGCGAAGGTGTGGCCGTTCTGGTGCGCCGCCATGGGCTACGTGGAACGCGGCGACGACGATGCCGTGGATCCTCTGGGCTTCGGGCCGGTGGTGACCTTCCAGCAGATGGACGAGCCGCGGCCCCAGCGCAGCCGCATCCACGTCGATGTCTCGGTACCCCGCGATCAGGTGGAACAGCGCGTCGCCGCCGCACTGGCCGCGGGTGGCCACATGGTGAGCGACGCGAACGCGCCGCACTGGTGGACCCTCGCCGACGCCGAGGGCAACGAGGTCGACATCGCTCCCTGGGCCGATGACCTCACCTGACGACCTCACCTGACGACCCAGTGAACGCCGTCACCAGTCGTGCATGGTCCCGTCGAGTTGCAGGCGGTTGATGGGGAGGTAGGCGGTGGTGTACTCGAATCCGGCGGCGAGATCCTCGTCGTATTCGACGCCGAGACCGGGTGCAGTACCAGGGTGCAGAAGTCCGTTCTCGAAGGTGTAGTTGGTCTTGAAAACCTTCAAGGTGTCCTCGGAGTGCTGCATGTACTCCTGGATGCCGAAATTGTGGATGGCGATGTCCAGGTGGAGGGCGGCGGCCTGCCCGACCGGGGAGATGTCCGTCGGTCCGTGGAAGCCGGACTTGATCTGGTAGACCGCGGCGAAGTCCATGATTTTTTTCAGCCCGCTGATTCCACCGGTGTGGGTCACGGCGCTGCGGACGTAGTCGATCAGCTGCTCGGTGATGAGCGTCTGGTAGTCGAAGACAGAGTTGAACACCTCGCCAATGGCGAGCGGCGTGGTGGTCTGCGAGCGGACCCGCCGCAGCCCCTCCTGGTTCTCGCCGGGGGTGCAGTCCTCGAGCCAGAACAGGTCGTAGGGCTCCAGCGTCTTGCCCAGGCTGCCGGCCTGATTGGGGGTGAGGCGGTGGTGCGCGTCGTGCAGCAGAGGTAGTTCGTACCCGAACTCCTCACGAACTGCCGCGAAGATGGTCGGGATGTGGCGCATGTAGGCACGGGTGTCCCATGCCTCCTCCTTCGGCAGAGCGCCCCGGCCGGCCGGCTCGTAGTCGTAGCGCTGACCGGGAGCCTGGTCGCTGGCGACTCCGTAGACCTGGCCCAGGCCGGGCACCCCCGTCTGCACGCGGATTGCCCTGTAGCCCTCGTCAAGATGGTTCCTGATGGAGCTGAACAGTGAAGGCAGGTCCGAGCCGGAGGCGTGCCCGTACGCGAGTGCGCCCGTGCGGGAAGCACCGCCGAGCAACTGGAACACGGGCATCCCCGCGACCTTGCCCTTGATGTCCCAGAGGGCGACGTCGACCGCGGCGATGGATGCCATCGTCACAGGGCCACGCCGCCAGTAGGCACCGCGGTAGAGGTACTGCCAGATGTCCTCGATATTCTGCGGATCGCGTCCGATCAGCAGGGGGGCGACATGTTCCTTCAAGTAGGCGACGACTGAGAGTTCGCGACCGTTGAGGGTGGCGTCCCCGAGTCCGGTGACGCCGTCGGAGGTGGTGATCTTCAAGGTCACGAAGTTGCGTCCGGGGCTTGTGACGAAGACTTCCGCTGTTTCGATAACAGCCATGGTGCTCTCTTTCCTCAGTGGAACTTCAGTGTCGCAGGGGTCAGTTCTGGTGCACGGGGGGAGTCAGCTGTCGCGGCGGGCGTAGGACTGGAGCGGCAGGTTGTACGCCAGGTCGATGGCAGTTTCGACGGCTTCGTCGAGGCCGAGGCGGTGCTCGGCGACGAGCTTGGCGAGGTATCCCGCATCGACTCGACGCGCCAGGTCGTGCCGGGCCGGGATGGAGGCGAACGCCCGCGTGTCGTCGACGAACCCGCTCGTGTTGTAGAAACCGGCGGTCTCCGTGACGAGATCGCGGAAACGCGCCATCCCGCCCGGCGAGTCGAGGAACCACCACGGGGCCCCGAGGCGCACGGATGGATAGACGCCGGCCAGGGGGGCCAGTTCCCGCGAGTAGACGTCCTCATCGATGGTGAAGAGGATCATCCGGAACCGTGGGTCCAGCCCGAACTCTTCAAGGAGCGGGCGAAGGGATCGGGTGAACTCGATGGGGATGGGAATGTCGAAGCCGGTGTCGGCGCCGAACGCCGTGAAATTGGCGTCGGAGTGGTTCCGCAGGACGCCGGGGTGCAACTGCATGACCAGTCCGTCGTCGAGCGACATGCGTGCCGTCTCGAAGAGCATGTTGGCGGCGAATGCATGAGATTCGCCCTGGCTGATCTGTCCGCGTCTGGCAGCGTCAAAGATCCGTCCCGCATCCGCAGCAGCGAGGGGCGTGGTGTCAGCGAGCAGATGGCCGTGGTCGCTGGCCCGGGCGCCGGCTTCCGCGAACGCGAACCGGCGTTTCCTGAGGGCGTCCAGGTAGCTCTCGTAGCCGGTGATCTCGATGCCGCTGCGAGCAGAAAGGCGGCCGATGCCGTCGCGCCACGTGGCGTGATGCGGGTAGAAGAGGGCGTCGGGACGAAACGTCGGGACAACTCGTTCGCCCCAGCCGTCGGCAGCCAATGCCGCATGCGCGGCAAGGTCAGATTCCGGTGCATCCGTGGTACTGAGGATCTCGATGTTGAACCTGTCGAACAGGCTCCGGATGTGGAACTCGGGCAGTGCAAGCGTGGCGAGCAGGTGATCGTAGATCTCGTCCGCGTGCTCGGATGAGGGCACGTGGGTGACGCCGAAGACGTCGATGAGTGCGTGCTCGATCCAGTAGCGGGTCGGCGTTCCTCGGAAGAGCTTCCAGTTCTCGCAGAACAGCCGCCAGATCTTGCGATGGTCGGTTTCAGAAGCCGTTCCGGATGCGTCCACCGCGGGGACGCCGAGGTCGGCGGGGGAGTACCCCTGGGAGACGAGCATGCGCACCAGGTAGTGGTCCGGTATGACGAACAGTTCCGCCGGGTCGCCGAACGACTGGTTGTCGAGGATGGCTTCCACCGCGACGTGGCCGTGCATGGACACGATGGGAAGCTCCGCGGTGGCCCGGTACACAGCCCGGGCGATGTCGCGTTGCCGGGGCTCAGCTGGAAGTGCACGATCGGGATCGAGCGACCATGCCGTACCAGTGGTTGACGCCTTCGACATGTTCTTCCTCCTGGTTGCAACACTGCAACATCGTTTCAGAGATTCTCCAGCGGTCCCCGAGGGGAAGTTGGACGCAACTGCTCTTCACCATACCGACAATCAAGCGTGATTCCCAGACCCATCCTGACAGGGAGTAGACGGCGGCGCCCTGATTTATAACAAATCGATGTCACCTCTTGACGAGACGATGAAAAGGTTTGCAGACTGTCCCCACAGCGTTGCAATGATGCATCGACTGCGACTGAACTACACGGGGCGGTGTGAGGTGGCTGTAACCATTCGCGATGTCGCCCAGGCCTGCGGCGTGTCACCCGCAACCGTTTCCCGCGCCTTGTCGGCGCCACACAAGGTGAACGAAGCGACGCGAGCGCGGATTCAGGCCATGGCCATCTCCATGGGCTATCGCCCGAATCCCATGGCCCGCAGCCTCATCACCGGACGAAGCGGCACCATCGGGCTCATCGTCCCCGACCTGGAGAACCCGTTCTTCGGCTCCATCTGCAAGGGCGCCCAGGCTCGTGCGCGAGAGGTGGGCTACACGGTGTTCGTGGCTGACACCGACGAGGATCCCTCCGCAGAGGTGGAGATCTTCCAGCACCTCGGCAAACAGGTGGACGGAATCATCTTCTGTTCCGCGCGTGGCACCGATGCCGACATCGCTCGGATGGCCCAGGAGACACCCACGCTTCTCGTCAACCGGACGATGCCCGGAATCCCGTCCATCACGTACGACAACGCCAGCGGGATGCGGGCCATGATGGACCATCTGGTGGCACTGGGGCACCGCCACATCGCCTACGCCGGAGGGCCGGCGCGCAGCTGGTCGAACGATCACCGCTGCGACGCTTTCACCGAATACGGGCGCACGTCACCCGAGCTGGATCTGGTGCAGCTCGGACACTTCCGGCCCACCTTCTCCGGCGGCATCCAGGCGGGGGACCTCGCGATCGCCAGTGGAGCCACCGCAGTGGTGGCCTTCAACGACCTGGTGGCACTGGGACTGATGGACCGGCTCCGCCAACGCGGTATGAGCGCACCCGCGGACATGAGCGTGGGCGGCTTCGACAACGTCGCCGTGGCGACGTTCGTGTGGCCGAACCTGACGACCGTCGACTTCCCCCGGATCCAGATGGGACGAGCAGCCGTCGACTCGCTGCTCAAGGTTGTCCTCGGCAGCCAGTGGAACAGCGAACCCGTCCACCAGATCCCGGTCGAACTGGTGATCCGCCAGTCCACCGCCGTGCCCGCCGGTGGCTCACAAGACATGCGTTCAGCTCGGGAGAAGAATCCTCCGCTCGGCGCACCCCACACGCTTCTAGACGCCCACGTCTAGGGAACCAAGAAGGAAAGGAACACGTTATGCCTGCACCAAAAAGCGTCTTTGCGGCGTCTGTCGTTGCCGTGCTCTCACTGACACTCGCTGCCTGCTCCGCGCCGAATACGGGCGGACCATCCCAGAGTGCGTCCCCCGCCGGAGATGCGGACTCGGTCCCCGACAAGCCGTCGGCCCCTGTCACCCTGAACATCCTCGACGTTGCCGGAAACCAGAAGCTCACTGGTCCGATGGTCGACGCGTTCGTGAAGGCCAACCCCGACATCATCTCGGCCGTCACCTGGGAGAGCGCGGGCGCGCCCGACCTCGTCGGAACGATCAAGCCCCAGGTCGACAGCAAGAACCTGTCCGTCGACCTCGTCATGACCGGCAACGACGGTTTGTCAGCCGGTATTGACCAGAACCTCTGGCTGCCTGTGGTGGACGACTACGGGGACCGCCTCAGCAACCAGGCGAACTACATAGAACCTGCGGCGAACATGCAGAAGTTGGCCGGTGGCTATGGCGTCGTCACGACGTACTACCCGTCGGGACCGCTGATCCAGTACGACCCCAAGGTGGTCACGGATGTTCCGACCACTCCGGAGGCCCTCCTGGAGTGGGCCAAGGCGAACCCCGGCAAGTTCGGGTACGCCAGGCCCGCCAACTCCGGTCCCGGACGCACGTTCCTGATGGGCCTGCCCTACATCCTCGGCGACTCCGACCCGAGTGACCCCGAGAAGGGGTGGGACAAGACCTGGGCGTACCTCAAGGACATCGGTGCGACCATCGACAACTACCCGACGGGTACGGGCCAGGTCATCACCAACATGGCTGACGGCACCTGGTCGATGATTCCCACCACGACGGGCTGGGACATTGAACCGCGGGCGACCGGCAAGGAGCCCGCTGACATCGAGGCCGCTGCATTCGACAAGTTCACCTGGGTGACCGACGCACACTATGCGGTCATCCCCAAGGGACAGTCGGCTGACAAGATCTCCGCGATCCTGCTTCTGCTCCAGGACATGCTGACGCCGGAGACGAACGCCATGGCCTATGACAGTGGCTACTTCTACCCCGGCCCCTCCATCGAGGGAGCGACCCTCGAGATGGCCCCGCAGGAGAGCCAGGACCTCCTCAAGGAGTTCGGGCGCGACTGGTACGACGCCCTGATTGAGAAGATGCCCAAGGCAACGCCCCTCGCCCCGGCCGAACTGGTCAAGGCATTCGACATCTGGGATCGCGAAATCGGCTCCGGTAAATTTGAGGTGAAGTAGAACATGTCCCTATCGGCTGGCACATTCGAGTCACTCGAACTGAAGGATGTCGGACGCAGTTTCGGCGGCCGCGAAGCACTGGCCGAGCTCAACCTGACGATCCGGGCAGGGGAGTTCATCGCCCTGCTCGGGCCCTCAGGTTGCGGGAAGTCCACGGCGCTCAACTGCCTCGCGGGCCTTCTGCCCCTCACCCACGGTGAGATCACCATTGATGGCAAGCGAATCGACGTGCTGCCCTCCGAGAAGCGCGACTTCGGCATGGTCTTCCAGAACTACGCACTCTTCCCCCACCTGAGCGTGGAGAGGAACGTGGCGTTCGGATTGCAGGTGCGGAACCTGCCGAAATCGGAAGTCCACAGGCGCGTCGCCGAGGCGATCAGCCTCGTCAAACTGGAGGAGCATGCCAAGAAGCTGCCCGGTCAGCTCTCGGGTGGTCAGCAGCAGCGCGTGGCGATTGCACGAGCCGTCGTGCTCGAACCGCGTGTCGTCCTGATGGACGAGCCCCTGTCCAACCTCGACGCGAAGCTGCGCCTGGAGATGCGTACCGAGATCAGGCGGCTGCACCAGTCTCTGGGTCTGACGACGGTCTACGTGACGCATGACCAGGAGGAGGCGTTGTCCCTGGCGGACCGACTCGTTGTGCTCCGGGCGGGCCGCGTTCAGCAGATCGGCACCCCCGAAGAGCTGCACAACAACCCCGCCAACTGGCACGTGGCGGACTTCATGGGGTACCGCAACCTCCTCGACCTGGAGGTGGTCGGTGTCGACGGCCCACAGGTGCGGGTGGCCGGCGGGGGACTCGAGCTCACCGGCACCGCGGCACAGCCCGCGTCGGTCGGTGACAAGGTGCGGGTGGCCATCCGGCCGCACGACCTGTTCGTGGTGGAGGGTGCCGGACGCCCACCCGGATCGAACGTCTTCACTGCGGTGGTCACCGTCGTCGAGTACCAGGGCCGGGAGTTCGCGGTTGAGGTCACCACGGCATCGGGTGCGCGCCTCTTCGTGCACGCGGCGACCGCACCCCCCATCGGGAGCGAGGTCACCCTGACCCTGGACCCGAAACGTGCCCTCGTCTACCGTTTTGTGCTGGACTCGCCCGACTCCACCGACACGGGGAGCATTGAGGAGAGCCGCCTCGCCGAGGTGCACGCATGAGTACTGCCACCAGGCGGGAGCGGGGCGCCGCCTCCAGTGCCAGCCTGCGTCACCGGATGGCGGAGCGGGGGGTCGACAGGAAACTGCTGATGCTGCTGCCGGCGATCCTCTTCGCGCTGGTCCTCTTCGTCTATCCCTTCACCTACGGCATCGGGCTGACCTTCCAGCCGCTGCAGGGCACGGTCGACAAGTGGGGTGGGGGAATCTTCGCCAACTACGTGGCGTTCTTCGGCGATTCCTTCATCTTCGATTCGATCTGGATCACGATGCGTCTGGCGCTACCCGCGGCGCTGTTCAACGTGATCGTCTCGGTGCCCATTGCCTTCAAGCTGCGGCGCAAGTTCCGTGGGAAGCGGTTTCTCTCCACGATGCTGGTGCTCCCGATCACGCTGGGCACCGTCCTCACCGCCCAGGGGCTCCTGATTTTCGCCGGGCGCCAGGGCTGGCTGAACCGTTTCCTGATCCAGAGCGGCATCATCTCCGATCCGCTCCAACTGGTGAACAACTACCTCGGCGTCACGTTCACGCTGGTCATCTCCGGGTTCCCGTTTGCCTACCTGTTGATCTCCTCGTACCTGTCCGGCATCGACCCATCGCTCGATGCCGCCGCGAAGACTCTCGGAGCCAACTGGAAGCAGCGCTTCATGCGCGTGACGCTGCCACTGCTGGCGCCCGGGCTGGCGACGACGTTCATCCTGACCTTCGTCCTGGCATTCAGCGTCTTCCCGTCCGCGAGGCTGGTCGGTGATCCGCTCGGCACCACCCGTGTGATGGCGCTGATGGCGTACCGGTCATTCGCCGAACAGATCGACTACAGCATGGCGTCGACCATCGCAGTCATGATGGGAGTGATCGAACTCATCGTCATCGCCATCGTCCTGCTGGGTCGCTCCTTCCTGTACAAGGGTTCAACGGGAGGGAAGGGCTGATGTCCAAGTCACAGATCGTCGACGAGGCTGCACCGTTCGTGCGTGGAGCCGAGAAGGTCCTGGCGGAGCCGAAGAGGTCCGGCCACGCATCTCGCCCGCCGGGTGAGAAGTCGCTTGCGGCGTCACCGGGCACCTGGTTCGTCTGGGCGGGCATCGGCGCCTTCTTCATCTTCCTGTTCGGGATCATCAGCAGCGTCCTCGTCGACTCGTTCGGCAAGCCATGGTTCAGGACCTGGTTGCCTGAGAACTTCACGCTGAGCTGGTACCAGAGCGCGTGGGACAAGTTCGACATGACCCACATCATCGGTGTGACCCTCATCGTCGGCTTCTCGGTGGTGGTGATTTCGGTCCTGATCGGAGTCCCTGCGTCCTACGTTCTGGCCCGCAGCAATTTTCCGCTGAAACGGCTCGTCATGGTGTTGTTCCTGCTGCCCATTCTGATCCCACCGATCACGTTCGGTATTCCCTTGGCCACCGTGATGTACAACTTCGGTCTCGGCCGGACACTCATCGCCGTCATCCTGGTGAACCTTGTCCCCTCGGTCCCCTTCGTGATCATCACGATGACCCCGTTCATCGAGCAGATCAACCCGTCGATCGAGAACGCGGCGCGCATGTGCGGGGCCAACATGCGGCAGGTCTTCGTCAGGGTGCTGGCACCGCTGCTCGTCCCGGGCATCCTCGCGGCCGGCATCCTCGTCCTCGTCAGAACCGTCGGGATGTTCGAGCTGACGTTCCTGGTCTCCGGCCCGTCCTCCGACACGCTCGTCGTCGCGATCTATCGAGCCATGACCAGTGCAGGCGGATCCGAGGCGCGACAGTTGGTCTCGGCGATGGGGGTGGTCTACACGGTGATGATGCTCGTGATCCTTGTCATCGCGCTGCGCTTCATCAACCCCACCCAGTTGGTGGCCCAGGTCAAAGAATCCAGAGACGAGTGAGCTCGATGACAAGGACGAAACAGCACCCTGCGGGGTCCACACAGGGTGAAGCGTCGGGGGCGAAGAGGTTGTCGCTCGCGACGATGGCCTCGATCCCTGAGGGAGTGCGGCGGCCCGCCGTCGATCCCGCCGCACTCTCCATCGGCATCGTGCACTTCGGCATCGGCGCGTTCCATCGCAGCCACCAGGCGGTGTACACCGAGGACGCGGCAGCCGCGACGGGCGAGACAGGCTGGGGCATCCTGGGGGTGACAGGGCGCTCCGACACGGTCGCGGCGCAGCTGCGAGCGCAGGACTGCCTCTACGGGGTCCTCGAGAAGGGGGCCGCAGCCACCAGCCTGAGGATCATCGGGAGCGTGCGTGAAGCGGTGTGGCCGGGTCGGGACTCGGAACGGGTCGTCGAGGCCCTGGCGCAGCCCAGCACGCACATCGCCACGCTGACGATCACCGAGAAGGGGTACCCGCGCGCCGGTGACGGTTCGATCGACCTGGGTCGCGCAGCGGTGCAGCACGACCTTGGCCTGATAGAGGCCGAACTGGTGAAGACCGAGTCCCCCGAGGCTGCATCAATTGATGACAGCGCGCTGATGTCGCAGACGCCGATCGGCCTCCTCGTGCGGGGACTGGCGCGCAGGTTCCGCCGGCATCGCGAGCCCTTCACGGTGGTGCCGTGCGACAACCTCGTCGAGAACGGGACGGTGGTGCGCACCCTCGTCACCTCGCTCGTCGCGGCGATCGGCTCCAGTAACTCCTCCGAAGCACTGACCAGGGCCCGCGAGTCGTTCGGTGAGTGGATGGAGGATTCGGTGGCGTTCCCCTCGACGATGGTCGACCGGATAGCCCCCGCCGTCACCGACGCGGATCGCGATGAGGCGTTCGGACTCCTCGGTCTGCGGGACGAGGCGCTCGTCGTCGCGGAGCCCTTCATCCAATGGGTGATCGAGGACCGTTTCGCAGGTCCACGTCCCGCATGGGAGGTGGCGGGAGCGATCCTCACGGGCGACGTTGCACCCTATGAGCGTGCCAAGCTGCGCATCCTCAACGCCACCCACTCCGTGCTCGCCTACTGCGGGGCCCTCAAGGGCTACGCCACGATCGCGGAGTCAGTGGCCGACGACGTACTTCGCCGTCGCGCCCGGGCGATCGTCGACGATGACATCCTCCCCACACTGGAGTCGCCTCCCGGCATGGATCTCCAGCAGTACCGGGACGAGGTACTGGAGCGCTTCGCCAACCCCGCACTCGCCCACACGACACGCCAGGTGGCGATGGACGGCTCCCAGAAACTGCCCAGCCGGATGCTGGGTACCGCATCCGATCGACTCACCGCCGGCCATGTCCCGCACGGGATGGCGTTCGCCGTCGCCGCCTGGATCGCCTTCGTCTCGCATGCGCTGGAGTCAGGAGAGACCCTCGACGACCCCTTGGCGGACACGCTGCTCTCCAGCATCGGATCCACCGATGCCCTCCAGATCGACCCGCGTGGCGTCGTGGAACGACTGTTCGCCATTCGCCAGATCTTCCCGGAGGACATCGCCGGCTCGAGCCTGTTCGTCGACGCCGTGGTGACGCAACTCGCCGAGGTTCGCGGCGCCACCCACCGATGAGTTCAGATGAGGTCGGCGCTCGAGGCGTGCTGCGCGGCCACCCGGTGCGCCCACTCGATGATCCGCACGACCTCGAGAGCGTCGTGCGGATCCACGGGCGGCGCAGCCTCACCCCGTACGGCGGCTGCAACGCCGGAGTAGAACGCTGGATAGTCTCCGCGCAGTGTCGGGATGCGCTCCGTGTGTCCGTCGCTCACCGTTCCCCAGTGGGAGGGGGGTGTTGTTCCGTAGACCGGGTCGCTGGGGAGGACTCCGTCATCAAGGGCGCTCTCCTGCCCGTCCAGGCCGTCGACGGAGTACGCCCCTTGCGTCCCCAGCACACGGAAGCGGGGCCCGCTCAACGCGGCGACGCTGCTCATGCTCAGGTGCGAGCGCACACCGCTGTCGTGGAGGAGCGACAAGAAGGCATCATCCTCGCTGACCGCCCCGTCGCGCACGGGCGACAACTCGGCGTGCAGGTCCATGACCGGCCCGAAGAGCACCAACGCCTGATCGATGAGGTGGCTACCGATGTCGAAGGTGATCCCCCCACCGTCGGCCTGTGTCGTGCGATCCTGCCAGCGCTCACGGCGCGTCGGGCTCCACCGCTCAAACGTCGATTCAAACCGATGAATCCGCCCGAGTCGGCCGCTGGCGACCAGTTCTTGCAGAGTGAGGAAGTCACCGTCCCAGCGTCGGTTCTGGAAGACGATCAACGGTCGGCCGGCGTGCATGGAGGCGTCGATGAGTGCCTCCGCGTCTTCGCTGGACGGCGCGAACGGCTTGTCAACGACCACGGCCGCGCCAGCAGCGAATGCGGCCTCTCCAAGTTCTCGGTGTGTGTGTGCGGGAGTCGCGAGCACGATGAGATCCAGTTCCGATCCGCGCGCGAGAAGCTCATCAGGGGAGGAAACGATGGCCGCTCCCGGATATCGGGCTGAGGCCTGGTCCCGTCTTGTCGGATTGCCCGTGGCGATCATGTCGAGCGAGAAGTCGGCACTCGCTGCAAGGAACGGGGTGTGGAACACGCGGCCCGCGAGCCCGTATCCGATGACCCCGGTGCTGATCGGTCGATTCATGCGCCCCGCCTGATCGTCGTCGGCATCTTGACCGTCCTCCCGCAGCAACGAATAATGAAATGAAAACGTTTACATTCACCATACTTCGCAATGAGGGAGTTCTGCCACATGAAAACGCAGGCAAAGCTGGCTGATGTGGCGCTCCATCTGAACGAACAGGACGAGGTCGCGGTGGCCACACGCGCGCTCGCCGCAGGCACGATCATTGATGCGGGTGAGGATGGGGCGATCACGCTCGCACGCGACGTCCCCGGCAGCCACAAGTTTGCGTTGCGTCCGGTTCCCCGAGCCATGAGCGTGCACAAGTACGGCCAGTCGATCGGTCGGGCGCTCGTCGACATTTCGCCCGGGGACCATGTGCACAGCCACAACCTCGGCATGGACGACAGCGATCGTCCCCACGAGTTCGGGACAGCTCGGTCTGGACCGCTGCCGGCGTCCGGTCCGATGCCGACGTTCATGGGATATCCACGGGCCAACGGGAAAGTCGGGACGCGCAACTACATCGCAATTCTCACATCGGTCAACTGCTCCGCCACCGCCGCGAAGCTCATCGCCGAAGCATTTCGGGGAGCCGCGCTCGACGAGTACGAGAACGTCGACGGTGTGATGGCGCTCACGCATCAGAGTGGATGCGGCCTCGTCCCCAGCAGCGAGGGCGGGCAGGTGCTCCTGCGTACGTTGAACGGCTACGCGGCCCACCCCAACATCCAGGGGCTGCTCGTGCTGGGCCTCGGCTGCGAAATGGTGCCCGTCGACCTGCTCGCCGGGAACACGGCGATACCGGGCGACACGCTGGTGCGGACCATGACCATCCAGGGTGAGGGCGGTGTCCGCGCCACGGTGAAGCAGGGAATCGCGTCCATCAAGGAGATGCTGACCGAACTGAACTCAAGGACTCGGGTGGAGAGCCCCGCGTCGGAACTGGTGCTGGGGCTCAACTGCGGAGGCTCGGACGGATTCTCCGGAATCACGGCGAACCCTGCGCTGGGCGTCGCATCGGACAAACTGATCTCCCTTGGCGGTACCTCGGTCCTCGCGGAGACCCCCGAGGTGTTTGGTGCCGAGCACCTGCTCACACGGCGAGCCGTCTCAGCCGCCGTGGGGGAGAAGCTGCTCGAGCGCATCACCTGGTGGCACGGCTACATGGAGCGCGGCGGCGGCACGCTGGACAACAATCCGTCGCCGGGAAACAAGGCTGGCGGCCTCACCACCATTCTTGAGAAGTCCCTGGGAGCTGTCGCCAAGGCGGGACTGGCAGACCTCAGTGCGGTCTATGAGTACGCGGAGCCTGTGACGGAACGCGGCCTCGTCTTCATGGACACACCCGGGTATGACCCGGTCTCGGTGACAGGCATCGTCGCGGGAGGTGCGACCGTCGTGTGCTTCACGACCGGACGCGGCTCCGTGTTGGGTGCCAAGCCGACGCCGTCGATCAAATTGGCCACCAACACCGAAATGTATGAGCGCATGTCGGAGGACATGGATCTCAACTGCGGACGCATCGTCGACGGCACGGCGACAATGGCTGAGGTGGGGCAGGAGATCTTCGATCTCATCCTCCGGGTCGCATCGGGTGAGCAGACCGTCAGCGAGGAACTCGGCATCGGCCAGGAGGAGTTCGTGCCCTGGCAGTTCGGCTCGGTGACCTGAGTCGAGTGCGTCATCTTCCGACACACGAGCTCGATCTCCCCGCGTGGTGACCCAACCGCCATGCCGCACCCCCGGAGCGACCAGTCGCCCCGGGGATGGGCATCACCTCGTGCGCAGGACGTCGATGACGTGGCAGCTCCGTTGAGCTGGGTCCTGTCGGCGTCAGGATGACTCGTGCGTCACACGCGCCGGGAAGCGCTCCCAGACCCGATGGCTCGCCAGTAACCCGGCCAGCCCTGCCACCGCCGCCACCGGCTCTGCGACCACCATGCCCGGCGCATCCTCGTGGACTCCCGCCGCCGCCAGGACGGACGTGGCACCCGGGGTCACCGCGATCGCCTTGCAGTGACGAAACATCTCGGCGACCATCTTGACCACGCGTGGGTCCACGGCCCTGCCGGTGGTGTCCTGCCCTGACTTCGCGTCGAACGCAGGCAGCGCGTCGGGCGCCGGAACGGGCGCGACCATCACGAGTGCCGCGTCGAACTCGATGGATGCTGCGGTGAGGAACGTCCGGTCCACCACGACGTCGCCGAGCTTGCCGCCCCTGGGGGCCGTCACGAAGGGCAGCATGCCGGCGTTCATGATCGCCTCCCTGACGGAGGCAACCGCGTCCGGGGGGGTGTCGGAATCCACCACGACGGCAATCTTGCGCCCGACGACCGGCCACTTCTTCCCCAGCTGCGACACCGCCGGGCTCGGTTCCACGTCACCGGGTGGAGTGGTGGGCTGGGGTGCGCTCAGGCCCAGCCCGCGAGCAACCTCGGCACACAGGTCTGCGTCAATGTTGGCGAGGCACTGCAATTGCCTCACGCGGATCGCCTCTTCGTAGCACTTGGACAGTTCGAAGGTGTAGGCGCTGGTCAGGTGTTGACGCTCCGCGCTGCTCAGCGAGCGTACGAACAGCGTCGCCTGGCTGTAGTGGTCGTCAAAGGTGGCGGACAGCTCCCGCACCTTGTTTCCTGCGACCGGCGTCGGGATGTCGATGTAGCCGGATGAATCGTCGTCGGCCTCGGCCGGGTTGCCGCCGTCGAGCGAGTTCGGCTTGTACGGTGCGACGCCGCCGTGCACAGCGTCCTGGTGGAACCCGTCACGGAACATGTCGTTGACGGGGCAGTGCGCGCGGTTGATGGGGAGCTGGCTGAAGTTGGGTCCGCCGAGCCTCGTGATCTGGGTGTCGATGTAGGAGAACAGCCGCACCTGGAGAAGGGGGTCATTGGTCACGTCGATGCCCGGCACCAGGTTGCCGGGGTTGAACATCACCTGCTCCGTCTCGGCGAAGAAGTTGGTGGGGCGACGGTTCAGGGTCATCGTGCCGATCACCTCCACGGGGCACACCTCCTCGGGAATGAACTTCGTGGGGTCGAGCAGATCGATCCCCTCGAAGATCTCCTCCGGCGTGTCCGGCATCACCTGCACGCCCAGATCCCACGACGGATATGCGCCGGCGTCGATGGCGTCGTAGAGGTCTCGACGGTGGAAGTCAGGATCCGCGCCCGCGGACATCTGGGTCTCCTCCCACACCTGCGAGTGGACACCCTGTCGCGGCTTCCAGTGGAACTTCACAAGGCACGTCTCACCTGCGGCGTCCATGAGACGGAAGGTGTGGATGCCGAACCCCTCCATCATCCGGAACGACAGCGGGATCCCACGGTCCGACATGGACCACGCAACGTGCGCCTGCGCCTCCGTGTGCAGGGACACGAAGTCCCAGAACGTGTCGTGGGCACTCTGCGCCTGCGGAATTTCCTTGTCCGGCTCGGGCTTGACGGCATGCACGATGTCAGGGAACTTGATGCCCTCCTGGATGAAGAACACCGGGATGTTGTTGCCCACCAGGTCGTAGTTGCCCTCGGAGGTGTAGAACTTTGTGGCAAAACCGCGGGTGTCGCGCACGGTGTCCGAGGAGCCACGGAAACCGGCCACCGTTGAGAACCTGACGAACACCGGGGTCTCGACGTCCTTGCCGAGGAACGCGGCCCGGCAGATCTTCGAGGCGCGCCCGTTGGCGACGAAAACGCCGTGGGCTCCACTGCCGCGGGCGTGGACGACCCGCTCCGGGATGCGCTCATGGTCGAAGTGGGAGATCTTCTCCCGCAGGTGATGGTCCTGCAGCAGCACGGGGCCGCGTGGCCCTGCCTTCAGTGCGTGGTCCGTCGACCTGAGCCGGGCGCCCTGCGACGTGGTGAGGTACATGCCCTGCTGAGCGACAGCCTCGGGCGGGGCGCCCGTGGCGGCCCCCGTCGGCGTCACCGTTGCCGGCCCCTGCTGTGACGGCTTCGGGGGTGGGGGCGGGACAGCGGCAGTGGGTTCTTCGAGGGACGGGGACTGCACCCCGGGTCCCATCGGCGGTGTCAGCGTGTGGTTGGCCTTCTCCTGGCTGGGCGCCATGGCTCTGCTCCTCGCTCATCGGGCCGGCCGCGGGGCAAAGCCCCTCACCGGCGCTGGATGGTGCGAGTGTAAACAGCGTCGAGGGTCATCACCGGGCCCCGCTGACGCATCAAAAGGGTAGTTTCTGGCGACCCTTTTCGTCCTCGGTCCCTAGACCTCTTCGAGGGCGTCGCCGCGGTACTCGGGCAGGAACAAGGAGGCGACCATCGCCATGATGAACATGGCACCGAAGACGCTGAAGAGCACCGGCAACCCGCCTGCACCGTTGAGCAGCGGGACCAGGAGAGGCGCCAACATGGCGGCAATCCGGCCGAACGCGGTGGCGGCGCCGGCGCCGGATGCCCGCATGCTGGTGGGATACACCTCGGGCGTCACCGCGTACAGGGCGCCCCAGGCTCCGAGGTTGAAGAACGACAGGGTGCATCCGGCGGCCAACGTGATGGCGTAGAGGGCTGCATCGCTGCCGGGCGCCACGGCGGCGGCGATCTGTGGAGCCGTCCCGAAGAGGATGGCGCCGACGGCGGATCCTCCCAGGAACGTGGCAAGGGTGGCGCGGCGCCCCCACGCCTCCACCAGAATGGCGGCCACGAGGTAGCCGGGGAGCTGGGCAATGGTGAGGAAGAGGGTGAACTGGAACGACTTCACCAACTGCATGCCGTTTTGCACCAGCAGCGTCGGGAGCCAGATGAACGCGCCGTAATAGGCGAAGTTCACGCCGAACCAGGTCAGCCAGAGCGCGATCGTGGAGCGGCGGAAGCGGGTGGTCCACAGGTCGCGCCAGGCCACCTTCACCACGCGAGCCGGGGTCTCCGCCGCCATCTGCGATGGTGGGGTACTCACCCCTGCCGCCTCCTCGAACTCGGTGACGACGGCCTCCGCGTCGATGTGGCGCCCCTTGGACTCCAGGAATCGCACCGACTCGGGCAGCCCGTAGCGGATCACCAGCGCCCAGGCAGCCGGGATGGCACCCAGTGCCAGTGCCCAGCGCCACCCGTTGTCACCATGGGGCACCAGGAAGTAGCCGATGCAGGCCGCTGCCAACCATCCGATCGCCCAGAAGGACTCCAGCGCCACGACGATCCGGCCACGGATGCGCTTGGGCGCGAACTCGGACACCAGTGTGGAGGCGACCGGCAATTCCGCGCCCAGCCCGATGCCGACGATGAATCGCAGCAGCACCAGGACGGCCAGCCCGGTGGACAGGGCCGAGAGGCCCGTCGCGATGCCGTAGACCAGCAGGGTGATGGCGAACACCTGACGGCGCCCGATGCGGTCGGCGAGCAGGCCGCCGGCGGAGGCCCCCACCGCCATGCCGACGAACGCGATGGATCCCAGCACCGACAGTTCCGTTGCGCTGAGCTGCCATTGCTTCAGGAGCACAGCCATGATGAAGGAGATGAGGCCGATGTCCATGGCGTCCAGCGCCCACCCGACCCCGGAGCCCATCAGAAGCTTGTTGTGCTTGCGGGTGTAGGGGAGACGGTCCAGCCGTTGGGCGCGCGTCAGGCGGTTCATGCGCGAAATCTTAGGGCTGGACACGAAGTCTCGCGGACACTGCCCACCGGTGGGCCATGCTGCGGTGGTGGGACCGTGGGCAGGCCGGGCATGATGGTGCCCATGCCAACTGCGAGTGCACCCTCCGGACTCATCGTCTGTCTCGACGACGTGACCCTCGACGACCTCATCGGGGCCGTCGAGGTGATGGTCCAGGAAGGGTTGCGCACCTTCTCATTGCCCGCGCGGCATGAGGAGGTGGACGACATCGTCGCCATCTTCGGTGCCCGCGCCACGTTCGGAGTGCACGGCCCGGTCTCCGCTGCAGACGTGGAGTGGCTGCGCCCCTGGGCCGCCTTCATCCTGGCCGACGTCGCCGACGAAGACCTCGTGCATGCCGCTGCGGATGCACAGGTTCCGGTGTGGGTGCAGGCCATGACACCGGGCGAGGTGCGCTCGGCGCTGTCGGCGGGCGTTGCCGGGGCCATGCTCTACCCGGCCGACGTGGTGGGCCACGTGATGGCGGAGCGCCTGCGCACTCTGGGTCTCGCGGAGCATGTGATCCCGCGCGGCGGGATCGGCGCCTTCTCGGCCACTGAGTGGTTGAAGGCGGGAGCCCCTGCGGCGTGCGTCGATTCGACGCTGCTGGGGGATGCACTGCGTGGCGGGGATCTGGGAATGCTGCGCGATCGCTGCGGGTCCTTCGTCAAGGTGAACAACGACGCGGCCGACCGGGCGGCCAAGGCCTGAGCGTCGGCTCGTCAGTCGGCGCGTCGACGGGGATGCAGGTTTTCGCCCGGTTCCGCCTGTGGTGGCTGCCCGGCGCTCTGCCCATCCGCGCTTGACGGCAGATTCTCCTCTTCCGCGGGGTCACCGAGAAGACCACCACCGTCTGCGTCTGCGTCTGCGTCGGGATCGACGTCGAGCAGTCGTTCCAGGCCTCCTGTGTCGCGGAGCGTGGCGTCGCGTTGCCCATACATCGTGCGGAACGCCAACGCAGCGGCCACCAGCAACGCCACACCACCCACCACGATGAGCGCCACGTAGAACCAGGAGAGCGGGCTGCGCCCCCCGGCCGTATCGGTGGTGGTTCCTGCGTCACCAGTGGAGACAGTTGTGGGTGTGGTGGTGTTCGTTGCGGAAGCTTCTGCGCTCACGGTTCCGGTGGCCTTGGCGGAGTCCTTGGTGTCCTCGGCCAGCGGCAGTTCCTCCACCGTCACTGTGACCGCTCTCTCGCCGGGGGCGTATGCGTCGTTGCCCGCGAACACCACCACCAGGTCTGCCTTCCCGGCCGGCTGGTCGTCGGGGATTTCCGCAAATGTCTGGAAGGCGCCCTGGGGGCCGGTGAGGACCAGCGAGTCGGCGCTCTCCTTGCCGTCGAGACGAACTACGACCCTGGCGTCGGGGATGGGGGTGCCGTCCTCGCCGCTGAGGGTTCCCTGCACCGTGACGAGACCCCCCAGTGGCACCAGCGTGGGCGCCAGGGATATTTCGAACATCACCGCTGGTCGGGTGGGTGAGGGGGGCGCGGAGGACGCAGGCGGGGTGGATGGCCCCTCCTCGGTGGCAGGGGGCCCTGCGGTGGAAATGGTGGTGTCGGTCTGGGAGGCGTCAAGGCCGTCCCTGCCGCCGAAGACCACCACCAGTTGCTGTGGGGTGGCACGGAGGTCCTCTGCGAGCGTGAAGACGAGCTGGTACGTGCCGTCCGCGCTGGTGATGGTGTCCGCCACCTCGTTCCCATCGACACGCGCCTGGACCGCCGCGTTCCCGATGGCCCTGCCGTCGCGGTCCGTGAGAAGCCCCGAGGCCGTCACCGTGAAGTCGGGGGCGAGTTGCGCCTGGACCCTGAGGGAGGTGGGGCCCGGTTGAGGGTCCGCTGCGGCGCTCTGGCTGCCGAGGACCAGCAGCAGCATCACGGCTGTGGCCGTGAGGAAACTGAGGGCCCAGGTGGTTGGGCGATCGCCGTTCATCGTCGAGGCTCCCGTCGTGCGGACGCAGGAACTCTAGCCCACCCCTACGGGGGTGAAGTGGCCTGCTTTGGAAATATAGGTGGCTGAGACTATTCTGAGGAAACCTCATTCGTTTCTCAGGAAGGTGCACATGTCGCACGCTCGACGGGCAGCCGTGGACACACCGGAAGTGACGGTGCCCACCGAGGCGCCCCGCCGCGGTCACAGCTCCGCGTTCGGCCCTGCAGTGCGCAGGGCCATCGCACCCACGGCCATCGTCGCGCTTCTGGCTGCCACGGCCACGCTGACGTTCGTCCCCATGGGGGGAACCGAACATGAGGTCAGCGTGGCGGACCCGTTGACGGCCCACGACGTCCGCACCGCCAACCGTGCCAGCCGTGAGTTCACACGAACAGCCGCTCCGGCCGCCGTGTCAGTGGTGCCCTCCATGATGGTGCCCACACCATCGATCAGCGCTCCACCAGCCGTGGCTGTCGCGCCGCCGGCTTCCCCCGTCGCATCGGCCTCGCCGAGCGCCCCAGCCGCCAGCACCAGCGCACCGGTCGCAGTGGCCGCCGCACCCGCCCCCGCCGCGAAAACCCCGGCCGTGGACTGGAGCGTCAAGGGCGCCGAGGCAGGCACACGGTGGATCACCAAGTCCGTGAATGTCCGCACAGGGCCGGGTACCAGCCACGACGTGGTCACCGCCTTCGTGGCGGGCCGCAAGGTCACCATCACCAAGTCCCAGCACGACGGCTGGCAGCAGGTGTCGCTGAAGAACGGTGCCGGCTGGGTCAAGGCCAGCTTCCTCACATCCGACGAGCCCGCCGCTCCTGCCACCGCATCCGGATCCTCCACCTCGTCGTCCTCGTCGAACAAGGCCGCCTCCGGCGTCGTCGCAGATGCCGGATCGTGCCCGCGGGCCGGGAGCGCGACCAACGGCATGCAAAGCCGCACCATCAGCGTGCTGCGCAAGGTGTGCGCCCAGTTCCCCAACATCACCAGCTACGGCGGGTACCGCGCTGGCTCCAGCGGCTACCACGGCTCCGGCCGGGCCATTGATGCCATGATCTCCGGCGACGCAGGCCTGGAAGTGGCCCGCTGGGTTCGCGCCAACGCTTCGTCGCTGGGCGTTGTCGAGGTCATCTACCAGCAGAAGATCTGGACCTCGCAGCGCTCCGGCGACGGCTGGCGCAGCATGGCCAGCCGTGGGTCGGCCAGCGCTGACCACTACGACCACGTGCACATCAGCGTCGGCTGATCCCAATCGCGGGCCCGGGGCTGCCGACTGGCCCCTCCCGGCCTAGTCTTGGACGCATGATCACGCCGGTAGACCCCACCACCACGCAGGCCTGGGCCGCACTCGCAGCGCTCAAGGACCAGTTGCACCCTGACCTGCGGACCTGGTTCGACGAGCAGCCCAACCGTGCCGAGGAGTTCACGTTCGACGTGGCCGACCTGCACGTCGACCTGTCCAAGAACCTCGTCGACGCCGACGTCATCGACGCTTTGCTGCGCCTCGCCGACGAGGTGGATGTGGCCGGCCGCCGAGAGGCGATGTTCTCCGGCGAACACATCAACGTCACCGAGGACCGCGCTGTGCTCCACACCGCTCTCCGGCTCCCGCGTGACGCCGAGTTGGTGGTGGATGGGCAGGACGTTGTCGCCGACGTGCACGAGGTCCTGGACAAGATGTACGCCTTCGCCGACAAGGTCCGCTCCGGCGAGTGGGTGGGTGTCACGGGCAAGCGCATCGAGACGGTGGTCAACGTCGGCATCGGTGGCTCCGACCTCGGGCCCGTCATGGTGTACGAGGCACTCCTGCCCTACAAGCAGGACGGCATTGCGTGCCGTTTCGTCTCCAACATCGATCCCAGCGACTGCTGGGAGAAGACCCACGACCTGGACCCGGAGACGACGCTCTTCATCATCGCGTCCAAGACGTTCACCACGCTCGAGACACTCACCAATGCCCGCATGGCACGCGCCTGGCTGCTGCGTGAACTGGCCGCATCCGGCGCCGTCGACGGTTCCGATGAGCAGGGCCGCGACGCCGTCGCCAAGCACTTCGTCGCCGTCTCCACCGCCCTGGACAAGGTGGCCGACTTTGGCATCGACCCCGCCAACGCGTTTGGCTTCTGGGACTGGGTGGGCGGTCGCTACTCCGTGGACTCCGCAGTGGGGCTGCCCGTGGTGCTGTCGATCGGCCCGGACGGGTTCCGCGATTTCCTCTCCGGCTTCCACGCCGTCGACGAGCACTTCCGCACCGCTGAGCCCGGCACCAACGTCCCCCTGCTGATGGGCCTGCTGAACGTCTGGTACGTCAACTTCCTGGGCGCTGAGAGCCACGCCGTGCTGCCCTATGCGCAGTACCTGCACCGCTTCGCCGCCTACCTGCAGCAACTGACCATGGAGTCCAACGGCAAGTCCGTGCGCTGGGACGGCACCCCCGTGACCTGCGACACCGGCGAGATCTTCTGGGGCGAGCCCGGCACCAACGGCCAGCACGCCTTCTACCAGCTCATCCACCAGGGCACCCGGCTGATCCCTGCCGACTTCATCACCGTCGCCAACCCGGCCCACCCCGTCAAGGACGGCGACGCCGACGTGCACGGGCTGTTCCTGGCCAACTTCTTCGCGCAGACGGCGGCGTTGGCGTTCGGCAAGACCGCGGAGGAGGTGCGCTCCGAGGGCACGGCGGAGAACATCGTCCCCGCCCGGGTCTTCCAGGGGAACCGTCCCACGACCTCCATCATGGCTCCCGCGCTGACACCGTCGGTGGTGGGGCAACTCATCGCCCTCTACGAGCACATCACGTTCGTTCAGGGCGTCGTCTGGGGCATTGATTCCTTCGATCAGTGGGGTGTGGAACTGGGCAAGAAGCTCGCCATGGAGATTGCCCCGGCCGTCTCCGGTGACGCGGAGGCGCTGGTGGCCCAGGACGGCTCCACCCAGTCGCTCGTCAGTTGGTACCTGAAGAACAGGACCTGATTTGTGACCGAGGAATCGGGCCGGAGTCGCCGTTCCCCGGCGGGTGGTGCCATTGTGACGCCACCGCGCGGGCCTCGTCGTGCGTTGCGAGTTCTCGGCTACCTGATGCTGTCAGGTGTGCTGGGCGCCGTGGGGCTGGTGGGTGCCATCGTGTTCGGTGCCCGGCACGTCAGCCACGTCGCGGCGGGCCGCATGTTCAGCGTCGATGACGTGCCACCCCGCGCCGTCGCCATGGTGCTCGGCGCCAAGGCAGACCGGGACCGGCCGTCTGCGTTCCTCGCGGCCCGGCTGGACCTCGCCGTCGACCTGTACGAGAAGGGCACCATCAGGGCGGTGCTGGTCTCCGGTGACAACAGGGCCCAGAGTAACCACGAGACCACCGTCATGCGCGACTACCTCGTGGACAGGGGGGTTCCCGCTGAGAAGGTGGTGGAGGACCCTGCCGGGTTCGACACCTACGACTCGTGCGTTCGTGCGCGGGACGTGTTCGGCGTCAAGGAGATGGTGATCCTCACCCAGCTGTACCACCTGGAGCGCGCCGTAACGATCTGCGAGGATATCGGCGTCGACGCTGTGGGTGTCGGCGACGTCACTGCACGCGACAAGTTCCCCGACCTGTACTACAAGGGCGAGAAGCGCGAGTGGGCAGCCAACCTCAAGATGGAATGGGACCTCCTGTCCCGCCGCAAGCCCCAGCAGGATCCGTTCGACGGCACCCTGCTCGAGGCCGCCGGCCAGGACTGAGTGTCGGCGCCGTTCACCGAATCCCACCGCGACTGGAAAGTGGTCCGGCCAACCTCAACGCCCCTGTGGTGTCTGGTGACTCCGTGGAGCGTCGGTGAACGATGCCAGTATTTTCACGAGTGACTGCATACCCACAGCGGAGGCGAGCGTGAATCCGAGCGCGCCCAAGAAGGCCGTTCCCAGCATGCTCCAGACCGATTCATCGGGTGTGTGCGCCGCAGCGGACCACAGGCCCACCCCGACGATCGCTGCCGCGGCAACCAGCACCACCACCCATCGCCACGCGGCCCTGGGAACGGTAAGTGCTGTGGTCAACCGCCAGGTGGACAGGCCGAGAATGACCAGCACCAGCACCATCATGATGCTGAATGCGATCCGCGCCACGATCACCACGCCCTCCTGGAGGGGCATCATCAGGGCGGCCAGCACGATGCCAAACATCAGGCAGGTGACGTAGAGGAGAATCCACAACAACGGCACCTGCTTGGTCAGGGGGTCAACGCGTGTTTCGTCGTGGGGCATCCCACCAGTATGGCTGCTCGGTGGTCACAGACGCCTGAACCACGGGCCCGGTACGGTTTCCCGCATGGAAGAAGCACACAACCCACAGGATGCGTTCGCGTTCGAATTCGACGACACCGGTGCGGTTTCGGCGGTCCACCTCGCCGATGACTGGTCCACGTTCGTCCCTCTCGAGGAATTCGGATTCGCCCTGCTGATGGCGTATGCCGAGCAGCATGCTGAGGCCGCGGCGGGTAACGTCGCCGGATTTGACACCATGCGCCCGGGAATTCGGTATCCCACGCAGTTGCGCGACGACGTGATCGATCTGTCCCGGGATGTGTCGTCATTGCTGAAGGCACTCGGTTCGTGGTCCCCAACCCAGGGGGACCCCGTCGACGTGGGTGACCGGCACCGCCACATCACCATCCAGTCGCTGGGTGGGATGCCCAACGACATCAAGATCAATGAGTCGTGGCTGCGGACCGCCGATGCAGTCAGGATCGAGAGTGACATCGTGGAGGCCTTCCGTGCGATGTCAGACGAGGCACCCAAGGATGAAGTTCTGGGGCAGTTGGCGGGGCTGCGGGAGCGGCTCGCCGATGTCGTCCAGCGCCGCAACGACCACAGCAGAGGACAGGAATCATGAGCTTTGAAGAACTTGTCACCCGACTCGATTGGTTCGTCGAGGAGAAGGGAAATCTTGAGGACGCCGAAACCGCTGTTCGTGGCGTCCAATCTGACGTCAATGCCATCTCGTTCAACCTTGCGGCCAACAGCAACCTGTCCGCGGTGAAGGCGGCCTACGACGACGCCAGAGCCGCCATTCTGGACGAAATGGACGTCTCGCTGGACGCGGGTGGCGACCTCCTGTACTCCCTGTCCGGGGCCATTGCTCAGACGGGCCGCAACTACCTCGAAATGGAATCCGCCAACACGGAGTACGCAACCACTATTTCCATCCTCATCGCGAATTCAGGACTGTGAGAACATGAGCAGCACCGCCGAAGAGATCCAGACGAAGATCGACGAGATCTACAGCAATCTCACCGAGGCCAACGGAAAGATCAATGACGCCCTCCAGGGGGCGGTGGACAAGATTTTCGGCCAATGGTGGATCCCGGGATGGCTGAAGGATCGCGCGGAGGAGAAGGCGCAGGAGGCCTGGGCCAAGTACCAGACGATCCCTCCGAAGCTGGACCCGGCCACCGAATGGATCCTCCGGGAAATCAATGACTACAACGCAGTCAAGGCCACCGGTCCGCAGTACTGCGGCGTGGACTTCTCCGTGGCGGCAGCCGCCGTGGGGCAGGGTGCGTTGGGTCCGCGCGGGGACGACTGGGACTCGGGCAACACCCAGAACTACCGCAACGCCGTGCAGTCCCTCCCCACGAAACTGCAGAACCTGCAGGACGCCGTCGAGGACATCTGCGAGATTCTCTCCGACCTCACGGGTGACTACGAGAGCTACTTCCTTGGGGTACTGGTGGCCGTCATCAGCCTCGCGCTGGCCATTGCAGGTCTCGTGGCGGCCATCGTCGGACTCGTCCTGGCCATTCCGTCGGGCGGAGGAGGCCTTGTGGTCTCCATCATCGGGCTCGTCGTCGCTGTGCTCGCCGCCGTCGTTGCCGTCATCGCTTTCGCCACCCTCACCGACATCGACGCCAGCCGGGCCACGGCTGCACAGCGGCTCGACGCTGCGGCCACCTCGGTGCGCAACTCCCCATGGCCCGTAAAGCCAGCCCTGGACAGCGGCGATTGGCGCTGACTCGACGACGGGATGCGGCTGAAAGCACGTAGCGGGCGTCGGTTGCCGTGTCCTGGCCCATGAGACGAAGGGCGTCGCCGCGTCAGTCGTTCTTCTTCGTGAGGGCCGACTCCTTGTGCGCCGCCCCTGCGCCGGATTTGTCGGACAGGACGATCCACATGGGCTCGTCCTCGCTGGCCGTGAACTTCTGTTTGTCGAACTGGAAGTCCTTGGTGCGCTTCTCCTTCACCACCCCGTGGGTCCTGCCCTGGGACGTGTTCCAGGACACGTGGTCGCCGATCGTCAATGCCATGGTTGCTCTCCTTCGGGGTGGCAGCATCGGTGGACGCGATGATCAGTCGTCATCGGGTCAGGGTCGCCGTCGGACGTCGCATCACCAGGTGGAGACGCCGCGACCCATGCCGTGGTAGTTCCAGCCGGCGTCGTGCCAGCGGTGCGGGTCCAGCACGTTGCGGCCATCGATGATCGTGGGCGTGGCCACCAGCGACAGCAGGGCCGCCGGGTCCAGCTCCACGTATTCCTTCCACGGCGTCAGAACCATCACCACGTCGGCGCCAGTGACGGCCTCGGTGACGGTGTCCGCCACGTCGAGGTCGGGGCGGCGGCGGCGCAGCTCGGCGCCCGCGGCTGGATCCACCACCACAACGTGCGCGCCGCGCCCCAGCAACTGGTCGGCGATGTCGAGGGCGGGGGAGTCCCGCAGGTCGTCGGTGTCCGGCTTGAAGGTGATGCCCAGCACCGCGATGTTCCTCCCCTCCAGGGATCCGCCAACGGCGCTCTCGGCGAGCTGGACCGCGTGGTGTCGGCGCCGCAGGTTGATGGCATCCACCTCGCGGAGGAACGTCAGCGCCTCATCCACACCCAACTCCTGGGCTCGCGCCATGAAGGCGCGGATGTCCTTGGGCAGGCAGCCGCCACCGAACCCGATGCCTGCCTGCAGGAACTTGGCGCCGATCCGGTCGTCATAGCCGATGGCCTCGGCGAGCCGGGTGACGTCGCCGCCGGTGGCGTCGCACAGCTCCGCCATGGAGTTGATGAAGGAGATCTTGGTGGCCAGGAACGAGTTGGCGGCCACCTTCACGAGTTCCGCGGTGGCGTAGTTCGCCACGACCACGGGGGTACCGGCGGCCACCTGGGGGGCGTAGCACTCGTCCAGGAGCTTCCGGGCAGCCGTGCCGGCGGGGATGTCGACGGGTAGCCCGTACACGATCCGGTCGGGGTGAAGGGTGTCGTCGACGGCGTAGCCCTCGCGCAGGAACTCGGGGTTCCACGCGAGGATCAGGTTGTTGCCGTCCGCGGCGATGCGCTCCGCCAAGGCCTGTGCAGTCCCGACGGGGACCGTCGACTTGCCCACCACCACGGCAGGGCGGTCCGCGGGGCGATCCTCGGCGTGGGCCAGGACCGTGTCCAGGGCGGCGGAGACGTAGCGCATGTCGGCCCCCAGCTGCCCCTCCAGTTGGGGTGTCCCAACGGCGATGAAGTGCAGGTCCGCATCGGCGATGAGCGTCGCGTCGGTGGTGAACCGGAGCCGCCCCGCCGCCACGTTGCGGGACAGCATCTCGGGCAGTCCGGGTTCGTGGAACGGGGCCACCCCCGCAGCCAGGGAGGCGACCCGCAGGTCATCAACGTCGAGGCCGACCACGTCGTGCCCGATGTCGGCCATGCAGACGGCATGGACGGCACCGAGGTAGCCGCAACCGATCACTGAAATGCGCATGGCCCTCAGGTTAGCGGGAGCCCCTTGGCTCTGCCCGGGTAACGGAGGTCACGGCTCGACGGTGGCCGGGTCGGGGCCGATGCGGTTGCCTGCGCTGATTCCGTCGATGGCTTCCATCTGCTCGGAGTTCAGCGTCACGTTCAGCGCCTCGAAGTTGGCACGGATGCGCTCAGGGTTCGTGGACTTGGGGATGGTCACGAAACCGCGGCCGAGGTGCCAGCGAATGATCACCTGGGCGGGCGTGGCGCCGGTGGCCTCCGCGATGCGCAGGATCTCGGGGTGCTCCAGATCGGAGGCCTGACCCAGCGGGCTCCAGCTCTCGATGACGACGCCGAGGTCCGAGCAGTGATTCAGGAGGTCGTCGGGCTGGAAGGTGGGGTGCAGTTCGATCTGGTTGACCGACGGCGTGATGCCCGTCTCGTCGAGGATGGTGTCCAGGTGCTCCGGCAGGAAGTTGGACACCCCGATGCTGCGGGTGAGGCCCTCGGAGCGGAAGTCGATCATCTGCTCCCACGTCTCCACGTAGGTACCCGCCGCCGGGCAGGGCCAGTGGATCAGGTACAGGTCAACGTGGTCCAGGCCCAGCTTCTCGAGGCTGCGGGTGATGCCCTCACGGGCGTTGTCCCTGCCCTGTGCCTTGTTCCACAGCTTGGTGGTGACGAAGATCTCGTCGCGGGCGAGGCCGGACTCGGCGATGGCGCGTCCCACCCCCACCTCGTTGCGGTAGATGGCTGCGGTGTCCACGTGACGGTAGCCGGCCTCGAACGCGGCCAGGGTGGCGCGGTGCGCCTCGTCGTCGTCCATCTGGAACACGCCCAGACCGAGCTGCGGGATCTGCGTGCCGTCGTTGAGCTTCTTCAGCGGTGCGCTGGTCATGTCGCCTCCAAGGTGTTGGTTGTCGGTCCCCATTCAACACGCTCCGGACAAGTGCGTGCCCATGGTCCCCATTGGGCCGCGCCCAGCACGCATGGAAGAATGACGATCATGCAATCCTTGCCAGCCCTGCTGGATGCCCGTGTCCGCGACGTTGTCGGAATAGACCCCGAGATGCGGCCGGCCACCAAGCCGCAGTTCGGGCACTTCCAGTCCAACGTGGCGTTGCGTCTCGCGAAGCAGGAAGGCCGTCCCCCCCGCGAGGTGGCGGCCGGGATCATCGAGCAGCTGGACGTGGCGGACCTGTGCGAGCCGCTGGAGATCGCCGGCCCCGGGTTCATCAATTTCCGGATGCGCGCCGACGTCCTGGCGGCCGCGGCCAGCGCCATCCTGGAGGACCCCCACGGCGGGCTGAACGTCACCTCGTACCCGCAGCGTGTGGTCATCGATTACTCGGCGCCCAACGTGGCCAAGCAGATGCATGTTGGCCACCTGCGCTCCACCATCATCGGGGACTGCTTCAACAGGGTGCTGCGCGCGCTGGGACACACGGTGATCGCCCAGAACCACATCGGCGACTGGGGACGCCAGTTCGGCATGCTCGTCGAGCAGATCCTCGTCGAGGACCTCGACCCCAGCACCCTCGACCTGGCCTCGGCGGAGGCGCTGTACCAGCGCGCCAACGCCCACCTGAAGGAGGACGAGGAGTTCGCCACCCGCTCCCGCGACCGTGTGGTCAAGCTGCAGGCCGGCGACGAGCTGACCCGTCGCATCTGGCAGCAGCTCATCGACGTGTCACTGGCGGGCTTCAACGCCACCTACGCCCGCATGAACGTGCTCCTCACCGACGACGACCTGGCGGGCGAGTCCACCTACAACGACGACCTGGCGGCCGTGTGCGAGGACCTCGAGTCCCGCGGCATCGCCGTCGTCGACGACGGCGCACTCGTGGCGTTCGTCCCCGGCTTCAACGCTCCCGCCATCATTCGCAACCAGCGGGGCGGTTACGGCTATGCCACCACCGACCTGGCGGCCATCCGTCACCGTGTCGGCGACCTGGCCGCGGACCGCATCATCTACGTTGTCGGCGCACCGCAGACGCTCCACTTCGCGCAGGTGTTCGCCGTGGCGCGGGCCGCCGGCTACCTGCCCGACGATGTCGCGGCGCAGCACGTCGGGTTCGGGCAGGTGCTCGGCGCCGACGGCAAGAAGTTCTCCACGCGGGAAGGCACCGCCGTGTCCCTCGACGTGCTGCTCGACGAGGCCGAGGCGGAGGCCGCCCCCAACATCGCGCTGGCCGCCATCAAGTACGCGGACCTCTCCAGCAGCCTGCAGAAGGACTACACCTTCGACGCGTCCCGGATGGTGCAGACCACCGGTGACACCGGCCCGTACCTCCAGTACGCCCACGCCCGGATGTGCCAGATCCTGCGCAGGGCCGAGGCCGAACACATCGGGTTCGGTGCCGTCGCGGTCCTGGCGGACCCCGCCGAGCAACAGCTCGCACTACTGCTGAGCCGGTTCGGCGAGGTGGTCGACGACGTGGCCGACACCCTGGCCCCCCACAAGCTGTGCGGGTACCTCTACGACGTCGCGGGCGCGCTCGCCACGTTCTACGAGGCCTGCCCCGTGCTGAAGTCCGACGGCGAGGTCCGCTCCTCGCGCCTCGCGCTGTGCGCGGCCACGAAGTCCGTGATCAGCAGGGGCCTGCACCTGCTGGGGATCGACGCCCCCGACCGCATGTGACGCTCGCTTGAGTGCGGCGCAACGGGGCGTTCGTTCTGTGTGGGCCGCTCGTGAGGTGCGGGAAGTCCTTCGATACGCCCGGCGACTTCGTCGCGGGGCTACTCAGGAAACGACTGAGGCGGGCCTCAGACGGCGGGGTCGGTGGCTTCCGGGTTGACTGTGGTGTCCAGCATGTCCGGGTGCTCGATGGCGTCGCGGGCCGCGAGGGCCGCGCCGACGATGCCAGCCTTGTTGCGCATCACCGCGGGGACGATGGGGGTGCGTAGTTTCAGGAGATGCATGAACTGGTCCGCGTCCTTGGAGACGCCGCCACCCACCACGAACAGGTCGGGGGAGAACAGCATCTCTACGTGGCTGTAGTAGCGCTGCAGACGCACGGCCCACTCAGCGTAGGACAGGCCTTCCTTGTCCTTGATCGACGACGCCGCCCGCGTTTCCGCATCGTGCCCGTCGAGCTCCAGATGGCCGAGTTCCGCGTTCGGGATGAGGACGCCGCGGTGGATGATGGCGGAACCGATGCCGGTGCCGAGTGTGGTGAGGATGACGAGTCCGGGGTGACCTTTCGCGGCGCCGAAGTGGACCTCCGCAAGGCCGGCTGCGTCGGCGTCGTTGACGAGGGTGAAGCTGCGGCCCAGCGCATCCTGCAGGAACTTCTCGGCGTGGATACCGGTCCACGACTTGTGCAGGTTCGCGATGAACGGCACCACACCATGCACCACGGGCGCCGGGATGGTGAGGCCGATGGGGGCGTCGCCAATGTCGTCGGAGAAGTGTTCGATGATCTGGGCCATGACGCGGGCCACGTTCTTCGGGGTGGACTTCTCCGGCGTGGGGATACGGAGGCGGTCGGCGGTGAACTCACCGGTTTCCAGGTCCACGGGCGCGCCCTTGATGCCGGATCCGCCCACGTCAATGCCCAGAATGATGCTCATGGACGCACAGCGTAGCGGCATGAGTGTGGGGTGTCGGGGTGGAGGGTCCGAAAGTCAGGGACGGCTGATGAACTCATCGGCTGCCGGGGCGGGCAGGGCTGCCAGGTAGCCGGGTTCGGCGGTGTCGTTGCGGGCGGCGCACGCGCGTTCACGCTGCGCATCGAAGAAGCCGCGGGCGTCGGAGGCGTCCAGGTGGTACAGGCTCAGCGAGACGGGCCCGTCGGTGGTGTGGAGGGCGACGGTGGCCAGGTTGAGCTTGCGCTGCCACGGTCCCTGGGAGATTCCCAACGACTGCATGCGGCGGTGAGGCACCAGCGTGATGGTGTGGTCGAGCCAGCCGTGGTGGGCGACCACCGTCTGGTCGTCAGCACCCCACAGGTGGCGCTTGAACCCCAGCGGTGTCAGCCAGCGGGCGCGGGAGGGTTGACCGTGGAGTGGGATGGCGTCGAGGTTGATGCCGGGCCAGAAGGCGCCCAGCACGCGGGTGACGTCGTCGCGGGTGCCGTACGGCAGCACTGTACCGCTGGTCTGTGCGCCCCCTTCGCCGCCGTGGAGGCCCAGCACGGTCACGCGGACGCGGTACAGGCCTGTGAGACGTTGCAGGTAGTCCTGATGGATGGAGACGGCCTGGATCCGGTCGGCACGCAGGCTCTGCGACTGGGTGGTGAACAGCCCCCGTGTCATGTGGAGGCCGTCGGGGACCTTGTCCAGGTGGAAGTTCCAGTTGCTGACGATCTGGGCCCAGAGGTAGCCGCCGACGCCGAAGACCACGGCACCCAGGCCGGCGATGGTGAAGCCTTCACCCAGCCAGAGCATGCCGACGAGGAACGCCAACGCGCCCAGCAGCCACGGCAGGAATGAGGAGATCAGTACACCCTTGACCAGTGTGACGGGGGACACCCTGACGACGGTGTGCGGTGGAACGGCGGGAGGTGCGGTTACGACGGCGGTGCCGTCATCATCCGTGGTGGCTGCGGTGGTGAGTCCACGCATGCGGGCCAGAAGTTGGTCGCGCAGCACCTCGGCGCGCTGTTTCGCCAGGAACTCGAGCTTCTTGCCGCCCGCGCCTCCGACGTCGATGGTGACGCTGGAGAGCCCCAGCAGGCGCGCCGGCAGTGAGCGTTCAATGTCGACGGACTGGATCTTGGCGTAGGAGATCCGGCTGGAGTCGCGGGAGAGGAAGTCCCGCTCGATGCGGAACTCCTCGTCGTCGGCGATGAAGGTGGTGGTGCGCCATTCGATGATGCCCCACACCAGGTTGAAGAGCACCACGGCCAGCACGAGCCCGAGGATGATCCACATGAACGGGCCCATCTCCTTGATGGACTCGAACCCACGCTCGGCGATGTCGCGGCCGAACACCAGGATGAGGCCGAACACGGCGATCCAGCTGCGGGCGATGCCTGTCAGTGGGTGGGGGTGTTCGATCTCCTTGCGGAGCAGGACCACGGGCTCGGGGACGGTTGCCACGGCCTGGGTGTAGGCCGTCGCTTCGGGTGTCGCACGCATGGGGGGTGTGCCTGTGGGGGGAGGTGGGGCTCCACGGCGCACCACGATCCTGCGGGGAGGATCGGTGGGGGTTTGGCTCATCAGATACCGGCCTGCAGCAGTTCGCCGCGCTCGATGAGCCGGTCGCGCAGGTTGACGGCGTCGGTGCGCGCAAGCCCGGGGATCATGATGGTGCCCGACGTCGACGACGTCACCAGTTCCACGCTGGCCAGCCCGAACTGGCGCTCAATGGGACCCGAGGACACGTTCACGAGTTGCATCCGCCCGTACGGGACGCACGTCAGTTCCCGCCACAGCAGGCCGCGGGTCAGGTAGACGTCGTCGTCAGTCTCCGCGTAACCCCAGCGGCGAAACACGCGCGGCGCGCGCAGGAACCGCCACGCCCACAGCACCAGGAAGGCAACCAGCGGCGCCCACCACCACGACATGTCCAGCAGCACCAACGGCACCACGACTGCGGCGCCCAGGAATGGCCAGGTGATGGCAATCATGAGGTATTTCAGCTTCAGGTACGACGGCGACAGCCGGTGCCAGGTTGCTGCGGGCGGGCGGAACAGATCGTCCATGGTGTCCTTTTCCATCAACGCACGAAGCGTTCGTATTTGCCTGGCCGGCCGCCGGGGCCGAGCACGGTGACCTGGCCCATGACCATGGTCCCGTGGAGTTCCACCGTGACGGAGGCGGGCCCCACTGGCACGTTCTTTGCCTTGTAGTCGCCCATGATGTTGCTGATCGAGTTCACGACGCGGATGCCTTCGGGCACCCGGATACGGACGTCGCCCATGAGGTTGCTGATGTTGATGTGGACGGTCTCGGCGGCGAAGGTGGCGTTCACGAGATCAAGTTTGAGAGTGCCCAGGATCACCATGAGGCTCGTCTCCTGGGGGATGTGCAGGGGAGCACCCGGGTTCAGCGTCGTCATCACGGTGGTGGAGTTGTGCAGCACAGTACCGGTGGCGGGTGTCCCGCTGAAACGGCGTTCTGGGACGTGTGCGCTCAGAGGTGCGGGTGTGGGCGCCTCCGACGGGGCGACCAGGTCCGTGGTGATGGCGTCGAGCTCCGCAAACGTGCGGGCCGCGTAGGTGTGGTTGAGGCGTTCGTCGTGTTCCTCGAACGTGATGCGGCCCTCACTGAAGGCACGGCCCAGGACGTCGGCGACGAGTTCGCGGTCGCCGTCGGAGCATCGGAGGTGACCGATGCCGCCGGGATGATCCTGAGCGCTCACCCTGCCAGTGTAAGGGGGGAGCGCCACACGGCCTCACCCCGGAGCCGGTGTGCGCGAGGGCGGGGGTGTCGGCTAAGCTGGCGTCGGCCTCAGGGCCACGCGGGCGTAGCTCAATGGTAGAGCGTCAGCTTCCCAAGCTGAACACGCGGGTTCGATTCCCGTCGCCCGCTCGACGGTGGGGCCCCGGTCAGACCGTTGTGGTCGGCTCCGCACCGAAACGTGGGGCCATGCGGGTGTAGCTCAGTGGTAGAGCGTCAGCCTTTCCGGGCTGAAGATGTTGGTTCGATTCCTTCCGCCCGCTCCAATCGCCGCGAGACATCACCGGGCGGCGTCATCCCCCATCCGTGGATCACGATCGTGGCAACCTCATCCGGTGTGTCCGCGACCGCGAGGGCCCCGGCGGCCAGGAGTTCGTCCCGGTCCGCGACCCCGGTCGTCACGCCCAGCGGACGCATCCCGGCGGCGATGGCCATGGTCATGTCGCTGGTGGCATCGCCCACGTACCAGGTGTCCCCGGCCTCGACGCCCAACTCCTCCAGCGCCAGCAGCCCTGAATCGGGTGCGGGTTTTCCGTGCAGTACCCGCTCGGTACCCACGAGCACATCGACGAGGTGGCGAAGGCCGATGATCTCCAGCAGATGCTCGGCACCCGGCGTGGTCTTGGCCGTGACGACGCCGATGGAGTGTCCGGCGGCGCGTAGCCGCACCAGCATCTCCGGCACGCCGGGCAGGAGCAGGGCCGCGCCGACGGCCTCGATGGCGGGCACGTAGGCGGTGCGGTAGGCGGCAACCATGGCGGTGACGCTGTCGTGGCCGATGTCCTGGCCCGTCAGGTCGGCCAGCGCGACGTCGAGAGGCCGCCCGATGGTGGCGCGGATCGCGTGGCGTTCCGCCTCGTGCCCGGCGCCGGTGATGGCCAGGTGCATGGTGTCCTCGATGACCGAGACGCTGTCTGCCAGCGTCCCATCGAGGTCGAAGACGGTGGCGCGGCGGGGGAGGGAGATGTGGGGGGTCACCACACCAGCGTAGGCCCCGGAGAAGGGGTGTCGTCAGCGCAGGGGTCTGCGGCGCAGGCACGGCGTGAACGGGGAGGCCCGGGCATGGCCTAGGGTTTGTCCGTGTCCAGCGAACCGGCTGCAACAACGCCACGGCAACGGGGGCGCGCCACCATGCCCTGGGTCGTGACCATCACGCTGCTGGTGTGCGCGCTGGCCGCCATCGCTCTCACCGGTGGTTTCGGCAGGAACGCCGCAGCCTTCGTCGGCAGCGAGTACGACACGGATGCCACGATCTCGACGCGCCTGTGGGACGTCTCGGTGGAGGGTGCGGAGATGTCGCACGAGGACGGCACCGTGCGGGTCCACATCGTCGCCACGAACAAGCAGCTTGACAGTGCACGGGACCTCACCACCAACATGCTGGTGGTGATTCTTCCGGATGACACCGCGATGTGGCGGAGTTCCTGCTTCCCCGTGGACCGGTCCTCCTTCGGGCCTGAGGTTCCCACACGGGCGGTGTGCGAGTTCGACTACGAGCGCAACGACGTGCCCGCCCCCGCCGTGGCGGAGACCATGGACGTCCGGGTGGTGGTCTGCGACCAGACGATGACGGACGCGCTCATCCACGTCCCCACGCCGGAAGCCGGCGAGCCCGTCGGGTGGGTCGGGGTGACGGCCACGGCCGTGGTGGACCAACCATGAACCGGCGTGTGGCTGGTGTCGTCGCCGTGGTGGTGAGCCTTGTCGTGGTGGGGGTTGTGCGCTCCGCGATCCCGCCCTACCTGCCCACCCAGTCCCACGTCTCCCCCGATGAGCAGTCCGTCGTGGATCTGGAGGTGGGCGCCATCCAGTTGCTGGAGGTCCGTGCGGCCACCCGACTGCAGGGCGACGGGTCCTTCCCCGATGGCCTCGGCACCGACGCCACCTTCGTGACGGCGCGGGTGCGCATCACGCCCCACGGGGGGACGCTGCGGGTGGTGAGCGACATCCAGAGCGCTGACGGCCGGAGCTACGAAGCCCTTGACGTGGCAGGCCTTCCGTCCCCCGCCGTCGTGTACGTGGGGCAGCGCGTCACACAGACGCTCATCTTCGAGGTGCCCGCGGACAGGCTTGCGGGCGCACACCTCGTGATCCGCGGCGCCGGTGACGACGGCGTGCAGGCCATCCAGCCGGTGGCCTGGTTTCCCGTCGAGGTGGACGTGGAGTCGGGAAGCCTGACCATCGACGAGACGATCGTGGAGCCCGCAGCGTGATGTCGCGCGGCAGGTGGGGTCCCTGGCTGGGGTTCGCATGCGTCGTGGTGGCGTGCCTGGTGTTCTCGGTGGGTGCCGGTGCGTGGATCGTCCGCACCACGGAACCCACGCAGCTGGGAAGTGGCGTGGTGGGAAGCTGGGCCGAGCTCTCTGACCAGGGCTTCCGCGTCCGGCTCGACGACGTGGAGATGGCGACGGCCTTTCCCAGTTCGTATGACCCGACGGATGACGTGATGGCCCCCGAGGGGTTCCAGTTCCTGCGGGTGCGCCTGACCGTGGAGTCGCTTGTCCCTGCGGAGGGGGTCCTCGGCTGCCTGGTCCAACTCCGCAACCGTGACGGTGAGCAGATCGGCAACAAGGACTACGGCATCGACGGGCCGGCTGCGTCGGACTGCAATGCGCTTGCGGCCACCAACAAGGCAGGGGGGCCCATTGGGGAGGGCGACCGGTTCGAGTCCCAGTCAGTGTTCATCGTGGTGCCTGAGGACCTCGACTCGTTCACGCTCGACATCGTGCCCCTCTTCGTCGAGGATGACGTCCTCTGGAGCTTCGAACTCGGCTGAGCTGGCCCCGATGGTGTCGGCCAGGCCGCGGTCGAACGTCGCCGCGTACAGACACAGCGCCAGGGACGTGAAGACCGTCTCGACGACGAAATCGATGGCGTTGAACGCCAGGAACATGTCCGACTGGGTCCCGGCGGCGAACGTGACGGACAGCAGTGCCGCCGACGCGGAGCGTCCTGCCGCCAACAGCGCGGCGAGCATGAGGAAGGCGCCGAGGAGGAACGGCCCGGAGCGCCAGATGAGGCGGAAGGCGTGGCCCAGCGGCAGGTACTTCATCCGCACATCCTCGGTGAGGAACTGCACGGCCCGGCTGAACGAGGTGGGCTGCGGTGCCGCCCCGGGCAGGGGACGCCTCCTGCGCGACCTCAGCCGCTCAGGAACCAGGTCACGAACACGGAACTCGCGCCACCCGAAGACGATGGCCACCAGCGCCAGCCATACGAGCGGCAGCGCGATGCCCAGCCACACTCCCGGCACGAACACCTCCACCAACCAGTGGCTGAACCGGGCCACGGCTTCGGGGAGCGTGAGGTTGAAGGGCAGGGACATCTCGGGCAGCCATTCGAGGAACCGGTGCCGGGCGTGCTGGCCCTGGCGCCAGATGTTGACGCCCAGCAGCCAGATCCTCACCTCGCGGAGCGCGATGAGGACGATGAAGAAGGTGGCGAACACCCACAGGCCCTCCAGGAACAGCAGCGGCACCCGCCACCAGGCGGATGTTCGATCCCGGACCAACCGGCCCCAGAGCGTGCGCAGGAGCAGTGCGGCCACACCGACGGCGAGATAGGTGGGCAGCCACTCCGCCGATACGCCGATCGACCATTCATCGTTCCCGAACCGGCGAAACACTGTGTTCCACAGGAATCCCTCCCTGATCATCTCGTCGACGACGCCCCACACGGCGTAGACGCCGAGGACGGGTCCCACCGTCAGCAGGGCCACCTCCAGCGGACGCTCCGTTCGCGTCACCGTCGTCGGGAGGGAGGGGTTCGGGGCCTCGGAGCCCGCACGCAACCCCCGTGTGGTCGGCAACCCGGGTTCCAGGCTGAGGATGGCGAGAATGACGGAGACCACCCTGGCCGTCACGCCGAGGACGAAGACGATGATGGCAAGCGGTCCCCACGCGGCCCCCATCATCGCGGAGGCCATGTTGGAGGCGGTCTGCAGCAGCCATCCGAGCGCCAGCCATGTTCCCACCTGCGGAAGGAAACGCGCCCACAGCCGCCACATCTCATGGACGAGGACGTCAAACTCCCGGATCAGCAGCACGCGCGCATCGTAACGCGGCCGGGGATCCCGGGTGCGCCTCAGCGAGGTCCGTGCGGCGCACCACGACCATCTGGAGGGCGAAAATGACAGTCACAACGGGCTCACCGTCACCCGAGGGGCAACGACAACGGGGCGGGTACCCGGGGCGTGTGCACCGGATACCCGCCCCGTCAGGGAGTCAGCGGGAGCGTCGGAAGTTGCGGGAGAAATCCGCGGCCGACGTGGACCCGGCGCTCGAGGCGCCGACGTTCGAGCGACCCGACCCGCCCGTGCGGCCGGAACCGCCGGAACCGCTGGGGCGCCCCCCGCCAGCAGTCGAGGAGGAGGAACCATTGCGTGCACCGGAGCCACCGCGCGAGCGGTTGCGGCCACCGGAGTTGCCACCGCCCCCGGAGGAGGTGCGGCGGGGACCCTGCTCCTGCTTCGGCTGCACACCGGACTTCTCCGCGGCCTCGGCCGGGGTGAGGAAGATGCGCTCGCCGGGAGCAAGCGAAGCCAGGATGTCGGCACCGGTGGTGGCTGCCGTGGAGGTGGCGTTGATCTTGGCCTGGCGCAGCAGCGTACGAACCTCGTTGCGCTGCGTCGGCAGTTCCAGCGTGACGACGGTGCCGGCGTTGCCCGCACGGGCGGTGCGGCCGGAGCGGTGCAGGTACGCCTTGTGCTCGGTGGGCGGGTCGGCGTGCACCACGAGGGAGACGTCGTCGACGTGGATGCCGCGGGCGGCGATGTCGGTGGCCACGAGAGTGGAGACCTTGCCGGAGTGGAAGGCGTCCATGTTGCGGGTGCGGGCGTTCTGGCTCAGGTTGCCGTGCAGGTCCACCGTCGGGATGCCGAGTCCGATGAGCTGCTTCGCCAGCTTCTTCGCGCCGTGCTTGGTGCGGGTGAAGATGATGGTGTGGCCCGGCGCGGCGGCCAGGTCGGCCAGCACAGCGGTGCGGGACTCGGTGTCGACGCGGAGCACGTGGTGGTCCATCTCGCCGACCGGGGACAGCTCGGAGTCGGCCTCGTGAACCACGGGGGAGTGCAGGAACTGCTTGACGAGCGTGTTCACGCCCGCATCCAGCGTGGCGGAGAACAGCATGCGCTGCCCATCGGGTGCGGTGGCCTGCAGGATGCGGCGCACATTGGGCAGGAACCCCATATCGGCCATGTGGTCGGCCTCGTCGATGACGGTGATCCGCACCTGGGAGAGGTCCACGAGGTTCTGGCCCATGAGGTCCAGCAGCCGGCCGGGGCAGGCGATGACCACGTCGACGCCGGTGGCGATCGCACGGGCCTGGGGGTTCTGGTTGACGCCACCGAAGACGACGGTGCTGGTGAGGCCGGCGACCTTCTCCAGCGGTACCAGCGACTCGTGGAGCTGGAGTGCCAGCTCACGGGTGGGGGCCAGGACCAGAGCGCGGGGCTTCCTGGGCTGGCGGCGGCCGGAGGCGCGGAGCTGCTGCACGAGCGGCAGCAGGAACGCGAACGACTTGCCGGAGCCGGTGCGGCCACGGCCGAGGACGTCGCGTCCGGCCAGGGAGTCGGGGAGTGTCGCCGCCTGGATGGGCGTCGGGATGGTGATGCCGCGTGCGTTGAGGGCAGCGACAAGGTCAGCGGACACGCCGAGGCGTGCGAAATCTGAAGACAAGAAAGATAACCAATCGGGAGTGAGTCTCACCGGTGCAAAAGCTCTGTTGAAGCATCTACGGCGTCCAAGCAACAAGTGCTGCGCCAAGCGGCCCGAGGTAAGACTGGGCGGACCGACGAAGAGAACTCTACCACCGCGTGTGGCTTCGGCAGGAATCGTCGCCGCCGTGGGCCCGCATCCCGGGGGTGGGTTCGACCGTTGGTGGGGCAGATGATCCCCCGTGTGGCCAATACTGGTGGTGCACGGCGACCTCCCGCCGTCCCGGAGGGAGGACACCATGTTCCGCGGTATGGCCACCATCAGTTTCTACGCCGACGACGTGCCCGCCGCCCGCGACTGGTACGCCCAGCTGCTGGGGAAGCAGGCGTACTACGCGTACCCGCCCGAGTCCGCCACCCCCGCCTACGTGGAGTTCCGCGTGGGCGACGACGAGGACGAGCTTGGCATCATCGATCGACGCTACGCCCCTGGCGGCGCCTCCAACCCACCCGGCGGCGCCGTCGTGTTCTGGCACGTCGACAACCTCGATGCTGTTCTCGGCACGCTCCTGGACATGGGTGCCACGCAGTACGAGGCCCGGACGGAGCGTGAGGCCGGTTTTGTCACAGCATCGGTGACCGACCCGTTCGGCAACGTGCTGGGCATCATGTACAACCCGCACCACGCGGAGGTCATCGCGGCCAGGCAGCGCGCCTGACCGCGACGAGCGTTCCAATCAGCAGTTCATCGCTGCGGGCTTCACGGGGGTGGTGGCGCCCTGGTTGCGGCACACGGAGATCCCCTTGGCGGCCAGCCCGGATTTCATGGCGCGCAGTGCAGACCCGCTGAACCCGTTCCACTGCATGTGCATCAGCACGGAGTTGCCGGCCTTGGCGTTGGCCACGACGTAGTTCACGACCTCCGACTGTGACTTGCCCTTCCAGTCGTTGGTGTCGACGTTCCAGATCCAGATTTTCATGCCGACGGCGTCGTAGGCCTTCTTGACGGTGGAGTTCCACGCACCGTAGGGAGGACGGCCGTAGGTGGTGACAACGCCCGGCGCACCCAACTGCTTCACCACGCCCGCGTAGCTGAGGGTGGTGAGGTCCGGGTGGCTGATGCTGTGGTTGAAGACGTAGTGGCCGTGCTCCCGGGCGAAGGACGTGTCGATCTTGCCGGCGCGGATGCAGTCACCCGTCGGTAGGACGGCCAGGGCGATGCCCGCCTCCTCCGCGGCCAACACGGTGGTCTTGAAGGCGCTCAGGGACTTGGGGCAGTCGTCGAAGGTCAGCGTGACCCTGTTCGTGCTGTTGGGCCCCTTGCTGATGTTGTAGTTGGCAGGTGCCGGGGGCTGCGACGGCGAGGGCGGCCCTGGAGGTGTGGTGTTCTTCGGCCGCCACTTCACGAGCTCCGCAAGGTCGGTGCGCAGGGCCCCGAACTGCACGATGTTGTTGAAGACCAGGGTGCGTTCGCTCTGGTAGCGGTATCCCGAGCCGGACTTGTGGGCCGCGACGACGTCGGTCCACAGGTAGGCCCTGCAGCCGTTGCCCGTGCGGGGCGTGTAGCACTCGGTCTCCCACGTGCGTCCGCTGAGCCGGTGTTCGCCCGGCGAGGCCAACGGATTTCCCACCCACAGGCTGGGCGGGGAGCTGAGGTACGTGAGGTTGTTGAACGTCCACCACGTGCGGTTGTAGTAGCTTCCGCCCGAGCGGATGACCGTCGTGGCCCAGATCTCCGTGCGGCACCGCACGGTCTGGGAGTACGGCTCGCACCACGTCCGCCACTGTCGGCCGTTGACGGTGTGCTCGCCGGGTGTGGTGTAGACGTCGACCTCGGCGGAGGCGACAGGTGCGCTCAGGCCGCTCGTCACGAGCGCGATGGCAAGAAAGAGTGTGGACAGGACGACGCGGATTCTTCGCATGATGTGGCCCCCGGGTGGCTGCTGCTCGACCGTCGAGCGGAGCGCCATGGGCGAGACATTAGTCCGTGGCACCACCCCATGGGTGGGAAGTGGCCATCCGGACGACACGGGAGCTGCAGGGGGCGCCAACCCGTACGCGATGGACGACGCGGATGATCAGCGCACGTCAATCATGAAGGTCTCGAAGTCGCCGACGGCCTTGTCCGTGAGGTCGTCGGTGAAGAGGTCGTCCAGAACCTCAGGGGAGACGGTGAAGACCCGCACGCCGATGTCGGTGAGGGTCACCAGGTGCTTCGCCGACTTGATGGACGCGGCCATGATCATGGGACCGGTGCCGTCCTGGGGGATGGCGCGGATCATGTGCGTGATCTCCTCGGTGCCGTCCAGACCGGCGCGGAACATGCGGTTGAAGTACGGCGCGATGTACTTCACGCCCAGGGCCGATCCGATCAGCGCCTGCTTGGCGGAGTAGACGGCCGTGAGGAGCACCGGGACGTCCTGGTCCCGCAGCCTCGAGATGGTCTGGGCGCCCACGCGGGTGCAGGGAACCTTGATGGTGGCCGACGGCGCGATCTCGCGGATCTCCATGGCCGATCGGTACTGATCCTCCACAGTGGGTCCCCACGCCTGGAAGCAGACCTCGCGGGCACCTGCGTCCCGCGCCCAGTTGTAGATGTCCTTGATGTCCGAGATGTGTCGCGACGCTTCACGCATCAGCTGTGGATTGGTGGTGACGCCGGAGAACATGCCGATGTTCAACCATGGTTCGCAGGCGGCACGGTCCGCGGAATCGATGAAGAAGCGGATGTCGTCCGACGGTGTGGATGCGGGGATCTGTGACGTTCGGCCGGGTCCGGTGCTGCGATTCAAGGTCATGGCCATTTCTAGCACGCCGTCGCCGCGCCGCTACGGCGGCCCGGCAGTCACCGTTCGTGTCAGCGGTGCTGCGCCACCCCGCGGGCGACCCGTCGGAACCGGGTCTCGTCCAGCACGGCACCGATGCGACGGACGCTGCCCGGGTCGATGCGGATGATGCGGTTGAGCCGAACCTCGCTGGGGCGGCCCTCCCGGTCCCACGCTCCGGTGCCGATGTCCTCCCAGTACCGGCCCGCACGCGACTCCTGGGCGGCGTCGAGGTCGTGGTCCTGGGAGGTGACCTGCAGGACCAGCAACCACGGGCCGTCGCGCCCGATCACCAGGACGGGGCGGTCCTTGCCCTGCGTGTGGTCCTCCTCGTAGGGGACCCACGTCCACACGATCTCCCCGGGGTCGGCGAGGTCGTCGTCGAAGGGTGCGTAGGAGATGGTGGGGCTGCCGGTGAAGTCGCCGGGGTAGGCGCCGCCCCCGCCACCGCCACGACCGGTGCGCCGTTGCGGCTCCCGGAACGTGGCGGTTCTCGAGTGGGCGCGTGGGGGGCGTGCGTTGCTGGAGCGGATGACCTGGCGCAGGAGTCGGAGCCCGGCGTCGATGATGCTGCTGGTGGATGCCATGGTGTGTCCTCAGCGGAAGCGGGGCAGACGCCCGTAGAAGATGCGCTCGGGGCGGCGGTAGGGGGCGTGTCCTGCGCTGCGGAACGCGGCGAATTCGCGGAAGAACCGCGTCATGCGGGGGAGGAACAGGCACGCGGTTCCCACCAGTGCCGGCACTGCGGCCAGGAGTCCCCACCAGCTGAGCACGGCGGTCAGGGCGCCGGTGAGGGCCACTGCCACCAGCGCCGCCCACCGTGACCAGCGCCAGCCGTTCCACGCCTGGAATCCGGCGACACCGCAGGCGGCGGCGACGATCGCGGCGATCACCGCGAGGGCGCCTTCCAGTGTCAGGGCCAGCCACTTCCCGGGGGGCGGTGCCGCCCACTCGATGAGCCTGGCGGAGGCGGGGTAGGTCTCGGGGTGCACGGCGGCCCACCAGTGCAGGCCGTAGGCGACGGCGACCCCGGCGGCCGCCACCTGGAACACCACGAGGGCCACCAGTGCGGCGGCGGGCCGTAGCGGCTCGCCGGTGCGTGGACTCGGGACGATGTCCGCCCTGAGCACCTGCAGGGGCGGCAGCGTCTCGATCTGCTTGGGCCGGGAAGCCGTGGTGTCGCGCGGGTCAGCGGGATTGGTCATGTCACCTCCGGCCGCCCAGCGTAGCCGTGCGGGGTGGCGTCGGTCCCCTTTCCACGGTGGGCGTGCCTCCCGCAGCCAACGCAACAGCGTGGTCTCCACCATGGATCGAAGGCAAATGATGGTGTATCGTCAGAGTATCGAAAGCAGTTCGTAAGCAAAGGTGCCGAATACGTGACGATCGATCGTGGTGAGCGGGAAGAAGCAATTCTCTCCCGTCTCGCAGAGGAGGGCGGCCTGACGGTCACGTCGCTGGCCACCGATCTGGGCGTTTCCGAGGTCACCATCCGCACAGACCTGAGATCACTCGAGGACCAGGGAATGCTCGTTCGCACCCGGGGTGGTGCGCGTCCCAGCACCCTCAAGCACATCCTGCAGCGCCAGAAGATCAACGTCGAGGCCAAGGAGCGCATCGCCGCCGCGGCAGCCGGTCTCGTGACGGATGACGACACGGTCATGATCGAGGCAGGCACCACCACCGCCCTCATCGTGCGGTTTCTGGCAGGGCGTCGGGGCGTGCAGATCGTGACCAACTCGACGCTGGTCTTCAGCAATGCCCGTCTCAATCCCGCGCTCAACATCATCCTCACCGGGGGCGTGTTCCGACGGGACTCCGAATCGCTCGTGGGGCCCATCGCGGAACGCTCGATCGGGGACTTCAACACCCGCATCGCCTTCCTCGGGACCGACGGGTTCTCCCCCGAGAGGGGACTCACCACACGGTTCGTCGAGGGTGGCCAGGTGGCCACCATGATGCGCGACCGCGCCGAGGAGACCTGGCTCGTCGCTGACTCCAGCAAGTTCGGCCAGGCCGGATTCGTCACCTTCCTGCCACTCGCCGGTATCACGGGGATCATCACCGATTCCCTGATCTCCGACGAAGCGGCCCAATCGTTGAACGAACACACGCAACTGCGCGTCGTCTAGGAGGAATCAATGGCAACAGTGGTCGTCATGCCGCAGCTCGGCAACAGCGTCGAGTCCTGTCTCATCGTGTCATGGGCCGTGAGTGAGGGCGACGTCGTCGCCGAGAACTCCGTGCTCTGCGAGGTGGAGACGGACAAGGCATCCATGGAGGTGCCGTCCCCCGCGGCCGGCACCGTCCTGAAGGTTCTGTGGGCGGAGGGTGACGACGTCCCCGTCAAGGACCCGCTCCTCGTGCTCGGCGAACCCGGCGAGGACCCGGGTCCAGCGCTGCAGGTGGCCGGTGCCGCGGGCCACGGTCCCACCACCGAGGTGGACACCCCGGCGCGGCCCTCGGGTGAGGCCTCCTACGAGGAGACCGACCACGCAGGAGACTCGCAGGATGCACCCGTCGAGACGCTGGAGGTTGCCGACCCGGCCGGTGACCAGTCGGCCGTGGGCGGTCCCGCCGACACGACGGTCCCCGGCTACGGCTCAAGCCCCCGAGCGCGCACCCTTGCCGCGTCCACGTCCGTGGACGTGCGCGACATCGGGAGCGGCACCGGACCCCGCGGTCGTGTGATTGAGCGTGACGTCCAGGCGGTGCTCGCGGCAGGGCCCACCACCCGTGCGGCGGCCAGGGCTGGCGGCTCGGGACGCAGCGACGTGGTGGGGACCGGCATCGGCGGTCGTGCAACAGCGGCCGACGTGCGGACCACCCGCACCGCGGTGAGCGCACCCCCCGTCAGTGACGACGGCGACATGGGTCCCAGCACCACCACGCCGCTAAGGGGCATCCGCAAGGTGATCGCCAGTCGCATGATGAACTCGCTGGCCTCCAGTGCCCAGCTCACCTACACCACCACCGCCGGCGCGCAGGGCCTGCTCGACCTCCGCAAACGGTTGAAGACCTCCGATCCGTCCTTCGGGCTGAATGCTGTGACCATCGGTGACCTCGTCGGCTTCGCGGCCGCCCGCACTGCCGCCCGTCACACCTCGCACAACGCCCACCTGGTCGACGGCGTCCTCACGGAGTTCGAACGGGTCCACATGGGATTCGCCTGCGACACCCCCCGCGGACTGCTCGTGCCGACGGTCCGCAACGCCTCACTCATGGGGCTCGCCGAGTTCTCACAAGCCAGCAAGCAACTCGCCGCTGACGCCATCGGCGGCACCATCGCCCCCGACCTGCTGCAGGGCGCCACCTTCACGGTGTCCAACCTGGGCGGCCTCGGCATCGAGAGCTTCACCCCGCTGCTCAACGTCCCCCAGACCGCCATCCTGGGCGTCGACGCCATCTTCCCCCGCGCCGTCATCCACGCCGACGGCACCGCCGGGGCCGAGCAGCGCATCGGGCTGTCGCTCACCGCGGACCACCGGGTCATCGACGGCGCCGACGCAGCACGCTTCCTGTCCGACCTCGTGGCCTTCCTCGAGGCCATCGACATCGCAGTGCTGGCCTGAGGGGGGTGCGCACATGAGTGAGTTCGACGTCATCATCCTGGGCGGCGGCCCCGGCGGCTACATCGCCGCCGAACGCCTCGGTCATGCCGGGCAGAAGGTCCTCCTCGTGGAGGCCGTGGCACTGGGCGGCACCTGCCTCAACGTGGGCTGCATCCCCACCAAGACACTGTTGAACGCGGCCAAGACGTTCCACCACGCCCAACACGGCGCCCAGTACGGCGTCGACGGGGGAAGCGTCAGCTTCGACTGGGAGCGCATGCAGACATGGAAGGCCGAGGTGGTCGGCAAGCTCGTGGCCGGCGTCGGCGTCACCCAGAAGCGGGCCGGCGTCACCGTCATCAACGGGCACGGCACGCTGATGGGGCCCGGCCGGGTCAGCGTCAACGGTGAGACCCACACCTCCCGGCACGTGATCCTGGCGACGGGGTCCGAGCCGGTCATGCCACCCATCCCCGGCACCGGGGGCAACCCCCACCTGGTCGATTCGACGGGGCTGCTGGCACTGGAGGCCGTCCCGGAGCGGCTCACCGTCATCGGTGGGGGCGTCATCGGGGTGGAGTTCGCCAGCCTGTTCTCGATGCTGGGGACACACGTCACCGTCATCGAGATGCTGCCGGAGATCGTCCCGTTCATGGACGCCGGCATCGCGCCCATGCTCCGTGAGGCACTCACCGGCATCGACTTCCGCCTGGGGTGCCGGGTCACCGGCCTCGACGGTGGCACCGTCGCCTTCACCACGGCCGAGGGCGCCGCAGAGACCATCGATGGCGACGTCGTACTCATGGCCGTGGGTCGTCGCCCCGTGGTGCGGGGCTGGGGTGCAGAGGACACCGGACTGGAATTCTCCGACCGCGGCATCGTCGTGGACGACCGGCTGCGCACCAACCTGCCGAATGTCTGGGCCATTGGTGACGTCACCGGCCGCAGCCTGCTGGCCCACACTGCCTACCGGATGGGAGAAGTGGCAGCGGCCAACATCCTCCACCCCGAGGCCCACCGCCGCGGCGAGACCATGCGGTGGAACACCGTGCCGTGGGCGGTGTACTCCAACCCGGAGGCAGCCGGTGTCGGCATGACCGAGCAACAGGCCACGCAAGCAGGACACACGACACTCAGCGCCACCGTCCCCGGCTACATGTCCGGCCGCTTCGTGGCGGAGAACGGATTCCGTGCACCCGGCGGCGCGAAGGTCATCGTCGACGCCGACACCCTCCAGGTGCTGGGCATCCACGTGCTCGGCTCCTACGCCGCCGAAATGATCTGGGGTGCCTGCGCGGTGCTCGAGACCGAACTTGATCTGCACGACCTGCGCCAGGTCGTCATCCCCCACCCCACCGTCAGCGAACTCATCCGAGAGGCGGCCTGGGCCATCAAGGCCTGAGGACGCCCGCGAACTGGAGAAGAAAGAACACCATGCCCCGTTCACTCATCGTCGACCCCATCACCGTCCGGGCGAAGGCCACCATCAAGACGCCGGACATTCCCGTCAACGCGTACGAACCCGACTTCGCAGCCGAGCTGGAACGCCACGGCAAGGACGGCCTCGTCGACATCCTGCACGACATGATCGCCGTCCGGCAGTTCGAGACCATGCTGAACTCCATCAAGACCACCGGTGCGTGGAACGGGGTGGAGTACGACCACCGTGGCCCTGCGCACCTGTCCATCGGTCAGGAGTCCGCCGTCGTCGGGCAGGCGTCGCAGCTGGAGCCCACCGACTTCATCTTCGGGTCCCACCGCAGTCACGGCGAGATCCTCGCCAAGTGCTTCTCCGCGGCACGCAAGCTCGCCCCCTCCGGTCTCGAATCCATCATGAAGGGCTTCCTCGACGGCGAGACCCTGTCCTTCGCGGAGCAGATCAGCAACGACGGACTGGCCGACGTGGCGGAGAACTTCATCCTGTACGGCACCGTCGCCGAGACGTTCGCCCGCAAGGCCGGTTTCAACCGGGGCCTCGGCGGCTCCATGCACGCCTTCTTCTCACCGTTCGGGTCCATGCCCAACAACGCCATCGTGGGCGGCTCGGCGGACATCGCCACCGGTTCGGCGCTGTTCAAGCTGGTCAACCGGCAGGAGGGCATCGTCATCGCCAACATCGGTGACGCCTCCATGGGCTGTGGCCCGGTCTGGGAGGCCATGATGTTTGCGGCCATGGACCAGTACCGCACGCTGTGGAACGACGGTGTGCAGGGCAACCCGCCCATCTGGTTCAACTTCTTCAACAACTTCTACGGCATGGGTGGCCAGACCTCCGGCGAGACCATGGGCTACGACATCCTCGCCCGCGTCGGGGCCGGGGTGAACCCGGAGGCCATGCATGCCGAGCGCGTCGATGGTCTCAACCCGCTGGCCGTCGCCGACTCCGTGTGGCGCAAGCGCAAGCTGCTCGAGGCCGGCCGTGGGCCGGTGCTCACGGACACCATCACCTACCGCTTCTCGGGTCATTCACCCTCGGACGCCTCCAGCTACCGCAGCAAGGACGAGGTGGAGATGTGGGAGCAGCACGACGGGCTCAAGAACTACGCCGCCTACCTCGTGGAGAACAAGGTGGTGGGCCAGAGCGAGGTGGATGACATCCGGGCGCGCTTCGACGAGCGGCTCACCAAGATCATCGCCCTGTGCACCAAGGACGAGGAGACCTCGCCGCGCGTCCACATGGACTTCATCGAATCCGTCATGTACTCGAACGGCAACAAGGAGAAAATGGCCGACGGTGAGCCCGAACTGCTGGAGCCGCTGGAGGACAACGCCCGCGTCAAGTCGCTGAAGAACAAGATCCGCACCGCGCTGGACGCCGACGGCAAACCCGTCAGCAAGGCCCGTGCGTTCTCCTACCGTGACGCGCTCTTCGAGGCCATCGCCCACCGGTTCGCCACCGACCCCACCGTGTGCGCCTGGGGCGAGGAGAACCGCGACTGGGGCGGCGCGTTCGCCGTCTACCGCGGCCTCACCGAGCTCCTGCCGCACCACCGCCTGTTCAACTCGCCCATCTCCGAGGCCGCCATCGTCGGCGCCGGCGTCGGCTACGCCCTCTCGGGTGGCCGGGCCATCGTCGAGCTCATGTACTGCGACTTCCTGGGACGTGCAGGCGACGAGATCTTCAACCAGGCAGCCAAGTGGCAGTCCATGTCTGCGGGGCTGCTCGAGATGCCCCTGGTGGTCCGGGTGTCGGTGGGCAGCAAGTACGGTGCCCAGCACTCCCAGGACTGGGCCGCCCTGTGCGCGCACATGCCCGGGTTGAAGGTGTACTACCCGGCCACACCCTACGACGCGAAGGGCATGATGAACCTCGCCCTGCGCGGCACCGACCCCGTGATCTTCTTCGAGTCGCAGCTGCTCTACGACCGTGCCGAGGAGTTCGAGGCCGACGGCGTCCCACAGGGGTACTACGAGGTGCCCGAGGGCCAGCCCGTGGTGCGCCGGGAGGGGACCGACCTGACCATCGGCGTCCTGGGCGCCACCCTCTACCGGGTGATGGAGGCCGCCGAGACCCTCGAGAAGGAGCACGGCATCTCCACCGAGGTCATCGATCTGCGGTTCGTGGCGCCACTTGATCTGGGTCCCATCGTCCTGTCGGTGAAGAAGACCGGGCGGTTGCTGCTGACCTCCGATGCCGTCGACCGCGGCTCGTTCCTGCACAACGTCGCCTCAGGGGTCTCCACGCTCGCGTTCGACCACCTCGACGCGCCCGTCACGGTGGTGGGTTCGCGCAACACCATCACGCCGGCCGCCGAGTTGGAGAAGGAGTTCTTCCCGCAGCCGAACTGGCTCATCGACGCCATCCACGAGCGGATCCTCCCGCTGAAGAACTACACCCCCACCACGAACCAGACCGAGTCCGAACTGGCACGTCGTTCCCGGGAAGGGGTGTGAGCGTGACGATCGAGGTGGTCAACGACCCGGGCGCGACGCCGGATGACCGGGTCGGTGCGCTGCGTCGCTGGGTGGATGCCGGCAACGACTTCCCGCCCCTGACGCTGGAGTCGAACAACCACATCCACACCATCTACAGCTTCAGCCCCTACACACCCGCCATGGCGTGCCTGCGGGGCCGGGAGGCGGGGCTGCAGGTGGTGGGGTCCGTGGACCACGACTCCGTGGCCGCAGCCGCGGAGATGCGTGACGCCGGCTCCATCCTCGGAATGGGCGTGGTGACGGGCTTCGAGTGCCGGGTGATGCTCCACTCCGCAGAGGAAGTGGAGCAGGGGCGCGCCCCCTTCGCGGACCGCAAGGTGAACAACCCGGACTCCGAGGGTGTCGCCTACATGACGGTCCAGGCCATCCCGGCCCGTTCACGCCAGGCGGCAGAGGACTTCCTGCGTCCCATCCGTGCGGCACGGCTGGAGCGCACCCGCCGCATGACCGAGGGTGCCAACAAGATCCTCGCGGCACTCGGGGCGCCGACCATGGACTTCGAGTCCGACGTCGTCGGCATCTCCCAGTTCGCCTCCGGCGGCACGATTACCGAGCGGCACCTGCTCTACGCCATGTCGGAGGCGCTCATCGCCTGCTTCGGGCGCGGCGACGCCCTCGTGGAGGGGCTCCAGAAGATGGGCGTCGGGATCCCCGGACCGCTGCGGGCCGTGCTCGCGGACCCGGGGAACCTGTTCCTGCCGCACGACCTCCTGGGCCTGCTCAAGGCGGAATACCTCGAGCGCTTCTACATCCAGCCCGAGCGGATGGTCCACGGTGGGGAACTGCCGGATGCACGCACGGTGGTGGAGTTCGCGCTCCGCATCGGCGCCATCCCCTGCTACGCCTACCTGGGCGACGTGTCGGCCTCGCCGACCGGTGACAAGCGAGCCGAAGCGTTCGAGGACTCCTACCTCGACGAACTCGTCGCGTACCTGCGCAACCTGGGGTTCCCGGCCATCACGTTCATGCCGCCCCGCAACACGGCGGCGCAGCTGGGGCGCATCTCCGCGCTGGCCGATGCCCACGACATGATCCAGGTCTCCGGTGTCGACATCAACCAGCCCCGGCAGGTGTTCTCCTGTCCCGAGCTGGCCGAACCCCGCTTCGCCCACCTGGGCGACTCCACGTGGGCGCTGGTGGCGCACGAGGTGCTCTCGGATGCCGACCCGCGACGCGGGTTGCTGCACCCCGAGAACCCCATGGCGGACCTCCCGTTGTCCGAGCGAATCTCGGCCTACGGAGAACTGGGCCGCCAGCTCGTTTCCGACAAGGGAGCCACCCCATGAGAACCGACGACCTGCTGGTGCTGCTGCGCGGTGTCCTGCTGGATGCCCATGCCACCCCGGTGGTGCTCACCCCCGCCACGTCGGAGCCGAGCATCACCATCGACGTGGACGCCTCTGACGCGGCGGAGGCCGCGCAGCTCCTGCGCGATGCCCTCCCCGCGGGGCTGACGCTGCCCGCCGTTGTCTGCCTGACCAGTGGCGAGGATCGGGTCACAGTGACGGCACGGCACCTTCCCGGTGCGGTGCCCGTGCCCGATCCTCGGGATGGAGCGGCCGGGAGTGCCGCATCCAGGGCTGGCGTCGTCGCGGGGCGGGTTGCGCTCGTCACCGGTGGCGCCCAGGGCTTCGGCGAGGGAATCGTCAGGGCGCTGCACGCCTCCGGCGCCTGGGTGTTCATCGCCGACCTCAACCTCGACGGCGCCACAGCGCTCGCGAAGGAGTTGGGGGAGCGGGCCACCGCCGTGGGCTGCAACGTGGCCGACGAGGACTCCGTCGCGCACCTGGCGGCCACCATCGTGGCCACCTGCGGCGGGATTGACCTCGTGGTCTCCAACGCCGGCATCGCCCGCGCCGGCTCCGTCCTCGAGCAGGACCTCGCGGCCTTCGCGCTGAGCACTGACGTCAACTACACGGCGTTCTTCCTCGTGACGAAACACCTCGGGCGGGTGCTGCGCCTGCAGAATGTCGCGGCGCCGGACTGGGCCACCGACATCATCCAGATCAACTCCAAGTCCGGACTCGTCGGCTCCAACCGCAACGGTGCGTACGCAGGCAGCAAGTTCGGTGGCATCGGGCTGGTCCAGAGCTTCGCCCTGGAACTGGTGGAGAGCCGCATCAAGGTCAACGCCATCTGCCCCGGTAACTTCTTCGACGGACCGCTCTGGTCCGACCCTGTCAACGGGCTGTTCGTCCAGTACCTGCGCTCGGGCAAGGTCCCCGGCGCCACAGAAGTAGAAGAGGTCAGGGCGTTCTACGAGTCCAAGGTCCCCATGGGGCGGGGGGCGCTGGGCGCCGACGTCATGCGAGCCCTCTACTACATCGTCGAGCAGGCCTACGAGACAGGCCAGGCCGTCCCCGTCACGGGCGGCCAAGTCATGTTGAGCAGCTGAAACCCACACCATCGAGAGGGACAACCGTGAGCCACGGATCACAGACCCAGCACGCCATCCAGTTCACCGGGGTGGGGGAGATCGTCCACAACGACGCCAAGCCCATTGACCCGGTGGGCCCGCACCAGATGATGCTGCAGGTGGAGGCCTGCGGGATCTGCTTCAGCGACACCAAGCTGCTGAAGGCCTTCGACTCCCACCCCCGCAAGGCGGCGGTGGTCAGCGGCATCGACCCCGACGCCCTGGCGCAGATCCCCGGATACAAGCCGGGTGCCGCCCCCACGGTGCCGGGACACGAACCCGTGGGTCGCATCGTCGAGGTGGGGGACCAGGTGACGCACTTCCGGGTGGGTGACCGGGTGCTGGTCCAGGCGGACTGGAAGCACCTGCGCACCGCAACGTCCAACGGCGCATTCGGGTACAACTTCGAGGGTGCCCTGCAGGAGTTCGTCGTCATCGACGAGCGGTGCGTGGTCTCGCCCTCGGGTGAGGAGTTCCTCATCCACGTCACCGACGGGCCGTCGGCGGCAGCGGTCGCCCTCATCGAGCCCTGGGCCACGGTCGAGGGGTCCTACGCATGGCGCGAACGCAACCACGTCCTGGCCGGTGGCCGCATGCTGGTGGTCTCCGACGGCGAGGTCCACGGACTCGACGACCTGACCCGCGGCAACGAACCGGCGGAGATGGTCCGACTGTCGTCTCGTGAGGTTGCCGACGCGGATGGGGAGCCCTTCGACGACATCATCTACTTCGGACACGACGCGGCCGTCGTCGAGGTGCTGGCGCCGCGACTCGGCACCCGGGCCGTGCTGTGCGTCGTGCTGGGCGGCGGGCGACTGGAACGCAAGGTTGCCCTGGACATCGGGCGGGTGCACTACGACTTCATCCGGTTCTGTGGCACCACGGGCAATGACCCGGCCGCGGGCTACGCCTGGATCCCGGAGACGGGCGAGCTGCGCGAGGGGGACCGGGTGGCCATCATCGGTGCCGCCGGCCCCATGGGCCAGATGCACACCATGCGTGCCGTCACCTCGGAGATCCCCGGCATCACCGTGGCCGGCACGGACCTCAGTGATGACCGCTTGGCGCACCTGCAGGCCGTCGTCGGGCCGGTCGCCGAAGCCAGGGGCGTGCCGCTGGAGATCATCAACTCCGGATCAACGCAGCTGCAGCCCGGATACACCCACCTCAGCTGCATGGTCCCCGTGGCGGCGCTGGTGAGTCAGGCCGTCGACCTCGCCGGGGAGGGCGCCATCGTCAACGCCTTCGCAGGGATCCCGGCGGGCACTCTGGGGGAGTTTGACCTCCAGGGGATCCTCGAGCGGCGCATCTTCATGCTGGGCACCTCGGGATCCGACGTCTCCGACATGCGCACCGTGCTCGACAAGATCGAGCGGGGGATCATCGACACCCACATCTCGCTCGACGCGGTGTGTGGCATGGCCGGTTTCCAGGACGCCATCGATGCGGTGATCAACCGCACCTCCGGCGGCAAGATCATGGTCTACCCGAGCCTGCCCGACCTGCCGCTGACCCGTCTCGTGGACATGCCCGATTCCCTGCCGCACGTCGCGGCGCTCCTGGAGCGCGGGGTGTGGACCAAGGCCGCAGAGGAAGCACTCCTCGCTCCACGGTGACGGTGGTGCTGCCCGACAACTCAGGGGACCCGACCGACCTGCTGCCGGGGCGCAGCAGGCCGGTCGGATCCTTGCCGCCCGCAAGCCGTCACCCACGCCCTCGAGTGCCACAGGGCCCTCTCGCCCGCGGGTGAACACCCCGCGAAAGTGACATTTTGGTAACGAAGAGTCGCAAGTGCACCCAGCAGTGCTAGCGTTAACATTCTGAGGCCTCGGCGCATGGACGCTCCGACCTCGCTGTACGAAGGAGTACGTATGGCCAAGCTGTTGGAACTGAAGAACATCAGTAAAACTTTTCCCGGGGTCAAGGCGCTGCAGAACGTGGACCTGGACCTGGAGGCGGGCGAGGTGCTGGGCCTGTGCGGCGAGAACGGTGCCGGCAAGTCCACCCTCATGAAGATCCTGACCGGCATCTACACGGCCGACCCGGGTGGCGAGATCTGGCTCGAAGGCAAGCGGGTGGAGGTCTCCGGGGTGAACCACGCCCGCGATCTGGGCCTGTCGATCATCCACCAGGAACTCAACATGGTGCCGGACCTCACGGTGGCGCAGAACCTGTTCCTGGGGCGCCCCGGAAGCCACTCGTCGGGCTGGGTCAACGACCGCAAACTCAACAAGGACGCATCAGAGCTCTTCGAGCGCCTCGGCATGAACGTCGACCCGAAAGCGCTCATCTCGACCCTGTCCGTGGCACGCCAGCAAATGGTGGAGATCGCCCGGGCGCTGTCGTACAACTCCCGGATCCTCGTGATGGACGAGCCCACCGCGGCCCTGACCATCGCTGAGACCGAGGCGCTGTACACGATGATCCGTGACTTCGTGAAGCCCGAAACCGGCCTGATCTACATCTCGCACCGGATGCCGGAGATCGAGGAGATCACCGACAGGGTCTCCGTCCTCCGCGACGGCCAGTTCATCGGGACGGTGGTGACCAAGGACGTGGCGATGCGCGAGATCATCTCCATGATGGTGGGCCGCGAGGTCTCCGCAGAGGCGCGACCCCGCACCAAGCCGCTGTCGGATGAGGTGGTGCTGCGGGTCAGCAACCTCAGCACCAAGAAGCTGCTCCGCAACATCAACTTCGAGCTCAGGCGCGGCGAGATCCTGGGATTCGCAGGCCTCATGGGCGCCGGGCGCACCGAGGTGGCACGCTGCATCTTCGGCGCCGACCCGCGGGTCACCGGTGACATCGAGATGCACGGCAAGAAGGTGTCCAACAAGACGGCGGCCGACGCGGTCCGCAACGGCATGGGGTACCTGTCGGAGGACCGCAAACAGTTCGGGCTCCTGCTGGAGCAGGACGTCAAGGCCAACTGTGTGATGGCGGCAATGAAGGACTTCAACATCGGAGGGTTCATCCTCGACGGGAAGATCCGCACCGTGGGCCAGGAGTACTCCGACAAGCTCAGGGTGAAGACCCCGTCGGTCAACCAGTTGCTGGGGAAGCTCTCAGGTGGCAACCAGCAGAAGGTCGTCATCGCCAAGTGGCTCGTGCGCAACTGCGACATCCTCATTTTCGACGAACCGACGCGAGGCATCGACGTGGGCGCCAAGGAGGAAATCTACGGGCTGCTCGAGCAGCTGTGCGGGCAGGGCAAGGGGATCATCATGATCTCCTCCGAACTGCCCGAGGTGCTGAGGATGTCGAACCGGATCGCCGTCATGGCGCACGGCCACATCACGGGGGTCCTCGAGAACGAGGACGCCAACCAGGAAAAAATCATGGAGCTTGCCACGGTCGGCAAAGCACAACTGAGCGGAGACGCAGCATGAGCAACACCCTCAAGCCCGACCACGACACTTCTGTGGTCCCCCACGACGTCGAGATGGGCTCGGAGGCGCAGGAGGGGCGTGCGGGTTCCGTGGCGAGCAGTCCCTCCGGTCTTTCGCGCTTCGTCAGGTCGTCACTGCAACAGGTGTTCGTGTTCGCGGCGCTGATCGCCGTCTACGTCTTCTTCCTGGTGGTGGCCCCCAACTTCGGCTCACCCAACGTGCTCACCGACATCCTCCTGCAGTCCTCCACCATCGGTGTGCTGGCGCTCGGCGCGACTTTCGTGATCGCCACCGGCGGCATCGACCTCTCCGTCGGTACCGGCATGACGCTGTGCGCTGTCATGGCGGGCATTTTCCTCGGCGCCGACTACATGAACCTGCCCATGGGGCTCGGACTGCTGCTGACCCTGCTGGTGGGAGCCTTCATCGGACTCATCAACGGCTTCAACATCGCCATTCTGGGATTGCCGCCCTTCATCGCCACCCTGGCCATGATGATGATCGCCCGCGGTCTGGCCCTGATCATTTCCAAGGCGCAGTCGATCAAGATCGCCAACCCCGACTACATCGCGCTGTCGAACGGACGCATACTTCCGTTCGTCTCCAACGCGGCGCTCATCTTTGTTCTCCTGACCATCGTGGCCGCTGTCATGTTGTCCAAGACGATCCTCGGCCGGTACTCACTCGCGATCGGCTCCAACGAGGAGGCCACCCGGCTCTCCGGCATCAACGTGAAGTTCTGGCTCATCCTCGTGTACGTGACGGCCGGCATCTTCATGGCGATGGGTGCAGTCCTGTACTCCGCGCGCTTCGGCTTCGTCCAGCCCGCTGAGGGGCTCGGGTTCGAGTTGCAGGTCATCGCAGCGGTGGTCATCGGCGGTACCTCGCTGGCCGGCGGCCGCGCCAACATCATCGGCACCCTGGTGGGTGCCCTCCTGATGAACACACTCAACACCGGTCTGCAGATGATGGGCCTCGCCCAGCAGTGGCAGCTCGTCGTGGTGGGTGTGGTCGTCCTCATCGCGGTCTTCGCCGACAACGTCCGACGGAGCCGCGCCGCGGCGGTGTGACACCTGCCGCACACATCCACAACTGAATCGCTCATCGGGGGGGAAGTGCCATCGCTTTCCCGTCAACACGCACCAAGGGGAAGCGATGTCGCTTCACCCCAACGAAAGGAAAGAGATGCGTCTCTTGCGTTCCGCCATCGCAGTCTCATCACTGCTGGCGCTCGGCCTCACAGCCTGTTCCACATCCACACCCACCACAACCCCCATGGACAGCGCGTCCCCCATGGACAGCGCGTCCCCCATGGACAGCGCGTCCCCCATGGACAGCGCATCCCCCATGGAAAGCACCTCCGGCGAGCCGATGGGTGAGGTCACCAAGGGTGACGGCACCAAGACCATCTACCTGGTGTCCAAGGGCTTCCAGCACCGCTTCTGGCAGGCGGTGAAGGAGGGGGCACAGCAGGCAGGCACCGAGTTCAACTACAAGGTCGAGTTCGTGGGCCCGGACAACGAGCAGCAGGTCACGCAGCAGCTCGACATGCTGAAGACGGCACTGAACAGCAAGCCTGCCGCCATCGGCTTCGCGGCGCTGGACTCCGGCGCGGCCAGCCCCGTGCTGGACCAGATCAAGGCCGCCAACATCCCCATCATCGCCTTCGACTCCGGTGTGGATTCGGACATTCCGCTGACCACAGTCCAGACGGACAACAGGGCTGCGGCCGCTGAGGCTGCCAAGCACATGGCGGAACTCGTCGGCGACAAGGGAACCGTCGGGCTCGTCTGCCACGACCAGACCTCCCAGACCGGCATCCAGCGCTGTGAGGGATTCCAGGAGTGGATGAAGGAGAACGCACCCGATGTCAAGGTGCTTGACCCCCAGTACGCAGGTGAAGTGGGCCTTGCCGCCAACACCGCCAAGGCCATGATCCAGGCCAACCCGGACATGGTGGGCATCTACGGCACCAACGAGGCAGCCGCCATCGGCGCACTCCAGGGTGTCACGGAGTCGGGCAAGAAACTGACCCTCGTCGGCTTCGACTCGGGCAAGGCCCAGCTCGACGCCATTGGCTCCGGCGTTGAGGCCGGCGCCATCACCCAGTCCCCCGTCAAGATGGGCTACGAAACCGTCAAGGCCGCCATCATGGCCGTCGATGGTCAGGAACTGCCGAAGATCATTGACTCCGGCTTCGCCTGGTACGACAAGACCAACATGGAAGACCCGGACATCAAGTCCAACCTCTACGAGTGAGTCCCGGCCCCTCGGGGCCGACCCACGGGGTCAGTGGCGCCGCCGGGATTCCCGTCGGCGCCCCTGGCCACCACCCTCTGCGGCGCACGACAGTGGCCGCAGAGCCCCGCAGTACCCCAGTACCCACAATCCACAATTCCAAGGTGTGATCAGCAACCATGACGAACTATCCCAGGATCGGTATCCGGCCCATCATTGATGGCCGTCGACGCGGTGTCCGCGAAAGCCTCGAGGACCAGACCATGGACATGGCCAGGCGCGTCGCGGCACTGTATGAGTCCGAACTGCGCTACCCCGACGGCACGCCGGTGCAGTGCGTGATTGCCGACACCACCATCGGCGGCGTCGCGGAGGCGCAGGCAACGGCCACCAAGTTCCGTCGTGAGAACGTGGGACTGACGCTGAGCGTCACACCCTGCTGGTGCTACGGCACCGAGACCATCGACATGGACCGCACCATGCCGCATGCCATCTGGGGGTTCAACGGGTCCGAGCGTCCCGGCGCCGTCTACCTGGCGGCCGCCCTGGCCGGGCACGCCCAACTCGGCATCCCCGCCTTCGGTATTTACGGCGAGGACGTGCAGGACGCCGACGATGACAGCATCCCCGACGCCGTGCGCCAGCGACTGCTGGACTACGCCACGTGCGGGCTCGCCGTCGCCCAGATGAAGGGCACGGCCTACCTGGCCATCGGTTCGGTCTGCATGGGCATCGCGGGCTCCGTGGTCAGCGACAGCTTCTGGGGCAAATACCTGGGTATGCGCAACGAGTACGTGGACATGTCCGAGGTCAGCCGCCGCGTCGACAACGAGATCTACGACAAGGACGAGTACGCCAAGGCCTACGCCTGGATCCGTGACAACTTCACCCAGGGCGAGGACTTCAACCCCGAGCAGAACCAGTTCCCGGAGCGGCACGAGGAGTGGTGGCAGTACGTCACCAAGATGACGCTCATCGGCCGTGACCTCATGGTGGGCAACCCGAAGCTTGCCGAGGCAGGTTGGGGCGAGGAGGCGATGGGCCACGGCGCCCTCGCCGCCGGTTTCCAGGGCCAGCGGCAATGGACCGACGGCAAGCCCAACGGCGACGTCATGGAGACGGTCCTGAACACCCAGTTCGACTGGAACGGCACGAGGGCCCCCTACATCCTGGCCACGGAGAACGACGCCCTCAACGGGGCTTCGATGCTGTTCAACCATCTCCTGACCAACAGGGCTCAGATCTTCTCCGACGTCCGCACGTACTGGAGCCCCGACGCCGTCAAGCGCGTCACGGGGCACACGCTGGAGGGCAAGGCGGCCAATGGTTTCCTTGACCTCCGCAACTCCGGCTCCACCACGTTGGACGGCACCTTCGCCGCCCAGGAAGACGGCAAGCCCACCATCAAGCAGTGGTGGGACCTCACAGCAGTGGACTGCCAGGCGCAACTGGATGCCACCACGTTCCACCCGGCCAACGTCGAGTACTTCCCCGGCGGAGGCTTCTCCACCCACTTCCGCTCCGCGGGTGAGGTGCCCGTCACCATGACGCGCATCAACCTCGTCGACGGTCTGGGCCCGGTCATCCAGATCGCCGAGGGCTGGACCGTGGAACTGCCCGACGAGGTGGCCACCACCATCGAGGACCGCACGGACCGTGCATGGCCCACCACGTGGTTCGTCCCGAACCTGACGGGCGAGGGCGTGTTCCGCAACGTGTACGAGGTCATGAACGCCTGGGGTGCCAACCACGGCGCCATCAGCTACGGCCACATCGGTGCGCGCCTCATCACGCTGGCATCCATGCTCCGCATTCCGGTGAACATGCACAACGTGCCGTCCGAGCAGGTCTTCAGGCCCAAGAACTGGTTGGGCTTCGGCACGGCCGACGCCGAGGGTGCCGACTACAGGGCCTGTGCCCAGTTCGGTCCGTTGTACGGCTGACAGAATGTGCCCCGGGTGGCGGCGACGTCGCTTCCCGGGGTGCTTCCGCACTGCAAGCACCGAGACACCCCTACGCGAGGATGGAGGAGACGTGGGAAGCCATGTCACCGCACTGGCCGTGGACCTGGGGTCCTCGTCGGGCCGGATCACAGCTGGAACTCTCCAGGGCGGCAAGGTGTCGCAGGTGGAGGTGCACCGCTTCACGCACGGCGCCGCCATGGCGGACGGGCACCTGGCCTGGGACCTCGATCTCATCTGGCGTGAAGTGGTCGCCGGCCTGACCGAGGCCGTGGCGCAGTTTCCTCACGCCAGCAGCGTCTCGGTGGACACCTGGGGTGTCGACTGGGTGCCGTTGGATGCGGAAGGCCAACGCCTGGGCGCGGGACGCGCCTACCGGGACGAGCGCACAGAGCGCACGCTGGCGGCCTTCCGTCGACGTCTGCCCGATGAACGTGCATGGGAACTCACGGGCATAGCGCCCGCCACCATCAACTCCGCCAACCAGATGTTTGCCTTCCTCACCGAGGAACCCGGGCTGGCTGAGCGAACCGACCAGATCCTTTTCCTCCCCGACCACTTCACACACCTGCTGTCGGGGGAGCGGCGATGGTCCCGCTCCATTGCCTCCACTGCCGGGCTCTGCAACCCGGGTGCCACGGACTGGGCTGAGGACGTGTTCGACGCGCTGGAGGTCCCTCGAAGGTGGGTGGGTGAGCTCACCCACGAACACGACGAGGTGGGTCCCTGCATCGTCGCGGGGCTCGAGCAGCTGCGCGTGGTGCGTGCGGGGGCACACGACACGGCCTGCGCCGTCCATGCGCTGCCGCGCGACGAGGCCACGGATTCCTACTTCCTGTCCTGTGGGTCGTGGTCGGTGCTGGGGGTTGCGCGCGACGAGCCGCTGCTGACTCCGCAGGCGCACGCGCTGGGACTGACCAACGAGGCCCGCGGCGACCGGGGCGTGCGGCCACTGTTCAACATCACGGGCCTGTGGATCCTGCAGGAATGCCAGCGGCAGTGGGGTGCCGAGGGCAGGGACGCCGACATCGTGAGCCTTGTGAAGGCGGCGACCAGGGCCGAATCGCTGGGGCTGCTCATCGACCCCGACGAGCCACAGTTTGCGGCACCCGGTGACATGGTGGCACGCGTCACCGTGGCCCTGTCCCAGCAGGGTGCACCGTTCGACGTGTCGCAGGGGCAGGTGGTGCGCGCCATCCTTGAGTCGCTGGCCCACCGGTACGCCCGTGGCGTCGCGGACCTGGCCGACCTCACCGGGACCAGGGCCACGCAGCTCAACATGACAGCGGGCGGTTCGAGGAACCCGCTGTTGTGCCAGCTCACCGCCGACGCGCTGCAGGTGCCCGTCATCGCGGGTCCCGCGGAGGCCTCCACACTGGGCTCGCTGCTGGCGCAGTTCGAGATCACCGGCCATCTCGACCCCCAGGACCGCAACCACGTCATCGCCCGTTCGGCCCAGACCATCAGGTACGCGCCATGACCACCACCAGCACTACCACCACGAACGAGCGACCCAGCCTCGCTGACGTCGCCAAACTGGCGGGGGTCTCCAGCCAGACCGTTTCCCGGGTGGTGCGCGGGGCCGACGTGGTCGCGAAGGACACACGGGAAAGGGTGCTGGCCATCGTGGCGGAGCTCGGATACCAGCCCAACCTGGCTGCCCGTTCCCTCTCGCAGCGCCGCACCGGCGTGGTGCACGTCGTCAACGCCACACCGCTGTTCCACGGCCACGCCCGTACATTCCTCGAAGTGGTGGGAGCCCTCGGAGAGCTCGACCTCCACACGTCGATGTCGGTGCTGCCCTTCGGGGAGGACCTGACGCTCAACCGGCTCATCCCCATGGGTGTCGACGGCGTGGTCATCCTGGGCGGGCACAGCCGCTCCAGCCAGTGGGCCGAGGTGGCGGAAACCCGTGTGCCCGTCGTGTTCGTGGGCCAGCGCGTCGGCCTTCCGCCCACCGTGTCCAGCGTGGGGGTGGACCAGGCTCACGGCGCACTGCTCGCGACCCGACACCTCATCGAGCAGGGCCGGACGAAACTGATGCACATCTGCGGGCCGCGCGACTGGTTGGACGCCGAGGAGCGGCGCAACGGTTTCGTGGAGGCCTGCGACGAGGCGGGGATTGCGTTCGAGAAGATCTCCAGCCCCACCTGGGATGCGCAATCCGCCTACGACGCGACCAGCAGTCTGCCCCCCGGCATTGACGGCGTCTTCGCCAGCAACGACCACCTGGCCCTCGGTCTCCTGCGCCGCCTCCATGAAAATGGCGTCACCGTCCCCGAGGACATCTCCGTGATCGGCTTCGACGACGCGGATGGTTCGGACTGCTTCTGGCCACCCCTGTCCACCGTGCGCCAGCCGTTCCGGGCGGTGGGCCACGCCGCCGTGGCCCAGCTCACCCGCCTCATGGATGGCGGCTCCCCGGAGCACTCCCTCATTCAACCCGAACTGATCGTTCGGGGAAGCTCGAAAGGACACACATGATCCACGGACCGATGATCCACCCGCCGCTGTTGCGCGCCCTCGCAGGGGCGGGCCACGGTGCGAAGATCCTGATCGCCGACTCCAACTACCCGCACGAGACGTGGGCCAACCCGCGCAGCACCGTCGTTTTCCTGAACCTGGCGCCCGGACTCGTCAATGCCATGGACGTACTGGAGGTGCTGAAGAAGACGATCCCTCTGGAAGCGGCTGCCGTGATGCTCCCGGCCGAGGAGGATGGCCACATCGACGTGCCCATCCATGATGAGTTCCGCGCTGCGTTGCCCGACATTGAGGTGACGGGGATCCGACGCTGGGACTTCTATCCGGAGGCGGGGTCGAACGACGTCGCCGTCGTCATCGCCACCGGCGAGGCACGCATCTACGCCAACCTGCTGTTGACCATTGGTGTGCGTCACCCCGACGAACACCCCTGATCTGCCCGCGGCTGGGCCGGTTCAGCGATGGCTGGTGTCGTCGGCGCCCTCACCGCAGTCGATGAGTTGGGGTGGCGCGGCGACGGCGCAGTGGCTGGCGATCACCTGCGGGTGCGGGTGCGGTGACGTGTGGATCCGGGCGACGTCCCTGAGGGCTTCCCCCGGCTCCCCGGGCGTGTGTCCGGCCTCGTCGAGTGCGTGGTTGGAGATGCTGATGGCAGCGATGGCGGCCCCCACCAGCAGGACGGCAACGGCCCCCCACATGGCACGGTCGAACCCCGCGTTGAACGCCTCGGGGCGGGTGTAGTCGTCGCCACCGAGACCCGCGAAGGCGGGCAGCACGGCGATGGCCAGGAGCCCCGCGGCGCGGGCCACGGCGTTGTTGACGCCGGAGGCGAGGCCGGCGCGATCCACGGGCGCCGACGACAGGGCCGTGGCGGTCAGCGGTGCCACCATGATGGCCAGGCCCAGGCCGAACACGGCCACGCCCGGGAGGACGTCGGCCACGTACGAGGCGTCCGGGCCGATGCGCAACATCAGCACCAGCCCCAGCGCGCACACCGCCGGCCCGACGCTCATCTGCAGGCGCGGGCCGATCCGGTACGCCAGCGCGCCGGAGGCCGACGACAGCGCCAACATGATGAAGGTGATGGGGAGGATGGACACCCCGGCGGCCAGGGGGCTGAAGCCGCTGACCACCTGCAGTTGGATGATGAGCAGGAAGAACACCGCGCCGAAGCCGCCGTAGACGGTGAACGTCACCAGGTTGGCGGCGGTGAACTGGCGGGAGCGGAAGATGTCGAGGGGCACCATGGGGCTCGTGCTGCGCCACTCCACCACGCCGAAGGCGACACCCGCGGCCACCCCCAGCACCAACGCGCCCAGCACGGGCAGTGCCGTGATGCCCTGGGACGGCTGCTCCAGCAGTCCGTAGGTGATCCCGCCCAGCGCCACGACGCCGAGGGCGGCACCCGCGATGTCCAGACGGGGCGCTGCCGCCGGGTCCCGCGACTCGGGGACGTAGCGCAGCGCCAGGAACACCACGAGGGCCGCCACGGGGGCGTTGATGAGGAACACCCATCGCCAGGATGCGTGTTCGACGAGCCAGCCGCCGAGGAAGGGGCCGATGGCGGTGGCGACCCCGCTGAGGCCGGACCACGCCCCGATGGCCTTGGCACGGTCACCGGGGGCGAAGGTCGCCTGGAGGATGGCCAGGCTGCCGGGGGTCAGGAGTGCCCCGCCGATGCCCTGCAGGGTGCGGGCGGCGATGAGGGTCCCGATGCCGGGTGCCAGCCCGCACAGCATGGACGCGGCCGCGAACCACACGACCCCCACGATGAACATTCTGCGGCGCCCGAACCTGTCGGCCAGGGAGCCGCCCAGGAGGATGAAGGCCGCAAGTGTCAGCGTGTAGGCGGTAACGGTCCACTGGAGGCCCGTGAACCCGGCCCCCAACGACCCGCCAATGGCGGGAAGTGCCACGTTGACCACGGTGGCGTCGATGCCCGCAAGCCCGGAGCCGAGGATGGACACCAGAAGGATCCATCGGCCTGCTGCTGAGCCCATCGCGACGGTTCCCAGGGCGGGCAGCGGAGTCCCTCCACGGCGTGACGGAGTTCCCACAGGAACCATCTCCTCCCGGGAGCGGGCCGCGGTTGCGCGGACACTATTGACAGATGATAGGCCCGGGCCGGGAGTGTTCCGCAGCCTGCCCGCAGCGGGGCTCCGCGGTCAGGAGTGCCGCGGAGGCGCTGCGGCTACGCGCCCGGGGACAGGTGCGTCGCTGCCAGATCCGCGAGCAGCAGCGCGCCGTCGGCCACCACCGCGTCGTCGAAGCGGGCGTAGGCGGAGTGGTTGAACGGCGCGGTGGCGGGGTCGAGGTCGGCGGGGCAGGCGGACAGGCCGATGAAGCAGCCCGGCACCTCTTCGAGGATGCGGGAGAAGTCCTCGGCGCCGGCCAGGGGGGCTTTCCACCGCAGGTGGCGGTCCTCGCCGAACAGTCGTGTGGCGGTCTCGGCCACGAGGTCCGCGTGGTCTGCGTCGTTCACGGTGACGGGGTACTGCTCGAGGAGGTCGTAGTGTGCCGTGACGCCGTGCGCCGCGGCGATGCCGTCGACCATCTTCGGCAACTCGGCCAGCAGTGTGGTGTGGGCGGCGTCGGAGAACGTGCGCAGGGTGGCGTCGAAGCTGCCCTCTTCGGGGATGACGTTGGCGATGGTGCCCGCCGACAGGCGGCCCACCGTGACCACGACGGGGTCGAAGACGTCGAAGCCACGTGTCACGAGCGAGTGGGTGGCCGTGACCATTTCTGCGAGTGCGGGGACGGGGTCCTTCGCCAGGTGCGGTGCCGAGCCGTGCCCGCCGCGCCCCACCACCCTGACGCGTGCCACGTCGGAGGATGCCATGACCGGCCCCGGCTTCGTGGAGAACGTGCCGAGCGGGTCCAGCGAGGACCAGACGTGGATGGCGTAGGCGGCCGTGGGGCGGGGGCCGGCGATGTCGAGGAGGCCCTCCTCGAGCATGTAGCGGCAGCCGTCGACGCCCTCCTCTCCGGGCTGGAACATGAAGATGACGTCGCCGGCGAGGTCGTCCTTCATCTCGCACAGCGCACGTGCCGCCCCCACGAGCAGGCTCATGTGGAGGTCGTGGCCGCAGGCGTGCATGTTGCCGTTCGTGGAGGCGTAGTCCAGGCCGGTCAGCTCCTCCACGGGGAGGGCGTCCATGTCGCCGCGCAGCAGGACGACGTCGCGCTTGCCCTCGCTCTGCCTGCCGCCGCGGAGGATGCCGACGACGCTGCTGACACTCTTGCCGAGCGTGATCTCCAGGGGGAGGCCGTCGAGGGCCTGGAGGATGCGTGCCTGGGTCTGGGGCAGGTCGAGGCCCACCTCGGGGATCTGGTGCAGGTCGCGGCGCAGGGCCACGAGTTCGCCGTTGATGCTCTGGAGAAAGTCCTGTGTAGTCACGGCCCCAGTCTGGCATGCCGGCCCGACCGGCACCCCGAGCCGGCCGTTCCTCCCGTTCGCTGAGTGCCGCGCATGGGGGAGGGCTGGGGTAGCCGTTTGTGTTCCCTGAGTGCCGTCCATGGAGGACTAATGGCGCTGTATCGAGGGGTCCCCGACGTGTCGGGAGTCCTTCGTCTTGTTGCACGCGAAAGGCGCCGCATCCTCTTGCAGGATGCGGCGCCTTCGACTGGTTCAGATCGTCAGCTGACCATCGTGCCCGTCTTGAGGAAGCGGATGTGCCAGCTCAGGGCCGACTCGAGGTCGTGCGGGGTGTGGAGGCCGTTGGCCACCTTCTCCGCGAGCTTCACGTACTCGCGCAGCGGCTCCTTGAAGCTCGGGTGCGCGCAGTTCTCGATGATGAGCTTCGCGCGCTGGCGGGGAGCCAGGCCACGGAGGTCGGCGAGGCCCTGCTCCGTGATGATCACCGACACGTCGTGCTCGGTGTGGTCGACGTGGTTGACCATGGGCACGATGCAGGAGATCGCACCGCCCTTGGCCGTCGACGGCGTCACGAAGCTGGAGAAGTAGCCGTTGCGGGTGAAGTCTCCGGAGCCGCCGATACCGTTCTGCATCCGCGAGCCCATCACGTGGGTGGAGTTCACGTTGCCGTAGATGTCGGCCTCGATCATGCCGTTGCACGCGATGACACCCATGCGACGGATGGCCTCCGGGTGGTTGGACACGTCCTGGGGGCGCAGGATAATCTTGTCGCGGTAGTCCTTGGCGTTGTTGTTCAGACGCTCGGCAGCCGTGGGGCTCAGCGAGAAGGCAGTGGCGGACGCCACCCTCATCTTGCCGGAGTCCAGCAGATCCACCATGCCGTCCTGGATGACCTCGGTGTAGGAGGTCATGTTCTCGAACGGGCCCTCGAGTAGGCCGGCGAGCACTGCGTTGGCGATGTTGCCCACGCCCGACTGCATCGGCAGCAGGTTCTTCGGCATGCGGCCCTGCTTCACCTCGTTGGACAGGAAGTCCAGCAGGTGGCCGGCGATGGCCTTCGAGTCGTGATCGAGCGGCTTGAACGGGGTGTTGCGGTCGGGGCTGTCCGTCACGATGATCGCAATGATCTTCTCGGGATCCACCTTCAGGGTCAGCTGACCGATGCGGTCCGAGGGCGTGAGGATGGGCAGCGGCACCCGGTTCGGCGGCAGGGCACCGATGGGGTAGTAGATGTCGTGCATCCCGCGGAGTTCCTCGGACTGCCACTCGTTGACCTCGAGGATCACCTTGTCGGCGTAGTCGAGGTAGGTCCGGTTCATGCCCACGGACGAGCTCGGGATGAGTTCGCCGTCCTCCGTGATGGCCGTGACCTCGATGACAGCGAGGTCCATCTTTCCGAGGAAGCCCTGTGACACCTGGGGGCCCATGTGGGAGAGGTGGATGTCGGAGTAGTAGCTGATGCCCTTGTTGATGGCGGAACGCATCTCCGGGTCCGACTGGTAGGGCGCACGGAAGTTGATACCCCCCGTGCGGGCCAGCGCACCGTCGAGTTCGGGTGCAGTGGACGCCCCCGTCAGGACGTTGACCTTGAACTCTTCACCCTGGTGATGCGCGGCGTCGATCCGGCCTGCCAGCGCCTCGGGGAAGTCCTTGGGATATCCCGCTCCGGTGAAACCCGAAAACCCGATGTTCCAGCCATTCCTGACGAGAGCAGCCGCGTCCGGTGCCGACATGACCTTGGAACGCAGTGCTTCGTTGTGAATGCGACCCGACATCTTTCCTCCTTGGAAGATTGCAATACGGGGGCAAGGCTATCGGGTGGCACCGTTCCAGGGGCAGGGAGGCCCCCACAAACACTCAGCGAAGCAGCGCGAAAGCGGCGACGGCGTCGAGCCGCGGGAAGGTGATGGCCACATCGGCCTGGCGGGCGGTGAGGGGTTTGGCGCAGTACGCCACCCCGAGACCGGCGGCACTCAGCATGGCGAGGTCGTTGGCGCCGTCCCCGACCGCGACAGTCAGGTCCGGATCCACACCATGGGCGGCGGCGAAGCGGACGAGGTCGCGTGCCTTCTGGTCGCGGTCCACGATGGGTCCCACCACCGTGCCGGTCAGGTATTCCACGCCATCGACGACGTGGGTGCCGAGTTCGTTGGCGTTGGAGAAGTCGAGGCCATGACGCTGCGCCATGGGGCCGACGAGCTGGGTGAAGCCGCCTGAGGTCACACCCACCCTGACTCCCGCGGCCTGCGCGGCGGCGACCAGCGCCTCGGCGCCGGGGGCCAGGGTCATCCGGGGACCCACCTCGTCGAGGACGCTCGTGGGCAGGCCCGCCAGGGTGGCCACCCGTTCCCTCAACGACGCGGTGAAGTCCATCTCCCCGCGCATGGCCCGCTCTGTGATCTCGGCCACCCGCTCGCCGGCCCCGGCGTATTCGGCAAGGAGGTCGACGGCTTCGGTGGTGGTGAATGTGGAGTCGACGTCGAGGAGGATGAGCCCGGCCGGTGAGGTCGCGAGGGGACCGGTGATGACGGCCACGGCCACGTCCTGCCCGGCGGTGTCGCGGAGTTGCTGCCGCAGGGTGTCGGGGTCGTCGTGTTCGCGCAGGACGCTGATGACGTGCCCGTAGTCGGTGCCGAGCATCCGGGGTTCACCGGGCTGGGAGGCGAGCGCCACCAGGTCGTCGGAGATGGGCGCGGGGGACACGAGGACGACGCGGATCTGCATGGCCCGAAGGCTACCGGGCCTTCAACGACGAAGGTTCGTGAACATTCCCGTCGGACGGCCGACGGAAATGTTCACGAACCTGTGGGTGTGGGTGGGGGATCAGCTGTCGGCGCTGCCGAGGGTGACCGCCACCGACTTCTCGGCGCCCCCACGCTGGACGCTGAGTTCGAGTTGCTGTCCCACCTCCGCGCTGCGGATGAGGGCCACGAGGGACTCGGAGGAGTTCACGTCGACACCGCCCACGGCTGTGATGACGTCTCCCACCTCGATGCCGGCGTCGGCCGCGGCCGAACCCTTCACCACTTCGGCCACCTGGGCGCCGAGCTGGGCACTGTCGGTGACGTCGCGGGCGCTGACTCCCAGCTGGGCGTGCTTGGCGGTACCTGTCGCGATGAGTTGGTCGGCGATGTAGCGGACCTGGTCGGACCCGATGGCGAACCCGATCCCGATGCTGCCGGACTGTCCGCCGGAGCCGCTGGAGAGGGAGGCGATGGAGCTGGTGATCCCCACCAGTTCACCCGAGGCGTTCAGCAGCGCACCACCCGAGTTGCCCGGGTTGATGGCGGCGCTGGTCTGGATTGCCGCGGTGACGACGACGCCGTTGCTGGAGTCCCCGACTGTGGTGGAGGCCGCCTTGGTGGTGACGGGTCGGTTGAGGGCGGAGACGATGCCCGTTGTCACGGTGTCGGACAGTCCCAGGGGGTTGCCGATCGCCATGACGGGTTCACCCACCACCAGCTTCGAGGAGTCGGCGAAGCTCACGGTCTTCAGCCCCGACGGGGGGCTGTCGATCTTGATGACGGCCAGGTCGGTGGAGGGGTCGGTACCGACCACCTTTGCCTTGAACATCTGGTTGTTGATGAGGACGGCGATCTGCGCACCGGCCCCCGCACCTTCGATGACGTGGTTGTTGGTGACGATGTGGCCCTGCTCGTCGAGGATGACGCCGGAACCCTGGTCGCCGCCCTGGCCGTTGCTCACCTGGATGGCGACGACGGCGTCGGACACGGAACTGGCCACCGCGGCCCAGTTCGGGTTGCTGGGATCTGCCTGCACCACCTGGGAGGACGACGACGCTGCGGCCGTGCCGCTGTCTGTGCCTCCACCCCAACGGTCGACGGTGAGTGCGGCACCTCCCCCGATGCCGGCGGACAGCACGGCCACTGCCAACAGTCCGGCGATCCCGGCGCGCCGCTTCGCGGGGCGGGGTGCGAACACCTGCGGAGCACCGTAGGAGGCGTTGGGTGCCGTGGGGCCGTAGGCGGCCGGCATGGCAGGGCCGGTCGTGGCCCCGGGGCCGCCACCCGACCAGGAACCGGACTGCTGCGGCTGCATTCCCGGCTGCAGATTCTGCGACTGCTGGGGCTGCATGCCCGGCTGCATGTTCTGCGGCTGCTGCGGGTGGGTGAAGCTGGGACGGGGGTTGGTCGGTTCGTTGCTCATCAGATCCTCCAGGGCTGCGTGGCTGATAGGACCAATGAACCCCCGTAAGCTGTGTGTCTCCTGTGTGCGGGCTGATCACTTCCTGTGGGTCGACCACGCGGCGCCGATGAGCATCCGGAGTCGCTGCGACAGCTGCGCGCCTGCCTGGTGCCCGTTCCCCTGAAGCGACCGCGAGTGCGAGCGTCGTGCCCCGGAGGGTCACCACAGCTGAAGGGCCCCTGCGCTACGGCTCAGATGGTGGTGAGCGTGACGGTGTACTGCCTGTCCTGGACGACGACGTTGGTGCGGCCAAGGCGCACGTTCAGTTCCTTGCGGTAGGGCAGGTGCGAGTTGTAGACGCACCACAGCTGGCCGCCGGGGGTCAGGACGCGGGCGGCGTCGTCGAACATGGCGAGGGTGTCCGAGGAGTCCTTCGTGGTTCCCTGGTGGAACGGAGGGTTGGTGACGATGGCGTTGATGCTGCCGTCGGCGTACCCGTCCAGGCCGACCCCCCAGCTTGCCTCGACGCTCAGGTCGTTGGCGGCGGCCGTCTCCAGCGTCGACGCCACGGCGGACCAGGACACGTCGCGGGCCAGCATCCGGTGGCCACGACGGTTGAGGAAGGCGCTGATCACGCCGTTGCCGGAGCCGAAGTCCAGGACCGTGTCGCCCTCCACCTTCAGCTTGCTCAACAGCAGCCGGGTGCCGGGGTCCACCTTGGTGCCGCTGAAGGTGGCGCCGTGGGCAGTCACGACGAGGTTCAGGTCATCGTGGTGGCGCGCCTTGGGCCAGTCGGAGGGGAGGTTGTTGGGGCCGAAGGCCCGCAGGACCCGCGACTTCCTGCGCCCGAGGCTCGCGGAGACCGCCACGAAGTGCTTGCCCAGCACCTCGTTCATGGACAGGTTCATGTGTTTGACCCGGCCACCCGCCAGGAAGGTGACGTCGTCGGCGCCCTGGACGCTGGCGGCCTGCTCGTCGAGTGCGCCCAGCGACTTGGGCAGGTGCGCCCAGGCCAGGTCGACGCCGGACAGGTCGGAGGGGTGCTCCACCAGAAGGGCAGGGTCGACGAGTTGCGCGTCCCGCCAGTCGTCGCACCAGACGCGGACGTCGTCGCTGCGCTCCAGGGCGTGCTCCACGAGGCCGGGGGCGTCGATGACTGCGACGGCACCCGCTACATCAGGGGTTTCGGCAAGGATCATCTCGTCAATCGGGTCCATGGGACCGATCGTCCCACACCCGGGCGCCCGGACGTGATCCCGGCGACGGAGCCCGAGAGCCCCGGGCCTAGACTCCCAGCTGTGATCCTCCATCTTGTACGACACGGCCAGACCATGTGGAACGTGGAGGGGCGGCTGCAGGGACAGACGATGGACGTGCCTCTCACCGAGACAGGGTTCATCGAGGCGGCCCACGCGGCCGCCGAACTGGTGGACAGGCCCCTGACGGCGCTCTGGTCCAGCGACCAGCTGCGGGCGTTGCAGACCGCCGGCGTCGTCGTGGCCCGTCACGACCTGACGGTCCGCGCCACCCCGCTGCTGCGGGAGCAGAGTCTGGGCGACCTCGAGGGCAGGCTTGCCTCCGAGATGACGGAGCAGCCGGTCCCCGACGGGATGGACATCAGCGAGGTCCGCTGGGGTGGTGGCGAGTCGATCGCCGACGTCCATGAGCGGATGCGTGCCCTGGTGGCGGCGCTGCGTGAGGAGTTCGGCGACGACGACGAGGTGGCGCTCGTCTCCCACGGCGACGCCCTGCGCGTCCTGCTGGCGGTGCTGGAGGGAAAAGGCCACCGTGACGTCGACTGGTCGGGCTTCGGCACCGGCTCCGTGCACACCGTGTCCCTGGGTGCTGACACCGATGACGTCCTGGCGCGCACCATCGCGGCCGTGCAGCCCGCGTCCGCCGTCGCCCTGGCGGAGGCGGAGCAGCGCCAGGCGCAGCTCACCAAGCCGCCGGGCAGCCTCGGCGCCCTGGAGGTACTGGCCAACCGGCTCTCCGCCATGGCGGGCCGGTGCCCGGCACCGATCCCCGAGCCGGCCGTGATCGGCCTGTTCGCGGGCGACCACGGTGTCTGCGCGCAGGGCGTCAGCCCGTGGCCGCAGGAGGTGACGGCCTCCATGGTGATGAACATCGCCGGAGGAGGCGCCGCCATCAACGCGCTGGCCCGGCAGGTGGGGGCGTCCCTGCTGGTGACCGACGTCGGCGTCGCCACCGACCACCCCGCCCATCCGGCCATCCGGAACCGTGTGGTGGCCCGTGGCACCCACGACTTCACCGTCGAGCCCGCCATGACGCGCGACGAGGCCCGCGCCGCACTGGCTGTGGGCATCGAGGCCGCCGAGGAGGCCATCGCCGGCGGCGCCCGGTGCCTCCTGACGGGTGAGATGGGCATCGGCAACACCACACCGGCCAGCGCCCTCATCGCCGTGTTCACCCGGACGCGCCCGGCACTCGTGACGGGTCGCGGCGCCGGAGCCGACGACCAGATGTTGTCCGTCAAGACCCAGGTCATCGAACGGGGGCTGAAACTCCACCAGCCGCAGACGGACGATCCGCTCGGGACGCTGGCTGCCATCGGTGGGCTGGAGCACGCAGCCCTGGCCGGTTTCATCCTGGCGGGTGCCGCACACCGGGTGCCGGTGGTCCTCGACGGTGTCATCGCCTGCTCCGCCGCGTGCGTGGCAGCCGCGTTCGCCCCCGCCGTCCGCGACTACCTTGTCTCCGGCCACGCCGGCGCCGAACCCGGGATCCGGACCGCTCTGGCCCACCTGGGCCTGCAGCCCCTCGTCGACCTCGGCATGCGCCTGGGTGAGGGGTCGGGGGCGGCCGTGGCGTTGCCGATGGTGCAGGCCGCTGCGCGCATCATGGCCGAGATGGCCACGTTCGCCGAGGCCGGCATCGAGGCCGGGAGCTGACCGTGGCGGAGTTTCGCGTCGACGTGCCCGAGGATGACGAACTGGCCACCGCCCTGCTGACGGCACTGTCCAGACGTGTACGGGTGGAGCCGATGGAACGAGGGCACGGCACCGCACTGGTGCTGGGTGGCGCGCGCTCCGGCAAGTCCTCCTGGGCCGAAGCACAGCTCCGCGACAGGACCGTGGTGGACTACGTCGCCACGTCGCTGGTAGACGACGACGATCCCGAGTGGCAGGACCGCGTGGCCCTGCACCGCAGCCGCCGACCCGGCAGCTGGCGCACGCTGGAGACCCTCGATGTGGCCGCCGTGGTGCGCGACCCCGATGAGGCGCCGGTGCTGGTGGACTGCCTTGCCCTGTGGCTGTCCCGCACCCTGGACGACGTCGACGCATGGCAGGCCGACGAGGCGGTGTGGCGCCCCGCGCTGGAGCAACGGGTCGATGACCTCGTCGACGCCCTCGGCACCACGTCTCGCGAGGTGATCCTCGTCAGCAATGAGGTGGGCTCCGGGGTGGTGCCCGCCACGGCCTCGGGTCGGATGTACCGCGACGAACTCGGCCGTCTCAACGCCCGCGTGGCCGCGGCCTGCGACGAGTTGTGGCTGTGCGTAGGCGGCTTCGGACGCAGGTGGCGGTGACCGTGGCGCGGATCCCGCACCCGCTGGCTGTGTCGCTGGGGCTGTTCACCACCATCCCCATGCCGTCGGTGGCCACCATCGACCGCCGGCTCGCGGGCCGCGCCATGGCATGGTTCCCCGTGGTGGGCCTGGTGCTGGGGCTGCTCGCGGGTGGAGTCGCGTGGGGCGTCGGTGCACTGGGAGGGCCGCTGCTGGGCGCTGTTCTTGGCCTCGCGACCCTCGCCGCGCTGACCGGAGCCCTCCACCTCGACGGCGTCGCGGACACCGCCGACGGGCTCGGGTCCCGCGCACCGGCGGCGCGGGCGCTGGAGATCATGCGACGCTCCGACATCGGCCCCATGGGGGTCGTCACGCTGCTCTTCGTGCTGCTGGCCGACGTCGCGGCCATCTCCCGCATCATGACCACGGCATCCCTGGTGGCTGGCCCGGTGGCGTTGGCGCTGGCCGTCGTCGCGGGACGCGTGGCCGTCCTCAGTTCCACCACCAGCGCCAACGGGGGCGCCCGGACCGAGGGGTTCGGGGCGTTGTTCCACGGCGTCACCTCCACGGCCATGGCCGTGGGGGGATGCGTCGCCGCCCTGGCGGTCGCCGTGGCCGCGGGGTGGGGTGTCGCCGGGGCGGGTGGGGCGACGGTGTTCTTCGTCGCCGGGGCGTTGGCGCTCGTCGTGGGTTGGGTGTGGCGCAGGTATCTGGCGCGTCGGCTCGGTGGCCTGACGGGCGACACGTTCGGCTCCATCATCGAGGTGACCCAGGTGGTCTTCCTCGTCACGGCCGCAGTCGGCTTCGGCGTCGTTTCCATTTTCTGATCAGGGTCGCCCGACCCGACCCGAACCGACCCGTCCCGACCCGGCGGGGCGATGGGGCTCAGCCGTCGAGCACGGTCCTCCAGGTGCCATGGGTGAGGTCCAGCCTGCCCACGGGTTCGAGGCGGCCCGCGATGTCGTGGGTCTCGTAGCGCAGCAACGAGAGTTCACCCACGCTCCAGGACCTTGTGGGCAGTGGTGCGTCCAGGCGGTCCAGCACGTCGTCCCGCCGCCACTCTCCGGCCCAGTGACCGAGCGTGACGTGCGGCAGGTAGGTCATGCCGTGTTCGGTGGCGCCGTGGTCCAGCAACTGATGGGCACGGGGGAGCCACGGCGATTCGACGGCGAGGTACGGCACCATCGGGAAGCTGCCCCACCCGGTCGCGCTCACTTCCAGGGGCCCCTCCAGTAGTGGACGCAGGCTGCTCAGGTCGTTGGCCAACCGCTCGCCGCCGTATCCGGCCAGCCCGTCGTCCCCCGCCAACCCGCCGAAGGCGACCGTGACGTGGGGCTGCCTCTCGTAGCGGGGCAGCAGCAGGCCATCCAGGCGCGCCCGGGCCGACGTGACAACGTCCCCCACGTCCGGCTGCCGGAGTTCCAGCGCCCACACCAGCGCGTGGGTGCGTCCGCCGTGCCACTCCGGGAAGTCCCGGTCCTGGCAGGAGATGGTGTGGGTGAAGGGGGTCATGAGGGTGCGTGCCCGCTCCCCGACGCGAGCTCCGCCACATCGTGCACGTGGGTGTGCACCTGCCCCCAGACGGCCGGGTCATCAACGGGCCGGAAGTGGCCGCGGCCCTCCAACAGGACGTTCGTGGCCCCCTCGAGGCGGGAGCCGCCGGGAATCATCTGGTCCCACGCCGGTGCCAGGGACACGATCCGGCTGTTGACGTCGCGTTCCTCCGAGAGCCGTCCGAGCTCCAGGTTGGTGGGGGTGAACAGGCCGAGAGGGGAGCGCTGCAGGAAGGGCAGGCGCTGCAACGGCCCGCCGAGCGTGGAGCCGGCGAAGGGGGTGGCCACTGCCACGAGGCCGACGGCCCCGTCGCCCAGCCGCGGGTCAAGGAGCAGCGACTTGCCGATGAGACCCCCCTTGGAATGCGCCACGAGTACAGCGCCGTGGATGTCCTTGTCGGAGAAGAACTGCAGGCACCGCTCCACAGAGTCCTCCAGGGAGGAGATGTTCCAGCCCAGGGTGGCGACGACGTGGACGGGGTGCCCCTGCGACGCCAGGAACCTGCCCATGGGTGCCATGTAGATCCATCGTTCCAGGATTCCGGGGAGCAGCACCACGGGGATGGGTGCGCAGTCAGCAGTGCCGATGGGGAATCCGCCGTGGCGTCGGAACCAGGCCCAACCGGCCCTGGTCTGCGCCAGCCCGGCGTGGCCGACGTCCAGGACGGCGTCGGTGACCTGACCCGCGAGTTCCCTCAGTCGCCGCACGGCGGCAGTCCGGGAGGCTTGGCTCCGGGGGAGCGTCGAACCTGTTCCCCTTCGCCGGTCTTCGTGGGACGTTGTACGCCGGACTTCGCGAGGTCCAGGGCCACTTCTGCCACCTGGGAAGCGCTGGTGTGGATCATCTGGTGGGCGGCACCCTCGACGATGACGACGTTGCCGTTGGTGCAACGCTCAGCGAGGCGACGGCACCAGTCTGGGGGAGCGATGTGGTCGCCAACCCCACCCACCACCGTGATGGGCACGGCGATATCGGGGACGCGATCCTCGATGCGGTAGGTGAGCATGGGGCCGAAGTCGCGCAACAGCCACCGCGGGCCTGAATGGAGGAAACCGCGAATCGAGTCCCAGGCCGATGCAGGCGGCTCCTTGACTGCGGACTCGACGAAGCGCCACATCAGCAGACCGGCGCGGCGTTCGCGATCGTTGACCACGGGTGCGGCCAGCACCGCGGCTCGGGACAGGCCCGGTGCCCGAAGGAGGGCCTCGACGGCCACTTGCGTCCCCATGGAATGGCCCACGAGAACAGGTTCCACGACGTCGAGTGTGCGGATGACCTCGTTCACCACGTGGGCGAACCCCGGGAGCCGGAGAGCGTGATCCGGGTCGTGGGTCTTACCGAACCCCGGCAGGTCGAGCACGAGGACGCGGCCGTACTTGCTGAGTTCCCTGGCGAGCGGACCGAAGTAGCGCGACGAGACCCCGAACCCATGGATGAGGACGAACGCGGGCCCGGTGACCAGGTCGGACTCGAACACCCGCACGTCCATGCCGCGAACGGTGAGGGCGGTCTCCGTGAACTCCGACAATTCCTCCGCAGCGTGCATGTCACGATCGTTGCACACCCGGAAAACCACGAGTGAGCGATGATCCTCGCTGGCTCAGGTCGGTGCGGGTGGTCCTTCGATACGTGAGCTTCTTTCGATACGCCGACTCCTTGGTCGCGCGGCTACTCACGGCGGCGCCCTTCGTCGTGGGGGTCCTCAACGACGCAGCCTCAGACCACCTCTGGCGCCGCCGTCGTCCTGTGCGACGCTCCAGGCCTGCTTCAGGAGCCACACCTGCAGCGGCAGGCGCGCCCAGGCAATGGCCTGCATGGGCCACGGCTTGTTGCGCCAGTTCGCCACCATCTGCATGTTCCCCGGCCACACCGCCGCGTACAGCCCGGCGGCCATGAGGCCGCCGAGCCTGCGGGTGCCCGGGTTGAACATGAGTGCCGACGTCGCCAGTTCCGCAACACCGGAGGCGTGGGTCCAGGTGCGGGGCTTGCCCGGGAGCCAGCCGGGGATGAGGCCGTCGAACACTTCGGGTTTCGCGAAGTGCATCACACCGGCGGCGGCGTTCACCGCCGCCAGAGTCAGTGCCGTCTTGTCGCTCGTCGGCTGTTCGTCAGTCATCGTGCTGGCTCCTTCTTGCGGCGACGCGTCGCCGCACGGGCTGTCACGGGGTGGGTGTGCCGCCGTTGACGTTCAGTGTCTCGCCCACCACGTAGCTCGACTCGGGAGAGGCGAGAAAAACATACGCAGGAGCCAGTTCGGTGGGTTGTCCGGCGCGGCCCAGCGGGGTGTCCTTGCCGAACTTCGGCAGTTTCTCCTTCGGCTGGCCGTCGCTGACCTGCAGCGGCGTCCAGAACGGTCCCGGGGCGACCGCGTTCACGCGGATGCCCTTCGGTGCCAGTTGCTGCGCCAGGCCCTTGGTGAAGTTGTTGATGGCTGCCTTCGTGGACGCGTAGTCGAGCAGGGTGGGCGACGGGTTGTACGCCTGGATCGACGTGGTGTTGATGATCGACGACCCTGCGGGCATGTGCTTCAGTGCGGCCTTGGTGATGCGGAACATGGCGATGATGTTGACCGTGAACGTGTCGGTGAACTGCTCGTCGGTGATGTCCTCGATGCTGTCCTGCGAGATCTGTTTGCCTGCATTGTTGACGAGGATGTCGAGGCCGCCGAGCCCCTCTGCTGCCTTGTCCGCGAGGTTTTCGCAGACCGTCCTGTCGGTGAGGTCGCCGGGCAGCAGCACAGCCGTCCGGCCGGCTTTCTCGATGACACCCTTGACCCATTGGGCGTCCTCCTCCTCGGCGGGGAGGTAGTTGAGGGCCACGTCGGCGCCCTCCTTCGCGAAGGCGATGGCCACGGCTGCCCCGATGCCGGAGTCCGCACCTGTGATGAGCGCACGCCGTCCCTCGAGGCGGCCAGTGCCGCGGTATGAGAACTCGCCGCGATCCGTCTTCGGTTCGAGGTCTGCGTCCAGACCCGGCTCCGGCTGGTCCTGCTTGGGGGGCTCGATGGAGGGGTAGCGGGTGACCGGGTTCTGGAACACCAACTGATCGGTCTCGGTGTGGGCGTCGTCGTGGGCCATGGGGCGTGTCTCCTCTGCGATGCAGTGTTTGGCATTCCAGACTATGACCGCGTCCAGGGCACAAACCCGTGACAGTTTGCCACCCCACCCGTTTGGATGGGGTGTCCCACGGGGTCGGCGAATACCGGCTGGGCAGCACCGAGGGGTGGCCGGGACGGCAGGGCGCCGTCGGGCGTCGCTTTGTCACGATTCCGACGAGATGAACTCTTTCGTTCGTAGAATCAAAAGTGGTTGGCGCCCGGCCATCCTCTGGAAGGAGCAAAGATCGTGATCAAGACACTGTCCGGCATGGGTATCCGTAGCGAGCACGCCTACATTGGCGGCTTCGCCTCCATCGGGCTCAGCGTCCTGTCCTACTTCATCTCCCGCAAGGCGTCCAAGAACCACCCGGAGAGCAAGGCCCAGTCCGACCGCTGGGGGCTGTACGTGGGCGAGTGGGCTCCGACGTTCTTCGCGCTCGGCGTCGCGCTCAAGCTGGAGGAGCACGACCCGAGCTGACCCAGTGAATCCAGAGGGGTGATCCACAGCCCTTCCAACGTGGGCGGGTGCTGGTGCGCCCGCCCATTGTTGTGTCCGGGCGCGGACGCCCGCCAGGGCACCGGTGTGGTCCGACGCTGCGGCGTGCCCATCGCCGCTGGGGTGTTGCCCCCGGAGGAGGCGCGCACCGCGCCGACATATTTGGCATGGCGACGCTTGCACCGCAAGATGGCTCACGACAGCCACTCACCACCACCCGCCCACTTCCTTTGTAGGAGTCACGTCATGCGCCTGGCACCGGTCACGCGGGATCGTGTGCTGATGCAGGCCGTCATCATCCTCGGTGTCGTGCTTCTGCTGTATCCGACGGCTGCCGACTGGTTTTCCTCCAGGCAGCACAACTCCGAGACGTCCGGTTACGTGCAGGCCGTCGAAAAGGTGGCACCCGAGGTGCGGCGGGACCTTCTGGACATCGCCAATGACTACAACTCCCGCATGCCGCAGGGTCCTCTGCGGGACCCCTACGCCGGTGAAATCAGCGCGGAGGAGGAGGGCGCAGCGTACGCCGCCTATGAGCGCATGCTGGAGGCCAGCGCCAATGGTGTGATTGGAAGTCTGGTCTACGAGGGCGTCGGTGTTGACCTCCCGATCTACCACGGGACGGGCGAGGATGTGCTGGCCAAGGGCGTGGGGCACCTGTACGGCTCGTCCCTCCCGGTCGGAGGGCCGGGCACCCACTCGGTGCTCACGTCGCACTCCGGCCTCGTGCACGCCACGCTGTTCTCCAACATGCCCAAGAAGACGGCACTGGGGGACGTGTTCTCCGTGGATGTCCTGGGGGAGCCGCACTACTACCGGGTGGACCAGATCCTGACGGTCCTGCCCAACCAGACCGAGTCGCTCAAGATTGTGGCCAACGAGGACTACATCACCCTCATCACGTGCACCCCCATCGGCATCAATACCCACAGACTGTTGGTGAGGGGGACCCGGATCCCGCCTCCTCTGGTCGAGACTGAGCCCGGATTCTGGGTTCCGGGCGACGGCGTCGTCGCCGGGTTCCCCTGGTGGGCCGTGGGCCTGGGTGCGGGGGTCTTCTTCAGCTTCGCCGTGTTCGCCACCAGGTCGACGCCGCGGCGGCTGCTGGATGCCCCGACAGGGAACTGAGAGGCGTCCATCCGACGCAAACCCCTTGGCTGAGCCCTTGCTGCTCCTGCGCAGTCGAGGAGTTTCTGCACGCCGGGACCATCGCATCGCAGGGTGAGGACATGCTCTGGCGCCTCGTCAATAACGACAATGACTAATTGTTGTGACTCCTAGCGGCTTCGCGGAGGATCGAAGATGACCTCGGGGACAAATGTGACAACTTTGGGAGTCGCCGCTATGGTTTTCCTTGATTGCTGACACTTCAGGGGGATGGTGTCGGACGCTTTGTGGGGATCACTTCGCCGAGGATGGCGCGGCCCTTCGAGGCGTGGCAACGGTGGCATGCAGCCCAACACGGGTGCCATCCAGATCCTCATCCCCAGCATTGTGTTGGCAACCCCAGGTTCCCTGCTCCTGGCCGCTGGTCAGCGTGGGCGTCGGACGATGTAGGTTTCCCCCCCGCTACCACTCGTCGGACGGATCGGGCCGCCCCCCACCGGGGGGCGGCCCTTTTGTCTGCCCACGCTCCGCAGATCGAGTGGTTCGCCGCGGGGTCAGGGATGACACGAGGAGAGGCCACGCGCCGCTGACCCCAGTCGTGTGCCGGGGGGCGTACGGAGGACGACGACGTGGCGCGGTCTGAGATGATGGACGAAGGTGTGATGACGATCATCGGAGTGGGCAATGGAGCAATCTGACGAGTACCGCGAGCCGCCGCCCGCGTGTGAGCAGCCCGACGGCGTCGCCCCGTTCGGGGACGAGCGGACGATGCCGCTGGAGGGACTTGGGCCGGATGTCACCATCCCGGCAGGAGGTTCCCCGTTCAGTGCCTCCGCGGTACCGGAGGACACATTGCCCATCGTTGACCTCTATCCGACGGCGCAGAACTGGTCCGATTCGGCCCCGTACCCGACAGACCAGGCCCCCTGGAACCCTGGGCCTTCGCCCGTTCTGCAGCAGAGAACGATGGCCCCCGATCCGTACCACGGGGCCGCGCGGCAGCCGGAGCAGCAACCACCTCCCTACCCGTTGCCGTACACGCAACAGTCATCGCCCCTGATGCCGGTGGGCCCGTACGGGGCACAGGGCCCCTACATGATGGTCCGCGCGGAGCACCCTCAGGCCACGACCGTGCTGGTGCTGGGGGCTGTCAGCATCGCTGTTCCGGTGCTGTCCTTCGTTGCCTGGTACATGGGCGCCAAAGCCAAGCGGGAGATCGAGAGCGGTGCGCCGTTCGCCTACGCGGGAAACCTGAAGACGGGTCACATCATCGGCAAGGTGATGGGCATCCTCACCATCGTGGGTGGATCGCTCTACGTCCTGCTCATGATCGTCTACGTCGTCGTGATGATCGGCCTCTTGAGCTTGTGAGCACCGTACTCGGGCCCAGACATGCAGAAAGCCCCCGATGCGATGTCGGGGGCTTCCTGGTCCTGCTGGCGGAGGATACGAGATTCGAACTCGTGAGGGCTTGCACCCAACCCGCTTTCCAAGCGAGCGCCATAGGCCACTAGGCGAATCCTCCGTCGCACATGCTACCCAAGATGGAGCCGGGGGACCAAACGGGCGCAGCCGGCCAGGGCGGAAGTGTCCAGGAGGATGCACTGCCCGGTCATTCCAGGCGGACGTGGGGACGTCGACGTCGCGCCGACGTGCGGATCGGTGGCCACAGCGCCCCAAAAGGCGATGAGGCAACGCCATTGTCCATCACCTGCGGATATTAACCGGAACCAGGAAGTATCTGCAGAAAATATATGCGACACAACACTGCGTCAATGTCAAGCCAATTCACAAGAAATCAACTTTGGGAGTTGCATCAATCAACCTTTGGTGTTTAAATGATCCCAGCGCGACAACCTGTGGGACCCGATCAGCAGATCTGGAACCCCGGGACATTCCACTCGGAGCCGCGCTGTACGCAATGCCTCAGGCATTCATTTCCCGGGGGGGAAAACAATGAAGGAAGCGAAGTTCTCTGTGTCCAAACGTAAGGTTGTCGCGATTGTCGGCGCAGCCGCAGCATTTGCCGCAGTGACCGTGTCGGCTGCCACACTGGGTGGCCTTCAGACGGACTCCGTGGGCGCCAACAGCAACAAGGTGTCCGCGCCGGTCAGCAAGGGCGTCGCCCTGAACTGGAGCACGGAATTCAGTGCCAAGGACCAGGCGTATGTCGTCTCGTCAATTGCACTGGCGCCCATCTCCACGGAGGAGAAGATCCCGGAGAAGGCGACCGTTCGCGTCACCCTCACGGATGCTTCCGGCGACGTGCTCGGTGAGTACAACAGTACCGACGGCGCCACGTCGTTCGAGAAGCCGGGCAAGGTCGTCACAGCCCATGACGTCGCGAACGCGTCGGTGGTCATCAACGGCGGAAACGTCACCACCATCGCCGACGAGACTGATTGATCGTCGATCCCATGACCCAGGAGATCCTTCGCCCAGTGGCGGACAACGCGTCGGGGGGCGCCGAGTCTGACACTGTCGCGAGTTCTCCTCGTCATGCGGAGCAGCAACAGCCGAGGACCCGTGGGGGGGTCCGTAAGGTCCTCGGCTGGATGCTGCTCGTGATGCTTGTCGTGGCCATCTGGCCTGCGACGTGGGGGGGACTCACAGGCATCACGGTCGTCAACGGCCACTCCATGGAGCCGGCGTACGAGAACAATGACATGGTCCTCACCCTGCGGCATTCGTCGTACGCGGTGGGGGATGTCGTCTCGTACAAGGTTCCGGAGGGGCAGGATGGCGCCGGGGGGCGTGTCATCCACCGCATCATCGCTGTCGACGACAGCGGCGTGCAGCCCGTGTTCACCACACAGGGGGACAACAATCCCTCGGTGGACCCGTGGCGGTTCAGTACAACCGACATCGTGGGCGAGGCCACGTTGCGCGTACCCCGGATTGGGGGCGCGTTCAACGGGTCGAGTGGACTGATGTTGGGGGCAGTGGTGGGCTTCGCCGTCCTGGTCGTGTTGTGGCCATCGAGGCCGAAGCCGCAGAATGGGGCGCCCACCACCAAGCCCACTCATGAGACGGACTAGACAGGCATGATCATGCTGCGCCGCCGAGCCATGCGACCACGTGTCGTCGTGGCCCTGGCGGCTGCTGGCGTCTTGGCGGCCTCAGTCGTTTTCAGTTCCGCGGGCACACTCGGCGGGCTGCAGACCGATGGGCTGGGTGCCGCCAGTGGCGTCACCCAGCACGTCTCAGCGGTGCAGCTCGAGTGGAACCGCGACGCCCAGGACATGGCCACCCGTCCCAGTTCGCTCCGGCTGACCGTCGACAGCGACCAGTCGTTCGAGCAGGGCGACACAGTCGCCGTCACCGCCACCGGCCCGGGTTCCGACACCTGTTCCGCCAAGGCCACGGTGCCAACACCTTCCACCGTCGTGGATCTCACTTTCCCTGCCTGCGGGGTCATGCTGTGGGAACTCCGTGGCGTGGCCGTCAACATCTCCGGATCCGGCGATGCCACAGCACTGCGAACCAACGTCGGGGCGTTGCAGGGGACGCTCGCGAGCTTCGACGGCGCCGTCGTCCAGCCCGATGCTCCCGCGACACCCGGCTACACCACCGTCCGCACGTCCGGCGTCGACAGACTCACCACACTGCGACTCGGAGTGGGTGACATCACGGCGGATCAGTTGGTGGGTCGCCGCCTCGTTGCCATTCTTGCCACACCGGCCAACGAGGACACACCGTACGTGGGTGTCGTCGGCACCCCCTTCAACAACCAGGGGATCTGGGCCGAGAAGGACGCCCGCACCGCGGTGTCCACCGTGGTGGTCGACCTGACGCGGGTGGCTGGCGGACGGGCACCCAAGGTGGCCGACGTGGCCCGCTACCAACTCATGCTCCTGCAGCCCCAGCGGCTGGGCGCCGACCAGTCGGCCGCCACCACCTACGCCATCATCCCCGGCGGCGGACTCGTGGAGGCAACGGCCCCTGAGCCGAGCCCTACGCCCACGCCCACGCCCACCCCGGGGCCGAGTCCGACCCCGCAGCCCGTGGCCGTGTCCTCGGCCGTGGAACCCGTTGGCCTCGACCCGCGACTGAAGGTCACTGGTCGCTCCTCCCAGAAGCAGGATGAGACCACCCTGCGGTTCTGTCACGAGTTCGACATCTCCAACACCTCGAAGGAGGCCGTCGCCTGGCGCCTGACGTTCGACACCACCAAGCCGCCCATGTGGGGTCTGGACCCCACGGTCGTGGACGGCAACGGCATCGGCACACTGCAGAGCATGTGGGGATTCGAGAAGATCGACTACCAGCGATCCACCGGCCTGTGGAGCGTGGGTGGCGTGAACTACAACAAGGTCCTCGCGGCCGGCCAGTCGGTGACGGTGGGCTACTGCGCCCAGCCGAAGATCCCGGCTGTGGACAGCACCCGCTTCGACAAGCCCCAGGTCTCCCTCGAGCCCGGCAGCACCCAGTACCACGTGCAACTGCGCATGAAGGTGACATCGTCGTTCACGTACCTCGTGCCGTGGGAGGCGGAGATCGATCTCGCCAACTACGTCTGCCCCGCGAGCCTCCCGGCGAACCTGAGCGGGCAGAACGCGGTGCTGACCAGGATCGATGGCACCCGGTACCGCGTGCGGGGCACCGACAACACCTTCAGGTTCGTGTCCAAGGACAAGAAGCAGGACTACGTCTTCCTCGGCTTCAACCCCGTCAGCGACCCCTTCGCTCCCGGCTGCTCGTAGCGGGCGCCACCGCCGAACGCGGTCCCGCCGGAGCGACGGCGCTCACGTCCGTTTCCTACGACCTCTGGGGTGTTGTGCCCACCACGCGCGACTCCCCGGCCGTGAGGCGGACCGCCACGTGGACCGGCGCACCGGAGTCCATGGCGAGATGGTCGATGGAGACCTGACCGAATCGGCAGGACAGCTCGAGGGTGCCGTCTCCCACCCGGATAAGTCCCCAGCCTGAGTCGGTCAGCAGGGGCCACGCCGTGCCCCGCTCGGGCGAGCGGACCTGCAGTGTGGCCGAGGGTGCATCCCAGGAGAGGCCGCTCCAGGCCTGCAGCACGCTCCACCCGGACAGGGCCCGAACGTAGTGGTCGCCGCACTCGATCTGGTTGTAGGGGTTGCGACGTCGCCCGTCGTAGCGTCCCCAGAGGCCGCGCAGGATCTGTTCGGCCTCCTCAGGAAGTCCTTCGCGGATGCAGTGGGCGGCCACTTGCTGTTCGCTGCCCGTCCACACCTCATCGCAGTACCGCGTGGGGACCTCCGGCCTACCACCGAGCGGCCACGTGCACATCAGCAGTCCCGTGTCCTCAGCGTCGGCGAAGGTGCGGTAGGGATTGTCGAAGTCCCGGAACCCGACGCGAAGGTTGTACCGCACCACCGATGTCAATGCAGTGCGCACATGCTCAGCCGGCAGCACGTACCCCAGTCCCAGGTGGTGCGCCCACCACTGCCCGATGAGCTGGTCCGACAGGCATCCGGATTCCCATTGGTACTGGGGCGGGTCACCGTCCTCGAGGACCTGGGTGAAGTATTGGCCGTTGAACAGTGCGTCGTCGTAGCCGCGGCTCCCGAGGATGAATCGATCGCGGCACCATGCGACCTCGTCGTCACGGCCCAGGAGTGCCCCCATCTCCTCCATGGCCCGCAGGGCGGCCAACCACAGCGTCCCCATGAAGGGGTTGAGTCCGGCCAGGTCGATGTCGTGGGTGGAGGGCTGGATGCCGTGCAGCATGCCGCTGCCGTCGGGATCCCACCTTCCCGCGATGTAGTCCATCAGGAGGTGCAGACGGGGCCAGTAGCGCTCCAGCCATGGCAGCCCGGCGCCCTTGCGGACTTCGCGAAACAACTTCAGCACCGTGCTGAGCATCCCGTCCAGCGCGGGTTCGCCGGGGCCGCCGATGTCCCGATCCCACAGCTGGGGCAGGTGGGTGGGGGAGAGCACCCGGTGGGGGATGAATCCCTGTGGCGCCTGCATGATGTCCAGCTCGCATTCGCGCATGTCCCGCTCGATCTCCGGGAAGAGATCCGCGACGCCCTGGGCGTAGGCGAACACGTGGGTGCAGTTGAGGGGGCAGGACCCACCGACGTTCCCGGACCACATGGGGGTGGAGGCTCCCTGCACGCCCTCGAAGCCGAAGAAGTGGCCGTCAGCGGTGCGGAAAAAACTGGGACTGCGGATGATCGAGGCCTGCGCGGCCATGTGTTCCAGCGCCTCGTCGTCCAGTGAACTCTCACCCAGTGCCGAGGTCCACTCCCGCGAGATCCGCTCCAGGTCCTCCCATTCGTGCTGGACGCGTGCCGCCACCGCGACGGCGTCGGCGTACTGCGTGGTGTAGTGGTTCCCCAGGAGGAACCGCGTGGCCCCCCATTCGGGGCGGATGCCACCGAACTGCGTGAAGTTGACGTGACGATTCGGGAAATGCCAGGCCAGGGCGAAGCGTACGGTGACCGTTTCACCCGCCTCCACGAAGAACTGGGCCGCCAGGCCGCCGTTCCAGGTGCTTCCCGTGGGGCTGGCCGCTGGTGTGGTGAACGTGCCCGACGGCTGCGGGTCGGCCATGTCCCTCGGCATGTGGTCCCAGTCGTTCGGCCCGAACGGCTGGCGGGACCGGAGGAAGCTGAGGAACTGCTCCGTGCTGGAGAATTGGGGGAGCGCCGTGGTCAGGGGCGCATCAGCCGTCAGCACCATTTGCCCCGCACCCGGATGGTCGACAGGCAGGGTGTGGTTCTCCATGATGAGGGACGTCCAGCCCTCGGAGCGGTCCACCCGGTTGGTGTTGCCCCCGTAGCCCGGATGCCGAATGCCGTCCGGGGGAAGGATCCCGTCGCCCCCGACGGCGTTCTGCAGTGCACCTCCGAGCCACCCGTTCACCGGCACCACACCCGTGTTGGTGATGGTGAAGGTGAACATGGCCACCGGAATCGAGCTGCGGTCAAGATCCAGCGGGGCCATGGGCGTGAACGCCTCCAGGCTGATGCGTACCGGCAGGGATTCGTCCTCGTAGTCCACCGTGGCGAACGGGTAGGTGCCGGAGAACGTCGTGGCGGTGACCCCCTCCGCGTGGGACAGGAGGTCCCTCTGCCAGTGCGGGACGTGGTCGTCGTTGACCAGCGGTGTCTGCGTTCCGGATACAGGTCCCGGCGGTGCCTGGAGCACACGCACCTCGTTGAACGGGGGTTCCCACTGCGAGATGCGCACGGCGAAGAACGATCCGGGCAGTTCGCCCAGGTGGTTGCCGGTGTTGTGCAGTTGCCACTGGCGCAGGGACCCGTCGGCGCACAGCGAGACGTTGCCCGTGCCGATGCCGCCGAGCGGCATGGCGATGTGTCGTGCGTCCTCGTGAGGTGTCCGTCGGGTGCTGCGGGTGGGTGGCATGGCGGAGCTCCTGTGTCGTCGGGGATGGGGGCAACGGTCTCGATCCAGCGCCCCGTCCTGGTTGACGAGTGCAGAAAACGATTTCACACGACGGTATGCGCGGCGAAGGGGTGTGTCAAGGGTCAGATGGGTGACGAAACGCCGCCCCAAGAGTGCGGTGGGGCTGGAGTCGCACGTCAGGATCCTTTGATATCTGACCGTTTGCGCTCGTTGTCGCCCGCGAGGGGGCAGGGCGACCTCGCTATCGCCACGGAAAAACCGACCGTTGACAGCCCAGCGGCGTTGACCTACATTTGAGAAAACGATTACTTGAGGTTTCTCAGCGACAGTGGTGTCGCAGATATGAGGAGTAGATCCATGACACGGTACGGCGACTACGGTTCCAGCCTCCGCGACCTTCCACGGTTGCGGTCCACCCGACGACGACGTGTGTCGTCCTACGACGTCACGGGCGGCAACGAGGATCGCGTGACCCTGCAGCCGGGGGACACGGCGGAACTGGCCGACATCCGGGGAGCCGGAAGCGTCAACCACATCTGGATGACGGTTGCCCCCATGCTGCCGCCCGGTCCTGACACGCCGGACAACGATTTCATGCGCAAGCTCGTGCTGCGCGCCTACTGGGACGGGAACGAGCACCCGAGCGTCCTCGTGCCGCTGGGGGACTTCTTCGGCGTGGGGCATGGGCGGACCACGAACTTCGCGTCGCTGCCCCTGCAGATGAGCCCGCAGGACGGCAAGTCGCTCAACTCGTTCTTCCACATGCCGTTTGCGGACGGGGCGCGCTTCGAGATCACCAACGAGTGCGAGGACCTGGTGTTGTGGTTCTACTACTACATCGACTACGAGGCCTTCGACGAGCTCGAGGACGGCATCGGTCGCTTCCACGCCTCATGGCACAGGGAGAACCCCTGCGGCGGGGAGGAGCAGGGGGACAGGAGCAACGGTGAGTTCCTCTTCGGCGGGAACAACACCACCGGCGACGGCAACTACACGATTCTCGACACCCGCGGACGGGGGCACTACGTGGGGTGCACGTTCAACGTCACGAACCTGCGTCACACGGAAGCCTGGAACTGGTACGGGGAGGGGGACGACATGATCTTTGTCGATGGCGAGTCCTGGCCCCCGAACATTCACGGCACCGGTACGGAGGACTACTTCAACACCGCGTGGTGCCCGTCAGAGGCGTACCAGTCCAACTATCACGGCATCACCATTCCGGGTGGTCCCAACTGGTCGGGACAGATCTCCATGTACCGGTTCCACATCGAGGACCCCGTCACGTTCCAGGAGTCGGTGCGCGTGACCATCGAGCACGGACACAACAACGCACGCAGCGACGAGATCTCGTCGGTGGCCTACTGGTACCTCGACAGGATCGACGAGACGCTCACGCTTCCGCCGGCCGCCCAACGCGTTCCACGGTTGGGCTGACCGCTGCACCCGGCCCCGGCGTGCAGTCCGGGGCACCACCTGACCATGGGGACATGGGTCAGGGACACATTGACACCCGCACAGCCGCGGGTCGACCTCAGGGAGATCACGATCATGCAACCCACCATCACTCGACGACACCTGCTGGGGACCAGCCTCGGTCTCGCCGCGGCCAGCGTTCTGACGGCCTGCGGCTCCGGGACACCCGGGGAGCCCGCCCCCACCGGTTCAGCTCCGGCTTCGGATGGAGCCACCGAGGCGGCAGCCGCGGTCACCATCCAGTTCTGGCACCGCACGTTCACCCCCGTGGAGAACGACTGGTACACGGGCATCATCAAGCAGTTCAACGAAGCGCAAACCGCTGTGAAGGTGGTGGGCACCGAGGTCCCGGCGGACGCGTGGGACCAGAAGATGAAGGCCGCCCAGGCCGCGGGCAAGGCGCCTGACGTCTACACGCACCCCGGGTCCATCCAGGACGCCGTCACAGCCGGGCAGCTCCACGAGCTCGACTCTGTCGTCCCGGCCGAGGCCCTCGCCGAAATCATCGACGCTGCCAAGCCCGTGTCCGAGAAGGACGGGAAGTACTACGCCTACCCGCTGCTGCTGGAGCCCCAGGGTGTTTTGTTCTGGAACAAGGACATGATGGAGGCTGCCGGTCTGGACCCCGAGAAGGGGCCCAAGACCTGGGACGAGTTGTTCGGGATGTGCGAGAAGATCAAGCCGACCCTCCAGAAGGGGCAGTACTGCATCTCCCCGGCCCAGGACGCCGTCACGTTCGCCTGGTCGAGCGTCGGTCAGCAGTACAACTTTGCCGGCCACACCGCGTTGAAGGATGACTGGACCGGGGCGGCAGTGGAGGATCCGGGCTACGAGGCACTCATCGCCGTCTACAAGAAGCTGTGGGACAACGACTACATGCCCAAGCAGCCGTTGGCGGCCTACGTCGAGGGCAAGGACTTCGGCGAGAAGAAGGTGGCCTTCAAGATCTCCGGTTCCTGGATGCTGTCCGAGATCGGCTCCGACTACCCGGACCTGCTCATGAAGACCGGCATCGGGGCCCTCCCCAACTCGCCGGATGCCGGGGATCGCACTGCCACGACGCTCGGCAACTTCAAGTGGGTGATCGACGCCAAGGCCAAGGACCCGCAGGCCGCCGGTGACTTCCTCTCCTGGGCCATCGCGGGCGACCCTGCCCTCCTCGTGCCGTTCTTCGTCACGACGCAGTTCACCAAGGTGCCGGTGCGCGACTCCGTGCAGAAGGCCGTGGCGAGCGACGAGAAGGCAGCCAAGGCCCCGTGGGTGAAGGTGATCACCGACGAGATCGCACCCACTGCCATCCCCGAGCCCAGCTACCCCTGGGACGTCTCCGTCGCGGTGGGTACCGCCATCGAGGCCGGCATGAAGGGGGCCTCGCCCATTCCTGCGGCGCTGGCCACGGCAACGAAGTCGATCCAGACCGTGGTCGACAGGGAAGGCCTCGCCGCCAAAGCCCCCAAGTGACGGGGGGTGAACCGCCTGCCATGACCCGCCCCGCGTGAGGCAACGACCCATCCTGAAAGGAGGCCCCTGTGACCAGCAGCACTGCAGAACGCTCGCCCAGCCGTCGGGCCGGCCGTCAACGACACGACACATTCCGCTACCGGGACGGGAAGGTGGCGTACCTGCTCATCCTTCCCGTGATGATCCTGCTCGGCATCTTCGTGCTCTGGCCTGCGGTCTACGCGGGGTACCTGTCCTTCCAGAACTGGAGCTTCTACAAGGATCCGGAGTTCGTGGGATGGAAGAACTTCACCGACGTGCTGAAGGATCCCCTCTTCTACGCCACCATCCGTCGTGGATTCATGTTCGTCCTCATGACGGTGCCCGTCATGCTGGTGCTGGCCTTCCTGTTCTCGAGCCTCGTGGTGAGCGTGTCTGGCCGGTTCGCGGGCGTGCTGAAGGTCAGCATCTACATCCCGACCATCATCTCCACCGTCATCACCTCCATCGTGTTCGTGCTGATCTACGACTACTCCGGCGGCCTGTTGAACTGGGTGCTGGCGTACTTCTCCATCGACCCGGTCGCGTGGATCGGTGACCCTGCCTGGGCGTTGCTGGCCATTGCCGTGCCCGCCATCTGGTTGGGCATGGGGCTGACGTCGTTGATCATGGTGGCCGCCATGGTGGACATACCGCAGGAGTTCTACGAGGCGGCGGCCATGGAGGGGGCGAACTGGTGGCAGAAGACCCTCTACATCACGCTCCCGCAGATGAAGAACATCATTTTGTACCTGCTGATCACCGGGTTCGTGGCGGCCATCCAGCAGTACGAACTGCCGCTGGTCATGACGGGCGGTGGCCCCCTGGACTCGACGACACTGCCAAACCTGTTCATCTTCAACCACTTCCGCAACGACGTGAACGTCGGCTACTCCATTGCCGCGGCGCTGCTGCTCTTCGTGGTCCTCGGAACGGTGTCGGCCGTGGTGTTCCGCATCCTGAACTCCGAGAAGCTGGTGGACTGAGATGAGAACTGCCGTCGTGCCTGCGCGCAAACACCACCACACCCCGGCCTGGTGGGTGGGGTCGGTCCTCAAAGTGCTCGTGGGGCTGGTGTTCCTCGTCGCCGCGCTCTTCCCCCTGGCCTGGATGGTGATTGCCGGATTCAAGTCGAAAACCGAGGTGATCGCCACACCGTTCCAGTTCTTCCCGGAAGTCTGGAAGGTCGAGAACTACACCCAGATCCTGAGCGACCCCAGTTTCCTTCTCACCATGGGGTGGACGTCGCTGGGTGCCCTGCTGTTCACGGTGCTCGGGCTGACGGTGAACTCGTTGGCTGCCTACGCCTTCGCCCGCCTGGAGTTCCGGTTCAAGCGCACGCTGTGGGTCATCCTCATCGGCACCATGTTCATTCCTGGCATGACCATCCTGCTGACCAGCTTCATCGTCGTGACGAGGCTGCAGATGCTCGACACCCTGGCCGTGCTCGTGGTGCCGGGGGCAGCCAGCGCAGGGGTCGTGTTCTTCATCCGGCAGTTCTACCTGAACATCCCCTCCAGCCTTGAGGAGGCAGCCATGCTGGATGGCTGCGGCCGGTTCAGCATCTTCATCCGGCTGTTCCTTCCCTTGTCGAAGCCCCCGTTCGTCGTGATGGGGATCACCTCGTTCCTGGCGTACTGGAACTCCTACGTGTGGCCCATCCTGACCATCACCTCGCCCGAGAAGTTCGTCCTGCAGCAGTACCTGGCCACGTTCAGGTCAGAGCGCAGCACCGAACTCGGCCTCCTCATGGCGGGCTCCACCCTGGCCGCGGCGCCCGTTGTGATCCTCTTCCTCATCTTCCAGCGCCAGATCATCGGCAACATCAAGATGGCCGGTCTGAAGTGAGAGGACAGCCAGGCGGACTCGTGGAAGCGAAGCGGTACTGTGATCCGGGGTTGGTCCGGCGTCACGACATTGCCGGGATCGCGACTCGCCAGCGCCACTGGGACCCAGACCAGTCCCGGCGCCCCAAGGAGTGCGGTGCACCCCAGCCTGCAGGGCAGCGCGCAGTGGGGGACGTCGGATTGTTGTCGGAGAATTCTGCACAGGGATGGGGCGAGATGATCGTGAGTGTGGGTGTCACCAAGATGCACTGCGTGGCCGCGATTGCCGGAAACCCTCGGAGGGCTTTGCCGTGAGCGACGACCTCAGACCCCGTCGCGAGGCGACCATCACCGACGTCGCCCGAGCCTCTCGGGTGTCACCCGCCACGGTCTCTCGGGTACTGAACGGGAATCCCCGCGTGGCGCCTGAACTCGTCAAACGTGTGGAGGCTGCCGCGCTGGAGGCCAACTACCGGCCCAACTTCGCGGGCCGGGCGTTGCGTCGGCAGAAGTCCGACCTCTTCGCCGCCATCATCCCCGACGTGCGGAACCCGTTCTTCGTGCGCCTCATGGAGGCTTTTGAGAAGGTCGCCAACGCGGAGGGGTTCTCCGTGGTCCTGTGCAACTCCCATGAGGACGCCGCATCGGAGAAGGCGGCCATCGACACCGTCATCGCGCACCGCGTCTCCGGCGTTCTCATCGCGGCCGCCGTTCCGCGTGCCTCACAGATGCGGCCCTTCGAGCGTGCGGGGATCCCCGTGATCACCGTCGACCGTCAGATCGACGGGTTCGCGGGCGACTGCGTCTCGGTCGACAACATCATGATTGGTCGGCTCGCCGCGGAGCATCTCGTCGCGCAGGGACGCACGAGGCCGCTGGTGCTGAACCACACCATTGACCTCTCGCCGATGCGGGACCGGGAACTCGGGTTCCGGACATCAATGGCGGCACTCGGTCACCCCGTTCCCGACGAGCGCGTCCACCGTCTGCTGTTCGACGACGGACGGCCCCAGGCGGCGGCCCGCCTGCTTCACGAGGCCTCGGCGCACTTCGACTCCGTGTTCGCCACCACGAACACGCTCACGGGGGAGGCGTTCTTCGCATTGCGGGGCCAGGGGCGTCTCATCGGCCCGGAGGTGGGGCTCGTGGGTGTGGATGACGACCGCTGGAACGTGATGGTGGAACCCCAGGTCACCGTGGTGGACCAACCATCCGCACAGCTGGGTGCCTGGGCCGGTCAGCTGCTGGCCACTCGGGCCCGCGGCACCGACATGGAGAATGCCCGCATCATTTTGGACCCCGTGCTGCGCGCCCGGGCCAGTTCTGTTCGTACCTGAGCGCACCGCCCACCGCAACGGGCGCCAATGGAGGCGCCCGCGACCCCCACATTGATGGACCGATTGGAGACCGAACATGTTCACCCTTGTTAGAAATCGATTTCTCATCCTTGCCGCCGGCGTCGCGCTGGCCATCCCCGTTCTCGGGGCGCCCCACGCGCAGGCCGACGACTCCGACGCACCGATCTCGCCGGCCATCCTGGTGGACGAGGTGACGGGCGCCGACGCGACCACCGACACCACCACTCCCTGGGATGTGGGCGCCACAGACCTGGGCGTCATCTGGGACGACGGGGACGACAACGTCCTGGTGGCGTTCGGGGACACGTTCTCCACCCCGGGGGGCGACGGTGCCGGGGTCGGGAACTGGCGCTCCAACGTGTTGTTCCGCTCCTCTGATCACAGCCTTGCCGACGGCATGACCTTCGACTGGGCGCTCTCGGATGACTCAGGGGTGGCCAAGGAGATCGTCGGCTCGAAGAAGATCCCCGGCGATGAGCACACCACCATCCCCACGGGCGGCATCGCCGTCGATGGCCGGCAGTACATGGCCTACATGTCCGTGAAGGAGTGGGGGCTCCCCGGTCAGTGGAGGACCAACTTCAGCCAGCTCGCCTATTCCGACGACGCGGGCGCCACCTGGTCCATCGACGGGGCGCCGCGCTGGGACAACAACGCCGATGGCACGGACCCGTTCCAGATGGTGGCCTACGTCCACCACGGCGACTTCGTCTACATGTTTGGTACACCCAACGGGCGGGTGGGGGCCGCCTCGCTGGCACGGGTCCCGGCCACGCAGATGCTCGACAAGGCTGCCTACCGTTACTGGAACGGCGCCGACTGGTCCGCGGACTACGCCACCTCAGCCCAGATCCTGCCGCCGGCCGTGGCGGAGTTGTCCGTCCACTTCGACGAGGCATCCGGGCTGTGGCAGCTCATCACCCTGAACGGGAACGCGGACCTGGTGCTGCGGGTGGCCAGCGCGCCGGAGGGCCCATGGTGCGACGAACAGCTCCTGGCCTCCCAGGCCGAGTACCCCGGCCTGTACGGCGGATACATCCACCCGTGGTCAGCTGACGGGCAGGTGTACTTCCTCATGTCGGTCTGGAACCAGTACAACGTCGCACTCATGAAGGTGACCCTGGACGACGAGGGCATGATCATCCGCCCCAACCTTCTGGTGGATCCCTCGTTCGAACGCAGCGCCCTGTTGGACGTGCCCGGCGGCTGGCGTGCCACCGGGACGGGCGGGATCGACACCAATCAGGAGTGGGCCAAGGTGGGGCGTCGGCAGTTCTGGGTGCGTGGCAACCAGGGTGAACAGCTGATGGCGCAGCAGGTCAGCGTCACGCCCAACACGCAGTACCAGTTGACCGGCTGGCTCAAGACGGGTGACACCGTGGGTGGCGGTGCAGGCGAGGGCCGCATCGGTGCGCGGGGCGTCGGGCCGGGTGCCACCGTCGTGGAGCAGGAGACCTTCGCTGACCTGGACGGTTGGCACAAGTTCTCCGTGACGTTCGACAGCGGGTCTCTCACCAAGGTTGAGGTCTACGCCGGGTCCACCATGACGGGCGACCGCTGGGTGCAGGGCGACAACTTCTCTCTCCAGGCGCTCAGCGATCCGGGTCCGGAGCCCACCCAGTCCCCGACCCCAAGTCCCAGCCAGTCCGCGTCGCCTCGGCCGACCCAGCAACCGTCGACATCTCCGACGGCGTCCCCGCAGCCGTCCGTCTCCCAGAGCACGCCGGGCAGCATGGCCCAGATCCCCTACGAGGTGCCCGGCATCCATCACGTCAACGGCCGCTGGTGGTACACCACCTGCGAGCCCTACTCGCAGACGATGCGGTGCCGCACCGAGATCTGGGGCACGCAGGTGCACTACCGCGGACCGGGCAACTACGTGGCGGTCACCGGCTGGCAGTTCAACAATTTGACCTACCTGCCCTTCATGCCGCGCTCCGCATGGGCCGGCAACCCGTTGGGGGTCACCGGTGAGTTCACGTCGCAGGGACGCCAGTGGCGGACCGAGTGCGACACCCCAGCCACGGGTCGCAACGGCTGCCGCTCCTCCATCTGGATGAACGACATCGCCCAGCAGGTGACCAGGCCTGACGGCTCCACGGGCTACGAACTCTCGAAGGGGTGGGTCTTCAACAACATCGTCCGATTCGGGCGCTGACACGCGAGAAAGGGTGGCCGACTGACGTCGGTCACCCTTTTCCGTGCCTCGCGCAAGCTCTGCGTCACGTGTGGGCGTGTGGCAAATGGTGGCAACCTTGTGACGAGCAATTTCTCCTCGATAGCTTGTGCACACCGAAGGTCAAGGCCGACCCGGTTGCGGCGTTTCCACGCCGGCCGTCGCGGACTGTGTTGTCAACAGACGCGCGAAGGCACAGAACCATGTCGTTATCCACCGACAGATTGGACAATGAAATGCCACCCTCAAGACGTGACCGCAGAGTGCGCGGTGCACTGGCTGTAACGGCTGCCACAGCCATGATGGGGACGCTCTGGGCCGTACCGGCCTCAGCGGATGACCCGGTTGATCCCATCCTGGAATCACTCAGCATGATCCCGGAGGTGCAGGGTCCCATTGCTGAGGACGACACCACCCACATGTTCTCCAGCATGAAGCGGGCAATGGTGCCCTTTGACGTGGCGGATTATGGCTACGTGGAGGAGGAGTACTTCATCTCGGGCACCAGCAATGTCTACGACGAGATCGACGGTTCACTCGCCGTCGTGACAAAGGATGTTCCCTACGTGAACCGCATCATCGTGCGACGCCCCGCCAAGGCGGCGGACTCGTCCGGGGTGATCGATGTCGAATTGACCAACGCGTCCAACGGCTACGCGGGTGAGGACATGTGGCGGCGGCTGTGGCAGCACCACATGGCCAACGGCGACACCTACATCGGCGTCGTCTCGAAGCCGAACCAGATCGTCGGACTGAAAACCTATGATCCCGTGCGTTACGCCCCGGTTGCCTGGGACGAGGAGGGGCAGGCGTGGGACATCATCGCCCAGATGGGTGCCCTTCTGAAGAGTGAGGACGCGGGTCTCGTCCTCGGTGGCCAGCAGCCCAGGACCATCCTGTTGACGGGCCAGTCCCAGTCCGGTGGCTACATCGCCACCTACACCAACAAGATCGCCGGATTGGCGGAGGAGGCGAATGGCCAGTCGGTCTACGACGGCTACCTCAACGTCGCTGGTCTCACCGGGCGCTCACTGCGGACCGGGGGCCAGGCCACCCCGGCTGCTGATCCGGTGCTCTCGGTTCCCAACATCCTCGTCGACTCCGAACTCATCCTGGACAGGAGAGGCCCCCGGAACCTTCCGCCGAAGCAGCGTGTCTGGGCGGTACCCGGTACCCCTCACACCGACCTGCTGTCGCCGGTGATCCCGTCCGACGAGGAGATCCTCAAGAGCGGCCGGACGCCGGATGCAAACGTTCACAAGCCTGAGTTCCTTGCCAAGATCAGTTACTACCCTCTGGAGCCCACCATCTTTGCGGCGACTGACGCGCTGGTGAAGTGGCATCAGGAAGGCATTCCGGCTGCACCGTCGCTGTGGGAAACAACCACCGCCACCGGAGCGCTCCTGCGGGACGACGCCGGCAACGCCCTGGGAGGGGTTCGCTACGGTCTCATCGACCACCCCCTCGGCCAGTACCTGGGCATTGAAGGTACGGGATTCACCGCGCACGGCATCATGCACCTGATGTCGCTGGATGAGTTCCTCACCGCCTACAAGACCCGCGCACAATACCTGGCGTTGATGGCCGAGGTGGATGCGCGGCAGATCCGTGCCGGCTACCTGACCCCTGAAGGGGAGGACTACTTCATCGATGTGGCCAACTACATGATGGATCGCATCGGTGTTGCCAAGACACCCACGCCGACCACCCCGCCGGTGACCACCCCGCCGGTGACCACCCCGCCGGTGACCACCCCGCCGGTGACCACCCCGCCGGTCACGACCCCGCCGCCCACCCCGTCGTACCCGGGATCGATCTACACCACACCCGGCTACCACGACTACAACGGGCGCCACTGGTTCACGTCCTGCGAGCCCTACTCCGTCACCCAGCGCTGCCGCACCCTCATCCAGGCCACCACGGTGACCCAGGTGAACGGGCAATTCGTCAGCAAGAAGGGCTGGGCGTTCAACAACTTGACGTACCTGCCCTCGAAGAAATCGGCCTGGGCAGGAAACCCGCTGGGCCGGCCCGGCTCCTGGACCGCCGCTGACGGCCGTCAGTGGAGGACGGAGTGCAATACGCCCGCCACCGGCGGCAACGGGTGTCGTTCCTACGCCACGGCGAAAGTGATCGGCAACGTCGCCACACCCGGCCAGCCTGTTCGCTTGGGCTGGATCACCAAGGAGATCTTCAACAACATCGTCCTGTTCTCCTGACACACCGCTGAAACACCAATCGTGCCGGGCCCCGGATTCATTTCCGAGGCCCGGCACGATTGCGTCACACCGGTGGTCGAGTAGTCGAGGAGCGCGTTGCTCTGAGTCGCCGGGCGACGAAGGAACTCCAGCCTGTCACGCGGAGAAGTGACGTGACCAGACCGCTGTCGCCTGCAGGACGTCTTGACACACTGGTTTGCCGCTCGTCACTCGACGAGCGGCAAACCAGTGAGGTGGTCAGCCGTTGGCCGCGTAGTACTCGGCCATGGTGTCGGTGCGCAGGGCAGTGGCCAGTTCGTCAAGCTTCTTGCCGTCCACCTTCACGTAGGACTGCTTGTCCGCGCTTGTCCCGAAGCCAGCGGTCGGGGCCATGAGCGACTTGATGTCGTCGCCTCCGTTGATCCTCATGCCCAGACCAAGGTTGATGATCGTGTTGTTGTCCAGCCCGGTGTCGACCGTGAAGTTGGGCCCCAGCGTGGTGACGGCGTCGCGGAACATCCCCGGGTTCGTCAGCACGCCACGCGAGGTGAGCTTGCTGACGATGGCCTTGAGGACGTCGCGCTGGCGCTCAGCACGGTCGAAGTCGCCGTTGGGGAGGTTCTTGCGCTCCCGCACGAAACGCAGAGCGGACTCCCCGGTCAACTCCACCGGTCCCTTCGGGAAGTCGAAGCCGTCGCTGGAGGACACGTGGCGGTTGACGACGGTCACGCCACCCAGTGCGTCGATGACGCTCATGAAGCCCTCGAAGTTGATGATGGCCGTGTGGTCGATGGGGATGTCGAGCAACTGCTCGACCGTCTCCACCGTCAGCGCAGGGCCGCCCCACGAGTATGCGGCATTGATCTTGGCGTTGCCGCGTCCGGGGATGTCCACCCAGTAGTCGCGCGGGAGGGAGATCAGGTAGGCCTGCTTCCGGTCCCCGGGGATGTGCATGACCATGAGCACGTCGGAGCGACCCCGCTCGTCAGGGTTGCGTGCGTCCGTGCCCATGAGAACGAAGTTCAGGGGCGGGTTGGACTCGCCCTCCTTCGTCGGCACCGGCTGCGGACGGTTCTCGGTGGACGTGGGCATCAGGGTGGGCTCGCGGTCGATCGAGTCGAGAGCGTCCTTGGCCGCCTTGCCGTAGTAGCCGGCGAAAGCAGCAGCCACCAGCAGCGCCACACCCAGGACACCGACGATGCTGAGCAGCAGCCAGCGTTCACGAAGACGCTTCTTACGGCGCTTGCCCTTGGCGGGCTGCTCATCTTCGCCGCGGAAGAAGGTGTCGTCGGTCATGCGTGCTCCATTCGATCAAACAAGGTGGTGCATCCCCCCAGGATGGCGTTGAGGTGTCCGTCGATGGTCCCGGCGCACGTGGCGGCCACTTCCGGACCCCGGCGGTACGGGTCGGCCACCTCGTCGGAGGGGTCGGCGCTCCTGTGCCTCCACAGGTGGGAGGTGAGGTTGTCCAACGTCACTGATTCCGGCAGCCGGGCCATCTCCCGTGCGACGTGCCCCAGGAGGAACACCTTGCGCCCGAGTGTTGGCCACTCGTCGAGGATATAGCGACGGTGCTCGACGCCCATGGCCAGGATCAGATCGGCGTCACCCACCATCTGCCGCGTCAGCTGCCGAGCGCGATGGGCGGAGGTGTCGCCTCGGTTCCCGACCTGTGCGGCCATGGGTGGGTCAATGCCCTGCCCCACGAGCGCATGAGTGCCTGCGGAGGAGAAGTCGATGCCAGTGATCCCCGTGCCACGCGCCACCACGTCGGCGTAGGCGGAGCGGCAGATGTTGGCGGTGCACACGAACAGCACCCGGTACGGCTCACGAACGGTCTGCTTCGCGACGGCCTCAACGGCCTGTGGGTTCGGGGCGACGGGGCGTTGCCGCTCCGGCGCGCTGCTGGGGCTGCGCGGCGCCCCCACACCGGGCATCCGGTCGCCCAGTTGGAGCCAGGAGTTGCCGGGTCGGAAACCCGTTGCCCTGATGCGGTCAAGAACCAGGGCACTGCCGCTGGATGGTGCCTGGTCCGGGGCGGCGGCGTTCTGCACGTCGTCGGGGTTGCGGCCGCACAGTTCGAAGACGCGGCGCCCGATGTCCGCCCAGGACACCACGGGGCCGTCGCCGGTCAGGTTGTAGGTGCCTGACGCGGCCCCCGCATTCAGCAGGTGGAGGATGCCGGCGGCCAGGACTGACGCAAACGTGAGGCGTCCGTGCTGGGCGTTGTCCATCTCGGCGGCTCGGCCGTGGCGAGCGGCGGACACCAGCTCGTCGATGGCGTGGTCCTGCCTGCCCATCACCCACCCGGTGCGGATGACGAGGTGTCGTGGAACGGTCGCGGCCACCACCTCTGCGACGGCAAGCCCTTGGGTGCGGGTGTCGAGAAGGCTGAGGGAGTCGTCTTCCGTGTGGGTGGGGGAGTCGCGCTCGAACACGCAATCGGTGGAGACGTGGACGTAGCGCATGCGGTGCCGGCGGGCGATGTCAGCAAGATCGCGCGCGTGGGCGGCCGTGGTGGTCCATGCCTCACGGTCGCGGGAGGTTCGCGGGGTGCCGTTACCGGTCTCACCCTGTGCGTTGATGAGGGTGTCGTAGGCGGAGAGGTCAACGGGGGACTCTGCTCGCGAAGCGTGAGTCATCGCTGCCCCGCTGACGCCGTCGGCTCCCGGTAGTTCCGCCAGGAGTGAGCGTCCCAGAGGGGTGTCCGTGCCGGCCACGAGGATGCGGCGGTGCTGCATGGGTGTCGCGTCCGCCAAGGCTGGCAGATGCACGTCAGCACGGCCCAGATCGGCCTGCTCGCGGGGAATGGGCCACGTGATGCCCAGTGCGGGGTCGAACATATTCACGGTGGAGAACCGGGCACGGGCTTCGGGCGTCCAGTGGTGGTTGAGGAGGTAGCTGAAGGTGGTGTGGTCCTCCAGTACCTGGTGCGCATTGGCGACGCCGCGCGGCACGAAGACGGCTGTGCCCGGGTCCAGATCGCAGGTCACCACTTTGCCGAAGGTCTCACCGACGCGGAGGTCCACCCAGGCACCCATGGCTTTGCCCGAGACCACGGTGATGAGGCGATCCCACGGTTCGGCGTGGAAGCCGCGGGTGATTCCGCGGCTGTCGTTGTGGGTGAGGTTGTGCTGGACCGGTCGGAAGTCGGGCAGCCCGAGCGCGGCCATCTTCTCGCGGTGCCAGTCCTCCTTGAACCAGCCCACGTCGTTGTGCTGGACGTGGAGCCTCAGGATGAGGAGGCCGGGGATGTCGGTGGTGTCCAGCTTCAGCGGGTGCAAGAACTCAGCCTCTCCGGTGGCAGTGTGGGGTCCCCATCAGGACAGTTCCTTGATGACGGTAGCGGCGATCTCCGCCTGAGCGGCAGCGGAGAGGTATTCGCCGTCGCCCACACCCGGTTGGCCGACATCGATGAACGTGCCGTCCACGGCTTCCACGGCGGTGCGGATGGTGCGCTTGTGCATGGTGAGCCAGTACGCGGCCTCGTCCTCGGACGTGACGGGGGAGATGGCGATGATCTCGGCGTCGGGAAGGGCCTCGCGCAATGCGGCGTAGTACTCCCGCGCGGCATCACTGAGGTCTCTGTCGCCGTCGGCTGCCCCGCCGAAAGTCACAACAACGTCGGGGGTAGCCGCGACGATTGCGGGAATGGTCCCCTCGAAGTTTGCGCAGACCGCAATCTCGCATGATGCAGGCTTCTTGAGATAGCCGCGACCCGGTGTCGACAGGTTCGTCACGGGCGCCCAACCGAGTTCACTTTGCACGGAAGTGAGCCATATCCCGGGCGTGTCGCTGGCTGAATGGGTGTCACCCAACACCACAACGGCGCTAAGACGTGTTGATTCCGAATCAACAGAAGTTGATTTCGGTGTTACCACTGGTTGACTGTTCCCGTCTGGCGGAACCATTTCCGTCGGTTGTCCACTCGTGACGCTCGGCGCAATCTCAGGCGGGGTGGCCTCCATCGGTGAGGCGCGATTCTGCGTGAGCGCAGCCACGCTCAGACATGCTGCCACTAGGGCAAACACGGTCAAGCCAACAGTGCTGAGGAGGTTCCTCTGGCTGCGTGAGCGCATGGATGACCTTTCGTGGTAGCGGCGGACAACGGGGGCTGGCCTGGCCACTCGGTTGCCAGAACCAGTGCGTCGTATCAGGTTCAACTGATTTAGGTGAGTAGCGGGGCCTAGCTTAGAGTGTTGGATGTTGGAGACGCCGCATGATGCTTTATTGTGCCGGGAACTCCACACAACCAACGATTCCCCCGATCGACAAGGTTCTCAATGGAGTTGCAGCAATACCTGCTCATCGTGCGTCGTTACTGGCGGAGCGCGATTGCGACTTTGCTTCTTTGTGTGGTTATAGCCGCCGCTGTCACGCTGACGCAGAAACCCACGTATACGGCGTCTGCCGCACTCTTCCTCGCGGTGGAAAGCGGTGACACTGCCGGCGACCTGGCACAAGGGGCCACGTACGCCGAACGGCAGGTCAAGTCCTTCGTCAGTGTGGCCACCACTGCCGTGGTGCTGCAGCCGGTGATCGACGAGTTGAAGCTGGACATGACGTCCACGCAGCTGGGAAAGAAGTTGACCGTCACGTCGCCCACCGCGACGACGCTCATCGACGTGACATCCACCGACGGGGACCCGGCCCAAGCTGCACTGCTTGCCAACACGGTTGCCGACAGCCTGCAGAAGGCCGTCGAAAAGCTATCGCCGGCCGGTGTCAATGGAGCGAAACTGGTGACCGCCACCGCCATCGATCCCGCCCTTGCACCCACGCAACCCACCGCTCCGCGGCCCACCGTAAACCTGGCCCTGGGCCTGGTCCTCGGAATGCTGCTCGGCGTCGGTCAGGCCGTGCTGCGCAGCGTGCTCGACACGCGGGTCCGCACCGTTGATGACCTCGAGAACCTCACGGAAGCGCCCCTGCTCGGTGCGATCGGCCACGTCGATGCGCCCAGTGACCGCGCCCTGGAGACTGAAGGCCAACACTGGTCGAACGCCGAGGCATACCGCCGCCTCCGCACGAACGTTGGCTTCGTCGGACTCGGTGGCGAGCGGCGTCCCTCCATGGTTGTCACCTCATCGGTGGGGGCGGAGGGTAAGACGGAGACCGTCGTCAACCTCGCCCGCGTCCTCGCGCAGGCCGGCGAATCGGTGCTACTGATCGACGCTGATCTTCGCAGGCCGCAGGTAGCCAACCGTATGCGGTTGGACAGCGAGTTTGGCCTCTCCGAGGTGCTCTCCGGCAAGGGGTCGCTGCAGGACATGGTGATTGATGTTGTGCCCGGTTCCCTGGCCGTGCTCCCGGCTGGCACAGTGCCGCCCAACCCGTCGGAACTCCTGGGGTCCGAAGCGATGGCGCACCTCCTGGCAACGGTGGAGCGCCAGTATGACCACGTGCTGTTCGACGCGCCCCCGCTGCTTCCCGTGACTGACGCCGTCGTGCTTGCCGGCCAGACGGCGGGAGCCATCATGGTGGCGCGCTCTGGCAAGGTGAAGCGCCCTGAGTTCGAGGCCGCCGTCGGACTGCTCGAATCCGGATCAGTCACCCTCCTCGGAGTGGTCCTCAACGATGCCCCAGCCAACGGCTCCGGAAGCTACGGCGGCTACTACGCCGAGTACACCTCGGTGCCGGCATCCGATTCGGTGAAGGCCAAGCGAGAGCCAGTGCGAGCGAGGAAGCGTACCAACAAGGTTGCCGAGCCTGTCCTGGAGCACCAGTCATGACGCCCCTGTTGAGCGGCCAGTCGCGGCGGAAGCCTCCGCTCATGCTTCTGGAACGCACGGACGTTCACCTGACGCTGAGCTTCATCGACGCGCTCTGCTGGTTCGTCGCGGCGTTTGCCTTGATTGCTTTCCGCTACGACTTCGAGCTCAACGCAGTCCAATGGTCGAGTGTCCTCGTGTACAGCATCTTCGCCGCTAGCGCGCAGATGCTGTTGGGATGGCTCGCCGGTGTCTACCGGGGCTCCAACCGGATCGGGAGCTTCATCGAAGCGTCCACCATGGCAACAGTCACCTTGGCCGTGGGGTTCATCGTTGGGCTTGTCTTCATGATCGGCGTGCCTGACTATCCCAATGGCGTCGCGTTCCTCGCCCCCTTCCTGGCACTGATTCTCATGGGGGCAGCTAGGTTCGTGGCCCGCGCAGTCGCCATCCAGATCTTCCAGCGGTACAAGGCTGCTGGCAAAGCTGAGCGCATCCTGCTCTACGGGGCTGGCAATGCCGGACGTATGGTGGGCAACCTGTTCTTCTCGGATCCCGACAGCAAGTTCCAGGTTGTCGGCCTCATTGACGATGATCCGCGCAAGCGCCACCGTCGCTTCGAGTTCGGTCGCGTCGTCGGCCAGCGCAAGGACATGATTGCAAAGGCCAGGGCCCTCGGCGTCCAGAGCGTGCTCGTCGCGATCCCCACGGCCTCAGCCGATTTCCTCAAGCAACTCTCCTCCGACTTGGATGCGGCCGGCATGAAGATGCTGGTTCTTCCTCCGCTGCGCGAGTGGAGTGGTGGTCAGCTCAAGCTGGGTGACATCCACGAGTTCGACGTCACCGACCTTCTAGGCCGTGACCCCATCAAGACGGACCTCACCTCGATCGCCGACTACGTGCGTGGCAAGGTGGTGCTGATCACTGGAGCCGGGGGCTCCATCGGTTCTGAGATCGCCCGGCAGGTGCACCAGTTTGGCCCCAAAGAACTCGTCTGCCTCGACAGGGACGAATCAGCGCTCCACTCGGTGCAGTTGTCGATATATGGACAAGGCCTCTTGGACACACCTGACATGGTCCTGTGTGACATCCGGGACAAACCCGCCCTGCAGAAAATCTTCGAGGCGCACCGTCCGCATGTGGTCTTTCACGCGGCGGCACTCAAGCATCTCCCTCTCCTGGAGCAATACCCGGACGAGGGCTGGAAGACCAACGTGCTCGGCACCCTGGACGTCCTCGAATGCGCAGCGGAGTTCGGTGTTGAGACGTTCGTCAACATTTCGACGGATAAGGCAGCCGATCCCACCAGCGTTCTGGGCAAGACCAAGCGCCGCGCGGAGGAATTGACCGCCTGGTTTGCGGAGAACCACGACGGCAACTACCTTTCGGTCCGCTTCGGCAACGTGCTGGGGTCCCGCGGCTCGGTGCTCCACACATTTGCCCAGCAGATTGAACGGGGCGGCCCTATCACCGTGGTGCATCCGGACGTCACCCGCTTCTTTATGACGATCCCAGAAGCCTGTCAGTTGGTCATTCAGGCCGGCGCGGTCGGACAGGGTGGGCAAGTGCTTGTCCTCAACATGGGAGAGCCGGTACGCATCCTCGATATGGCTAAAAGGCTCATTCGGGACTCTGGCAAGGACATCGGGGTGCGTATCACCGGACTCCGAGAGGGCGAGAAACTTCACGAGGTTTTGTTCAGCGGTGCCGAGCAGTCTTCACCCAGTATTCACCCCCTGATCTCAGCCGTGAGGGTAGCGCCGAGAAGTCCGGTGCAGCTCGTCGCCCCCTGGGTTGATAACGAGGACCGCCCGGAACCACACTCAGTCACCAAGCGACCCGTTCAGAATGACCAGACAGGCTGGTCTCCGGCCCACGAAAAGGAACTGAACGGCGCATCAGTTGGTGCGGCGATTCCTGATGGTTCGAAATGAACGCACTCTCATTTGCACCAGTTGCACCGGCCAACGTGATGTCACTCGTGTCCCCGACATTCATTCGCCCCTTCGTCCTAAAGTTCAAGGGCCCTTCGCCCGTTTCGTCTCACCGCTCGTCCACTGAATCGCCCCGGGATCATGTCGTTATGGGGCGGTGTGTTCGGGTCGGAGTTTTCGGGTCACGAACTCCTGTGAAACGAACCCCAAAAGGAAGAGTGTCCCCTTCCGTAATTCGGAAAGGTAGCGGCTGTGATGTGACCGGAACGGTCAGAGGATTGGTCGTTCAAGGGAAGCGCTCGTGCTAACCGCAGGTGCGTGGGTGGCAGTCTTCATCACTTCGGTAATCGCGGGATTGGTCCCCCGTTTACTTCGGCCCATCCTGCTCCGTATTGGAGCGGTTGATATTCCTAACCACCGCTCGTCGCATGCTCGTCCGACGATTCGTGGCGGTGGGGTAGCTCAGTTGGCCGCGCTTGCGCTGGGAGGCGCGGTCGGATCGGCTTCCATGGGTGAAAGAGACGGAGTCGCATTCGTCCTTTTGATCGTAACGGCCAGCTGCCTTGTTGGCGTAGTTGGACTCGTGGAGGATGTTCGAGGGCTGCGCGTTTCGGTCCGCCTCGCTCTTCAATTGCTTCTCGGGGTTGGGGTGGGACTCGTCCTCGTCCCAACCGCAGGTTCCCATTGGATCATCGTTCCCCTTTCTGCGCTCGGCTTCGCCGCTTACGTGAACTTCGCGAACTTCATGGATGGCATCAACGGCATTTCGAGCCTTCATGGTTTGACCGCAGGGCTGGCCTTCTCAGCCATGGGAGGAATCCTCGGCTACTCGTGGCTCATGCTTGCGGGTCTTTTGGTTGCTGTCGCTTTCTTCGTCTTCCTGCCCTGGAATATCCGTCCGCCGGGAATGTTCCTTGGCGACGTTGGCAGTTATCTGCTCGGTGGAAGCTTGTCAGCTATCGCTATCGTGGCGATAGCGGTCGGAGTGCACCCCGTCGCTGCTTTTTCGCCATTATGCATTTACCTAGCAGACACGCTGGCCACCCTAGTTCGCCGAGCGCTAAAAGGTGAGTCGCTGCATCACGCCCACCGGACGCACTTTTATCAACGATTAAGTGGTGCGGGGCTGTCCCATTTGGCAGTGGCTGCTGTAGTCTCGTTTCTCACGGCACTCACGGGCGGCATCGGATTACTTTTGGTTGGGGGCGCCCTAAGTCCGTACGCGTCGTCAGCACTCCTTATTGCCGTCATAGCCGTGTATCTTTTCCTTCCCGGCCTGCGGCAGGGGTCCGGTCAGCGCACTGGGAGGGTGAATGTCTCGGCAAAATGACGAAGAATTGCACAAGAAGACACGACTAACTTCGCGACGCGGGCATGTTGCGCCGCGGCTAGTCTATGGCGTCGGTGTTGGCGTCAGTGCCTTCGCGCTGATGCGGGGTCAATTGGGATGGTTCTCGGCGGCCGGATGGGATGTGACGCTGGCCTGTACCCCGGACGACGAAGCGCTCTTGACCGTAGACCGCGAACACATCGCTTTTCACGGGATTCCGACGGAACGGAATATATCGCCGGCCGCAGATGTCCGTGCGCTCTACGGGTGGCTCCGTCTGCTGCGAAGGCTGCGCCCAGATGCAGTCAACGTCGGAACCCCGAAAGCCGGTCTACTCGCCGGGCTCGCTGCATGGATCACTCGTGTCCCGAAACGGATCTATGTCGTTCGCGGTTTACGCCTTGAAGGCACCAAGGGACTATTTTTGAAAGTCCTTTGGGTGATGGAATGGATCTCGGCTGCGGTCGCGACTGATGTCGTGGTCGTGAGCCGCTCACTCGCACATGAACTTTTGGATCGCAAGCTGGTCACCCCGAGAAAGGCCTGGCTAATCGGCAGGGGTAGCAGCAACGGCGTCGACGCCAGCAGGATTGCCTCACGAGCCGCTGAAGTCGATCGCTCCGGGCTCCGCCGGGAGATTGGGTTCAGCGAGGAGACCCTTGTTGTCGGGTTTGTGGGCCGCGTATCGAAAGACAAGGGTGTTGGCACACTAATTCAAGCATTTGCATCCGGTCGGCTTTTGCCAAACATTGAGCTGCTCCTTATTGGCGCAGTTGAGGATCCAGCTTTGGCAGCCTCAACAGAGACCTTGGGTGATCGTGTCAAGGTCCTTCCGTGGACGAGTGACCTCTGGGGCACGCTGCCCGTTCTTGACGTTCTTTGTCTACCAACGCGGAGGGAGGGGTTCCCGAATGTCGTCCTGGAAGCTGCTTCTGCGGGAATCCCTACTGTCACGACCCGAGCCACAGGCGCCATTGACTCAATCGTTGACGGAGAGACCGGGATCCTGGTGGACGTCGATGACTCTGAAGGGTTGGTCGTGACGCTGAACATGCTTGCGGACGACGCTTCGCTGGTGCAGCGCTTAGGTAAGGCCGCTCGTGAGCGAGCTGTGAACGATTTCCAGCCGGAGACGATCTGGCGAGGACTCGCTGACATCCTGTCTGACCGCTACGAGGCAGAGGGGCTCACCCGTCTCGACAGGCTAGGAGAGCTAGAAAATGACGAGAAAAAATCGGAAAGAAGACACTGATGCTGCTCGTTGCTCATACCGGCACCGGGGGGATCCCCATCTAGCTATGTGTAGTTCGGTGGGAAAATCCTTTGCGCCGAACGCCGACATCAGACGACCCAAAGAAAGTTTGAAGTGAACGTACTTATTACCGGCGGCGCCGGCTTTATCGGATCAAATCTCGCCAGATTCCTCTTGCAGCAAGGAGTCGATGAGGTCCGGATCCTTGATGATCTAAGCACCGGCTCGTCCGAGAATCTAAATAATCTGAAGGTCAACTTCACTGAAGGGTCAATACTGAACTTCGATTCGTTGAAAGACGTGACTGAGGGTGTTGATTCGGTAGTGCACTTGGCTGCTATCCCCAGCGTTCCGAGATCTATCGTCAATCCACGTGCTTCCCATGAGGCCAACACCACGGGCACTCTCAACGTGCTCGAAGCTGCTCGCGAGGTCGGGGTTGGTCATGTAATTGTCGCGTCCTCCAGTTCGGTGTACGGATCGAATCCAAAAATGCCGAAGAGTGAGTTTGACTGGACTCGTCCTATGAGTCCCTATGCCGTGAGTAAGCAGGCCACCGAAGGTTATGCGCTGGCCTACCAGTATTCTTATGGACTGAAGGCCCTCGCGTTTAGGTTTTTCAACGTCTACGGTCCGGGCCAAGCTGCCAACCACGCCTACGCAGCGGTCATTCCAAAGTTCCTTGACGCAGCGATGAACGGTCGGCCGGCGCAGGTGCAGGGGGACGGGGAGCAGTCTCGCGACTTCACTTATGTGGAAACGGTGTGTGCAGTTATTCACCAAGCTGTTCTCAACCAGACTTCCAGCCCCGATCCTGTGAACTTGGCTTATGGAACCAACACCACCTTGCTTGCGCTTCTGGACGACATCGAGGCGGAGTTGGGGTTCAGAGTCTCTCGTGAGCACACGGTCCCACGCGCTGGCGACGTGCGCGCCTCTCAAGCCGACAACAGACGCGTAAGGGAACTGTTTCCGTCTGTCGAACCACTCGGCCTGAAGGATGGTCTTGCCATGACCGTCGAGTGGTTCCGTAGCGTCGCGGAGAAGGCGCAGCAGGCATGAGACTTGAAGACGTGAGGATCGCGGTCATTGGGCTTGGATACGTTGGTCTGCCGCTGGCTGTAGAATTCGGTAAAATGTCGTCGGTCATCGGCTTCGATATCGACTCGAAGCGTGTCGATGCGTTGCGATCGGGACACGACCACACCCTGGAAGTCGAAGATGACGACCTTGCCCGCGCGGATCTCACTGTCACTGTGGACGAGTCCCGCCTGGACGAGGCCAACGTGTACATCGTCACCACACCGACACCGATCGACAAGCATAAGCGACCAGATCTCGGTCCGGTCCTGTCTGCGTCAGAGACTATCGGCCGGCACCTCGCTATAGGCGACGTCGTTATCTACGAATCGACTGTATATCCGGGTGCGACGGAGGAGGAATGTGTGCCCGTTTTGGAACGGGTCAGCGGACTCGAGTTCAATAGGCACTTCTTCGTGGGCTACAGCCCGGAGAGGATCAATCCGGGCGACAAGGAGCACCGCGTTCACAACATCGTGAAGGTCACCTCTGGTTCCACCCCGGCGACTGCAGACCTTGTCGACGATCTCTATCGTGCCATCGTCACGGTCGGCACGCACAGGGCGCCGTCAATCAAGGTGGCCGAGGCGGCTAAGGTGATCGAGAACACACAGCGCGACGTGAATATCGCCCTAATGAACGAACTGGCGATCTTGTTTAATAAGTTGGAGATCGAGACCGAGGACGTGCTTCTTGCCGCTGGTTCGAAGTGGAACTTCCTTCCATTCCGCCCTGGCCTGGTGGGCGGACACTGCATTAGCGTCGATCCCTACTACCTGACGCACAAGGCACAAGCAGTCGGCTACCACCCGGAGATCATCTTGGCAGGACGACGACTCAACGACTCGATGGGCGCCTATGTGGCAGCACAACTCGTCAAGCGAATGACGAAAAATAGTATCCCCGTGCGCGGGGCACGCGTCCTTGTGCTTGGTTTGACGTTCAAGGAGAACACCCCCGACCTTCGGAACTCACGTGTGATCGACATCATCCGTGAACTTCAGGAATACGACGTGGTCGTCGACGTGCATGACCCATGGGCTAGCCCAACGGAGGCTCATGCGGAATACGATGTGCTGCTCGTGGAAAATCCTGCCGAAGACGCATACGATGCAATCGTCGTCGCGGTGAACCATCGGGAATATCAAAAGATGGGACCTAAGGCAATCCGTCAATTTGGAGTTCGCGGAAGCCACGTGCTCTATGACCTGAAGAATGCGTTTGATTCAAGCGATTCTGACATGAGACTCTGAGGTGGTACCGACGCCCCGAAAAGGCTGTGATCACTTAGCTAAAGTCCGTGAACGCCTGACGGTTGCGCTCTCGAGGCAGCAGAGGATCGTTGGACGTCACGGTCGTGCATACTCTGCGCGTCGCGGTTGGCATCCAGAATTTAACGCATGGGCGCGCCGTCGTAGACCTGAGTACCCTCTTGGAAAACGGGTCAGTTTGTTACGGATGGCCACGGAGAGCGCTGATGAACATGTCGAAGCTGCATCAATAAGCGTGAAAATGTGTAGGATCCCGAGCGAAAGGGGCGCAAAATGCTGCGCTGCCGAGAGTTCCGTGTCAGTACGCCGATGACGAAGCGGCGACTGCAGGAACGCGGAGAGCGTCACTGGTTAAAACTTTCTCAAACGCCGCCGTTGACTTTGGCCGGAGCCAGCGTCCCCATCGAACAGAATCTAAAGCGAAGCGGATCTTTCACGTCATGAACTCTCGATGTGCGGATAAGGTGGGGAGTAGATCTCCTTACGGTGTCCTATTATTGCAACTCTGGCTCACCTGGTTCATATTTGTTTTGATTCTGGGAATTCTTTGGGTGCCAGCACAGAGGTCGACTTGGGTCGAGGGTGTAGCGGTGGTTGTCCATGCCATGGTCGCGATCTACATCCTTGCGCGACATCGCATTCGCAGTGTGGCGCTACTGTTGGTGGTCTCCTTGGTTATCCGGGTAGGCCTTGTGTTCTGGGATTTAAACCTGTCCCATATCGTCAGTTTGCCGAATAGCGGTCTGGACAGCGAAATGTTCTTCAATTACGCACGGGCGGTGGCGCAAGACCCTTCTCTCCTGAGCGTTGATATTCGCGGAGGAGCGTTCTCTAAACTTTTCGGCACCCTTTTCTGGGTCACTGGCCCGCTCCGGATATTCGGGCAATATACCAACGTGCTTTTCGGTATGAGTCTCGTGCTCGTTGTCGGTCTGATCACGGATTTGCTGCCGTTGGATCGGGAACAGACGGTCAAGGTGATGGCGGTAGTGGCCCTCCTCCCCAACTCGCTCATCTTGTCCTCCATCTTTTTGAGGGAAAGCGTGGTGGGGTTCCTCGTTGCCAGTTCAGCCTACTTTTTCGCCAGATGGTTTCAGAGTGGGCGAGGGACGTTCTTGATATGGACGGCCGTTATGGTCCTCGTAGGGGCAACGTTTCATGCTGCGGTGATCGCAGTTGGCATCGGATACGTGTGTGTGTCGATCGTTTATCAGCCAACCCGCAGATGTTTTGGGGTCAGTCTGCAAGGCCTGGCCTATTTGGCCATCGCGGCGGCCATGGTCCTAGCTGTCGTGGCCAAGAATCCTGACGTATTTCTAGGGAAGTTTGATGGTTATGGTTCGGAGGAGATTCTCTTCGGTGATGTGAACAGGCGGAGCGGCGGCTCGCAGTATCTGAGCGGATTGACCATCTCCTCCTATCCGGAGCTTTTGCTATTTGGGCCCTTAAGGGCAGTTTATTTCCTTGGCGCCCCAATGCCATGGGATATAAGGGGTTTGGTGGATGCTGCAACTTTCCTGAGTGACTCGGTCCTCTATCTAGGAGCCCCCTTTCTCTTCCTCCGCAGGAGGAAGCTACTGGGCCGAAATGAACGGCTACTGGGGTACGCTTTAATGATCTCAATAGTGATTTCTAGTATTGTTTTTGGTGCAGGCGTCAGCAATGCAGGCACGGCCGCAAGACATAGATTCAAGCTCGCGGGGCTGTTCTTCGCCTTGATTGCGCTTTCGAAAACCTCGAACAGCGATCCTGCCGCTCCGAGTCTGAAGCAAGTCAGCAGCAGTCTCCGGAAGCCGGCCCCGCTTTCGAGAAGCACCGCGACTCTTCGCATTTCGGAGCGTGGAGTTGCCGTTCAATCGCTGGAAGTGACAAGTCTTAGAAAGAGCAGACGGTAATGGTAGAGAAAGTGCGCGTGCTCCAAGTGATGGCGAGCCTAGACCGTGGCGGGGCGGAGGCCGTCGTGATGGATTGGCTTCGGCATGTCGACCCAAACAGGATCGCATTCGACTTCATTGTGAACGACGGCGATGGACGTGGCGCGCACGAAGATGAGGTGGTTGCGCTCGGCGGGCGCGTGGTAAGGGCTCCAAGATTCAAAGGCTGGAATGTAATTGGCTACGCGCTCTGGTGGTGGCGATGTTTCAAGGATCATCCTGAGTGGGACATCATTCACGCTCACCACACGGTGCCTGGGTTTGTTTACATTCCCATAGCCCGGACACTGGGACGCAAAGTTATCGCACACAGCCACACCGCTGGCAGAGAACCAAGTCTCTCCGGCCTGATCAGGACGGCACTAAGATTGCCCCTGCGCTATTCAGCCGATCTTCTGTTGGGGTGCTCCCAAGCCGCGGCAACGTGGATGTTCGGTAACAAAGAAGTGCGGATCATTCGAAATGGAATCGGGCTGGACCGTTTTGCAGATGCCCGAAGCGCTCGTCAATCAACTAGGGCGATTCTGGGATTGCAAGAATCGATGGTGGTTGGCCACGTGGGTCGCTTCGCGACGCCGAAGAACCACGAGCGCATTTTGCGAATTTTCGCGCGGATTTCAGCGCAAGAACCGTCAGCCCGTCTAGTGCTTGTTGGAGATGGAGAGCTTCGTGACGTAATTGAAAAGCGGGTCAACGAGTTGGGATTGGGAGACACTGTGCACCTGCTTGGTGTTCGCAAAGACGTTCCGGAACTGATTGCTGCTATGGATGTTTTACTGTTCCCTTCCCTTTACGAAGGGTTACCCGTCGCGGTCATTGAAGCGCAGGTGTCAAGTTTGCCCTGCGTTGTCGCTGACACTGTCACAAGCGAAGTTGCAGTCACGGAGGGGGTGACATTTATGAGACTTGCCGACACAGATGAAGAATGGGCTGACGCGGTGATGACTGCCTGGGTGTGCGGAAGCGAACGCCGTTCGAGGGTGGATGAGTTGAGGGCCGCAGGATACGATTCAGTGGAGAGCGCGAATAGCATCCAGGAACTGTACCTTCGCCTCTCGTCGTCGTTGGGAAGGCGCGTATAGCGATTGGATGATAGGTGCTTTCTCTGATTTGTTGTTCGCATCTGTTTTCCTGGACTTTCGGGCAGAGCCTATTCGGCTCAGCTTTCGAGATTCAAACGTTCGGACCGCATTGGTGGCGCAAGTTGTGAAGCGTGTCAACTTTGGTGTATTTGGACTAACGCGTTGCGACCCTCTCGACCGTTCCAATTGTGAGGAGTATGGGTCTATTTGATTCTAACGCTTAGTATTTCGAGTAGGGTTTTAGTAAAAACCATTTCAACCATGAGTTACAACAGAAAGATCCACACGTGAAGAAAATAGTGCTTTTTGATCCTTCGTATGGGACACTCAACTTGGGTGACAACATCATAAATGACGCGCTAATGACCGAGCTTGCTCCGATTCTGCGAGGAAACTTTCTTGCGCGGTTCTCAACACACTCTCCCGTTCTTCATGGGCATCAAATGCTCCTTTCCAACGGTATGCGCGACTTTTGCCTTAAGGCGAATTTGAAGTTCCTGGGGGGGACCAATTTGATCAAGTCTACCCTGATCAGTAAAAAGCCAGGATGGAATATAAACCCAGTATCCGCTCCGTTGTATCGGGGCGCTGTTACGGTGGGTTGTGGTGTGGGTGGTTCTGGTCCAATAAGGGACCCCTACACTAAGTGGATATACCGGAGCGTCCTGTCGCCTAGCATTGTGCACTCCACGCGCGACCAACGGACTGCTGAGGTCCTTCAGGCTCTTGGGGTTCGAGCAGTCAACACTGGGTGCCCGACAACGTGGACTCTCACGGCAGAGCATTGCGCAAAGATTCCGCTTGCTCGTGCCCCGCGGGTGGTATTCACCGTGACCGATTATGCGCAGAATCGTGATCATGATCTCGCGATCTTGGATGCTTTGCGCGATATGTATGAAGAAACGTTTGTGTGGATTCAAGGGTCCCGCGATTTTCAGTATCTGTCGGAACTCGACGTCCTTGATCGAGTCACGTTGATAGAGCCCAGCCTCAGTGCATATCGGGACTTCCTGGCGATGGAGGACGTCGACTACGTGGGGACCCGCTTGCATGCGGGGATTTTTGCAATGAGGCATGGACGCAGAGCGATCATCGTCGCTGTTGACCATCGCGCGCTAGACATGCAGGAGACCCACAACCTCAACGTGGTCCCTCGTGGAGACGTATCTGAGCTGCGGAGAATGGTGGAACAGGACGTGGTGACTGATGTCAGAATTAATCGGGTGGCAATAGATGATTGGATGAAGCAATTTGTGAGTGTTGATGCTTAGTGGATGGCGTTGATGTGATGATTTGGGATATCTTCCCGTGACGTGCACCGTTCATAGGTTCTTTGATGTGGGTTCTGCACCTGTGAAATCTGGCCCTCCATGGTTGTGGCCTTCCGGTCGGCATGGCCAGTGGACGTCCACCTGCCGCCCCTGGATTAGGGCGGCGGGGGACTGTAAGAGGTTCGTCAGACTCAGCTCAATTGTATTGCTCGAATCAGCCGAGGAGTTGGTGATTGCGGATGCCGCACCGCCAGTCGTTTAAATCTAATGTCCTTCACGCGATCATCTCCAATTTTTCGGTGGCTGTAGTGTCGGCGATGGCGACTTTGGTTATTCCCAAGCTGGTGGGTGTTGAACAATACGGGTATTGGCAACTGTTTGTCTTCTATTCCTCATACGTGCTGCTGATCCAGTTCGGCGTGAGTGGGGGAGCTAACCTGCGTTACGCAGGGTTGGAGCGGTCGGAGATCGCGGCTCGGGCAGTGGGGTTACAGGCCCTGTTTCTGGTCGCGTTTGCAGCCTTGGTTTCTGTTTTGTTTCTTTGGTTGGCTCCTTCGCTGGCTTCCAGTCCAGAACGTGTTGGCGTGATTCGTTTGACGGCGCTGGTTGGTTTAGCAATCAATGTGCGCCACTTTGTCTTGATGCAAATGCAGTCGGCTTCTGACTTCAAGGCCTACAGTCGTGTTGCCATCGGGGACAGGGTCCTGTTCGCCAGCGTCTTGACTGCGCTACTTTTGCTAGGTGTGAGAGATTTCGTATGGTTTGCTTGGGTTGAGATTTTTGCTAAGGTATTGTCGCTCTTGGTTGCGGTAATTCTGACGCGGGATATCTTATCCGTTGATTTTCGGGAATGGAAGTTGGCTTTCCGGGAGTTGTTGAAGAATGTGTACGTCGGGTCCAAGTTGAGTCTGGCAAGTACTTCAAACATGCTTATTCTTGGGGTGTCTCGCTTCTTGATTGATCGAGTCTTTGGGGTTGCTGTATTCGGCGCCATCTCGCTGACATTGAATGTCACTACTCTTTTCATGGTCTTCGTTAATGCGGTGGGTCTTGTTCTGTTTCCTGCCCTGCGGCGCCTCGGGGCGGACCGCTTGCCGGGGCTCTATGGAGCTATTCGTATCCCCTTATCATCTTCACTCCTTGTAGTCTTAGCGTTTTCGTTCCCTATTGCCCATTTAATCAATTTGTGGCTCCCGCAGTTTGAGATTGGTACTCAGTACATCCCGCTTCTGTTGCCTATCATTGTTTTTGAGTCGCGGATGGGCCTCTTGGTGAATCAGTATCTCAAGACGTTGAGGCGGGAAAACCTTCTACTGGGGGTTAACCTCGCAGCTCTTGCGGTCAGCGTTTGTTTGAGCTTTGTCACTGTTTATCTATTGGAGGATTTGCATCTGGCTGTTGTGTCAATTGTTGTTGTACTTGGTTTGCGAGCTATTGTGGCCGAGGTCGCACTTGTAAGAATTCTGGGCATTTCCTTGCCGTCAGTCATGTGGGTGGAGATCGGACTGGTGGGGTGCGCCATCCTGATGCACTCCACGCTCGATGGGGTGGTCGCAACCGGAGCGTTTGTTGTTCTCTTACTCGGCTATTTCGCCTTTTTCCGTAGGCCTATAGTTGCTAACTCGATGGAACTGTTTCGAGTTCTGCGCCGGACAAAGTGAGGTGGACACATGGGTGTTGTGTGGTCGGGGATCCGAATCTGTGTGAAGCTGTGCGGCTGGCCAACGAACACCAGAGCGAGTACCCATCATTGGCCGCCGCGGCAGCGGCGGTGGCCAAGCAACTCGGCTTCGGGAAGGAAACCGTGTGTCGCTGCGTGATCCAGGACCAACTCGATGCCGGGACCCGCGACGGTGCCACCACCCAGGAGAGCGAAGAGATCAACAGTTGAAGACGGAGAACCGACGGTTCAGGGAAGACGTGGCATTTTTGAATGCCGCAGCGTCTTTCTTCGTGGGGGAACTTGACCCCCGCTACCGCTGATGATGAGCTTCATCGACGCCATGAAAGGCGAAGGCCATGCGGTCGAGTCGATCTGTAGGGTCCTTCGTGAGCAGGCTGCTAGATCGCCGCGAGGACGTACCAGTCTTGGAAGAGCATCCGCCAACCGGTGACGGCGCGCACCATCTCCGACGCCCACGTCACCAACAAAGTCCGCAACCTGGCTTGGAACGTCGACCACCACGGCCAGCGAAAGTTGACCGGCTCTTCATAAAAGAGAGTGGAGCAGGGGCCTGAATCCTCCGCTGTCGAGGAGTGACCGGGCGGTGTAGTGGGTCAGGTTCCGGAAGCCGAGGGCGGTGCCTCGGAGGTGTTCGAGGCGGCCGTTGATGGCCTCAGTAGGTCCATTGCTGGTGCCCGGATGGTCGAAGTAGGCCAGCACATCCACCCGTCTTCGGTTGAGAGTCCTGCCCAGCGTCGCTAACTCCGGCAACGCTGCGGGAACCCCGGTCTTGAGTGAGTCGATGATCCGGGTCAGTTGCTGCTTACCGAGACCGCGGTCCTTACTCCGGTAGGCCGTGATGATGCTCTGGTAGACGCTCCACGTGACCTCGACCACGGCATGCGCGTCGGTGGCGAACACGGCTTCGAGTCGGTTCTTCTGCTTGTCCCGTAGCATCTCGTAGCCGCAACGCAGGGTGGCGCGGATGCCGTAGAGCGGGTCTCCGGAGCGGCCGCGATGACCCATGGTGAGTTGCTGGATCCGCTGCCGTGTGTCGTCGAGGCGCTGCCCCGCGAGGGCGACAACGTGGAAGGGGTCCATCACTTCGACCGCGTCGGGTAGTTCTTCGACGGAGGCGGACTTGAATCCGGTGAACCCGTCCATGGCGACCTGTTCGATGCCGTCGCGAAAGTCCTTGTCGCGGGCGGCCAGCCAGTCCTTGAATACCTTTTTCGACCTGCCTGGCATCATGTCGAGTAGGCGGGCTGGGCCGGTCTTGTTCCGTACTGGGGTGAGGTCGATGATCACGGTGACGTAGCGGTCCTTTCCGGTGACGTGTTGCCAGGCGTGCTCGTCGACGCCGATGACCTTGACACCGTCGAGGCGGGTGGGGTCGTTGATCAGCAAGTGTTGGCCGGCGGCCAAGACAGCGGTGTTGGCGGTATTCCAGGCCACGCCGAGTCCGGCGGCGATCCGCGAGATCGACATCCGGTCGATGACAAGGGACTTCAACGCCCACACCACAGCCTGCCGGGTCAGCTTCGAGCGGGCCTCAGCCGCGGCCCGGGTGTCTTGTCGCCACACACGCGAGCAGGACGGACAGCGGTAGCGCCGCACCTGAACCTCCAAGATGGTGGGCCACCACCCGTTGGGGACATGGGCCAACCGTCTGATCACGGTGTCGTGAAGGACGCCGACGTCGTCGCAGCCCGGGCAACAATTTCCCGGCGACAAGACGACACAGGTTAAGACAGAGTGACTCGGCAGGACCTCTTGAGCAACGACGGTCAGATCGAGACGATCGAGGCGGCAGAACTGATCAAGGCAGGGTGGGGTAGCGTTTCGCACAAGGGCCCTCGGGTTGGCGATTGGGACGTAAGACATCTCCATCTTCCCAACCCCTGGGCCCCCTCACATACCCGCCTCAACTCACAGCGTCGTGCTCTCCCCGCCGCCATTACGAGGAGCCAGGAAGCATAGATCCCCTTCAGATATAGGGCTCGTATCGGTGTTTGTTGCGCCGCCACGACCATGGCACCGGAAGCAGCGACATACTCCCGAAGCAGATCTGTCCGCGTGGCGCATCCACCCGGGCCATCATCTCGCCGCACTCATCTCCCGGGCGGCAGGGCGACAAATTAAGCCATACCCGCTGCCCGAGGGTGACCGGAAAGGCTACGCCAAACACCGATCCGGCCTCACCAAACAGCTTAAGGAGGACGACTTGATCACGGGTGGAGCGAACCGTTCCGCGATCGGGACGCTGGTGGAACGCACCAGCGGGTACACGGTACTCGTACGTTTGCCCCAGCATCACACCGCAGCCGCCACCGGTGGGGCAGTCACCGAGGCGATGGCCGCCGTCCCCTCCCGCCTGCGCCGAACACTCACATGGGATCAGGGCAAGGAGATGGCCAACCATGATCAGATCACGGCGGCAACAGGGCTGGCGATGTACTTCTGCGGTCCGCACTCACCGTGGCAGCGTGGTACGAAAGAGAACGGCAACGGCCTCGTTTCGCAGTACTTTCCGAAAAGCACAGATCTACGTCGACACTCGGCCCCTGACCTCGCTGCCGTCCAAAATCATCTCAACAACCGCCCTCGCAAGTCGCTCTCGTGGACATCACCGGCCACGCAGTTCACTGTGCTTAAGTCAGCAGACAGATAAGCAACTGTTGCGTCGTTCCCATGAATCCGCCCCATCACCACCGCTCCAACCGGGGCCACTTCAGGCTCACACTCATCGCTCAGCCAAAATGGCAGCGTCGGCATTTGATCGCCCGAAGGGAATCATTGCTAGCGCCCGGATGGGCGAAGTAGGCCAGCAGGTGCTAGCGGTGACGCTTGAGGGTGCCACCCAAGATCCTCAGGTTTTTCAACCCATCACGCAGGCCTGGACTTGAGGGTGTTGGTAAGGCCGATCATGGTCTCCTTCACAATCAAACACGCTTGAATTTGCTCCGCCCCGGTCAACCTGCTGGTACAGGAACTGCGGCGCGCCCCATCAGGGACGCGCCGCAGTTTGCGTTGGTTCAGCTGTGAATCAGTTGTAGACGACCACGCGGTCGTTGACGCGGATGGAATTGAAGATGGCTTCCAGCGCGTTGTAATCGCGGACGTTCACGCAACCGTGGGACGAGCCGTTGTAGCCGCGGCGGTTGAAGTCCGAGGAGTAGTGCACAGCCTGGCCGCCCGAGAAGAACATGGCGAACGGCATGGCCGAGCCGTACAGGCTCGAGACGTGGTTGCGGGACTTGCGGAACAGGGTCCAGTTGCCGTTACGGGTGGGCGTCAGCTCGGAGCCGAACCGCACCGACACGACGTCCTGGATCTTGCCGTCGATCATGTAGGCCATCTTGCGCTGGTTCTTCGAGATGCAGAGCACCCGTCCGGTGTTGCAGCGAGAGTCCGTGCGGAACGAGGTTGTGTTCACGGGCGGTGCCGTGGGCTTCGGCGGCACGAACGCCGTCTCGACGGGCATGTTCGGCACGGCCGGGGCGGCCGGCAGGATGGTCTTCTGCGCGGGAACGGACGCGGTGCTGAACTGAACGATGTTGTTCAGGATCCAGCTGCTCTTCCGGAAGAACTTGCCGCCCTCGTTCACCACGTCGGAGACGAAGGCGTAGGAGCGGCAACCGCCCTGGCCGGTGGCCGGGGTGTTGCACTCGGTCTTCCACTTGCGACCATCCGGGGCATACCAGGCGTCGCTGCTGGTGGCCAGCGGGTTACCGGCCCACTGTCCCTCGTCGGAGGGCAGGTAGGTCAGGTTGTTGAAGACCCAGCCGTTGTGGTTGTAGTAGTTGCCAGCGTACTTGACCACCTTGGTGGCAAAGATCTCCGTGCGGCAACGCACCACGTTGGTGGAGTACATGTCACACGAGGTGCGCCAGTAGCGTCCGTTGACGAAGTGATCGCCGGGCTGGTTGTAGAGCGTCGGCTCCAGTGCCTTTGCTTCCTGCGGCAACGCAGCGAGGCCGAGGGTGGCACCCAGGATGACGGCCATGAATACGTGCAGTGCGCGCTTGAGCATGCAGGAGCCTTTCTGATATTGGGATGAAATGACGATAACATCGGCGCGAATTTGATCCAAGACGGCCGCATGGGGGACAAAAGAATTGACCCCGCCGGCTTACGCCGACGGGGCCACACCTCACGGGGGGGATGAGGCGGATCTAGGAGACGACCTGGTAGCTGACCTTGATGTGGCCGGCGGAGATTCCGCCGATGGCCGACATGGCAGCTTTGGAGAGGTCGAGGCAGCGGCCCGAAACGTAGGGGCCACGGTCGTTGATGCGCACCACGACGGACTTGCCGTTGGCGGGGTTGGTGACCTTCACCCGGGTGCCGAACTTCAGCGTCTTGTGGGCGGCCGTCAAGTCGTTGGTGTTGAACCGCTCACCGTTGGCGGTCATCTGGCCCTCCCAGTAGTACGACGCGCTGCACGTGCCGCCGGCGCCGCCCGCTGCTGCAGCGACCGGAGTCTTGAAGGCCTTCTCCACGGGCACGTTCGCCACGGCGGGGGCCTTCGGGGGGATCGTCGTCTGGGCGGGGGTCCCCTTGGAGGAGAACTGGACCATGTTGTTGAACAGCCATGCGCTCTGCGACACGAACTTGCCGCCCGTGTTCACCACGTTCCGGGAAAGGACATAGGAACGGCAGCCGTTCTTGCCGGTGGCGGCGGTGTTGCATTCCGTCTTCCAACGGTGGCCGTCTGCGGCGGTCCACTGCTTGTTCGTCGCCAGCGGGTTGTTCTTCCACGCGGCCTTGCCGGAGGGCAGGTAGGTCATGTTGTTGAAGACCCAGCCGTTGTGGTTGTAGAAGCGTCCGTTGCTCTTGACCACCTTGGTGGCCCAGATGTTCGTGCTGCACCGCACCACCGTGGAGGAGTACATCTCACACGAGGTCTTCCAGTACCGGCCGTTGACCAGGTGGTCGCCCGGCTGGTTGTAGACCGTGTAGGTCAGTGCACTCGCACTCTGGGTGGAGACGACGCCGAACACGGCACCCATCAGAACCACGAGCATGATGTGCAAAGAGCGCTTCAGCATCCCAACCTCTTTCAGTAACGTTACGAACGAATAGGAACGTAACACGAAGTTCCTGTGAAATCCAAAGAATTCGTTCAGCTTGGGTTGAGGGTTGGCGTGGAGCTCACAGTCTGTTTGAGCGCTCAGGTGGTGGTTGGGGGGTGGCGGATTCTTGGGGTTGTTCTCAACCTAGCCTCAGGTTGTTGTGGGGGCGGCACGTCGATACGCCGCTGCTCGTTCCTCGCGGCGGCTACTCAGGGAGCGGGAAAGTGGGGGTGCGCGGGGCAGCGGGGAATGGTCGGCGCTCGGGACGCTGGTTGGAGGCGATCGATATGCCGCTGCTCGTTCCTCGCGGCGGCCACTCAGGCAGCGAGGTTTGCACTACTCGGGCAGCGGCGAGGTGTCGCTGTCCGCGACGACGAAGGAGGGCACTGCCAGTGATGTCAGGTCCGGACGCCACAGCGGAACCGTGTGCCACGCGGCGGTGAGCTCTCCCGCGACGGAGCGAACCACCAGGCGGTGGGGTGAGGACGGCACCACCAGATGGATCTCCACACCGTCGTCGACAGTGGCTCCTCGTGCGGCCAGGACGAGGCGACCACTGTCTGTTCGCCCCGGTTGCTGGTGGTAGTCATCCAGTGCGACGTCACACACCTGGTGCAGCCACTTCCCCTCGGGAACGTCAATGGTGAGGGGGCCAAGGGTGAGGTCCCAGCCCCCGGGACGTGCAGCCAACCGCCAGGGGCGCGGCGCGGGGTCGCCCGCTGGTGCGTTGGCGTCCACCTCGATCGATTCGCGCCAGGAGTCGAGGCCGTCCAGCCGGGCAGACAGTTCCACCTCGGCAGCGGGGTTGCGGTGGAGGGCAACGTCGGACACTGACTCGACGAGCCGCCACCACACGTCGAGCGTCGCCTGCGTGTTCGTGGTGGCACCGAGATAGGCGATGGCCATGTCCAGTTCCGGGATGACCAGGCAGAACTGGCCGTAGGCGCCATCGGCACGGAAACCGTGCTGGCTCATCCATACCTGGCGGCCGTAACCGCATGCCCAGTCCGGAGCCTCCTGGTTCTGCTGAGAATTGTCGACCATCGGGAGGGCGAGCGCGTCCACCCAGTCGGCGGGGATTGCCTGCTCGCCGTCGAAGCTCCCGCGCGCCGTGAGGGCAACGCCCAGGCGTGTGAGGTCATCGAGGGTGATGTGGAGCCCGGAGTATCCCTGGTCCAGGGGTCCCTGCGGCGTCCACCACCGATCGGGGATGCCGAGGGGGTCGAGGATCCGGGGGCGCAGGTAGTCCGTGAGACGTTGCCCGGTGATCGCGGTGACGAGGTGGGACAGGACGTAGCTCGAGGGGGAGCTGTACGCGAAGTGGGTGCCCGGCTGGTGGATGGGGGGCGTGGACAGCACTGTCGCGGTCTCGTACGGGGGCCCCATCTGCGCCAACTGCTCGTCGGTGTGTCCCGTGGACATCGACAGGAGATGGCCGACGGTGATGCCGGCCGGGTTGGGAATGTCCAGGTGGGTATCGACGGTGTCGGTGACGGCGAGGCGCCCCTCAGCGACAAGATGACCGATCGCCACGGAGGTGAAGGTTTTCGACACCGAGTACACCTGGCCTGCCTGCTCGGCGGTCCACGGTGCCCAGCTGCCGGAAGCCAGGACGCGGCCGTGGCGCACGATGGCGAACCCGTGGGGGTCGAGCCCCTGGTCCTCGAGCGCGGTCAGGGCGCGCAGGATCAACAGGGAGTCCAGGCCGTGGGCTTCCGGGGACGCATGGTGCAGGTGGCCGCGCATCATGGCGAGGTCGGCATGGTCGACTCGCGGATCACGAGTTCAGTGGCGAGGTCCATACGCATGGATACAAGCTCCTTACCTTCAGCGAGTGAGAGAACCATTCTGGTGGCCAGGGCGCCCATTTCGCGCAGCGGCTGGCGCACCGTCGTCAGCGGGGGACTGAGCCACGCAGTCATGGGTAGATCGTCGTAGCCCACGATGGACAGGTCCTGGGGGAGGCGCATGCCAGCCTCGTGGGCGGCTCGCTGCACTCCGAGCGCCTGGTGGTCCGAGCCGGCGAAGATGGCGGTGGGCGGGTCCTCCAGGGCGAGCAGTGCGGTCGCGTGCTGGTACCCGCCCTCAGCGGTGAAGTCGCCCCAACGGATGAGTGCCGGGTCGGGCGTGATGCCCGCCTCGTCGTGAGCGGAGCGGTACCCATCCACCCGCGCACGGCTGCACAGGACGTGCGGTGCGCCCGAGATGACGCCGATGCGGCGGTGCCCCAGTTCGAGGAGGTGACGGGTGGCGGCCAGCCCGCCGTCCCAGTTGGTGGAGCCCACGGTCGGCACCCCCACCGGTGGTTGGCCCTCGGTGTCGACGACGACGAACGGGATGGAGCGGGCCAGAAGCTGCTCCCGCTGCTCGTCCTCCAGCGTGGAGAGGGCAAGGATGACTCCCACGGGCCGCCGTGACATCACGCCGTCGAGCCAACGCTGCGGCGGTCTGTGGGCGCCGCGCAGCTCCGAGACCACGACGCTCAGACGGCGGGCGGAGGCTGCCTCCTCGACGCCCAGCATGATCTCGTGGGCCCACATGTTGTCCATGGAGCGGAACACGAGGTCCAGGAGGCCCGACTTTCGAGCAGTGGGGGAGACGGATCGGCGGTAATTGTGGCGCTTCAGGGCTTCGTCCACGCGTGCTCGGGTACCTGGCGCGACGTCGCTGCGGCCATTGAGCACCTTGGAGACGGTGGGGACGGAGACCCCAAGCGACGCGGCGATCTCCGCAATTGTTGTGCGAGACATCGGTTCTCCTTCGCAACTTTCGAGAAGTCTACCGCGTGTGATGGGCTGTGCTGGGACGCCCTTTGATCCGCCGCACTCGTTCCTCGTGGCGGCTACTCAGGACACATGTGGGGGCATCCGGGGGCGGCTGCTCATGATGCAGATGGGGGGGGGGGGGATCCGGGGCGGCATCTTACGACACAGAGGGGGGCGTGGGGGCAGGCGCGGCCCTCGGTGGGGCGGGTCACCCTTTTGGCTGGGACCGAAACTAATTGAGTGAAAACCCTTGACCTTGGGGCCCAGGGCCGCGTAGCTTACCGACCTAAGGTATCGACGCCGATACCGAAAGTTTCGACACCTCACGAGGAAGTGGGAAAGACATGTCTGCTGGAACCACTCTGGGCGACGAGAACAGGCCGCCCAGGCACCGCTCAATCGGCCAGTCCCGAGCCGGTCGTTGGCTGGCTGTCGGGGTAGGAGTCACGCTTGCTGCCACGGGGCTCGTCGCGCCAGCCCAGAGCGCCGCCGATGAAGGTGCGTTCGACGTGGAGATCAACGCGACGGGGAAGGGGACCTTCTCCGGAGCGGGCACCTACAGCGCCGGCGACACGGTGACCCTCACTGCGAATCCGTCCAGCACCAACGTCTGGGGCGGTTGGACCTCCCCGGAGTTGGGTTGGATCGGAGCGCGCACCACGTCGTTCACGATGCCCGAGGGCGACGTCGCCCTCGACACCACCTTCCGGCCGCAGATCGCCCCCCTCAAGGATGTCTACGCCGACTACTTCACGGTGGGCAACATCTACTCCGGCCCACAGTCGTACGCGGAGGGCTCGCCGAACTCGAACACGATCGCCCGTCACTTCAACGTCATGACCGCCGAGAACATCATGAAGCCGGTCGAACTGCTGCCCAACAACAACATCGACCCGGTGACCGGCGAGTTCACCTTCAACTTTGGCCCGGCCGACGCCTTCGTTGACCAGACCATCGAGCGGGGCATGGGCGTGCACGGACACGTCCTCGTGTGGCACGGCCAGTCGCCGGACCGCATCAACAGCGGCACAACCGGCGGGACCCGTGCGCTGGCCAAGGCCAACATGGAACGCTACATCGAGACGGTTCTCACGCACTTCAAGGACCGCACCGTCTCTTGGGACGTTGTCAATGAGGCATTCGTCGATGGGCTCGCGGAGTTCGACCCCGCCACCCAGGACTGGCGTGACTTCCTGCGCGGCGGCCCCAACGGTGGCGCCTCCAACTGGTACAAGGCCTACGCCAACGGCGCCGACGCTGCGGCCGGCGAGACCGCGGGTGACTTCCTCTACGACGCGTTCGTGTTCGCCCGGAAGTACGGACCCGAAGTCAAGCTCGAGTACAACGACTTCAACGTCTTCCAGTCCGAGGGCAAGGCCAAGGCGATCATCGCCATGGCCACGGAGCTCAATGAGCGGTATGCGGACGAGTTCCCGGCCGACCCGCGCCAGCTCGTCGAAACCATCGGCATGCAGTCGCACACCTACATCAACCAGACGCCGGCTTTCGCGTGCTCTGACCACACCGAACTCGCCGACCTCGTGGACGACGATGCCGCCGATTGGAAGCCCGGCGCCTGTTCCGATGCGGCGTCGGTCGAGCGGTCCATCCAGCTCATCATCGAGGCCGGAATGGACGCAGACGTGAGCGAGCTTGATCTCCAGGTCTGGGAGGCCTACAACGGCCAGCCGGAAGGTGACAGCGCGGCCAACTACCGTGACCTGACCGACCCATCGGTCAAGGACCGGATCTCCAAGGACGGCTTCACCTACTGGGTGGGCAAGATTACCAACCGTGCTGAGCTGGAGGCGATCCAGGCGCAGCGGTTCGCCGAGTACTTCGCGGTCTACAAGAAGTACGCGGACCACATTGACGGTGTCACGTTCTGGGGGTTGAACGATCAGCTCAGCTGGCGCTCCACCCACAATCCCCTGATCTTCAACAGCGACTGGTCAGAGAAGCTGGGGGCTGTGGCAGTTGCCGACCCGGAGGCGTGGCTCAGCAAGAACGACCCAGGCACGAATCCGAGCCCGAGTCCCAGCCCGAGCGTGAGCCCGAGCCCGAGCCCGAGCGCAAGCCCGAGTTCTCCGGCGACCCAACCTTCGGTGAAGCCGACGGTGACGGTGACCGTCACGGCACCCCCGAGCCAGGGCGACCTGTACACCACGCCGGGGTTCCACCGGGTCAATGGGCGGGACTGGTTCACCACGTGTGAGCCCTACTCGCAGACGGTGCGGTGCACCACGAAGATCTGGGCCACCACGACCACCCGGTCCGCCTCCGGAAGCTACGTCAACACCAACGGCTGGGTGTTCAACAACCTCACCTACCTGCCGATGATGACCCGCAAGGCGTGGGGGGCAAACCCGCTGGCCAACACCGGCGAGTTCATGAGCAACGGTCGGAGCTGGCGCACGGAGTGCGACACCGCCGCGACGGGTCGCAACGGTTGCCGGAGCTTCATCTGGATCAAGAACGTGGTGACACCCACCGCGCTTCCAGGCGGCGGTTACAGCTACAAGCTCGTCGACACCTGGGTGTTCAACAACCTGGTCAGGTTCCGTTGATCACGACGCCGCCAGTGCACTCAGATGTGATGGCCTGAGGCCAGGGGGGAGGGGTGGGTGCATGGCACCCACCCCGTTCCCACGCTCACCGCGTCCGGCCAGTCAGGAGCGGGGCGGGCAGGTGGTGGAGCGAAGGACCAACGATGTGGGGAGCATGACATGGGTCTCGGTGTCACTCTGGCCCTCAATGAGCTGGATGAGGAGGCGCAACGCCTCGGAGCCCATCTGCTGGATGGGCTGGTTGATGGTAGTCAGCGGGGGAGTGGCGAGCGCGGACTCCGGCACGTTGTCGAACCAAGATCGGCCTGCCGGGCTGGGCGGTCGACTGGCTGTCGGATCCGAAGATCGCGATCTGGTCGCTGCTCCTGATCATCTCCTGGAAGTACATCGGCTTCGCCGTCATCCTCTTCCTCGCGGGGCTCCAGAGCATCCCCGAGGAACTGTTCGAGGCCGCCGCCATCGACGGCGCCTCCTACTGGAGGACGCAGCGACACATCACGGTACCCCTGCTCGGCCCCACGGTCCGGATCTGGGCGTTCCTGTCCATCATCGGATCCCTGCAGCTCTTCGACCTCGTCTACATCATCTGGGGCCAGTACGTCTCCGCCACTGCCGGCACCTCGACGATGGCCACCTACATGGTCACCTACGGGCGCAACGCCGGCGAGTTCGGATACGGCAACGCCGTGGCCGTCGTGCTGTTCCTCATCTCGCTCGTCATCGCCCTGATCTACCAGCGCTACGTGCTCCGGCGCGACACCGAGGGCGCCCTCACAGGAAAGGGGAAGTGATGTCCGCACTCGCCGTTGCTCCGCCGCCCACCAGCCGCCCCGTCGCCACGAAGCGGCGTTCCAAGGGGTCGCAGATCGGGAGGGGTGGACCGCTGACCTACATCGTCGCCCTCGTGCTGGTCTCCATTTGCATCGTCCCCGTGGCCTACATCGTCCTGGGAGGATTCAGGACCAACTCCCAGATCACCACGGACCCCTCCGGTTTCCCCTCACCCTGGAAAATCGTCAACTACATCGACGTCATGACCACGTCGCTGTTCTGGCGGCAGATGGGCAACTCCGCCATCGTGGCCATCTTCACCACCATCGGTGTCGTTGTCCTGGGAGTCATGGCAAGTTTCGTCCTGGCGCGCTACGACTTCAAGGCGCGGGGTGTGCTGTACGCGCTCTTTGCGGCCGGTCTCATGTTTCCCATGACGGTGGCCATCACCCCGCTCTACATCATGATCCGCAGCCTCGGACTGATCAACAGCCTCGGCGGCATCATCCTGCCGCAGATCGCGTTCTCCCTGCCCACGACGATCATCATCCTCGTGCCGTTCCTGCGGGCCATCCCGAAGGAACTGGAGGAGGCGGCGGCCATCGACGGGGCAAGCAGGCTGGGCTTCTTCGTCCGTCTGGTCGTGCCGCTGTCCCTCCCCGGTGTCATCACCACCGGCATCCTCGCGTTCATCGCCAGCTGGAACAGCTACATGCTGCCGCTGTTCATCCTCAACGACGAGATGTCCTACACGCTGCCGCTCGGCGTGCAGTCCTTCGCGTCGCAGTACTCCGTCGACACCGCCCGCGTGCTGGCCTTCGCGTCCCTGTCGATGATCCCGGCCCTGATCTTCTTCAGCCTGTTCGAGCGCCGCATCGTCGGCGGACTGACCGGCGCGGTGAAGGGGTGATGTGCGGCAGCCCCCATCTGCCGTGATATCCCGGCCACGCATGGGGTGACCCCGGCCCCTCGTACCGACCCCCGTCCTCTCTGTTCGTGCTCGTCCAAGGAGTAGTTGCTGTGTCTCATGTGCCACTGACGTCGAACGCCCCGCGGTTCGTCCCCGCCCCGCCGACCACCGACGGGCCAGTGCCCGCCCAACCGGTGGCCACCCCGCCAGCCATCCCTGCTATGCCCACCTGCTCAAGCCTTGTGCGGGAACTGCACGCCAGGATGACGTTGGAGGAGAAGCTGGCGCAGCTCGTGGGGTACTGGCTGGACCAGGGCGGCTCCGTCGTCGCCCCCATGCAGGGGGAGATGGCCGCAGGCAAGGGCAACCCCGACGCCCTCGCCGAGACCACCTGTCACGGCATCGGGCACTACACCCGGGTCTACGGCACGAGGCCGGTGGAGCCGCTGGAGCGGGCCGCCTGGTTGTGGGGCGAGCAGCGCCGCCTCAAGCGTGAAACCCGGCTGGGCATCCCGGCACTGGTGCACGAGGAGTGCTTGACGGGACTGGCGGCGTGGCAGGCCGCGACGTTTCCGACGCCGCTGGCCTGGGGGGCATCCTTCAACCCGGTACTGGTCAGGGAGGCGGGGCAGCTCATCGGTGAGTCGATGCGCACCCTGGGTATTCACCAGGGGCTGGCGCCGGTTCTGGACGTCATCCGCGACCCACGGTGGGGCCGCGTGGACGAGTGCATCTCCGAGGACCCCTACGTCGTGGGGACCATTGGCACCGCCTTCGTGCAGGGATTGCAGAGCACCGGGGTGCATGCCACCGCCAAGCACTTCCTGGGGTACTCGGCGTCGCAGGCGGGTCGCAACCACGGGCCCGTCCACGCGGGGCCCAGGGAAATCGCGGACGTGTTCCTGCCACCCTTCGAGATGGCCATCCGCGACGGCGGCATCCGCTCGGTCATGAACTCCTACTCGGAGATCGACGGGGCACCGGTCGCCTCCAGCCCGGAATACCTCACGGGGATGCTCCGCGACACACTCGGCTTCGACGGCGTGGTGGTGGCCGACTACTTCTCCGTGGCCTTCCTGGCCGTCATGCACGGCGTCGCCCGTGACCTCGGCGAAGCTGGACAGCTTGCACTGATGGCCGGCATCGACGTGGAACTGCCCACGGGGGATGCCTACCTCGAGCCCCTCGCCGGGCAGGTCCGTGCCGGACTGCTGGACGAGGGCTACGTGGATCGTGCCGTCCTCCGGGTGTTGGCGCAGAAGGAGGAGCTGGGGCTCCTGGAGGCCGACGTCTACGAGGACGAGCCGCCCACCCATGTCGACCTCGACTCCCCGCAGCACCGCGAGGTTGCGCGGCGGCTGGCGGAGGAATCTGTGATCCTGCTGTCCAACGACGGCACGCTCCCGCTCGATGTCAGTTCCAATGCGTCGTTGAGGGTTGCCGTCCTCGGGCCCAACGCTGACAGCGCGCAGGCGCTGCAGGGCTGTTACTCCTTCGCCAATCACGTCCTGGCCAGTCATCCCGACCTGCCGATGGGCTTCGAGATCGCCACCGTCCTGGAGGCGTGTACAAGCGCACTCAGGCCCGGGGACGAGCCCGGCCCAGACATCGTCCACCTCCAGGGGTGTGAGGTCGAGGGCGAGGACACCTCCGGGTTCGCCGAGGCCGCCGCAGCAGCGTCGTCCTCGGATGTCGCCATCGTCGTGGTGGGGGACCGGGCAGGTCTCTTCGGCCGCGGCACCGTCGGTGAGGGCAACGACGTCGACACCCTGGAGCTCCCGGGCGTGCAGCGACAGTTCGTCGAGGCCATGGTGGCCACGGGCACCCCCGTGGTGCTGATCCTGCTCACCGGACGCCCGTACGCCATCGACTGGGCCCTCGACGGGCCCGGAGCCCGTCCGGCTGCCGTGCTGCAGGCGTTCTTCCCGGGGGAGGGGGGAGCCCTGGCGATCGCCGACATCGTGACCGGCCGGGTCAACCCCTCTGGTCGACTGCCGGTGTCGCTGCCCCGCTCTGGTGGGGCGCAGCCCTACAGCTACCTGCGCCCGCTGCTGGGTGGTCCCTCCGACGTCACCGTCGCCGACTCCACCCCGTTGCGGCCCTTCGGGTTCGGGTTGTCCTACACCACCTTCAGCTACTCCTCGCTGGAGACCAGCGACGCAACACCCTCCGACGGTGTCATCCGGGCCACGGTCACGGTGACGAACACGGGCCAGGTGGCCGGCGCCGACGTGGTGCAGCTCTACGGCCACGACGTTCATGCGTCACTGACGCGCCCGACGGTACAACTCATCGGGTACGCACGCGTGTTCCTCGAGCCGGGCGAGTCCGGCACCGTGTCCTTCGGCGTGCCCACCGCGCGGTTCGCGTTCACCAATCGCCGCATGGTCAAGGTGGTGGAACCAGGTGAGGTGGATCTTTGGGTGGCCTCGCATTCAGCCACCGCCACGCAGTCGGGCGACCTCAGGGAGACCACTGGCGGCGGTATCACCAGCACGCGCCCCGGCAAGGGCCACGTCGTTGCCGGGACAGCAACCGAGCGGGTACGGACCGTCATCACCGGCGACGTGCACCAGGTGACGTCAGCCGACCAGCGGATCGTGTCCGTCGAGGTGGACCTGACATGACAACCGTGACCAACCCCATCCTGCCCGGCTGTTACCCCGACCCCTCCATCTGCCGGGTGGGGGACGACTACTACCTGGTGACGTCCACGTTCGAGTACTTCCCCGGACTCCCGATCCACCACAGCCGCGACCTCGTCTCGTGGACCCAGATCGGCTCCGCCATCGACCGGGAGGGACAACTCGACATGGCAGGGGTCCCGTCCTCGGGCGGGCTGTACGCCCCCACCCTGCGTCACCACAACGGTGTGTTCTGGATTGCGTGCACCATGGTCGATTCTTCTGACCGCTCACGGGGAGGCAACTTCCTCCTGACGGCCACCGACCCGGCGGGTCCGTGGTCGGACCCCATCTGGCTGGAGGGTGGCGGGATCGACCCGTCACTCTTCTTCGACGACGACGGCAGGATGTGGGTGCACGGCACGAGGCTTGTCCTCGATCCGCCATGGCATGACCAGACGGAGGTCTGGGTGCGCGAACTCGACCCCCAGACCATGTCGTTCGTGGGTGACGAACACATCCTGTGGAACGGTGCCCTGCTCGGGGCGGTGTGGGCTGAGGCGCCGCACTTGTACAAGATCGGCGACTTCTACTACCTGCTCACGGCTGAAGGGGGCACCGACCTTCACCACGCGGTCTCCGTCGCCCGCTCCGAGCACGTCACCGGCCCCTACGTGGGCAACCGCGCCAACCCGGTGCTGACACACAGAAACCTGGGACGCACCGCCGACATCGTCGGCGTCGGTCACGCTGACCTGGTGGAGGCCGTTGACGGATCGTGGTGGGCAGTACTGCTCGCGATGCGACCCTACGGCGGGTACCACTACAACCTTGGCCGCGAAACGTTCCTCGTCCCCGTCGAGTGGGAGGACGGTTGGCCCATCTTCGCGCCCGGTGTCGGGCAGGTGTCCCCAACGCTGGAGGTGCCCGGTTCCGCAGCCGTGCAGCTGGCCCCCCAGGCGGGCCCGGTGGGCCCGGACGACCCGCGGTGGACGTCGCTGCGCGGACCCGTGACGGCCTTCGCGACACCTCAGGGCGACGGATGGCGCCTGGCGTTGCAGCCAGTCACCCTCGCCCAGCGGCTGACCCCGACATTCCTCGGCGTGCGCCAGCAGCACGTCGACGTCGACGTCACCGCCACGATCCGCCCGCGGACGCGGCTCCCGCATGAGCATGTGGGCCTTGTGCTCCGCCAGTCCGAGGGCGATCACGCAACCGTGTACGTCGCGCCCGGTCCGGACGGGGGCATGGTGGTCCGGGCCGCGCATCGCAGAAGTGGTGACGAGACGGTACTGGCCGAGACGCCGCTCGAACTTTCTTCCGATGGCACCGTGACGCTGATGGTCCGGGCCCGCGGGCAGGAGTACAGCCTGGCGGTGGAGACGCCCTCGGGCACGGAAACACTCGCGGTGGTGGACGGGCGGGAACTCGACCCGGTCACGGTGGGAGGATTTCTGGGTCTGTGGATGGGGGTCTACGCCACCAGCAACGGGCAACCCAGCGACGCCACAGCCGACGTCGTCACCTTCGACTACCGACCCGGGGCGTGATGCGCGTGACACATCCAATGAGGTTCGCGGTGGTGGGCACCGGCTGGCGGTCCGACTTCCACCTCCGCATGGCACGGGAGGCTCCCGACCGGTTGGAGGCCGTCGCCGTGGTGGCGCACTCCGACGCGGGGGCGGAGCGGTCGCGGTCGTGGGGGATTCCCGTCGTCCGCACCATCGGTGAGGCACTGGCATGTTCCCCCGATTTCGTCATCGCCTCGGTGACGTGGGACGCGATGCCGCAGGTGGTCACCGAACTGGTGGACGCGGGAGCACACGTCCTGGCGGAAACGCCGCCGGCGCCCACCGTGGACGGACTCCGGGCACTGTGGGCGAAGGTGGGCGGGAGCGGTCGCGTGCAGGTGGCCGAGCAGTACATGCGCATGCCCGGGCATGCCGCACGGCTGGCCGTCGTGCGCAGTGGGGTCATCGGGGCACCCACGGCGGTGCAGATCTCCTCCACGCACCTCTACCACGCCACCTCGATGATGAGGACCTTCCTGGACGTGGGGCCGGGGGAGGTACGTGTGAATGCGCGGTCGTTCGTCGCTTCGCAGATGGACCCGTTGACACCCGACGGATGGGTGGAGAACCCCGCACCGCGTCCCCTGACGACCACGATCGCCACCCTCGACTTCGGCGGCGGGCGGATGGGGTTGTACGACTTCACCGACAACCAGTGGTGGAACCCGCTGCTGGCGCGACGCCTCGTGGTGCGGGGGGAGCGGGGCGAGATCGTGGACGACACCGTCACCCACCTCACAACCGAAGGTGTGATCGTGTCCCCCATCTCCTACCGGCGCACCGGCATCGACATGAACCTGGAGGGCAACGACCTGGTGTCGGCGTCCTTCGAAGGCCGCATGGTCTACCGGAATCCGTGGGTGGGGACACGACTGTCCGAGGACGACATCGCGGTCGCATCGCTCCTGGAGGAGGTGGGGCTGTGGACCCGGTCCGAGGGGCCGGCGCCATATCCGCTGGCCGACGCCTGTCAGGACCATCTGCTCGGACTCGCCATCGAGGAGTCCGCCCGCAGCGGCGCCGATGTGCGCGTCGCCAGGGAACCGTGGGCCTCGTGACCCCCGGACCGTACGCCTCGGAGGATTGCGTCCATGCCTGACATCAGCCACCGGTTCTCCGAGGCCCGCGTTGCCCTCGTCGACACTGCCGGAGAGCCGCTGCGCAATGCAGCCGTCACCGTGCAGCAGACGCGTCAGGCGTTCGGCTTCGGCAACATCGGGTTCGACTTCGTCGACTGGCTGGGCGGACCACCACCGGCGGGGGCCCCGTCGGCCTGGGAGACCCCGCACGAGTCCGCCAGCCGTGCGGAGGCGCTGGCAGCCGACTACCTGAACCTGTTCAACACGGTCACGCTGCCGTTCTACTGGCGCGGCTTCGAACCGGTGCGCGGTCACACGGACACCGCCCGTCTGCGCCGCACCGCGGAATGGTTCACCGACCGTGGCGTGACCGTCAAGGGGCATCCCCTCGTGTGGCACACGCTGGCGCCCCCATGGCTCCTCGACGTGGCCGAGGACGAGGTGGAGGCGGTGATCCGTGGACGCATCAGGCGTGAGGTGACGGAATTCGCCGGGGTCATTGACCTGTGGGACGCCATCAACGAGGTGGTCATCCTTCCCGTGTTCACGGCGGAGGACAACGCCGTCACCCGCCTCGCCCAGCGCAAGGGCCGAGTCAAGATGGTGGCCATGGCATTCGAGGAGGCCCACGCTGCGAACCCTCGTGCCCGTCTCGTCCTCAACGACTTCGACCTGTCCGCGGACTACGAACATCTCATCGAGGAGTGCCTCGACGCCGGCATCCAGATCGATGCGGTGGGGCTGCAGACGCACATGCACCAGGGGTACCGCGGCGAGGAGCAGGTGTGGCAGTTGCTCGAACGGTTCTCGCGGTTCGGGCTTCCCCTCCAGTTGACCGAGACGACGCTGGTGTCGGGGGACCTGATGCCGCCGGAGATCGTCGACCTCAACGACCACGTCGTCGACTCGTGGCCCTCGACGCCGGAGGGGGAGGCGCGCCAGGCCGACGAGATCGTGCGGCACTACCGCACCGTCGTGTCCCACCCAGCCGTCGAGTCGCTCACATACTGGGGGATCACCGACCGTGGGGCGTGGCTGGGCGCTCCCTGCGGGCTCGTCCGCGTCGACGGCACGCGCAAGCCGGCCTATGACGCCCTCCACGAGCTGCTGCGGGGGGAGTGGTGGTACCCCGAGACCCATCTGGAGACCGACGGCGCGGGCGCCGTCACCATTCATGGCTTCGCCGGCAGCTACCGGATTTCCACTGCAGGAGGTTCGATCGAGACCGAGCTTCCACCCGGACAGGCAGCAGTTCAGGTGGTCCTTCCCTGCTGAGAATGCTCGACCTGTCTCTGCGACGAATGGCCGAGAAGTGCCTGTGCCAAACGGTCCTCGGGGTTCGGGTGGCCATTTCCGACGGATCCGGTAGGCTTGTCTTTGGTTCCTCGCGCGGCAGTAACTCGCCCAACTCCCCCAGGGTCGGAAGGCAGCAAGGGTAAGTGAGCTCTTCTGGGTGCGCGAGGGGCCTTTTTTCATGCCCTGACGCAGGACCCGGGCCGGGCACGACATGTCCGTGCGCTGGCATAGGCTGTCCAGCGTGGACCAGGACCTTGAGGACGAGTACGGCCCCATCGGCGAGCCGGGGGACACCCTGAGCGGCGACGCACCGCCCCCGGACGACATCTTCCAGGACGGCCCGGGCCTGTTCGGCGACGAGGGCATCGACGACGTTGCGCCCGATGACGTAGTGGAACAGGATGGCCCAGGCCTGTTCGACGATCCCGCCGAGGAACCTCTCGACGACCCGGAGGACTCCTCTGCAGAGTCGTCGTGGCTGCCCGCGTCGGCCGTTGGTGCGGTCTTGAACTCGCGCCGCACCACCCCTGAGGCGCCGGCCGCACCGCTGGCGCTGTACCGCCGCTACCGGCCCGACACGTTCCAGGAGCTCATCGGTCAGGACCACGTCACCGTGCCGCTGCAACGCGCACTGGACAACAACAAGGTCAACCACGCCTACCTGTTCTCCGGTCCCCGTGGCTGCGGCAAGACCACCTCGGCCCGCATCCTGGCACGCTGCCTGAACTGCGAGATGGGCCCCACGTCCACACCGTGCGGGGTGTGCCAGTCCTGCACCGACCTCGCCCGCGGCGGCCCCGGAAGCATCGATGTCATCGAGATCGACGCCGCCTCCCACGGTGGTGTGGATGATGCCCGCGACCTGCGGGAGCGTGCCTTCTTCGCCCCCGTGGCCAGCCGGTACAAGATCTACATCGTCGACGAGGCCCACATGGTGACCACGGCGGGCTTCAACGCACTGCTCAAGTTGGTGGAGGAGCCGCCACCGCACGCCAAGTTCGTGTTCGCCACCACCGAGCCCGAGAAGGTCATCGGCACCATCCGTTCCCGCACCCACCACTACCCGTTCCGGCTGGTGCCGCCGCGCATCCTCACCGAGTACCTGTCCCAGATCTGCGACACCGAGGGCGTCCACGTGGACGCCGCTGCCCTGCCGCTGGTGGTCCGGGCCGGCGGCGGGTCCGTGCGTGACTCCCTCTCGGTGCTGGACCAGCTGCTCGGCGGGGCGGGGGAGGAGGGAGTCGGCCACGAACAGGCTGCTGCACTGCTCGGCTACACCCCTGACGCCTTGCTTGACGAGATCATGGACGCCTTCGCCGCCGGCGACGGTGCGGGTGTGTTCCGCACCATCGACAAGGTCATCGAGGTGGGCCAGGACCCGCGCCGGTTCGCCGAGGACCTGCTGCGCCGTCTCCGCGACCTCGTGATCCTGGCCGCCGTCCCCGACGCCGCCACCAACGGCATGCTCGAGGTCTCCACCGACCAGGCCCAGCGCCTCGCCACCCAGGTGGCGGGCATGGGCAACGGGGAACTGACCCGCGCCGCCGAGGTGATCGCCACGGGTCTCACGGACATGCGCGGCACCACCGCACCCCGCCTGCACCTGGAGCTGATGTGCGCCCGCGTGCTGCTCCCGGGTGCCGACGCCGACGAGCGCGGCCTCAACGCCCGCATGGATCGTCTTGAGCGGCGCGTCGGGATGATCGGCTCCGGGGAGGCACCCGTGGCGAACTGGGACGACGTCGAGGGCCACCGGCCCCCGGAGAAGGCTCTCGCCCGGCCAGCCCCGCAGCCGCAGCAGGCTCCCGCCCCGCAGCCCCGCCAGGCACCGGCCCAGCAGGTGCCCGCTGAACAGCCCCCGGCCGAGCGGCAGGCACCCGCTCCGCAGGCACCGGCCCCGCAGCCGGCGAGGGAGGAGCGCCCCCAGGCTGCGGCACCTGCTGAACCGACGCAGCGTCCCGCCCAGCAGGCCCCCTCCCGGGAAACTGCCGCCCAGCCGGCACCAGCCCAGCAGCCGTCCGCCCCGTCGTCCCCCTCGAGGCCAGCCCCGGCGCAGGGCCCTGCCAAGCAGCCTCTGCGGCAGCGCCCGGCCGGCGCTCCGGCCGCCGGCAGCGCCCAGGCCCCCGCGCAGCAGGAAGCGCCTGCGGCTGCCAGGCCACGCGCCGAGTCGCAGGTGGCACTCACCACCTCTGAGCTGCGGAGGGTGTGGCCCAACGTGCTGGAGGAGGTCAAGGGCAGACGTCGGTTCACCTACATGCTGCTGTCCCAGAACGCGCAGGTGATCGAGGTCTCCGGTGGTCAACTGGTGCTCGGCTTCGCCAGCGCCGGCGCCAAGGAGAACTTCTCCGCGAGCGGCAACCAGGACGTGCTGGCCGACTCCCTCATCGAGGTGATCGGTGTGGAACTGCGGATCCAGGCCGTGGAGACGAAGTCGGGCGAGCAGGCCGCCGCGGCGCAGCCCACCCCCGCGCAGTCCGCCCCGCCGCCGGGCCCGCCGCCCGCCACACGGCAGATGGCCGACGCCGTCGCCAGTGCCGCATCGGCCTCCGAGAAGGAGCCCCAGCGGGCGGAGGCTGACATTGCCTCCGACGATGTCGAGCTGGTCAACGCCGACGAGGCGGCCGCCGCACTGCTGGCGGCGACCTTCGACGCGCAGGTCATTGACGTGGAGGACAAAAACGCCCCCTGACCCGCAGGTGAGTGAGCTGTCCCTCAGAGGTCGATGATGCCCTTGGCCACTGTGGTGAGTGACCCGGTCAGCGCGAGCCCGACCATGAGCGCGCGGGCGAGGGTCGCAGGGATGTAGCGTGCCACGCGACCGCCCAGCAGTACGCCCATGAGCAGCGCTCCCAGGGTGAGCGCCCACGTTGCCGCGGGCAGGTCCGGGGGCCCTCCCTTGGCAGTGAGCGAGGCGGCGGTGATGATCGCGAAGCACAGCTGTGCAGTGCCGACGAAGGATCGGTGCTTCCACCGCGTCGAGAGTGCGTAGAGGGTGATGGCCGGACCCCCGGCGCCGGCCGTGACACTCATGAACCCGGACAGGGCGCCGGCCGCAACCGCACCGGTGGTGCCGTGAAACACCCGCAGGCGCTCACTGAGGAGCATTCCGAGGAGAGCCGAGAACGTCATGCTGCCAACGACGATGGCCAAAGGGGCACTTGGTACGTTCAGCGCCACCCAGGCGCCCGGGATGATGGCGAGCAGGGCGGGAGGTGCAAGAAGCGCCAGTTTCCGCAGCTCCACCTGGCGCCAGACCTGGGTCAGCACGATGAGACTGGTGGTCAGCCCCAGAGTGTTCGTCAGAAGGATTCCCAGAAACGGACCCATGATGAGTACGAGTAGAGGCGCACTGACGAGGCCGAAGCCCATCCCGCTCACCCGCTGCGTAGCTGCCCCGGTGAGTACCACCATGGCCACGAGGACCATCTCAAGTACTCCCATGGGAGCCCAGACTACGTTCTGACCGTTCCCGCCCGGCAGACGGGTGCCACGTCGAAGAGACGGGGACGCATGCCTCGCCAATGGCGCATATGCTGGCCGCAGCGCCAATGAACGGAGACGGAAAACTATGTTTGAAGGCATGGACATGAACGCCCTGCTGGCCCAGGCACAGCAGATGCAGGCCGACGTGATGAAGGCGCAGGAGGACCAGGCGAACCGCAAGTTCGAGGGCACCTCCGGTGGCGGACTCGTCACGGCCACGGTCTCCGGTCTGGGTGACCTGCTGCACCTGGAGATCAGCCCGGAAGCCTGGGACCCCGAGGACCCCGAAACCCTCGCCGCACTCGTGATCGCCGCCTTCCGTGCCGCCAAGGAAGAAGCGGACGGCGCAGCCCAGGCCAGCATGCCGCAGATGCCGACGCTGCCCGAGGGCTTCGGGTTCTGAGGGTTCGGTGTACGAAGGACCGATTCAAGACCTCATCGACGAGCTGAGCAGGCTGCCCGGTGTGGGCCCGCGCAGTGCGCAGCGCATCGCGTTCTACCTGCTGGACGCGGCCGAGGAGGACGTGTTCAGCCTCGCCGACACCCTGCGGCGGGTGAAGATGTCCGCCAAGTTCTGCGAAGTCTGCTTCAACGTGACGCAGGAGACCCGGTGCCGTGTGTGCCGCGATCCCCGTCGCGACCGCTCCATGGTGTGCGTGGTGGAGGAGTCCAAGGACGTCATCGCCGTGGAGCGCACCAACGAGTTCCGTGGCCTCTATCACGTGCTGGGTGGTTCCATCTCGCCCATCGACGGGCGCGGCCCCGGCGATCTCCACACCCGTGAACTCTTCCAGCGGCTCGCCGACGGGGAGGTCACCGAGGTGATCATCGCCACCGACCCCGATACCCAGGGCGAGGCCACCGCCGCATACCTGAGCCGGATGCTGCGCGACTTCGGCGTCAAGGTCACCCGCCCCGCCAGCGGCCTGCCGGTGGGTGGTGACCTGGAGTACGCAGACCAGATCACGCTCGGCCGCGCGTTCGAGGGGCGACGCTCCATGTTCGCCGCAACGCCGACGCCCTGACCGCCACCTGATGGGACCGCCCACTCCACCTCTGTGCTGGTCGGCAGCGGGTCTCCCGGTGTGGTCGGTTCCGCAGGCTCGACGCAGGGCCTACGCGCCCTCGACGGTCATGTAGCGGCTGGTGTTGTGCCAGTTGCGTCCGGCTGGTTGGACGATCTTGCACCAGCTGCACCAGCTGCTCCAGCCTCACCGGGGTTGAGGCGCGCGGCGGGGGATCGTCCCGGAGATGAACACCCCAGGCTTGCCCCTGTGCCGTGTAGGACTGGGCCTCTGCACTATCTGAATGTAACGATGTGGTAACGATGCTGGGTCCTGGACGATAAATGGTTGTGTGTTCTATTTTTGTCAGTGGTGGTGGGAACAATAGGGGTATGGACGAAACCACCGACGGGGGCTTGGGGCAGCTGGCTGCTGTTCTGGATGTCGTCGTCGCGATGGCGTCGGCCACGTCCGGAGATGCCTCCGGGTTGCTTGCGGTGGTGGCGGGGGTCGACGGTCTGTGTGACCGGCTCGCGGCCGTGCGGATGGGTTTGCTGCACGACGCGGAGATGGTGCGCGAGCCGGGGCTGAGTGTGGCAGAGCGGCTGCACGCAACCAATCGGGTCTCCCGTGCCTCGTCGCGGTCCGATGTGCGGCTGGCCAAGGATCTCGCAGACAGGTTCCCGGTCGTGGCCCGGGCGTGGCGTGACGGCACCCTCTCGGGGCAGCAGGCGCGGGGGATAGTTGCCGGGTTGAAGCACTTGCCACTGGCGTTGTCGCCGTCGCAGCTGGAGACGTGTCAGTCCGAGGTGGTGGCGTTTGCCGACCGGCTGGACCCGGATGAGCTGAGAGTACTGGCGCAGCGGATGGCGGAAGTCGTCGACCCGGACCACGCTGAGGCGCTGGAGGCGGACCGTGTGGAGCGAGACGCACGGATCGCGTTCCAGCGGAGGTCGATGGTCGTCTACCCGGACCATCACGGCTCGATGCTGATCCGCGGACAGGTGCCGATTGCCGACGGTCAGTTGTTCCTCGCGCAGTTGGAAGCGCTGATGCCGTCCGCCGCGTCGTACCAGTTGGCCGGTGAAGTGCCGGAGCGGTCGGCGCGACGCGCGGACGCGTTCGTTCGGTGGTGTGGCATCACCGCCTCCTCCGGACAGCTTCCAGCTGTGGGTGGCGACCGGCCGCAGGTTCTGTTGAGTCTCACACTGGAGACGTTGATGAAGGGTCTGGGGGCGGGCGCCCTGCTGGCTTCCGGGGAACCCATCTCCGCGGGTGAGGCCCGACGGCTGTGCTGCGACGCCCAGGTCATCCCGGCAGTGCTGGGTGGGCCCTCCGAAGTACTGGACGTGGGTCGGAGCCACAGGTTCTTCACCAAAGCGATCCGGGCGGCTCTCGTGTTGCGGGACCTGGGGTGTGCTTTCCCGGGATGTGATGCCCCACCGGCAGCATGCGATGCGCACCACCACACACCGTGGTGGGCGGGAGGCACCACCTGCGTGGCGAATGGGGTCCTCCTCTGCGCCTACCACCACCGCCTCGTGGAGCCGGATCCGGACAGATCAGCGGAAGTCCAGTGGCAGATCCTCCTCGACCCGGAAACCGGGCTGCCGTGGTTCACCCCGCCCCGGCAGATCGACCCGGCGCGTGTTCCCCGGCTCCATCACCGATTTCTGCTCAGGGGGACAAGTCCGCCCACACACCTCGAGGGACGGGCGACTCCTCCGTCCCTGCAGCCGTCGCCCCACTGGCACAGCTGACTGGCTGGGCGCGCTCTCGGGCTGAGCGGGATCAGAAGCGTCTCTTCTGGTCAGCCGCATCTGGTGTCCAACCGCCGGAAGTGGAAGACGGAGTGCGAGACTGCCCAGTCGGGCAGGAACGGTTGCCGCAGCTACATTCGCCAGGATCCTCGTTGGGGGGCCGGGCGAGCTGCCGTCCTGACGCGTTGCACCAGCAACGTCGCTCCCGGATGCGGTGCATTTCAGGGACTGGGGTGCCATGCAGGTTCGTTCCGTGGTCCGATGGAATGCTTGGCGCGGCATGGCAAAATTACTGGAAGTGCTGGGACCTTGAACCCTGGTGCCTTTGACGCGACCAAGGGAGGCCGCCCGTGACCCGCACTGCCCGCAAGCCGATTTCCCCGATGGGGTTGGCCAAGCGGCTTGCTGCAGAAATCGGCGGGTACGTCCTGCTGATTGTGGGGGTGGCTGCACTGTTCCTGCCCGGCCCGGGGCTGCTGCTCATCGCAGCCGGACTGGCACTGCTCTCCACCCAGTACAGCTGGGCCGACAAGCTGCTCCACCCCCTCAAGGCCCGCGCCTACCACCTCGCCGCCGAGGGGGTGCAGACGTGGCCCCGGATCGTGATGAGCACCATGGGGGCACTGATGATCGTGACGGTCGGGATCCTGTGGGGGATGGACTTCCGCGCCCCGGGGTGGTGGCCCATTGATGCGAAGTGGTGGCTGTTCGGCGGCTGGGTCACGGGCGTGACCATGATGGCGTCCGGAGGCTTCGCGCTCGGCCTGATCGTGTACAGCTTCGTGCGGTTCCGCGGTCACCACGACCACGTCACCACGCGAGCGTAGAACTCAGGGCGTCTCGTCGCCCGGGTCGTTGACGATGGACATGAACAGCGGCCAGCCCGTGCGGGTGTCGAGGACGCGCATGAGGAAGGGACGATCGGCGACGAACTTCACGGCTTCCGGGGCCTGCACCGCGGACTCTCCGACGGCGGCCTCCGTGAGCGCCGCCCCCACCGTGCCCTTGGCGGTGACGGTCAGCACCACCTGCTGGGCGAACTGCAGCGTCTCACCGCCGTCGAAGATCCCGTCCATGCGCGACAGGTCCACCCCCATGTCAGCCAGAGGTTTCAGCAGGTTCCACGTTGCCTTGGTGTCGCTGGGGGGCATGGTCACATCCACGGGCCGTTGCTTCGCCCCACTCAGGGCGGCGCTGCTGGCGTGAACGGTGGTGAACTCCAACTCGGCGGGGTGGACTCCGCGTTCGGGGAGGATGACATCCATGGCGAGGTTGTCGTCGTAGGGAAGCCGGATGGCCTCCCAGCCGGCGTCAGTGGCGTACGAAATCTGGAAGCTGTCGAAGAGGGCATCCAGCTGGGTGGTGGCGCCCTCACCGGTGGTGAAGCTCAGGGGTCTGTCGTCCTGCGCGAACTCCTGCCTCCAGCGGGCAGCAAACAGCACGGCGTCCTGGGTGATGAGACGGACGTCGGGCGTGATCTCGATCTTGGACTCCTCGATGAGCCCTGCCGTGTTCTTCCTGGCCCAGGCATCCAGGTCCGGTTTCGCCTCCTCGGCGGGAAGTCGAACGGCGCTGGTGCCGTAGTAGCTGGCCAGTCGGTCCAGGAACGGCTGTTTGATTGCGGCCTCGTCGAGTATCACCACACGGTTGGCCTGGTGCACCACGGGGCTCTCGGGTGGGTCGTCGGCATCCACCGACGTCGGCAGGTCCTCGTACTGTTCCAGCGACTGGCGCAGGGCGCCGATGGCGGCGGAGCGTTCGTCGCCGCTGAGGCCGAACGCCTCGTCCAGGCTCGTGAGGCTGCCGGCGCTGGCACCCTCGGCGAGCATCGCGAGCGTCACGGCCAGGGAACTGGGGGAGATGGCCCTGTTGAGCGTCCGAACATCCTCGTCGGCCACCATCAGCTGCCACGCTATGCGGGAGCTCGCGGTGGCGGCGTCGGCCACGTGGGGCGTGCCGTCCAAGGGGAGGGTGAGCAGGTCGGTGGCCCCATGCAGATCCTCCGCGTTGGGCGACGATCCGGAACAGCCTCCCAGCGCCAGTGCGAGCCCGGCCAGGCCCGCTCCCTGCAGTGCGTGGCGACGTGTGAGCATCGTGAACTCCCCTCGTCAGAAGCGCTTGTGCCCATCACATCACCGACCGTCAAGGAAAGCGCCGGGTGGGTGATCACGAATCAACAACGATTGCTCTAACGATCCCAAGGGGTGACGTTATGATCACTACATTCACGGTCGCTGTGCCCCGAGGACGTGGTGCGGGGGCCGACCTGAGTGGTGGCCGATGCCCGACTGACGAATTCATCAGTGGGCCACGGCCGTCGACGAGAGAGAGCCCAACGATGCGCGTTCGATCCCGAATTCTTGCCGCAGCCTGCGCTGCGATCCTGTTGGTGGCCGCCCTGGCCCCCACTGCGAGGGCCGAGGACTGGCCCATGGTGTATTGCCCCACACCCCCGGAAGTCTCGGCCACCGCTGGTCTCGACCTCTCCCTCTTCGCATACGGGGAAAAGTCGTGTTCCTACGTGGGGGACGGCAACGCAGGGGTGGGGTTCAGCTTCGACGTGGGTTCGACAGAGGATTTCATGCGCCTGCGCACGTCGACGGAGGACGAAGGCTTCACCGTTGAGGACGTCCCGACGTTGGGGGCAGGGGCTTTCAGCTGGGTGGACGGCGCTTACGTGAACCTGCGGTGGACCGACGGCGAGTCTGTCAGTCGGATCTACTCCCTTTCGGTCCGGTTGGCGGTTGACAATGTCGCTGTCAGCCTGGCCAAACTGTTCACCGCCGCCATGGGTATCGCACCCCCGAATGTCCCCGCCAAGGCCTTCACGCTCACGTGCCCGACGGCCAAGCAGGTCACGCGGGTACTGGGCCGGACGGCCACGTTGGCCCCCATGGAATATTATCCGTGTGCGTTCACGAGCGGCGACGGTGTGGTTGCTTTCTTCATCGCGCCGCGGTACGGCTCGATCGTCGAGTTCCGCGAAGCCCAAATACGCGAATACCAGGTCGGTGGTGCGCCACTCATGGGCCAATTCCGGTATTTCACTGGCCTCACCGCCGGGGCCTTCGAATTCTCGGATCTCACGCCGCCTCTCCTCAGTTGGCAGCTTGAAGAGGGGGTCGTGGCTCAGTTGACTTCCCCCGGGGAGGAAGATGTCCTGCGACGTCTCGCTCTGATGTTTGCCGCCGTCCAGCACGGCGACGACTCACCGACGACGCCGGGAAAGCCGGGCCTGCCGTCGACGGGTGATTGACGTTCACGCTGAATCTCCTTGTCGGGGGGTTATGATCACCGCAATCACGGTCGCTGCCCACGTGTGACTCCTCAGTGGGGCGGTGGCGTCGACGAGAGAGAGCCCAACGATGCGCGTTCGATCCCGAATTCTTGCCGCAGCCTGCGCTGTAATGCTGGCTGCGACCGCCCTGACAACCACGGCCGCGGCCGAGGAACCGGGCCCGGAGCCCACGATGGTGTACTGCCCATCCGAGCCTGACATGGAGGCAATTCTGGGGTACACCTTCTACCAAGTCGGCTTCTCGGCCAACGGCTGCAGCTATGTCAAGATCGATGGAGAGGGCGTTCGGTTCTCGTTCGACGAGTTTGGCTACATCTTGGGCAACCTCAGGGAATCCGCGGAAAGCGCCGGAAAGCCTGTCGTGGACGTGCCCGAGTTGGGCGCCGGGGCCTTCAGCTATGCCGATGGCAGCGTGATCCTGTACTGGAACGACGGCAAGCCCGACGGGCGACTCTTCAACCTGTCCGTGCCGTTGGCACAACCGGAACTCTCCCTCAGTCTGGCGAAACTGTTCATTGCTGCCATCGCCGAACCACCTGCACCGACAGTCCCGGCCAAAGCCTTCACCCTCACCTGTCCCACTGCGAAGCAGGTGTCGAAGGTTGTTGGCCGGCCGGTCGTGCTTGACCCCGAGGGCCAGGCTAGGTGCGCGTTCAAGGACGGCGACAAGTGGATTTCCTTCTCCACCGTGAAGGGTTACGGCTCCATCTTTGACTACCGCGACCGGGTGAAGCGCGATGTCTCCAGGGAACCACCCATGAACACCGCCTTCATGTACTTTGCTGGTCTCACCCCCGGGGCCTTCGCCACGGCGGACTTGAGCCCCATCAACCTTCGCTGGCAGCTTGAGGAAGGCGTCATCGCCCAGATGGTCGCACTCGAGAACGACAGCGTCCTGATACGTCTCGCGGGCCTGTTGAAGAGTGTCCAGGGTGGGCCCGGCAAACCCGGTCTGCCGTCCACCGGTGATTGAAGGCCGCGCCTGACCGGGTAGCGCGTAATATTGCCACGTATTATTGGCAACCACGGTTGCCGGACCATGATGCTGTGGCGCGGTGGCTGTTCAGAGTGATGGGGGATCGCCATGAGGGAACAAGTCAGAGGCGGACTGATTGCGGGACTGATTTCTGCGGTCATCTGGATGATGATCACCGTGCTGGTCGGCATGGACAAAGCCGCCATCGTCGGCGGAGGGCTGCTCTTCCTGGTGGGGACGATGCTGATCACCATGGCAGTTTCGGGAATCATCTCCCGCGGCATGACGTCCAGGGCCGCCTAGCCGAGCGCCACCGCGTCGGCAAGGAAGCCTGTGGCCCCGGGGCCGGAAAGTTTGTCGGGGCCGACGGCGCGACCCGACACCGCAAGCAGCAGCGAGATGGCCTCACCGTGCACTTCGGGTCCCGTGCCGTGCTCAAACTCCGTGTCGGAGGCAACGAGATGCCAACCTCGCGCCATTTCCTTGCCGCCTCCCATGTTCCTGCTGGTGGCAACCTGGTACGCCAGCGCCTCGGCGACCAGGACGGGCGGGTAGGTCCGGCTGAATCCTAGGGGTCGCCGGATGTGCTAATCGTGGGGGCTTCGGCCCCAAATGTCAGCGATCGGTGATCGTGGCGTTGTAGGCCAGTGCCTCGTCCATCCAGAACTGCAGGGCCTCCTCCGTGGCCACTGCTTCCGGGGCGACCGACACCCAACTGGGACCCATCGAGCGGCCGGCGCCCATCTCCGCCTGCTTGGCCCCGTCGACGGCGAGGAGGTCGTCGCCGTTCTCGGGGTTGGTGCGCACCAGCAGGGCGCCGTCCTTCATCACGCCCAGCAGGAGCTTCTCGTCCACCATGAAGCACTGGCCGCCGAACATGCGGACCTCCCGCACAGTGCGCCCGGTGTGGAGTGCGTCGCGGATGCGCTCGACGACGTCGCTGTTGCCCATGGTCATGGTGACTCCTGCGCTGGTGGGTGCATCCACCGTAGTCCAGGCGGATATTCAGGGACAAGGGTGTCGGGTGTCAGACCGTCTCCCGACCGTCCTCGATTCCGACGACGCCGCTGCGGAACGCCGTGGGGCGCAGGACGAGGTGCGTGACGCCGGCCTCGGTGCTGCGGGAGTCCACCACCTCGAAGCCGACGGGGGGAGCCTGTTCCCGGAACAGCCTCTTGCCCGGTCCCACGCACACGGGAAAGACCAGTAGGCGGTACTCGTCGACGAGGCCCGCCTCGTGCAGGGTGGCCGCGAGTTGCGCGCTGCCGTGGACCTGCAGCTCGCCCTCGCCCAGTTCCTCCTTCAGCGCCCGGACACTTTCGACGACGTCCCCGGTGAGCACGGTTGTGTTCTGCCAGCCCGGGTCGGTGAGTGAGTGGGACACGACGTACTTCTGGCGGTCGTTGAGTGCCGTGGCGGTCGCGTTCTCAGGGTCGGTGACCAGCGGCCAGAAGGCGCTCATGAGGTCGTAGGTGGTGCGCCCCAGCAGGACGGCGTCGCCGGCGGCGAACCACTGATCGACCACCTGGCCGAAGCCCTCGTCCACGTAGGGGACGAGCCAGCCGCCTTGGGTGAACCCGCCGGTGGGGTCCTCCTCGGCGCCTCCGGGACCCTGCATGACGCCGTCGAGGGTGACGAACGTGTTGACGGTGAGCTTCATGTGTCGGATCTCCTGTGGGTCGTTGGCCGGGGCGGTCCGGCACGCTAGCGGGGAGCGTTGTCAGCTGGCGTCGGTCACCGGTTGACGGAGTACCGTTCGCAGCTTGTCGGGCGCGATGCGACGCGGATCGGAGAGGTAGATCTCGTGGTGGCGGCCGTTGAAGGTGAGGCCATGCGCGGGGAGGTACTCCTCGTGGAGTCGCCTGAGTGTGGGGGCCTCATCGTCGTAGGAGCCGACGTGCAGCACCTGGACGCTCCTGCCCTCGGCGTACGGGGCGAAGCGCACGCGATGCAGGCCGGGGAGTGCCTTCTTCCCGGTCACGGACGTGGCCTCATCCACCATCTCTGAGGTGATCCAGTCAGGTTGGGAGATCATCATGGTCCAGTCCCAGGCGGACTTGTTCCGGGCCGCGAAGTCGTGGGGGTCTTCTGCACTCCACAGCCCCTCGAGTGGCCCGACGGTGTGCACGCGGCCGAGGTCCCTCTTCGCGAGCGCCCGGATGCCGTAGGAGAGGGGGTAGAGCGCCTCGACCGCCTCGGTGTAGGCGGGGGAGGTGTTCGGGTCGCCGTGCCCATCCACCTGCAGGAACTGCAGTTCGGGCACCTCGACGACGTGCCAGTCGACCGGCTTGGGGGCGTACAGGGACGGGTGGTCCTTCTTGATGTCGTAGGTGTCCATGGTGGCTCAGTCCGCCCGGATGGCCGGGTCGTTGACGATGGCCAGGAACAGCGGCCAGCCCGTGCGGACATCGAGGACTCGCATCACGAACGGCCGGTCGACGATGAGTTCGACGGGCTCCGCCTCCGGAGGCCGCGCCCCCGTCGGGATTCCTGTCTCCGTGATCGCAGCCCCCACCGTGCCGCTGGCGGTGACGGTGAGCCGGACCTGCTGCGCGACCTGCCCGACGTAGGCGCCCGGGAAGATCCCACCCATGTCGGAGAGGTCGATACCCACATCCCCCAGGGCCGCGAGGAGATCCCATGCAGCCTTGATGTCGCTGGGCGGCAAAACGAGGTCAACGGATCGTACGGTGGCCTCGGTGAGTGCTGCGATGCTGGCATCGACTTCCTCGAAGTCCAACTCGCCGGGGTGGGTGCCGTCGGCGGGGAGAACCACGTCCATGGCCAGGTTGTCGTCATAAGGGAGGCGGACGGCCTGCCATCCGTCGCCCGTGGCGTAGGGAATCGTGAAGGTGTCGGCCAGGGCGTCGATGTCGCTGCTGGCGCCGTCACCCGTGCTGAAGGTCAGAGCGGCAGTGGTGTTCGTGAAGCGCTGGCGCCACGCGGCTGCGAACAGCAGGGCGTCCTGCGTGATGAGCCGCGACTCGGCGGAAACCGTGATGGCAGATTTCTCGACGAGCCCGGCCGTGTTCTTCTTCGCCCATGCATCGAGATCCGCCTGTGCAGCCTTCAGGGGGACGCGGGCGGCGGCGGTGTCGTAGTAGCTGGTCAGCCTGTCGAGGAAGTCCTGGCTCACCTGGGCGTCGTCGATGATCACGGCCCGGTTGGCCTGGTGAACCACGGGAGTCTCCGGTGGGTCATCGGCATCCACGGACTTCGGCAGGTCCTCATAGTCGGCCAGCGCCTGCCGCAGTGCCCCGATGGCGGCGGACAGGTCGTCGCCCGTGAGGCCGAACGCGTCGTCCAGGCTCTGCAGGCTGGTGCCCGCGGCACCCTCGGCGAGCATCGCCAGGGTCACGGCGAGGGAGCTGGGGGCAATCGCCGTGTTCTGGCTCCGGCCCACGGGGTCGGCTGTCATCAGCTGCCAGGCGATGCGGGCGCTAGCCGTGGCGGCGGCCCCGACGTGGGGTGTGCCCTCCAGTGGCAGCGCCAGAACGGCGGTGGTGCCACGCAGTTCCTCTGCAGAGCCGGAACACGCCCCCACAGTGAGGGCCAGTCCGGCCAGCCCTGTTCCGTACAGCAGGTGGCGACGCGTGATCATCCGGTGGCCTTTCGTGAGAAGTCGCTACATCCCACCACACCTGCAGCCCGGACGGCGACGACCCCGGCGCGCGTCCAGGACGCGGGCCGGGGTCGGCTCCATCTGTTGGCGCCTCAGCTGGGGGCGTACCAGGTGATCCGATCCGCCGAGCCCGAGGGGGCGTAGCGCAACGTGAAGCCGGTGGAGAGGTCGGGGTTCCCGTGGTGGGCGGAGATGTAGCCCGTGTTGCAGGTCCCGAGCGCCAGCCTCGTCTCCTTGTAGAGCGGCGTCCACAGGGTGCTGCTGGGCACGGCGCTTGCCTCGAAGTACGCCAGGTCAGTGGCGCCGGCCTCCAGGTCGAGGACACCGAAGGACCACGGGTCCAGGCTCACCCGCACCTTGCCGTCGGAGCCGGCATCCGGGTGTGCGTGGGTGTAGCAAACCTTGACCATGGCCCCGAAGCCGGTGCCGTCCGGTTCGTAGACCGGGCTGCTGACGGTGACGTCAAAGTACTTCAGCGAGACCGTGGTGTTCATGTTCACGTTCTTGAACACCGGAAGTGCGCCGAAGCGGACGATGTTGTTGAACAGCTCCTTGGTGACCCACCGGTACGCCGTCGCACCCCCGGAGGTCGTGTACGTCTCGATGACACGGGCGCTGGCGTAGGAGCGGCACCCGTTGCGGCCAGTGGCGGCGGTGTCGCACACCGTGCGCCACTGGCGGCCGTCCGTCGACTTCCACTTCGCTGTGCCGTTGACCTTGCCGTAGGCGCCCAGCGGGTTGTTCTTCCACAACGAGCGCGGCGACGGCAGGTACGACAGGTTGTTGAAGTACCAGCCCGTCTTCGAGACGAACTTTCCCTTCACCTGTGTCACCTGGGTGGCCCAGATCTCGGTGCGGCAGCGCTGGGTCTGCGAGTACGGCTCGCAGGTGGTGCGCCAGTCGCGACCGTTGACGAAGTACTGGCCCGGCGCTGAATAGACGTCGATCTCTGCCCTGGCCGGGGACACTGTGACCACTGCGGCGGTCAGCCCCAGGGCTGCGGTGGCGGCCGCCACGGTCAACCTCCGAAGCCATCGATGAAGTACTGCCTGCGTCATTGCGGACCCCTCACAGCTTGTGGGAAGCGTCGAGCCCGTCCTCCCGCCGTCACGGCGTCGCCGACCAAGCCCCCCCAGAATGGAATTTCAGAATATTCCTGCCGGGGGATCCGGTCAATGGATCGACGAGTCTGCTGGGCCGCACGTCAGGCCGTCGCCGGTGCGGCCGGGCCGGGCCGTAGCTGATGCTGTGGCCATCGGCGCGCGGGACGCGGGACGCGGCGACCCTGGCCTGAACTGCGCGGTTCAGGCTCAGGAATCGGTCCGATCCCCGAGGCGCAGGATCGCGTCGGTGGATGCGACGACGGCGTCGTCGACATGGCGGGGGACGGGTCCCCCGAGGTGGGGCCGCACGAGACCGAACGGCGCCACCTGGGTGGCCATGAGTGCCCACTGCCGGTTCTCGGCCGTGAGTCGGCCGTAACGTCTCTGCGTCAACTCCAGCATGATCGCGGTGACGGGGCCGTTCACGCCTGCAACAGCGTCGCGCACCCCGGCGGGGCAGGCGGTCAGCAGGCGCTCCTGCCGGAAGAGCGTGAGACTCACGGCCTCGTCCTGGTGCGTTCGGCAGTACTGCGGGATGTGGAGGGCCATGGCGATCATCGCCTCGTGCGGGTCGTCCATGGTCTCGGCAATCTCGAAGAGTCCGGCCTGGAAGCGCTGCACGCTGCGCAACCAGAGGCGAATGACCAGGACGTCCCGCGAGGTGAAGCGGTGATAGATGGAGCCCACCGGTCCGCCCAGTTGCCGGGCAATGTCGGCGACGCTGACGTTCGGCCCGGTGGCGGCCACGCAGGCCATTGCCGCGTCGAGGACGTCGTCATGGGTGAAGTGAGCGGGGCGTGCCATGGCGCCATTGTAGGCACTGAGTTCTAGAATGTGTGCTCTACTACCTGGTAGTGTCCGTGCATGACGACGACGCTGTGTGGTGGAACCAGCCCGGTCGACGGAGGCCGGTTGCGTCCCTACTGGAGCGTCATCCACGCGTGCAGCGGACTGATCCGGCGCCCCACGCCGCATGCGATCGCCACAGGGGCGGGCGGCTTGCGGTGAAGGATCCCTCGCCGGGGCAACGTGTACTGATCGGCCCCGCCCCGCGCTTCGGGTTGCCGCAGTACCTGGCTGCCAGGTTCACGATCCCCGAGGGGCCGGTGCTCGAAGTCGGTGGGCTCGTCGACCACCCGATCACGCTTGACCGTGCAGCACTGGATGCCGTGCCGGGGACGACCAAGGCACTTGACCTGCACTGCGTCATGACGTGGAGCGCGGTGGGTACCCGATGGAGCGGATGGCGCTTCAGCGATCTGTGGGACACCCTTCTGCGGGACCCTGCCGAGCCGGGCACCGTCGAGGTCCTGTTCACGGGACTCGACGGCTTCACCGCGAGCATCCCGCTCGAAGAACTTCTGCGGGACGACGTCATGATCGCCCACTCCCGTGACGGGCGGCCGCTGGAGCGGGACCACGGGGCCCCGTACCGGCTCGTCGTGCCGCAGTTGTACGGCTACAAGCACGTGAAGCACCTGTGCCGGATCGACCTCGTTGATCACCACGTGCGCAGTCCCCACGAGCCCTGGATCATGCACCGGATCGGACGGGTTGCCCGCGAGGAGCGGTTCGGTGTGGGGATGAGGTGGCTGGTGCGACTCCTCGCCCGCGCAACCGTGCGCCCGACTCTCCGCCGCTACGACGTCCCCGACCCGCAGTTCGAGCGCACATCACCACGCCCCGGGGCGTCCTGAGCCGGCGCGGGTCAGATATCTTGATGGCGTGATACTGCAATGGGTGACCTCCAGGTCCGTGGCGGCGCAGTACGCCCAGTTGGTCATCTCGTGCACGGTTCTGGGGCTGGGGGTGGCCCTCCTCCTGGAGGCTGGCATGGGCTCCGACGGCTACTCCACGCTCGTGAGTGGTTTGACGATCCAGACAGGAACGCCGTTCTGGCTCATGAACATCATGGTGGGGGCCGTCTTCGTCGCCATCGCGTGGGCGCGCGGCAGGAAACCCGGCCCCGGGACGTTGGTGCAGTGGTTTCTCGTCGGGACCGTCATCTCCGTGGGAATGGCCCTCGTGCCGGACCTGGAGCCGCTTGTCGTGCGCGTCACGGCACTGGTTCTGGCCCTGGTGCTGATGTCGTTCGGGGTGGCGGGCTACCTGGCCAGCAACACCGGCGCCGGCCCTGCCGAGGCCATGGCGCTGGCCTGGGATCCGCCGCTTCCCTTCCGGTGGAGCTACAGCATCCTGCAGGCCGTCGGCGCGCTCGCCGGCTGGCTGATGGGTGCCTCCGTGGGCCCGGGCACCGTCCTGATCTTCATCCTCATGGGCCCCGCCGTGGACCTGATCCGTCGTCGATGGACGTTCCTCGAGTTCCCTGCGCGCCGGGCAGCCGACAGCGAGTAGGTTGTGCCGGATGAACCCGCAGAGGGTGCTGGAACGGGGCTCGTCAACGCCGAGAGCATCCTGCACGACTGAGGCGGGTCAGGCCCGCCCGTTGTCGTATCAGCCGCGGCCGTAGATGTTGAGCAACACTCCTGCGCCGAGCGGCGTGCTGGAGACGAGTAGCAGCGTCCACGCCATGGACCCGGACACGAGTGGCACCCCGGAGCCGAACACGACGGGGTAGACCTTGAGGTGCACCTCATCGATCTCGTCCACGAGTTGTCCCGCCAGGTTCGCGCCGCCGCATAGCCAGACGTCACGGCCCGGCTGGGCCTTGAGGTCGCGCACGAGGGCGACGGGATGGTCGTGGACGACGGTGAGGCTGGGGTCCGGCGGCAGGTCGCCCCGGTGTGTGACGACGTACTGCCGCAGGTGGGGGTAGGCGCTGGACAAACCGGCCTGGAGCGCCGGCTCGTGGGTGCGGTAGCCCATCACCACGGTGTCGAAGTGACGCGCCTCACCAGTGACGGCCAGAGCCTCGCGCAGGTGTGCCGGGCAGGTCTCGGGATACTCCGTGAAGATGCGTCCCAGCACCTCCGGGTCGAGCGGGAACCCGTCGGCGGAACCGTCGGAGGCGGCGATGAACCCGTCGGCAGAGATACCGACGAGGTAGATGAGCTTGCGCATGTCGCTGCCTCTTTCAGGGGTGCTGATTGCGTGGTCGTGCTGTCAGGTGGGCGAGTCGTCGGGGTGTGGGCTCGTAGCGCTCGCCTCCAGCAGCCACTGCGCGACGCCCCGTGGGTTGGACAACGCGATCAGGTGGCCTCCCGGGATCTCGTCGGGCTCGATGCCGAGCCGGTTGCGAGCAAGTGCGCGCTGGAACGACGGGGGGAAGAACCGGTCGCCGGTGCCGATGAGGCTACGCACCGAAAATCCCGACCAGCCGTCGAACTCGCACGGCTGCCCGAAGGGGGTGTCCGCGGGGACGCGTGGCTCCGTGGCGCCCTCAAGGACCTCCTCGGGTACGTCGTGCAGGAAGTGGATGCCCTCGTCGAAGCCGCCGCGGCGTCCGGCGCGCTCATCGGCGAGGCGCATCGCCTCCGGCTGGCCCGTGATGTCCCACCACTGCCCTGGTGTCTCGCCCGGCAGCGGGACCATGGCGTTCACCAGGCCGACGAGGCGCACGGGTCGTTGACCCGCGACCATCGCCGCCGTGAAGGCGCCCATCGACTGCGCCACGAGCACGACGTCCTCGCGGTCCCCGATGGCCTCCTCGACGATGTCGGCGTACTCCGGCAACCCGAGCACCGGGTCGTCCTCGGGGATGTCGACGGCGAAGGCCTCGTGGCCCGCGCGCTCCAGCTTCGGGGCGACGAGGTGCCAGTACCAGGCGGCGCCGCCAGCCCCGGGGATCAGTACGAACGTGGTCATCTTCCGTCCTCCCGGTGGTCTCAGTATTCTCCCGACAGCCCGCCGGGGATGGTGTGTCCCACGCTCCGACGGTGTGTTTGCACAGTAATTCCACTGGTGGACCGCGGCAAGGGTTCGGTTCGGATCGACGCGGCCCGACGTCCCTGATGCTTCCGATAATCCCGGACCCTCCACCGGCTCCGTGCACGGTTTGCCAGAATGGGAGCATGCCGCGGACCGAGGGAGCGGAACGTCCCCCGTGGAGGGGTGCGCTCAACTAGCGTGGAGCCATCCGTCATGACGTGCGAGGAGGCAGCAAGGTGATCATTCCCGGTGAGCCCGTGTGGGTCGAACTGAACACCCCGGACATGGAGAAGGCAGAGGCGTTCTACGGGGCGCTGTTCGGCTGGCTCTTCGAGGACGAGGGGCTGGACTACGGCCACTACAACACGGTCCGGCTCGGTGACGAGCTGGTGGCGGGTGCCATGGAGTTGCACCCGGACCTCACGAACTCGCCGCCGTCGTTCGCCGTCTACCTGGCGGCCAGTGATGTCCCTGCCACATCGGCGAGGGCGGAGGCAGCCGGGGCACGGGTGACGGTGGCGCCCATGGAGATCCCCGGCCGCTGCACGATGGCCTATCTGCAGGACCCCACCGGCGCGCACGTGGGGCTCTGGGAAGGGGACCAGGTCAGGGTGGAGGCGCGGGACAAGCCCGGTGGTTTCACGTGGTGGGAGTTGATGACCGGAGACTACGGCGCAGCGGTGGCCTTCTACGGCGATGTGTTTGGTATGGACATCCATCCCCTCGGTGCACAGTCAGAGCCGTTCCAGTACTCCACCTTCGGGCAGGGTGACGGGCTGCTCGCCGGCATCTGTGACGCCGCCACCATCGTCTCGGACGAAGTGCCGTCCCACTGGCGTGTCTATGTACAGGTGGTCGACGTCGACTCCAGCGTCGAGAAGGTCCGCAGCCTCGGCGGCACGCTGCTGGACGGGCCCGTCGACTCCCCGTTCGGCAGGGTGGCCACCGTCGCGGACGACCAGGGGGCACAGTTCCAGCTCATCGACGCCAACCCGCTGTGACGTCCGGCGTCGCTCGCAGCTGACACCGGCGACTCCATCTCCGTGGTGCTGCCGGCCTGACATGCGGCTGGCCCGGCCTCCACCAGAGGGGCGAGCGGCGAGCGGCTACAGGTTCAGTGTGTACAGCCTCGTGGTGTCCACCACCTGAAGGCCTCGGGACTGGAGCACCCGGCGGGCCATGTCGTTCTCCGTGAACGCCACCACGGTGTGGCAGCCCACGGCACGGGCGAGCATGAGGCGGGCATCCACGGTGGCGGTGTAGGCGCCCATCTGCTGGTACTCCGGCAGGGTGGCTGCGTCCTCGAGCGTGCCGACGTGGCCGTGCACGTCGAGGTGACCAACGGCGGCGGGCTGATGGTTCAGCCACACCACCATGTCGTGCTTCGTCCGTTCCCTCAACGGGAGCTTCGTCATGGCCTCGGTGATGGCGGTGGCCTCGTCCGTGCTCATGGGGGGCGTCCCCCACAGGGTGGCGCGCACCCGGGAAGCGGCCGCCAGTGACCGCGCCGTGGCCGTCAACTCCACCTGGCGCTGCGGGGTCCGAGGCTCCAGCGACTCCACCGGGGCGCCGAGGACGTGCCCATCGGCCTCCAGCGTGAACCCGAGGTCGCGCATCACGCGCTCGTGGCTGCCGGGGGTGAGCCTGTCGGTGGCCTGGCAACTGATGGTGGAGCAGCCACGGCTGTGCGCCACCTCCACCAGCTCCGACCAGAGGGCGTGCGGGTCCCGGTCAGGGGCGATGTGGGACACCCACATCACGCGCGGGTCGTCGACGCGCGCCCGGTATGACGTCCTCGCCACCAGGCCCACCGACGACGGGGCACCCACGTCCCGGAACGGCGCCCGGAGAAGATCGCTGCGCTCCAGTGTGCGAACGATGGTGTCTGCGTCCCAGTCCATGCGGGCAGTGTAACGACGGGGACAGGCTGAATCCGGGAGGTTCCCGGCCTCAGAAGTTGGCGGCGATGCCTTCCAGGTCGGTGACGGTGAGGTCGTCGTCGAGGAGGGTCAATTTCACGGTGTCGCCGCGCTGCCCGGCGGCCTCGGACCAGCGGGTCCCGTCAACGTCCCACCGCCCCAGCCAGGTGGCATCCGGGGCGCCGAGTTCCGTGGCGGAGTCACCCACGCAGGCCTGCATCTGGGACTGCCACGCGCCGAAATAGCGCGTCGCCTCGGCCTCGGAGGCGAATTGCAGCGCGACACTGATGCCCGGCCTGCCGTCAGCCGTGAGGTTGCCCTCGAGCGCCGCGACGGGCCGGGGGGCGTCGGTGGTGGTGGGTGCGCATCCCACGGCGAGCATGTCGGTGCCCTTGGTGGCGGGGTCAACGGCGTGCAGCCAGGTGCCGTTGCCGGTGAAGCCCTCGTCGGGGGAGCCGTCGCGGACCTCACCCTGCCAGCCGTCGGGCTGGGGGAGCGAACGGTCGTCCAGGTCGCCGGCGGTGGTGGGGGACGGGGCGCCAGGGCGGGCCGTCAGGGTGGTGCTGGCGCGGTTGGGGTACTCGAAGTGGTGCCAGTCCCAGCCGCTGAACCAGGTGAAGCCGTTGCCCTGGAAGGCCTTCACGGAGGCGCTGGAGGCGGTGTGCAGGCCGGGGACCGAGGCGGGACGGTTCACGGAGTAGGTGGCCGAGGGCCACCACTTCCCGTTCGGGTCCCGGTACGGGTTCTGGACCGGGTTGAAGTCGACGGCCTTGCCGTAGGAGTGCGGCGACAGGGCTGTCGGGTTGCCCACCACGCGCCGGCAGTTGAACGCCGAGGTGTTGTTGGCAGCCATCATGGAGGTGTCCGAGCCGCCCCACACGTTGGGGTTGCGCATCTGGGCGACGGGGAACCCTGCCGCGAAGACCTGTTCGAAGGAGTCGGCCACCTTGGCGGCCAGATCGGCGCGGACGATGATCTCCCCGCGGTGGATCGTGCCGTCCATGCCCTGCTGGTTGATGCGGATGGTGCGCAGGTTGCCGGGCGATACGGGGCAGCCGGCCCGGTAGGTGGAGGACACCTCGTCCGACGTGGTGGGTGTGATGACGGTGTTGGGCCATCGCATCCGGGTGATGGTGTTGGTCACGCCCGTCTCGAAGGTGTTGCCCCAGGCCGTCGTCGCCCTCACGCGGACGCCCACGGCACCCAGCACCCGACGGTTGTGGTTCCAGGTGATGGCGTAGCTGCCGTCGGCCGCGGTGGTGGCGGAGGCCACGGACTGCCATGTGCCGGCGACGTTGGCGAGGGCCTGCACGGTGACGCCGGCCACGGCGGGGATCAGCCGCCCCGTGATGGCAGGGGTGGAGAGCGGATCGATCTGGGTGGGGGCGGCCTGCGTGAGGCTCGCCGGCAGGATCGTGAACTGGCGGGCGGCGGGTTCGTGGTCGGGTCCCAGCGTGGCCACCACCTGCGCCCACCCGGCGAACGATGGCGGGAGGGAGGCGGTGAACCGTCCGGCACTATCGGTGCGGGCGGAGGTGGTGCCCCACACCTTGGCGCTGTAGTCCGTGAGCGTGAGGCTCACCTCGGTGCCGGCCACGGAGCCCGTGACCCGGCCCGTCACCCGGATGGGCGCGAAGTAGCGGTACAGGCCGCCTGTGGGCAGTTCCTTGTGACCGACGGTGGCGATGGCGAGCGTCGCGCCCGGCGTCGGGTCGGGGGCGGGGCCCGGATCCGGGATGGGAGGGGTCGTCGGGGGAGTGGACGAGGAAGGCAGGAACTGCACGGCACTGTTGAAGACCCATGTGGAGACGTAGCGGTACCGTCCGCCGCTGCCGTCCACCACGTCGGCCAGGATCATGGAGCGGCACCCGTTGCGCCCGGTCCACGCCGTCTCACACTCAGTCTTCCAGCGGCGCCCGTCGATGGTGTGCTCGCCGGGGGTCGCCAGCGGGTTCCCGACCCACTGCGCCCGGGGGCTGGGCTTGTACAGCAGGTTGTTGAAGGCCCACCCGGTGGTGGTGACGAACCGTCGGCCGTTCCAACTCGCCACGGTGGCCCGGATCTCGGTGCGGCACCGCACCACGGTGGAGGAGTAGGTGTCGCACTTCTCGCGCCACTGGCGGCCGCTGGAGGTGTACTCCCGCCAGTCCGCCGCCCGGGCGGGGGACGTGGCGCTCAGCCCCAGCAGCAGGCTGGCGGCTGCCACGAGTGCCAGCACGCGATGGGTCCTCCTCGACCGAAGCATCACTGCGCTTCGTGCACGAGCACGATCTTTCCGACGTTGTCGCCGCTCTCAAGTAGCTCGTGGGCCCTCCGGACGTCGCGGAAGGCAATGTGGGTCTCCGGGGAGGGTTTGATGCGACCATCCCCGATGAGTGGCCACACCACATCCACCACGCGGGCGCAGATGGCGGCCTTCTCCTTCTCGGAGCGGAACCGCAGGGAGGTGGCCGTGACCGTCCCCATCTTCTGCAGCAACTTCCCGATGTTGAGGGTGCCCTTCGTGCCGCCCTGCATCCCGATGATGACCAGGCGGCCGCGTCGGGCCAGTGCGTCGATGTTCAACTCCAGGTACTTGGCGCCCATGATGTCGAGGATCACATCGGCGCCCTTGCTGTCGGTGGCGTCGCTGAGGCCCTTGACCCAGTCGCCGTGGTAGTCCAGGGCGATGTCGGCGCCGTGCTCGCGGCAGTGCTGCAGCTTGGCCTCCGTGCCGGCTGTGGTCACCACCGTGCAGCCCAGCGCCTTGGCGTACTGGATGGCGAACGTGCCGATGCCGCCGGACCCGCCGTGCACCAGCAGGGTCTCGCCGGCTGAGAGCCCTGCGACGTCCATGTTGGAGACGACGGTGGCGGCCACCTCCAGCAGGCCCCCGGCCGTGACGAGGTCGATGCCGGGGGGAGGGGCGATGAGCTGACCGGCTGGTGCCACGAAGTACTGCGCGTACCCACCACCCGCGAGCAGGGCGACCACCTCGTCGCCGGGCTGCCACCGCGTCACCCCGTCGCCGACAGCCTCAACGATGCCTGACGCCTCCAGCCCGATGGTGTCGGTGACCCCCCTCGGCGGCGGGTAGTGGCCCTTGCGCTGCAGGATGTCTGCGCGGTTCACGCCCGAGGCGACGCTCCGCACCAGCACCTCCCCCGGCTTTGGCTGGGGGGTGGGCAACTCGCCCAGCTCCAGCGCGTCGATGCTTCCGGGGGTGGCAACGATGACGGCATCCATGGCTCCCACCCTGCCACATGGGCGGCGCGTTACCGCGTGGGCCAGGAGAGGGTGCGTCCGGATGTGAAGTGGCGGGGGGTGCCGTCGACGGGGTCCGTGAACGCCAGGCTGCGGGAGAGAAGCGCCAGGGGTGAGGAGAAGTCGTCGATGTCGATGTCCAGCACGTCGGGGTACAGCGGGTCGCCGGCCAGTGGGATGCCCAACTGCGTGAAGTGGGCCCGGATCTGGTGCGTTCGGCCGGTGACGGGGCGCACGTCGTAGCGGCCCCATCCGTCGTGGGTCTCCAGCAGGTCGATGCGGGTGCAGGCGTTGGGCGGCAGGTCCAGGGTCTCGGCCTGCATGGTGCCGACGCGCTTGACCAGGTGCGATTCCACCTCGAGGGGAAACGTGAGGTCGGGGCGCAGGGGCGCGATGGCCTCGTAGGTCTTCTCCACGGTGCGGGCGCTGAACAGCGACTGGTACGCGGCCCGCCATCGCTTCTCGGTGGTCATCAGCAGGACCCCGGCGGTGGCCCGGTCCAGCCGATGGGCTGCCGTCAACTCCGGCAGGTCCAGCGCCTGCCTGGCCCTGACGACGGCGCTCTGCAGAACGTGCCGGCCGCGGGGGATGGTGGACAGGAAGTGCGGCTTGTCGAACACCACGAGGCGCTCATCGCGGTGCAGCACCACCAGCTCACCCGGCACCGTCACCTCGTCGCGGAGCCGACGGTGGAACCAGATGAACGTGTGCGGGGTGTAGGGCTCGTCACCGGTCAGGGGCACCCCTCCAGGGTCCACGAAGGCGCCGGCGGCCAGCATCGGGTCCACCTCGTCGCGGGCGGGGCCCAACTTGGTGAGGAGGAAATCACGCATCGTCGGCCAGGGCCACGGTTCGGTGGGGTCACGGTCCGGTGTCCGCACCCAGGCTGCCTGCAACCCGTGACGGGGAGGGAGCGGCGATCTCTTCTGCACGCTACCATTGTGGCCGCTGCGCACAACGCAGTGGCGAGGTCGCATAGTGGACTAGTGCAGCCGCCTTGAAAGCGGCCGAGTGGTAACGCTCCGTGGGTTCGAATCCCACCCTCGCCGCCAGCCCCTACGATGCAGGCATGGCCGCATCCACGTACACCATCGTCCCGCGCACTGCCTTCCGCGCTTTCCTCATCGCCGCAATCGCCAGCATCCTTGGCGCCGGACTCCTCGTCCTGTCGCTGAGCAACTCTTGGCACCCGGCTGTGGCAATCCTGGCCACGGTCATCCTGGCTGCCGGCCTGGTACTGGCGCTGGCGGCCTACCTCGCGCAGCGCGCCTCCATCGCGGAACTGGTGCTGGACGAACAGGGCTACACCGTGGTGACCCGCGACGGCAGCCAGTCGGGCGAGTGGGCCGCAGTGACCCGCATCACCCGCGCCATCGACACCGCCCACGTGACCATCCACGAGGGCGAGGGGAAGCGGATCCGGCTGGAGTTCCGCAGCGACGACACCGCCCAGATCGACGAAGTGCTCGAGGAGATGGGCACCCGACTCGACGCCGCCAAGGGTTACACGCCCTGGGACGGGTCGTAGGCCCCGTCGTCTTCCCGTCATGACGACATAGCCGGGCCCCGCCTCACCATTGCCGGTGATTGGGGCACACTCCGGAGGTCCCCGCCATGGCGCGCACTGTCATGCCAACACTGGTGTTGGCTACCGGCATTTCGCCGGTGAGGGTTGATTCACCATGCGGTGGCGCTGGACATCAAAGCCAACCCCGTGTGGCCGGCAGCCCAGCAACTGATCACGGATGCGTTGCCGCCAGCAGCGTCCGGCTCTGGATCTGGTCCGGGCGGATGCCCAGCTGTGGCGAGCCGGCGCCGCGGATCTCGTTCTAGACCGGGTTGTAGGCGCAGGCGTCCTCGACGCCCTGTGCGCCTTCCACCAGGTCGGGCGGTGCACTGGAGGAGGTCCCCGGCGAAGGGCTCGGGGTGGCCGATGGGGGAGCTGCCGCCGTGGTTGCCGGAGCCGTCGACTTGGGTGTGATCGAGGGGTTCACCGAGGTGCTCCTGATGGCTTCCTGCACGGACTCCTGCATGACCTCGAAGTCGGGCCTGTTGTAGTCGTAACCGTTCTTGCCGGGCGAGAACACCAGGCGCGAGACCTTGGCGTCCTTCACCTTCAGGGAGAGGCTGACCAACGGTTCCAGCACCTGCTGGGGGATGTCGGTCATCACCATGTCTGCCGACGCGGCGGCTATGGCCTCGTAGGAGCTGAGCATCGTTTTCGGGTTCGCCTGCTTGATGATGGCGTTGACGAGACAGGACTGGCGGGCCATGCGGGCATAGTCGCTGGTGGTGGAGCGGCTGCGGGCGTACCACATGGCGTCGTAGCCGCCGAGGTGTTGGTCCGGTCCCGGTTCCAGCCAGCCGGTCGGCCGCTTGCCCGTGGTGTTGCTGGCAATGGGGAGCCGCTCGTTGATGTTGACGGTCACGCCCCCCATGGCGTCAATGAGGCGCTGCACGCCGTCGATGTTGAGCAGGACGAAGTAGTCGATTTTCAGTCCGGTGATGCCCTGGACGCCCTGTTTCATCGCCTCGGCGCCGGGGTAGGTGGCACCCTGCATGAGGTCCGGGTACTCCATGACGGCCTTGTCCCACAGAGCATTGATGTACCACTCGGCCGGGTCGCCCTCGCCGCGGAATCCGCGAGGGAACTGCTCGGCCAGGGCGGTGCCCTCGGGGAACGGGGTGTATTGCACGTTGCGGGGGATCTGGACGATGGTGGTGGCGCCCGTGGCTGTGTCGATGGAGGCCACCATGATCGTGTCGGCGCGCAGACCGTTCAGGGGGTTGCGTGCGTCGGCACTGTCGGCGCCCACCAGCATGACGTTCAGCCGCGGGGTGTTCTTCCACGGGTCCTTCTCGGTGCCGTTGATGGACGGCCGGGACGTGGACTGGACGTCGTTCTCGTCGGCGAAGACGGTGGTGACCAGCTTCTGCTGGTCGAAGGCGTAACGGGCGGCCAGCGCCGCCGAGCCTGCCACGCCGAAGCTCATGGCCGTCACGAGCACGGCCCCGAGAGCTCTGCGACCAACACCCCAGCCGGTGGGTCGCGTCAGGATGTGCGTCCCGGCGATGAGAGTCACCCACAGCAGCCCCGCCGCCACGAGGGCGATGGTCAGGGTCCGCAGCTGGGTGGGGTTGACGGCGAAGCCGGCGAAACGTCCGAGGTCGGTGGAGGCGGAGAAACCGGCCCAGGCGATCAGGGCGAGCAGGGCCACGGGCAGGGCGACCCCGACCACCTTGGCGCGACGGGACCGGGCGCCCAGCAGCCCCAACCCCGGAAGGATGGTGCTGGCGATGGTGAGCAGGGCCGTGCTGCCCAGCGCGGCCACGCAGATGACGGCGATGGTGGCGATCACACCGACGACCCAGGCGGCCTGCATCCCCGCCAGGGACGCGGTGATCCCGAAGGCCGCGGCGATCACCACGAGGGCGGCGACCACGAACAACGCAGTGCGGCCGCGCCGGGTCATGGCCACCCGGTCGGTGGCCGTGGAGGACGCGGCGGGACCGGAGGACACCTCCAGCGCGGGGTCGGTTCGGGGAAGCTGACGCTTGGGACGGATGGTGGTGGCATCGTCGGAGTCGCGGGCGCCGTGGCGCTCGCTGCGGTAGATGCCGTCGAGGTCCCGTTGTGGGCCCCCGTCCCGCTTGGCGGCACGCTTGGGCTGTTGGTCGTCACTCATGATGATGTTCTGCCCTCCTGACGATGGAGTCTAATTCAGTCGGGGCACTTGTCCCACCGGCGTCGTTTGGTACTGCTCTGGAGGCTCCGCTACCCTTTACCGGGCGTGGAGGTGTCGCCTAGTCCGGTCTATGGCGCCCGCCTGCTAAGCGGGTTTGGGGCTTCAACCCCATCGAGGGTTCAAATCCCTCCACCTCCGCCACGCGCATCCCCCGGCCCCGGCCGGGGGATGTCACCACCAGGACGGCACGTTTTGGCGGTGGGACGAAAGTTCGCGTATAGTTTGGGACTGCCCGCAAGGCAAGCGCTCGTGGCTCAACGGATAGAGCATCTGACTACGGATCAGAAGGTTGGAGGTTCGAATCCTCCCGAGCGCGCAGCAGGCCCGGCCCTGACGGCCGGGCTTTTTTTGTCGGTCGATTCCGGACGGGCGTGCGGGAGTGAGTCCGAGGAGGAACGATCGTGACGGAAATCTGGGCACATCGAGGCGCTTCGGCCTATGCCCCTGAGAACACCCTCCCCGCGTTCCAGATGGCCCTGGACCAGGGCGCCCAGGGCATCGAACTGGACCTGCAGCGCAGCGCCGACGGGGTGCTTGTGGTGGTGCACGACGAAACCATCAACCGCACCTCCACCGGTTTTGGCCGCGTGGTGGACCTGACCTTTGAAGAACTCCGCCGCTGTGACTACTCCAACGGCTTCATCGGACACCGCAACGTCCGCATCCCCACCCTCACCGAGGTGCTGGATCTGGTGCGCCCCACGAATGCCATCATCAACATTGAACTGAAGAACTCGGTGGTGCTGTACCCCGGCATCGAACTGGAGGCCGCCGAGCTCGTGGCCGCCGCCGGCATGACGGATCGGGTCCTGTTCTCCTCGTTCAACCACCCCAGCCTCGCGAACCTGCGCGGCGTCGTCCCGCCGTCGCAGATCGGGGTGCTGTACTCCGACGGGCTGTACAACCCGTGGCAGTACGCCCGGTGGATCGGGGCGGGTGCGCTGCACCCCAACTGGCGGGCGCTGCGGCAGCCCGACTACGTGTGGCTCGCCCACGAGACCGGGGTGAAGGTCAACGTCTGGACCGTCGACGAGGAGAAGGACGTGGCCCACGCCATCGAGATCGGCGTGGATGCCCTCGTGACGAACTTCCCGGACCGGGCCAGGCGCGTCGTCCGGATGGGCCGCTAACCTTCGGGCATGACCAACCCGTTCCGTCCCGAGCTGTGGGACGAGGTCGACGGCTTCGACTTCACCGACATCACCTACCACCGCGCCCGCACGGTGCCGGCCGTGCGCATCGCGTTCAACCGGCCGGAGGTGCGCAACGCCTTCCGCCCCCACACCGTGGACGAGCTGTGCCAGGCGCTGGAACACGCGCGCATGGCCTCCGACGTCGGCTGCGTACTGCTCACCGGCAACGGCCCCTCCCCGAAGGACGGTGGCTGGTCCTTCTGCTCCGGCGGCGACCAGCGCATCCGCGGTCGGGCTGGCTACCAGTACGCCGAGGGGGAGACCGCCGAGGGGGTCGACGCCGCCCGGCTGGGGCGTCTGCACATCCTGGAGGCGCAGCGGATGATCCGTTTCATGCCGAAGGTGGTGATCGCGCTGGTGGGCGGCTGGGCCGCAGGCGGCGGGCACTCCCTGCACGTGGTCTCCGACCTCACCCTCGCCTCCGACGAGGCCCGGTTCAAGCAGACCGACGCGGACGTCGGGTCCTTCGACGGCGGGTTCGGGTCGGCGTACCTGGCCCGCCAGGTGGGGCAGAAGTTCGCGAGGGAGATCTTCTTCCTGGGCGACGTCTACACCGCTGATGACGCCCACCGGATGGGCATGGTCAACAAGGTGGTGGCACACGCGGACCTCGAGGACGAGGGCCTGGCGTGGGCCGCGAAGATCTGCGGGAAGTCCCCGACGGCGCAACGCATGCTCAAGTACGCGTTCAACATGATCGACGACGGCCTCGTGGGTCAGCAGGTGTTCGCAGGCGAGACCACGCGGCTTGCCTACATGACCGATGAAGCCGTCGAGGGCCGCGACGCGTTCCTCGAGAAGCGCGACCCCGACTGGTCCACGTTCCCGTACTACTACTGATGGCCGACGCAGGCTGGTACCCGGACCCCGAAGGGAGGCCGGGTCATGTGCGCTACTGGGACGGGCAGGCGTGGGTCGGTGAATCGACCCCCTCCGACGAGGGTGCACGCACATCGAACGCCCCGGGCGCTCCGGGGCGCGGCCGCACAGTACTTCTGATCGCGCTGGCCGTGGTCCTGGTCGTGGCTTTCGGGTGGGGCGTGTGGGAATCTCTGCGCGACGCCGTCACCGAGGATCCCGTTGCCTCCGCCCGGCCCACCGGCAGCGTGTGGAACGAGGAACCCCCCACCGTGGCGCCCTCCACGCCTGTGCCCACTGACCCGACACCGAGCGGTGGCGCCGCCGTCGACTGCCCGGTGGTGAACAACGTGGTGGAGGACCATCCTCGTGACGGACGGGTCCATGGTGGCGGGATGTCGTTCGGTGTGCCCGAGGGCTGGGCCGAGGGTGGGTCCTGGTCGATGGTGCTGACGGACGAGTCCGGTGCCTCGCGGTTGTTCGACAGCGGGTGGGCGTCGTTCCTCGCCGTCGGCAGGGCCCCGAGTGCTGCAGGGTTCGTGGATCCGGCGCTTACGGCCGTCCAGGTTCTGGAGTGCCACGTGACCTCCGGTCGCTTCTCGGGCTACACGGGCCACACCATCGACACGTCGCAGGAGATCACCATCGACGGGCAGCCCGGATGGTGGGTGCGGGGACAGGCCACGTCCACGCGCATCCCCGGCGGCGGCGCCACCTACGACGTGGTGGTCGTCGACACGGGCAGCCCTGACGGGGACGCCGTGTACTGGGCGGGGGCCGTCGACGCAGACGCAACCGCGCTGGCCGACCTCGACAGCGTCCGCGCCGACCTCCGTCTCAACGACTGACGGTCCGGAACCCCACGTTCCCCGACGCCGAGTCGGGGGTGTTCGAGGTGCGTGCCGCGTTGCGGTACCGGTTGCAGTACGAGTCGTGGCACAGGTAGGAGCCGCCGCGCATGACGCGGCCCGACCCCGCGGCAGGACCCTGCGGGTTCTCCCTCGGTGATGCGGCGTACCAGTGGGGGTCGAACCAGTCCGCGCACCACTCCCACACGTTGCCCACCATCTGCCACAGCCCCAGGGCGTTGGTGGCGTAGGAGCGCACGGGGGCGGTGGTGAGGAATCCATCCTCTGTGGTGTTCTCGCCGGGGAAACTGCCCTGGAAGATGTTGCACGGCCAGTGCGTGCCCGTCGCCCGTGCGGGAATGTCATCGCCCCACGGGTAGCGCTGGCCCTCGACGCCGCCCCGTGCCGCCCGCTCCCACTGCGCCTCGGTGGGCAGCGACCGCCCGGCCCACGCACAGTAGGCCTGCGCGTCGTCCCAGCTCACCTGCACAACGGGGTGCTCGTCGCGGCCATCGATGGTGGAGCCGGGGCCGTCGGGGTGGCGCCAGTCGGCGCCACGCACCCCGTACCACCACGGCGCGCCCCCCGCGGTGCCCAGTACGTCGTCGTCGGCTCCCGCGAAAGCGAGGTGGAACACGGCGGAAAATCCTTGCCGCTCGGACTCGCTCAGGTAGCCGGTGGCGTCGACGAAGGTGGCGAAGTCCGCGTTGGTGACGCTGGTGGCGTCGATGTCGAACGCCGACAGCGTGACGGTGTGGATGGGGGTCTCGCCATCGTCGGGGTGCCCGTCGCCGTGGTGGTCGCCCATGGCGAACGTGCCTGCGGGCACCGCCACCTGCTCGATGCCATGGCGGGACGTGCGGGAAGCCGGGACCGCAGCGGTGGGCCGTGCCGAGGATGCGGAGGCCGTGCGTGGCGCCACGTCACCCAGCGAGGGTGAGCAGCAGGAGCCCCCGGAATCAGTCATGCCACGATCCTAGGAGGCGACCCCGTGATGGTGGGTCGTCAGTCCGCGAGACCGTAGAGACGATCGCCCGCATCGCCCAGCCCCGGCACGATGTAGCCCTGTTCGTCGAGGCGCTCGTCGACGGCGGCCACCACGAGCGTGCAGGGCACGTCCAGGTGAGCCAGCAGGTTCTGGATGTTCTCGATGCCCTCGGGGGCTGCGAGCAGGCAGATGGCCGTGATGTCATCGGCGCCGCGACCCACGAGGAACTTCACCGCCTCGCCCAGCGACCCGCCCGTGGCGAGCATGGGGTCCAGCACGTAGCACTGCCGTCCGGACAGGTCCTGGGGGAGGCGCTCCGCGTAGGTGACGGGCATCAGCGTCTCCTCGTCGCGGATCATGCCGAGGAATCCCACCTCGGCGGCGGGCATCAGCCGCAGCATGCCATCCAGCATGCCGAGACCTGCGCGCAGGATCGGTACCACCAGCGGGGCCGGCTGGGCCAGGCGCGTACCGGTGGTCCGGGCGACGGGGGTGGTGATGTCCACCTGCCGCACCCGGACGCCACGCGTCGCCTCGTAGGCAAGCAGGGTGACGAGTTCCTCGACGAGCCGACGAAACGTCGGCTGCTCGGTACTTGCCTCCCTGAGCAGGGTGAGCTTGTGGTCCACCAACGGGTGCTTGATCACGCAAAGTTCCACGACGCCCAGCTTTGCACATCCTCGACGCCCGTAGTTGCCGACCCGGGGCTGTGCTCGGATCAATTGTCTGGGAGGATGGACCCGGCCATCAATCAGGAAGGGGTCTGCCGTGGACGCATTCGACGAGGACGCCGAACCATTCGACCTCAAGGACGACGGGGATTCGGACGATGGTGGGGATGAGGACGACGACCTGGACCTCGACGACGCCACCGAGGACGATGTCGACTTCGTGGTGGCCGTCTACCGGGAGGATGGCCGCCCGCTGGCCGTCCCCATGGACTTCGACCTGGCCAACGACTTCGATGAACTTGTCCGCCAGCTGGGCCGTCTGCCCGGGGACTCCGGCGCCACCGGTTTCGTCTCCGTGGCCGGCGAGTTCTTCGTGGCGTGCCGTGTCCGAGGACGCACCGTCGAGGTGCTGCTGAGCGACAACGGCGCAGCGAACGACTGGCCCCTGGCCCGCGACGTCATGGACTACCTCAACGAGGACATCCCGGACGAGGATGACGACTCCGTACCCGTGGGGGACCTCGAGATGTTCGCCGCCAACGGGCTGCGCGCCTTCGAGCTGGAACAGATCGCCACGGACTACGACGCGGACTCCGACGAGTTGGTCCTGCAGATCGTCTCGAAGCTGAAGATGGCGCCGGAGTTCGAGCGCGCCGTCGAATCCTTCGACGACTGAGGTGGCCAGCCGCTTCGTCCCGGCGATGCAGCGCGCCCTCGAACAGGGTCGCGCTGCTGGGGCACACGGTGACGTGCCCATCGGGGCCGTGGTCCTCGACGCAGCCGGCAACCTGGTGGCCGAGGGCGGCAACGAGCGCGAACTGATGGGCGACCCGACGGCGCACGCCGAGGTGGTCGCACTCCGCCGCGCCGCAGAGCGGCTGGGGGAGTGGCGTCTCACCGGGTGCACGCTCGTGGTGACGCTGGAACCCTGCACCATGTGCGCGGGCGCCATCGTCGCCAGCCGCATCGAGCACCTGGTGTTCGGTGCCTTCGACGCCAGGGCCGGTGCCGTCTCCTCCCTGTTCGACGTGGTCCGCGACCCCCGCCTCAACCACCGGCCCCGTGTCACGGGCGGTGTGATGGAGCAGGAGTGCGCCGCACTGCTGGACGCCTTCTTTGCGGAACGGCGCCTCTGACATCTCAGTCCGGACGGCGCCCTGCGCGGACCCGGTCCAGGAACACTTCGACGGCGTCCGCGACGACCCGTGCGCGCACCGATGCGCACCAGTCGAAGTTGTGCTGGGCACCCGGCAGCACGTCGTGGACCACGGGTGCGGCGGAGACCTCCCGCAGGGCCGCCACGAAGGATGGGGCGACGCTGCGCGGCAGTGCCGTGTCATTGCCTGCCTCGATCACCATGAATGCGGGGGCGTCGGTGTGCACGAGTGCGGCGGGGGAGCTCGACGGGTCGCTCGTCCGCGGACCCAGGTAGCCGTAGAGCGACACCACGGCAGCAATGCGATTCTCCTTGCCCAGCCCCGCCGAGGCGGCGAGGTGAGCACCGGCGGAGGACCCCACGAGGACGACGACGTCGGGGTCCGCGCCCAGTTCGGTGGCATGGTCACGAACCCACGCGATGACGCGGGTGGTGTCGGCGAGGGGATGCGGGTGGGCGCCGTCGGCACGGAGGCGGTAGTTGGCGCTGACGCACATCCAGCCGTGGGAGGCGAGCCGGTTCAGCAGGGCGACACCCTCCCGGCTCTTGGCGCCCTGGACGAAGCCGCCGCCGTGCAGGTGCACGAGGATCGGCCTGCGGGTGGTGCCATCCGGTCCCCGATAGACGTCGAGCAGGTTCGCGCGGCCCCGGCTCCCGTAGGACAGGTTCCGCAGGCGCGTGACGCCGCGCGCGTGTCGCTGGAACGGCAGCAGGATGCCCCGCAGCCAGGGCGTCGACGTCACACCGAGGGCGGGAGCGGCGGTGCCCGCCCGGACCTGCAGCCACACCAGGCCCAGCACGACGAACGCGAACAGTGGCAGGGCCGGCCACGCGCCGGCGTCCGGGGGGCTCCCCAGGGCCGGGACCACCACGGAAACCGCCAATGGCACCAGGAAGACAAGCGGCGCCTCGTTGACGACCATGCTCAGCACGAAGCACACGAAGCCGGCTCGCCCGACGCGAAACGGTGGCCGGATCGCGACGCAGACGAACACCGCCCAGACGAGTCCGCTGAACACCTGTCCCATGGGGTGGCCTAGAAGAGGGCGACCTTCGGCTCGCGCGGGAAGATCTCGTCCAGCGCCGCGTCGTCCTCGCGGGTGGGGACCCACTTCACGGCGGCGGCGTTCTGCACCACCTGCTCCGGCTTCGTTGCGCCGGCGATGACGCTGGCCACGGCCGGGCGGGACGCGAGCCAGGAGAACGCGACCTCGATGGGCTCCAGTCCACGGTCGCGGGCGAAGGCGCCGAACGCCGTCAACTGGTCGTAGTCAGCGTTCTCCAGCATGCTTGTGCGGGAGTGCGTCAGCCGGCTCCCCTCCGGTGCGTGACCGGAGGAGTACTTGCCGGTCAGCAGCCCGTTGGCCAGGGGGAAGTACGGCAGGACGCCCAACCCATAGGCCTGTGCGGCGGGCAGCACCTCCAACTCCGCTCGGCGATCGAGGAGGTTGTAGTGGTTCTGGCTGGAGATGAACCGGGCGCCGCCGCGGATGCGGGCCGTGAACTCAGCCTCCGCGATCTGCCAGCCAGCCAGGTTCGAGTGCCCGATGTAGCCGACCTTGCCGGCCCTCACGAGATCGTCGAGGGCGTCGAGGGTCTCCTCGATGGGGGTGTTCGGGTCGGGGGTGTGGAACTGGTACAGGTCGATGTGGTCGGTGCCGAGACGGCGCAGGGACGCCTCGACCGCGCGGGTGATGTAGCGGCGCGACCCGCGCGCCCCGAAGTCGTTGCCGTACGCGCCCGCCATGTCCATGCCGAACTTGGTGGCCAGCACCACCTCGTCGCGACGCCCCGCCAGGGCGCGCCCCAGCATGGTCTCGGACAGGCCGGGATCGCTGCCGTAGACGTCGGCGACGTCAAACAGGGTGATCCCCGCGTCGATCGCCGCATGGACCACGGCGTCGGTGCCCTCCTGGGTCTGCGTCGGGGTGCCGGCCCGCCCCAGGTTGTTGCAGCCGAGGCCTACCACGGAGACGGTGAGGCCGGAGTTGCCGAGTTGGCGGTGTTTCATGGGGATCCCTCTTCGATCGACGACACTTCTTCGTAGACGATGCTAGCCACCTCGATTGGCGGGTGGCCGCGTGATGGTTGTAAACTCACCGGCGGTGACGTGTCTGAGCGGCCGAAAGAGCTCGCCTCGAAAGCGAGAGTGGTGCAAGCCACCGAGAGTTCAAATCTCTCCGTCACCGCCACAGAAGGTTGCGAACCCCCGGAGAGATCCGGGGGTTCGTTGGCGTTGTGGCTTCTCTACCCGGCGCACCATTCGTCGATGACCTGCTGGACGCGCGAGGACTCCGTCGTGACGGGGCGACCCGCCACCAGGTCGCCGTCGGCCACGAAGCCCTCCTCCCGGCCCGTGAGAGCCTCCACGAGGCGGCCACGCCACAGGGCGACGTCGCGGCTCCGGGACGGGTCGTCGATGAGGTCGTGCTCCTCGTGCGGGTCCGCGTCGAGGTCGAAGAACTGCTGCCTGCCGTCGCCGGAGAACCACATGAGCTTGTGGTGCCCGTCGGTCACCCAGTGGTTGGCCTGCCACATGCCGAACCGGTGCAGGGTGTGCTCGCCGTGGATGTGGGTGCGCCACGGTGCGTCGTCGCCGCGCGCCAACGGCAGGAGGCTGCGTCCGTCGACCGTGTGGGGGACGGTGACGCCGGCGATCCCCAGGAGGGTCGGCATCACGTCGCGGAGTTCCGCCACCTCCGCCCGGAGGGCACCGCGTGGGTGGGCATCGTCCGAGGGTGGCAGCGTCACGATGAGGGGAACCTTGGCGCTTCCCTCGTAGCCGACGGTCTTGCGCCACATGTGGTGGTCGCCCATCATGTCGCCGTGGTCGGAGGTGAACACCACGGCGGTGTCCTCGAGCAGTCCGTGGTCGCTCAGCGCCTCCATGAGACGGTTGACCTGGAAATCGATCTGCGAGATCAGACCCCAGTAGCCGGCCCGCACGCGGCGGCGCACGTCGTCGGGCTGGCGGGTGAACTCGCCCTCCACCTCGCCGTCGGTGAGGTGCTCCGCGACGTCGGCCACCCAGTCGCCCATCACCTGGTCGGGGTGCTCTGCGGCGAGGTACTGCTCCAGCAGCCACTGGGGCGGGTCGTAGGGGGCGTGGGGGCGATGGAACGACAAGTACAGGAAGAACGGCGCCGTGGTGTCGCGGCGGCGCAGGAAGTCAATGGCTTGTGTCACGGTCCAGGTGGTGGGGTGCAGTGCCTCCGCCTTGTCCCAGGGCCGCGCCACCTGGCTGTTGCAGCCCGCGCCGTGGTCGACGTGGTCGGACTGGGCATGGCCGGGTTGTCGGTGGAGCCACGCCAGGTAGTCGTCGTTGGCCTCCAGGTTGCGGTTGCCGTGGCGGCGGCCGAAGTGCAGGAATCCGTCGTGCAGCACGACGTTGTCGAACCCTGCGCGGGAGCGTTCTGGGAAGACGTGCATCTTGCCGATGGCCTGGGTCTGATAGCCGTGCTCACCCAGTACCGTCGCCACGGTGGTGCCGTGGGCGGCAGTGAACGGCACACCCTCCCGGTAGCCGTAGCGGCCGTGCGCCTCCGGCGACTGGCCCGTGAACAACGCCACCCGTGCAGGGACGCACGTGGGGGTGGCGGAGTAGGCGTTGGTGAACACGGTGCCGCGCCGACCCAGCTGGTCCAGGTAGGGGGTCCGTACCACGGGATGTCCCAGCAGTGAGAGGGCGTCGCCGCGCATCTGGTCCACGCAGATCAGCAGGATGTGCGGCCTGTTCCGGGGCGTCGGCTCCATGGCGATCAGGGCTTCTTCGGAGTCTCCGACTCGGTGGGCTCGGCGGACGGGCTTGCCTCCGGCGGGACGCACGTGGTCCCGCCCTCACCGGAGGACACCTGGAACAGTGGTGCGTCCCCGTAGTCGCCCCAGTCGGAGGCCAGCAGGATGTCAATGGTGCCGTCGACGCGGTCGTCGTACTCCACCACGGGTGCGGCGAAGTAGGACGAAACCAGGCGGATGCCGGCTTTGTTGGCCTCGTTGGTGCGGACGATGACGCCACGGGTGACGCGCTCCTCGGTGTTCTCGATGCGGATCACGTTGAAGCCCACCTCCTCGAGCTTTGCTCCGACCCGGCTCGCCAGACCGCTGGTGAAGCCGGCGTTGTACACCCGCACCGAGACCTGCGTGACGTTCACCAGTTCGGTGCTGACCGTCACGCACGGGGTCGGTTCAGGCGTGGGCAGCGGGGCTGTGAGGTTGCGCCAGCCCCAGAAGGCTCCCCAGATGAGCAGCCCCACCAGGGTCAGCAGCAGCAGGGGCGTGGCGACAAGTCGAAAAATGCGCACGGAAAGCTCACTCAGCTCTGTTCGGGGACGTCAAGGGGGCACTCACTTCAGTTCCAGCACGCGCGCGTGCAGGGTCTGTCGCTGCTGCAGTGCCGCGCGGAGCGCACGGTGCAGCCCGTCCTCGAGGTACAGCTCGCCACGCCAGTACACGACGTGGGCGAAGAGGTCCCCGTAGAACGTGGAGTCCTCCTCGAGGAGTGCATCGAGGTCCAGGGTGCGCTTGGTGGTGACGAGCTCGTCCAGCCGGACCTGGTGGGGCGCGATGGCAGCCCACTGCTTCTGGACATAACCATGGTCCGGGTAGGGGCGTCCGTCGCCCACGCGCTTGAAGATCACGGGCGTCAGTCTAACGGGGAGATGCCGCGGTGTGGGGGAGGTGACAAGGACATGGTCCAATTGGCCGGTGGTGGTGCGCGCTCCTGTGGCAGGCTGGGGCCGTGAGTGACACAGTTCGCGGATCCGATGACGCCACCGCCATCGCGCAGGGGTACGCCTTCCCCGAGCCCGGTGTGCAACTGGGTGTCCTGATGACCGACGACGGCCCTGCCACGGATGTGCCCATCCGGATTCCGGTGTCGATGTTCAACCGGCATGGCCTGGTCGCGGGCGCCACCGGCACGGGCAAGACCAAGACGCTGCAGGTGATGGCAGAGGCCCTCAGCAAGGCGGGGGTCCCTGTGTTCGCCGCCGACATCAAGGGCGACCTGTCCGGGATGGCCAGCCCCGGCCAGCCCGGCGAAAAGCTGCAGGCCCGCGTGGATGCGCAGGGCCAGCCGTGGTCGGCCGCCCCATTCCCGTGCGAGTTCTACGCCCTCGGGGGCAGGGGTGTGGGGATCCCCCTGCGGGCCACGGTGTCCTCGTTCGGTCCCATCCTCCTCGGAAAGGTGCTGGGCCTCAACGAGGTGCAGGAATCCTCGCTGGGGCTGGTGTTCTACTACGCCGACAAGGCAGGCCTGCCGCTGCTGGACCTCAGCGACCTCATCGAGCTGCTGAAGTACCTCACCTCCGATGCGGGCAAGGCGGAGCTGAAGGGAATCGGGGGCGTCTCCAGCTCCACCGTCGGCGTCATCCTGCGCAACCTCGTCACCTTGCTGTCCCAGGGGGGTGACGTGTTCTTCGGGGAACCCGAGTTCGAGCCGCAGGACCTGTTGCGACGGGCCGCCGACGGTCGCGGTGTGGTGTCGCTGCTGGAACTGCCGGACCTGTCCTCACAGCCTGAGCTGTTCTCGACCTTCCTCATGTGGCTGCTGGCGGACCTGTTCCAGTCGATGCCGGAGGTGGGCGATGTCGAGGTGCCCAAGCTGGTGTTCTTCTTCGACGAGGCACACCTGCTGTTCAACAACGCGTCGAAGTCCTTCCTCGATTCCATCACGCAGACGGTGCGCCTCATCCGCTCCAAGGGGATCGGTGTCTTCTTCGTCACACAGACCCCGAAGGACGTTCCCTCCGACGTGCTCGCCCAGCTCGGCAGCCGGGTCCAGCACCAGTTGCGTGCGCACACCCCGAACGACGCGAAGGCGTTGAAGGCCACCGTGTCCACGTACCCCACCTCCGGGTACGACCTGGGGGAGGTACTGGTGACGTTGGGCACGGGCGAGGCCATCGTCACGGTGATGGACCCCGACGGCGCCCCCACCCCGGTGGCGTGGACCAGGATCTGGGCGCCGGAGTCCTCGATGTCACCCACCGACCCGGCTGTGCTGCAGCAGGCCGTGGCGCAGTCGCCGCTCATGCCCCGCTACGGGCAGGCCATCGACAGGGACTCGGCACGCGAGATGCTGACCCGCAAGCTGGAGGAGGGGGCCCGGAGCGCGGAGGAGGAGCAGCGCCGCACTCAGGAGGATCAGCGTCGACGCGCCGACGAGCAGGCCCGCAGCCGGAGCACCCCGACCACGCAGAGCCGGCCCGCCCCCCGGCAGAGCACGCGGCGCGAGCCGTCACTCGTGGAGTCGGTGACGGGGTCGACGGCGTTCAAGCAGTTCGCCCGCACCGCAGCCCGTGAAATCGTCCGCGGCCTCTTCGGGGCGGGGCGCCGCCGCTGACGCGCACCACCGAGCCTGGTGGTCCCACACGACGAACGAGGGGCCGCGCCCTTCGGCGCGGCCCCTCGGTGTCATGTTCTGACTGCTACTTCATGGTGCCCTGCGACACCGAGCCCTGCAGTTGGCGCTGGAAGATCATGTAGACGATCAGCACGGGCACGATGGTGATGATGACTGCGGCGAACAGCGAGCCGAAGTTCACCTCGTACTTGGCCTTGTTGGCGAAGTTGAACACGCCCTGGGCCAGCACGTACTGCTCCTCCTTGGTGTTGAGCGCCAGCGGCAGCAGCAGCTGGTTCCACAGACCAAGGAAGTTGAAGATGCCGATGGACGCCAGACCGGGCTTGGCCATCGGCAACATGATGCGGAAGAACGTCGTCCAGTGACCTGCACCGTCCACCTGGGCGGCCTCGGCGATCTCGTTCGGCAGCGTCCGGAAGAACGCGTAGAGGAAGAACACCGTGAACGGCAGCGCGAACGCCACGTAGGTGAGGATCAGGCCCTCGAACGTGCCGAGGAACACCCCGTTGGGGGCCCACGGCAATGGCAGCGACTTCAGCACCTGGTACAGCGGAACGATCGCCAGGAAGATGGGGAACGTCAGGCCGGCCAGCATCAGGTAGTAGATGAGCTGGCTGCCCTTGAACTGGTAGCGGGCCAACACGTAGGCGCACATAGCCCCCAGCAGCATCACCAGCAGCATCGCTGAGGTGACGACGATGAAGGTGTTGAAGAAGTACCGTCCGAAGTTGTCGGAGGTCCACGCGCTGATGTAGTTGGTGAACAGGTAGGACAGGCTGAACGAGCCCGTCTCCGGGTCGGTCAGCAGCGCACTGGGCAATGCCGTGGAGGATGCAGTGATCTCACGGGTGGTCTTGAACGACGTCATGAGGGTCCACAGCAGCGGGCCCACCACCAGCAGCGACCAGATGACCAGCAGGACGTGGGACACGCCGGCGAACGTCTTGTCGCTCCTGCTCACCGTGACCTTGCGGTTGTTCTCGGAGAGTGTGTTCGTGCTCATCAGTAACTCACCGCATCCTTTCCACCGGTCAGGCGGTTGACGAGGAACACCAGGCCTGAGAAGGCCAGCGTCACGAGGGCGAGCACCACACCCATGGCCGATCCACGGCCCCACATGTTCTGGCCGCCGAAGGCGGTGTTGAACAACTCCTGGCTCATCACCAGGGTGGAGTAGTTGGGGCCACCTGTGGGGTTCAACGCCACCATGTAGATGAAGGCGTCGAGCGCGATGATGCCCATGTAGATGTAGGCGGTCTGGATGTTGTCACGGATGAGCGGGATGGTGACCCGCACCGCCGTCGTCCAGCGTCCGGCGCCGTCGATGCGAACCGCCTCGTAGATCTCCGAGGGGATCGACTTGATGGCCGCGATGAACAGCAGCATGTAGAAGCCCACGAAACCCCAGACGATGACGAGCATCGACACGGGCATGGCGGTCTCCTCCTTGCCGAGCCAGGCGAAGTCCTTGAACTGGTCCAGGCCAATGGTGGTGAGCAGACCGTTGACGAGACCCATGCCCGGGTCCAGCAGCAGACGCCACATGAGGCCGATGATGATGCCGGGGATGACGTAGGGGAAGAACGACACGATCCGGTAGAAGCTTGCGCCCCTGATGCCACGGATGGTGCCGTGGCTGTGGCCACCCACCGTGATGACGATCGCCAGTGTCAGCGCCAGGATGATCGTGATGAGGGGGAGGAACACGGCCAGCATGGCGTTGTGGCCCAGCGCCAGCATGAACTTGCTGCTGGTGAACAGGTAGACGTAGTTGTCGAGCCAGACGTAGTCGGCCTCGGAGATGGGGCCGAAACCCCGCCAGTTCGTCAGCGACAGGTGGACCGCCTGCAGGAACGGGTAGATGACGAGGACTAAGTAGATGAGCAGTGGGAGTCCGAGGAAGACCACCATGAAGCTGATCTTGTCGAACGATAGGTGCCGCTTGCGTCGCTGCATCGGGCCTCCTGGGGTCGTGGGCGGAGGGGTGGGGCGGCGAGGGAATCACCCCCGCCGCCCACTTCTCGACTGGAAGTCGAAGGTCAGGAAGCCTTGAACTTCTCGATGGCGTCGTCATTGCGGATGGCGTCGGTGACTTCCTGCAGCTTGCTGGTCAGCTCGGCCGTGGAGAGCTTCCCGTCGAGGAAGGAGTTCCAGAGCACGACCGTGTCGTTGCCCATGCCGTAGAAGGCGTTGAACTTCCAGGTGAACACGTTGTCGCCCGCAGCGCCCAGCATGCCGATCTGCGAGACCAGGGCCGTGGAGCCGAAGCCGTCCTCCGGCACGGTGTCCTTGACGATGGTGGGGGACAGGATCTCCTTGGCGAAGTTCGTGGCCGCCTCCTTCGACAGCATGGCGCGCATGAACTCCTTGCCGCCGGCCACGTTCTTGCCCTGGCTGGGGACAATGTAGGGCTCGTCCGCCGCGGAGTGGATGGCCTCGAACGGCTTCGACGGGGAGGCTGTGACGGTGGGCACCGGGGTGCCCGTCATCTTGAAGTCCTCCTTCGTCTGGCTCTTCATCTCGTTCTCGATCCAGGCGCCGGAGGGGTACAGCAGGGCCTCCTGGGCCTGGGACCATGCGGCCTGGGCTGCGGTGAACTGGGTGCCGCCGCCGCCGGGCTTGACGTAGCCAGCCTTGACGATCTCCTCCATCTTGCCGAACACGGCCTGGAGTGCGGGCTTGCTCCAGCAACCCTCTTCCAGGTTGTCCAGGGCCAGGCGCACTTCGTCGCCACCCTCCTTGATGGCCGAGGTGATGGCCAGCTCCATGTAGTAGTCGGACGCCTCGTTGCCCCACAGGAAGAGGTACTTGCCCTTTTCCTTGGCCTTGGCGCCGAGAGCGATGGCGTCGTCCCACGTCTTGGGCGGCTCCCAGCCGTTCTCCTCGAACAGGGAGGCGGAGTACCACAGACCGAAGACGGTCAGCACGTAGTTGATGACGGCGAGCTTGTCGTCGATGGTGCCGGGCTCCAGGACGCCTGCGTACAGGGTGTCGCGGATGGGATCGCCCTCGTAGTTGTTGGAGTCGATGACGTCGTTGAGGTCCTCGAGCTGGTCGAGGATGGCAGCGAGACCGATCTTGCCCTTGCCGGCGTTGTCGATGACGTCCGGCGGGTCGCCACCGGCGAAGCGGGGCTGCAGCTCGGTGGTTGCATCCTGAATCTTGGAGACCTTGACCTTGACGCCGTCGTGCTGCTTCTCCACCATGGCGCCGGCGAACTCTGCGTAGGCGATGCCGTAGCCGCCGTTGAAGATGGCCGCGTCCACGTCGGAGGGGACCTTCAGGCCGAACGGGTTGTTCGGGTCAGCCTGCGTGGTGGTTTCGCCGCCAGCGGGTTCGCTACCTGCCGGTGTCGCCTTCGGGTCGTCGCCGCCACCGGCGCATGCTGCCAGGGGGATGAGTGCGCCAGCTGCCAGCGCACCCTTCAGGAACCCTCTGCGGTGCAGGGAGTAGGTCATGAAATCTCCTTTGTTTTCATTGCCTCACTGGCCTCGCCAGCAGGTGTCGATCAGGACCCTATATGGACGCCACAGTCCACGGGGATGACCGTCAATATATGGTCATTCGCACCCGTGACCACAATGCTGGGCGTCAATGTAGACCCAATCGTTACCAGCCGCGCAGTCTGAGTGGTCATTTCCTCCGCGCGGGAAGCGATCGGTCAGTGCACGAAACGACGCGCTCCCCGCCGAAACGCCTGAGCGTTTGGGCGGGGAGTGCGCGGAAGTCGCAGTGTCAGCGGCCGGTGCCGGCGTAGACCACAGCTTCCTGGGTGGCGTCGAGCCCGAAGGCGGTGTGCGCGGCCCTGACGGCGCGGTCCACGTCGTCGACCCCCACGACCACGGAGATGCGAATCTCGGACGTGGAGATCATCTGCAGGTTGACCCCCTCCTTCGCCAGGGCGGCGAAGAATGTGGCGGTGACGCCCGGGTGGGAGCGCATGCCCACCCCCACGGCGGACACCTTGCCCACCTGGTCGTCGTAGAGCACCTCGCGGAACCCCACACGGTCCTTGATCTCCTCCAGCGCCCGGATGGCCTTGGCGCCGTCGCTCATGGGCAGGGTGAAGGAGATGTCGGTGCTGACGTCGGAGAGGCGCGACACGTTCTGCACGATCATGTCGATATTGATGTCCTTTTCTGCCACGGCCGTGAAGATGGCGGCAGCCTCACCCACCTGGTCGGGGACGCCGACGATGGTGATCTTGGCCTCCCCCCTGTCGTGGGTGACACCGGTGATGATGGCTTCTTCCATGGTGGAGTCCTTCGAGATGTCCTCGTGGGCCCTGACCCAGGTGCCCGGCTTGTCGGTGAACGATGAGCGAACGTGGACCGCCACGTTCTCGCGACGCGCGTACTCCACGCACCGGAGATGAAGAATCTTCGCGCCGCAGGCGGCGAGCTCCATCATGTCCTCGTAGCCCACCTGTGTGATGCGTCGGGCGCTGGGCACGATGCGGGGGTCTGCCGTGTAGACGCCGTCGACGTCGGTGTAGATCTCGCAGTAGTCCGCGCCCAATGCGGCAGCCAGCGCCACCGCGGTGGTGTCGGATGCGCCGCGTCCCAGCGTGGTGACGTCCTTGGTGGTCTGTGAGACGCCCTGAAATCCGGCGACGATGGCCACGTTGCCCTGCTGCAGCGCCGCCTCGACGCGGCCGGGAGTGATGTCGATGATGCGGGCGTTGCCGTGTGTGGGTGTCGTGATGACGCCGGCCTGGGATCCCGTGTAGGAGACGGCGTCCACGCCGAGGTCCGAGAGGGCCATGGCCAGCAGGGCGGCGCTCTGTCGTTCGCCGGTGGTGAGCAGCATGTCGAGCTCGCGGGATTTGGGCTGCGGGGAGACCTGCAGCGCCAGGTCCATGAGTTCGTCGGTGGTGTCACCCATGGCTGAGATGACGATGATCACGTCGTTGCCGTCGGCCCGGGATCGCGCGATCCGGCGCGCCACACGTTTGATGGACTCGGCGTCGGCCACCGACGATCCGCCGTACTTCTGGACGATGCGTCCCATCGACTCTCCTCACCCTTGGGTTTCAGAGGGTCAGCCTAGTGCGTGGATGGCATCGGGTTCACGAGGGATGCGTCCGTGGTCGCAATGTCAGCGCGGCGTCATCGGGGCCACGACGGACGAATCGAGGTGCGCCGGTCCCCCAACCGGTACACCTCGATCCGTGCCTGAGGTGGATGTCCGCGAGTCGGGAAGAATCTCGTCACCGAGCTTCCCGCCGCGAATCCACTCCTATTCTCACCTGCCGCGCAAACCCCTGTCTCGTCAGCCGTTTGGCCGACGTGGCGACGCGGAGGGTTACAGGTCGAACCAGCCGTCATGGACGGTACTGACCACGGCCTCGGTGGTGTTGTGCACGGGGCGGCCCACATCGGAGTACTTCTCGTAGGCCCGAGCCAGGTAGGTCTTGACGGAACTGAGCGAGATGGGCGGCTCGAACTGACGTCCGATGGCCTTGACGGGGATCCCCTCTGCCGCGAGGCGCAGGCACTTCAGTTCGTGGGGGGACAGCGACGGCACGCTGGTGCTGTAGTCCAGGAGGGCGCCGGCGGCGGCGCTGGAGGGGGCCCACCCCTCCTCATGGACGGCCACGATGGCGTTGATGAGCGTTTCCGCGGGATCGGACTTCAGGACCAACCCGCGCGCCCCCGCCTGCATCGCCAACCGGATGGGCAGCCGCCGGTGGTCGGCCGTGAAGGCCAGGCATCGCACCGACGCCGCAGCGAGCTCGCCGATCACCTCGTGGCCCGAGATCCGGCCGTCCATCATGAGGTCGACGATGCACACGTCCGGCGCCTCCGCCCGGACATGGGAGAAGAACTCCGACCGCTCCGAGGTGGTGCGGGAGATCGTGATCCGGCCCTGCGACATGTCCGCGATGGCGGAGAGCGCACGGCAGATGAACTCCTGGTCGTCCAGGACGGCCACGCTGATGGGGCGGGGGGCGGTCATGTCTGGGTGCTTCCTTCCACAAGGGACGCGACGGATGCAGCGGGTGTGCGCAATTGGGTGAAGTCCTCGTCGTTCACGGCGTCGACGTCGTCGGCGAGTTGGTGCCACTGTTCCATGCTGAAGGACGGGTCGGTGACGGTTGCCACTGCGCGGCCCTGTCGGTGGGTGAGGTGCACACGCTGGCCCGGCATGGGCTCCGGCAACTGGGACATGACGGTGAGGAGGTTGCGTCGCTCCGCGGGCCCGACACCCCGGACGTCGAGCGTGCAGTCCCAGCCGTGCTCCCGGAGTGCGTGTGCCCGGTCGGTGATACCGGAGCCGTTGGGCCACATCGCCAGTTCGTCACGCATCCGCGCCTCCAGTAGCCGGGCCCGCTTCACAGCCGTCTCGTCCGTGGAGACCACCGCGCCGCTTGCCACGTCCAGGAGGAAGGGCTCAGCGAGTCTGCGCATGCTGTTCACCCATTCAAGGCGCGTGGCATCCCGTTCAGCTGCGAGATCGGTGCTCAGGCGCTGGGCGGCGTGCAATTCCTCGGTGCGTGCGGCGTGGGTGGCCAGGATCGAGGCACCCGTAGCCAGCGCAAGGGGCGCCAGGACGTACATGACGACGGCCATGATGGAGCCGAGCTGGGAGCCCACCACGGTCTGCCACCCCAGGAAGATGACGCACGACGCCACGGTGGACACGATGACGGTGGCCGCGAGCGCCACAGCCTCCCGGAGGCGCCGGCCGGGGAGCGCCAGGACCATGAGGGCCCCCGCCAGCGACGGCGTCCACACGTCGTAGCCGTTGGTGCCCTCACGGGGTATCCATGCGTAGTTGGCGGCCACCAGGACGATGGCCAGCACCGTCAGGGCCACCGGCTGCCAGGACTTGAGGCCCGCTCTGCGCAGCTGGCGCATCCCGAGGGCTGAGACGGCGGCGGTCAGCAGCCAGATGAGGGTCACGCCGAGCGCGCTCGGCCCCACATCGAACACCAGGACATGGATGAGGCTGGCGGCGAGTACGGGCAGTGGCAGCCAGCTGATCATGGTGCGGGCCATGGGGCCGAACGGTTCCGGCCGGCCGAACGGCTCCGTCATCCACTCCAGCTTGACGGTGCTGCCGAACTGGCCCGACGTGATCTCGGCGTGGCCCCCTGCCTCCTCCATACGGCGCAGGATGCCCTCCGTGACGCCGAGGCGTCCCCCTGGGGGTGCATGCGGGTCGAAGCCGGGGCCGTCGTCGGCGACTGTGACACGGCAGCCGGAGCCGAACCTGGCGACCGTGACCATGGCATGCCCGCGGGCATGCTTGACCACGTTGCGGATGGCTTCCCGGGCAGCACCCACGACGGCCTCCCCGACGTGCGCCGGCACCTGGACATCCCGGCCGGAGAATTCGACGACGCACCCCTCCTGGGTCAGGGCTGGCTGCAGCTCGGCACGCAGCGACACCCAGCCGTGCCTGTCGAGGCTCTGGGAGCTTGCGCGCAGGTCCGCCACAGCGCCCGCGGCCAGTTCTCTCGCCTCGGCGGGGGTGGGGCGGGCCCAGTCCCTGAAGATGTGCTGCAGCGTGTGCAGGAGGGAGTCGTGGGCGAGGCGTATGCGTGCCCGGCGCTCAGCCTCCAGCATCTCCGCCCGGCGGGTCTCCTGTTCGCCATGGATCCGGCGCATCTGGCTGAGGCGCAGTTCCAGCAGCAGGTTCGTGAGGCAGGCCAGGCCGATGGCGAATGTCAGGATCGGGGTGATGGTGAAGACCAGGTCCAGCACCTGGATGCGCCAGTCGAGGTGGTGCACCACCGTCACCGTCGCCCAGCACCCCAGCGACAGGGCGGCCAGCCATGGCCACCTGCGCGGCCGCGGATGCAGGAGGATCAGGAACTGGAAGACGGGGCCCAGCCAGATGTTGGTCCGCCACTCCAGGCCCGGGAACGGGGGGGCCATCAGGAGACCGACGGTGATGAAGACGATTCCGAGGGTGGCGGCAGCCGTGATCACCCACGCCAGCCGTGACGGGCGGAGGCACTCCACCACAATGAGGGCCTGCGCCGCGAGGCACAGGCCGACCCCGAGCCGCATGAGCGGGGGGTAGAGGGGATTCATGACGTCGCCACCGGCCACCACGATGCCCAGCACCGACAGGAGGGCCACGCCGTAGCCCACCAGTTGGCGGCCCATGGCCGCCGGACTGGCCTGCTGTGAGGCGCCCACTCGGGCCGTCGGGCTGGGTCTTCCCATGGGAGATTGATAGCATGCCGAACCGGCGCGTGGGAGGGGTACCGCGTCAATGCCCGTGGTCAGCCACGCGGCTCCTTTGGCGGTTCGCCCTAGGATGGGGCAATGGATACTCGCAGGGAAACACGCGGCGGACCGCTGCACGCCCTGCAATCGTTCACCGTCGAGGCGGAGCGCTACATGGAGGTGACCCGCCGGCTCGCTGGCCTGGGCCACAACGACGTGCACGCCCTGAGTGCAGTGGTCGAGGCGGCGGACCATGGGGAGATCATGACGCCGGGGGCATTGCGGCGACGGCTGGTCCTGTCGCCCGCCGCCACCACGGCGTTGGTGGACCGGCTCGTGGTCCACGGGCTCATCCGTCGCGAGCGGATGACCACGGATGGCCGCACTGTTGCGCTGCTCGCCACTGACAGGGCGCGCCGCATTGGGCGTGACATGTTCGTCGTGCTCTCCGACTCCATCATGGAGCGCCTGCAGAAGTACCCCGCCGACGAGTTGGAGCGGTTCGTCGCCACCATCCACGAACTGACCGACGCCGCCCGCCAGGCGCGGGAGCAGCTGGAGAACTCGTCGGTGCCTGATGCGGCCGATCTCAGGGATGTTGTGCCCTCCGCCTGAGCGGGGGTGCTTCGACAGTCGAAAGGTCCATGGTGTTCAATGGCGGCATGGGGACGCTTGCCGACACCAGCCCTGCACTGCTGCGAGGGTGGCTACTGGGTGTGGAGAGGGAACTTTCCGACGTCCTGACGCACCTGACGGGGCGCATCCGCCGCATGCACCCCGACGCCGCCGCCATGGGGGAGGCGCTCTCCCGTGCCGCCCTCGGGGGAAAACTCATCCGCCCGCGCCTGCTGGGCGCAGTCGTGGAGGCCTACGGGGGTGTCCTCGGCCCTGACGCCTCCCGCGTCTCCGTGGCGCTGGAACTGCTGCACACCTGTCTGGTGGTGCACGACGACGTCATCGACGATGACCTCACCCGTCGCGGCCGCCCCAACGTGGCGGGAGAATTCGCCGCGCTGCATGCACAACGCTCCGGTCAGCGTGTGGACCACGCCGCGGGCCGCACCGACGCCAAGGGGATCGCGCTGATCGCCGGTGACCTCGCCCTGGCGACCGTCTTCCGGCTGGCGCAGCAGGCCCCGGAGGCCGTGCGCGAGCGGGTGTGTGACCTCGTGGACGAGGCGCTCGTCGCCTCCGCCGTCGGGGAGTACCTGGACGTGGTGCAGTCCTGGCCCGGGACACAACCCAGCGAGGGGGACATCCGCGCGGCCGCACACCTGAAGACGTCGGTGTACTCATTCGAGACACCGTTGCTGGTGGGCGCTCTGTTGGCGGGTGCCCCCGCCACCCATGTGGAGGCGCTGCGTGCCGCCGCCCGCGACATGGGGGAGGCGTACCAGGTGGTCGACGACGTCCTGGGCGCGTTCGCGCACGACACGGTGCTGGGACGCGAGATCGCGTCCGACCTCGAGAACCACCGGGAGACCGCTGTCATCGCCGCCGCCCGCACCACGCCGAACTGGCCACGGATCGATGCGCTGCGCTCAGGCCCCCTGAACGTCCACGGCGTGGCCCAGCTGAGGCATGAGCTGCTCGCATCGGGTGCCAGAGAACTGGCCATGGGCAAGGCCGATGACCTCCTGGAGAATGCCTTCATCTCCCTGGAGAGGGCCGGGGTGCCGTCGTCGCTGCGCGCCGAGCTGGTGCAGCTGCTGGACTCCATGCTGGGACGGGCACGGTGACAACTGCCTCAGCGCTGGCGAGCGCCGAGCGGTACACGCGCTGCGCCCACGCCTGCGCGGCCGGCGTGATCCGTGGCTACTCGACCTCCTTCGCCATGGCCACCCGGCTGCTTCCACCCACTGTTCGACGCGACATCTCCAGCGTCTACGCCCTCGTGCGGGTGGCCGACGAAGTGGTCGACGGCGCCGCCGAGGGTGCAGGTCTCGACCTGGATCGGGCCGGGGCCCGCCTCGATGCCCTGGAGGCCGACGTGGCGCGCGCCACCGAGGAGGGCTTCAGCGAGAACATGGTGGTGCACGCCTTCGCGGACGTGGCGCGCCGCACCGGCATCCCCGGCGACGTCGTCACCCCGTTCTTCACGTCCATGCGCACTGACCTGACCCGCAGCGTCCACGACGATGCATCCTTCACCGAGTATGTGTACGGCTCCGCCGAGGTGGTGGGTCTCATGTGCCTGCACGCCTTCTTCGGCGATGCCGGCCTGCCGGTGGCGCATCGCGAGCAGTTGGTGACGGGCGCGCGCCGGCTGGGTGCCGCGTTCCAGAAGGTCAACTTTTTGCGCGACCTCGATGCCGACGCCGACGCCCTGGAGCGCGCCTACTTCCCGGGTGTGGACCCGGCCCGCCTGGATGAGCCCACCAAGCAACGACTCGTGCGCGACATCGATGACGACCTGGCGGCCGCCGCCGAGGCCATCCCGCTGCTGCCCAGGGGTGTGCGCCCGGCCGTGCAGGTGGCCCACGACCTGTTCGCGGCACTGAACCGCCGCATCCGCAACACCGGTGCCGACGTGGTGCGCTCCAGCCGCATCCGGGTGCCCGACACGACCAAGGTGGCCATCGCTGCGCGAGCAATGGCCCGACACAGATGGGGGAGGCGCTCATGACGGCACAGTCAGCAGTGGTGATCGGCGGGGGCATCGCCGGCCTGGCGACGGCAGCCCTCCTGGCCAGGGACGGGTACGCCACCACCGTCGTGGAGCGCCACGACGAGCTGGGGGGGCGCGCCGGCATCCTCCGCGACTCCGGCTTCACGTTCGACACCGGCCCGTCCTGGTACCTGATGCCCGAGGCGTTCGAGCATTTCTTCGAGCTGTGCGGCACCACCGCCGCCGCGGAGCTGGACCTGACACCCCTGGACCCCGGCTACCGCGTGTTCTTCCAGGGCGACGACGAGCCCGTGGACGTGCGCCCGGGCCTGGCGGAGGCCACCGCGCTGTTCGAGTCACTGGAGCCCGGCTCCGGTCCGGCACTCGAGAAATACCTCGATGGCGCCCGCGACTTCTACGACACCGCCACGCAGCGGTTCCTCTACACCACGTTCTCCGACCCGCGGGCCTTCCTGGACCCCGTCCTCATCAAGCAGGTCCGCACGCTGGTGCCGTTGCTCACACGGTCCCTGGCCGACCACGTGGCGCGCTCCTTCACGGACCACCGCCTGCGCCAGATCCTCGGGTACCCCGCCGTGTTCCTGGCCACCGCACCGGACCGTGCCCCCAGCCTGTACCACATCATGAGCCGGCTCGACCTCCTCGACGGCGTCGCCTACCCCATGGGCGGAATGCACACCGTCATCGACGCCATCGAACGCCTCGCACGTGCCGCGGGCGTGGAGATCCTCACCGGTACGGAGGTGACCAGGGTGGCGACCACCGGAGGCCGCGCCACCGGCGTGGAGCTGGCCGACGGCCGAACGCTGCCCGCCGACATCGTCGTGGGTGCATGTGATCAGCACCACCTGGAGACCCGTCTCCTCGATGCCGCTGACTCGTCCATGCCCGCCAGGAAGTGGGACAAACGCGACCCGGGCATGGGTGCGCTGCTCATGATGCTGGGGGTTGATCGTCGCCTGCCCGGTCTGCTGCACCACAACCTGCTGTTCACCCGCGACTGGGACACCAACTTCGGCGACATCTTCGGCGATCACCCCCAGCTCCCCGTCCCCGCCTCCGCCTACGTGTGCGCGCCGTCGGTCACTGACCCCGACGTGGCGCCGGAGGGGTCCGAGAACCTGTTCGTGCTGGTTCCCATCCCCGCCGACCCCACCCTGGGCCCGGCCGACTCCGGCCGGATGAAAGCCTTCGGCGATTCGGTCATCGCGCAGATCGCGGACTGGGCCGGCATCCCGGACCTGGCGGAGCACATCGTGGTGGACCACCGCGTCGGCCCCTACGAGTTCGTCGACATCCACCACGCCTGGCAGGGCACGGCGCTCGGCCCGGCGCACACGCTGCGGCAGAGCGCGTTCTTCCGCGGACGGGTGAAGTCCCGCACGGTGGAGGGCCTGTACTACGCGGGCGGCTACACCGCGCCCGGCGTGGGCCTGCCCATGTGCCTCATCAGCGCCGAGAATGTCATCAAGTCCCTGCGCGGCGACACCTCCGGCGGCCCCATGACCACGCCTCTGCAGCCGCGGTAGGCGAGCCGACGCATTCCCGACCGGGCGGGCCCATCGACGATAGCCTTGCCTGCATGCAGACGATTCGTTGGGGAATCATCGGGGCAGGCTGGATCGCCGACACCATGGCCGGCGACTTCCAACTGGTCCGCAACTCCGAGCTGACGGCCATCGCGTCCCGAAAACTCGGGAAGGCCGAGGCGTTGGCGCGCAAGCACCGCGTGCCCAAGTCCTACGGCAGCTACATGGGGTTGCTGGATGATCCCGACATCGACGTGGTCTACATCGCCACCCCGCACCCCCACCACCGCGACATCGCCCTGGCCGCCATCGAGCGCGGCAAGGCAGTGCTGGTGGAGAAGGCGTTCACCGCCACCCATGCCGGGGCCGTGGAGGTGGTGGAGGCCGCACGCGCCAAGGGCGTCTTCTGCATGGAGGCCATGTGGACACGGTTCCTGCCGGCGATCGCAGCAGCCCGTGAGGTGGTGGCCTGGGGTCGCATCGGGGAGGTTCTGGGCGTGCAGGGCGACCTGTGCGCCTACCGGGAGTACGACCCGAACCACCGTCTCTTCTCCCACGAAACCGCTGGCGGCGCCATCCTCGACCTCGGTGTCTACGTCATCTCCTTCGCCCAGTCATTCCTCGGGGAGGCTCAGAGAATCGAGTGCGTCGGGCGGCTTGCGCCCAACGGCACCGACGCCGCCGCCTCCATGAGCATCGGCTACGCCAGCGGTGGGCTGGCCACCCTGGCCTGCGGCTTCGACGGTCACGGTCCCGCGCGCATGTCCATCTACGGCACCAAGGGATGGATCGAGGTGGAGCCCCGGTTCCACCACCCCACCACCTTGTCCGTGCACCGCACCGGGGTCTTGCCGCGCATCATCGAGGCCAACATGACGGGCCGCGGCTACGCCCACGAGATCAACGAGGTCAGCGAACGTCTGCTGGCCGGCGACACCCAGTCCATGACGATGCCCCTGTCGGACACCCTGGAGGTGATGCGGGTGATGGAGGACTGCCTGTCCCAGCTCGGCATCCATCACAGGGAAGCCGACCTCAACATCCGCTGACCTGAACCCCCGTGATGAGGCTGGCGTTCACGGATCAGGTGTTCTTCAGCTGGCCTCAGCCGTGGAGTCCGACAGCGCCGGAGCCCGGACACCGCGACCCTGTGCGTCGATGGGCATGAGGCTTCGCGCCCCGCGCCCGGCCGACAGCGCCCGGAGCGCGTTGAGGATGGCCGCGAGGTCCACGACCTCCTGGGTGGCGGCGCCGACGATGGCCGGCAGGAAGCCGAACGCGGCCACCAGCATGAGACCTGCGCTCAGCGCGATGCCCAGCCAGATGCTCTCCAGCGCCACCTTTATGGTGCGCTGGCTGATGGCCATGGCGTCGGCGGTGCGCGACAGGGCGTCGGCCATGATGACCACGTCGGCGGTTTCGCTGGCGGCCGTTGAGCCGCGGGCGCCCATGGCGATACCCACGTCGGCGGCCGCGAGGGCGGGGGCGTCGTTGACGCCGTCACCGATCATCACGACGGGCCGCTCCAGCGTGCGTAGGACCGCCACCTTGTCCTGTGGCATCGCCTCCGCGTGCACGCGGGTGAGCCCGGCCGCGGCCGCGATGCTGTCGGCGGTCGCCTGCAGGTCCCCGGTGACCATCATCACCTCGTCGGCGCCCATGGAACGGAACGCTGCCACCGTGGCGGGGGCGTCGTCGCGGAGGCGGTCGCTCATCATGAGGGTTCCCGCGAAGGTCCCGTTGATGGCCACCCAGATGGCCAGGTGGCCGCTGGTCACCGTGATGGTGGGTACGTCGTCGACGAACTGGGCCACGAAGCTCCGCTTGCCCACCACCACGGTGCCCACGGGCAGTTCCGCGACCACACCGTTGGTGGCGTGCTCCGAGGCGGTGCTCGCCTCGCAGGTGTCCAGCCCGCGGTGCGCGGCGGCGAGTCGCACGGAGTCCGCGAGAACGTGCGTGGAGTACTGCTCGGCGGAGGCCGCAGCCGCCAGCACGTCATCGGCGCTCCACCCGTTCTCGGGGTGCACCGCCTCCAGGGACGGCTGGCCGTAGGTGAGGGTGCCCGTCTTGTCGAACACGACGGTCTTCACGCGGGACAGCTTCTCCAGGGTGCCACCACCCTTGACGATGATGCCGGCTCGTGCGGCGCGGCTCATGCCGCCCATGAACGCCACGGGGGCGGCGATGAGCAGGGGACACGGAGTGGCCACCACGAGGACCTCGGCGAACCTGACCGGGTCTCCGGAGAAGAACCAGGCCAGTCCCGCCAGCACGAGCGAGGCGATGGTGAAGGGCACGGCGTACCGGTCGGCGAGCCGCACCAGGGGGGCCCTGCTCTGGCTGGCCTCCTCGACGAGGGCGACGATGCGCTGGTACTGGCTGTCCTCCACCCGGGCGGTGACACGCATCGTGAGGGCCCGGCCGCCGTTCACGGAGCCGCTCAGCAGGCGGTCCCCGGTGGTGACCTGCACGGGCATGCTCTCGCCGGTCAGCGCGGACTCGTCGAGGGCAGCGTCCACAGATGTGAGGGTGCCGTCGACGGGCACCACCTCGGCGGGGCGCACGAGCAGGGTGTCCCCGATCCTGATCTCGCTGACGGGGACGTCGGTCACTTCAGCGGTGCTGGTGGTGTAGCGGTGGCCGGTCTGGGGGGAGCGCGACAGGAGGGATGTCAGTTCGCGGCGCGCCCGGCCAGCGGCGTAGTCCTCCAGCGCCTCGCCGCCCGAGAGCATGAGGACGATCACGAGGCTGGCCAGGTATTCGCCCACCGCCACCGTGGACACGATGGCCGTCACGGCAAGGATGTCGATGCCCCAGTGGCCGCGCAGCACGTCGCGCACCATGCCGACGGTGGTCCACGCGGCGACACCCAGGGCGAATGCGCTGGCGAGCCACTGCGCTGCCTGGCCCTGACCGAGCGCGAGCAGGACGATGACCAGAGCGGCGACCCCCAGCGTGGCGAGCACGACGGGGTAGCGCCGGGCAGACTTCACAAGGCGTTCCATGCCCCTGTTCTACCCTCAACCTCCCGGGGATACCAGCAAGGTTAGGCTCCCCACACCGCCAGATCCGGGTCCGCGACGGGTCCGGTCGGCGGCGCGGGGACTCAGGCCTTCTGCAGGGACACCGTCAGACCGAGGTCCGGGTCGGTGTCACCGGGGTCGGTCAGGGTGGCGCTGCGCTGCAGGTCCACGGCGAGCACCTCGTCGGCGATCAGCGTGGCGTGCTCATCAATGGCGGCGGCCAGTTCCCCGTCGGCGGCCAACCGCAGGCGGATGCGGTCGCTGACATCGAGCCCGGACTTCTTGCGCGTCTCCTGCACGAAGCGGATGACCTCGCGCGCCAGGCCGGCGCGCAGCAGCTCCGGTGTCAGTTCCAGGTCCAGGGCCACGGTCTCGCCCTGCTCGTTCACCACTGACCAGCCCTCGCGGGGCCGCTCCGTGATGAGCACGTCGTCCTGATCCAGCGCGAGCGTCTCGCCCTCGAACTCCACGGATGTTGCACCGTCGGCCGTCAGCTCGGCGGCCAACCGGCCCGCGTCGGTGGCGGCGATGGCCGCGGCCACCTGCGGGGTCTGCTTCCCGAACCGTCGACCCAGGGCGCGGAAGTTGCCCTTGGCGGAGTACTCCACGAGGTCACCGGCGGAACCGAACGACTCCAGCTGATTCACGTTGAGTTCTCCGCGCACCTCGTCCACCAGTTCGGGGGTGAGTACGGCCAGCGCCGCGGACGGCACCAGCATGCGGCTCAACGGCTGGCGCACCTTGATCCTGGATTCGGACCGCGCGGCCCGGCCCAGTTGGACGAGCCGACGGGTGACGTGCATGGCGGCCGACAGGTCGGAGTTGATGACGGACTCGTCGGCGACGGGCCAGTCGGCCAGGTGCACCGAGGACGGACCCTCGGGGTCAGTGGCGGCGAACATGTCCTGCCACACGCGCTCCGTGACGAACGGCATGATCGGGGCCAGCAGCCGGGTGAGGGTGTGGAGGGTCTCGTGCAGCGTCCACAGGGAGGACGGCTCGGCGTTCCAGAAGCGGCGGCGGGCGCGGCGGACGTACCAGTTGGACAGGTCGTCCACGAAGGACGCCAGCAGGGCACCGGCGCGCTGGGTGTCGAACGCCTCCAGTGCCTCGGTGACGTCGAGGACCAGCGTTGCGGTCTCGGAGGCCAGCCACTGGTCGGGGACGAGGCGGTCCTCGATCCGGGGCGCGGTGCCGGTGGGTGACCAGTTGCCGGCGCGGGCGTACAGCGACTGGAACGCCACCGTGTTCCAGTACGTCAGCAGCACCTTGCGGACGGTTTCGCCGATGGTGGCGTCGCCCACGCGTCGCCCCGCCCACGGCGAACCGGAGCAGGCCATGAACCAGCGGACCGCGTCGGCACCGTGGCGGTCCATGAGGGGCAGTGGCTCGAGGATGTTGCCGAGATGCTTGCTCATCTTGCGGCCGTCCTCAGCCAGGATGTGGCCGAGGCACACCACCTCCTTGTAGCTGGACTGCCCGAATACGAGCGTGCCGATGGCCATGAGGGAGTAGAACCAGCCGCGCGTCTGGTCGATGGCCTCGGAGATGAAGTCGGCGGGGTAATGGCCCTGAAACTTCTCGACGGAGCCCTCGACGTGGGGGTAGCCCCACTGCGCGAAGGGCATGGCGCCGGAGTCGAACCAGGCGTCGATGACCTCGGGCACCCGGTGGTAGGTCCTGCCGTCACGCTTGATGACGATGTCGTCGATGAAGGGGCGGTGGGGATCCAGCGCGGAGAGGTCGCGGCCGGACAGCTCGCCCAGCTCGGCCAGTGAGCCGATGCAGATCAGGTCGGTCTCGTCGTCGATGTTGCGCCAGATGGGCAGCGGTGTGCCCCAGTAGCGTGACCGGGACAGGGCCCAGTCGACGTTGTTCTCCAGCCAGTCGCCGAAGCGGCCGTGCTTGATGGATTCCGGGTGCCAGCTGGTGGCCTCGTTCTGCGCCAGCAGCTTGTCCTTGATGTGCGTGGTGCGGATGTACCAGGACGGCTGCGCGTAGTAGAGCAGCGCGGTGTGGCAGCGCCAGCAGTGCGGGTAGGAGTGGAGATAGTCCGCGACGCGGAACATGAGGCCACGTTCCTGCAGGTCGGCCACCAGAGTGGCGTCGGCCGTCTTGAAGAACTGCCCGCCCACGAGCGGGATGTCGGCCTCGAAGGTGCCGTCGGGGCGGATGGGGTTCACGAAGGGGAGGCCGTAGGCGCGGCAGACGCGCATGTCGTCCTCGCCGAAGGCCGGCGCCTGGTGGACCAGGCCGGAGCCGTCCTCGACGGTGACGTACTCGGCCAGCACCACGATGTGGGCGGGGGTGTCACTGGTGGGGAAATCGACGAGGTCGAAGGGCCGCTGGTAGGTCCAGCGCTCCATTTCGGCGCCCGTGAAGCTGGTTCCCCTGCTCCATTCCTCACCCAGCACCTTGTCAAACAGCGGCTCGGCCACCATCAGCGAACGCTGGTCCGGGTGCGTGGCCACGACATAGTCCACCTCGGGGTGCACCGCCACGGCTGTGTTGGACACCAGCGTCCACGGGGTCGTGGTCCACACCAGCATGTCCACCTCGCCCGCCAGCGGGCCGCTGGTCAACGGGAAGCGGACGTAGACCGACGGGTCGGTGACGTCCTCGTATCCCTGCGCCAGTTCGTGATCCGACAGGGTCGTGCCACAGCGGGGGCAGTACGGCGCCACCCGGTAGTCCTCCTGCAGCAGTCCTGCAGTGAAGATCTCCTTCAACGCCCACCACACTGACTGGACGTACTCCGGCGTCATGGTGACGTAGGCCTCGTCCATGTTCACCCAGTAGCCCATGCGGTGCGTGAGGGCCTCGAAGTCGTCGACGTGGCGCAGCACCGACTCGCGGCACCGGGCGTTGAACGCCTCGACGCCGAACGCCTCGATGTCGGGCTTACCGGAGAAGCCGAGTTCCTTCTCGACGGCCAGCTCCACGGGCAGGCCATGGCAGTCCCAGCCGGCCTTGCGGTCGACGCGTCTGCCCTGCATGGTCTTGAAGCGGGGGAACAGGTCCTTGAAGACGCGCGCCTCGATGTGGTGTGTGCCCGGCTTGCCATTGGCGGTGGGCGGGCCCTCGTAGAACGTCCACGTCTCGCCGCCGGCGGTGGCCTCCAGGGACGCGTCGAAGGTACGCCGTTCATCCCACAGGGCCAGGACCTCCGCCTCCAGGGCGGGGAAGTCGACACTGGCCGGGACCGGCTTGTATACGCTCATCAGGGTTCCTCTTCGCTTCATTCTGAGACATTCTCGACACTGCATGAAAGCGAAGGGACGAGCCGTGTGGCCCGCGGTACCACCCTCCTTGGACACCCAGACGGATCATGAAGCCTGAGCACCCTCTTGATTTGCTGACGCGGCCGGTTCTACTGGGCCCTCCACAGGCTGTTCTTCCGGCAGCTCCGGGGTGATGGCCCCATCAATGCCTTGCGGTCGGCTCAATTATGCGTCACTCGTCTGCGGCCACCAAAAAACACGACGCAGTGTTTATCTACGATCCGCTTATTTCCCCACACGTGGCGGATGCACAATTGATGTACAAGAGCATCGACGCCAAGAACCTCGAGCCGGTGCCCGGCATGGGTGGTAATTCGCCGCCCACGGATGGGATTGAGTGAGAGGACGTTGTGACATGTCGTCGATGAAGCACACTGTGAGGCCCGCTCCGTTGCCGCTGGTGGAGACGTGGCCCTGGGCCCGCGCCCTGTTCTCCGACCGGAACTGGATCGCCGGGACCCTCTGGCTGGTGGTGCGTGTGCTGCTGGGGTGGCAATGGCTGGTCTCGGGTGTCGAGAAGTTCCAGGACTACGGTCCCTGGAAGAGTGGCGTCGCCGTCCAGGGGTTCGCCAAGGGGGCACGGGGCAACATGACGGGCGCCCATCCGGGGGTGGTCGAGGGCACGTTCGGATGGAACAAGGCGTGGCTGAGTTTCGTCGCGGACGACGGGTACAAGTGGATCGGGCCGGTCATCCCCTTCATGGAGGTGATCGTCGGCGTGCTGCTCATCCTGGGGTTGTTCACCGGGATCGCGGCGCTGGTGGGGCTGCTGTTGAACGTCAGCTTCCTGTTCGCGGGCAACGCTGGCGTCAACCCCTTCTTCGCCCTGACGGCGGGGGCACTCATCGCGGCCTGGAGGGTGGCCGGGTACTTCGGTCTGGATTACTGGGTGCTGCCGTTGGTGGGCGTGCCCTGGAGCGGTCGCGTCGAGGGACGCCACACCACCATCGCGGAGGTGTGAGGCAACCCGCCCGGCACCCTAGGATGACCTGAGTTCTTCGGGAGGATTCCCCCTTGTTTCCGGTCTTCATTGCCGCTGCCCTGGCCGTACCCGTCGTGGCGGCCGTCGCTGCAGTGGGCGCCGCTGTCCGACACTTCGAGGGGGAGTACTCCACGGTGCGGTCGATGCAGGCTTGGGCCCGCGCGCGGGCGTTCAGCTTCCACCCCGAGTGGCACACCCTGGCGTCTGCCCTGCAACGTCAGGTCCCGGGCATCTCCAGGGCCTGGGCCGGGTTCCGGGGCGAGGTGGCGGGGGCGAGCGTGTTCGGTGCCTGCTGCACCTGGGAAACCGGTGGTGGGCAGTCCAGCACGAGTCACCGTCGCGACGTGCGCGCCGTGAGGATCGAGGGTGTCAATTTCCCGACGCTGGTGGTGTACCGCCGGTGGCGCACGCTCGTGATGCGGCCCCTGATGGCGCATGCCCCGGTGCTGGACGTCGAGCACCACGGATTCTCGCGTCGCTGGGAGGTGGCGTGCCCGTCGCAGCGGCTGGCGCACGACCTGCTGCATCCACGTGTGCTCGAGTTGCTGCTGCAGGCGCCGCGGTGGGTCGATGCTCTCTGGTTCGACGGCGACGCCATCGTTCTGGTCGGACGCGGTGGCACGCCGGAGCGGACCGACCAGGCGCTGGAACTGCTGGCGCAGCTGGCCGCGCTGGTGCCCCATTTCTCCACGGAGGAACTGGGGGAGGGGGCGGTCTCGTCGCTGTACGGCCAGCACACTCGACGCGCGCGCCGGGCCACGGACAACGCGTTGCCGTGGCGAAGCCGATCCAGTGATGATGACTCTGCCCACGAGAAAGGGCCCGTATGGAATTGATTGAACCCGCCCTCTACGCCGTCGTCTACATCGCCTACTTCGTCACCACGCCATGGAGATGGGCGAAGGAGCGGCGCCGTCTACGTCGGCTGAGTCGCTTGTGGGGCGCTTGGGCGGGGTCCCGCGGCTGGACGATGCGCGACCGGTGGGAGGGGATGGGCACAGCCTTCTCCAGCAAGGTGTTCGGACGTGGTGGCACCCGGCGTGCCCTGTTCGGCTACGAGGGCATGTTCGACGGCGTGCCGGTGGCAGGGTTCAGCCACGAGCACACCTCGGGATGTGGCCCGGAGAGGGAGACGACCCACCGCCACGTCAGCATGCTGCGAGTGCCCGGGGCCCGATTCCCGGGGCTGACTGTCACTCCGCAGACGTCGAAGACGGAGCGCGACGTCCAGTTCGAGGACACCGAGTTCAACCGTTCCTGGCACGTCACGGGCGCGGTTCCCCGCTTCACACACGACGTGGTCCACCCCCGCATGATGCAGTGGCTGACCTCCGCGCTGCTGCCGCGTTCATCCTCCGTGTGCTTCGAGCGTGACACGATCCTGATCACCACCCCCGGCATCCTGACCCCGGAGCAGGTGGACGACCATCTCCGCCTCCTGACCCGGACGGTCGCGCTCGTGCCCGGCTTCGTGCTCCGTGAGGTGGGCTGCCGGCATCCGCTGCCGATCGCCGACTCCGGCCCGGGCGGGGGGCTGGCGTTCACGGCAGCTGCATCGAGTGCCCCATGAGGATGGTCCTGTTGGGCGGGAGGTCGTGGTACCTGATCGGGTCCACTCCCCACTTCGACGTCCAGATGTAGAGCTGCTGGCGCCACTGCCGCTGCCGCGTCGCACCCTCGTCCACCTCGAAGGTGAATGTGGACACGACGTAGGAGGCGCGCTGCAGTTCTGACGTGCTCAGGATGGGCGTCAGGAGCCGCTGGATGGTGAGGGGCAGTGCCTGGTGGTCATTGAATCCGAATCGGAGCTGGAGCACGGACACGGGGCCGCCGCCTGTGGCGTGCACCACCAGTTCGCCCCTGTCCTCCGGCCCCACGTGGGGCACCTCGAGGACCGCGACCGTGATCACCACCACGTCGCGGGGGAGCGCCAGCAACTGCTCCGCCATGGCGCGCATCGCCCACGGCGTCGACTCCTCCGCGCGGGTCACGAAGAGGGCCACCCCGGGCACGCGCTGCACCGGCGGCTGCGCCCGGGAGATGTGATCGAAGAACGACCCGAGGGTCACGGGCCGCGCCGTCATCGACTCCCTGATTCGCCGTCGACCGCTGTGCCAGTTGGCCATCACCGCGAACACGCACGCGGCCACCACCAGCGGCACCCAGCCACCGGAGGGGATCTTGAGCAGGTTGGCGGACAGGAAACTCAGGTCCACCAGCAGCAGCACGGCCATGGCCGCCGCGACGAGGCGGTTGCGTGGACCACCCCGGCTCCACGCATGGAAAAGGAACAGCATCGCCGTGATGGACATGGTTCCCGTGACGGCGATGCCGTAGGCGCCCGCCAGGCCCGTGGAGCTCTCGAACGCGACGATGAGGATGACGACGCCCACGGCGAGGGCCGCGTTCACCATGGGCAGGTAGACCCGGCCGAGGTCCTGGTCGGAGGTGTGCTGGATGTTCAGCCGTGGCAGGTATTCCAGCCGGATGGCCTGGCGCACCAGGGAGAAGGTGCCGGAGATGACTGCCTGCGAGGCGATGATCGTTGCCAGGGTCGCCAGCGCCACCATCGGCAACACCCACCCGGCGGGAAGCATGCCGTAGAACGGATTGCCACCGGCGGCGGGGGAGCGCAGCACGAGGGAGGCCTGCCCGAGGTAGTTGGCCACCAGGGCGGGGAAGACGATGACGAGCCAGGCACTGCGGATGGGGGCTGCCCCGAAGTGGCCCAGGTCGGCGTACAGCGCCTCCGCCCCCGTCACGGCCAGGACCACCGCGCCCAGGGCCACGAAGGCGGTGAACGGATCCTGGGCGAAAAATCGGACGGCGTACGTGGGGGACAGGGCCCCCAGCACGGCGGGGTGGGCAGCGATGGACACCACCCCCAGCACCCCTATGGTGCCGAACCACAGAAGCATCACGGGGCCGAACAGGCCTGCGACGATCGTCGTCCCCAGCCGCTGCAAGGCGAAGAGCGACACCACGATCACCAGCGAGAGCGGGACCACCCACGGCACCAGCGCCGGATCCACCTGCTCCAGCCCCTCGACCGCTGACAGGACCGAGATGGCGGGCGTGATGAGGCTGTCCCCCAGGAACAGCGATGCACCCAGGACCCCGAGGACCACCAGGGCCCGGCGGCCACGGCCGTGGCGGCGGCCCTTCACGATGAGGGACACCAGCGCCATGACCCCGCCCTCGCCGTCGTTGTCCGCGCGCATGATGAAGGCCACGTACTGGATGAGGACGACCAGCACGATGGCCCACACGATGAGCGATGCGAGGCCGAGGACGGGTACCGCGGAGCGTTCCACGGCCGGATTGGCCGTGGGGTCCAGGGCCGCACGGAAGGCATACAGAGGGCTGGTGCCGATGTCCCCGAACACCACGCCCAGGGCGGCGATGGCCGCGATGCTGCGTCGCCCGGTCCGGTGCTGCGACGCACCGGGCGATGCGGTGCCGGTCCCCCCGCCCATGTCGATCCCACAAGGGTAGGCGCTGGATGCGAGTACCGTCGGTGCGTGAAGCAATCGAGTGCGGGCTGGCGCCTGCTGGCCGGCGTGGCCGGCGGGGTCGTGGCAGCGGTTGCGTGCTTGGCCGTCGGGTTGCCCTCCTTCGCCCCGCTGGTGGGATGGATCGCGGCGAGCGGGATCTTCATCACCTGGACGGGGTTCCTGCTGGCGCCCATGGACGGTCCCTCCACCCGCTCCCACGCCACGAAGGAGGATCCCCCTCGCAGGTGGGCCCACGTGAGTCTCCTCGTCGCGGTCCTGGCCAGCCTCGTGGGGGTGGCCTACCTCGTCGCAGGGGCGGGCAGCGGCAGCGGACTGTCCCAGGCGCTCGTGGGAGTGGTGGCCATCGGTTTGTCCTGGGTTCTGGTGCACACCCTCTACACCGTGCGCTACGCCCACCTCTTCTACGATGCCGGCGGCAAGGGTGTCGATTTCGAGGGCACGGACGAACCGGCCTATGGGGATTTCGCCTACCTCGCGTTCACCCTCGGCATGACGTTCCAGGTCTCCGACACCCAGTTGACGACACCGCAGGTGCGGGCCGCGGCGCTGCGGCACGCCCTGCTGTCGTACCTGCTGGGGGTCGTGGTGATCGCCATCACCATCAACCTGGTGGTGCAACTGGCCGGAGGCGCTTCGCCGCAGTAGCCGGGTGCGCTGCCACTCAGCGTCGCCACAGCCGCGCAGGACCACCCTGATGCGATGAGAAGAGTCCGGAGCGCCCGCGGCGCCATCGCTGCGGTATCCATGGTGGCGCTACTGATGACGGCTTCGTGCGCCAGCACGCCGGGGAGCGTGACAGATGCGTCGTCCCCACCACCCCCACCGGTTGTTGCGTCGCCCCCGCCTTCCGCCGCCCCTTCTGCCACTGGGGCAGCCAGCGCCACCCCCGGCTGCACGGCGCCCGGGGTCGTGGAACACGTGACGTTTGACCAGTCCAGTCAGGGGGCACTCGGCGATTTCCAGGTCTATCTCCCGCCCTGCTACGCCGCCGCCCCGGGCTCCAGATACCCGGTGGTGTATCTGCTGCACGGCTCCGGACACGATGACGCCTACTGGCTGGAGGTGGGCATCGTGGGTGCGGCCGACGACGCCATCGGGCACGGGAAGGTTGCCCCGATGATCCTCGTCATGCCCGACGGTGGGCCCACCTTCGGAACCGGTCGCGGCGGGGAAACATTCGCCACGTTCCTGACTAGTGAACTGATCCCCCGCGTCGACGCTTCCTACCGGAGCATCGCGACCCGCAGCGGCCGGGCGATCGGCGGCATCTCGCTGGGCGGTGGGCTGGCCCTCACAATCGCCGCTGGGGCGCCGACGCTGTTCACCGCAGTGGGCGGGCACAGCCCCGCAGTCAGGGATCCGGCCGCACTGGCCGCGCATCTCACGGCCGGTGGCCTGCGGGTGTGGCTGGATGTCGGCGCGGGCGACTCCCTGCGCGACGGCTCCATCTCACTGGAGAAGGAATTGCGTGGCCTCGGCGGCGACGTGCACCTGGAGGTGCCGGAGGGCACGCACGTTGACAGCTACTGGACCGCTCACCTCGCGGAGTACCTCCACTTCTACGACCAGTCCTTCCGTGCCTCCCGGTGACGCTCAGCGTCCTCACACCCCCACCGGCGGACAGTGGGGACAGACATCCACGAATGTGCATCCCAGGAGACCTGACATGACCATCCCCGACCAGACCATCACTCCTATCCCCATCCCCCCCGGGGACATGCAGCACAACGCCCCACCGCGTCGCCGGGTCCGGCGGCTGCGGATCGTGGCGCTGGTGGTGGCGCTCCTGCTGATCGCCCCGGGAATCTCCTACACCCAGGCGCTCACCGCTCCGGGGTACGCATCCTGGTCCGAGCGTTCGGTGGGATGGGTCCGCGACAACGGCGGCGCCGGCATGGTCGACGCCATCGAGAACTGGTGGTACACCCGGCACGCCCCATCGAACGCCACACCTCTGACGGCCACGCTCCCCGGGCCGCCGCGCGTTCAGCAGGGGAACCCGACGGTGGCGCCGCGCGTGCCTGCGCCCCCCTCCATCGCCCCGTTGGCGGGCGCCGCACCCCTTGAGGGGGAGGGGCTCTGGAGTGTCGACGTGATGGGGAGAGCGGGCGTGCCGGTGCTCTACAGCACCTTCCTGCGCCCCGACCCCTCCCATGCCAGCGTCGTGGCGGGCGCCGTGTGGGTCCCCGCCGGGGCGACCGCGGCGCACCTGGTGGCCGGCACCAGTCAGCCCCATGGGTGGGGCGGTGCCGCCCGCATCCCCGCAGCAGACATGGGTTCGATCGTCGCCACGTTCAACTCGGGCTGGAAGTTCGGCGACATGGATGGTGGCTTCTACCTGGGGGGGCGCCAGAGCCCCGCACTGAGGGATGGGCTCGCCTCGGTGGTCATCGATGCACGGGGCCACGTCACGATCGGCCAATGGGGCCGGGACATCTCCATGACCAGGGACGTTGTCGCGGTGCGGCAGAACCTGCACCTCATCGTCGAGGGCGGCACCCCGGTCCACGGTCTCGACGTCAACGGTGGGGGAGTGTGGGGCAGCCCCAGAAACCAACTGCAGTACACGTGGCGATCCGGGCTGGGAACCGACGCTGCAGGGAACCTTGTCTACGTGGCGGGCAACAACCTCACCCTGCAGTCATTGGCCACGGCCATGAGTGATGCCGGCGTCCGGCAGGGCATGGAGCTCGACATTCATTCAAGGATGGTGAACCTCGCGGTCTGGACCCACCCGTCAGGCGGGCACGCGACTGCGAGCAACCTACTGCCCAACATGTCGGCCTCGCCCACCCGCTACGTGGCCGCCGACCAGCGCGACTTCTTCTACCTGACCCTGAAATGACCAGACGGAACCCTCTGAGGAGCTGAGATGTCCACTGTCACACTCACCCCCGGTTCGAGAGCGGTGATCCCGACCGGAGCGCCACCGATGCGATGGGCTGCTGCCCTGCTGCGCACCGCACGACCCAGACAGTGGATCAAGAATGTGTTGGTGGTGGCTGCACCGGCCGCGGCCGGGATCCTGATCTCGCCTTCGGTGGTTGTCCCGGTGATGACGGCGATGGTCGCCTTCGTGCTCGCTTCGGCTTCCACCTACTTCGTCAATGACGCGCGCGACGTCGACGCCGATCGGGCCAATCCCGCCAAGGCGTTGCGGCCGGTGGCCGCCGGGGAGATCTCCCCGTTGATGGCCTACGTCGTCGGTGCCCTCCTCGCAGTGTTCGCGCTGGCGGTGGCGGTTCCCCAGGGGTGGCCGCTGGTGGCGGTGCTGGGGACCTACCTGGTCACGACGACGGCCTACAGTCGCTGGCTGAAGCACCAGCCGATCGTGGACATCCTGGTGGTGGCGGCCGGCTTCGTGCTGCGTGCGGTGGCGGGTGCCGTGGCCACCGGGACGGTGCTCTCCAGCTGGTTCCTGCTCGTGGCGCTGTTCGGGTCGCTCTTCATCGTCACCGCGAAACGCTCCGCCGAACACGAGCGCTTCCTGAGTACGGGGGTGGCTCGCTCCACGGTGCAGGGGTACCCGACGGCGTGGCTGCAGCAGGTCCTGACACTCGCGCTGGCCGGGACGGTCCTGTCGTATGCCACGTGGGCGCTCCAGTACATCGGCAGTGACGTCTCGATGCCGCTGCTGGCGGTCTCCGTGGTGCCGTTCCTGGCCGTGATGCTGCGCTACAGCCTGTTGGTGTCCCTGGGTGCAGGGGAGGCGCCCGAGAACCTGCTCGGCGACCGTTTCCTGCTGGTGGCAGGGGTCCTCTGGGCGGCGGCCGTCGGCAGCGCCATCTATCTGGCCTGATGGTGATGCACCGACGTCCGGGTCTGGGGGAAGTGGGGCGGTTCGCCGTGACGGGCGGGGCCGCCTACCTCGTCGATGTCGCACTCTTCAACCTGTTGTCAGCGTCGACGGGGCACCTCGCGGCCAAGGTGATCTCCGGCATCGCCGCCATCGCGGTGGCCTACCTGGGGAGCCGCCACTACACCTGGCCCGGCCACCGGCCGACCGGCCGTCACCCCGTCGTTGTTTTCGTCGCCGTCAGCGTTGCGGCGGCCGGGGTGCAGCTGGGCTGCCTCTGGCTCTCCCACGACGTGATGGGGTGGACGGGTGCACTCGCTGACAACGTGTCGGCCAACGTGATGGGCATGGGGCTGGCGACTCTGCTCCGGTTCTGGGGCTTCCGGCGCCTGGTCTTCCCCGGGAGCGCCCGCGACCTCCCAGCGATGTCCCCGATCCGTGGGAGCTTGGGACCACAATGGGACCCACAGGCGAAGTGACACTGTGCCGCAGGGGAAGGATGCCGTCGATGCGCGTGCTGGTCGTGGAGGACGAACCCCACCTGGCCGAGTCGGTCCGGCGAGGGCTGACGGCCGAGGGCTTCGCCGTCGAGGTCGAGACCAACGGCGAGGACGGGCTGTGGGCTGCCACCGAGAACACCTACTCGGTGATTGTTCTGGACATCATGCTGCCCAAACTCAACGGCTACAAAGTCGTCGAGCAGCTGCGGCAGCGGGAAGTGTGGACCCCCATCCTCATGCTCACCGCCAAGGACGGGGAGTACGACCTGGCCGATGCGCTCGAGTTGGGTGCCGATGACTACCTGACCAAGCCCTTCTCGTTCATCGTGCTCGTGGCGCGGCTCCGGGCGTTGATCCGCCGGGGTGCCCCTGCCCGTCCGGCGATCCTCACCGCAGGGGACCTGCAACTCGACCCCGCCCGTCGCTCAGTGCGCCGGGGCACCACCCCCGTCTCCCTCACTCCGCGGGAGTTCGGGTTGTTGGAGCACCTCATGCAGCACCGTGGTGACGTGGTCACCAAGACCGAGATCCTGGAGTCGGTGTGGGACCCCTATTACGAGGGTGACCCCAACGTGGTGGAGGTCTACATCGGCTACCTCCGCCGCAAGATCGACGTTCCCTTCGGGCGTCAGGCGATCGAGACGATCCGGGGCATGGGCTACCGTCTGGCGGCCGACGGGGGCGGATGAGCCGCGGCCCCGGCGGGGAGGGGGAGGGGGAGGGACAGTCGCAGGTGGGCGCCTCCACGCTCGGAGGTGAACACCTGGACGTCGCCGCCGTGTGCCCGCGCGATCTCCCGGGTGATGGCCAGCCCCAGACCGGTGCCGCCTGTGCCCCGTTCACGGCTGTCGTCGAGGCGGACGAACCGTTCGAACACCCGTTCGCGCTCGGACCCTGCAATACCCGGCCCGTCGTCGCTGATGTCGAGCACGGCCACGCCATTCATGGTGCCGAGCCGCACCTCAACGGTGGTGCTGGCGAACCGCACGGCGTTGTCCATGAGGTTGCGCACCGCACGCAGGAGGTGTTGCGCGTCGCCCGTGACCCGGACGGACACAACATCCACCTCCACCGTGAGGGCCCCTTGCGCACGGATCCGGGCGATCTCACCGGTGACGATGTCATCGAGGTCCACGTCCTCGACGTTCATGATGAGGCCGTGCTCGTCTGAGCGTGCCAGGAGCAGCAGGTCGGAGACCAGGCGCTCAAGGCGATGGGTCTCGGCCAGGACCAGGCCGGCGGCACGGTCGCGGTCCATGGCCTCAGGATGGAGGGTGGCCAGTTCCGTGGTGGTGCGGATGGTGGCCAAAGGGGTGCGCAGCTCATGGGAGGCATCCGCCACGAACCGGTGCTGGGCCTCGGCGGAGGCCTGCAACCGGGCGAGCATGGAGTTCATGGTTTCCGCCAGGCGTGCGATCTCGTCACCGCTGGTGGGAACCGGCACCCGCGCGTCCTTGTCCGCCGTCGACACCCCTGCCACGTGACGCCGGATCGCCTCCACCGGCGCCAGAGCCCACCCCACCACCATGGAGGAAGTGGCGGCAACCACCACCAGGACCAACGGGATGCCGATGCTCAACAGAGTCACGAGTACCGTCGTGGAGCGTTCCACGGATTCCAGGGACTGCGCCGTGACGACGCGCACCACACCCCCTGGGCTGGCTACGCCGGAGACCACGATGACGAACGGCTCCGCGCCACCGGGCAGGGCGTCAACGGTGTAGACGACGGTGTCCCCGGCCGGTGGCGTCGACGTGGTGATGGGGTGGACAAGGTAGTCGTCATCACTGGCCGTCCGAACCGTCCCATCAGGGGTGAGGATCTGGAGCAGCGCTGAATCTCCCACGGCAGCCTTCACGGCGCCGACGTCCACCTCATCAATGCCACCCTCCTCGATCTCGCCGACGATGGTGTCGCCCTGCTGCCGGGCGACATCGGTCAACCCGCTGATGAGTTGCTGACGCTGCAGCGCAACGAGGGCCACCGATGCCCCCAGCAGCGCGAGGGCCACAACGACAGTCGCCGCCACGGTGGTGCGCAGCCGGATGCCCCGGGGGAACCAGCGGAATCGCCTCCGCTCCATGCTGAGTCCTCCTCATACGGGTGCCTGATGTCCCCAGTGTGCGCCCTGGGGTGGTGACGGGTACTGCAAACACCATCGTGGGGGGTCATGGCTGTGGGGCCGCTGAGTGGACGCGCACGCGTGGACGTCGGGCGGCAACCGCGGCATGGTCCACTCAGCGCCCTCTCAGGGTGCTGCGGTCACAGTGTGGAGACCGGGACAACCACAGGAGGAGCACCATGGCGCAGACGCTGGAGCACCGGGGGGCGCCACGCCTCCTCACCGGATGGGGGAGAACCGCGCCGTCGGCGGCGACGGTGATCAGCACCCCTGATGTCGACGTGATGAGGCGCGAGGTTCTCCGCGCCACCAAGGAGCGTGCGCACGGTGGCCGTGGCGTCATCGCGCGAGGTCTCGGCCGCTCCTACGGCGACGTTGCGCAGAATGCCGGCGGCCTTGTGTTCGACATGTCTGCGCTGCACACCATCCACTCGATCGACCCCGTGACCGCGACGGTGGTTGCCGACGCAGGTGTGAGCCTGGACGCTCTCATGAAGGTGGCGCTCCCGCACGGATTGTGGGTTCCTGTTCTCCCCGGAACGCGACAGGTCACCCTCGGGGGCGCCGTCGGGTGCGACGTCCACGGCAAGAACCACCACAGTGCGGGCAGCTTCGGGGACCACGTGCTGGCCCTCGACCTGTTGGTTGCCGACGGCCGCGTCCTGATGCTCACGCCGTCGGGCAGCCCCGATGACCCCGCAGCGACACTCTTCTGGGCCACCGTCGGCGGTATAGGACTCACGGGGATCATCCTGCGCGTCACCCTGCGCATGGTCCGGGTGGAAACCGCATACTTCCTGGCTGACGTGGTGCAGACGAGGAATCTGGAGGAGACGATCGCCGCCCATCTGGATGGTTCCGAGAGTGGCTACGACTACAGCTCCGCCTGGTTCGATGCCATCTCGGCACCGCCCACACTGGGGCGGGCGACGATCTCGCGCGGGAACCTCGCCACGTTGGCGGAACTGCAGGAGTACGCCCCAGGTCTCGCAGCGGACCCCCTGCACTTTTCGGGACTGACGCTGTTGACGGTGCCGGACGTCTTCCCCAACGGCCTCGCCAACAAGCTCACTTTCGGTGTACTCGGCGCTGCCTGGTACGCCAGGGGTCGCGCCCACAGGACGATGATCCAGAGCCTCACCGGCTTTTACCACCCCCTCGACATGTTCGCCGAGTGGAACCGTGCCTACGGCAGCGCAGGCCTGCTGCAGTACCAGTTCGTGGTGCCTCCGAAGGCGATGGAGGAGTTCACGCTCATGCTCGGCGACATCCAGCGCTCCGGGCACCATTCGTTCCTCAACGTTCTCAAGCTGTTTCGACCCGGCAACCGGGCACCGTTGTCCTACCCCGTGGCCGGCTGGAACGTCAGCGTCGACTTCCCGATCAGGGCCGGGTTGGGCGATTTCCTCACCCGCATGGATGCGCGGGTCCTCGAGTTCGGTGGGCGCCTGTACACAGCCAAGGATTCGCGCACCGACGCAGCGACCTTCCATGCCATGTACCCGCGCATCGACGAGTGGCTCGCCACCCGGCGCGCCATCGACCCTCACGGTGTGTTCGTCTCGGACATGGCGCGCCGTCTCGAGCTTGTCTGACACGGCCAGGATCAGAAGGAGTCCTGCAATGATCAACGCCGTGGGTGACCCGCAACGCATCCTCCTGCTGGGCGGCACCTCCGAGATCGGTCTGGCCATCGTCGAGGAATACCTGCGCGGTGTCCCGGCTGCCGTGGTGCTGGCGTGCCGACCGGGAAACCGGGAGGCACAGGACGCCGTTGCCCGGTTGCGCTGCGCCGGGGCCGGGGACGTGCGTGTCATCGACTTCGATGCGACCGCCACCGCCACCCATGATGCCGTCCTCGATGACGCCTGGTGCGAGGGTGACGTCGACCTGGCCATCGTCGCGTTCGGCCTGCTCGGTGACCAGGAGGAACTGTGGCAGGACCAGGCGCGGGCCGTCGCCGCATGCCAGGTGAACTTCACGGGGGGTGTGAGCGTCGGCGTCCTGCTCGGGCAGCGGATGAAGGCGCAGGGCCATGGCCAGATCATCGCGATGAGCTCCGTGGCGGGCCAGAGGGTGCGCCGCTCGAACTTCGTCTACGGGGCCACCAAGGCGGGGTTCGATGCGTTCTACCGAAACCTGGGGGAGGCTCTCTCGCCCTCCGGTGTCCACGTTCTCGTCGTGCGTCCCGGGCAGGTCCGCACGCGAATGTCGGCCGGACTGAAGGAACCCCCGCTGACAGTTGACCCACGTCAGGTTGCGCAACTCGTGCACGACGGGGTCCGCAGGTCAAGGACGGTGGTCTGGGCGCCACCAGCATTCGCATGGGTCATGCTCGTGCTGCAGCACATCCCCGCGCCCATTCTCCGCAAGCTCCCACTGTGAGCGTCACCACGGAGGGTAGCGTTGACAGATGCGAGCACTGACTCCGCTGGAACTGCCCAGGCCCGTTCTGGATGCTGCGGCGGGCCAGTCGCCGTTGACCCAGTGGTGGGTGCCGGCGGTTGCGGTTGTCGTGGCCCTCATCCTGACCGCCGTGGTGGTGCGCAGGTGGTTGCTGCACCACGGGGCCCCGTGGCGTCGGGTGCCGGAGGTGGCCCTCGCCATGCTCGCCTGGGCGGTCGCGGCGGCCCTGGGCGTGAATTCCTGGTACTCGATTGTCCCTGACCTCAGCGCGTTGCAGCGAGAGGTCGAATCGGGGCTCGGGTTGCCGGTCTCCTACAGGACAGCGGATGGTGCGCACGTGAAAGAACACCTGCTGCCGGCGTCCTCCACACTGGGCATGCCGGAGTCGTCGGTATGGGTGTACACGCCCCCCGGGTACGATCCGGCCGGTGGCGTCCGGTACCCGGTTGTTTACCTCATCCACGGCGATCCGGGCACGTCGACGAACTGGTTCACTGTCGGACGGGCGGACCAGGTGGTGGACGCCATGATTCGCGCACACGTGATTCCGAAGGTGATCGTGGTGTCGCCTGACGTCAATGGGGGCGGCGTCCACGACAGGGAGTGCCTCAATTCGCGCAATGGCGGTCCCCAGATTGAATCGTGGTTGTATGACGAGTTGGTCCCGTGGGTGGACACGTCGTTCCGGACCCAGGCCGATGCGCAGCACCGGATACTGGGTGGCATGTCATCAGGTGGGTACTGCGCACTGGACCAGGGGCTGCGTCATCTTGACGTGTGGGGTGGCATCGTTGCCCTGGAGGCCTACGGTGATCCGGGTCTGGGAGCCGCCACCACCATGGGCTACCACCTCGCGGACTTCGAACGGGTGTCACCCACGCACTACATTGCACGCATGGAGTTCCCGCGAAAGGTTCCCATCTTCCTCGACGTCGGGCAGCTCTCCGACCCGAACCGTGTTGAGGCGCTGGTGACCGCGCTGAGGGCTCGGGGCCAGGACCCCACTTTCCAGGTGGAAGCCGGCCAGGGGCACACCTGGCAGATGGCGAGGGTCGGGATGCCCTACGGGTTGGACGACGTTGCTGCGGGCCTGGGATGGCGCTGATCGACGATGAGGCGGCGACACTCCAGCAATCCGGCGCCGCGGGGATGGCCGCCACCGCACAGTTGACGCGGGTGAGGCGCAACCGCCGGACACGTCGGTGGGCGTCCGCACTGGTGTTGCTTCTGGCCGTGGTCAACCTGGCCTCGGCGCTGTCGGCACCGTTGCGCGCCCGCCTGGAGCTTCTGCTGGAAATACTGCCCTTCCCCACGCTGCACACGGCAGCCGCCACCACGGTGTTCGTGGGATGCGCCCTCGCCCTGACCGCGCGGGGACTGCTCCACGGCTCCCGGATCGCATGGACCGCCGCCATGGGGCTGCTCGTGGTCGCCGTCGGGCTCAACCTCCTGAAGGGCCTTGACGTGGAGGAGGGCGTCATCAGTGCCGCCCTTGTGGTGTGGCTCGCGCTGAGCCGGCACGCGTTCACGGTGTGGCCCACCCAGGGACAGTTGCGGCGGGCTCTGGTCACCGCCGCCGTGGCCTTCGCCCTGGCGGTGAGCGTGTCGACGCTGTTGGTGATGACGCTGGGTCGGCGCCACCACCCCCACGTCGGTGAGACGCTGCAGGCGTCAGCTGAACGGCTCGGTGGTGGGACCGGGCTACCCCTGCTGGGAATGGGACCGGCGGCCACGCCACTGCTCACGGCCGTGGGGATCGCGGCGACAGTGGCCGTGTTGTGGTTGGCACTGTCACCACGCTGGGCGCTGGCGCGGACCCCCGAGCAGCACGTCGTGGACCGAGAGCGCGCCCGGGCGATCGTCTCCCGGGACGGCGGCGGAACCATGGACTACTTCGCGCTGAGGGATGACAAGGAGTGGTTCTTCACGGGGAATTGTGTTGTGGCCTATGCCGTGCGCGCCGGCATCTGCCTCGTGGCGCCCGACCCCGTCGGTCCGAGGGGCGAGCGATACCAGGCGTGGGCCGATTTCATGGAGTTCGCCGCCCGCCGTGGGTGGGCCGTGGTGGTGGTGGCCTCCGCCGTCGAATGGCTGCAGGTGTACGAGGACTCCGGCCTGCGCAGCACCTATCTCGGGGACGAGGCCATCGTGGACGTCACGTCGTTCACACTGACGGGGCGCGCCGTGAAAGGCCTGCGGCAGGCGGTGAACCGGGTGGAGCGGGCCGGGGTGCGTGCCGAGTTCATCGATCCCTCCACCGCGACGCCGGAGGTGCGCGACAAGGTCCGGGCCATCGCAGAAAAATCCAGACGGGGTGAGGCGGAGCGCGGATTCTCCATGACACTCTCCCGTCTCTTCGACCCCGCCGACACGGGGCTGCTGCTAGTGATGGCCCTCGACGCCACGGACCGTGTGCTGGGTTTCATTCAGTGGGTGCCTGCCGCAGACCTTCCGGGCTGGTCCCTGGACGTCATGCGCAGGGACACGGCCGAGGACGTCCCCAACGGACTCACTGATTTCCTGATCGTCAGGACGATCGAACACATCGCTGAGCAGGGGTCCCGTGGACTCGGTCTGAACTTTGCCGTGATGCGCGACACCATGACCACGCCCGGGGAAGGGTTCGCGGGGCAGGTCAAGCGGCGGGTCCTGGACGTCGTTGCCCGACACTCCCAACTGGAGTCGCTGGGAAGATTCAACGAGAAGTACGACCCCGCCTGGGTTCCCCGCTACATCATGCGGGGAAGCGGAGACCAACTGCTGGCCGAGGGGCTGGCGGTTGCCCGGGCCGAGGGCCTCATTGACGTGCCCACCAGGGGGCGCCACACATGACCGCAGGGTTGTGGAGCCCCAGCTGATGGGAATCTCCCTCGCCGCAGCCGTGGTGGCCTCATTGTTCATGGGCGTGGCCGCCATCCTCCAGGCAGTCGCTGCCCGACGCGCCGTCGGCATGTCCATCCTGCGCCATCCGCTGTACCTGGCGGGCATAGCGCTGGACGTTGCGGGGTGGGGACTGTCGGTGGTGGCCATGCGACACCTGCCGCTGCTGGTGGTCCAGACGATCCTGGCCTCGTCGCTGGCCGTCACCGTCACCTTGGGGGCCGTGGTGTTGCGGCTGCGTCCCGGCCGCAGCGTGTGGACTGCCGTGATCGTGGTGTGTCTGGCCTGCGGGGTGGTGGTGGCCGCCGCAGAGACGGGGGCTCCCGGACCCACACCCTCGGGCTTCGACGCGGCCATGGCTGTTGGGCTGGTCGTCGTGGCGGTGGGTGCCGTGGTCGCCCACCGCCACCCCAGGACAGCCCCGTGCGCGGTGCTGGCCGGTCTGGGGTACTCCGGCGCAGCCGTGGCCGCCCGGGCCGTGCATGGTGCGCCCATCGGCGTGCTCCTCGCGGAGCCACTGGTGTGGTTGATAGCCGCGTTCGCAGCCGTGGGTGCCGTGATGTTCGCACGTGCTCTCGAGACGCGCGACGAGGCCGTCAACGAGGCCTCGGCCTGGTTGTGGGTGATGGAGATCGTCGTGCCATCGCTGGTGGGGGTACTGGTGCTGGGGGACACGGTGCGGCCCGGTTGGGCCGTCCCCACGGTGGTGGCCATCGTCGCCGCCATCCTGGCCACCCTGCGCCTGTCCGCCTCGCCTGCCCTGCGCGAGGCCCACTGACGGTTGCCAGAGGTCCGGCACGGTCGGCCTGTCGCCCCGGAATCTCGGTTATGGTGACCCGCAATCCTGTGGTCCGAACTGGAAGTGGGTGAGCCGCGTGAGCGGTGTCAACGAGGTCTCGACGTGGGCGCGGGTCGTCGGCGTTCGCTCCGGCCGTGGTCGGGCACGTCCCCGGCATCCCGGATCATCCGGGGTCTCCTGAGTCTGGTGATCTGTGTGGTCCTTGCGTACACGTTCACCCGGATGCTCATGCCCGATTCCGGCATCGCTGGCATGGGCGCTGACGAACTGTCGTTCCTGAACACGGTGCTCGTCCCGGCCATCGTCGTGGCTGTTCTGTCCGCCCTCCACGCGGTGCTGCGGATCGTGGTGGGTGCCCTCGATCTGGTGCCCCGGCTGACGGTGCACGGCATGGTGGTCAGCTTCAGGCGCCCCGTGACCATCACGGTCAGTCCGCTCGTGGGATACGTGGCGGTGGCCAACCGGCGCTGAGGCATGATGCTGCCATGACGCAGCCGATGGGGACGATCCTTGCGATGGTTCTGCTGCTCGGGGTCCTGGGGTTTGCCGTGGCCAGGCCCTGGAACCTGCCAGAGGCGGTCCTGGCTGTTCCCGCTGCGGGGGTTGTCGTCGCCCTGGGTGTCGTGGAGCCGGGCAGGGCATTCTCCGAGATCAGCACGCTGCTCCCCGTTGTGGCGTTCCTGGCGGCCGTGCTGGTGCTGTCACACCTGTGCCACGCGGAGGGACTGTTCGCTGCGGCGGGAGCCCTGATGGCGCGTGGCGCGGGGGGCAGTCCGCAGAGGTTGCTGGTGCTCCTGTTTGGCGTCGCGTCGGTGGTCACGGCCGTGCTCAGCCTGGACGCCACGGTGGTCCTGCTCACGCCGGTGGTTCTCGCCACCGCCACACGGGCGGGGATGAGGCCAAAACCCTACGTCTACGCCACCACGCACCTCGCGAACTCCGCGTCGGTGCTGATGCCCATTTCCAACCTCACGAACCTGCTGGCCCTGACCGCCAGCGGGCTGAGCTTCGCTCGCTTCACCGCACTGATGGCGTTGCCGTGGGTGGGCATCGTGGCGGTGGAATACCTCGTCTTCCGCCGGTTCTTCGCCTCCGAGCTGTCCCTGGGTGGCGACCGGCCACTTCCTCGGGGTTCAGACCCTCAGCGTGTGTCGGCCGTCACCACGGCGTTCGTGTGTGCGACGCTGGCCGGCTTCGTCCTGGCAGCCCTCCTGGGGGTGCCGCCCGCCTGGGCGGCGGCCGCTGGCGCCCTCATCGTGGGTGTGCGCGCCCTTGCGCGACGCCAAACGACTGCTGCGTCGCTGCTGGCTGCGGCCAACCTGCCGTTCTGCCTCTTCGTCCTCGCACTGGGGGTCCTGGTGTTGGGGGTGACCGACTCCGGCCTCGGTGCCCAACTGGCCAGGATCGTGCCGACGGGTACCTCGCTGCCGGCCCTGCTGGGGATCGCGACCCTGGCCGCGGTGGTCGCGAACCTGCTGAACAACCTCCCCGCCGTCCTCCTCCTCACGCCCCTGGCTCTGGCCGCCGGAGGGCCCGTCGCGTGCCTGGCCGTGCTCATCGGCGTGAACGTGGGGCCGAACCTCACCTATGTCGGGTCGCTGGCGACGCTGCTGTGGCGACGGGTCCTGCGGGAGCACGACACCGGGGTCAGCGTGGGTGAGTTCAGCAGGCTGGGCGCCTGGAGTGTGCCGGCCGCTCTGGTGGTCGGGACCAGTTTGCTCTGGATTTCCGCCCTGATGCTGGGAGAATGAGGCATGGACGTCCTGGTCTGGATCGCCGAGGGAACGTGGCAGGCATGCGTGGAGGCCGTCGCGCTGCACGTTCCACCCGGTTCCGCGGTGACATTCCTCCATGTGGCGGAACCGGCTCCCAGAGAATTGGCGCGCGGCGCCGGGTCGGGGCTTCTGGGCGCACCACGAAGGAGGAGCCGTGATCGCGTCGTGCCCGAGACGGACCTGGCCGAGCAACTGGGCCGGGAGTTGCTCGAGCGCGCGGCGGGTCGTGTGGGTGCTCCGGTGTCGCTGCTGCAGCGACGGGGCAGGGTGGAGCGGGAGGTGGTGGCGGAGGCGGCCGGCAAGGACCTTCTCATCCTCGCCAGGGACGGTGACAGGCGGCGCCTCGGTCCGCGCAGCCTCGCACCGGCCACGCGTTTTGTCCTGGACCACGCCCCGTGCACCACCCTGCTGGTGTGGCCGGAGCCGGCGCCCCACCTCAGTTCCATCCCGCCCCCGCCAGCGCATCCACCGCAACGGCCCAGCTGACGTGCGGGGACACACGGGGTGACCGCACGTCGAGATAGCCTCCCCCCATGGGAATTTTTGCGTCCAACGGCCGTGTTGAGAAGAACCTGCCCGCCGACATCGACGTTGTCCGAACCGCCATCGCCACGGTTGCTGCCGAGCAGCAGCACCACCTGGGCACCGTCAGTCCCGACGGGTCCCGCTACGAGATCAACTCCCGACGGACAGCCCTCAACTGGGGGACTGCGCTGGCACTCACGCTGCGCCCAGCTGGCACCGGGACGCAGCTGGTCGTGGACTACGACAACGTGGCGGGGTCCCCCTCAGCGCTGCTCGACGGGCGGAAAAACACCAAGACGGCCAACCAGTTCATTGCACACCTCGAGGCTGCACTCTGACGACAGCCCGGTCAGGCACCTGGACGGGTGCCCCGGGTATCGCACCCTCGTGGAGGGCCGTTTTCCGGCGGCTCCACACCACAGCCATCAGTGCCACCGCCGCAAGTACTGCCGCGCCCAGTGACCACCCGGCCAGCACGTCCGTCATCCAGTGGTAGCCGAGGTACACCCGGCTGGCGCCCACTCCGAAGACCAGGGCAAGCCATGCGAGGATGACGCCCGCCCGGGGCCAGAAGCCACGAAGTGACACCACCAGCAGGCCGGCCACGATTCCGTAGAAGACCGTCGCGTTCAGCGTGTGACCGGAGGGGAACGCGAAGCCGGTGTCCACCGGCCCCAACAGGTCGATCGCGCCCGGTCTGGGACGTTCCACGAGGTGCTTCACGACCACGGTGAGGACCACGGCCATCGACATCCCGGCAGCCAGAAGTACGGCCTGACGCCATCGACGGCGCAACGCCAGCACTGCGAGGGCGACGACCGTGAGGGGGAGCAGCACCGTCACGCTGCCCAGGAGCGTCAGAGCGCCCGCCAGTGTTGTCAGGCCAGCGGACCGATCCGCGATGAACGCTGAGGTGACCGACGGGTCGTAGAGCGACAGGTCACCATGCTCCACGACCCCGTCCAGCAGTATCCCCACCCCGATGATGCCCGCCATGAGTGCGGCCAGGGGCGCACCCCACCACCATGCCGGAGGGCGGTGGATCCTCTGGGCGGGAAGGGGCGGGAGGTCGATGTGGGCACGTGCGTCCATGGGACAAAGGAATATCGTCGGGATGCTGTGGGGACGCTGAGTGGGTGGCGTGCGTTCAGGTGAACAGGGCCTGGCCGACGTAGTGGCCCTGCGCGATGCCGGGCGGGACGGCCCACAGGCCGGAGCCGGTGTGCTCCAGATACTCCATGAGCGCATCGTCGCGGGACAAGACGGTCTGCATGGGAACGTAGCGCGTCAACGGCTCCCTCACGAAGGCGATGAAGAACAGGCCGGCGTCCAGGCGCCCCAGAGCATCGGCGCCGTCGGTGAAGTTGTAACCCCGACGCAGCAGCTTGGTGTTGTTGTTCTGGGCGGGATGCGCCAGCCGGACATGGGAGTCCATGGGCATGATGGGGCCGCTCCGACCCTGCAGCGCGAAGTCCGGCTCGGTGAACTCCGTGCCGCCTGAGAGGGGGGCACCCTCCACCCTGTCCCGCCCGATGAGCGACTCCTGCTCGCGCAGGCTCGTGCGGTCCCACGTCTCGATCCGCATGCTGATGCGGCGCGCCACCAGGTAGGACCCGCCGGCAAGCCAGTCGGCCGCCGGGTCGTCGCCGGGCTGCACCCACACGTGGTCCGAGAGTTCCTCGGGCTCCTCGGCGTGCAGGTTGGCGGTTCCGTCCTTGAAACCGAAGAGGTTCCGGGGCGTCGCCTGCGTGGTGCTGGTCGAGGAGGTCCTGCCGAAGCCCAGCTGTGCCCAGCGCATGGACACGGTCCCGAACCCGATCCGCGACAGGTTCCGGATGGCGTGCACCGCCACCTGGGGGTCGTTGGCGCAGGCCTGAATGCACAGGTCGCCGTCGCTGCGGACTTCGTCAAGGTTGTCGGCCGGGAAGTGGGGGAGCCTGCGGAGTTCCTCGGGCTGCCTGTCCCGCAGACCGAAACGGTCGACCCCGTCCTTCTCGAACAGGGTGGGTCCGAAGCCGAACGTGATGGTGAGCCCGGCGGGGTCCAGGTCCTGGGCCTCACCCGTGTCCTGCGGCGGTGCGTCGTAGGGCTGCGGGGCCCCGCCGCCGACAAGCTCCCCGGCGGTCATCGCCACGGCCGCCACGGTCCAGGCCTCCAGAAGTTCGATGAGTGACTCCCGGGAGTCCGAGGTGACATCGAAGGCCGCGAAGTGCAGCCGGTCCTGCGCCGGCGTGACGATGCCGGCCTGGTGCTCCCCGTGGAATGCGTACGCCAACGGACCCCCGGCCGGCTGGTCGTCCCGGGCACTCGCGATGCCCCAGCCCGCCACGCCGGACACGCCAGCCAGAGCCCCGGCGCCGGCGACCCCGAAGAGTCGCCGACGCGACACTGTGCTGTGCGCCGGCTGGGTGCTGTCCTGCGGAGTGGGGGTCACAGGATGATCGCGCCCGTCATCTTCGACAGCGGTTCGCCGAGAGCGTTGACGGCGTCGGAGAGGAGCTTTCGCTGCGGCTGCTCGACGGTGTCGTAGAAGACGAAGCCTCCCTCAGCGGTGCGATGCCCGTCCAGGAGTTCCTGCAGCGCGTCGAAGCGTTCGCCGATGTCCGTGGACAGTGCCGCATCCTTGACGTCGAGGAGAGGCTTGATGCCCTCGTAGGCGACGCGGGCGCCGTCGACGTTGGCCTGGAAGTCGTACAGGTCGGTGTGCGACCAGATGTCCTCCTCCCCGGTGATCTTCCCGGCGGCCACCTCGTCGAGAAGCCCTTTGGCGCCGTTGCCGATGTCGCTGACGGTGTAGGTCTCCGTCTGGACGCGTTCCTGCAGCACCTCGGTGTTGGCCATGAGGTCATCCGCAAACGGCTGACGCTCGGCTGCGGTGAGCGGTACGTAGCCGGTGGCCGGCGGCCACAGGTCCTTCTCGATGCGGTGCCAGCCCGTCCACTCCTGACCGGGTTCAAGGTCGGCCTCGCGGAGGTCCATCTTGGGGTCGAGGTCGCCGAAGGACTCCGCCACGGTCTCGATGCGCTCCCAGTGCTGGCGAGCCGTGGGGTAGAGGCGGCGGGCCAGGTCGTCGTCGCCGCTGGTCCAGGCCTTCAGGAAGTCGCCGGTGGCATCCACCAGTTCCTGCGACTGGTCGCGCACATAAGCGGCGTACTGGGTCTCGGCGGCCTCGATGTCGGCCGCGTCGACACCCGTGATCCCGAGGTCCTCGCCGGATTCCGTCACGGTGAAGGCGTTGCGGATGCCCTGGCCCACCATTCCTGGCTTGCAGGCCGTCACGTAGTCACCGGCGGTGGCACGCACCACGAGGTCACGGGTGAGGCCGGGGCCGATGTTCTCGATCTCGCCGACGATGCGCAGCCCGTCCTCGGCGTAGAGGTAGAACTCGGTCACCTCGGTGCCCTCGTTCTTCACCCGGAACGCGAGGTTGCCGGAACCCACCTCGGTGACGGACAGGTCACAGGCCTCGCTGGTGGAGGAGACCGAGATCTGCCCGTCGCCACCGGAGGCGGCAGGGGCGTTGGGTTCGGTGAGGCCGCAGGCGCTGAGCGTCAGGGCCAGGGCGGAGAGAGTGACGGCAAACAGGGGTGTCTTCACAGGAAAAGTCCTTGCGCGATGTGGCAGTGGCGTCAGGCCGCGACGGGGGCGGGTACGACGGTGTTGCGGGCGGTGGCCGACGTGGGCCGGTGGAGGTGTCGGAGGAAGAAGAACAAAGTGGTGCCGACGTAGGCGGTCCAGGCGATTGCTTCGAGCCACGTGGTGGCCGGTGAGAAGTTGAACACGCCCTTCAGGAGGGTGCCGTACCAGGAGGTGGGTGGGATGGTGGCGCTGACGTCGAACGCGAGGTTGCCCAGTCCGGGCAGGATGGCCGCCTCCTGCAGGTCGTGGATGCCGTAGGCGAGTACGCCACCGGCCACGACGATCAGGATGATGCCGGTCCAGGTGAAGAACTTCGACAGGTTGATGCGCAGGGCGCCCGTGTAGAACGCGATCCCCATGACCACCGCGGTGAGGATCCCCAGCAGTGCGCCGAGCAGGGGGGCGCTGGTGGAGCCGGTCGTCCCGGCAGCCGCCTGCGTGGCAGCCCACAGGAACAGTGCCGTCTCCAGTCCTTCCCGTCCGACGGCGAGAAAGGCGACGAGCACGAGGCTGAAGCGCCCTGCCTCGGCGGCGACGTCGATCCGGCCACGCAGTTCGCCCGAGAGTCCCCGGGCGTGGCTGGCCATCCAGAACACCATCCACGTCACGAACGCGACGGCGACGATCGACAGGGTGCCGCCGATGGCTTCCTGCGCCTGGAACGTCAAGCGGCGTGGACCCCAGGTCAGCAGGGCTCCGAATGTGAGCGACACGACAACGGCCGCGGCGACGCCCGCCCAGATGCGTGGGAGGAGGTGACGGCGACCACTGCGCACGAGATAGGCGATGAGGATCACCACCATGAGGCTGGCTTCCAGCCCCTCACGCAGGCCGATCAGGTAGTTCGCGAACATGTCACCTCCAAATAGATTAGGTATGCCTTGCCTAATAAGTAGAGCGTGGATTAATGCCTCGCGCAAATGGGCGACGTCGCCGTCCACGATGTGGCGGCTCGCGCCGCGTGGGCCACGGTGGAGGGCAAGGCAGTGCTCACCGGGCCCGTTACGCTCGTCAGAGGTAAATTTTTCACCGTTGTCTATCCCGGAAGGCGCTGACAACAGCCCATGCCATTCTTTTTCTTCCTGCCCGTCATGATCGCCGTCAGCGTCGTGGTGGCGGTGAGCGCCTCGCGCAAGGACCGTGAGCGCAACGACGTGTGGCAACGGTGGGCTGCGGCACGCGAGTGGGGTTACGCGCCCACGTGGCCGCAGGTGGTGGGGGCCTTCACGGGAGGCCCCTTCGGCAGGGGTTCGCTACGGCGGGCCGACCGTGGATTCTGGGGGACGTTCGACGGGGTGCCCGTGTTCGGTTTCCGATACCGCTACACCGTTTCGAGCGGCAAGACCAGCCACACCTACCCACTGCTGCTCGCCGGGATCCGCTTCCCGGGTGCCGCGTTCCCACCGATGGAGCTCATCCACGAGGGCGACCTTCTTTTCGGACGCGACAAGGACCTCCAGTTCGAGAACCAGCAGTTCAACGAGACCTGGAATGTCACGTCGCCCAGCGCGCGGTTTGCCCATGACGTGCTGCACCCGCGCGCCATGGAATACCTCATGGGTCCGATGATCCCGTTCAAGCACCTCTGGTTCTGTGGCGACGTCCTGTTCGTGTCCGTCTCCGGCGACCCCGCTCCGACGATGGCCGACGGCCTGCTGAGGCTCATGACGGACTTCGTCGACCTCCTCCCGTCCCACCTGCTGCGCGAGGTGGGCGCCACGGATCCGCAGGTGGACGACTCCGGCCCCGGCGTGTCCGTGGAGGAGCAACAGCGTCGCATGGCAGATATTGCGGCGCAGCAGGCCTACCGCTCGCGACGATCGCGCTGACGCCGGGCGGGTCCGCTCCCTGAGTGTGTCAACGCGGTACCGGATCCGGCAGGATGGGGGCATGGCCCTCTTCGACGTGTCCCTGGATGACCTGCGCCGCCGCACCAGCATCAAGTGGCGCCGGTTCGAGCCGGACGTGCTGCCCATGTTCGTGGCCGAGATGGACGTCAAACTGGCAGCGCCCGTGGCGGCGCGACTGCAACGCGCCATCGCCGACGGCGACACCGGTTATCCCGAGCTGCCCGTGTACCAGGAGGCGTTCGCATCGTTCGCCGAGTGGATGTGGGGTTGGGCCCCCGACCCGGCCGCGGACATGTGCCTGGCGGGCGACGTGATGTCGGGGATGCGGGAACTGCTCCTGGCCACCACGGAGCCGGGCGATGCAGTGGTCATCAACCCGGCCATCTACCCGCCGTTCCGGCTCATCTGCGACTCCACGGCGCGTCCACTGCTGCAGGTGCCGATGCGCGACGACGGCCGCCTGGACCTCGAAGGGCTGGAGGAGGCGTTCTCCGGGGCCCGCGGACCCAAGCCGACGGCATACCTGCTGTGCTCCCCGCACAACCCGCACGGCACCATCCACACCCGTGACGAACTCGCCGCCGTCGCCCGGATGGCGGCCACGCATCGGGTCACGGTCATCTCCGACGAGATCCACGCGCCGCTGGTCGGGTCGGCGCACGTGCCCTTCGTGACCCTGCCGGGTGCGCAGCGGTCGTTCGTGGTGACGTCCGCGTCGAAGTCGTGGAACCTTGCGGGACTGAAGGCGGGCCTGCTGATCGCCGGGTCGGAGGTCCGCGAGACGCTGCGCGCACTGCCGGGGCACGTGCACGAGTCGGTGAGCCACCTGGGCGTCATGTCCCACGCCGTCGCGCTGAATGATGCCCGCGACTGGCTGCAGGAACTCACACTGGAGATCCAGCAGAACAAGGTGCACTTCGCCGCCGAGTTGGCCCGTCAGGTACCGGCCCTGTCCTACACGCCGTCCGAGGGGACGTACCTTGCGTGGCTGGACTGCTCGCCGCTGGGGCTTGAGTCCCCCGCGCGGCGTTTCCACGAGGTGGGACGGGTGCGCATGGGCTTCGGCACCGACTATGACCCGTCAGCAACGCAGCACGTCCGCGTCAACCTGGGCACCTCCCGGGAGCTCATCACCGAGGGTGTCCGACGGATGGCTGTGAGCTTGTAGGGATTCCCACGTACGCTCTAGCCAGAGGCCTGTGAGTATGCGATTCTCGACAGGCTCGTGGTTTACGGGGAGAGGGACGACAGCATGACGCATCCGATGGCCGCCTGGCGCGTGACCTACACGCCGGGGGACTGGCTGGTCCTGTCCGGCCCCACAGCACTGGTGGTAATGCTCCCCGCCCCCGCCCGGATGTCGCAGCTCGTGAACAGGTTGTGGGAGGACATTGTTGCGGCGCGGTCCACGGACTCGCTGCTGAGCCTGTTCGCCGAGTACGGACTCGACGGGATGCCGGACTTCGCCGCGTTCTTCTGGGACTCCTCCGGGCTGCACGGCATGGCCCGCGGAGGCATCACGGTGGTGGACGACGAGACCGACGAGGTGGTCGTCTCCGGCGCCGATGCACTCACATGGTCGGAACAGCCGTTGGGTTCCAACCGCCACGTCCGCGTGGACATGGACACCTCCGCACGGGAGGCCTCCGTGGAGCTCCCTCTGCTCGTGGGTGCCGTCTCTGCGTCGGTGATCCACCTGACAACTGATCCTGCGTCCCGCATCCGGTTCCACGGGGATGGGGCAGCAACACTCCTGCCGACGGTGCAGTCATTGGCTGACGACCCCGAGGACATGGGCGCCGAGGTGATCGGCCTGGGTGACGAGACCGAGATGGAACCCTACGTCGAGCCTGCTCCGGATGAGGAACGTGGCGCCGAGGCTGAACCCGCGCCGGAGCCGGAGCCGGCACCCGAGCCGAAGCCCGAGCCCGCACCTGAGCCGGAACCGGAGCCGGAACCGGAGCCGGAGCCGGAGCCGGAGCCGAAGCCCGAGCCGGAGCCCGAGCCCGAGGCTGAGCCCGAGCCCGAGCCCGAGCCTGAGCCCGAGCCTGAGCCTGAGCCGGAGCCTGAGCCCGAGCCGGAGCCGGAGCCCGAGCTCGAGCCGGAGCCTGAGCCGGAGCCGGAGCCCGAGCCGGAGCCGGAGCCCGAGCGCCTCGGGTCCTTCCGCTTCGACGCGGATGGCATGCCCTCCCCGTCACCCGCACCCATCGCCGGCGTACCCATCCCGCCCCCGGCGTCGCTCCCCAGCGCGGCACCCGTGGTTGTACCCGGTAACTTCCAGGTGGGCGACGACGACGAGGGCGGCACCATCTTCTCCACGGGCCTGGCCGCCACGCACAAGCCTGCGGCCGCCGAGGCGCCCGAGGAACAGCAGGTGCTGGCCGTCCCCTGCGGACGGGGCCACGCCAATGCACCGGGCAGCCGCAGCTGTCGGCTCTGCTCCGCCCCTGTCGACTCGTCGAACCCGCGACTCATCAACCGCCCGACGCTGGCGGGTGTCCACAGCAACCAGGGGGAGTTCGCCAACCTGCAGGTGGCGGTGCTCGTCGGTCGCTCGCCCGATGCCGCCAAGGCTCCCCGCGGCGCCCAGCTCATGCGGGTCCCCAGCCCCAGCAGCGACATATCCCGCAGTCACCTGATCGTCACACCCCGCGACTGGAGTGTCATCGTCACCGACCTCAATTCCACGAACGGCACCACCGTCATCCCGGTGGGGGAGCAGCCCTTCGTCCTGGCCAACGGTGAGGCCGTCCAGGTGGACCTGGGCACGGTCCTCGATCTCGGCGACGGCGTCTCGCTGCGCATCGAACCGCCGCGTGGCTGAGGGACACATGCCAGACGAGAGCTCCGGTGGTACAACGCCGTCCCGCACCGTACGGAGGCTCCGCCGGTTCCTCATGCGGTCGTGGCAGGCGATCGTGGTGGGGACCGTGGTCCTTGCTCTGGGTGTACTGGCGTTCCTCAGCCCCGGACTCGTGCAGGCGGACGTCCGCCTCGACGAGGGCACGGTGCACGTGGCCAAACGCGACGACGGACGCCTCGGTGTCCTGAACGCCCAGATCGACGAGTTCGCCGCACAGACCACCGTGGGGGACTCCGACTTCGAGATCCTGCAGGACGGAAACCTCGTCCTGGTCCACGGCACCGCCTCCTCGACGCTGGGTGAGTATGAACCGGCACGCAACAGGCTCACGTCACCCAAGCAACTTCCCGGCGACGCCACGGTGCACATGGGCGGCGGCACCCTGCTGGTGTTGAACCCGGACAACGGCAAGGCCTGGTTCGGGGACCCCCAGAGCGTCCTCGACATCAATTTCCAGGAGCAGAAGGCCCAACTGGAGGTGGGGGAGTTCGGCAACGCCACCGTGACGTCCGCTGGCGACGTCATCGGGCTCGACGTCCAGCGCTCCGTCCTGGTGCGCCCAGGTGCCGACGGCCCCGTTGACACCCCGCTGCCGTTCACGCTGGATCCCAACCAGTTGGAGATCGAGATCAGCGCCGTCGGCGACAAGGCCGTGGTGCTCGACCGTGCGAGCGGGCGCATCTGGGTGGAAGGGATGGACAAGGCGTTCGAGGTCTCCGGGGTCACTGATGCGCAGCTCCTGCCACCCGCCGCCGATGCGCTGGGCGGCCAGGACGGTGCACGGGCGGTGTACGCCACCCGGGCCGGACTCATTGCACTGACCGTCGACGGCCCGCGGTCGCTCACCGGCAACCTGGATGCCGCTCCCATCCGGCCCATCGAGGTGGGCGGGTGTGTCTACTCAGTCTTCGGAGAAGAGTTCGTGCGGCTCTGCCGCGGCGAGGAACCCCGGGTCGAAGAAATCCCGCAGGTCCCCACCGGAGATGATCGAGCCCTCGCGTTCCAGGTGAACCGCTCCACGGTGGTGCTGAACGACCTGGTCGACGGCACCGTGTGGATGGTGGACAAGGGCATGACCCGCCTCACCTGGGACAACGTCATCCCGCCGGAGGACGTCGAGGAGGACGAACTGTCGGAAACGGAGACGGTGATTCCGCCGGATCGCGAAAAGGCCAACCAGGTCCCCATCGCCAAGGACGACGACCTGGCTGCCCGGGCGGGACGCTCCACCATCCTCACGGTCCTCGACAACGACTCGGATCCTGACGGTGATGTGTTGACCATCACCGCACTCTCGCAACCGGACGGCGCCACGTTGCAGCCGGTCCGGGGCGGCACCGGCCTGCAGGTCACGGTCGACTCCGAGACCACCGGCACCCTGACTTTCAGCTACTCCATCGACGACGGTCGCCGCGGCAAGGCCACGGCTGACGTCACACTGCGCATCGTGTCCCCTGACGCCGACGTGGACAACGGCGCCCCGTTCAAACAGGCCCGTGCGCAACCCGCCACCATCGGGCTCGGCAAGAAGATCACCAAGCGTGTCCTCATGGACTGGCGCGACCCGGACGGCGACAGCCTCATCCTCGTGGACGCGAAGCTGCCGAGGGACGCGAGCGATGAGATCAGCTTCACCCCCGACGGCGAGGTCACGTTCCGGGACGTCGGGATCTCCACGGGCACCAAGAAGGTGAAGATCACGGTGTCCGACGGGTTCGTCGAGTCCGACGGCGAAATGGTGGTGGTGGTCACCGACGACGTCGTGCCTCCCATCGCCTACGGCGACTTCGAGACCATGGCACTGGGCACCACCATCACGGTCTCACCGCTCGCCAATGATGTGGGCGAGAACCTGTCCCTCACGGAGGTTCTCGAGGAGAAGCCGGCCGAGTGTGATTGCGCCATCGTGCCCAACTACCAGGAGCAGTTGTTCAGTTTCACGCCCAAGAAGGCGGGCATCCACTACGTCACCTACAAGGTGTCCAACGGCCCCGTGGCCATGGGGCTCGTGCGGATCGACGTCCGCAAGGAGGCCACGAATCACCCACCGGTGGCGGCCCTTGACGTGGCGCTCCTGCCGCCCGGTGGGTCGGTCATGATCGACCCCGTCCTGAACGACACCGACGAGGACGGTGATGTGCTCGTGGTGCAGTCCGTGTCACAGCACCCAGGCCTGCGCGTGACGCTGCAGCGACGCCACCTCGTCACCATCGAGACCATCCACGCGCCGGATGGTCCCGTCACCCTCACCTACAGGCTGAGTGACGGCAAGTTCTCGGTGCTCGGCACCATCGTCGTCCTCCCCACCTCCAGCAGCGGTTCACCCCAGCCGCAGGCCACGAGGGACAACGCACGTATCCGCGCCGGCACCACCCAGTCAATCGACGTGCTCGCGAACGACACCTCGCCCGTGGGGTTGCCGCTGACGCTCGACGAGATCGTCGACAATCCGGGGAACAGGGCCTGGATCCATGGCGACCGGATCCGGGTGTCGGTACCCGCCAGCACCCAGAGCGGCAGCATCCGGCTGACCTACCAGGTCAGCGACAGCGAGGGCCGCATCACCTCCGCGGAGGTCGTGGTGGCCGTCGTGTCCGAGGACGCGCAGAACCTGCCGCCACAGCCACGTGCCGTGGAGGAGCGGGTGCTGGCCAACACCACGTCGCGCCTCATCATCCCCACTGACGGGATCGACCCCAACGGTGACGCCGTCCGCCTCATCGGCCTCGGGTCCGGCCCCCAGCTGGGCCGCGTGCTTGCTGTCGGTGACGGCTGGCTCACCTACGAGGCGTACCCGGAGTCGAAGGGCACCGACGTGTTCTCCTACCAGGTGATTGACGCGTCCGGCGTTGTCGGCGTCGGCGAGATCCGGGTGGGCGTGGCTCCGGCGGGTCCCGACAACACACCCCCCACGGGCATCGCCGATGACATCGAGGTCCGGCCCGGGCGCCACGTCCAGATCCCGGCCCTGCGCAACGACGTGGACATCGACGGCGACGCCATCACCTACGTGGCGCTCAACCCCGTGAAAATCGACGGCATCGTCGACGTCGAGATCATCGAGAACCGTGAGATTTCGTTCGTGGCCCCCGAGGAGGAGGGCACCCACGTCGGTACCTACTGGATCGAGGATGCGCGCGGTGAACAGGGGTCCGGGGACCTGCGCATCGTCGTGGACAAGGACGCGCCGCTGCTGCCACCCGAGGCGCGCGACGACGTGGTGCCGGTGTCCGCCGTCGCCGGCGAGGAATGGGTGGACGTGGACGTCACCGCCAACGACTTCGATCCGGACGGACGCCAGGAGGACCTGCGCGTGGAGGTGCCTGACTACGGTGTCCCCGAGGAGTCCTCCGCCTCGGCCACGAAGGACAAACGCAAGGTCACCGTCCCGGTCACAGACCAGATGCAGCAGATCCGCTACACCCTCGTGGACACCGACGGGCTCACGGCCACCGGGCTCATCCTGGTTCCGGGACGCAACGATTCGGTTCCTGTGCTCAAGGACCCCGGCCTCTCGTTGGAGGTCAGGGCCGACCAGAAACTCGACATCGACATCAACGCCTACGTCAACGGAACCGACAGTCGCACGGTCCGTCTGACGGGGGCGGACAGCATCACGGCAACCCATGGCCGGGTGCAGCCCGTGGGTGGGGAGCGCGTCCAGTACACCCCCGACCTCGACTACGAAGGCCCTGCATCCGTGGTGTTCGCGGTGGGCGACGTGACCACCGAGAACGACACACCCAGCGAGGCCTACATCTCGATCCCGGTGAAGGTGCTGCCGGCACCGAACCGGCCCGACGGCAAGGACGACAAGGATTTGGAGGTGGCACGCACCTCACCGGAACTGATCGGGGAGGGCATGCCGACGCTGCGCGTCGGGCCCGGTGAGGACGATGTGCGACTGGACCTCATGCCCCTGTTCCGCGACGGCGACGGTGACGCGTTCTTCTTCCGCAACTTTGCGCACGTCAGCGGCGACACGTCGATCGAGTACCAGGAGTCCGGGGACGGCAGCAAGCTGGTCGCGCGTGCGCCCATCAACGCCAAGCCGGGAACCGTTCGCATTCTCAGGGCAGAGGTGGTCGACGCCAACGAGGGGAAGACACCGTTCGAGATCCGCCTCGAAGTGGTCTCCTCCACCCGCCCGCTGGCCACCACCGTCACGGATGTTCGGGAGGCACGGGCAGGCGTTGAGATCTCGGTTCCGGTCCTGACCAACGACAAGTCGAACCTGGTGAACAAGCCCCAGCTGACGCTGACCGACCGCCCCGTCATCGTCACCGGCTCGGGCGCCATCCGCGTCGACGGCGACGTGGTGAAGATCATTCCATCTGAGGGATTCGTGGGCACCCTGACGGCACGCTACAGCGTCATGGACGCCACCGAGGACCCGAAGCGACAGGTCGACGGCACGATCCGGATCACGGTCAAGGACCGCCCCAGCCGCCCGGGCGTCCCACGTGACGGCGTGGCCGGCAACGGCACCGTCACGTTCACCTACACGCCCGGCTCCTCCAACGGCTACGAGATCGATGGCCGCATTGCAACCGCCATCTCCGCCAGCGGCCAGGAGGTGCGCAGCGCCGAGTGCCGGAGCACCACCTGCACCGTGACGGGCCTGCCCAACGGGTTCCCGTACCGGTTCACGGTGAAGGAGAAGAACGAGGCAGGGATCTCCGAGCCCTCCCTCCTGTCCGCCGCCTACACCCCCGACGTGAAGCCCAACGCCCCGCCCGCCCCGTCCAACACGTTCGGCGATCGGCAGATGACCGTGGCGTGGCAGCGGCCGACGTGGGCGGACCCCACCAATCCGGGCAGCGCGCTCACCCAGTACACGGTGGCTCTCCTCGGCGAGGGCGGCCAGCAGATCGGCCTCAAGGAGAACCTGCCGCCCGGGAGCACCTCCTACACGTGGACAGGCCTGACGAACGGCACGCCGTACCGGTTCAAGGTCCTGGCCGGCAACAACGCGGGGCTGTCACCGTTCTCCGAGATGTCGAATGTGGACTGGCCCGCAGGGCCCCCGGGGGCGTCGCCCACCATCAACGCCACCGCCACGGAGAACCCACTGGGCGGGGCATTCGACGTGGCCTGGGCCTCCGCAGGGGTCGACCCCAACGGTGACCGCGTCAAGGACTTCATCGTCACCCCCGTGACGGAGCAGGGGCCGCAGACACAGCTGGCCAGGACCGTCGCTGCCACCGGCGCCGCGACGCAGAGCGTCCTCGTGGAGGGACTGGGGCAGAAGCCGTACAAATTCACGGTGGAGGCCACCAACAAGGCTGGCAAGGGTGCCGCCGCCGCGACCGCCCAGTGGCAGACGGCGTGGGAACTCCCCAAGATCGAGTCCTTCTCGGCTGCCGCCTCCAACGGCACCATCCAGATGGGTGTCAAGACCAACTTCGAGGGCCGCGTGGCTGCCAACCCCAGGATCCAGTACACGCTCAACGGCGGCGAGTGGCGTCCCTACCCGTCCGCGGGCAGGGCAACGGGCCTCACCAACGGGCAGGTCTACGACGTTGCGGTCCGCGTCGTCATCGATGGGGATCGGGCGTCGGGGTCGCAGACCCGGACCGGGCTGATGCCACGCTCCGACGCGCCAGCATGGTCGACCCTCGACGAGTCCAGCTTCGCGTTCCAGGGCTTCAGCGGTGGTGCCGCGCAGGTCTACGTCCGTATGGAGAAGCCCGCCACCCTCGTCGCGTCCGGGGGCTGGGACCTCCTCGGCTACTGGTTCTCGTGCGGCGGCGATGGCGTGCGGTGCAGCCCGTCCGGCACCACACGCAGCAACGACTTCGTCGTCTCCAGCGGCACGCTGATGACCGGGCCGGCCGCCGTGAAGATCACGATGGGCCACCAGGGCATGGGGGATTCCACGACGAGCAGCGCCTTCACGCTGAGCGCCCCGTTCACGGGTACCTGGAACTCCACCTCGGGAGCGTTGAACGTCCAGTTGAACCATGTGCGCAGCGCCACGTGCCGCGCTACCGGGGTCAACGTCGACAAAACCTTCAGCCAGGGTGGGGGGACATCGATGGCCATCGCCGAGGTGTTCCCCGCGGCCGAGGGACTGCCGCTGCCGTCCCGGGTCGACGTGGCGTGCACCTTCGGCAACAATCGCAGCGCGACACTACAACTCTGGGGCTGAAGTGACACTCCACGAATCCGGAAGCAGGAACAAGTGAACCCTGAACAAGCACGCTGGTTCGGCGAGACGTTCGGCAGTCTCGTCGCGTCCGTCGAACGCAGCATCCTGGGCAAGACCGAGGCTGTGCGGCTCGCGTGGACGTGCATGCTCGCCGAGGGCCACCTTCTGCTGGAGGACTACCCCGGAACCGGCAAGACCACCCTGGCCCGTGCCATGGCGCAGACCGTCCAGGGCACCAACAGCCGTATCCAGTTCACCCCGGACCTGCTGCCCTCCGACGTCACGGGGGTCACGATCTACGACCAGAAGACGGCAGAGTTCGAGTTCCACCAGGGACCGATCTTCGCGTCGATCGTGCTGGCCGACGAGATCAACCGTGCATCCCCGAAAACCCAGTCCGCGCTGTTGGAAGTGATGGAGGAGAGCCGCGTCACCGTGGACGCCATCTCCTACGAGGTGGGCAACCCGTTCATGGTGATCGCCACCCAGAACCCCATTGAGCAGGCCGGCACCTACCGTCTGCCCGAGGCGCAGCTCGACCGGTTCCTCATGAAGACCACGCTCGGCTACCCGAATCACGAGGCCACGCTGCGGATCCTCGCCACCGGTGGCTCCCGGCCACGCTCGAGCCCGCTGCCCGCCATCATCACGACGGCGCAGGTGGCGGAAATGGCGCAGCTGGCAGCGTCGGTGCACATCGAGGCGTCGATCTTCGACTACATTGCCCGGCTCGTCGAGGCCACCCGCACCGCCACCGACGTGCGACTGGGGGCATCGGTGCGCGGCGCGCTCGCGCTGGTGCGCACCACCCGGGTGTGGGCCGCCTCCCAGGGCCGCCACTTCGTGGTGCCCGACGACGTGAAGATGCTGGCCATCCCCTGCCTGGCCCACCGCCTCATCCTGGACCCGGAGGCGGAGTTCAACGGGGTGCAGGCCGTCGACATCGCCGCTGCCACGCTGGGCTCCGTGGCCCCGCCGACGGAGCGCCAGACCGCCTGATGTCGTCCGCCGCCGCCTCTCGTTGGGAAGCGCCAGAACCCGTCGAACCGCCCTCGCTGCAGCGTGTGCGGTCCTTCGGTGCTGCCGTCAACCAGAGGACGGGCATCAGGGCGGCGGGGTGGGTGTGCCTGCTGCTGGGGCTGATGGTGCTGGTGGGGGGATTGGCGCTCGGCTGGGTGGAGTTCAAGGTGGCGGGCGCGCTGGCCGTGCTGAGTGTGGCCGTGGGCCTGCTGTTCACCATCGGCAAACCCCGCTTCGAGGTGCGCCTCGAGATGGCGGAACGGTCCGTGGTGGTCGGCACACCCACCGGTGGGGAACTGGCCGTGCGCAATACGGCGCAGCGACGCCACCTGGGCTCGCGCCTGGACCTGCCCATAGCCGACGACGTTGCCAGCTTCTCCGTGCCCCCGCTGGGAGCTGGCATGTTCATCAGGCAACGCTTCCGTGTTCCCACCGAGCAGCGGGGCCTCGTGCGCATCGGGCCCGCGGAGTCGGTGGCAGGCGACCCGTTCGCGCTGACCGGCCGCCAGACCAGGTGGACCGGTATGGCGGAACTCTTCGTCCACCCGAGGACCGTGCGACTGCCGGGCCGCCAGAGCGGTTTCGTGCATGACCTGGAGGGCCACGCCAGCCCCCACCTGTCGTCGGCGGACATGAACTTCCACGCCCTGCGGCCCTACGCCCCCGGCGACGACCGACGCCACGTCCACTGGCGCTCGACGGCACGCACCGGCGCGCTCATGGTGCGGCAGTTCGAGGAGTCCCGGATGTCACACGTGGTGGTGGCGCTGGACACGGGCCGCCTGGCCTGGCTGGATGCCGATGAGTTCGAGATCGGCGTCTCCTGCGCCGCCTCCGTGGCGGTGCAGACCCTCATGGGGGAGAGCCCGTTGGCGCTTCGCACTTCCCACGAGACGCTCACAGCACTCACACCTTCGAAGGCGTTGGACGCGCTCTGCACCGTGGGGCGGGGCATCGGCGGCGGTGTGGTGGACCTCGTGCACGCCACGAGGGCCGCGGAACCGTCGGCGTCGGTGGCGGTGTTCATCACCGGATCGGTGGCATCCATGACGCAGGTCCGTCGCGCAGGATCCCTGTTCGACATCGACACACGCGTCATCGGGGTCAGGGTCGAAGAGGGTGCCGAGTTGCGGGTGCGCACTGCCGGAAACGTGAGCGTGGTGCAGGTGGGTGCACTGGAGGAGTTGCCGCGGGCCATGCGAAGGGCCATGGAGTGAGCGCCCCAGCACGCAGGGCTGTCACGGCGACGGACACGGGGTGGGCCGGGCTGGGGCCGCGGGTCCGCTGGCGATGGGCGGCCGTGGATGCGGTGGCGCTGTTGGCCCTGCTGGTCCTGGTCGCGTGCGCATTTCTTCCCACCTACGGCACGGGCTGGCTGTTCGTCACGGTGCTGGGGGCAGGTGCCCTCGGTATGGGGGTCGGCCTGCTGGCCACGCTGCGGGGGTGGCGGGCCATCCAGGTGCTGGCTGCCAGCGCCCTGTCCTGGTTCCTGCTGGGGACGCCGCTGGTGATGCCGTCCGCCGGCGTCGCCGGGTTCATCCCCACGGGCCGCAGCCTGTGGGGTCTGTTGACCGGCCCCGTCACGGCGTGGCGGGACATGCTGACGCTCGACCCTCCCATCGGCGAGACCGCCAACCTCCTGGCGGTACCGGGCGTCGTCGCACTGGCGGCGGGGCTGTTGGGTGCCCTCATCAGCCTGCGTACACGGCGTCCCATGCTCGCCTGGGTGCCGGCGGCACTCGGCTGGTTCGCCGCCATCGCCCTGGGATCATCCGTGGCGTTCCTGCCTGTCGCGGCGGGCGTGGCGTTCTTCGTCGTCGTGCTGCTGTGGACCAGCCATCGTCGCGCCCACCTGCGGGCCTCCCTGGTGGGACGGGAGGGCCGCCCCAGAATCCTGCGCGCAGCGCTGGGCGCTGCCTCCCTGCTCGTGGCTGCCGGCCTCGTGGTGGCGGCCGTGCCCCTGCTGTCGCCCACCGTGCCCCGCACCACCGCCCGCCAGGCGGTGGAGCCCCCCATCGACATCGAGGAGTTCACCTCGCCGCTGCAGGCGTTTCGCGCCAACATCTCGCGGGACGCTGACACCGTGCTGCTGGAGGCCACGGGGGTCGCCGACGGCGCAGTCATCCGGGTGGCGACGCTGGACCGCTACGACGGCATCAGCTTCAACGTGGCCACCACCGACGACACCACCCTCCAGGGGTCCACCTTCACACGGGTGGGGCAGTGGATCGACGACGACACCGAAGGCACAGACGGTGAGGTGCGCATCACCGTCCTGGGCGAGCACAGCGGCGTGTGGGTGCCGACGGTGGGACGCACCACCTCCATCACCTTCGACAGTGACCGCGCCGTGGCCCTCTCCGAGAACTTCTTCTACAACCGCGGCTCCGGCACTGGGGTCACGCTGGCGACGCTCCAGGAGGGGGACTCCTACGTCCTTGGCACCCGCACCCGCCAGAGGCCCTCGGACGAGGACATCAGGGCGGCTTTGGCCGGGAGCCGGAGGATGCCCACGGACGAGGGTGTGCCGGACATCGTGCGCAACCGGGCCCACCAGTGGGGGGACGCCCAGAACACGGCGGGCGCCCAGGCCCTCGCGCTGGAGACTGCACTGAGGGCTGGATGGTTCAGCCACGGACAGCAACCCGAAGAAGCCACATCACTCCCCGGTCACACGGGCGCCCGACTGGTCACCCTTCTTGCCAACACCGACGTCATGGTGGGCGACGGCGAGCAGTACGCCACCGCCATGGTCCTGATGGCCAGGGAGTTGGGGATCCCGGCCCGGGTGGTCTACGGCTACCGCTCGGGTGGCGACGCCCTCATCACAGGCTCCGACGTCGGAGCCTGGGCGGAGGTGGAACTCGACGGGCTGGGCTGGGTGATGTTCGACCCCACACCGTCTCCAGACAGGGTGCTGCCGGAGGAACTGGCGCCGAGGCCGCCCACACCCCAGCCGCAGATCGAGAACCCCCCACCGCCCGCGCAACAGCCGGAGAAGCCACCGCTGGAGGACGACCTGCCCATCGATCCGGGCGAGCCGCCGGAGCAACGCGTCGACATCGACTGGGCACGCATCGGCGTGTGGCTGGCGCTGGGTGGCATCCCGCTGCTCACCATCGTCGTGCCGTTGGCCCTGGTCCTGGGGCTCAAGGCGCGACGCAGGTCACGCCGTCGGCACCACGCGGAACCGGGCAACCGGGTGGCAGGTGCCTGGGCGGAGCTCGTGGACAGGGCCCGCGACCTCGGACGCTCCCCGTCGCCGGCCGCCACCCGGACGGAGCAGGCGGAGCAGCTCCTCGACGACTTCCCGCGCATCCACCCCCAGGCGGATCCGGAGATGATCTCCCGGCAGGCCGACCGGTTGGTCTTCGCGCCCGAGCAGCCGTCCGCCGACGCCGTCGACAGCTACTGGCTGCAGGCCCGGGATGTCGACCGTGGGCTGCGACGCTCCGTGAGCTGGCCGCGCTGGTTGTTGGCCAAGCTGTCCACCAAGTCACTCAGGAGGCCCCGGTGACACACCTGACCCGTATGTGCGGGGATGAATCGGTACGCTCAGGTCCTTGGACGATCAGCGACAGGGGACTGGTGTGATGGGTGTGAGTCGGTTCATCCCACGCGGGGTGGCAGTGGCAGGGCTGGGACGACGCGTCCTGGCCGCCGTCATCGACGCCGCACCACCCGTGCTGGTGGGTGCGGGCGCAGCCGCCGTCATGGCACTGCAGGGCACACCGTCGCCTGCGGTCGTCCTGGTCACCTCCATCGCGGTCGTCGTCCTCACCGGGGCCTACGGCCTGTACCAGTGGTGGGCGTACGGCACCCGCGGCGCGGGTCTGGGTGCGCGGGTCATGGGGGTGCGACTCGTCGGCATGGGGGACGGGCAGCCCATCGGCTGGTGGCGGTTCTTCCTGCGCCAACTGGTGTTCGCGGCGCTCATCGCCTCCGTGGTGGGCGGTATCGCCCTGTTGGTTTTCCTGGTGATCCACGAACGACGCCAGGGCTGGCACGACATGGCCGCCGGCGCCATCGTGGTGCAGCCCAAGGTGGAGTCCGGGCGCACGGGAGGGGCGGGCCGCAAGACGCAGACGCCCAACACGGTGGGGCTGCCGCCGCACCTGTCCAGTTCCTTCTCGCCTCAGGTGGGACGCACCGATCTGGGTGCCGGTCGGGACGAGACGCCGACACCTTCCGGTGCCCACCCCGCACCGGCGTGGATGCCACGGCTGGAGACCCAGCCCATCATCTCCACGGGGCCCGCCCCCGGGGCCCGTTCCGGCGAGGGACACGTCTTGTTCGGACGCCCTGCCGAGGGGACATCACCCGGTGAACTGCCACCCACCCTGCCGCCGTCACGGCCCGTGAACCAGGGCTGGATCCCCCTGCCCACCCCCACGTCGATCATTGAACCGGCCAAGCCCACCCCGAGGGTGCGTCCCCGTGACTTCGGTGGCACCGACGAGGACGAAGACGGCACCCGCATCGCCGCGCCCGTTGTCACCGGCGGCGCCCGTCCCGGGGCACAGGGATGGTACGCCCGCCTCGACGACGGCCGGGAGGTGGAGTTGGTGGTCACGGTGCTGCTGGGGCGCAACCCGCAGAAGTCCGCCTCCGACGGCGACGTCCACCTGGTGCCCGCGGGCGGTGACGGCCGGATGATCTCCCGCACCCACGTCCTGGTGGGCACGGACGCCCGGGGCGTGTTCGTCGTGGATCGCGGGTCCACCAACGGTACGGCGCTCGTCACACAGGCCGGCGGCCTTGACCCGTGCCCCACCGGGACGCAGATCAGGGTGCGCGAGGGCCAGCAGGTGTCCTACGGGAACCGGTGGTTCACCATCCTGCGCAGACCCGCGCAGGACTGACCCCGGCACAGCCCAGCCGTGTGGGTCAGACCTCGGTGAGGTGGAAGCTCAGGTGTGAACGTGACGCCGTTGGACCACGCTGCCCCTGGTAGCGGGAACCGTACTTCGCGGACCCGTAGGGATGCTCCGCCGGCGAGCTCAGACGGAAGAAGCACAGCTGACCGATCTTCATGCCTGGCCACAACATGATGGGCAGCGTCGCCATGTTCGACAGCTCCAGCGTGACGTGCCCGCTGAAACCGGGATCGATGAAGCCGGCCGTGGAATGGGTCAGCAGACCCAGCCGACCCAGTGACGACTTGCCCTCGAGTCGGGCGGCCACGCCGGTACCGAGCGTCACCTGCTCGTAGGTGGAGGCCAGCGCGAACTCCCCGGGGTGCAGCACGAAGGGCTCCCCGGGAGGCGGCTCGACGGGGCGCGTCAGCTCCGGCTGCTCCGCGGACGGGTCGATGTGCGGGTAGCGGTGGTTCTCGAACACCCGGAAAAACTTGTCCAGCCGCACGTCCACGCTGGCGGGCTGCACCATTCCCGGGTCCCAGGGGTCCAGCAGGATCCCGCCGTCGTGGACCTCGTGCAGGATGTCACGGTCGCTCAGAAGCATGGGCCCGAGCCTATCGTCTGCCGCCGGGCGGCGCCCCAGCCGCTGAGCGCTGTCTCCGGTTGACGGAAGGTCGTGGCCGTCGACTAGTTTTGGTGGTGAGGGAGGCCAACTCTGATGATGGCGAAACTGCACGGCATGGTGGATCACCTGTTCCGGGAGCCCGTGCGCGCAACGACATCGGCACCCGCCTCGGACGTCGACCCGCGGTACGCGGCGGCCGTGGTGGACCTGGCGCTGCGGGCAGCTGAAATGGCGGTCCAGACGGGAGCCGTCACCTCGGACGCCATCTCCTTCGCCCTCACCATCACGGCCGCGTACGGGTTGACGGCAGACGTCGACGTCACGTTCACGTCGGTGACCATCAGCTACCACCGACGCGGCAAGGCCGAACCGATCACCGGCTTCCGTGGCGTGCGCCAGCGCAACACCAACTACACCCAACTCACGCAACTGCTGCGGCTCATCGACGACATCGGCACGGGGCGTCTCGGGCTGGATGCAGCCCGGGACAGGCTGGACGGGCTGCGCAGCAACGCCCGCCCGTACCGGGTCTGGGTCATCACGTTGGGGCAGGCGCTCACGGGGGTCGGGGTGGCGGCCATCCTCGGTGGCAGGCCCGGCGAGATGCTGCTGGCAGCGCTGGCGAACTCGCTGATGTTCCTCGTGCAGCTGACGCTGACACGCACCCAGCTGTCCGTGTTCTTCATCCAGGCGCTCGGAGCCGCAGTGCCGACGGCCATGGCCGTCTGGATCATGCACGTGCGCTCCGGCTCCTCCGGAGTGTTCGCGATGGTGTCGCCGTCGCTCATCGTGGCGGCCGGCATCGTCACGGCGCTGGCCGGTGTGGGTGTCGTCGCCGCGGCCCGTGATGCCATGGACGGCAATCTCATCACCGCCGGCGCCCGCACCTTCGACGCCATCCTGCAAACCGCCGGCATCATCGTGGGCGTGGCCATCACGCTGTGGGTGGGTCTGAAGTTGGGTGTCCAGGGCTACATCGCACCCACCGCTGGTTACGCAAGCCCCTCAGCACTGCAGATCGTGTGGGCCATCCTCATTGCCGTGGGGTTGGCGTTCGGTTTCCAGCTGGGCCTGCGAGCCCTGCCGTTCGTGGCCATCCTCGCGGCGGCCGGCTTTGCCGTCTACCAGTGGAGCCTGCCCTACGTCGGGAACTGGCCTGCGGCCGCGGCGCTCGGCGCCATCGTCGTCGGCTTCATGTCGCAGTTCATCGTGGGACGGTTCCGTATCCCGCTCGTCGCGCTCGTCACCGCTGGGGTCGTGGCCCTCATGCCAGGCGCGGCGCTCTACAGGGGACTGTACGAACTCATCCTCACCATCGACGAACCCATCAGCGTCCAGGCGCAGATCAGCCTCGGCAACGCCGTCATGGTGGCCCTGGGACTCGCGGCGGGCTCCACCTTCGGCGCCCAGATCGCGCGGCCCGTCGGCCTGCCCACGGCACGGCTGTTCCGGATGGCGGAGCAGCGGACACTGCGCCGCAGCCGCCGCAGCACCATCAGCACCGAGTTGGCCCGATGATGCGCGGCCCCGGATACGCCGGTTCACGCGTCATGGGCGGGCTGGCCGCCGACCCCACCATCAAGAACTACACCCTCAGCAAGGGCATCGTGCGCCGCGTGCTCGGCTACGGGGCGCCGTTCAAGGGCCTCATTGCGGTCTTCCTCGTCACCGTGGTGCTGGGCAGCGCCCTCGGCGTGGCACCGGCCCTGCTGTTCCAGCGCATCATCGACGACGGCGTCCTCGGCGGCGACGTCCCCCTCATCGTCACGCTGTCGCTGGCGGTCGCCGGGATGGCGGTGCTGGGCGCTGCGCTCGGCGTTCTCGAGCGGTGGTGCTCCGCCCGGATCGGGGAGGGCCTCATCCTCCACCTCCGCACACAGCTCTTCAACCACGTGCAGCGCATGTCCGTGGCGTTCTTCTCCCGCTCGAACACCGGCAAGCTGGTGTCGCGGCTGCAGAACGACGTGGCGGGTGCCCAGCAGGCGTTCACGTCGACGCTGAGTTCGGCCGTCAGCAACGTGTCCACGCTGGTGCTGGTGGTGGCGTCCATGCTGGCGCTCTCCTGGCAACTGACCCTGGCAGCGCTGGTGCTGCTGCCGCTGTTCATGATCCCCGCTCGAGCCGTCGGGACGAGGCTGGCAGGCCTCACGAAGGACCGCCTGCAGCAGCAGGCGGAGATGACCGCCACCATGACGGAGCGCTTCTCCGTCTCCGGTGCACTGCTGGTACAGCTGTTCGGGAACCTTGACACCGAGGACAAGCGGTTCGCGGCACAGGCCGGTGACGTCGCGGATTCCGGCGTGAAGATTGCCATGACCTCCCGGGTGTTCATGACGGCCATGATGCTCGTGGCGTCGCTGGCCACAGCCATGTTCTACGGCTTCGGCGGCGTGGCTGCCGCCCGCGAGCAGCTGACGCTGGGCACCCTCACAGCGCTCGTGGCGCTGTTGGCCCGGCTCTACGGACCGCTCATGCAGGTCACCAACCTCCGGGTTGATGTCATGACGGCGCTCGTGAGCTTCGAGCGGGTGTTCGAGGTGCTCGACCTGCCCCATCCCATCACCGACCGCGCGGACGCAGTGCAGGTCTCGGGGCCCGTCACGGTGCGATTCAAGGACGTGTGGTTCACCTATCCCGACTCCCACTCCGCGTCCCTGGCATCACTGGAACCCGCGGCGGCGCAGCGGGAATCGGCTGGCCAACCGGTGCTGCGCGGTGTGTCCTTCGAGGCCTCACCCGGCCAGACGGTGGCACTCGTGGGAGCCTCCGGGGGCGGCAAGACCAGCATCACCAACCTCATTGCCCGGCTGTATGACGTCGACTCCGGCGCCGTGGAGGTGGCCGGAACCGACGTGCGCGGGCTGCGGCTGGACAGCCTGCGCGGCTCCGTGGGCTACGTCACACAGGACGCCCACCTGTTCCACGACACCATCGGGGCCAACCTGCGCTACGCCAAGCCTGACGCCACCGACGACGAGCTGTGGTCCGTGTTGAAGCAGGCCCTGGTGGCGGACCTCGTGCACCGGCTGCCCGACGGCCTCGAGACGGTCGTGGGCGAGCGCGGCTACCGGCTCAGCGGCGGCGAGCGTCAGCGCTTCGCCATCGCCCGGCTCCTGCTGAAGGCGCCACCCGTCATCGTGCTGGACGAGGCCACGGCCCACCTTGACTCGACGTCGGAGCACCTCGTGCAGGAGGCCCTCGACGTGGCACGCGCCGGCCGCACTGCCATCGTCATCGCCCACCGCCTGTCCACGGTGCGCGATGCCGACCAGATCCTCGTGGTCGACGGCGGCCGCATCGTGGAACGCGGAACCCATGACGAACTGATGGCGGCAGGAGGCCGCTACTCCTCCCTGCACTCGCGCCAGTTCATGCAGTGATGTCGCTGCGCAGATGCGTCAGTAGCCTCCGTCGGCCACGCCACCTTCAAGGACGCTGCGCGTGCCTGAGAGTCCGAGGCGGGTGGCGCCCGCGGCGACCATTGCCTGTGCCGTGTCCCAGTCGCGGATGGCCCCGGAGGCCTTGACACCCAGCCGTCCGCCCACTGTCTCGGCCATGAGGCGCACCGCGGCGGCGCTGGCTCCGCCCGCAGGGTGGAACCCCGTGGAGGTCTTGACGTAGTCGGCGCCTGCGGTCTCCGCGGCCTGGCAGGCGGCGACGATCTCGTCGTCGGTGAGGGCGGCGGCCTCGATGATGACCTTCAGGAGCCCGCTCGTGACGGCGCGCACGGCCTCGATCTCCTCGCGCACCTTCTCCGGCTGGCCTGCCTTGAGCAGTCCAATGTTGATGACCATGTCGATCTCGTCGGCGCCCAGCATGCAGGATTCTGCGGCCTCAGCTGCCTTCGCGACCGGGGTGTGGTTGCCCGAGGGAAACCCGCACACGGTGGCCAGCTTCAGGTGACCAAGATCGTCGGCGAGGGGAAGCATCGACGGCGAGATGCACACCGAGTACACCCCCAACTCCTTGGCCTCGGCCACCAACTGCGACACCTGAGCCTGTGTGGCATCGGTCTTCAGGAGTGTGTGGTCCACCATCCTGGCCAGCGCTTCGCGTGAGATTTCCATGTCATCCCTGATTCTGTAGGTGTGCTTGTGATGGGTGTCCGCATCGTACCGAGCGCCGTGCTCAGCGGTGCCCGTTGCCGAAGACTCCGCGGAGTCGTGATGGACCCATTCGATCACTGTGAACGTCCGTTGTGACATCAGACGTCTCACCTGTGGCCCTGTTCATCCTATTCTTCGGACTGACGTAGATGTCCCGGTTCGCAGGCGAGCCGGACGAACTGGAAGGATCTCCCTTTGTCCAGAATCAGAATCAGACGAGCAGCGTCCGTCGCTGCCGCCTCCGCACTCATGATCGGGGGTGTATCGCTGAGCACCCTCGTCGCGCAGGCCCTGGAGTACACCCCCATCCCGCAGTCGCAGCTGAGTCTCGTCAGCGCCAGCTCCCAGCAGCTGACCGGCGAACCGGCGCCCAGCGGCCCCAGCGCCGCCATCCTCGACGGCAACAATGCCACCTACTGGCACAGCCAGTACTCTTCGTTGGTTCCGGCGCCGCACGTGCTCACCTTCAAGGTGGCGGACGCGCCCGTGAGGCTGGGTCGGGTGCGCCTTCTCCCGCGCCAGAACAGCGGCTCCGGCCTCATCAATGAGTACGAACTCAGGACTGCATCGGGTGATTGCACGGTCGATGCCGGCTACACCGTGGCGAAGTCCGGAGCCCTGCCCTTCACCGATCGCACCGCGGAACGCGTGATCGCGCTGGATGCGCCCGTGATGGCCAACTGCGTGCGAGTCGTCTACAAGTCCAGCTGGGGAGGTGACGGCTCCGTTCAGGCAACGGCAACACTGGCTGATTTCAACGCTGATACCGCCACCGGTGACGTTGATCCGGTCGATCCGACCGATCCGCCCACCGGGGTCGTCGTCGTGGTGCCCGCCGGCGCCGTCGAACTCGTTGACGGTGACCTCAAGGTCCGTCTCCACCCCGGTTTCCCGCAGGTGGTGGACTACCGCCTCGGCACCCAGCAGATGGCCGGACGCCTGGGCAACGCGCTGACGTCGGTCCTCATCAACGAGGTGCAGCAGGCCGTCACGGTCACCGCTCCCGTCAGGGCCGCCGACGGCAAGTCGGCCACGTACTCGCTGACGTTCCCGGGCCTCCCGGGCGTCTCCATGGACGCCGTCGCCTCCGTGGCGGATGGCGCCTTCACGCTGACATTCACGAACCTCGTGGATCCCAACAACGATGTGAACCGGCTCCGCATCCCCAATCACAACCTCGTGACCGTGGGATCCGCCGACTCCGCATCGCAGCTGACCGCCGGCATGCTGAACGTGGACCGCACCGTCAATGGTGACCGCTTCGAGAACGTCGCTGCCACGAGCGCTGGCGGCGTTCAGGGCTCATGGATGGTGATGGCCAACAACTCCACGCTGGCCGCCGCGTTCGACAGCAACTCCACCGACGACAACACCGCCACCGCTGCGGCCGCCGCTCGGGTGCAGGGAAGCAACAACCGTTGGCAGCGCCAGATCGTCGCCGACGGCTCCACGAAGCTCGGCAGTGTCTGGGCCGGTACCTGGACCTGGCTCGGTGAAGCAGTCGAGACCTACGAGGGCTCGCTGGGCCGCGACGCCGATCCCTACCTGACGGTGAAGATCACCGGCGACGCGAATGATGATGGGCAGGTCGACTGGCAGGACGCCGGCATCGCCGCCCGCGACATCGTCGCGCCCAGCAACGGCATGGGAGACGTCAAGAACGACGTCATCTCCCGGATCCCGTTCAATATCGTGTCGCAGGCCACTCACCCCTTCCTACGGACGCTGGACGACACCAAGCGGATCTCGCTGGCCACCGACAACCTGGGTCAGAAGGCACTGCTCAAGGGCTACGAGGCCGAGGGCCACGACTCCGCCCACCCGGACTACGCGGGTCACTACAACGAGCGTGCCGGAGGTCTTGCAGAACTCAAGATCCTGGCGGATGAGGGTGTCAACTACAACACGCACTACGGCGTGCACGTCAACGCGACGGAGTCCTACTCCGAGGCCAAGGCCTTCTCCGAGGACCTGCTGCGCATGCCGCCCCAGAAGGCGTGGGGCTGGATGAACCAGTCGTACTACATCAACGGTCCCAAGGACCTGGCCACGAAGAACGTGCTGCAGCGGTTCCAGGACTTCTGGGACGAGCGTCCGGCCAACCTCGACTGGCTCTACATGGACGTGTACTACCCCTCCGGTTGGGAGGGCGAGCGGCTCTCCGACGCACTGGAGGAGCAGGGCTGGGTCATCGGTTCCGAGTGGTCCAACAAGTTCCCCGAGCACAACATCTGGTCGCACTGGTCGCAGGACGAGCCGTACGGCGGCCAGACGAACAAGGGCATCCAGTCCAACGTCATCCGGTTCGTCGAGAACTCGAGGCGTGACACGTGGAACCCGCACCCCATCCTCTCCAACTCCAACGTGGTGGACTTCGAGGGCTGGTCCGGCAAGGTCGACTACAACAGCTTCATCAAGAACATCTGGGCGAGGAACCTGCCCGTGAAGTTCCTGCAGCAGTCGGACATCGTCAAGTGGGAGCCCACGCAGATCACCTTCAAGAACGGCACGGTCGCGAGCTCCACGGTTGCCAGCATCCCGGGCACCGTCGTCCCGACGGATCGCTCGTTCGTCTACGACGGTGCCACCGTCTACCAGGGTGGGTCCTACCTGCTGCCCTGGAAGGATGGCGGTGAGGACCGCCTGTACCACTACAACACCACGACCGCGGCCTCCGAATGGACGCTGACGAACTCGTGGAAGGGCCAGGGCACCCTGGAACTGTTCAAGCTGACCGACACCGGTCGCGTGAAGATCTCCGACATCATTCCGGTGAACGGGAAGATCACCATTCCCGGCGCTGAGGTCGGTGTCGCCTACGTGCTGTACCCGACCTCCAAGGTCCCGGCAGCCAAAGCCCCGAACTGGGGCCAGGGCAGTCACATCAACGACCCCAGCTTCTTCTCCGGAACCCTCGACGCCTACCAGAAGACCGGCGACGTCAAGATCGTGAAGTCGGCACGCGCCAACTCCGAGGTCGAGATGGGTGCGGGTCCGGCGTCGATCAGCCAGGAGCTGAACCTGTCCGCGGGCACCTACAGTGCCTGGGCCTGGATCATGGTTGACCGCGGCAAGACCCGCCCGGTCACCGTCGAGGCCTCGGGCGTCACGAAGGCGGGATACTCCACCTTCGCCGACGGCAAGGCCAGCAACACGATCACTGCCTCCACGGTGGAGAACGCGACCGCATCGGATGAGAAGCGCGCCACCAACTACCAGAGGGTGCGTGTGACCTTCACCTCCACCGGAGCGCCCGTAACCCTGACGGTGCGCGCTGGCGACGGGGATGCCAAGGTATGGGTCGAGGACCTGCGGGTCGTGAAGTGGAAGGCACCCGCTGACGCGGACGCCCCCGCTGGCACCATCTACTTCCAGGACTTCGAGAACGTCGACGTCGGCTACTACCCGTTCGTGACCGGCTACACCAACCGCGGCGGCGACGCTCGCACGCAGTTGGCAGAGAAGCACGCCCCGTACTCCCAGAAGGGCTGGTGGGGTGTCAGCCTCGACGACAAGGTGGTCGAGGGCGGCAAGCTCAACGACAACGTCCTGGACGGCACGTGGTCGCTGATGGCCAACAACGAGAACACCGGTGAGATCCTGAAGACCGCGCCGGGTGCCATCAACTTCGAAGCGGGTCGCAAGTACCTGGTCAGCTTCGACTACCAGACCACTTTTGCGGATCAGTACCGTGTCCGGTTGGGCCACGATGTTCTCAACGCCAGCGGTTCCACTGCTGTGAGTACCGTCTCCGACGTGCTCGGTGAGAAGCGGACCACGACTCGCTGGAGCAAGGAGTTCAACGCATCGGAGTGTGGCGTGCCGTTCATCGCCATCGACAAACTGCAGGGTCCCAACACCCAGCACAACATGACCATCGACAACATGCGTGTCCAGGACATCGGTGCAGCCGACTCCGGTGCATGCATCGCCGGTGGGATGGAGGCACCTGCGGCCGTCTCGGCAGGGGATGACTTCACGGTCACCACCACCGTCACCGGATACAACGACGGGATCACGAACGTGACCCATGCGTTGGACCTCCCGGCGGGCTGGACCTCCAAGGTGGCCACGGCTGGCAAGAGCACGCTGGCCTTCGGTGAGTCGTCGGTGCAGACCTGGACCGTCACGAACCCGACGAATGCAGAGGATTCGACGATCGGGTTCACCGGAACGGCGACTGTGGCTGGCAAGGTCTCCACAGTGACCGGTCAGGCGTTCGTCCGTGTCATTGCGCCCCTGCCCGGTGGTGAGATCTATCTCTCCGACATGCAGGAGCGTGTGACAAGCGCCACCGTGGGATACGGGACGCTGCAGTGGGACAAGTCCAGCGGCGGAGGCCCACTCAAGCTCCGCGGTGAGACCTACCCCAAGGGCATCGGTGCACACGCCATCTCCAAGATCGATTTCGACCTGAAGGCAGAATGCACAGTGTTCCAGGCCACCGTGGGCGTCGACGACGTCCAGGCGACCAGGGGCTCCGTTTCGTTCGCTGTCCACGGTGACAACAACACGCTGCTCGCGCAGTCGCCGGTGCTGAAGGGCAACGGCGCAACCTACGTGTTCAACGTTGACATCACGGGTGTCACGTCGCTGTCGTTGCGTGCTGGCGATGGTGGCGACGGCAACGGCAACGACCACGCTGACTGGGCTGCCGCCCGTGTCACGTGTGGCAACGAGGAGCCGCCGGCCCTGGATCCCAAGGTCTCGGCAACACCCGCTGTAGTGGAGCCGGGCGAGGTGGTCACGGTTGCGCTGACGGGCTTCGCCCCGAAGACGGATGGCGGCGACGTCGAGGTCCGGATTGGTGACGAACTTGTCGCCACTGCTGACATCGACGCCGACGGCAACGGCACGGCCACCGTCACGGTGCCGGCCGACGCCGCAGATGGCACGCTCACCATGAGCGTTTCCCAGCCCGGCGCCGACGTGGAGGCCATCGCGGTCTCCGTGACGGTCAAGAAGGCCGTCGATCCGTCGCCGGAGCCCACCGTCACCCCGACGGTGAAGCCCACGGTCACCCCGACGGTGAAGCCCACGGTCACCCCGACGGTGAAGCCCACGGTCACCCCGACGGTGAAGCCGAGCGTGAAGCCCACGCTCACGCCGAGCGTGAAGCCGACCTTCAAGCCCGAGGACGTCTACACCACGCCGGGTTACCACACGGTCAATGGCCGTCAATGGTTCACCAGGTGTGAGCCGTACTCGGTGACGTTCCGGTGCTGGACCTCCATCTGGTCCACGCAGGTCACGCACGAGGGTGGCAGGTTCGTCTCGAAGACGGGCTGGTTCCACAACAACCTGACGTACTTGCCGTCGCCGCGTTCGTCGTGGACCAGCAACCCGCTGGGCCGCACGAACAACTGGACGGCCTCGGATGGTCGCCAGTGGTACACCGAGTGCGACACGGCCACGACGGGCCGCAACGGTTGCCGTAGTTACCTGTACGTGAGTGGTGTGGTGGAGTCTTCGCCGAAGGCGGGTGGTGGCTACAGCTACACGCTCGTCAACAAGTGGGTCTTCAACAACATCGTGTTGTTCACGTAGTCCCATCACTGGGTGGGGCGGGGCCGGTTCCTTCGGGGACCGGCCCCGCTTCGCGTCTTTCGACCTTTCGAGTCCTGGATGCCGTCGCGGCTACTTGATCTGCGACGGCGCGGGACGCAGCCAGACCGTGAAGCAGGTGTTGCCCGGCCGCGACTCCACCTGTGTGGCGCCCCCGAAGCTGCGCACCACCGCGTGCACAATGGCCAGACCGAGGCCGGTGGAGCGGCTGTCGGAATGGGTGCGCGCCACGTCGGCGCGGGTGAAGCGTTCGAACACGCGAGGCAGGACGTCGGCGGGGACGCCCGGGCCGTCGTCGCGCACCTCCAGGCATGCCCGGCCCTGGCGCATGGCGACGGTCGTGGTCACGGTGGTGCCCTCCGGGGTGTGGTTGCGGGCGTTCGACAGCAGGTTCACCACCACCTGGTGGAGTTGGCCGGGGTTGGCCATCACGTCGAAGCCCTCGTCCGGCAGGTTCATGCGCCACACGTGCCCGGGGCCGGCCACCTGTGCGTCGCTGACAGCGTTCAGCACCGTCTCCACAATATCCACGGGCCGCAACTCCACGGGCGGCTCGGCGTCGAGCCGTGCGAGCAGCAGGAGGTCGCTGACCAGCGTGGTCATGCGCAGGGATTCGGAATGAATGCGCTTCAGGGCGTGGGCCACGTCGTCCGCGGATGCTTCGGGGCGCTCCGCCAGCTCCGCGTAGCCCTGGATGGCCGCCAGTGGGTTGCGGAGTTCGTGGGAGGCGTCGGCGACGAACCGGCGGAGCTTGATCTCCGAGGCCTGACGCACAGCCAGCGCGCCCTGCACGTTCATCAGCATGTGATTGAAAGCGGTGGCGAGTTGCGCCACCTCGTGGTCCGGGGGCAGCCCCTCGGCATCGACGGGGGCAGGCACCTGCACGTCGCCCTCATCCAGGCGCAGGTTGGACACCTCATGGGCTGTGCGGCCGAGCGCGCGCAGCGGGCGCGTGGCGCGGCTCACCAGGGCGGCGGTGGCCGCGGCCGCCACCACCACTGCCAACATCCCCAGCGACACCGTCAGCACCGTCAGTCCCAGGAGGGTCCTGTTCTGCTCGGCCAGGGGGAGGGCCACGACGATGCGGTTCTCGTCCACCCTGGCCTCTGCCCGGTACTCGCCCAGGCCGGGGACGCTGATCGTGTGCTTCTCCCCGTCGGCCGGGACAGCCAGCAGCGCGTCGCCAGCATCTGTCGCGACCCTGCGGAAGCTGCCATCACCGACGGTTGTGCCGCGCTTCTCGCCGTTTTGCATGAGGGCGACGATGATGGTGCCCTGTGCCATCCCCGGGACGTTGATGCCGGGTGCCATGTCGCCGGGGGAGCCGGGGCGCCCCTGCCGCGTGAACGCGGCCTCCAACTGGGAGTCCACCTGGTTGTACGTCATGGTGCGGGCCGCCAGCAGCGTACTGGCTGAGAGGATGATGGCCAGCACCGCCACGATCAGAGTCACCCGGTGCCGGAGTTGTGCGGACAGGGTGAGGGATCTGGTCATGCCGGCCGCAGGACGTAACCGACGCCCCGCATGGTGTGAATCATGGGGTCGCGCCCCGCGTCGATCTTCTTGCGCAAGTAGGAGATGTAGAGCTCCACCACGTTGGCCTGGCCGCCGAAATCGTAGTTCCACACCCTGTCGAGGATCTGGGCCTTGCTGAGGACACGCTTGGGGTTGCGCATCAGGTAGCGCAGCAGTTCGAACTCGGTGGCCGTGAGGTTGATGGGTGTGCCGCTGCGGAACACCTCATGGGAGTCCTCGTCGAGCACCAGGTCGCCGACGACCAGTTGCGTCGACGGCGTGGGGGCGGTGGCGCCGGAGCGGCGCAGCAGCCCGCGGAGCCGGGCGATGACCTCCTCCAGGCTGAAGGGTTTGGTGACGTAGTCGTCCCCGCCGGCGGTGAGCCCGCTGATGCGATCGCTCACACCGTCCTTGGCGGTGAGGAAGATCACGGGCACCTCCGGCTGGAACGCGCGGACCCGCCGCATCACCTCGAGTCCGTCGAAGTCCGGCAGCATCATGTCCAGGACGATGGCGTCGGGCTGGCTCTGCCTGGCGACGCGCACCGCCTCTGTGCCGGAGCGGGCGGTGTGCACCTCCCAGCCCTCGTAGCGCATGGCAAGGGACAGGAGTTCGATGAGGCTCGGCTCGTCGTCGACGGTGAGTACCCGGATGGGGGTGCCATCGAGCCGTTGGAGGGTGTCAGCGGTGGAGGCCATGCGACCACTGTGGCACCATCCTGTGGCGAAAAGCCATGAATGTGCTGTGCGTTTCCTGTGAAGGGGTCAGAAGGCCTGGGGGTGGATGCGGTCTGCGTCGCTTTCGTCGACGATGAGTTCGTCGCCGTCGTGCTGGGGTCGCAGGAAGAGGTTGTCGAGGCCTGCTCGTCCCGAGCCGTGCGCAAGGAGGAGGAGTCCGACGGCAGCCTGCACGGCGTTGTACTCCCAACCCTGCTCGTGGGCATAGAACTCCTCGGAGCGCAGCAGGACGATGGTGGCGAGGTTCAGGACCACGATCCCCAGACCCACCAGCGGTGTGGCGAGCCCGAAGACGAGCAGGATGCCACCCACGATCTCGAACCCGACGACGATCCACACGATGGTCGTGGCGTTGCCGATTCCGGCACCGTCCAGGAGGGACACCTCCTTGGCGATTCCCATCACCTGCCACCTGTGCCAGCCGTGCGCGAGCAGGACCACACCCATGAGGATGCGGGACAGAAGGAGCGCAACGTCGCGCACCACCCGGAGGAAGGAACGCATTGACTACTCCTTGAGCGTGTTGGGGTTGTCGGTCTGGTTGGACCGCGGTGCCGCCGGGACGGTGCCGCGGATGAGGCGCCCGGAGCTGTGGGCGCCGAGCTCCTCGATGGCCAGGCGGCCCACCAGTTGCTGGTTCGTCACCACACGCTGTGATCGGCCGTTGGTGATGAAGCTCAGCGTCCAGCTGATGAGGGTGCTCACGCGCTGCTTGAAGCCGGCGATGTAGAGCAGGTGCAGGAACAGCCAGGCCAGCCAGGCGATGAAGCCGGTCATCCTGATGGGACCGATCTTCACGACACCCGAGTACTTGGCGATGGTGGCCATGGACCCCTTGTCGAAGTACGTGAAGTGGCCCGGTTCGTCCTTGCCCTCCACGCGGGCCTCAATGGTCTTCGCGACGTACCTGCCGGACTGGATGGCGCCCTGGGCCATGCCCGGCACGTCCGGGAACGACATGAGGTCGCCGATCACGAACACCTCGGGGTGCCCGGGCAGGGTCAGGTTGGGCAGCACCTTGACGCGTCCCGCGCGGTCCAGTTCGACGCCGGACTGCTCGGCCAGCGTCTGGCCCAGGTCGCTGCCCTTGACGCCGGCAGCCCACACCTTGCAGAAGCACTCGATGCGTTCGGTGGTGCCGTCCTCGTGTTTCATCTCGATGCCGCCCTCGTCGACGTTGGTGACCAACGACTTGAGCTTCACCTCGACGCCCAGCTCCTCCAACTTCTTCTGGGTGGCCCGGCCGAGCTTGGGCCCGAACGGGGGGAGTACCTGGTCGGCGCCGTCCACCAGGATGACGCGGGCCGTGGCGGGGTCGATGGAGCGGAAGTCGCGGCGCAGCGTGGCGGCTGCGAGTTCGCGGATCTGGCCGGCCACCTCCACGCCCGTGGGTCCGGCGCCCACCACCACGAAGGTCATGAGCTTGCGGCGCTCCGCCTCGTCGGTGGTGAACTCCGCCACTTCGAAGGCGTTGAAGATGCGGGCGCGCAGCTCCAGGGCATCGTCGATGGTCTTCATGCCGGGCGCGTACCGGGCGAACTGGTCGTTGCCGAAGTAGGACTGACCGGCGCCCGTGGCGACGATGAGCGAATCGTAGGAGGTCTCCTGGTACTCGTCATGGAAGCGCCACTTGACCACCTTCTCGGCCAGGTCGATGTCGTCCACGAGGCCCAGCAGCACCTGTGCGTTCTTCTGGTGACGCAGGATCTCGCGGGTGGCGGGTGCGATCTCGCCCTCCGACAGCACGCCTGTGGCCACCTGGTAGAGCAGGGGCTGGAACAGGTGGTGCGTTGTCCGTGCGATGAGAGTGATGTCGACGTCGGCGTGCTTGAGGGCCTTGGTGCTGAACAGCCCGCCGAAGCCCGAGCCGATGATGACGACGTGGTGCCGCTTGGTCATAACGCCCCCTGGTGGAGTTGGATGAGATTGCCGACTGAATCGCTGAAGTTGATGGCCTCGCCCGAGGCGTCGCGGAACACGTCGCCCACGAAATGAACCCCTTCGGCGCGAAGGCGTTCGATGTCGGAGAACAGTGTGTCAGTGCTCATGACCAGCACGGGAATGCCAGCGGCGCGCAAGCCGCTGCGGTATTCCTCGCCGAGCGCGCTGTCGCTGGGTTCCAGCAGCAGGCCCAGGTCCTGGCCGGGTGCGTTCACCACGAACACATCCGACTCGGGAAGCGCCAGACTGGTCTCGAACCCGAGCACCTCCGTGTAGAACCTGTACGCATGGGCAGGCTCGGTCACGTGGATGCTGACCATGGCGATTCTCATACTCCCCAGACTAGTGCCGGGGCCGTCCCGCCGGACCTGTACGGCGACCGGTTCGCTGTTGGAGAAGTATGCTGGCGGCGCCGCCCCACCCCACGAGGTTCCCCTGTGCCTGCTCCACCGCCCGCCCGGCCCGACGCCGAGGCCCGGGACGTCCGCCCCCTGTGGCAGTGGACGTGGCCGTTGCTGGGCGCCGTCGGGCTCTTCCTCGTGGTGGCAGCCGTGACCATTGACAGGACGGGGCTGCTGGAGGTGGGACCCCGGCCCTGGCGGGTGCTGGTCACCCTGCCGGGCCATGCACTGCTGCTGTACGCGTGGTGGCGGATGGGTCCCACATGGCGCAGACCGCGACTGGTGCTCGCGCTGTGGTCCCTGATCCTGCTCGTCAGCCCGCCGCTGCACAGCCGGGATGCGTACTCCTACGCGGCGCAGGGCTGGCTCATGTCGCACGGCCTCGACCCCTACACGGTGGCATCCGGCGACGCCGGGCAGGCCGGACTCCTGGTCGGCATCCACTGGTTCAGGACCACATCGGTGTATCCGCCGCTGTCACTTGAAATCTTCGGCGTCATCTCCCGACTCTTCGAGCAGAACCTGTACCTCAGCGCCATTGGAATGCGGCTGCCCAACCTGCTCGCCATCGCTGTTCTGGCGTGGTGCCTGCCCAAGTTGGCGGACCTGGCGGGCGTTCGCCGGGACGTGGTGGTGTGGGCGGGCCTTCTGAACCCCGTGCTGCTGGTGCAGTGGGTGGGCGGCATCCACAACGACGCCGTCATGGTGGCGCTGCTGGCGGTGGCGTTCCTGGCGGCGCACCGCACCGGTTTGCGAGGATGGCGGGGCGTGGTCGTGGGAGGGCTGTTCATCGGCCTGGCGATGTCCATCAAACAGTCGGCCGCCGTCGCCGGGGTTGGGGTCGTGGCGCTGGCGTGGGCGGCGGCGCACCCCACGCTGTCAGCCAGGTCGCGCACCTGGTGGGGCCTCGCGGCGCGGGCGGCGGCGGGCGGAGCGGCCGCCGTCGGGATGTTTGCTCTCGTCTCCTTCGTCACGGGTCTGGGTCTCGGGTGGCGCAACCCCACGGCCGGCAGTCCCCTGCAGGCCACCAGCAACGCCCCCATCTCCTGGGTGGCGTCCTTCGCCCGGTTCCACGAGTTGCTGCCCAATCATCAGATCATCTCGATCCTCACGACCTTCACGAGCCTGCTGGTGGTGGCGGGTGTCGCGTGGCTGGCCTGGCGGCTCGGGCCCCGGCCGCCTTCCTCCGTGGGGCAACCATGGCTGCTCGCGTGCGGTGTGCTGCTGGCCTTTGCCGTGCTGGGCCCCGCTCTGCAGCCCTGGTACATGACGTGGGTGCTGCCCTTCGTGGCGCTGGCCCGCCCGGGACTGCGCCTGCAACACTTGTTCCTGCTGGTCACGGTGCTGTGTGTCCTGCTGGCACCGTTGCAGGACGTGATGGCGCCCTACATGTCGATGGGCGTGCTCGCCCTGCCGGCCTGGCTGCTGTGGCGCCGCTTGCGGCGCGACGACGTCGCCGTCCTGCAGCGGGACGAGACCCTGGTCTGAGACGGCCGTGGGCCGTGGTGCGACGCGGCGTCGCCTCCAGAGCCCTAGCGTGGTCACCATGACCACCCAGTTCTGGAGTGAAACACCGTCGACGTGGGCCATCCGCACGTCCGGACTGAGCAAACGTTTCGGCAGGACCGTTGCCGTGGCCGGGTTGGACCTCAACGTGCCCATCGGGGGCGTGCATGCCCTGCTGGGGCCCAACGGGTCCGGCAAGACCACCACCCTGAGGATGCTGCTGGGGCTCGTCCGGGCGGATGAGGGCGTCATGGAACTCTGCGGGGTGCCGGTCCCGGAGCGCCTGGACCAGGTGATTTCGTACGTGGGTGCCATCGTCGAGTCGCCGAAGTTCGCGCCCTCCATGACCCTGCGTCGCAACCTGGAGATCCTGGCCATGTCCATCGGCGTCAACCGCCGACGCGTCACGGAGGTGCTGCTGGAAGTGGGACTCGGCGGCCGCGCCGACACACGGTTCCGGCAGTGCTCGCTGGGTATGAAGCAGCGCCTCGCGATCGCAGCCACGCTCCTGAAGGAGCCGCAGGTCCTGATCTTCGACGAACCCACCAACGGTCTGGACCCCTCAGGGATCCAGGAGATTCGCACCACCATCCGCGACATCGCCAACGCGGGCCGCACCGTACTGATCTCCAGCCACCTCCTGGGTGAGGTGGAACAGGTGGCCGACTCCGTGTCCATCATCGGGCGCGGACGGACCCTCATGGAGGGGGACCTGGCGACCCTGCTGTCGGGTGACCGCTCGCGCGTCGTCGTGGAGGTGGCTGACCACAGCCTGGCCCACGAGGCGTTGCGGCAGGCAGGCTACGCCGTGGTTCTCTCCGGCGGGCGTCTGCACGTGACGGGACCCGGGGGTGGTGCCATCGAGGCGGGCGCCGTGGCGCGAGTGCTGGGGGGCGTCGACCTCTGGCCCCAGCACCTCAGTGTGGAACGCTCCACCCTCGAGTCCGTGTTCCTCGAAGTCACAGCCACAGAACACCTGACGGCCACGCAGGGCCTGCCCCGGACGGAGGCGTCGTGAACGCATTGCTGAAGGCTGAACTGCTGCGTCTCGTCAGCCGCCGGCTGCTGCTCGTGCTACTGGTGTGCATGGCCGGTCTGGCGGCCTTCGGGGCGGCCGTGGATGCCGGCAGTGCCAGCCCGGTGACGGCCCAGGACATCAGGACTGCCCGGGAGGACTGGAAACTGGAAAAGGCCAATTGGGAGGAGTCCTGCGGGGGCGTCTCGCAGAACGCGGAGTGCCAGGGGTGGGAGGTGGCGAGCGACCCGGACGCCTATGTGCGCACCCCCGTCAGCTTCGGCGAGTACACGCAATACGTGGTGTCGTTCGGGTCCACCATCATGCTGCTGGCGGTGGCAGTGCTGGCGGCCTCCTTCGTGGGCGCCGAGTTCGCCTCCGGCAACATCAGCACGCAATTGCTGTTCACGCCACGACGCGTCCCCCTCATGGTTGCCAAGGTTGTTGCCGCCGCACTGGGAGGCATAGCTGTGACCGCCGCCTACCTCGGGTCTGCCCTGGCGTTTTGCGCCCTCACCTTCCTGTCGCTGCGGGGGGCACATGACATGACCGCGGGCATCGACCTCCCCCTGCTGTTGGGGCGGGTGGCGGTCCTGTCGTTGTTGATCACCGTGATGGCGGCTGCCGTCGCCGTCGGTGTTGGATCCACGCCCATCACCGCCGGCATCTTTGCGGTGGTGCTCCTGGGCTCGGTGATCCTCGGCGACAGCATCTCCGGGTTCTCGGCGCTGCAGGGCTTCCTGCCCAGCAACATCCTGTTGACGATGCTGTCGGGGCAGTACGAGGTCTACGGGTACACCGCGAGGAGTGTCGACGACTGGGGGGTCGCCCAGGTCATCAACTACGACTGGGCGCTGGGCTATTCCGTCGTCGGTACAGCGATCCTGCTGGCGGCCTCCGCCTGGTGGTTCGGTCGCCAGGACATCCTGCGCTGACCGTTTCTACCGAGGGCGTGCTCCGTGTGTGGTGTGCGGGGGGTTCACGGGGGGCGTGCCCCCCGTGTGTAGGCTGCGGTCGTGCGATACGTCTCCACCCGTGACTCCTCCGGCGGGCCCGGCCGGCCGTTCTGCGACATCCTCCTGGAGGGACTGGCCCCCGACGGGGGCCTGTACCTGCCCGAGCACTACCCGCAGGTCGACGGGGACACCCTGGCGCGCTGGCGGTCCCTGGTGCGCGCCGACGGCTACGCGGCCCTGGCCTTCGAGGTGCTCTCCCTGTTCATCGACGACATTCCCGCCGGTGACCTGCGCGGTATCTGCGAGCGTGCCTACGCACCGCACAAGTTCCTGGACCCCGCCGTCGCCCCCGTGAGTCAGCTCTCCGACGGGCTGTGGTTGCTTCACCTGTCCAACGGGCCCAGCGCAGCGTTCAAGGACATGGCCATGCAGTTGCTGGGGGAGCTTTTCGAGTACGAGCTGGAGCGGCGCGACACCACCATCACCATCCTGGGCGCCACGAGCGGTGACACTGGTTCCGCGGCCGAGTACGCCCTCATGGGCAAGCCGCGCGTCCGCGTGTTCATGCTGTCTCCGCAGGGACGCATGACCCCGTTCCAGCAGGCGCAGATGTTCTCCATCGACGACCCGTCGATCACCAACATTGCCGTCGACGGTGTTTTCGACGACTGCCAGGACATCGTCAAGGAGATCAACGCCGACGCCGGGTTCAAGGCCCGGCACCGGATCGGCGCCGTGAACTCCATCAACTGGGCCCGGCTGATGGCCCAGGTGGTCTACTACTTCGCGGCATGGCTGCAGATCGCCGATGATGATCGTCCACTCAGTTTCGCGGTACCGTCCGGCAACTTCGGCAACATCGCGGCAGGCCACGTCGCCAAGTCCATGGGGCTGCCCATCCACCGCCTCATCCTGGCCACCAACGAGAACAACGTCCTGGACGAGTTCTTCACCACCGGCGTCTACAGGATCCGGGGCAGCGCCGAGACCCACGAGACGTCGTCGCCGTCCATGGACATCTCCAAGGCGTCCAACTTCGAGCGCTACGTGGCCGACCTCGTCGGTCGCGATGGCGCCCGTGTGGCGGACCTTTTCGGGCGGCAGTTGCGTGAGGAGGGCCGCTTCGACCTCTCGGAGCTTCGCGCCTTCCGCGACCAGCTCGAGACGCACGGGTTCGTCACGGGCTCCTCCACGCACGCCGACCGGCTGGGCCAGATCCGTCGCACCTACTCCGAGGATGGCGTGATCATCGACCCCCACACGGCCGACGCGGTGCAGGTGGCGCGCAGCATGCAGGTGTGCGGGACCGTGGTGGCCCTGGAGACGGCGCTGCCCGTGAAGTTCTCCGGGACCATCACCGAAGCGCTCGGCATCGAGGTGCCACGCCCGGCGGTGTTCGACGGGATCGAGGACCTGCCCCGCCACGTCGTTGAGGTCGCCTGCAGTGCCACGGCTGTCCGGGAAATGATCGAGACCGCCCCCGGGGGAGCGGTCTCGGAGTAGATGGGGCTGGGGCTCAGAGGCGGTTCTGGTTCTTCAGCAGGTCGCGGATCTCCTCGAGCAGGACGACGTCCGCTGGGGTGCCTGCGGACTCTTCCTCGTCCGGGAAGAATTTCTTCTTGGCCTCGGTGTAGGGGAGCACGATGAGGTAGTACACCACGGCCGCGATGATGAGGAACGAGATCAGCGCCGTGATCCAGGCGCCCACCGAGATGCCGCCGGGGGACCAGTTGGAGAAGTCGGGCGTGCCACCGATCTTGCCGATGACGTCCATGAGGAGGGCCACCGTGGCGGTCACGACGGCACCGAATGCGGTGGCCATGATGAAGGCGACGGCAAGCTCAATGAGGTTGCCCTTGAGAATGAAGTTCTTGAATCCGGTCATGGGGAAATGTTATTCCAGATGTCCACCAGTGTCGCCACCTTCTTTCCGCCTGTACGGGTCGCAGTGTGGCGTGAGCGTCCAGGGGCTGTCACAGGAGTGAAACGTGCCTCGCCTAGACTGCGGGCATGCGAGAACTGCAGGCCCGGATCATTGCCGACATGGGCGTCAGGCCCACCATCGACCCCGCCCACGAGGTGGAGCGCCGGATCACCTTCCTGTGTGACTACCTGCGTGCCACCCGCACCGGCGGCTTCGTTCTGGGGATCTCCGGAGGGGTGGATTCCACGCTGGCGGGACGGCTCGCGCAGATGGCCGTCGACAGGATCACCGACGAGGGCGGACAGGCGGACTTTGTCGCCGTGCGGCTGCCCTACGGCTCCCAGGCGGATGCTGCCGATGCGGAGGACGCCATGGGTTTCGTCGCCGCGAGCACGCCACTCACGTTGGACATCGCTGCCGCTGTGGACGGACTCGAGGTGGCGTTCGAGTCGGCCACGGGCCGTGACATCGCCGACTTCAACAAGGGCAACGTCAAGGCGCGCGCCCGGATGATGGCGCAGTATGCGTTGGCGGGGGAGCGCAACCTGCTGGTGATCGGCACGGACCACGGCGCCGAGTCCGTGACCGGCTTCTTCACGAAGTTCGGGGACGGCGGCGCGGACATCCTCCCGCTGTTCGGGCTCGACAAGGGGCAGATCCGCACCCTGCTGAAGCACCTGGGTGCGCCCGAGTCCCTGTGGGGCAAGGTGCCCACCGCGGACCTCCTGGACGGCCGTCCCCTGCGCAGTGACGAGGACGAGTTGGGCATCACCTACGCCCACATCGACGCGTACCTGGAAGGACACCAGATCCCCGTCGCCGTGGCGGAGGAGATCGAGACCAAGTACCTGCGCACACGCCACAAGCGCACCACCCCCGTCACCATCCTCGATGACTGGTGGCGCGACTGAGGCCCACCGACGAGACGCCACCGAGCCGTCCCGACTAGGATTCAGACATGTCAGATATGGTTCCCCGCAAGCGACTGCGTGCTGGCGACGCCGATCGTGACGCGGTGCTTGAAGTCCTCCAGAGGGCCCACGGCGAGGGTCGATTGAGTATCGAGGAGCTGGGGGAGCGCCAGGATCGGGCGCTGGAGGCCAGGTACACCGACCAGTTCGACGAGCTCGTGGAGGATCTGCCGGAGGGCCATGAGTTGGCGGCAGGGTCCGCCTCCCGTGTCGCACCCAGACCCACGTCGCTGCCCGCCACGGGTCCGGCAGAGCGAACCTCATTCTCGATCATGTCCGGCAGGGACGTCGTCATCGAACCCGGCACTCGCCACTACCTCAACTTCGCCTGGTGGGGCGGTGACAACATCGACCTCACCCAGGCCATGGGGCCCGGTGTCGTCGTGACGCTGGAGCTGCACGCCATCATGGCCGGGCACGACATCTACGTACCCGAGGGGGTGCGTGTCATGGACGACTCGCTGGCCATCATGGCCGGCAACGACGTCGACAGGCAGGCCCAGGGTGATGGCTCCAACGGCACAGTGATCCTCAAGGGGTTTCTGTGGTGGGCCGGGCACAGCGTCAAGCTACGAGGCTCCAGAGACCGCTGATCCTCCTCCCCGGTGGGGGCTGCCCCTGATTGAACCCTGAGTTGAGCCGAGGACGCTCAACCTATTTGCCTCTCGTGCGGCCCTGTGGTTAACTTGAGTCAACCCCGCTCAAGGGAACACTTTGATCATCACAGCGCGCGTTGCGCACCACATCCTGAGGAGATAGACACATGGCCCGTGCAGTAGGCATCGACCTCGGCACCACCAACTCGGTGGTCGCTGTCCTTGAAGGTGGAGAACCCACCGTCATCCCCAACGCCGAAGGCGCACGCACCACCCCCTCGGTGGTCGCGTTCTCGCAGTCCGGCGAAGTCCTCGTCGGTGAGGTCGCCAAGCGTCAGGCCGTGACCAACATCGACCGCACCATCCGCTCCGTCAAGCGCCACATGGGCACCGACTGGAAGATTGCGATCGACAGCAAGAACTACGGCCCCCAGCAGATCTCGGCCTTCGTGCTGCAGAAGCTGAAGCGCGACGCCGAGGCCTACCTCGGTGAGTCCGTCACCAACGCCGTCATCACGGTGCCCGCCTACTTCGGCGACGCCGAGCGTCAGGCCACCAAGGAGGCGGGCGAGATCGCCGGCCTCGTCGTCGACCGCATCATCAACGAGCCCACGGCCGCGGCCCTGGCGTACGGCCTCGACAAGGCCGACCAGGAGCAGACCGTTCTCGTGTTCGACCTCGGCGGCGGCACGTTCGACGTGTCCCTGCTCGACATCGCCGACGGCGTGTTCGAGGTCAAGGCATCCAAGGGCGACAGCCGTCTCGGTGGCGACGACTGGGACGCCGTCGTGGTGGACTGGCTCGTCAAGCAGTTCAAGAACAAGCACGGCGTGGACCTGTCCAAGGACAAGATGGCCCGCCAGCGTCTGCAGGAAGCAGCCGAGCGCGCCAAGATCGAGCTGTCGGCCACGTCCGAGTCCTCGATCAACCTGCCCTACATCACCGCTTCTTCCGAGGGCCCGCTGCACCTCGACGAGAAGATCACGCGCTCCGAGTTCCAGCGCATGACGCAGGACCTGCTCGACCGCTGCCGCGCACCGTTCAACTCCGTCATCTCCGATGCCGGCACCTCGGTGGACAAGATCGACCAGATCCTGCTCGTGGGTGGTTCCACCCGCATGCCGGCCGTGGTTGACCTCGTGAAGGAACTGACCGGCGGCAAGGAGCCCAACAAGGGCGTCAACCCCGACGAGGTCGTCGCACTCGGTGCATCGCTGCAGGCTGGCGTGCTCAAGGGCGAGGTCAAGGACGTGTTGCTGCTCGACGTCACCCCGCTGAGCCTTGGCATCGAGACCAAGGGTGGCGTGATGACCAAGATCATCGAGCGCAACACCACCATCCCCACCAAGCGCTCCGAGGTGTTCACGACGGCTGAGGACAACCAGCCCGCCGTGATGATCCAGGTGTACCAGGGCGAGCGTGACTTCGCCCGCGACAACAAGTCGCTCGGCAACTTCGAGCTCACCGGCCTGCTGCCGGCGCCCCGCTCCATCCCGCAGATCGAGGTGACCTTCGACATCGACGCCAACGGCATCGTGCACGTCGGCGCCAAGGACCTCGCCACCGGCAAGGAGCAGTCCATGACTGTCACGGGTGGCTCCGCACTGGGACGCGAGGACATCGATCGCATGGTCAAGGATGCCGAGGCGCACGCAGAAGAGGACCGCAAGCGTCGCGAGACCGTCGAGATGCGCAACGAGGCCGACGCGCTGGTGTTCCGCACCGAGAAGCTGCTGGCCGAGAACGCCGAGCAGATCGGCGAGGACGTCAAGGCGCCCGTCGTCGAGGCACTCGACGCGCTCAGGGAAGCACTGAAGGGTGAGGACAACGACGTGGTCAAGACCGCCGTCGATGACCTGAACACCAAGGCTGCCGCCATGGGCCAGGCAATGTACGCTGCCGCGCAGGCCGCGCAGCAGTCGTCCGAGGCCGCATCCTCTGAGGGTGCGCCCACCGAGGGCGAAGCCGCCGACCAGGCCGACGACGTCGTTGACGCGGAGATCGTGGACGAGGAAAAGGGCGACGACAAGTGAGTGAGTTCGACGAGAACACCGAGGGTGAGGGCGGCCAGGCGCCGCCCCCGCCCGAGGGTGAACCCACGGGTGCTGATGCGCCCGAGGGCACGCTCGGGGACGCCGTCGACGAGGCCTTCGCCGAGTCGAGCGTTGACTGGGCCGCCCTCGCGGCGGAGCGCACGAGTGACCTGCAGAGGCTGCAGGCCGAGTACGTGAACTACAAGAGGCGCGTGGATCGGGACCGGTCGCTGTCGCGGCAGTCCGGTGTCGAGGCCGTCGTGGCGGACCTGATGCCGGTGCTGGACAGCATCTCGCTGGCCCGTGAACACGACGATCTCGGGGGCGGTTTCAAGATGGTGGCGGAGGCCCTGGAGAAGGTTGCGGCCAAGCATGGCCTGACCTCCTTCGGTGCCGTCGGCGAAGTCTTCGACCCGAACCGCCACGACGCACTCATGGAAATCCCCATGGAGGGCACCGAGGTGGAGGTCACCACCATCTCTCAGGTCATGCAGCAGGGCTACGCCCTGGGTGACCGCATCATCAGGCCGGCTCGCGTCGGCGTCGCCAACCCGACGGCCTGATGCCGAACCGGGTCCGCCCCGCCACCAGAGCGCGGGGCGGGCAGCCGGGAAAAACTTGTCAGAATATGGCCGTGGAAACAGAAGGAGGCGACGGGTGAGTACCAAGGACTGGTTGGAGAAGGACTACTACAAGATTCTCGGCGTCTCCAAGAAGGCGACACCGGACGAGATCCGCAAGGCGTTCCGCAAGATCGCGCGGGAGAACCACCCGGACCAGAATCCGGGCAACAGCGCAGCCGAGGCGCGCTTCAAGGAGGCCTCGGAGGCCAACTCGGTGCTGAGCCACAAGGACAAGCGCAAGGAGTACGACGAGGCGCGCAGCCTGTTCGGCAGCGGCGTGCGTTTCGGCGCACCCGGCGGAGGCCCGGGTGGGGCGCCCGCCGGCTTCGAGGACCTGTTCCGCAACGCAGGTTCCGGCACCTCCGGCGCCGGATTCGGCGACCTCTTCGGCAACCTGTTCAACCAGGGCGGGACGGCGAGGCGCCCATCCACGACGCGGGGACCGCGTCGCGGCGCCGACATCGAGGGCGAGGTGACCATCACCTTCGAGCAGGCAGTGTTCGGTGACACCGTCTCGATGCGCACCATCTCCGACCAGCCCTGCCCCTCGTGCCGTGGCACCGGGGCGCGCGCCGGCACCCTGCCCAAGGTGTGCCCCACCTGTGAGGGCTCCGGCATGCAGAGCTCGACGGCCGGTGGCGTGTTCTCCATGAGCGAGCCGTGCGTCGACTGCCTCGGCCGCGGTCTGCGCGTCGAGGACCCCTGCCCCGACTGCCAGGGTTCGGGGCGTGCACGCTCCTCCAACACCATGAACGTGCGGATCCCCTCCGGCGTCAATGACGGTCAGAGGATCCGGATCAAGGGCAAGGGCGCGGCAGGCGAGAACGGCGGCGCACCGGGCGACCTCTACGTCACGGTCCATGTGCTGGCCCACAAGCTCTTCGGCAGGACCGGCAACAACCTGACGCTCGAAGTGCCCGTCACTTTCGCCGAGGCCACGCTGGGTGCCGAGATCACCGTCCCGACGCTGGGCGGCGCCACCGTGAAATTGCGGGTGCCGTCCAACACGCCGAACGGGCGCACCATGCGCCTGCGGGGCAAGGGCGCACGCAAGTCCGACGGCACCATGGGCGACCTGCTCGTGACGCTGAAGGTGGAGGTGCCCGAGCACCTCAGCGACGCGGCTCGCAGCGCGCTGGCCGAGTACGCGGAGAAGTCCGGTCAGTCCAACCCCCGCACCGCCCTGTTCGGGAGCTGACATGGCGACGGCGAACCTGCCCCAGCAGTTCGACTACGACGCACCGGTCTTTCCCGTCTCGGTGGCGTCGCAGCTGGCCGACATGCACCCGCAGACACTGCGCGGCTACGACCGTTTGGGTCTCGTGGTGCCGAAGCGTGCACGCGGTCGTGGCCGTCGGTATTCCCTGCGCGACATTGCCAAGCTGCGCCACGTGCAACGCCTCAGCCAGGACGAGGGCATCAACCTGGAGGGCATCCGTCGGATCATCGAGCTCGAGGCCCACATTGAGGGCCTGCAGCTTCAGGTCCACAGGCTCAACGAGGCCCTGCACCGCATCCAGGCGAACCCCCTGGCGGCCCGCATCTTCACGGCGGAGTCGACGGGCGACGTGCACCACGGTCGCTACCGGAGCCGCGACCGGCTGGCCATCACCTCCCGCTGAGCGCACCACCCGCACCCAACGCCCGCCCTAACCGCGCACGCCCGTCCTATTCCCGCACGCCCGCCGAATTCGGCGGGCGTGCCGTGTTTGTGAGGGCGTCGACGATCCGGGACGGGCGTCGGTGATCACTGGCAGGCTTTCAGGATGGGAGCGGCTGGTCCGACGTCATCGTCGCCACTGCATGGCCCGTCGGATCAGGGAGGCGAGCTCGTGTTCGTTCCAGGCAGTTTCCCAGTCCCAGCGCACCACCCAGAAACCCTGTTGACGGATCGATTCCTCACGGCGCTTCTCAGCCATGATGGCGTCGGCAGGCTCCTGCCCTGGACGCAGCAGCGAACCGTACTTGGCTTTTCCATCGACCTCGCCAACGAGATGCAGCTCTGGCCAGGCGAAGTCTGACCGCGACACGAAGACTCCGTCAGAGTCGAACAGCTCGAACTGGAGTTCCGGGGCTGGCAGGCCGGCCCGTGCGATCTGCACTCGACTCAGGGACTCCGCGGCTGATTCACTGAGCGGATTGCCGAACGCGATGACCCGTCGCGCGCGGGGGGCACCCCGCAGCCTTGGGTGTCGTCGTGCGGCCATGTGGAGGACGGCAGGGTTGAGACCCTGCCGCAGTGCGTCGTCGCAGGCCATCACGCCCCATTCGAAGGGGAGCGAGCGTGCAAGGTCGAAGACTGTCCGGGCCAGCGTCGTGACCCTGAGCCCCTCCAGGGTGGTCACCTCATCCGCGGCCAGAGCGGTGTGACGCACCCGCATCCGCTCGCTGTGCTCGCCGTGCCCTGACGTGAGTCGTGTCATGGTCACCAGTTCGAGTTGGTGTCGCGGAACGGGCAGCCCGTGCAGGACACCAGCCGACACGTGGCTCACGACGTTGCTGTCCGTCACGACGGTGGTGCTCGCGTGAATGAGGTGGCGGTGCTGCTCCTCGGGTGTGCGGGCCTCGGGCGCCGAGTAGACGCCACGTCGGAGCCGCATCAACGTCCCCCTGCGGATGCGCGTGTCGATGTCCGACGTCGAAAGCCCCGTCTGTCTCAGTTCGTCGTGTGTGATGTTCTGCGGCGTCTGGCTCATGGGGAGATTGCAGCCCGAGAAGTGTTTTCTGGCAACAGTCCGGAACTCGGCCTGTGGACAACTGTGGGCCCGAGAGTGCTGGGCGCGGCCAAAGGGCACGCGGGCGGTCGTCGCCGAAGCACGAGGCCCGCCTTATTCCTCGACGCCCGCAGAATTCGGCGGGCGTCGGCGCATAGGGCGGGCGTCGGGGGATAGGGCGGGCGTCGGGGTAGGGCGGGTGTCAGGAGCGGCGGCGCATAGCGCGGGCGTCGGGTGATAGGACGGGTGTCAGGGGCGGCGGGCCATGGCCTCGGCAATGAGCCAGAGCTCGTCGTCCATCTCCACCGGCACCTTGCTCCCCAGCGACCGCAGCCAGCGGCGGATGCGGGGCAGTTCGTCGGCCCACTCGGTGGGGGAGTAGCCGATGACAGCGGCGAGGTCGGCGTCGGTGATGTCCAGGCCGGTGACGTCCAGGTCGCCGGGCTGGGGGAGCATCCCGGCGGGGGTGTCGATGACGCCCACCCGGTCCTCGATGCGCTCCACGACCCACTTCAGCACCCGTGAGTTCTCCTTGAAGCCCGGCCAGAGGAAGCGGCCGTCAGCGTCGCGCCGGAACCAGTTCACGTAGAAGATCTTCGGCAGCTTGTCGTGGGTGGTGCTGTTGCCCATCTCGATCCAGTGGGCCAGGTAGTCACCCACGTGATAGCCGATGAACGGCAGCATGGCCATGGGGTCGCGTCGCAGCACGCCGACGGCGCCGGTCGCAGCCGCCGTTGTCTCGGAGCTGCACGTTGCCCCCATGAACACCCCGTGCGACCAGCTGCGGGACTGTGCCACCAGCGGGATGGTGTTCTGACGCCGTCCGCCGAAGATGATGGCGTCGACGGGGACGCCCGCAGGGTTGTTGTAGTCCTTGCTCAGGATGGGTGTCTGCTCAATGGGCGTGCAGAACCTGCTGTTGGGGTGTGCGGCCTTCTCCCCGAGCCGCCCACCCTCCGGTCCGCCCCTGGCCGTCCACGGGCGACCCTTCCAGTCGGTGAGGTTCGGGGGTGCGCTCCTGGACATGCCCTCCCACCACACGTCCCCGTCCGCGGTCAGGGCGACGTTGGTGAAGATCGAGTTGCCGCCCTCGATGGCGGCCACGGCGTTGGGGTTGGTGTCCATGCCCGTGCCGGGGGCAACCCCGAACAGGCCGGTCTCGGGATTCACGGCGTACAGCCTGCCGTCCTCGCCGAACCGGAGCCAGGCGATGTCGTCGCCGAGTGTCTCCACGGACCAGCCCTCGATAGTGGGCTCCAGCATGGCGAGGTTCGTCTTGCCGCAGGCTGAGGGGAACGCGGCGCACACGTGATAGGACCTGCCCTCGGGTGATGTGAGCTTCAGGATCAGCATGTGTTCGGCCAGCCAGCCCTCGTCCCGCCCCATCACCGAGGCGATCCGCAGGGCGTAGCACTTCTTGCCCAGCAACGAGTTGCCGCCGTAGCCGGAGCCGTACGACCAGATCATTCGCTCCTCGGGAAAGTGGACGATGTACTTCACGTCGTTGCACGGCCACGGCACGTCGTCGGTGGGATCATCCAGCGGCATGCCCACCGAGTGCAGTGCCGGGACGAACGAGGCCTCAGTGGCCTCCATGGCCGCCAGCGCCTCCGCGCCCATCCGCGTCATGATCCGCATCGAGATCGCCACGTACGCGGAGTCGGTGATCTCGACGCCGAACTTCGGCTCGGCCGCGTCGATGTGGCCCATGCAGAACGGGATGACGTAGAGGGTGCGGCCCCGCATGCATCCGTCGTACAGCTTGGTCATCGTGGCTTTCATCTTGTCCGGGTCCATCCAGTTGTTGGTGGGTCCGGCATCGTTCTCTTTGACGGAGCAGATGAAGGTGGAGTCCTCCACGCGGGCGACGTCGTCGGGATCGGTGCGTGCGTACACCGAGTTGGGCTTGATCTCCTCGTTGAGGCGGACGACGGTGCCGGACTCCACGAGTAGATCCACGAAGGTCTCGTACTCCGTGTCGGAGCCGTCGCAGTAGTGGATCGCGGCTGGACGGGTGAGGGCGGCCACCTCCTGAACCCACTTCACCAGACCGGCGTGATGCGGGATCCGGCCTGTGACGGTGACGGCAGGGGACTGGGCGACTGTGGCGTTCACTTCCACTCCTTCGGGGTGCGACGCGTTGTCCAATCCACCATAGCCCCACCCCGCCTGGCCCGCGCCGACACGGCAATCCAGCCGGAACGGCCGCCAGGCCCACGTCGTCGCACCCGTGCACGGGGTGCAACGCCTGGGCTGGTCCGGCTGTCATCCGTTTGGTCTATCCATTGCGGATGGAGCGACGGTCAACCTAGTGTGAACGGAGGAACTCAATGAGGAGGACTGATGCACGCTTTCCGTAAGTTGTTTGCCGCCTCCGCCGCCGCCATCGTCGCGATGGCTTCTGGCGTCCTTGTCGCACATGCCGACTCGGCCCCGTCCGTCTACACCACTCCGGGGGGTCAGATCTCGCAGGGTCGTTTGTGGAACACGACGTGTGAGAAGTACTCGCCGACGATCGTGCGGTGCCGCGCGGAGATCTATGCGACGACCGTTGCGTACGTGAATGGGCGTTACGTGAAGAGGACGGGGTGGACGTTCAACAACTTGTCGTACCTGCCGTCGCCGCGTGCGTCGTGGGCGAACAACAACCTGGGCCGGACCAACCCGAACTGGACCCAGTCGGGGCGTCAGTGGAAGACGGAGTGCGACACTGCGGCCACCGGCCAGGGTGGTTGCCGCAGCTACATCTGGGTCAAGACGGTGCAGGCGGTGAAGTCGGGGTCGGGGTACACGTATGTGAACAAGTTCGCGTGGGTGTTCAACAACGTGGTGCTGTTCTCGACGCCGTCGATCCCGCCCGTGACGAAGGTCCCGAAATGGATCATTGACCAGTCACGGCTGGACTTCACGGGACTCGGCCCGCTCCAGGTGGGCACGCCCATGAAGAGCCTCAGGACACTGGGCTACCTCTACTACCCGGACCAGTGCCAGAGCTACGGGGAGAGCAAGGCCCTCACGAACCGGGGCATCGACCTCAGGGACCTCAACACCCCTCTGGTGGTGGACGTCAATGTCAACACCAAAGGCGTGATGACCGTCGACGGCGCGCAGGTCGGTATGACGCTGGCCGAGCTCCAGGGCATCTACGGCGCCAAGCTGATGCTCGGCAAGAAGTACGACCAATCGGGCGGCGGGATGGTGCACGTCGCGTTGGTGAAGAACGGTGGCAACGAACTGGTGTTCAGCTTCGGCATCATGGACGGCGTCAAACTCAAGGACTCCGACGTCATCGCCAAGATGGTGGCCCGCAAGACGAGTCCCAACTTCTCCTACGACGGCTGCTGAACGGGCCAAAAAAAGGGGCGACGCCGGCGGTCAGGATCACCTCGATCCCGGCCGACGGCCCCGCCGCAGTCAGAACGCACACTCAATGAGGAGGAACGATGCACGTTTTCCGCAAGTTGTTTGTCACCTCCGCCGCCGCCATCGTCGCGATGGCCTCCGGCGTCCTTGTCGCCCATGCCGACTCCACCCCGACGGTCTACAACACGCCGGGGGGTCAGATCTCGCAGGGTCGTTTGTGGAACACGACGTGTGAGAAGTACTCGCCGACGATCGTGCGGTGTCGCGCGGAGATCTATGCGACGACCGTGACGTACGTGAATGGCCGCTACGTGAAGAGGACGGGCTGGACGTTCAACAACTTGTCGTACCTGCCGTCGCCGCGTGCGTCGTGGGCCAACAACAATCTGGGCCGCACCAACCCGAACTGGACCCAGTCGGGGCGTCAGTGGAGGACGGAGTGTGACACCCCCGCCACCGGCAAGGGCGGCTGCCGCAGCTACATCTGGATCAAGACGGTGCAGCCCGCCTCGTCAGGGTCCGGCTACCAGAACAAGTACGCGTGGGTGTTCAACAACGTGGTGCTGTTCTCCACCTCGTCGGTACCTCCGGTGACAAGCGTGCCACCGTGGATCATCGACCAGTCCCGCCTCAGCCCCACCGGACTTGGCCCACTGCAAGTGGGGGCATCGTCGAAGGACCTCGAGAAGCTCGGGTACCTCGTCGAGGGCGTGTGCGATGCGGGGGACGGCACGGCTGACAGGACGGTCAACTCCTATCTCTTCGCCCGCGGGATTGCTGTTGTGCAGAACAAGCAGGTCTACGCGGTCCAGGCCGAGAAACCCGGCGTGAAAACGGTGGACGGCGCCCACGTGGGCATGACGCTGGCGCAGGTGAAGGCCATCTACGGCAGTCGACTCCACTTCGAGACCAAGTACGGGTACAAGAAGGAGTTCCCGATGTCCACGGCAGTGATCCAGGAAGCTGGCAACGAGATTGTGTTCAGCTTCGACGCCAACGACCGTCCTCTGAAGGACACTGACGTGATGACGTACATGGTGGCACGGGAGATCGACTCCTTGCTGGGCCTCTACATGTACGACTGCTGAGCGCTGATCCTGGTTTCGGGAGGTCCTCCATCCCCCTCCCTGACACCTTGGACCGTGGGCCTACCCGACCGGGCTGGCCCACGGTTCCGCGTCGGGTGACGAGCGTGATGCCGCAGCGAGACCGACGGCGCCGTGTCGTGGCTTTCATGCGTTCGCTGCAAACAGTACGGCCGTAACTTAATGTGGGCGGACGAACTCAACGAGGAGTGTCGATGCATCGAGAACAGAAAACCCTGTCGAGAATCACGAGATGGGCGGGCACCGCCCTGCTGGCAGCGGCGATGGTCGCTGCCCCCATCATGGTGGCGCCGGCGCACGCCGAGTCCGTCGAACCCGACGTCTACACCACCCCCGGTGGACACGTCACGAACGGGCGGTACTGGAACACCAGTTGCGAGAAGTACGCCAGCAACGTGGTGAGATGTCGCACCGACATCTGGGCCTTCACTGCTCAACTCATCAACGGAACCTACCAGCGGGTGGAGGGATGGGTGTTCAACAACCTCACGTACCTGCCCTCTCCGCGGGCGAACTGGGCCACCAACAATTTGGGCAAAAATGCGGAGTGGACCTCTGCTGAGGGCCGGAAGTGGCGCACCGAATGTGACACCCCGGCCACTGGGCGGGGAGGCTGCCGCAGCTACATCTGGGTGAAACAGATCCGACATGAACCCATCATCGGAGGGCACGGGCAGGCAACGGGATACATTTTCACGCCATTCGAGGGCTGGGTCTTCAACAACATCACCCGCTTCAGTTCCAGCGCGTCGCCCGCAGTCAGCTCGGTTCCGCCTCACGTCCTTGTCCAAGCAACCCTGGGATGGGAGGGGTTCGGCCCACTGAAGATCGGGGCGGAATACGTTCCGCTCAAAGACATGGGCTACATGAGTACGGTGAAGGGCGCGAATGACTGCGGTAGTTTCTCCGAGACACAACTCCTGAGCCAACGGGGGGTCAAGATCAATGCGGGTATGACGTACCGGAGCAGCCCCATCATCGAGGTGCATCTCAAGACGCCCTCCAGCGCCACCGTCGATGGGGCGCGCGTCGGAATGACGATTGCACAGGTGAAGGCGATCTACGGTGCCCGCTACAAGGTCGACATGGTCCGGAACTACTCCGCTGACCCCGATGGTCCGTTGTTCGGAGTCGATCTCGAGGTGGGGCGGGTGGTGCAGGACGGCAAAGATGTCCCGTTCCCCAGGGAGCTCCTGTTCACGGTCCACGAGGATTCCACCAAGGCCATCACTGACGCCGACAAGGTGAACCGCATCATCATGCGCGTCATCAACGTGCGCGGTCCCGCCCCCACTGATCAGATCTACACCCTGTGCAATCCGGGCGACAAGTGGGAGCCCAACGGGGACCCCGGGTCCGGGGACTGATCCCCTGGGGCAGACCGAGTTGACTCGATGAATCGGTGGGCCGATCCGAAAGGGTCGGCCCACCGCTGCCATGTCAGGCGACGAGCGTGATGCCGCTGCCGTCAGGCTTGGCGTCGAAGCGTACGGTCTGGCCGTCGTGGATCTCGCCTGAGAGCAGGCCGCGGGCCAGGGCGTCCTCGATGGTGGTCTGCACGAGGCGACGCAGCGGTCGGGCGCCGTAGACGGGATCGAAGCCGGTGGAGCCCAGCCACTGCTCGGCCGCCTCCGACACCTCGACGGTGATCCGCCTCGAGACGAGTCGGCGGTTGAGCCGCGCCAGCTGGATCTCGACGATCCGTCCGAGCTCGTCCCTCGTGAGGGGGTCGAACAGCACGATGTCGTCGAGCCGGTTCAGGAACTCCGGCCTGAACGCCTTGCGCACCAGAGCCATCACCGCGTCCTTCGTCCCCGCAGGGTCCAGCGTGGCGTCTGCCAAGTACTGCGACCCGATGTTGGAGGTCATGATGAGGATGGTGTTGCGGAAGTCCACCGTCCGGCCCTGGCCATCAGTGAGGCGCCCGTCGTCCAGCACCTGCAGCAGGATGTTGAACAGGTCCGGGTGGGCCTTCTCCACTTCGTCGAGCAGCACCACCGAGTACGGCCGACGGCGCACCGCTTCGGTGAGCTGACCGCCCTCTTCGTAGCCGACGTAGCCGGGAGGGGCGCCGACGAGCCGGGCCACGGAGTGCTTCTCCGAGTATTCACTCATGTCGATGCGCACCAGCGCGGTCTCGTCGTCGAACAGGAAGTCGGCCAGCGACTTCGCCAGCTCCGTCTTGCCCACGCCCGTGGGCCCGAGGAACAGGAACGAGCCGGTGGGGCGGTGCGGGTCGGAGATGCCAGCACGTGAACGACGCACCGCGTCGGCCACGGCGGTGACGGCGGGACGCTGCCCGATGAGCCGTTCACCGATCCGCTGTTCCATCTGGAGCAGCTTCTCGGCCTCACCCTGCAGCAGGCGGCCCACGGGAACACCCGTCCAGGCGGCCACGACCTCGGCGATGTCGAACTCCGAGACCTCCTCCGAGACCATCGAGGGCGTGTTGTCCTTCTCCTCGGCCTCGGTGAGCTCACGCTGGGCTGCCGGGATGTCACCGTAGAGGATCTGTGACGCCCGGGTCAGATCGCCGCTGCGCTGGGCCTTGTCGGCCTCCATCCGGAGCTGGTCGATCTGCTCCTTGATGTCACCGACCCTGTTGAGGCTTGCCTTCTCAGCCTCCCATGTGGTTTCCAGTCCACGCAGTGACTCCTGCGCATCCGCGAGTTCCTGACGCAGCGCCGACAGTCGCTCGCGGGAGGCATCGTCATCTTCCTTCTCGAGGGCGAATGCCTGCATGGTCATGCGGTCGACGTCGCGTCGCAGCATGTCGATCTCCTCCGGGGAGGAGTCGATCTCCATGCGGAGCCGGGACGCGGACTCGTCGATCAGGTCGATGGCCTTGTCCGGCAGTTGGCGAGACGTGATGTAGCGATCCGACAGAGTCGCGGCCGCCACCAGCGCCGAATCAGTGATCCGCACCTTGTGGTGCGCCTCGTAGCGTTCGCGCAGCCCGCGCAGGATGGCGACCGTGTCCTCGACGGACGGCTCACCCACGAACACCTGCTGGAAGCGACGCTCCAGAGCCGGGTCCTTCTCGATCCGTTCACGGAACTCGTCCAGAGTGGTTGCGCCGATCATGCGCAACTCTCCGCGAGCAAGCATGGGCTTGAGCATGTTGCCGGCGTCCATGGCCCCCTCGCCGGAAGCCCCGGCCCCGACGACGGTGTGCAGTTCGTCGATGAAGGTGATGATCTGGCCGTCGGCGTCACGGATCTCGTTGAGGACTGCCTTGAGGCGCTCCTCGAACTCGCCGCGGTACTTGGCGCCCGCCACCATGGAGGCCAGGTCCAGCGAAACCAGTCGGCGGCCGCGCAGCGAGTCGGGGACGTCGCCCTCCACCAGTCGCAGCGCCAGCCCTTCCACGACCGCTGTCTTGCCGACGCCGGGCTCGCCGATCAGGACGGGGTTGTTCTTGGTGCGGCGCGCCAACACCTGCACCACGCGCCGGATCTCGGCGTCGCGCCCGATGACGGGGTCCAGCTTGCCGGAGCGCGCCTGTTCGGTGAGGTCCATCGAGTACTTGTCGAGTGCGGACTCGCCACCCTCGCTCTCGGCGGACGTGACGCGCTTGCCGCCCCGCGAGCCGTTGAACGCGGCCGTCAGGACGTCGGAGTCGACCCCGGCGGCCTTCAGTGCCTGGCTGGCCTCCGACTGAACGTCGACCAGCGCGATCAGCAGGTGCTCGGTGGCGACGAACTGGTCGCCGAGCGTGTCCGCCAGCGTCTCCGCTGAGGCCAGCACCCTGGCGAAGGCGCCCGAAAGAGTCGGCTGCGTCACGCTGCTGCCGGTGCTCGAGGGGAGCTTGCCGATGGCGGCGACGGCCGACGCGTCGATGGCGTGCGGGTCGGCACCCACCGATTCGAGCAGGGGGCCGACGGTGTTGTCCGGCACGAGGAGCATGCCGTGCAGCAGGTGGGCCGGCTCTGCGCTGGGGTTGCCGTTGGTCAGTGCCTGCCGGACTGCCGACGTGACGGCGTCGCGGCTCTTGGTTGTCAGTTTCTCCGTATTCAAGGCGATGTCCTCCACAAGTAGATCTTCAAGGTTGAGTCTACCTCACTCAACGTCGTTGTTCCACGAGGTATGCCTTCTCTGAAGCGAGCGCAGGGCGCCGCAGCCACGGGATCAGGCCCACCGCCAGCCCTATGGCGCATGAGACGGCGTGGTAGTTCCGCGTGATGACCATCACCACCGCGAATGCCAGGACCACGACGGCGAACACCACAGCCAGGGGACGCCGGCGGGAATCCACGAGTACGGAGGACACCAGGGCGGTCGCCAGCACGAGGTGTGCCATTGAATTGCCGCCCCCCACGGGGCGAAGCCCGAGCACGGCAATGTTGGAGGCGACGCCGCCGAACCAGAACACCACCCATGTGCGGGTGACGCCCCAGTAGGCCACCGCGGCCGTGGCCACGACAGCCAGCGCAAAGAGGTTGTTCCGTGTCCCGCTGATACCGCCCATCTGCACGAGGGGGGACGTGAACAGGCGCCACACCTGGCCACTGGCGATGTAGGTGGCATCGCGGCGCAGGACGTCGTAGATCACCGGGAACGGTCGCTCAAGCAGCGATGGGATCGCGACGAGCAGCCACAGCAGAAGGGCGCCCCCGTAGGGGCGGGGATCCGTGGGTTCGTCGGTGGGCGACAGCGTGGCCACCACCATCAGGGCCGAGGCGACGGGCAGTACCCAGAACGCGAGTGTGAGAAGTGAACCGAGCACTGGCACAAGGTACTGCCGTCGGGTGCCACGGGCGGTGGGTTCGCGAAAGGGGCCCCGGTGAACCCCTCGGGGAGGTGCTCCGGGGGCAGGTTCAGCCGCGGAGATCAGGTCAGGGGGTGGTGGGCGTAGTGACGCCGCATCCGGGCGAACCCCTCATCAAGGCTGACGCGTGGTGCCCATCCCAGGACCTGCCGCGTCCGCCGCTGGTCGAACCAGTGCGCCGTGGACAGTTGTTCGGCGAGGAAGCGCGTGATGGGCGGATCGCTGGTGAGGTCGTGACCGAGGCGCTCACGGAGAGCGGTCACCGCGTCGACGCCGCTGCCGGCCCACCTCGCCAGGACGGCGGGCACGTGGCGCGTTGGCGCCGGGGCACCGGTGGCGCGCGCCCACCCGGCCAGGATCTCGCCGATGGGTCGGGGTTCGCCGTTGGTCACCACGAGGGACTGCCCACGTGCGTCGTCGCACCGGTCGAGGGCGGCCACGAGGGCGTCCACGGCGTTGTCGATGTAGATGGTGTCCACCAGGGGGGCACCGGACCCGATGACGGGCAGGCGACCGGACCGGGCGCGGCGGCCGATGCGCTCCACGAGCTGCGTGTCGCCGGGACCCCACACGATATGAGGCCGAACGGCGACGACGGCGAGCTCACCACGCGCGTCGGCGGCGAGCGCTCGCTGCTCGGCCATGGCCTTGCTGCGCGCGTAGTGGCCACGAGCGCGTTCAGGGTCGGCGCGACCGGAGCCGGCGCCCACGAGTGAGCGGCCCGCGTGGGCCACCGACGGGCTGGACACGAACACCATGCGCCTCACGTCCGCGCCGAGGCATGCCTGCAGCAGCGCCTCCGTGCCGTCGACGTTGATGCGTCGGTAGTCCTCCCAGGAACCAGTGACGTTGACCTTGGCCGCCAGGTGCACCACGGCGTCGCAGCCGTCGACGGCGCGTGTCAGGGAGTCGAGCTCGGTGATGTCGCCCAGGACCTCGCGCAGGCGCAGACCAGAGGGGCGGCGTTGCAGCACCGTGACGTCGTCACCGCGGGCGGCCAGTGCGCGGGCGACGTCGCCGCCCAGCAGGCCGCTGGCCCCGGTGACGAGCACCCTCACGGCGCGCCCACCCTCCCACCGGAGAGGACGCGCTCGGCCCAGTGGGCAAGTCGGGCGCGGTCCACCTTCGACTGGTGTCGCACGTCCACGGGGAACGCGGAGGTCCGCAGGACAGCGGCAACGGGGACACGCGTCACGGCGGCGGCGGACTCCCTGACTGCCGCGGTCAGGTCAGCACCGACGAGAACAGGACCAGAGGCCTCGGTGTCGACGACCACCACGAGGGCCTGGGTACCGACGGGACCCACTCCCACAGCCGCCGCATTGGCGACACCGGACAGTTCCAGAACGGCCAGTTCCAGCGCGACTGGCGTCAGCGGACCATCGGCCGTGTGGATGACATGCTGCCGACGCCCCTCCACCCAGAGGCGACCCTCGGGGTCCAGGTGGCCGACGTCGCCGGTGCGGTGGGAGCCGCCGTCGCGGGCGCTGGCGTGTTGCGTGGCCCAGAGTTGGTCGTAGTGGTCTTTCACATGGGCGGCCCTCACGATGATCTCGCCGGTCACATCGGGGGCGGTCGTGGGAAGACCGTCGGGTTCGGCGGGATCCCGCGGGAGGGGCGCGATGCTGACCTCGACACCTGTCAATGGTGTTCCGACGCAGACACCGTTGCCGGTGCCGGCGCGCTCCAGGCCGGCGAGGTCGATGTCGGAGACGGCCAGGCATTCAGTCATGCCGTAGGGGGTGTGCAGTTCCGCGTTCGGCAGCACCGTCTGGACCTTGCGCAGCAGCGACACCGGGATGGGGGCGCCGGCCGACATGGCCACCCGCACCCGGGCGAGGCTGGCCCGCTGCGCGGCGTCGAGGGCGCTGGCGGTGGCCACCACGTTGCGCAGGGACGCAGGGGAGGCGAACACCGTGGTGGCGTCCGCCGCGGCGATGGCGTCGGCGAGACCAGCGGCGGTCAGGGTGGAGGGTGCGGTCACGTCCATGTCCGGCACCACCGAACCCACCCCCATGGCGGGGCCGTACAGCGCGAAAGGCGCGAACGCCGCCACGAAGCTGTCGGCGGGCGTCAGCCCGTAGAGCACCTTGATGTGGCCGGCTTGCGCGCGGATCTGGTCGGAGCGGTAGAGAACGCCCTTGGCCGGACCCGTGGCGCCCGAGGTGAACAGGACGGCGGCCTCGGCGTCGAACGCCGGCAGCGCCGGGGCGGGAGCGTGGCCGCCGCGGCGACGCACGTCGTCTAGGGTTTCGGCCACCCGCACGGGTCCGTACCCATGGGGGCGGCGCACCAGGGCGCCGATGGCGGAGCTGTGGCCCTCGACGAGGATGCGGCGTCCCGGTACACCCAGGAGCGCGACTGCGGCGAGCCCTTTGGCGATGCCGATGACGTGGTCGATGCCCGCTCCACGCAGCGCGCGGCGCATGCCGGCCAGGCCGAGCCCGGCGTCGGCCACCACGACCACGGCGCCGACTCGCCAGCAGGCGTAGAGGGCGACGGTGAGGTCGATGCCGGGGGGGACCAGAAGTGCCACGCGCTGGCCGGGTGTCACCCCGCCTGCTGCCAGGCCGGCTGCCACGGCGGCAACATCGGCCTCCAGCTCAGAAAACGTCATGCGTCGTCCGTCGGCGACCTGCGCCACGGCCAGGTCGTCCGGGGTGTCGCGGACCCTTTGCAGCAGGGCGGACCAGGCGGGGCCGTGCTCCGCGGGTGTCCGGTGGGTGTCCGCCCCGGAGGACGGCTCCCCATCCTCGACCCGCGCGGCGATCCACGCCCACGTGTCGTTGGCCGTGCGGGGTGCGTCCTCGGTGACGAGGTGGCCGGCCCCCTCGTAGCGGTGGATGTCGGCGTGCGGCATCCGGGCGTGCAGGTCGCGCAGGTGCGCCTCGCTGAACACCGGGTCGGCCGGGCCCCGCAGCAGCAGGACGGGCACGTCAAGCGAGGTGAGGCCGCGTGCGATGTGCTCGAGCGCCGGCCGTGACGGGTGTGTCGGTTCGGCCGGGATGTCGGCCACGAACTGCCCCACGAAGCGACGGTCCGCGGGGTAGCGGTAGGGCGCGGCGAAGGCGTCACGCACATCGCGCGGGAGGCGGGGCCGGGACAACGCCGTGGCCGCCCGGACGAACAGGGGTGTGCGGACACACGTGAGGTCGGCCAGCGCCCGCGCCGGGCGTAGCGGTGTGGGGAGGCCGGAGGAGAAGTCGTGGTGGACCGAGGTGTTGGCGAGGACGAGGCCGGCCAGTTGGTCGCGGTGTCGCAGCGCCCAGCCGGAGGCGATGATGCCACCCCAGTCGTGACCCACGGCGACGACGGGGCCGCTCAGCTGCAACGCATCGGTGAGGCGGCTGAGGTCCTCGACACGCTGCGCGAGGGTGCGCGGATGGGCGAGGGAGCCCCGCGGGTCCTCTGAGAATCCCATCCCGAGCTGGTCGACAGCGATGACTCGCCAGCCGGGCCGGGCGGCGGACAGGAAGCGGCGCCACACATAGGACCAGGTGGGGTTGCCGTGCACGCACAGCATGGTGCCGAGGAAGGCCGGGTCACCCTCGGCGTGGTCTGCAGCGGTGTCCAGTACGTGCCAGCGCCGTTCGACGCCGTCGGCATCGGTGGCCGTGACGTGGCGGGACCACGCCGGATCCAGACCGGGGAGCGGTCCGGGGAAGCTCACCATGCGACTTCCGTGAACGACGTGTTCAAACCCGATCCGATGCCCATGAGCAGGACGCGGTCGCCACTCTTCAGCGACGGCGCCTCCTGCGCAAGGGTGAACGGGACGGACGCCGCGGCGGTGTTGCCGTGGTGGACCAGCGAGACCGCCAGCTTGGAGTTGTCCAGCTTCAGAGCCCTGCTGAGTCCGCGCAGGTGGGACGTCGACGTCTGGTGCGGGATGTAGGCGTCCATGTCGGACCATTCGAACTCGGACTTCGCCTCTTCCCATGCCGTCGTCACCAGCGCCATGCCCTCGACGTAGAGGGCGCGGCTGTCGGTGTGCATCTCCTCCATGGTGCCGATGCACAGGCCGTGGTGTGAAGTCCCCGCACGGCTCAGGCCGCCGATGATGCGGTGACCCTCAGGGTGCTGGTCGACGCGTCCCAGCACCATGGCGGCGGCACCGGAACCCACCGTCAACGTCGCGAACGCTTCCTTCAGTTCGTCCTTGGTGGTCTCGCCGTTCACGAGCCGGTCCAGGGTGCGTTCCTGGGGCTCCCGCGTGCCTTCGGAGGCGACGATGAGGGCGTAGTCCGCCTGCCCCGCGTCGATCATGGACCCGGCCACCTGCATGGCGTTGACGAAGCCGAGGCAGGCGTTGGTGATGTCGAAGTTCAGGCAACTGGTGGGCATGCCGAGTTCGTCGTGCACCTGGGTGGCCACGGACGGCTCGAGGTGTGGCCGCGACACCGACGCGTTGATGAGCAACCCCACCTGGTCGGGCGTCACACCCGCCTGCTCCAGCGCCATTCGACCTGCTTCAACGCCGCCGGTGATGTAGCTGGTGCCCTCGGGCCACCACCGACGCTCCTCCACCCCGGCCAGACCGGCGAGACCGCCGCGGGCCATGCCGATGCGGGCGTAGGTTCCCTCCAGGCGGTCGTCGAGGGAGTCCGAGGTGACGACCTCGGGTGCTTCCACGCGCGTCACTGCAAGGATGGCGGTGTTCGCGAGACGAAAAGTGGCGTTGCCAGACATGTGTGATTCCTTCCGGCGGGCAGCGATCTCCAGCGTGTCCGCGGTTGCCGAGCGTACCAGCCGCCGAACACCTTTCAGGCGTCGAATGAGTACCCGTCGGGGGGAACGCAGGGACCCCTCCGCGGCGCGAAAGAGCCCCTCATCGGTAATCTCCGGCAATGTTGGTCAGGACTGCGTCAGCTGAACCTGACGATGTTGTTGAAGACCCAGGCGTCTCTGACGGCGTAGGTGTAGCCGCCGCCGGTGGTGGCTGTGGCTGTGATGACGGAGACGAGCATGTAGCTGCGGCAGCCGTTGCGTCCGGTGTGTGCGTTGTCGCACTCGGTTTTCCACTGGCGGCCGTTGATGGTGTGGTTGCCGGGTTGGGCCAGGGGGTTGCTCTTCCAGAGGGTGCGTGCTGAGGGGAGGTAGGTGAGGTTGTTGAAGGCCCAGCCCTTGGCGTGGACGTATCTGCCGTTGATCACCTGGATGGTGGTGGCCTGGATTTCTGTGCGGCAGCGGGTGGTCCGGGAGTAGGGCTCGCAGGTGGTTTTCCAGTCGCGGCCGTTGTAGTGGTGGGTGCCGGGGGTGGTGTAGACGTCGAACGCCTTCGGGGTGGCGACGAAGCCCCGGGTGACCCCGTAGTAGGAGCCGTCCGCGACGTTGACGAGGCCTGTGATCTGGCCGGCGTTGTTGACGTCGAATGCTGCCTTCACCGTGACACCCTTGGGCAGCGTGATCAGGTCATTCAGGTCATGGACCTTGCCCTCCGCCCAGAGGACGCCACGGTCGTAGCCGGCCATGGTTTCTGCGGACGCGCGACCCGCGCCGACGATGAGGCCACTGTTGTTGATGGCCGTGGGCCCCTGCACGTCAAGGCCGGGGGCCGTGGGAAGCCATGATGGCTTGCCGGAGGCGTCCCAGATCACGGACCTGTCCGAGCCGTTCTTCATGGTCGCCGTGCCCACTGCGACACCACGATCGTTGACCGAGCCGCCTTCGCTGGCGACGGAGCCCGACGGCTTGCCCAGCGCCTGCAACGTCTTCCCAGCCCAGCGGAGGGGGGTTTGTCCTGCCCCGCTGTGGTTTGATCCGACGACGAAGTTCCCGCTTCCGGAGATGCCGTTCGTCTGGACACCGGTGAGTGTTGTACCCGCCAGCGTGTGGGGCAGCACGGTCCTGGATTCGATGCTGGACCAGATGCTGCCGGCCATGTCGAGAACCGTGCCGGTCTCCGACACATCGATGAAGCGGTTGTCCTGGGAGGCTCCGTTCTGCAGGACGCTCAGCGAGCCGTTGCGCCAGATGAACGGGCGCCACCAGGTGGTCTCCGCCGTCGTGTTCCCGGCCACCACCCCGTTGCCGGAGATGCCCGCCACCTCCGCCGCTCCCTTGACCACCACCTGTGGTGATTGTCGGGTGGTGGCGCGCCACACGACGAGGTCGGTGCGGACCCCGTCGCTGGAGGTTCCCGCCACGTCGCCGGCGTCGTTGATGGACGCCGCCCGGACGTACTCATCCCCCGGAAGCGCCGGGAGTACCTCGATGGTGTAGCTCGGCGGTGCTGCGTGGGCCAGCGGTGCCGTGGTGATGGCGAGACCGGCGATGAGTGCAGCGGAGGATGCGACTGCAAGGAGTGTGCGCACGTGTCCAGACCTTTCTGGGACCTAATTGAACTTGACGATGTTGTTGAAGACCCAGGCGTCTCTGACGGCGTAGGTGTAGCCGCCGCCGGTGGTGGCTGTGGCTGTGATGACGGAGACGAGCATGTAGCTGCGGCAGCCGTTGCGTCCGGTGTGTGCGTTGTCGCACTCGGTTTTCCACTGGCGGCCGTTGATGGTGTGGTTGCCGGGTTGGGCCAGGGGGTTGCTCTTCCAGAGGGTGCGTGCTGAGGGGAGGTAGGTGAGGTTGTTGAAGGCCCAGCCCTTGGCGTGGACGTATCTGCCGTTGATCACCTGGATGGTGGTGGCCTGGATTTCTGTGCGGCAGCGGGTGGTCCGGGAGTAGGGCTCGCAGGTGGTTCTCCAGTCGCGGCCGTTGTAGTGGTGGGTGCCGGGGGTGGTGTAGACGTCGAACGCCTTCGGGGTGGCGATGTAGCCCACCTCGGGACCCTCAGCGGGTGAGGCGACGCCGATGATCTGGCCGGACGCGTTGATGTCGATGGCGGTCTCGATCGTCATCCCCTCGGGCTTGCGGACCACGTCGTTCAGGTCGAACACCGCACCGTCCTGCCAGACCAGCGCGTGCCGCAGGTCGTCCACACTGCCCACGACTGTGCCGCTGTTGTTGATGGCCAGCGCCTGGACGCTCCCGAAACTCTTGCGCATCGGCAGCGCCGATGGCGTGCCCTTGCTGTCCCAGATGACCGGAGTCGCATTGGGGAAACCGAGGGGGCTCGGCGGCGAGCCCCAACCCACTGCCACGCCCGCGTCGTTGACACCCGCGACGTCGTGGTCCTCAGTCCCGTACGGGGTGCCCAGCACCTTCATCGCCTTGTCGGTCCATCTCACGGCGTCGCCGTACTCGCCGGAGTCCCGCGCCTTTCCCACGACAAACCTGCCGTTGGAGGAGATGTCGGCTGTCTCAAGTTCGGCGTAGGTCCTGGAGCCGACCGTGCGGGACAGTTGGGTTGCGGCCGTTGGGCTGGTCCACAGCGCACCGCCGGAGGTCAGGGCGATGCTGTTCTCCGAGATGGTGCTCCAGCCTCCCTGCGAGCCCGCGCCGGTGGCAACGACGCTGCTGGTGCCGTTGCGCCACAGCAAGGCCTTCCAGCCGCCGGCCCCCGGTGCGGACTCTGCAATGACTGGCACCACGCCCGTACCCGAGATGCCGTACGCGGTGCTTGTGGGGGCGATCCTCACCGGGTGTGCGCGGGCACCGGATCGCCATAAGGCACTTGCGTCATTGTTCGTGCCGTTGGCCCTCAGCAGTCCGACCACATCCCCCGCATCGTTGAGACCCGTCGGCTCAACACCCCAGTATCCCGCGACTGGAGGCAGCAGCTCGATGGTGTACGACGGTGGCGGTGCTGCATTGGCCGTAGGTGTGGTCGCGATCCCCAGTCCTGCGATCAGGGCGGCTGCCGACCCGACCGCGAGCAGTGTGCGCATCGCTGTGCCTTTCGCTGAGTGGTCCAAGCAGCGTAACCCGTAGTGAACAACACCATGCGGGGTGGGACATGATTCGTCAGAAGGTCTTGCTGCCCAACTCGTTGACGATGAGGACGACGATCACCAGGACCGCCGTCACCAGGCCCAGCACGGCGAGCCACGCGGCGCGACGTCGGGGACGCCGGGCCGCCAGAACCACCCATGCGAGTGTCACGAGGAGGGTGATGCCCGCACCGACGGAAGCGGCCACGCCCCACTCCTCGACGTGTGTTCTCTGCACCGTGCCCCCATCCTGCTTCCCGGAGGGGACGGAGAACGTCACGACGGCTGAGGGCAGCGCCATGAGGAAGCTGAACAGTGCAGTGAGCGCCAGGAGGACGGCCAGGGTGATTCGGAGTGGGCGGCGCATGCAAGGAGTATGGCGGTGGGCGGGATCAGGCACCGGCCCTCAGCCATGCCTCGCCACGCTGGCGCCAGGCCAGCGTGGCGGCGCGTACACCCATGAAGCCGATGCTGAAGGCCGCCCACAGCCACACCAGTCCCGGGGTGCCGGGGGGTCCCCAGTGGGAGACGGCCAGTGCCAACGGCACGTAGACCACGAGGTTGACGACGCCGACGCGCGCCAGGTAGGGGCCGTCGCCGGCCCCGATGAGGACACCGTCGGCGAGGCAGACGTAGGCGGCGATCGTCAGCGTGCAGCCGATGACCAGCAGGGTGGAGGTGACACCGGCGCGGACCTCGGCATCAGGGGAGAACAGCGAGGCCAGTGGCCCCCGCAGGAGAATCACGCCGCCGCCCAGCACCACCCCGGCACCCAGCGACCATCCCAGCATCCGCCGCACCAGCGCCCGGACCTCGTGGATGGCCCCCGCCCCCAGCGCCAGCCCGATGAGCGTCTGCCCCGCGATGCCGAGCGCGTCGAGGGCGAAGTTGAGGAAACCCCAGATGTTCCACGTCACCTGGTGGGCTGCCAACGCGGCGGCACCCTTGCCCGCTGCCACCCAGGTGGTCAGGACCAGCGCGGCCCGCAGCGTGAGGGTGCGCAGGAAAAGTGGACCGCCGACGATGAGGCTGGAGCGCATGCCGTGCAGCGTCGGGGCCAGGTCCGCCCCCGCGCGAGCGCCACCCTGACGCACCACCCAGGCAGCCGCCAGGCCCATGGCCGTCTCGGCGATGGCCGTGGCCGCACCGGAGCCCCCGATGCCCATGCGCAGGCCGAACACCAGGACGATGTCCAGAACGACGTTCAGTACCGATGCGCTGATGGCCAGCACCATGGGGGTCCGGGCGTCGGCCAACCCGCGCAGCGTGCCCGTGGCGGCCAGTACCAACAGCATCCCCGGCAGGCCTGGCAGCGACCACCTCGCATACGACAGCGCCTGGGCGTGGACCTCACCGCTGGTCCCCAGCCACGTCAGCAGAAAGGGGCTGGCAAGCCACGTGAGTGCGCCCAGTACCACCCCGAGACCGACGGCCAGCCACATGGCCTGCGCGCCCAGCTCGAGCGCGCGCCTCCGGTGACCGGCGCCCAACTGACGTGCCACCACCGCCGTTGAGCCGTAGGCCAGGAAGACCATGAGCCCCGTCAGCGTCGACGTCACCGTCGCGCCGGCCCCGAGTCCGGCCAGCGGCTCCGTGCCCAGCCGGGCGACGATGGCGGTATCGGCCAGCAGGAACAGCGGCTGGGCCACCAGCGCAGCAAAAGCAGGGAGCGCGAGCGCGAGGACGCGCCGGTTGATGCTCTGCTCGGACATCTTCCTCCGCGGCTCGGCTGTGGGACACGGGCAGTCTAGGGCCCGTCTCGCGCCGCTTTGTATGCTCGTGCCCATGCCCGATCGCCTTGTCCCCGACGACGCCGTCGCTGGCGCCTTCCACGTGAAGTTCGGCCACACGTCCCAGTCGTGGGTGGACCCGTCGCGACCCGATGTCCTGTTGTTCGAGTACGTCAACCACGTGGCCATCGTCCTGGAGCACACCGTGCTGAACGCTTCACAGGAGCGGCGTCTGCGCATCATCCACATCGGCGGCGCGGGCATGACCATGCCCCGGTGGGTGGCGTGGCGGCGACCGGAAACGGCACAGATCGTGTGTGAGCCGGACGCCGAGCTCACCGAAGAGGTGCGGCGCAAGATCCCGCTGCCGGCACGCTCCGGGATCAAGGTACGCGACATCGATGGTCGAGCGGGAGTGACGGCGATGCCCGCCGGCTATGCGGAGGCTGTGGTGGTGGACGCCTTCGACGGCGCCCGTGTGCCGGCGGAACTCGTCAGCGGCGAGTTCATGGATGATCTGCAGCGCATCGGTCGTGAGGAGTCGATGGTCGTCTTCAACGTCACGGACAGGGCACCCTTCCCCTGGGCCAAAAGGGTTGTCGCCGGCATGCGTGAGCGGTGGCGGCACGTGATCGTCGGTGCCGAGGCTCCGGTCCACAAGGGCAAGCGTTTCGGGAACCTCCTGCTCGTGGGGTCCAGGTTCAAGCCCGACCTCGCGGCCATTCGCAGGGACTCCATGCGGCTGCCCTTCGGCTACCGCTGGCTGGATGGTGCCGAGCTGGACGGGTGGTGCGCCGGGGCAGAACCCTTCACCGACGCCGACACCCGGCACTCGCCCGATCCATCAGGCAGCAAATTGTGGTTCTCCTGAGCGGGCACCCCGTGGCGGGCACCGGCCCGGACCTGCGTGCCGCCACAGCCGAATCCCTCGTGCTGGGGGGCTTCGTCGGACGCTTCCTCCACCTGCCCGGCACCCTGATGGGCAGGACCGTCGCGTCCATCCCGGATGTGGTGGCACAGCGCAGGGTGGTGGTGACCCGAGGTACCCCGTTCCACTACTGGTGGCAGGCCCACCTGCTGGATGCCATCGTCGACGGCGGGCTGCGCCGGGTGGGCGTAGGTGATGCGTCGGGCGCCCGGCGCTCCGCCCGCCTCGCCCGTCGCCTCCTGTGGACCATCATCCTGAGGAACCGCGGCACCCTGCGCAACGACTTCTTCGACGACATGGGATGGCTCGCGCTGGCGCTCCAACGGCTGGACATCCTGCAGCGGCATCTCGGCGCGGGGCGTCCCGACGTCCTCGTGCGGCGAGCCCACCGCACCCTGACCCGGGAACTGCGCTCCGGTGTCGACGGCGGTGGCGGCGTCTTCTGGAACAAGGAGAGGGACTTCCTCAACGCGGCGGCGGCCGGTCCCGCAGCCCTGTACCTGGCCCGGTCCGGACGCGTCGCAGAGGCGCGTGTGGTCGTGGACTGGCTCCACCGCCACTTGCTGGATGACAGGGGCCTCATCATCGACGGCCTCCGCTCCGACGGCACGCTGGCCGTCGAGGTGTACACCTACAACCAGGGGCCCGCGCTGGGGGCGCTGCTGGAGCTGGGGGAGCCGGGCGACCTGGAGCGAGCCACATCGCTGGTGCGCACCGCGCAGGAGCACCTGACGCAGCGCGTGGGCCCACGTCAGGTGCTCATCACGCACGGCACGGGTGACGGGGGGCTGTTCACGGGGATACTGGTGCGCCACCTCGCCCTCGCCGCCCGCCATCACGGGCTGAGTGATGATGTGCGGGGCATCGCCGCAGGGTTGGTGCGCTCGACCAGCGATGCGTTGTGGGAGGGGAGGGACGCGGCCACAGGGCTGTTCCCCACGTCGACAGCACGCCCCGCCCGCGGGAACCACAACCCCAGCGCCCGGGTGGAGCTCGCGACGCAACTGCAGGCCTGGATCGTGATGGAGGCTGCCGCCCGTCTCGACCACTGACGGCGCCCCTGCCGATTCGGCAGTGCGCGGAGCGGCGGGTAGAGTGATGCATGCCTGCGTGTTTCGCCCGTGGGCCCCCGCCTGCTCCCGCTGGCCATCTCTGGCCGAGGGACCCTTGCGGGACGCCGCTCAGAAAGCACACTCGTGCCGTCGTCACCTTTCAGCGCCCTCGCGCACTACAAGTCCCTCTTCGCGATTTCATCGGGCAGGTCCATGGCGCTCGCCGTCGCTGCCCGCGCGCCCTACGCCATGATCCCGCTCGGCACCATGACGGCGATCACCGCATCCACGGGGTCGGTCGCCTCCGGTGGACTCGCCACAGGTGTGGTCTCCGTCGCCACCGCCGTCGCGTCCCCCCTCATCGGGCGCTGGGCGGACCGCCGTGGACAACGGTTCGTCCTTCGCCTCCTCACGCCACTCAACGCCGCGGCCCTGGTGATGCTCCTGGTGGCTGCGCTGTCCGGCTGGGACGGCCCGTTGTTGTGGGTGGCCTGCCTGTGGGTGGGCCTCACCTCCCTCCCCATCGGCTCGTTCACTCGGTCGCGCTGGATCGTCGCCGCCCGGCAGCCACGCGACGTCTCCACGGCGTTCTCCTACGAGTCGACGGTCGATGAACTCGTCTTCGTGCTGGGACCGGCCTTCGTTGGCATCGCAGCCTCAGCAGCCGTCCCTGCCGCACCCCTGGCGCTCGCGGCGGCGCTCGTGCTGCTGGCGGGGATGCCGTTCGCGATCACGGCCCCCGCAGTCATCGACATCCCGTCGGCGAACACCACGGTCACCAGGCGCCCGTCCATCGGCACGGTGCTGTGGGCCGTCGTGCCCGCCATCGTCGTCATGGTGTGCATCGGCACCTTCTTCGGCTCCGTCCAGGCGGCCGTCACCGAGCGCTCGCTGGAGCTTGGTCTGGCCTCCCGTGCAGGGCTGGTGTACGCACTCATGGGGGTGGGGTCAGCCGCCACTGCGCTGCTGGCCGTCGTCATCCCCGCCGCTGTACGGCTGTCCACCCGGGTACTGGTGGGCGGACTGGGCATGACCGTGTTCATCCTCGTCACCTGGACCCAGGGATCGCTGCTGCTGACCGCGCTGACCCTCCTCGCAGCCGGGCTCTTCGTGGGCCCCACCATGGTGACGGCCTTCAGCGTTGCGGAACGCCGCAGCCCTTCAGGCGGGACAGGTGTGGCCATGACGGCCATGCAGTCCGCCATCACCATCGGTGTGTCGCTGGGCGCGGCGGCCGGCGGTGCGTTGGCGGCTGCAGAGGGTGCCACCGGGGCATTCTTCCTCGCTGCCGCTGCGGCGCTCGTCATCGCGTTGACCGGCACCATGATGATGCGAATGAAGGCGTCGGCGCCCATCACGATCGCTGATACGACCATGGAGCGCGTGCCTGCGTTGTGACGTCACGCGACCCTGCCGGGGCCCGCGTGCAGGAAACTGCGGTGTACGCGAGAATGGCGCACATGCAACAGGGCAGGCGGGGCACGGACGTGGCGGACTCGATGGCGTCGGGCGCCGCACCCGCACCCGCGCGGAAGCGCCGCCCGGTGTCGCCCCTGACGTTCCTGGGTGTGGTGCTGCTGGCCGCGGGGCTGGTGTGCCTGGGGTGGGTGGGGTGGCAGTACTTCGGTACCAACATTGTCTCCAGGCAGGAGGCGGGCAAGGAGATCGCCGCGCTCAAGGAGTCGTGGGGTGGGCCTTCCGCCGCCCCCACCGCGACCGATGAACCCGTCGACGGCGACGGGACACCCCTGGCGGGCAGCGCCCAGTGGCTGATCCGCATTCCTGCCTTCGGCAGCGACTACGTGTGGCCCATCGTCGCCGGCGTCGGCGTCAACGACCTCTCGAGGGGCGTCGGCTGGTACCCGACGACGTCCCAGCCCGGGGAGGTGGGCAACTTTGCCCTGGCGGGCCACCGCATCACCCACGGTGAACCGTTCCGGCGCATGCTGGAACTCACCGTCGGGGACACCATCATCATCGAGACGCGCGACGCCGTGCTGACCTACGAACTGACGTCGGCACCCGGCCAACTGACGGTGCAGGACACCGAGACATGGGTCCTGGACCCCGTCCCCGGCCATGAGGACGTGACGCCCTCCGAGGCCCTCATCACGCTCACCACCTGCGAAGACCTTTTCCATTCCCCCGACCGCTCCGTGGCGTTCGGCAAGCTCGCAACGACGGAGACGAAGTGACTGACAAACAAGAACTGATCCAGCATGTCAAGGATCTGGCCATCGTCCACGGCAAGGTGACGCTGGCCTCCGGCAGGGAGGCCGACTACTACGTCGACATGCGGCGCGTCACGCTCGACGGTGCCGCCTCGCCGCTGGTGGGCAGGGTCATGGACGAGCTCACCCGTGACCTCGACTTCGACGCCGTCGGCGGACTGACACTGGGCGCCGACCCGGTGGCCACCGCCATGCTCCATGCCCGTGCCGCCGCCGGCGGACGCCTGGACGCTTTCGTGGTGCGCAAGGACGCGAAGGCCCACGGACTGCAACGCCGCATCGAGGGCGCGGACGTCGCCGGCCGCCGCGTGCTGGTGGTGGAGGACACGTCCACCACGGGTGGCTCCGCCCTCACCGCAGTCGAGGCCGTGCGCGACGCGGGCGGTGAGGTGGTGGCCGTGGCCGTCGTCGTCGACCGTGGCACCGGCTCCGCTGAGCGGGTCGCCGAGGCGGGACTGGAGTACCGCTACGCGCTCGGTCTCACCGATCTGGGTCTCTGAGCCGGGGCTCGCGCTACGGTTGATTCGGTCTTCGTCACCACCTCAAGGAGTCTTTGATGGAAGTTCTGCTCGTCCTCATCGGAATCGTCGTCGTCATCGGTCTCATCGCCGTGCTGTGGGGAGTGGGTGTTTACAACGGTTTCATCAAGGGCCGCAACCTCATCCAGGAGTCCTGGCGGCAGATTGATGTTGAACTGAACCGTCGCTACGACCTCATCCCCAACCTCATCGAGACCGTCCGCGGGTTCGCCGCCCACGAACGCAACACGCTGGAAGAGGTCACCCGGCTGCGCAACTCCGCCGCCGCGATGGCGTCCCAGTCCCACGGGGCCCCCAACGAGCAGCGCGCCGCCGTGGAGGCCGAACTCGGCCAGGCCGTCCGCAACCTGATCGTGTCCGTGGAGGCGTACCCGCAGCTCAAGTCGAACGTGAACTTCCTGGAACTGCAGCGGGAGCTCACCGACACGGAGGACCGGATCGCGGCCGGCCGTCGGTTCTACAACGCCAACGTGCGCGACTACAACACCAAGCTGGAAACCGTCCCCAGCAACATTGTGGCCGGTTTCGCGAAGTTCGAGAAGGCCACCTACTTCGAGGTCAACGACGCCATGGTGCGTCAGGCACCCTCGGTGAACTTCGGCGAGATCTCCTCGCGCCCGGGCGTCGGCCAGGGCAGCCAGAACCCCAGCGCCCTGCCCAACCCGGGCCAGTTCAACCAGCCCTACTCCGCACCCTCGGCGAACCCCCAGCAGCAGCCGCAGTGGCAGCAGAACACGCCGCCGCCGCAGCAGGGTGGCCAGCAGCCGCCCTGGAACACCAACTGAAGGGGGGCGGCTTCGCCGCCCTCACAGCTGAACGGCCCGGCTCCCACGTGGGAGCCGGGCCGTTCAGCGTCGGGTGGGATCTGCCCGTCGACGGGATCGGTCAGTCACCGATGGTGGCGGGGGAAACCTGGCCACCCCTGCGGCGACGAGCGAGCAGCACCTCGGCGACCATCGGGAGGATGGAGATGAACACGATGAGGATGAACGCCACCTCGATGTTGTTGTGGACAACCGGTATCTGGCCCAGGAAGAACCCCAGCACCGTCACGCCCGAGGCCCACAACACGCCACCGATGGCCGAGTAGGTCATGAAGCGGCGGAGATTCATGTGGGCCACTCCGGCCACCAGCGTCACGAACGTACGCACCATGGGCACGAACCGCGCCAGGATCAGGGCCCGGGAGCCGTACTTGTCGAAGAACTCGTGGGTCTGGTCCACGTACTTCTGGTTGAACACCTTGCCCATGAAGCCGTCCCGGGGCTTGAACAGGGGCGGACCCACCCATCGCCCGAGGAAGTAGCCGGACAGGTTCCCCAGGACTGCCGCGAGCGTGAGGACCACGCAGGCCCACACCAGGGTGGAGGCCTTGGAGTCCGTCAGGGACACGGTGCCGAGCGCCACGAACATCCCGATGGTGAACAGCAGCGAGTCGCCGGGGAGCAGGGAGAACAACCCGCACTCGGCGAAGATGATGAGCGCGCACCCCCACAGCGCCCAGTTGCCCATGGCGGTGATCAGGTACTCCGGGTCCAGCCAGTCCGGCAGGAGCAGGGGCACGAGGACGGCGAGCTCGAAAAGTGTCGTCACGTGGACCAGATTACCTGCGTCGCGTTTGGATCCCCCCATCGTCGTGCAGTAGACACGTGCATCATGGACGAGCACCACACTGACCCGACGGCGCCGCAGGTGGGTGTGGGCCCCCATCCGGAACCGTGGCCGAGCGGCGACCACCTCGATGAGGACCTGCTCCGCGACGGTGACCGCCGCAACGTCCTCGACCGGTACCGGTACTGGAAGCTGGAGGCCATCGTCGCCCACCTGGACCAGCACCGCTCCACTCTGCACGTCGCCATTCAGAACTGGGAGCACGACTTCAACATCGGTTCCATGGTGCGCACCGCCAACGCTTTCAACGTGGCCGGGGTGCACATCGTCGGGCGGCGGCGCTGGAACCGGCGTGGCGCCATGGTCACCGACCGCTACCTCCACGTCCACCACCACGACGACGAAGCGGCACTGCTCGCATGGCTGGGGGAGAGGGGGGTCGCTGCCGTCGGCGTCGACAACCTTCCCGGATCGGTGCCACTGGAGTCGGCCGCCCTGCCGGAGCAGTGCTGCCTGGTGTTCGGCTCCGAGGGGCCCGGACTGACCGATGCCATGGTGGAGGGCTGCGAGCGGCTGGTCGCCATCACCCAGTACGGCTCCACCCGGTCCATGAACGCGGGGGCCGCCGCAGCGATCGCCATGTACCACTGGTCGCTGCAACACCGGTGAGGCTCCCTCCTCACCGTCGTCGGGGAGCAGGGTTGTCGATACCATGGGCGCATGCTGCCTGAGCGTTTCGCCGTCGGACTGACGCCCCTGCCCACCGCGGCACGGGTGGCGCGTCAACGCTCCGCCCTGCGGATGCGCATCATCTCCGCCCTGATCTCCCTGGCGGTACTGGTGGGCATCCTCGTGTTCCTGAACCCGGGCTGGTCCAGGGAACTTGTCATCGGATTCATCGCCATCTGGGTGGCGACGTCGGCCATCTGGCTGGGTCTGACCACCGTGGGGCTGCAGCGCGCCAAGCGTGACCTGGCCTCCATCGGGCACGGTGACGCGTTCTACATCGACGGCCGTGGCATCGAATTCGTACATCCCACGACGGTGCACGCCACCTGGTCCGAGATCACCGCACTGCGCATCGCCGGGGGCAGCCTGGGGGCCGGTCCGAGCCTCGTCATGGAGGTGGGCGGACAACGCGCCGCCACCATCCCCCTGAGCTTCGTCGACGCCACGCCCTCAGCCATCGACTCCGCCACCAGTGCCAGGTCGCTGGGACGTGTGCGGGTGGATGTCAGCGGTATGGACCGCATGTTCTGAGCAGTCGGGGGCAGTGGTGTGGCACCGGATCTTGCCATGGCGGGCCCGGCTGCGAGTCCGCGGGGCGAGGCGATAGGGTTGAGGTGTCAAATCTTCGACATGGAAAGAGGCACCATGGCAGTCGCAACTCCCGAGGTCTACAACCAGATGCTTGACCGGGCCAAGGCAGGCAAGTTTGCTTACCCGGCCATCAATGTGAGCTCTTCGCAGACGCTCCACGCTGCACTCCAGGGCTTCGCGGAGGCTGGCTCCGACGGCATCCTGCAGGTCTCCACCGGTGGTTCCGAGTACTTCTCCGGCCCCACCATCAAGGACAAGGTCACCGGCGCCGTCGCGTTTGCCGTGTTCGCGCAGGAGGTGGCCAAGAACTACCCCATCAACGTTGCGCTGCACACGGACCACTGCCCCAAGGACAAGCTGGACAGCTTCGTGCGTCCGCTGCTGGCAATCTCGGAAGAGCGTGTCGCACGGGGCGAACTGCCGCTGTTCCAGTCGCACATGTGGGACGGCTCGGCTGTCGCGATGGATGAGAACCTGACCATCGCCGAGGAACTCCTCGAGCGCTGCCACAAGGCCAACATCATCCTTGAGATTGAGGTCGGCGTCGTCGGCGGCGAAGAGGACGGCGTCATGGCCGAAATCAACGAGAAGCTCTACACCACCGTCGAGGACGGCATGCACACCATCGAGGTCCTCGGCCTCGGCGAGAAGGGCCGCTACATGACGGCCCTCACGTTCGGCAACGTCCACGGCGTGTACAAGCCGGGTGCCGTCAAGCTGCGGCCCGCGGTGCTCAAGGAGATCCAGGACGCCGTCGGCAAGAAGTACGGCAAGGAGAACCCCTTCGACCTGGTCTTCCACGGCGGCTCCGGTTCGACCGCGCAGGAGATCTCCGACGCGGTGGACTTCGGCGTCATCAAGATGAACATCGACACCGATGCGCAGTACGCCTTCACCCGCCCCGTGGCCGAGCACATGCTCCGCAACTACGACGGTGTTCTGAAGATTGACGGCGAAGTCGGCAACAAGAAGATGTACGACCCCCGCGCCTGGGGCAAGGCCGCCGAGGCGGGCATGGCCAAGCGCGTCGTCGAGGCCTGCGAGCAGCTCCGCTCCGCCGGCACCTCGATGGGCAAGTGAGCCTGACCGCTCGCTGAAGAATCGACGACGAGGGCGTCCCCACCTGTGGGGGCGCCCTCGTTGCATGCCCGGCCCGAACACACACGCCGAAGGCCCGGTCACCCGCAATGGGTGACCGGGCCTTCGGGGTTGTGGCTGTCAGCTCAGCTGAAGCGCACGATGTTGTTCAGGACCCACTTGGTGGTCCAGCGGTAGGTGTAGCCGGCACCCTGGGGGACCGCCTCGATGACCTTGGTCTTCGCGAAGCTGCGGCAGCCATTGCGACCGGTTGCTGCAGTGTCGCACTCGGTGCGCCATTGACGACCGTCCGCGGCGGTCCAGCTCCCCGTGTTGCCCAGGGGGTTGTTCTTCCACAGGCTGCGGGCCGACGGAAGGTACGTCAGGTTGTTGAACACCCAGCCGTTGCTCACGACGAACTTGCCGTTCACCTGTGCGATGGTCGTGGCGTAGATGCTGGTGCGACACCGCGTGGTCTGCGAGTACTTCTCGCAGGTGGTGAACCACTTGCGCCCGTTGACCGTGTGGTAGCCCGGCGTTGAGTACAGGTCGTTCAGCGGCGTCGGGGGCAGGATGGCCGTGACCGTCACCGTCGGGGAGGGCGTCGGCACCGGGGTGTTCTTCACACCGAATGCCGGCGACGTCCAGGACTGCGTGCCGCCGTCACCATCTGCTTCGAGAGCGGTGAGGCGCAGGACGTAGTTGCCCGGCGCCACCTCCTTCATGAGGCCCGACTTCTCCGTGAGCCGACCGTCCCACGACCAGAGGCTGTAGCCCGCATCGCGGGTGACGTTGTCCACGGCGTAGGCCGTCCTCTTGCTGGACTCGATGGGCGCACCGCTGGCCGAGGCCTGCAGCACCTCCACCGTGACGCGGGCCGCCGGGTACGCCACGTGGGCGATCACGGTCGGGAGGTCCTTGCCCAGGTTGAAGACTGCGCCCGCGTCGACGTCGGCGATGTCGAACTCGGGGTCGATGCACTGCTGGCCTTCCCAGACATCACACTTGGTGAGCCTGACCAGCGCAGGGAGGCCGTTGTCGAGGTCGGGGAAGATCGTCAGTGCGCCGTAGTCACCGGCCATGCCGGCAAATGGTACCGAGACGGTCTCGGCTCCTTCGGTAGAGCTCAGGTGCACGAACCCGCTGTACTGCGTTCCTGGCACCGACTGATCGTCGGGGGAGATGGTGACGTCCACCGTTGCGCTGCCTCCGGCAGGCACGGTGACCGTCGTGGCGGAGAACTGGACCGTGGCAGCGTCGATGGTGAACTCGACGGTGTTCTGCGTGGCCTCCGGGTCTGCCGGATCCACGTAGGTGGAGACGGCGTCCTCGGCCTCGAGGGTCCAGGTGGCTGCAGCGGCCCCACCATTGTTGATGGTCAGGGTCTGCGTGTACGGGCCGTCTGCGGATTCACCCGTGGAGATCTTGCCGGGTGACACCGTGGTGGTGCCGACGATGGCCTTGTCCACCTGGATGAGTCCCGCACCCTGGTGATGGGCGGCGTCGAGGACGCCGAGAGTGGGTGCGTAGGAGAACTGGGACGGCTCGGCCGTGTTCTGCAGTCGGGTCAGCACCTGGGCAGGTGTCAGGCCGGGGTTGGCCTGCAGCATCAGTGCGACGGCGCCCGCCACGTGCGGGGACGCCATCGACGTGCCCGAGAGGGTGGCGTAGCCGTCCAGTTCCAGCGGGAAGGTGGAGTAGATGGAGCCGCCGGGGGCGCCGAGGTCGGGCTTGAGGGTCAGGTCCGCGGCGAGGCCCCAGGACGAGAAATCCGAGATGAGGCCGCCCGTGGGGTTGGGCTGCGAGGTCAGTTGGCCCGTGAACTCCACGGTGGGGACATCGGCGTCGTCGGTGAGGAGCGCCACGATGGTCTCCCCGTTGGTCTTGGTGACCGTCACCACCGGGATCGTGATCGCGGTGTCACCCTCGACGGTGGCGCTGATGAAGCCGGCCGCGTTGTTGTAGATGATGAGGGCCTTTGCGCCGGACTCCTGCGCATTGACTGCCTTGGCGGCGAACGAGCACGTTCCGCGGGACGTGATGGCCACCTTGCCGGTCATGTCGGCGGTCTCCGCCTCACAGCCGAGCGGGTCGGTGGTCCCCATGATGGGGGTGCCGTTCAGAACGGACGTGGGCTTCGGCGATCCGGTGGACGGGGAGTAGCCCACGGATACGTCGTCAGCACCGTCGTGGACGATGAGTTCGTCGAGCATGACGGTCGTGTTGTCGTAGGACGCCACGGAAATGACCGACACACCTGTGGAGGGCGAGCCGACAGCCTGGGTGAAGGCGTCACCGTCATTTCCGGCAGCCGCCACGACGACCACGCCGTTGCTCACGAGGCGATCGGAGGCTGTGGAGGTGGGGTAGGTGGGCCAGGACTGGAAACCGTAGCCCAGCGACATGTTGACCACGTCCATGCCGTCCTTCTCGGCGAGTTCCAGTGCTGAGAGGATGATGGCGGTGTCGGTGGATCCGTCGCAGCCGAAGACGCGGTAGGCGCCCAGCGTGACGTCGGGGGCGACACCGGTGGCGCGGGCCGAGGGCGCTGCCCCGACGATGCCCGCCACGTGGGTGCCGTGGCCGTTGCAGTCGTCGGGCTGCGTGTCCTCCTTGGCGACGGGATCGTACTTGGGGCTCGTGGGGTCTGCGTTGTAGTCATCGCCGACGAAGTCGTGGCCATACGCCACGCGTGCCGTCGGGAACGCAGTGGTGCCGTTGGTGCCGCTGCCACCGAAGTCGGGGTGGTCGTAGTCGATGCCGGTGTCGATGATGCCGACCTTGACGCCCTGGCCGGTGAAGCCCAGCTGGCTCTGGGCGACATCGGCGCCGGTCATGGCGATGGCTGAGTAGTCCTGTGGGCTGATGGCCTGCGTCTTCGGGATCGCGACGGGCACCACGGGGTAGACGGCCTTCACGCTCGGCAGCTCGGCGTAGGTGGCGGCCGTCTGTGCGGAGGCATCCACGGAGAAACCGTTGAACAGCGAGGTGTAGGTGCGCGACACCTGGGCGGGAAGGCCCTCTGCGCGTGCGTCGCTGATGAACTTGTCCTGCTGCACCTGGATGGTGCGCTGGGAGCCCCCCACCGAGGTGGGGTTGCTCTTCAGTTCCACGAACCACTGGCCGGTGGTGGCGAAACGGGTGGTCATGTCGGGGGCGGTGACGTAATCGCTGGCGTTGCCGAGCGAGCCGTCCTGGGGGTCGGCGGTGGCCATGGTGGTGGGCGTGAGCAGCACCATTGCTGCTCCCAGGCCCACGGCGCGGCGCCAGGGGAATCTTCGCGTCATCCTAGAGTCTCTTTCGCTTGTCACAGACGGGGTTGGGCCTGACTGTAACGGCGGGCCCGGCCATATCCCGGGCGAATGGGGAAACTGTCCCCGATTGTTACCGCATTGCACTACGGGGGGCGGGTTGTCACGCCCAGCCGGGTCCCGCGCGGCTCAGGTGGCTGTGCTTTCCCGGAACCGTAGCTCCCATGGGACGAAGATGCGCTCAGGGCCCTGTGAGCCTCCCTCGATGGTCAGGATGAGGCGGTCGATGGCGATGCTGGCCAACGCTGCCAGGTCCGGGGCCACCGTGGTGAGGGATGGGGTGTGGAATCGACCCTCGGGGATGTCGTCGAATCCCACCACGGCGATGTCCTCCGGGATGCGAACCCCTCGTTCGAGGCAGGCGCGCATCGCCCCGATGGCAAGGAGGTCGTTGAAGGCGAAGACTGCGTCGGGCCGTTCCTGCTCCGGCAAGTCCAGGAGTTGTTGCATGGCGGAGTAGCCGTGCTCGCGGTCGAACTGTCGGACGCGGACGATCCTCTTGCCGGGGAGCCGAAGGCCGGCGTCCTCGACGGCCGACTGGAACCCCTCCAGCCTGACCGACGAGGTGCCCTGGATGGGCTCACGTCCGATGGCGGCCAACCGCCGACGACCGGATGCGAGCAGGAACTCCCCGACGGCGCGGGACGCCGCCACCGAGTCCACCGAAATGTGGTCCACACCGCTCGGCACGGCCCGTTCGCCGAGGAGCACCAGTGGCACGGAACTGTGGCGTGCGTCGATCTCGGCCGCCGTGAGGCCCAGGGGCGAGAGGATGACACCGTCCACCATCTGACCGCTCATGCCGGAGAGGGCGAGCCTTTCCTGTTCCTTGTCCGCCCCCGTGATGTCCATGAGCAGGATGTAGCCGCGTCGCGTGGCCTGCGCAGCGAGGTGGGACGCCAACTCGGAGAAGTAGGGCGAGTCCAGTTGTGGCACGGCCAGTGCGATGAACCCACCGCGCCCGTGTTTGAGTTGGCGCGCCGCCAGATTGGGACGGTAGCCGAGCGCGTCCAGTGAGGCCTGTACGCGCGAGCGCATCGTCGCGCTGATGTTGGGGCGCGCGTTGACCACGTTGGAGACGGTCTTCACCGACACGCCTGCGTGTTCGGCTACATCCTTGAGGGTGGTGGCCATGGGCTCATCGTAGGGCGTGCGGATGATCTTGCGAAAGCGCTGGACAAAGCGTTTACAACGGTGCAAACTGGTCAAACGGTTATCCGTTGTAAACCACCTTCACCGAGGAAGGACCTCACCCCATGGTTGCTCCACACTTTTCTGCGCTGAACCGCCGGCGCTTCATGTCCCTCGCCGCCATCGGCGGCTCAGCCGCCGCCCTGGCGGCCTGCGGGGGTGGCTCATCCCCCCGTGACACGCTCGCCCCCACCGCCGCCCCGTCCGGGGATGGAGGGAAGGCCGGCTACGACGGGCCGGCAGTGAAGCTGGCCTTCTGGAACGGCTTCACGGGCGGCGACGGCCCCATGATGAAGAAACTGGTGGACCAGTTCTCCTCGGAACATGAGAACATCGCCGTCACCATGACCACCATGCAGTGGGCCGACTACTACGCCAAGCTGCCCACGGCAGTCACCGCTGGCAAGGGCCCCGACATCGGCATCATGCACGTGGACTCCGTGGCCACGAACGCGGCCCGCAACGTCATCCAGCCCCTGGATGACGTGGCCAAGGCGCTGGATCTGAAGGAGAGCGATTTCGCGCCCGTGCCGTGGAAGGCGGGGATCTACGCCGACAAGCGCTACTCCATCCCGCTCGACGTCCACCCGCTGGGGTTCTACTACAACAAGGACGTCATGGAGAAGGCGGGCCTCGACCCCGAGAAGCCGCCGACCACCAACGACGAATACCTGGCTGCGCTGGAAGAGTTGAAGAAGGCTGGTGTGCAGGGTCACTGGGCCACGCCGTTCCCGTTCACGGGCAGCATGACCATTCAGAGCCTCATCTGGCAGTTTGGCGGACAACTGTTCGACGAGGCGGGCACCAAGGTGCTGTGGGCCGAGGAACCCGGCGTCACAGCCCTCACCTGGTACGCAGACCTCATCAAGAAGGGGTACTCCCCGGCCAAGGTCGCCCAGGACGCTGACTACATCGCCTTCAAGAATGGTGAAAACGCCTTCAACTGGAACGGGATCTGGCAGGTCAACGATCTGAAGCAGACCAAGATCAACTGGGGCGTTGCCGCGCTACCCAACATTGGCGGCACCAAAGCCGCGTGGGCGGGTTCGCACCAGTTCGTGCTGCCGGTCCAGAAGACCCCGGATGACAACAAGGCTGTGGCATCGCGTGTCTTCATCAACTGGATCAGCGAGCAGTCACTGGCCTGGGCCGAAGCCGGCCAGGTGCCCGCCCGCAACTCTGTTCGCGAATCGGCGGAGTTCAAGGCTCTGAAGGAGCAGGCCGAGTTGGCCACACAGATCGATGACCTGCACTTCCCGCCGACCATCCCCGGCATCGGCGACTGCTTCGCTGAGTTCGAGAAGGCCTTCAACGCCGTGCTGCTCTCCGGGACGGATCCGGCCAAGGCGCTGGAGGACTCCGCCAAGCGCGCCCAGAAGATCCTCGAGGACAATGCCAAGAAGTACAACCGCTGAGCCATGGCGGCCACATTGAAGGGACGGGCGAGCCGAAGGTCCGGCTCGCCCCTGACCCCCTACCTGTTCCTGACCCCCTACCTGGCCATCTTCGTCACGTTCGTGGTCATCCCGGCGGTGTTCGGCATCTGGATCAGCCTGCACGACTGGGACTACATGCTGGACTCCCAGATCTTCCTGGGACTTCGGAACTACGCGGACCTGCTGGATGAGACCTCCCTGCCGTACCCCGAATTCTGGAACGGCATGAAGAACACCCTGATCTTCACGGTGGCCAGCGTGCCGTTCCTGATCGTCATCCCGCTGTTGCTGGCGATGTTGCTGAACGTCAGGTTCCCCGGGCGCACGTTCTTCCGGGCGATGTTCTTCGCCCCCTACGTGCTGGGCGTGGCTGTCATCGGCCTCATGTGGCGCTACCTGCTGGATGGCAACTTCGGGATCATCAACTCAATTTTTCGCACCGACATCCAGTGGACCACGGACCAGCCGTGGGCCTGGGTGGCCCTGGTGGGGGTCACGGTGTGGTGGACGATGGGGTTCAACGCCATCATCTACCTCGCCGGCCTGGGGGACATTCCTGCAGAGCAGTACGAGGCTGCCGCGCTGGATGGTGCGGGATGGTGGAACAAGTTCGTCTACGTCACCCTCCCCGGCCTTCGGCCCGTCCTCATTTTCATCATGATCACCACGATTCTGGCGAGCGCCAACATGTTCGGCCAGTCCTACATCATCACCAACGGAGGGCCGACGGAGTCCACGAAGACGGCCATCATGACCATCACGGAACTGGGCCTGCGTCGCTACCAGATGGGTGCCGCGGCGGCAGAGAGTTACGTGCTGGCCGCGTTCCTCGCGCTGGTGTCCATCGCCAACTTCTGGTTGCTGCGGGACAGGGAAGCCGCGAAGGAGCGGCGCGAACTCAAGGCGGAGCGCCGGGAAATAGATGAGACGCGGCGTGCGGGGGCCTCGGCATGAAGCGAGTCGCGCGGAACCCTCTGCTCTGGATACTCCTGGCGATCCTGTCCATCATCTTCCTGGGGCCCCTGCTCATCATGTTCTTCACGTCGCTGAAGACGGCCGGTGAGTCCCAGTCCGTTCCTCCCACGCTGTGGCCACAGGCGCCGACGTTGCGTGCCTATGACATCCTGCTCAGCGCCGCTGACAACCCGATCTTCCTCTGGTTCGCCAACTCGATGGTGGCAGCCACCCTGCACGCCCTCCTGGTGGTCGTCACCGCATCCCTGGCGGGATACGCGCTGGCGCGCATGGAGTTCGCGGGCCGCAACATCATCTTCGGCCTCATCATCTCCACACTGTTCGTCCCGGGCTTCATCTTCCTCATGCCGAACTTCCTCCTCCTGGACGCGTTCGGCTGGCTTGACACGCTCCTGGCCATCATCATTCCGGGGGCGGCCGGTGCGTTCGGTGTCTTCTTCATGCGTCAGTTCTTCCTGGGACTCCCGAAGGAATTCGAGGAGAGCGCGCGCATCGACGGCGCCGGGCCGTTCACGACGTTCCTGCGCATCATGCTGCCCAACGCCATGCCCGCCATGGTGACGCTGCTGGTGCTGGCCTTCCTCGCCAACTGGAACGACTTCATCTGGCCGCTGTACGTCTTGTTCAGCGACGCGCGACTCACACTGCCGGTCGGCCTCACGAAACTGCAGGGTGCCTACACCATCGACTACCCCGTCATCATGGCCGGAGCCGTCATCGCTTCGCTGCCGGTGTTGATCCTCTACATCTTCGTGCAGCGCTACGTCATCGAGGGTGTGGCCAGCGGCGGGGTGAAGGGATGACGTCGACGCGAGGGCTCACCCAGCTCCTGGCCCCTCTCCTGCTGGTGGCAGGCCTGGTGGGATGCTCCGGCACGCCCACGAGCCCCAGCACCTCTCCCAACCCCACGAAGGAGGAATCCTCGATGACCGAGGGCTTCACCAACCCCGTGTACGCCACCAACTTTGCCGATCCGCACATCCTGGCCGACGGGGACGGCTTCATTGCCTTCGCCACCAACGGCAACACCATGAACGTCCAAACGGCCACCAGTGACGACATGGTCACGTGGCAACAGGGAAGTGACGCCCTGCCTGTGCTTCCGGTGTGGAGTTCGCCCGGCAAGGTGTGGGCGCCGGAAACCATCAAGTGGACGGACGGAACCTACCGGATGTACTACACGACCATGGTGGTGGGTCAGGACAGGCAGTGCCTGTCGGTGGCGACCTCCGACACCGCGGCGGGGCCCTACGTGGATGACTCCACAGCCCCCGTGGTCTGCGAGAAGGACGAAGGCGGCTCCATCGACAGTTCGCCGTTCATCGCCTCCGACGGCACGGCGTGGCTCTACTGGAAGAACGACGGCAACCACATCGGGGTGGACACTTTCATCCGCGTCGCCCGGCTCTCCGCTGACGGGATGTCCACCGAGGGCGAGACCACGGACGTTCTGCAGCAGGACCTCCCATGGGAGGACATGCTCGTCGAGGGCCCCAACGTCTGGGAACACGACGGCAAGTTCCACATGTTCTACTCCGGCAACGGGTACTGGACCGACAAGTACGCGGTGGGCCACGCCGTCGGCGACTCCCCGACGGGACCCTTCACCAAGGACCCGGAACCCGTCCTGACGACCAACGACGTCGCTGCCGGGCCCGGCCACAACTCGCTCATCGAGGTGGGGGACCAGCTGTGGATGGTGTACCACGCGTGGGAGCCGGGCGCCGTCGGTGACGAGGCCACCGGGCGCCAGATGTGGCTCTCGCGTGTCTCGTTCACCGACGACGGCGGCGTCGAGGTGGAACCGCCGCTGGTCGAGAATCCCGAAGCACCGAAGAAGGCATCATGACCGTGCAGCAGATCCCACGCGCCGAGCATCCCCGCCCACAGTTCCTGCGCGACCGCTGGCTCACGCTGAACGGGGTGTGGGAGTTCGAGAGGGATCCCGGTGACTCCGGGCTGGAGCGTGGCCTCCTGGCGCGCACCCTGCGCGACGAGATCCTGGTGCCCTTCGCGCCCGAGTCGGAGCTCTCGGGCATCGGGGACACGGACTTCCACGAGGCGGTCTGGTACCGGCGCCGTATCGCCGTGCCCGAGGACTGGCCCGCGGGCGACCGCGTGTTGCTGCACTGCCAGGCCATCGACCACGACGCCACGGTGTGGCTGGATGGCGTGGAGGTAGGCCGCCACCGCGGTGGGCACTCGTCGTTCACCCTGGACGTCACGTCGGCTCTCGACGGACGACGCGAGGCCGACCTGGTCATTCGTGCGCGGGACCCGCGTCATGAGGTGTTGCCCCGCGGTAAGCAGGCCACGTGGTTCGGCAACACGCACTGCAACTACACGAGGACCACCGGCATCTGGCAGAGCGTCTGGTTGGAATCCGTGCCCACCTCCCACCTGGTGCGCCCACGGATCACGCCGGACGCCGGTCGCGCAACGTTCGACCTGGACGCAGCCGTGGCCCACGGCCGACCCGGCCAGAGGGTGCGCGCCGTCCTCAGCGACGGCGACGGGGAGGTGGCCCGCGACGAGGCCGTCGTCGGCATGACCATGGTCCCGTCCCTGCGGCTTGTGCTGCCGCAGGACCGCCGTCGACTGTGGTGCCCCGAGGACCCCCACCTGTATGACCTGGAGTTCACGCTGCTGGGCGAGGACGGCACTGTCATCGACAGCCTTGCCTCCTATGCGGGGCTGCGCTCCGTCAGCATCGACGGCCAGAGGATCCTGCTCAACGGTGAGCCCGTCTTCCAGCGACTCGTGCTGGACCAGCAGTACTGGCCGGACGGCCTCATGACGGCGCCCTCGGATGCAGCGCTGGTGCGCGACATCGAGCTCGGCCTGGCAGCGGGATTCAACGGCGCCCGCCTCCACCAGAAGGTGGCAGAGGAACGCTTCCTCCACCACTGTGACCGCCTCGGCTATCTGCTCTGGGGAGAGTTCGCGGACTGGGGCGCATCAGGGCAGGGGCCGGCCGGGCACAACCAGGGCCAGACGCCGACGTTCGTGGCCCAGTGGGTGGAGGTGGTGGAGCGCGACTATTCCCATCCCTCCATCATCGGGTGGTGCCCGCTCAACGAGACCCACCAGTACCTCCACGACCGCTTCACCGTCCTCGACGACGTCACGGCCGCCATGTACTGGGCCACCAAGGGGATGGATCGCACGCGCCCGGTCATCGACGCCTCCGGCTACAGCCACAGGGTGGCGGCCACTGATGTCTGGGACAGCCACGACTACGAGCAGGACCCGGTGGAGTTCGGGAAGAAGATGTCGGGTCTGGAGCGAGGGGAGCCATTCGCCAACACCGGGGAGAACACGGGGTCTGCAGCTGACGGGGCCCCGACCTATTCACTGCCCTACGCAGGGCAGCCGTACTTCTGCAGTGAGTACGGCGGCGTCTGGTGGGTGCCGGAGGCGGCCCGCGAGGGGGATGACAACTCGTGGGGCTACGGCCAACGGCCGGCCACCGAGGACGAGGTGTATGCCCGCATGGAGGGGCTCACCCGGGTCCTCGACCAGAACCCGTTGATGTTCGGCTACTGCTACACCCAGCTCACTGACGTGTTCCAGGAGAAGAACGGGATCTACGCCTTCGACCGGTCGGAAAAGTTCGACATGGAGCGGGTCCGCGCCAACTTTGCCCACCCGGCTTCCTACGAGTCGCACCCTGCAGGCGCGGAGTGACAGGGCTGGTACTGGGCGGTCAGCGGCGACGCGAGGTGAGGATGCGGGAGTCGATGGCGTCGATCACGAGCAGGACAAGCAACGCGACACCGGCGACGATGACCCGGGTCGAAAGCGGCTCGAAGCACTGGGTGCCCAGCACCACGATGGAGTAGCAGAGGCCGATGACCACCGCCTCGGTGGAGGCCTTGAGCTGACCGACCAGCATCACGACGCGCCCGCCGAAGCCCAGCGCGATCATGGCCGTGCCGAGGACCACGAGTGGTGTCGCCTTCTGGAACGTCGGAATCTGGATGAGCAGCAACATGAGGGCCGCGAGCACGATGGTGCCGATGATGATGATCACCGACGACCACCCGAAGGCTCGGGGTTCGCGGGTCTGCGACGAGGAAGTGCTGGTCATGGTGTGCTCCACAGCTTGTCGGTATCACTGCTTGTCAGTGGTGACCAATCGTCCCACAGTCCCGGGTTGCACCGGGGATCACGGGACGCGTTTGGTCCACTCGTCTGAGGAGAACTTGGTGTCGACCAGGTGCTGGGCCTCCGACAGCTCGGATTCGCTGTAGTCACGGCGCATCGTCTCGTAGCGGCCCTCGAAGTGATGCAGGAAGGCAGCGATGATCTCGTCGCGGGGCATGTGCGTCTGCGAACGAAGCGGGTCGACGCGCTTGTTGGCCGACTTGGTGCCCTTGTCGGACATCTTCTCGCGCCCGATGCGCAGCACTTCGAGCATTTTGTCGGCGTCGATGTCGTAGGCCATGGTCACGTGGTGCAGCACCACGCCACCGGCGAGGCGACGCTGCGCCGCTCCGGCAATCTTGCCCTTGTCAGAGGCGATGTCGTTGAGGGGGACGTAGCGGGCGTTGACTCCCAGCTCCGCCAGCGCACCCATGACCCACTCGTCGAGGAACGCGTAACTGCGCTCGAAACTGAGGCCCTCCACCAGTGACGTGGGGGCGATGAGTGAGTAGGTCACGCAGTTGCCCTGCTCCATGAACATGGCACCGCCACCGGTGATGCGGCGCACGACGTTGATGCCGTGGCGTTGCCGGCCCTCGTCGTCGATCTCGTTCCTGTAGGACTGGAAGGAGCCGATGACCACCAGCGGCCGGTCCCAGTCCCAGATCCGCAGGCAGGGGTTGATCGTGCCGGCGGCCAGTTCTCTGGCCATGACCTCGTCGAGGGCCACATGCATCCGGGGATCCATGGTGACGGGGCCGATGACGTCGAAGGTGTGGTCAGACCAGTCGGTGGCGTGGCCGAGCGCGCGGCGCACGGCGATGCCCACGGCCTCGGGGGTGAAGCCCATGAGCCTGGCGCCGTCGGGGAGGCGTGACGAGATGGCGGCGGCGAGGTCGTCCACGGACGCATCGTCGGGCATGCCCATGAGGGCGCCGTTGATGTCGTCGAGGGCCTCGTCGGGTTCGAGGAAGAAATCGCCGGACAACGCCGCCCGGGTGATCCGCCCCTCCTCGGCCTCGATGTCGATTGCGACAAGCTTGCCGCCTGGAACCTTGTACTCACCACGCATGCGCTCGACCCTAGCGCGCCCCCACGCTGCCGCGCGACGAAGGAGGGTCCCACATCGACCTCACGGGGAATTCGATACACCGACGTCGTTCCTCACGGCGGCACTCAGGGAACGGGGCGCACCGCGTCGGTCAGGCCAGGGGCAGGTGCATCGGGGTGCTGCCGGCCGACTCCTCGTCGGCGTTGACCATGAACTGTGCGGCCCGGGTGACGTAGTCCCGCAGTTCTGCTTCGTCCGACGGGTCCAGGTCGACGGCGTCGATGGCAGCGTGCATGTGGTGCAGCCAGCGGTCGCGCTGCGTGGGTGTGACAGCGAAGGGTGCGTGACGCATGCGCAGACGGGGGTGGCCGCGGGTCTCGCTGTAGGTCTTGGGGCCGCCCCAGTACTGCTCCATGAACAGCAGCAGCCGCTCCTCGGCAGGCGCGAGGTTCTCCTCGGGATACAGCGCGCGCAGCGGCGGGTCCTCGGCGACGCCTTCATAGAAGACGCGAATCAGCTTCGCGAAGGTCTCACGTCCTCCGACGCGTTCGTACAAGGTTCCGGTCTGCTCGCTCACGGGGCAAGTCTTCCAGAGCCACGGGTACTGGGCAGCTGCACTGCTGCCGCTGGACGCGACGAGGCGTGGGCAGGAACATCCTGCCCACGCCTCGTCGTGATGGAGTCGGTCAGCCCTCGATGAGCTTCAGGCGCTCGGGGTCATTGGCGAAGACCTCCTTGAGGTTCGCCTTGGTCACGACCACCGGGTCCAGCTGGAAGATCGGGACGTCGATGCTGCCGTTGTTCTCCTTGGCGTCGGTGGAGGGCATGGCCTCACCCTTCTGCAGCGCGGAGATGAGCTCGATGGTCTTGGCCACCAGTGCGTCGGTGGGCTTGGCGACGGTGGAGTACTGCTTGCCGTCGTTGATGGAAATGATGGACTCGTTCTCAGCGTCGAGCCCGGTCACGACCGGGAGTTCCTGGCCGGCCTGGGCGACGGAGGTCAGGATGGCGCGCCCGATGCCGTCGTTGGGGGACAGGACGCCGTCGATGGTCTTGTCGGCGTAGAAGCCGGAGAGCAGCGAGTCCATGCGGGCCTGCGCCTTGGCGTTGTCCCAGTCCTGGGTGGCGACCTGCGTGAAGTCCTTCTGTCCGGAGACGACCACGAGGGTGCCGTCGTCGATCTTCGGCTGGAGGACCTTCATGGCTCCTTCGAAGAAGCTCGGGGCGTTCGGGTCAGCCGGTCCGCCGCCGAACAGCTCAATGTTGTACGGGGCATCCCCGGCGCGTTCGGCCAGGCCGTCGAGGAGGGACTGGCCCTGCAGCTCACCGGTGCGGATGGAGCCGAACTGCACGACGGCGTCGACGCCGGTGGTGTTTTCGATGAGCCGGTCGTAGCCGATGATGGCAATACCCGCGTCGTGGGCCTTCTCCAGCACGGAGCCCAGCTGCGTGCCGTCGACGGGCCCGACGACGATGACCTTGGCGCCCTGCTCGATCATGGCCTCGATCTGCTGCTGCTGTTGCGGCACCTTCTGGTCAGCGCTCTGCACCAGCGGGGTGAGACCGGCGGCCTTCAGCTGGTCCTTGAACAAGACCTCGGCCTCCTTCCAGTTCTGGGTGCCGAGCCAGGGCAGCGCCACACCGACGGTGGCGTCGGCGGCGAATCCGGCGGCGGTCTCGCTGGATCCGGTGGCGGCGGGGTCGGAGGTGGTTCCTTCGCGACCGCCGCCACAGGCGGTGAGGCTCAGCGAGGTGATGAGGACTGCAGCCAGGGCTGATGCGACTCTGAACTTCATGGTTGTTCCTTTCGAGGGCCCGGGGTCCCGGGCTGGTCTTTGGGCATGGCATGCCCAGACGATGTGGGTTTCACACGTGGTGGGGGCTGGTTTGACGGGTGGCCGGCGGCCGTCCCGGGTCAACGCTGAGCGGGCTCGGGCATCGTGTCGATGGCGTCGACGACGGGGCCCCCGGCGGAGGGAAGCTCGGCTTGCCCGGTGATGGACCCGGCTGTCGTGGAGCCGGCTTCGTTGTCCCCACCTGATCCGAAGTTGCGCATCAGGTGACCGATGATGGAGGAGCGTCCCTGCTGCTTGTTGTAGACGTCGAAGGCGACAGCCGCCAGCAGGACAAGACCCTTGATGACCTGTGTCTGGTCCGCGCCCACACCCATGAGCATGAGCCCGCTGTTGAGTACGGCCATGACGAGGCCACCGATGATGGAGCCGATCACGGTGCCGATGCCTCCGGAGACCGCGGCGCCGCCGATGAACACTGCGGCGATGGCGTCGAGCTCCCACATGGTGCCGTCGGAGGGTCCGGCGGCGGTGGCGCGACCGATGAACAGGATGCCTGCGATGGCTGCCAGGAATGACATGTTCATCATGACGAGGAAGTAGGTGCGTTGCGTGTTGACACCGGAGAGGGCGGCGGCTGCCTTGTTGCCACCCACTGCGTAGATGTGGCGGCCGAAGCGGGTCCGATGGGTGAGGACGTGGTAGATGATCACGAGGATGACGAGGATGACGCCGGGGATGGGGAACGATGTGCCGGGGCGGCCGCTACCGAAGAGGTAGGTGACGTAGCCGATGACGGTGACGAGGAGGACGATGCGTACCAGCGAGGCCCACAGTGGAACTTCCTGTCCGCGTTCCATGAGGTGCCTGCGGCGGTTCATCTCGCTGCGGACGAACCAGGCAGCCCCGATCAGTCCGAGCAGCAGGGTCGAGTTGTTCATGCCGGTCCAGGCGGGACCCCATTCGGGGAGGTAACCGGCGCCCAGGAACTGGAACTGCTTGGGCACTGGCACCGAGATGGATTTCGACATCCAGATCACGAGGCCGCGGAAGATCATCATGCCTGCCAGCGTGGTGATGAATCCGGGGATACCGATCTTGGCGAGCCAGAATCCTTGCCAGGCGCCAACGACGATGCCGGCGACGAGACCGAGCAGCATGCCCGCCCACCAGGGGAATCCGTACTGGGCGATGCTGAGGGCTGTGACCATGCCGACGAAGCCGGCGACGGAACCGACCGACAGGTCGATCTGCCCGATGACGATGACCATCACCATCCCGATCGCCAGTATCAGGACGTAGGCGTTGCCGGAGATGAGGTTCTGGAAGTTCGAGGACGTCAGCATCCGACCGCCGGAGACGAGGTTGAAGACGACGACGAGGAGGATGAGGGCGAGCCCCATCGTGTACTGCTGGAGGCTGCCTCCGAAAATCTGCTTCAGGTGCTTCATTGCTGTCCTGTCCGGGCTCAGGCGATCAGTGCCGGGGCCGCCGGCGCGGTTGCTGATGTGGTGGTCATGCGGCGCATCAGGGTTTCCTGGTCGGCGTCGCTGGCCGCGAGTTCGCCGGTGATACGGCCTTCGCAGATGGTGTAGATGCGGTCACAGATGCCGAGGAGTTCAGGCAACTCGGAGCTGATCACCATGACGGCCTTGCCGTCGTTGGCAAGGGAGTGGATGAGCTTGTAGATCTCGTACTTGGCACCGACGTCGATGCCTCGTGTGGGCTCGTCGAGGATGAGCACCTTCGGTGCCGGGTACATCCACTTGGCCAGGACAACCTTCTGCTGGTTGCCGCCGGAGAGGGTGGAGACACCGACGTCGACGCTCGGCGCCTTGATGCGCAGTTCTTTGCGGTACTTCTCCGCCACCTTGTTCTCCTTGCGTGGCTGCAGGAGACCGCGGGTGACGATGTCGCGGAGGTTTGCCGAGACGATGGTCTTCTTGATGGAGTCGATCAGGTTGAGGCCCAGTGTCTTGCGGTCCTCGGTGACGTAGGCGATGCCTGCGGCGATCGCCTGTTCCACGTTCTTCGGCGCGATCTCCTCGCCATCCAGGATGAGTTGTCCGCTGAGCCATGTGCCATATGAGCGCCCGAAGATGGAGCGGGCCAGTTCGGTGCGTCCCGCGCCCATGAGGCCTGCGAAGCCGACGACCTCGCCTCGGCGAAGCGTGAAGTGTGCGTCATTGACGATGAGTCGCCCCGGGATGCTCGGGTGCTCCACGTTCCATCCCCGCACCTCCATGAGCTCGTCGCCGATGTGCGGCTCGCGGCTCGGGTAGCGGTTCTCAATGGAACGGCCCACCATGGCGCGGATGATGCGGTCCTCGTCGACGTGTCCGGCGACCACTTCGTAGGTCTCCACCGTCCTGCCGTCACGAATGACGGTGACGGCGTCGGAGACCGCGGCGATCTCGTTCAGTTTGTGGGAAATCATGATGCAGGTGATCCCCTTGGCCTTGAGTCCGCGCATCAGGTCCAGCAGGTTGGCGGAGTCGTCCTCGTTGAGGGCGGACGTCGGCTCGTCGAGGATGAGCAGTTTCACGTCCTTGGACAGCGCCTTGGCGATCTCGACGAGCTGCTGCTGCCCGACCCCCAGGGACTTGATGGCGGTGTCAGGGTCGATGTCCAGACCGACGCGAGCCAGGAGGTCCATGGCACGGAGTCGTGAGGCCTCCCAGTCGATGAGCCGACCGCGCATGATCTCGGAGCCCAGGAAGATGTTCTCGGCCACCGACAGCTCGGGGATCAGGGCCAGTTCCTGATGGATGATCACGATGCCCTTCTCCTCGGAGGACTTGATGGTGGAGAAGTTCATCTCCGAGCCCTCGAACATGATCTGGCCCTCGTAGGTGCCGTGGGGGTACACGCCGGAAAGCACTTTCATGAGCGTGGACTTGCCGGCACCGTTCTCGCCGCAGATGGCGTGGATGTCGCCCCGACGAACCTGCATGGTGACCTCGTCCAAGGCGCGGACGCCGGGGAACTCCTTCGTGATGCGTCGCATCTCGAGCAGAACGTGGCTTGCTGTCATGCCTGGTCTCCTTCGACTGGCTGGGTGAGCGCCTGCGGTGATTGCTCGGGAGCGGCGGTGCTCGGTGATGAGGAAACGGTAAAGCCTCCACCCCATTGGCGTCAAGCCTTAAATTCAATTTTTCTGCGGGGCTCTTGGGTTCATGGCCGGGGGGAGCGGTTACTTGCCGCTCCCACAACGCCTTATAGTCTGGTTCCATCCTGTGGTTTGAGCGTCGGGAGTCGCTGGATGCTCCCTCTCCCGAGCTGGCTCCTGAGTTGCACCACTGAATTCAAGGTAAGAAGTCAAGGCACGCTGTAAGCGCTCGCCTGTCACTCTTGGGTCTGACTGCTAGCGTTAGCAGCGTGAGCATCGGCATGGGGGCACCTGGTTCGCAGGCGTCCTTGCGCGAAGCCAACAGTGGTCGAATCGTTGAAGCAGTGAAGCTATACGGCAAGATCACCCAGGTGGAGCTTGCCGCCGCCACGGGACTCTCGCCAGCCACCGTGTCCAACATCGTGAAGCAACTACTGGCCGCTGGCATCGTCCAGACGAGCATCACCACGAGGTCCGGGCGCAGGGCCCAGCAGGTGTCACTGGTGCGCTCCTCGGAACTCTCCGTCGGCGTCCACATCGGACGCAGGGCCGCGGAAGTGATCGTCGCGGACGCGTCGTATTCCGTCAACGCGCGCCAGTCCTTCCCGCTGCCCGCCGATCATCGTCACGACACCACCCTGGACCGGATCGCCCTACTGGTGGCCGAACTGACCGAGCAGCTGGGTGCCTCCCTGGACGACGTCGATGCGGTGGGGGTCGCTCTGCCGGCGCGGACCGGCCTGCCCGCCGCTGCTGGACTGCCCGGCTGGGAGGACGTCCGGGTGGAGGCAGTGCTGGAGCGGCGGCTTCGCAGAGGAATCCTGGTCACATCGGAGGCTGAGGCGGCCGCCGTCGCCGAGTCCCGGTACGGCAGCCTTCGCGGCGTCACCACGGGACTTCTGGTGCGCGCCTCGCACAACGTGGACGGCTGCATCCTGCTGGAGGGCCTACCGCACCGGGGTGTCGGCGGTATTGCAGGGGCGCTGGGTCACGTCCGGGTGGACGCTTCCGGGCCCATCTGCCGGTGTGGTGCGCGCGGCTGCCTCAACACTGTCGTCACGAGCGACGCCATGGCGGAGGACCTGCGGGTGAGTCATGGGCCCATGGGCCTGCGGGCCATCGTCGCCGCGGCACGGGCCGGCGACCCCGGCTGTCGGCAGGTGGTGGCCGATGCCGCAGCGGTCGTCGGGGGAGTGGTGGCGGACGCGGCCATGCTGCTCGGGCCGGAGTGCGTCACCATCGCAGGAGAACTCGCGGCAGCGGGGGACGTGTTCTGCGACCCCATCCGGGAGGCTCTGGCCTCGCGCCCCCTCCTCAGCCGCGCCATCGTCGTGAGAGAGTCTGAATGCCAGGACCCCGAGGCTCGGGGAGCTCTCGCTCTGGCCCACGATGCCGTGAGCCCCTCGCTGATGACCCAGGAAGTGTGACGCCATGGAACGCCCCATCCCGCTGTTGAGCCTTCGTGCCATCTCCAAGCACTTTGGTGGAGTGGAGGCCCTGATGGATGTCGACCTGGATGTGCACCGCGGTGAAGTGGTGGCGCTGGTCGGCGACAACGCGGCCGGCAAGTCCACGCTCGCCCGCATCGTCGCCGGCATCCACAGGCCGGACTCCGGCACCATCCTCATCGATGGTGAGCCGGTCACGATCCCCAACGCCCAGGCAGCGTTCTCGCACGGCATCGCCCCGGTGTTCCAGGAGTTGGCCCTGCCCGAGAACCTGGACGTGACCTCCAACATTTTCCTGGGTCGGGAACACTCCGTGCGGGGACTCCTCGACGTGGACGCCATGGACGACCTGGCCCGCAGCTACCTGAACCGTTTGCACAGCCGCATCCCGGACCTGCGGGCCCCGCTGTACACCTTGTCGGCCGGACAGCGTCAGTGCGTGGCCATTGCCCGCACCCTCGTGGCCAATCCGCGGCTCGTGGTCCTGGACGAGCCAACGGCTTCGCTGTCCGTCAGCCAGACGGCTGAGGTACTCACCTACGTCGACGGTCTGCGCGACATGGGGTTGGGTGTCATCCTCATCAGCCACAACCTCACGGACGTGCGCGCCGTGGCCGATCGCGTCGAAGTACTGAGGCACGGACGCAACAACGGGTCCTTCTCCGCATCGGAGGCCACCTACGAGGAAATCCTCGCTGCCATCACGGGTGCCACACGCTCCGCGCCCCGTCGCTGACGCACTGGTCACTCACCCCCACCGGCACGCTCGCCGAGGCTCTGGACAAGGTCTTTACAGGTTGATCACGGCAGAGTGACAACCTTCCGGGCGGGTCACAGCGTCGTGAGGGGTAGGAGGTCACCATGGAGGATGCAACAGATGCCGCAGCACACGGCATTGAGGGTTTCCTCGCCGACCGCGGAAGCGGCCTCCTGCGTGCCGCGTGGCTGCTGACGGGCGACGACCACCACGCGGAGGACCTGCTCCAGAGCGCGCTGGCCAAGTCGTTGGGCAAGTACGACGCGCTGGCCAACGACTACAAGTTCGAGGCCTACCTGAGGACCACCATCTACCGCACGTTCGTGTCGTGGTGGCGGCGCAAGAGTTGGAACTCCGAGACCGTCACGCAACAGGTGCCGGAGCGGGCCGACGACGACGTACCCGTCGCGTTGCGACTGGACGTGCTGCGCGCACTGGACACCCTGCCGCGCATGCAACGGGCGGTTCTGTCCCTGCGATACCTCGAGGATCGGCCCATCGCGGAGGTGGCGTCGATCCTCGGTATCGGTGAGGGGACGGTCAAGAAGTACGCCCACCGTGGGTGCGTGACCCTGCAGGGGTCGGTGCACCTGACTGATGAGGAGGCAAGCCGATGAACGAGGACGAGATCTCCGAGACGCTCGACAAGGTGGTGCCGCACCGGGAACTCCCCGAGGGCCTGCTGGCGGGTGCGCGACGCCGTCGCCGCCGGACCCGCACCCTCACGGGAACAGCGGCCGCGGCACTGGTCGCAGCCCTGGCCGTTCCCCTGGCCCTGACCATGGGCAGCTCCGGCCAGCAGGTGGCCACGCCGCAGCCCACCGCGATCAGCACAGCGTCCTATGACGAGCAGTGCAGGGTGGACGCCGAAGGCCGCATGGCCACCAGTGAGCTCCCCGGCGACACGCTCCCGGACGGCCCATCAGCGGTGTGGTTCTGCAGCGGTGTGGTTTCCCGCGCGCCCTTCGAACCGCTCGTGGGTACGCAGGCGACACAGCGGTTGGTCGACAGCTTCCGCGAACTCTCCACCACGCCGGTCGAGGGCAAGCAGCGCTCCCTGTCGCCCAACAAGGGCTACCTCGTCTTCACGTACGCCGACGGCCAGCGCTACGTGGTGCAGATCGATCTCTACAGCTCGGGGCAGGTCCTCTGGGGCAGTGAGCAGCAGCACGTCCGCTACGGAAGCCCGGAATGGTTCTACGGTCTGGATCAGTTGTGGAGGCGGCAGCGCGACGAGAATCCGCAGAACCCGCCGCTGGCCCCACGGGTCGGGGTGTGCGACAACATGGGTCCCTCCCTGGGTCGGCCCATGGACCGCTACGACGTGGACGGCGCGCTGTGCACAGTCATTCGGAACGAGGCCGGAGTCGTGGAGGGCGTCAGGGTCCCCGCGCCGCAACAGTTGGTTACTGAGGCCCGAAGGGAGGCGCAGAGCGCAAGCGTGGCGTGGGTGCGCACTGACCTGGAACCCAACCCGGCTGTCCACTGGGACGGGGACACCATCATGCTGGTGGACGACTACGGCGACCGGCTGCCCCTCATGCAGACGGCCACTGACAAGTGGTTCTGGCAGCAGGGTGACAAGGGCTGGGAATGGACACCGACCCCGGAACTTGCGGCACGACTCAACAAGGCCCTCGACGAGGGCCGACCCTCGCCGCAGCCGACGCACAGCTGAGCGTTGGAGCGCGGCGCCGACCGCTCCGCCATGATGTCTGCAACCCCGCTGCAGTGGAACACCACCCCCACCGCGTCTGTAGGGGTGTGGAGGCAGTCATGACGGAGCGTCGCATCGAGGCGGCCGCCGGGTTCGACGAGTTCGTGTCGGACCGGGGCGGTGCGCTCTGGTGGGCTGCGTGGCTGCTGACGGGCGACGCCCACCACGCCGAGGATCTCGTCCAGACGGCGCTCACCAAGATGTACGGCCGCTACGCCTCCTGCGAGAATGATCGACACTTCGAGGCTCAGGTCCGCACCACCATCTACCGGACGTTCGTCTCCTGGTGGAGACGGAAGGCTTGGCGTTCCGAGGTCCCCACCGAGGTGCACCCGGACGCCATCGGCGTCGTCGACGACGACCCGGCACTGCGGGAGGACCTGCTCCGCGCACTGGCGACACTGCCCCGCATGCAGCGGGCCGTCCTGGTGCTGCGGTACTTCGAGGACCGACCCGCCCAGGAGGTCGCGCAGATGCTGGGGATACCCGTCGGCACCGTCACCTCACACGCCAGCCGTGGCCTCAAAGCAATGCGGCTCTCCACCCACCTGAGTGACACGGAGGTCGACTCATGAACGGACACGAACTCAGCGACGCCTTCCAGCGCATCCTCCCCGAGCAGCCGTCCGCCGGGGGTTGGGCAGGCAGGGCCCGACGCCGGAGCCAGCATCGCCGCCGAATGGTCGGGGCTGCCGCGGTCGCGGTCGTCGTCGCCTTCGCCATCCCGATGGGGCTGCATCTGGGTGCCGGACCGCAGGTGATGACCACCCCGGCCCCCACTGCCACGCCACAACCGGAGCGGGAGGGCATGCCCACTCCCTGTCAGGAAGCTGCGGACAAGAACTTCGAGGGGACCGACCCGGTCGACGGCAAGCTCCCGGAAGGAGCGACGAAACTATGGCTCTGCGGCGAGGCCTACCCGAGGCTTCCCTACGGGGGGCAGTTGGCGTTCATCGGGCCTCAGGAGGCCCTCACTGTGGGCGTCGACGAGGCGGTGAGCGCCTTCAACGACCTGACCTGGCAGGAGGGAGCGGCGATCGACTGCGCGTCCAGTGGCGAGGTGTACCACCTCCTCGTCGAGTATCCCGACCAGAAGACGCAAACCCTCGAGGGGAACTTCGCACCCGATGGCTGCCAGCACTTCAGGATGTCGAGCGGCATCGTGGAAGGGGCCGACGGCTATGTGGCGACCCTGCAGGATCTGTGGGAAGCGCAGCGCGAGTCCACTGACCCTGTGCAACTCGACGTCACCATGTGCCCCGGGTACACCTCGCTGTTCAGCATGGACCCCGCCGATCTCGGGCATGGCCACGGATGCGTCCTCCAGAGGAAGACCACCGCCGGCGGCGCCGGCGCCACCATGAGGAGCGATGACCTCCCTGCGGACCTGTTGACACTGGTCCGGGACAAGGTGTCGTCGGGTGGTGAGCCGCTGAGCCGGTTCGGGGCGTTCAGTTCAGATGAGCAGATCGTCCTGCTCAGCCCCCACAACGACCCCGTCACCCTGTCCTGGGGGACGTGGGGCAGGGCCGCCGGTCTGATGTGGAACAACCCCGAGCGACGGGTCTGGTACCCCGACGCCGCACAGGCGCAACGCCTGGACGACTACTTCGCGCAACTGCGGCGAAACCCCGACGCGGAGCCGGAACCCACACTCGGCCCGGAGGACACGGGCGGCCTGACACCCAAGGTGTGCGCCGACATCCGGGACGGCACGCTCGCGCCCGACCAACTGCCGGCCGGAGACAGGCTGCCCGTCGGCGCGGAGCGGGTGTGGCTGTGCGGCGACCTCAACGCCCGTTTCGGTGGGCAGCTCGGCCTGCGGGAGCCACTCGTGGTGGACCCGGACCGGGTCGTCGACGCCATCAACCAACTTGAGCCCATGCCGGCTCGGGAGGGGGATGGTTGCACGGAGGTCGGCGGAGTGACGTACCACCTTGCCATCGACTACCCGGACGGCCGCCGGCGCGTCATCTCGGCAGAGACTGTCAACTGCCGGTGGGTGGGGGGCTGGGGTGGCAGAGTCGGCGGCGACGCGCTGCTGGAGGCCATCGCGCCGATGTGGACCGAGCAGCGGGCCACCCACCTCTCGTCCGACCTGGGTGAGCCGCGGCTGTGCGACGGATACCCGCGAAGCGACACCGGTGAACCCCGCTATCCCCACACGTTCCTCCCGGTTGACCGAGCGGAAGCCACCAGCGGAGCGCTCTGCGGGCTGCCGTCGGACTCGACGGACTTCGACGGCGATGTCGTGCAGCGCTGGCTCCCACCCGCCCTGGTCACGGCCATCGCCGAGGCGACGCCCACACCGGGCGCGCCGGAGGACATGCGCCTCACCGCCGGCCTGCCGTCGATTGTTTTGCTGAATGCGTTTGGCGACCCTCTCGTGCTGGCTGTCGGCGAGGGCGGGGTCGTGTACCTGGGGGAGGAGGGCGGGGCGTGGATGCCGTCCGGGCCTCTCGCGGATGAGTGGCAGGAGGCCCTGTCAGGGCTGCGGACGACGCCGTTCTACGTCGCCCCTCCGGAGTGTGGTGGCTATGACCCCGCCACTCTCACGGGTGACCTCTCCCGCGTCGTTGGGGGACTTACCTGCCTCGGGCAGTTTGCGGTGCCGGCGAAGGGTCCGGATCTTGAGCCGGCTTTTGCGACAGAGCTGGCCCGAAGGTTCGCGGCGGAGTCCACCAAGGCCACGTTGAACGGCTGGAACACCGCCAACTTCTTGGTGCTGACCGATGCCGACGGCAAGAGCACACGCCTCTACTGGAACGGCCGGAATCCTGCCCACCTCGTCGACGAGATGAGCGAACGCTCATGGCCGATCCCGGGGGATGTGCAGCGAGAACTGGAACGCTACGGCTTCGACTTCACACCGGAATGATCGGCTCAACGCCTCTTGCTGGAACACTGCAACCGATCACGGCGTTCACCGCGTCGTGGTGGGTAGGAGGTGGTGACCGATGACGGAATCACTGGTGGACGAGGCCGTGGGCTTCGAGCAGTTCGTGGCCGAACGCGGCCGCGGGCTGCTGCGCGCCGCATGGCTGCTGACCGGTGACCATCATCACGCCGAGGACCTCGTGCAGACCGCGCTCGCCAAGACGTGGGGGCGCTACGCCGCCATGTCCAACGACCACAAGTTCGAGGCCTACGTCCGCACGACCATCTACCGCACGTACGTGTCGTGGTGGCGACGGATGAGCTGGCGCTCGGAGCGGCCCCACGATGACGTACCCGACACGGAAGCCGCTGGCGGCGCTGACGCGCTGCGCGTCGACCTGCTCCGGGCCCTCGACGGGTTGCCGCGCATGCAGCGTGCAGTCCTCACCCTCCGGTTCGTCGACGACATGCCCACCGCTGAGGTGGCCCACGTCCTCGGGATACCGGAAGGCACGGTCAAATCCCACTCCCACCGCGGTTGCGCAGCACTGCGCGGCTCGGTCCATCTCGCCGGACAAGAGGTGACACCATGAACGACCCCGAAATCCACGATCCTGATATCTCCGACAACCTGCGCCGCATCGTCCCCGACGACCTGTCGCCCGCACGCCTGGTCGACGGCGCACGCCGGAAGCGCGCCAGGCGCAATGGCGTGGTGGGGGCCCTCGCGGCTCTGGCGCTGGTGGCCGTCGCCGTGCCCGTGGCCCTCAACCTTCCGGCGGACGGGCCCACCGTCGCCCAGCCCGCGACCACAACGTCGCAGACTCCGGACGTGCGGCAGGGCGAGGAACCGGGCGGAGTGCCCAGCCTCCCGGGCGCCCGTGCCTGCTACAACGACGACGGCACACCGATCAGTTGGTCCCAGGTCCAGACCGGTCCAGCGGAGCCCGGGGCAGTGAAGGCCTGGTTCTGCGGCGACTACTCGCCCGAGACCGGCATAGGGTTCGTCGGCCCCATCGAACCGCTGACGTCCGGGCTGGACACCCTCATCGCGGATGTCCAGGCCGCCGACGTCATCGACCTCACCGTCACGAGTTGCCTGGCCGACTACAACCTGTCCTTCAATGCCGTCTTCGAGTACCCCGACGGCTCCCGTCGCATCATTGGGGGCGATCGCCACGGTTGTCGCACCACCTACGACGGTGGCGTCGCCCGGGCTGGCGCGGACGAGTTCTACGGGGCGCTGTACAACGCCTGGGTGAAGCAGCGTCAGAGCGACACCGGCGACTGGGTGGTGCCCAACATCTGCCCCGGACCGCTGTCGCTCATCGAGATGAATCCGTGGGATGCCGTCCAGGGGTCCCTGTGCGGTGAGGGCACCGACGGTTCGCGATCAGCCACGTACCTCAGCGACGCCCTCGTCGCCGAGGTGACGAAATCCATGCGGGCCTCGCTCGAGCCACCGGAAGAGAACACACCGCAACCGACGTCGTCCGCGCCGGAGCAGCGCATCTGGTTGACGCTGTCCAACAAGTTCACGGACTACCTGAGCCTGGTGCGGCACGAGGACGGCTTGTACCGCGCCCGCGACGGGGAGGGCCAGGAGTGGTTCTGGAAGCCGTCGGAGGCGCTGTCAGCGAAGCTGGATGCGGCCCTCGAGGAGGCCGGTCCCACCGACGTTCCCCCTGCGGGTCAGCCAGTGGGTCCGGGGTCCAGTGCTGCACCTGAGCCGACGACGGATCCCGGCCACACCAGTGACGCTCCCCAGCCCTACGTCGCCGAGGGGTGCAAGGACGCAGCCTCCGGCGATCTGGCGTCCACTGAACTGCCCGATGGCGCGCTGCCTGAGGATGCCGAGCGCGTCTGGTTGTGCGCCAGCGGCGAGATGCAGGTGGGATCCCCGGCGCCGCCACTGGAACCCCTGGAGGAAGCCGGCCTGGTCTCCCAGGCCGCCGCAGCCTTCAACGACCTCTCGCCTGTGCCTGAGGACCAGGCCTGCACCATGGAACTCGGCCCCGCCTACCTGGTGGTCCACGAGTATGCCGACGGCACGCGCCACGCCGTCGAACTGCAGGAGTATGGCTGCCATCTGGTGATTGGGGGAGCAACAGTCAAGGGCAACAGCGAGCTCTACAAGGAGAAGCTCCTGGAGCTGTGGCGCCAGCAGCGCGCGGACCTCGACACGGCGCAGACCCGCCCCGGGCCTTTGTGCCCGCTGACCGGTTCGGTGTTTTCCCTCCTCTCGGAGAATGTGACAGCTACCTCCGGTGTGACGTGTGTCGCGACCGGTGCCGGCAATGACTCCAGTACCGCCGCCCACGAAGCGGCCATCCCGGCGGAGCTTCTGGCACAGATCAACACCGGAATTGCCAGCGCGCCACTGGGGGTGCCGGCGGTGGCACCCGACGGCGACAGCATCGTCCTCCTGACCAAGGCCGGGGACCCGTTCGTCCTGTACCGCCTCGAAGACGGGACGTTCTACTGGAGCGAAGGTGAGTATGCGAGGCTCTGGACCCCGATGGCCGGTACGGCAGAGGTGCTGACGCCACTGTTCGGGAAGTGAGCGGAGAAGCCGAGCATGAGCTGACGACGAGGCGCGCCCAGTGGGCGCGCCTCGTCGGGACAGTTCAGGTGTTGAGGATCACGTCGGCGTGTGCGCGGGTGTCCTCGGCTTTGAAGAGTTCGTCCTCCTGCAACGCCCACCGTTCCCAGTGGGGGCGGAAGGACTCGCCGTCGCGCTCGAGGCCGCGGGCCATCCGCACATCCCGGTCAGCCTCGACCCAGGCCAGGGCCGACAGGTGGGGGCGACAACGCCGCGACCCGCACCCCACGCCCTCCACCACCACCCACTCGGCGACGGGCACCTCGACCCATTCCGCACGCTCTCCCGCCAGCCAGTCCCAGCGGTGGAAGCCGCCATCAACTCCACGCGCCAGCTGTTCCAGCACGAGGCCGCTCACGAGTTCCACGGCCTCGGCAAGGCCGTCCCAGCCGGGGAAGATGTCGTCCATGTGGACCACGTGCGGGCGGGTGCCGGTGCGCGCGGCGAGTTCGTCGGCGACGTGCTGGGACAGGGTGGTCTTGCCCGAGCCGGAGGGTCCGTCGATGGCGACGACACGCGGGGCGCCGGCGGGTGGGGCAGTGGAGAGGGCCTGCGCCAGGAGCAGGTCGAGCAGACCCGTCACGAGAGTGTCAGGAAGAGCTTCTCCAGCTCATCGGGGGTCATGTCGGCGTCGGGGCCATCGCCCACGAGGCAGTTGCGCATCGCGCTGGAGATGATGGAGTAGCCGGCCTTGTCCAGGGCGGAGGAGACGGCAGAGAGTTGGGTGACGACGTCGCGGCAGGGTGCGCCGGACTCGACCTTCTCGATGACCGCGTTCAGCTGCCCGCGGGCACGCTTGAGCCTGTTCAGAATCTTGCGCTGCGCCTCGATCGTCGCGGCGTCGGTGGGGTCCATGACCATCTCCTCCCGTATCGGCAATACCCTACCGGGTTTGCACGAGCATACCCCCAGGGGTATAGTTTTGCCATGGCAACCATTACTGTGAACAGCGATACCTTCAAGCAGACCACTTCCCAGGGCACTGTCCTGGTCGACTTCTGGGCCTCATGGTGCGGCCCGTGCCGAACCTTCGGCCCGGTCTTCGAGGCATCGTCGGAGACGCACACTGACATCACCTTCGCGAAGGTGGACACCGAGGCCAACCAGGAACTCTCCGGCTCGCTGGGGATCATGAGCATCCCGACGCTGATGGCCTTCCGCGACGGCATCCTGCTGTACTCGCAGCCGGGTGCCCTGCCGAAGAAGTCTCTGGAGGAGCTGATCGGCAAGATTCGTGAGGTGGACATGGACGACGTGCGTCGCCAGCTCGACGAGGCCGAGAAGCAGGCTGACGCCAAGTGAGGCTCGTGGTGGTCGGCGGTGTCGCCGGCGGCATGAGCGCGGCGGCCCGGGCCCGTCGGCTCTCCGAGGATGCCGACATCATCGTTTTGGAACGTGGGGGAGAGGTGTCCTTTGCCAATTGTGGCCTGCCGTACTTCGTGGGGGGCGAGATCCAGGATGAGGCGCAGTTGCTCGTCCAGACCCCCGCCGGTCTCAGGGCCAGTCTCGGCATTGACGTTCGCGTCAACACCGACGTGGTGGCCCTCGACCCGAGCGCCCGGACGCTCACCATCTCCGACGAGAACGGTCGATCGCAGCTCACCTACGACCACCTCATTCTGTCCCCGGGCGCCTCGGCCATCCGGCCGCCACTGGCCGGGCTGGACTCGCCCCGCGTCCACACGCTGCGTACGGTGCCCGACGCCGTCGCACTGAAGGCCGCGACGCGGGGTGCCGCTACGGCCGTGGTGCTCGGTGCCGGCTTCATCGGCCTTGAGGCGGCCGAGGCGTTGCAGGCCCGCGGTATCAGGACGTCCGTGGTGGAGCTCGCGCCGCACGTCCTGCCGCCGTTGGAGGCGGAGATGGCCCAGTTGGTCCGCGACGAACTCCTCAGGCTCGGTATCGACGTGCGCGATGGCGTCTCGGCCACCTCAGTGGAGAAGGGCGCGCAGAACGACGTGGTCATACTCTCCGACGGCACCAGGATCAGCGCCGACATCATCGTCTTGTCCGTGGGCGTCCGCCCCGACACGTTGCTGTGGGAGCAGGCGGGTGTCTCCTGCGAACGCGGGGCCATCCTCACCGACGAGATGGGCCACACATCGGTGGAGGGCATCTGGGCCGTCGGCGACGCCACCGCGAGCGCCGACCTCGTGACCGGCGCCCGCAGACCGGTGGCGCTGGCGGGTCCCGCCAACCGTGCGGGTCGGCTGGTGGCAGATGCCATCATGGGCCGCCGCGGGCATGCGTTGCCGAGCCTGGCGGGGACTGCCATCGTCCGTGTGGGGGAGCTCACCGTCGCACTGACGGGGGCGAATCGTCGCGCACTCGACGATGCGGGCCTTGAGTACCACACGGTGCACCTGCACCCCCTCAACCATGCCGGCTACTTCCCGGGCGCCTCGCAGATCCACCTTCTGCTCCATTTCGGCAGCGACGGGCGTGTTCTGGGGGCGCAGGCCATCGGGAACGACGGCGTGGACAAGCGCATTGACGTTCTCTCGGTCGCGATCAAGGCAGGGTTCACCGTGCGGGACCTCGTGGACCTCGACCTCGCCTACTCGCCGCCCTACGGGTCAGCCAAGGACCCCGTCAACATGGCGGGCATGATGGCGTGCAACGTGCTGGATGGCACCCTCACGCTCTGGCACGCCTCCGACATCGACGATGTGCTGGCCACGGCACTCGTCCTCGACGTGCGCAGCGCTGCGGAGGTGGCGGAAGGTTCCCTGCCGGGTGTCCTCAACATCCCCCACACTGAACTCCGCGACAGGATGGGCGAGGTTCGTGAGGCCGCGGACGGCAGGCCGGTGCGCGTGCTGTGTGCCTCGGGCGTCCGCTCGTACCTGGCGCAGCGTCAGCTCGTGCACGCAGGGTTCGACGCCGCCAACCTCTCCGGAGGCATGCTCACTCTGATCGCCGGGCTCGGCGCACGGGCATCACAACTCATCACAACGAACTGAAACGAAAGAGGAACAAACAATGTGTCGTGCAGTCAATTGCCGAAAGTGTGGAAAGACGACGTGGGCCGGGTGCGGTCAGCACGTGGAGCAGGTTCTGCGCAATGTGCCCAGAGCCAACCGCTGTCAGGGGCATGCCGCAGAGCCCAGAGTCGGATTCTGGTCCAGGATCCTCGGCTGAGCCGAGGCTACGAGGCCTTCCGCAAATCGCTGTCGCTGTCGCCGGCCTGCCCGATGGCGGACATGCCCGTAGCCCATGCAGGCGGTGCGACGGGGCCGTGCTGGACGAAGGACTCCGTCAGGATGTCCAACGTCGACTCCTGGACATCCTGGGGGAAGTAGGGCACGGCGATCGACAGGCTTGCCAGCCCATGGATGCCCGCCCAGTAGGCGAACGCCAGGGGCAGGACTGAGGGATCCGAGGCGTGCGCGCCGTGGATCTCCCCGAGGTCCTGCAACAGCGACTGGAATCCTGTTCCGTGGAGCGTTGAGGCGTTGGGGTCATCGGCTTTGCGGGGCTGGCTGAACAAGACGGTGTAGGCGTCGGGGTTCTCCTGTGCCCAGGCAAGGTAGGCGCGGCCACGCTCCATCAACCGTTCCCGGGGGGAAGCGATGGGTGCACAGGAGGCTTCAACTTCCTCTGACCAGGCGATGTAGGCGCGCCTACTGGCGGCCCTCTCCAGGGACGCGAGGTCGCCGAAGTGGTGGTAGAGGGTGGGGGGAGTGCATCGAGCCTTCTCGCAGACGGCGGCGATCGTCAGGCGCTCACCCTGCGGCGTCTCCACGAGCAGTTGCCAGCAGGCATCCAGTAGACGCTTCTTGCCGTCCGCGCTATCGCCCGGGGGTCTGCCTGCCATGATTGCTCCGCTCGTGAATGGGGGTTCAGGAGCAAACTATAGACGGCCAACACATATTCGACACAATGCAGACGGCCCTGATCGCGCCTTTTGTTCACTGTCTCCCGAAGTGGATTACCGACTGAGTTCGGAGGATATAAACGGGGGGCTTTATTCGTCCGGAATTCAGGGGCGGACAGGGTGGCGAAAAGCGCTGGCCGGGGGGCGGACACACAACGTGCAGAGGAACCGCTCATCCCTCGTGGATCCCGGGGATCTCCTCGACGGTGCTCCGCGATCCCGGCGAGCATGGCCGCGACCTTCTCTGGTGTTCGAAGGGGGCGCTGACCTACGCCACCGTAGGTTACGTTAGCGTAGGGATTCGATTCGTTCATTCTTCGACTGGGAGTTCCTCCGTGGCAATCACACATCCCCCCGTGGTGATCCAGGGCGGCATGGGCATCGCCGTGTCAGCCTGGCAACTGGCCCGCGAGGTGTCGCTCTGCGGCCAGCTCGGCGTGGTCTCCGGCACGGCGCTCGACGGCGTGCTCGCCCGCGTACTGCAGGACGGGGACCAAGGTGGTCACCGCCGCCGCGCCTTGTCCCACTTCCCGTCGCCCGACATGGCGCAGCGCGTGCTCGACCGGTACTTCCTCGAGGGGGGCCGTCCGCCGGGACAGCCGTACCGTCCGCACCCCACCCTGACCATCGCGCCTGCCCGCGACGCCATCGAACTGAGCCTGCTGGGGAACTTCTCCGAGGTCTGGCTGGCCAAGGAGGGTCATGCCGGCGAGGTCGGCATCAACATGCTGGAGAAGGTCCAGACGGCCAACACCTCCGCCATCCTCGGTGCCATGATCGCCGACGTCGACTACGTGATCATGGGCGCCGGAGTGCCCCGGGAGATTCCCCGACTGCTCACCGACTTCGCTGCCGGCCACACCGGGCACCTCACCATCGACGTGGCAGGCTCCGCCACCGTGCACCGCGCGAGCCTCGACCCCGTCGACCACCTTGGCCCGGATCTTCCGGCGCTGCGCCGCCCACACTTCCTGGCCATCGTGTCGCTCCACGTCCTGGCCGACTACCTCAACCGCGACCCGGAGATCCGACCCGACGGGTTCATCGTCGAGGGTCCCCGCGCCGGTGGCCACAGCTCTCCGCCCCGGGGCAGGCTGGTACTCGACGACATTGGCGAACCCGTGTACGGCTCCAGGGACGAGGCCGACCTCACCAGGGTGGCCGCCGTCGGGTTGCCGTTCTGGCTTGCCGGAGGCTATGCGACGCCCGAGAAGGTGGCGCAGGCACTGGCTGCGGGAGCCGCCGGCGTGCAGACGGGCACCCTGTTCGCCATGGCCGAGGAGTCCGGACTGACCCCAACCCTCCGGAAGACGCTGGTGTCCCAACTGGCCGACGGGTCACTCGTCGTCCGCAACGACCCCCGGGCCTCGCCCACGGGGTTCCCGTTCAAGGTGGCCGAACTGCAGCCCACACAGGAGGACGCGAAGCCCAGGGAGCGGATCTGCGACCTCGGGTATCTCCGCGTGCCCGTGGAGCGCGCCGACAAAACGGTGGCCTACCGCTGCCCGTCGGAACCCACCCACATGTACATCCGCAAGGGCGGCAGCCTGGAGGACACCGTGGGTCGCCAGTGCCTCTGCAACGCACTGATGGCCAACGTGGGTCTGGGCCAACTGCGCCGGGGCGGTTATGAGGAGGAGCCCGCCGTCACGCTCGGCCAGGACCTCGCGGGCGCGGAACAGCTCCAGAGCCTCCACCCCGGTGGATGGACTGCCCGGCAGGCCGTGGACTGGCTTCTCCCGGCCTGACAAGGAGGGGCCGCAGTCCTTCCCCTGCATGCTTCCCTCGGCTACAGTGCTGGAAAGTGGCCCTGACTACACCTCGGACAGGACGGCTCTGTGTGGGGCGTCCGACGACTGCTCGATCACCATCGCCGACAAGCCGTTCACCCTCGTCGAGGCCAAGGACAAGGCGACCGTGCAGGTGAAGGGCAAGCCGGGGGTCACCAGCACCCTGCAGATGTACACCGTTGAACTGTCGCAGTTCCCCGGGCTGTTGGGCAGCGTCCGTGCCTACGGCTCACCGGTGTCATTCACCACGAATGGTGCAGGAACCGCGACCGTCAAGGTGGCGATCTCTTTGTTGAAGGCCCCGGACACGGCCGCCACCCGCGTCGCGTTCCAGCTCACGGGCGCCACACTGGCCTCGATCCAGAACCATGCCATTGACGCTGAGAACGGCGACGGTCTTCCCGACTTCACCCGCGTCCGGTCAGCCCGCGGCGGCGACGCCACCTACTCCCAGACCGTCACCGATGGCCTGCTCGACATGCGGGTGGCCGGGGGCCTCACGGGCGACATCTATGGTGTCCAGATCGCGGCACTCAGCAGCGGAGAGTGGCGCGACATCACCGACATGCGGATCCCCTTCAACGGCATCGTGTTCGAGGACGGCTACGCAGACGTGTACGCCGACGTGTCGGGTTTCGCCGACGGAGACTACGAGGTGCGGGTGTTCAACCGCACCAGGGGCATCTACGACCTCAGCACCACGTCCATCGACCAGGGTGTGCTCACCATCGAGAAGAACATCTACGTCACCGAGGGTGAGCACCTCAAGAACGGTCGCAGGTGGCGCACCACGTGCGAGCCCTACTCCCAGACGGCCCGGTGCCGCACCGAGATCTGGGCCACGACCCTGGAGAACAAGGCGGGCACGATCGTCCAGCGCACGGGCTGGGCGTTCAACAACCTCACGTACAAGGAGTCCGCGCGCTCCCTGTGGAAGGGCAACCCGCTGGGGAACAAGGGAACCTACGCACTCAACGGCCGGAAGTGGCGCACCGAGTGCGACACGCCCGCCACCGGCGGCAACGGCTGCCGCAGCTTCATCACCACCACCGTGGTGGAGGCTGTCAGGTCGGGCCGCGGCACCACCTACAGACTGGTGACCAGGGAGGTCTTCAACAACATCGTGTTGTTCGAATCCGCCAGGTGACCACAACCGTGCTGCCGGTCCTCCATGGGGGCCGGCAGCACCGTCGTTTCCGGGCATCGATTTAGGTGGGGGCGCCTCAGTGACGGAGGGTGGCCCATGGTTGGATGGTGACCATGAGTCCACGAAAGATCGGTGTCACCGAGCTGGCTCTCCGTGACGCCCACCAGAGCCTGATGGCCACCCGCATGGCCATGGAAGACATGGTCGAAGCCTGCGAGGACATCGACAAGGCCGGTTACTGGTCAGTCGAGTGCTGGGGCGGGGCGACGTTCGACGCCTGCATCCGATTCCTCAACGAAGACCCCTGGGAACGGCTGCGCACCTTCCGCAAGCTGATGCCCAACTCGCGCCTGCAGATGCTGCTGCGCGGACAGAACCTGCTGGGCTACCGCCACTACGAAGACATGGTTGTCGACGAGTTCGTCGAGAAGTCCGCCGAAAACGGCATGGACGTCTTCCGCGTGTTCGACGCGCTGAACGACCCCCGCAACATGGCCCAGGCCATGGCTGCCGTCAAGAAGGTTGGCAAGCACGCCCAGGGCACCATCTGCTACACCATGTCCCCGGTCCACACCGTTGAGGGCTTCATCAAGTCCGCCGGACGTCTGCTCGACATGGGCGCCGAGTCCATCGCACTGAAGGACATGGCCGCCCTGCTGCAGCCGCAGCAGGCCTACGACATCGTCAAGGGCATCAAGGACACCTACGGTGACGTGCAGATCAACGTCCACTGCCACTCGACCACCGGGGTGACGCTCGTCAGCCTCATGAAGGCCATCGAGGCCGGCGCCGACGTCGTCGACACCGCCATCTCCTCGATGTCGCTCGGCCCGGGGCACAACCCCACAGAGTCCCTCGTGGCGATGCTTGAGGGCACCGACTACACCACCGGCCTCGACATGGACCGTCTGCTGTCGATCCGCGACCACTTCGCCAAGGTCCGCCCCAAGTACTCCGAGTTCGAGTCCGCCACGCTGGTGGACACCGACATCTTCTCCAGCCAGATCCCCGGCGGCATGCTCTCCAACATGGAGGGCCAGTTGAAGGCCCAAGGTGCCGGCGACCGCATCCGTGAGGTCATGGAGGAGGTCCCGCGGGTCAAGGCTGACGCAGGCCACCCGCCGCTGGTCACCCCGTCCTCCCAGATCGTGGGCACCCAGGCCGTGTTCAACGTGCTCATGGGCCGCTACAAGGTCATGACCGGCGAGTTCGCCGACCTCATGCTCGGCTACTACGGCAAATGCCTCGGAGACCCGAACCCCGAGGTCGTCGAAATGGCCAGGAAGCAGACCAAGAAGGACCCCATCACGGTGCGTCCCGGCGACCTGCTGAAGCCCGAATGGGATGAGCTCGTCAGCCAGGCCGAGGGCCTCGAGGGTTACAACGGCACCGAGGAGGACGTTCTCACCAACGCCATGTTCCCCGGCGTGGCGCCCAAGTTCTTCAAGGAGCGTCCCGAGGGTCCGAAGAACGTCGGCAAGACGGCGGAGCAGCTGAATACCGAGAAGGTGGCAGCCAACGCCAAGTCCAAGGGCATCCAGGGTCCCGCCAAGTACAACGTCACCGTCGGGGGTCGCTCACACAGCGTCTCCGTCGAGCCAGTCTGAGGAGTGTCACTAGATGAGCAAGCAACACACGATGGCTGAGCGCCTCGAGCAGCTGCACGATCGTCGCGCCGAGGTAGAGGCCGGCGGCGGGCAGGACAAACTGGAGAAGCAGCGCGCCAAGGGCAAAATGACCGCCCGCGATCGCATCGCCTCCCTGATCGACGAGGGGTCCTTCCAGGAGACCGGTGCATTCCGCCGCAACCGGACCACCACGTTCGGGATGGACAAGGCGGACATGCCTGCCGACGGTGTGGTCACCGGATCCGCGTACGTGATGGGACGCCCCGTCCACCTGGCCAGCCAGGACTTCACCGTCATGGGTGGATCCGCCGGTGAGGCCCACTCCATCAAGGTCACCGAGGCGCTCAAGTCGTCGCTGATGACCGGTACGCCGTTCGTCTTCATCAACGACTCCGGTGGCGCCCGCGTCCAGGAGGGCATCGACTCCCTCTCCGGCTACGGCAAGGTCTTCTACGCCAACGTGCTGCTCTCGGGCGCCGTGCCGCAGATCTCGATCATCGCCGGCCCCTGCGCAGGTGGCGCCGCGTACTCCCCGGCTCTGACCGACTTCATCATCCAGACCCGCAAGGCCCACATGTTCATCACGGGCCCGAGCGTCATCAAGCAGGTCACGGGCGAGGAGGTCACGCAGGACCAGCTCGGCGGTGCCGACGCGCACATGTCACGCTCCGGCGTTGTCCACTTCGTGGCCGACGACGACGAGCAGGCCATCCTCATCGCTCAGAAGCTCCTGAGCTTCCTGCCGCAGAACAACACCGAGGACGCCCCCATCGTCAACCCCGACGATGTGGTGGAGTCCAACCCGAAGCTGCGGGACATCATCCCCGTGGAAAGCCGCAAGGGCTACGACGTCCGCAAGGTCATCGCCGAGATCGTCGACCACCAGGACTTCCTGGAGGTGCAGGCCGGCTGGGCCATGAACATCGTCGTGGGCTTCGGCCGCGTCGTGGGCCGCACGGTGGGCATCATCGCCAACCAGCCCTCGGTGATGTCCGGGTCCCTGGACATCGACTCCTCGGACAAGGCCAGCAAGTTCGTCCGGTTCTGCAACGCCTTCAACATCCCGCTGGTCACGCTCGTCGACGTGCCGGGCTTCCTGCCCGGCGTGGCGCAGGAACACAGCGGCATTATCCGCCACGGCGCGAAGATGCTCTACGCCTACTCCGCCGCGACCGTCCCGAAGATCACCGTCGTGCTCCGCAAGGCCTACGGCGGCGCCTACCTGGCGATGTGCTCCAAGGACCTCGGGGCCGACAAGGTGTTCGCATGGCCCACCGCGGAGATCGCCGTCATGGGTGCCGAGGGTGCGGCGGGCGTTGTCTTCCGTCGCGAGATCGAGGCGGCCGAGGACAAGGACGCCAAGCGCAACGAACTGGTGGAGGAGTACCGCGAAACCTTCTCGACGCCCTACATGGCCGCAAGCCGTGGGCTCGTGGACGACATCATCGATCCCGCCGACACCCGTCGCGAGATTGCCATGGCCCTGGAACTGCTCGTCGGGAAGCGTGAGATTCGCCCGGCGAAGAAGCACGGCCTCGGCCCGGCCTGATCGAAAAGGTGAAAACGATGAACGACATGTCCCCTGAGGAACTCAGGGCAACCATTGCGTCGCTGACACAACAGATGCAGGCGCTGCAGGAACGGGTCACCACGCTGGAGGGCCACGAGAGGGTACCTGAGGCAGACCTCGTGCTCATCGGGGCTGCAGTGGCCGCCTACTTCGGCCACAAGGCCAAGGTGCGGGCCATCCGGTACGGGTCCCAGGCACGCTGGGCCGCCGCCAGCCGCGGTAGGGTCCACGACCGCACCGTCCCCCATTCACGCTGATCGACGCAAGGAGAATCCCATGAAGCTGAAGGTGACCGTCAACCAGACGGAATACGAGATCGACGTGGAGGTGGAGGAGGAGGAACGACAGAACCTCGGCCCCATCATCATCGGCGGGACCGGTAGCCATGCCGTACCCACCACCGCGTCCGTGAGTGCTGTCAGCTCCAACGCCGTCGTGGCGCCGCTGGCGGGCTCCGTGGCGCGCATCAACGTGGCGGAGGGTGACGAGATCACGGCCGGCCAGGTCCTGCTCGTTCTCGAGGCCATGAAGATGGAGACCGAGATCACGGCACCGTCCGCCGGAAAGGTGTCCGCCGTCCTGGTGGAGCCCGGCGACCCGGTACAGGGTGGTCAGGCGCTCATCGAGCTCTGATCCACACCGTAGCCACAAACGCCCCGCCGACACCTGTCGGTGGGGCGTTCTCATGGGGCAGGCACGGGTGACCCATTGATGGCACAGTGTCGCCCATGAACGCATTCACCTTTGCCACGGCCACCACGATTGCCTTCGGTGCGGGTGTGGTGGCGCAGCTGGACGCGCACAGCCGACGGCTGGGGGGCCGCGCGTTCCTGATCACCGGTGGGTCGCCGGACCGGACGGCGCAGTTCACCGCGTCGCTGCCAGTGGTGGGCACGTACGCGCTCCCCGGTGAGCCCACGTTCGAGGACGCCCGTGATGCGGTGGCAGCGGCGAGGGCAGCGGGGGCGGACAACGTCATCGGGATCGGCGGGGGAGCAGTGCTGGATCTGGCGAAGGCGGTGGCCATCCTCGTTCTCTCCGATGCGGACCCCATGGAGCACGCGGAGGTGATCGGAGCGGGCCGGCCCCTCCCCGGGCGGGCGTTGCCGTTCATCGCGGTCCCCACGACGGCGGGCACCGGGTCCGAGGTGACCGCGAACGCGGTGCTGACGTCCGTGGAGCATCGTGTGAAGGTGTCGCTCCGGTCGCCCGCGATGCTGGCCGACGTGGCCCTCGTCGACCCGCAACTGGCGCTGAGTTGCCCGCCGCTCGTGACGGCCCATTCCGGGATGGATGCCATCACGCAGTGCCTGGAGCCCCTGACCTCGCGGTTCGCCAACCCCATGGTCGACGCACTGTCCACGGCGGGACTGCGCGCGGGGGGACGTGCCATGGTGCGGGCCGTGGAGAACGGCGACGACCTGGAGGCGCGCACAGACATGGCGTTGTGTTCGCTCATGGGCGGGCTGTCGCTGGCCAACGCGAAGCTGGGGGCGGTGCACGGCCTGGCCGGGGTACTGGGTGGAGTCACGGGGGCTCCGCACGGGGCGATCTGCGCGGCGCTCCTGCGGAGCACGACGGCCGCCAATATTGCGGCGCTGCAGGAACGCGACCCCCGTAACCCTGCGCTGGATGCCTACGCCAGGGCGGCGGAGGCACTCACTGGAGAACCTGGACTCCCTGCCCTCGACGCCTGGCTCAGGGCAGTTCAGAACCGGTTGGGGATTGCCGGTCTGGCCGCGTTGGGCGTGCGAGCCGAGGACCACGGGGGAGTCGTCGACGTCGCGATGCAGTCCAGCTCCATGCAGGGCAACCCCGTTGACCTGTCCGCCGACGAACTACTGCACGTCCTGCAGATGAGCAGCTGAGCCGCGACCGCCGGACCCCGCGATCAGACGCGGGTGCGGTGCACGGTCTGTTGGTTCGCCTGCGCGCGCGGACGCACCACCACCGAGTCGATGTTGACGTGCGGCGGGCGCGTGGCCACCCAGACGATGACGTCGGCGACGTCGTCGGCCACGAGCGGCTCGGCCACGCCCTCGTAGACAGCGTCGGCGCGCTTCTCGTCACCGCCGAACCGCGTGAGGGAGAACTCGTCGGTGCGCACCATGCCCGGTGCCACCTCGCAGAACCGGACGGGCTGGTCCACGAGTTCCACCCGGAGGGCGTCCTTGACGAACTTCTCGGCGGCCTTCGCTCCGCAATAACCGGCGCCCCCGGCGTACACGGCCTCCGCAGCGGTGGAGGTGACGAACACGGCCACACCCTCGGCCGCCACCAGGGCAGGCAGGAGGGCCTTGGTGACCCGGGTCGTGCCCACGACGTTCAACTCGAACATCTGCGACCATGCCGTGAGGTCCGCCTCGGACACCGGCTCCATCCCGAAGGCTCCGCCAGCGTTGTTGACCAGCACGTCCAGCCGATCACCGACCGCGTCCACCAGTCGCGCGACATCCGCATCCGAGGTGATGTCACAGGTCACGGCGCGCCCGCCGATCTCCCTGGCCAGGTCCTCGATGCGCTCGGCCCGGCGGGCGGCGCAGATGACGTGGAATCCCTCGGCAGCCAACCGGCGGGCGGTGGCGGCTCCAATCCCGGACGATGCCCCTGTCACAACAGCAGTCTGAACGCTCATGCGTCCCAACCTAGTGCGGTGGCCCGGGAAAGCAACGACCCGACCGGAGTGCCGGTCGGGTCGATGGATGGTTGGCGGGGTGTTACTTCTTTCCCTGGTTCTTCACGGCCTCGATGGACGCGGCTGCGGCCTCGGGGTCGAGGTAGCGGCCACCGACGGTGACGGGCATGTGCTGGTCGTTCAGTTCGTAGTACAGCGGCACACCCGTGGGGATGTTCAGGCCGGCGATGTCCTCGTCGGAGACGTTGTCGAGGTGCTTCACGAGTGCGCGCAGCGAGTTGCCGTGCGCGGCCACCAGGACGGTCTTGCCGGCTTCGAGGTCGGGGATGATGTCGGAGCTCCAGTACGGCAGCATCCGCTTCACGACGTCCTTGAGGCATTCCGTGAGCGGGCGCTCAGCAGCAGGAATGTCGGCGTAGCGCGGGTCGTGGAACTGGCTGTACTCGCTGTCCTGCTCGATGGGCGGCGGCGGGGTGTCGTAGCTGCGGCGCCACTTCATGAACTGCTCTTCGCCGTACTTGTCACGCGTCTGGGTCTTGTCCAGCCCCTGGAGCGCGCCGTAGTGGCGCTCATTGAGGCGCCAGCTGCGGCGCACGGGGATCCAGTGGCGATCGCAGCCATCCAGCGTCAGGTTGGCGGTGTGGATGGCGCGACGCATCAGGGAGGTGTGCAGGACGTCGGGCAGCAGACCTTCGTCCTTCAGCAGCTCGGCTGCGCGCCTTGCCTCTGTCTCGCCCTTGGCGTTGATGTCGACGTCCACCCAACCGGTGAACAGGTTCTTGGCATTCCATTCGCTCTCGCCGTGGCGGAGCAGGATGAGCTTTCCAGTCATGGGGTTCACCCTACCGGCAGCCGCGCACCCCTTCAGGACAGGGTGCCGAACCCGTACCCGGCAGCCTTGTAGGCGTCGATGATCTGTGGCAGCGATGCAACTGTGAGGTCCTTGCCACGGGAGTCGTGGGCCAGCAGGATCACCACCTGCTCGCCGTCGGTGATGGGCTGGGTGGCCATCGCCACCATGGCCGGCACCGTGGTGGGTCGACGCTTCTTGGGCTCGGCGTCCCCGGTCATGGCGTTCCAGTCGATCCAGGTGGCACCCCTGGCCTCCAGCGCGGCGTCGGCGGCTGCCATGTGCTTCCACGACATGTGCCCGCCGGGGTAGCGCCAGGCGGTGGTGGAGAAGTCGGGTCCGAGTACTTCCCGCACCGCGGCCAGGGTCTTGTCGAATTCCGAGGCAACGCGCTCCGCATTGGCGGATCGGCCCGGGTACAACTTCTTGTAGTCGTGGGTGAGGCTGTGCAGGGCGATGCTGTTGCCTTCGGCGACCTCGCGCTTCAGTATCTCGGGGGCCTTGGGCACCTCCTGTCCCACGATGAAGAATGTCGCGTGCACCTGGGCGGCTTTGAGGGCGTCGAGGACCTTGGGGGTGATGAGGTTGCTGGGCCCGTCATCGAAAGTGAGGAACAGAAGTTTGCCGGGTGCCGCGGTGGGATCCTTCACCCAGGCGTGCACCTGAGCCGCGGTGTAGACACCTGAGGCTCCCGGCGCCACGGTGTCGACCGCCGGCGGCGTCGTCGGCGTCGTCGGCGGCGTCGTCGGCGGCTCCGGGGTGGTCATTTCAGGGCTTGGCGACTGCGTGGCCGACTGCTCCGGCGTCACGGGGGTGGTGCGTGTGGGCTTCGCCGCAGGGGGAGTGGTGGCGGCCGGTGCAGGCGGTGGGGCCTGCGCAACCGCGCTGCTGGGGTCGGCAGAGGGTCCCGCGGAGGGCGGCGGACCCGGTGAGCACGCCACGAGGGTGACCGCCACCACGGCCGTACACACCGACATCTTCATCCACGTCATTGAACCCACCATAGGCTCTCAGGCGTTGGGCCAGTCAATGCCCTCCGGTGTGTCGCCGGTGATGATGTAGATGACGCGCCGGGCCACGGCGACGGCGTGGTCGGCGAAGCGCTCGAAGTAGCGGCCGAGCAGTGCTGCGTCGACGGCCTGCTCGGTGGTGCCCTGCCAGCCGCCCGCGAGGATGACGTCGAAGTGTTCGCTGCGCAGCGTGTCCATCTCCGTGTCAATCTGCGCCATCCGGAGAGCGGACTTGGCGTCCCGGTCGCGCAGGCTCGCGGCGGCCAGGTCGATCATCTCGATGCACACCTCGGCCATGCGCTTGAAGTTGGGTTCCAGGTCACTGACAACGGCGTGGTCCGGGTATCGCAGCCGGGCGATCTTGGCGACGTGCGCCGACAGGTCGCCCATGCGGGCCAGTTCGAAAACGACGCGGATGGTGGAGACGATGGTGCGCAACTCACCCGCCACCGGCGCCTGGAGCGCCAGCAGGGAGAGGCACTTGAATTCCAGTTCCTCGTGCAGTTCGTCAAGCCGCGCGTCGCTGGAGATCACTCGTTCGGCCTGGTCCAGATCCGGGTGCAGCAGCGATGACGAGGCCTCCACCATGGCGACCTCCACCAACCCCGCCATCTCGTGGAGCCGGTCCAGCACACTGCTGAGTTCCTCATGGTAGTTGGAACGCATCGTCCGCCCTTCCTCAGTCGTCATCCGTCGCTGATGATCCTATGTGGCCTGATACCGAACCACACTCCAGTCGGGATGAACGGTGTGTGAACGATGGGGGGCAGCGACGCTCGGCCCCGCGGGTGGCCCTGCACCATGCCCCTAGGATGGCCAGCATGCCGCCTGTGTTCGCGGGTCTCATCGGGGCCGCCACGACCCTGTTGCTGGTGGTGCTCGTGCTGACGATCCGGCGCACCGTCGCGTCGCGCCAACAACTGACGGCACCCCGGGCCGGCAGCATCGCCTCCACCGACATGTCGCGGGTGGTGGGTGCGCTGCGTGCCGGAACGATGCTGGTGGGCTCGCATGACGAGGTGCTGACCACCAACCAGACAGCGCTGGCCATGGGGTTGGCCCGCGGCACCCGGGTGGGGTTCCCCGAGCTTCTGGAACTGGTGCGCCGGGCCCGGATCAGCGGCGAGATCTTCCGGGGCCACATCGAGCGTGAACGGGAACCAGGTTCCGAGGCGGTGCAGCTGACCGGCCGCGTGGTGCCTCTGGAGGACGGTGTGGTCCTGGTCATCACGGAGGACGAGTCCGCCACGCAGCGCGTCGAGGCCGTGCGCCGGGACTTCGTGGCCAATGTCTCCCACGAACTGAAGACGCCCGTCGGTGCCATCGGCATCCTGGCCGAGGCGGTGGAGGCCGCCAGCGATGACCCGGAGGCTGTGTCCCGCTTCGCCTCGAGGTTGCAGGTGGAGTCCGCCCGGCTCGCGGAACTCGTGGGCCAGATCATCGAGCTGTCCCGACTGCAGGCTGCCGACCCGTCGCTGACCCTTGATGTGGTGGACATCGAGGACGTCATCGACGAGGCGCTGGGGCGATCACGGGAAGCGGCGCACAAGCGCAGCGTGGTGCTGACGCGCACACAGGCGCAGCCCGCGCAGGTACTGGGCGACCAGTGGCAGCTGACCGACGCCGTCGCCAACCTGGTGCAGAACGCCATCTCCTACTCCGGCCATCAGGCCCGTGTCTCCGTGAGCGTCTCCAGCGTGACGACGGGCGACGACGAGTTCGTGGACATCAAGGTGTCCGACAACGGCATCGGGATTGCCCCGGACGAGCAGGAACGCATCTTCGAACGCTTCTACCGCGTGGACTACGGCCGCAGCAGGGAAAGTGGAGGCACGGGGCTGGGACTGGCCATCGTCCGCCACATCGCCAGTTCTCACGGAGGGACCATCAGTGTGTGGTCGCGGCCCCGGCAGGGCTCCACGTTCACCCTGCGGCTCCCGTCGCACACGAAAGAGGGAAACTCATGACGCGCATCCTCATCATCGAGGACGAGGAATCGTACCGGGAGGCGCTGTCCTTCATGCTGGGGCGGGAGGGCTTTGACGTGGCGTCAGCCGCCGACGGTGCGTCCGGGCTGGTCGAATTCGACCGTGGCGGTGCCGACCTTGTCCTGCTGGACCTCATGATGCCGGGCATGCCCGGCACCGAGGTGTGCCGCCAGTTGCGCGCCCGGGGCAATGTCGCCATCGTGATGGTGAGCGCCCGCGACGCCGAAGTGGACAAGGTGGTGGGTCTGGAACTGGGGGCCGACGACTACGTCACGAAGCCCTTCAGTCACCGCGAACTCGTGGCACGCATCCGGGCAGTGCTGCGGCGCGGGCAGGACCAGGCGTTGCTGCCCGGCGTCGTGGAGGTGGACGGCGTCCGCCTGGACGTGGACCGCCACCGGGTGAGCGTCGACGGGGTGGACGTGCGGCTCGCCCTGAGGGAGTTCGAGCTGCTGGAACTGCTGCTGCGCAACGCCGGAAGGGTCCTGACGCGAGGGCAACTGATCGACCGGATCTGGGGCAGCGACTACGTGGGGGACACCAAGACCCTCGACGTCCACGTCAAGCGTCTGCGGGCCAAGATCGAGGAGGACCCCGCCTCCCCCCGGCGACTCATCACCGTGCGGGGGCTGGGGTACAAGTTCGAGGCCTGAGTCTCAGCCGTTGATCTTGTCCCAGGCCGCCTTGTAGTCGGCGTTGTCCGACGACAGGACCGGCGCCTCCACCGCGGCGGTCGTGCCGTCGCTGAACTGCATCATCACCTTGGCCAGGAGGCCTTCCTGGAGCCCGGCCTTCTCCACGCGTGAGTCGTCGCCGCCCAGGACGAGGCCACCGTTGATCGGCACGTCGCCCGTCAGCGCCACGGGCGTGGGGGCGCCGAAGGTTCCGTCCTGTTGCTCGGCCGATACGCCCACTGCCGTCAGCTTCACAGCCTCGGTGGTGAAGATGGAACCCAGGAGGAGGCCCTGGCCCTCGGCGTCGGCCAGCACCATCAGGTTGCGCACCTTCACGGGACCCGCATCGGCCTGCACCCCAGCGGCCGGAGGTGCCTCGTAGCGCCAGTCTCCCGCGGTGCAGCCGGTGGAGAGCCCCACGACCAGGGCGAGGGCGGCGAGACAGGTGCCGACGCGGCGGCGGATGGGCAGGGTCATGGAAGTCCTCTTCAGGTGGTCGGTGGGGCAATCCTAACCGCAGGTCCCCGGGTGTGCTTGCAGCAGGCCGAGGTGGAAAACGGGCACACTACGCCTTCAACGGCTTCAAGGCCACACTGTGACGGCGTGTCGTGCTAGAATTGCCTGTGGAAAGGGGCCAAATATATGACTTTCTCGGTCGGTGAAACGGTGGTGTACCCCAATCATGGGGCCGCACTCATCGAAGACATTGAAACTCGGCAGATAAAAGGGGAGGACAAGCTCTACTTGGTATTGCGAATCCTCGGACAGAATGACTTGGTGGTGAGGGTGCCCGCGCACAACCTCGACCTCGTGGGTGTGAGGGACGTGGTGGATGCGGAAGGCCTGGAACGGGTGTTCTCCGTCCTGCGTGCCGAACACACCGAGGAGCCGACCAACTGGTCCCGGCGATACAAGGCCAACCTGGAGAAGCTGCACTCCGGCAACGTGATCAAGGTCTCCGAGGTCGTCCGCGACCTGTGGCGTCGTGACCGCGACAAGGGTCTCTCCGCCGGAGAGAAGCGCATGCTCGCCAAGGCCCGCTCCATCCTCGTCGCCGAGCTCGCGCTCGCTGAGGACGTGGAACAGGATCGCGCCGAGGTCCTGCTCGAAGAGGTACTGGCCTCCTGAGCGCCTCAGCACAACACACGGAACCGGTCGTCGCCATTGTGGTGGCGGCCGGTTCTGGTTCGCGTCTGGGTGCGTCGGTCCCCAAGGCGTTGGTGCTCCTCGACGGGGTGGCACTGGTGCGGCGCTGCGTGGACAACCTCGCCGAGGCAGGTGTCGAGCGGGTGGTGGTCACCATCCCTGCAGGCTTCGAGGATGACTTCGCCGGCGCACTGCAGGGCGCCGACACCCAGGTGACGTGCGTCGTCGGCGGAGGCCGACGACAGGACTCCGTCCGGCTCGGACTGCGCGCCCTGGGTCATCTGCCCGGGACCACCCTCGTGCTGGTCCATGATGCCGCGCGCCCGCTTGTGCCGGCAGTTGTCGTGGGCCGGGTCCTCCAGGCGTTGCGCGACGGTGCCGTCGCCGTGGTCCCGACCCTCCCCGTGGTGGACTCCATCCGCCGGTCCGCTGCCGGCACCTCGAGCGTCGTGGACAGGTCGCGCCTGCGGGCGGTCCAGACGCCCCAGGGATTCCGGCTGGACGAACTGGTGCGTGGTCACACCCACATCGAACTGGCGGGCCTCGAGGTGACCGACGACGCCGCGGCGTGCGAAGCGCTCGGCCTGCCTGTCGTCCTCGTCGAGGGACACCGCCACGCGCTCAAGATCACCGAACCCGTCGACATGCTGCTGGCGGCGGCCATCCTCGCCGCGGAAGGAACACCATGAGTCACCGAGTGGGAATGGGCACCGACGTCCACGCTCTGAGCCCCGGCATCGCCATGTGGGTGGCCGGCCTGCACTTCCCGGATGAGCAGTCCGGGCTTGCCGGCCACTCCGACGGTGACGTGGCCGCCCACGCTGCCTGTGACGCCCTGCTGGGTGCTGCCGGGTTGGGGGATCTGGGAAGCAACTTCGGCACCTCCGCACCACAGTGGGCCGGTGCCAGCGGTGTCGCTTTTCTGGAGGAGACGGCCCGCCGCGTGCGGGCGGCCGGCTTCCAGGTGGACAACGTGGCCATCCAGGTCATCGGCAACCGCCCCCGGCTCTCCGGCAGGCGCGCGGAGGCGGAAGCCGTGCTGTCCGCAGCTCTTGGCGCCCCCGTCTCCGTGGCCGCCACCACCACCGATGGGCTGGGACTGACAGGGCGCGGCGAGGGCGTCGCCGCCACCGCCGTCGCACTGCTGCACACCTGAGGGTCAGCGAACCTCTGAGCTGGGCGCCACGAACGTGTTGCAGACCGACAGCGCATCACCCGTGAGCCCGCGGGCTGCCCACAGCTGCCGGTTCTCGCCGAGACCGTGGTCACCCTCTTCCATCTCGACGTCGAAGCGTTGCGCGAGTCGATCGTCGCCGATCTCGTAGCTGATTTCCTTGAACGCATCCTGCTGCGTCTGTCCCAGCGACATGCTCTCGGACAGTGAGTGCAGACCATCACCGGCGAAACAGTCCGCCTGGAGCTCGATCCGGCGGCTGACCTCGAGGGATTCGGATCCGGTGGTCTGGGAGACAAGGTAGTGCGATGCCGCAAACACTCCGGTGCGTCCCTGGATGGCGTGGCCGTACTCGTGGGCGATGATGAGATCAAAGGCGACAGGGTCCTTGCCCTGCGCGACCGGAAGGATCCGCAGGATGTCGGCGGCCAGATAGAGGTTCTGGTCGGCGGCGCAGTAGAAGGCGTTCAGGGAGGGTTGCGTCCCGCAACTTGTGCTGACCTCGGTCCCGGCGGGGTACACGTACAGGGTGGGCTGGTAGGCCTCGAAGCCGGATGTCTCCAGCGCGGGACCCCACACCCGGGTCAGGCATTCGACGAAGCCGCGCATCCTGGTCTGGAGCGCGTCGTCGCCGATCGACGCCGGGTCCTCCAGGGGCCCGACGTCACACCGCACGGGTGAGGCGAGTTGCTGCTGGTACAGCGGATTGTCATTCAGCCACGCGGCAATGTCGGACTCGTATTCCGGGATCGGGATGTCTGAGACGGGATCGCTGGTGCTGGGCACCACGTAGTCCTCGTTCCTGTAGTCGGATTCGACCGTGTCGGTGCCGGGACGCGACAGTGCGGCGTAGCCCAGCAGCCCGAGGAGGACGACCGCGGCCACCAGGAGCAACGGCAACGGTCCGCGCCGCTTGCGGGGGGCGGGCGCGGACGTCCCCCACTGCCCCGGGCGGTTCTGCTGCAGCTGGGGTGGGGGCCCGCCCCAGGGTGGCTGGCCGCCCCACTGGCCAAAGTTCTGGTGCTGGGTGAACCCCTGTTGTTGACCGTGGGCGCCCTGCTGCCCGAAGCCCTGCTGCTGTCCGAAGCCGCCCTGCTGTCCGAAGCCCTGCTGCGCGGGGCGCTGTGGAGGACCCCATCCCTGCGGGGCGGGTCCGGGCGCCGGAGGGAAACCGGGCCGTGGCGTGAATCCGGGCTGCGTCATGGGAGAAGGCTAGCCCGCTGGTGGACCGGGGCCGCACGTTCTGGGGGCGAGGACCGGGTCTGCGATACCGTTTGGGTCACCATCCGCACATTCCCCCCAGGAGCCGAAGCCTTGTCCAAGCATCCCTCGCGCGTGGCACGTGCCCTCCTGATGTCCCTGGCGGCAGGCGGACTGGTGCTGCTCGCCGCCCCCGTGGCCTCCGCCGACCCGGGAGTGGCCTCCGCGTTCACGTTCGACGGGGTGCTGGCCGCTGACGGAACACTGGCAGTGACGCAGACCATCGCGTTCGACGACGCCGCCCCGGACGAGTTGGTCCAGCGAATCGCCACGAAACAGCGCGTGGACGACAACAGCTACTACACCTACGACGTGACGGACGTCCGCGCCGACCTTGACGGTGCTGACGCGGATGCCAGGGTCACAACGGACGGCGACTACGTCGTGGTCACGCTCGACACGTCCGCGGCTGACGGCAAGGACGTCACCATCAGCTACGCCGTGCAGGGCGCCACCCGCACCGAGAAGAGTTCCACGGGCGACCTCACCGTGCTGTCGTGGCGTGTGTTGCAGGGCCTGTCGGTGGAGGTCGACGCGGTCAGCGGCACCGTGCGTGTGCCCGGCGTGCCGGAACTCGTGGACTGCACGGCCGGACCGCCCGGCACCGTGGACAAGTGCGCTCTCTACGCTGCCGGCACCACGGCGTCGCCACAGCCGAACTTCCAGACCTCAGCCCGCGGCCCGGGTGAACAGGTCACCTTCACCGTCGGCGTTGCGGCCGCCGCCGTGGCGCCCACCGCCACCATCGTCGACGAGTGGAGCCTGGACCGGGCGTTCACTCTCACACCGCTGACTGCCGCGATCGCCCTCGGCGCTCTGCTGCTGGGTGGTGCCCTCATCTGGCAGCTGTACCGCCGCATCGGCGTCGACGACGCCGCCAGCGCCGACGCCCCCATTGCCACCTTCACACCCGTCGCGGCCGGCGAATCCGTCTTCACCGTGGCCGACGACCTGCGTCCCGGGCTGGTGGGGACTGTCGCCACCGAACGCGTGGACCCCGTCGACGTCACCTCCACGCTCCTGGACCTCGCAGTGCGGGGCCACCTGCTGATCACTGAACTCCCGCGCGCCGAGCACGGACTGCTGGACTGGTCACTCACGCGCACCCAACGCAACGAGGACCAACTGTTGCCGTTCGAGCACCGGATCCTTGAGGCCATCGCCCCGGTCGGGGGCAGCACGACGGTGTCCCAGTTGCCTGCGACGCTGGCACCCGTGATCGCCGACGTGCAGGACTCCCTGTACGACGAGGTCGTCTCCCGTGGATGGTTCGAGGCCCGCCCCGACGCCACGCGTGGGCAGTGGCGCACCCGTGGCATCGCAGGCATCGTCGTCGCCGTCGTTGCGGCGGTCGCCCTCGTCGCGTTCACACGCCTGGGACTGCTCGCGCTGGTCCTGCTGCTCCTGGCGGCAGGGTTGCTGTGGGTGGCCGACCGCATGCCGCGACGCACCGCGCGAGGCTCACGCCTCATGGGCGGCCTCGCCGCCCTGTCGTCGCTGCTCGCCACGCACCCGATGGGTGAAATGCCGAAGGGCAGGGAGATCGCCGAGATCTCGCGTGTGCTTCCCTATGCCGTGGTGCTGGGTGGCAAGGACCGCTGGCTCCAGGCCATGGTGCTCGCCGACGACGACGTCAACGCCCCTGACCCCACCACCATCGACTGGTACCACGCGCCCGACACCTGGCACCTGCAGGACCTGCCCGTCTCCCTGACGCAGTTCATCAGCACGGTTCAAGGCGTGTTGTTCGGCCGATGACCGGAGCGAGTCACCGACCTCAGCAGCACCCGTCCCGGGTCTCGCCGCGGTTCACCCTTTCCTCGGACACCACGCGTGCCCTCATGGCGATCGTCGCGGCATTCGTGCTCACGGGCGTCATCGTGGCCCTGGTGCCCGAACTGCTGCAGGGCCTGCGGAGCGTGGCTGGGGTGGTGAAGTTCATGATCGTGTTCACCGTGGTGCTGTTCACGTGGTACGTCGCCCTGACGTTGACGGCGTTCGCGCGGCTGGGGCCCGACGAGCTGACGGCCACCATCCGCGACTCCGAGGCCAGGCGCAACCCACGCCTGGAGCGGTGGTTGGCAGTGGACCAGCTGTCCTGGATGCTGACGGGTGCGGGCTTTGCTCTCATCCTCGTCGCCGTCACGGTCATGCATGGCTCCCTGCGACAGGATCCGTGGGCGCTGGCTGGTGCCGCCCTGCTCGTGGTGCTGTCGTGGACGCTCATGAGCGTCTCGGGCTCCGTTCACCTGCTGCGGCTGGATCTGCACCGCGATGCCCTTGGATTCCCGGACGAGGCACCCCGAACCTTCATGGACTACTTCTACGTCTCCACCACCATTTTCACCACGTTCGCCGTGTCCGACGTCGCTGCCACATCGCCGCGGAGCCGACGGGCTCTCACCGCGATGTCCATCAGCGCCATGACCTTCAACACCGTGGTCGTGGCCCTGCTGGTCTCCGGCATCATCACCCTCGTATCGGGCTGATCCGCTGCCGGCGGCGACGTCACTGGGCGAGTTCGGCCGTGTCGGTGATGTAGCGCACCTCGTCGTCGGTGTCCTGGCCCGGCGAGCGCTTGCTGCGGGACAACCTGCGCTCCACCCAGCCGGCCAGCTTCGACAGTGCAAAGTTGATCACCACGAAGATGGTTCCCACCACGAACAGCGCCTGGATGGGGTTGTCGAGGTTCAGGTAAATGTACTTGGCTGCGTTCAGCATCTCGGGATAGACACCCAGCACTGCCGCCAGGGAGGTGTCCTTCAGGATCACGACGAGTTGCGAGATCAGCGCCGGCAACATGATGCGCACGGCCTGGGGCAGCAGAATGATCCCCATGGTCTGCAGGCGGCTCAGTCCGATGGCGACGGCAGCCTCGCTCTGCCCCTTGGGTAGGGCGTTGACGCCCGAGCGCAGGATCTCCGCGAGGATCACGGAGTTGTAGGCCGTGAGACCGATCACCACGAACCAGAGGCCCTCACCTCCGGGCCAGCCGGACAGGTCCACACCCAGGTCGGGCAGCACGCGTGAGGCGAAGAAGATGGAGATGACAACGGGCAGACCGCGGAACAGTTCAATGAACCCCACGAGTGGGATACGGGTCCACCTGCCCAGCATCAGGCGTGCGACGCCAATGACGGTGCCCAGGGACAAGGAGAAGGCGATGGCCAGGGCCGCAGCCTTCATGGTGTTGACGAAGCCGTCGCCGATGAGGCCCCACACCGCCGCGAAGTTCTTGTCTGACGGGTTCACGAGCGGATCCCACAGCTTGGCCTCGAACTGCCCCTGCGCGTTCAGCCTGTGGAGCACGAGGGCGATGAGCCCGGCGGCGGCGAGACCGACCACGATGGCCAGGATGACCTGGCGACGTCGCGCCCGTGGTCCGGGGACGTCGTAGAGCACCAGTCCGCCGCTCATCGCAGGATCGCCGTCTTGCGCTCCAGCAGGGCCAGCAGGGCCCCGGCCGGGAGGGTGATGAGCAGGTAGCCGACGGCCACCCCCAGCAGCACGGGTGTGGCTGCGTAGCCGCGTGCGCTCGTCAGGGTGTCGGAGACGCTGAAAAGGTCCCCGCCCACACCGAAGGCGCCGAGCACGGCACTGTTCTTGAACATGGCGATGAGCACACTTCCCAGCGGTGGGATGGAGGTGCGGAAGGCCTGGGGCAGGATCACCTCGCGCAGGGTGGCACCGAAGGGCAGCCCGATGGCTCGCGCCGCTTCCGCCTGGCCACTCGACACCGAGTTGATGCCGGCGCGCAGGGCCTCGCACACGAAGGCCGAGGTGTAGATGATGAGGGCCGAGACGCCGAAAACCCAGTAGCTGCCCAGCACACCGATCTCGGGGAGCCCGAAGGCGAAGAAGAACAGCAGCACCGTCAGCGGCGCGTTGCGGATCATGTTCACCCACGTGGCGCCGATCCAGCGCAGCGGCGCCACGGGGGAGACACGACACGCGGCGATGATGGTGCCGAGCACGAGCGACCCGACGAGGGCGATGAGGCAGATCTTCAGCGAGGTCCAGTATCCGCTGACGAACAGGTCAAGGTTGTCGGTGATGGCGTCCATGGTCCTCCCCTCCGGGATGCGGTTGGTGGTGCAGGTGGGCGATGGGGGTGGCCCCCGGTCGTGTCAGGACCGGGGAACACCCCCCATCGGCTCGCTCAGGAGCAGGGCTCAGCGGCAGGAAGCTTGGCCGGTGAGGCGCCTTCCACAGCGCCGGCCGTCGAGTCCCAGGCCTTGTTGTAGGCGTCCTCGTTGTCTTTCAGCGTCGTATTGATGAACTCGCAGAAGGCGACGTCGCCCTTCGTGATGCCGATGCCGTAGGGCTCCTCGGTGAACTGTTCGCCCACGAGCTTGAACTTGCCGTCGGATTCGGAGACGAAGCCGAGCAGGATCACGTTGTCGGTGGTCACGGCCTGCACCTGGCCGGTGCGCAGCGCATCAGCGCACTTGTCGTAGACGTCGAAGAGCACGAGCTGGCTGTCGGAGGCCAGGTACTCCTTGATGTTCTCCGCCGGGGTGGAACCGGTCACCGAGCAGACCTTCTTGTCCTTCTGCTCCTTGAGCGATTCGGGCCCGATGATCGAGTCGTCATCGGCGGCCACCATCAACTGCTGGCCGGCCACGTAGTACGGGCCGGCGAAGGTGATGCGCTCCTTGCGCTTGTCGTTGATGGTGTAGGTGGCCACCACCATGTCGACCTTGCCCTGCTCGATGACCTCCTCGCGGACCTTCGACGGCGTCTCCACCCACTCGATGTTGTCCGCGGTGATGCCCATGGCGCCGGCGATGATCTTGGCCACCTCCACGTCGAAGCCCTCCGGACCTCCGGAGAGACCCTTGAGGCCGAAGCCCGGCTGGTCGAACTTGGTGCCCACCTTCATCTTGCCGGCGTCGGCGAGCTTCGCCATCGTGGTGCCCGCCTCGAACGTCGGTGTATCGGTGCTGGCCATCGGCTCGCTGGCAGCGTCGGAGGTCATGGGTTCGGTGGTGCTCTCGGTGGGCGTGGTGCCCCCGCAGCCGGCCAGGGCAATGGTGCCCGCGGCCAGCAGCGCGATCAGTGTCTTGCTTCGCATGGGTCGTGCCTTTCTTGTGGGTTGCATCAGTTCGTGAGGATCTTGGACAGGAAGTCCTGGGCGCGGTGGCTCTGTGGGTTGGTGAAGAAGTGTTCCGGCGCGTTCTCCTCGACGATCTCACCGTCGGCCATGAAGACGACGCGGTTGGCGGCGCGGCGGGCGAAGCCCATCTCGTGGGTCACCACCACCATCGTCATGCCGTCCCTCGCCAGCCCCGTCATGACGTCGAGCACCTCGTTGATCATCTCGGGGTCCAGCGCGGAGGTGGGTTCGTCGAACAGCATGACCTTGGGGTTCATGGCCAGCGCCCGGGCAATCGCGACCCGCTGCTGCTGACCGCCCGAGAGTTGTGCCGGGTACTTCTCCGCCTGGGCTGCGACCCCCACCCTTTCCAGCAGGGCCATGGCTTCCTGCCGGGCCCTCTTGGCGTCGACCTTTCGTACGCGGGTGGGGCCGAGGGTGATGTTTTCCAGGATCGTCTTGTGGGCGAAAAGATTGAATGACTGGAACACCATGCCGACGTCAGCGCGCAGGCGCGCCAGGTCACGGCCCTCCTTGGGGAGTTCCTGCCCGTCGAGGGTGATGGAGCCGGAGTCGATGGTCTCGAGGCGGTTGATGACGCGACACAGCGTCGACTTGCCGGAGCCCGACGGCCCGATCACCACCACCACCTCACCGGCGTGCACGGTGAGGTTGATGTCCTTCAGGACGTGCAGACTGCCGAAGTGCTTGTCGACCCCGTCGAGGACGACGAGGGGACGTCCTGGCTCGTTGTCGGAGCGCACCAATTCTTCACCCATATGCGGAAGGTACCGGGCATCGGGGTCCTGTGCACGGGGGACAGTGATTTTGTCGCCAATCCGTTATGGAGCGATGCGGATCCCGGAGAGGGAAACAACGAACCGCGCGGGGATCATCCCCGCGCGGTTCGTGATGCATGCCTCAGAGGGTGAAGCCCGGGTACAGCGGCCGGGTGCCCAGCAGTTCCGCTGCCGCGGCGCGAGTGGTCTCCACCACGTCGGCAGACAGGTCGTAGCGTGCTTTGCCAGGCTTGCCCTCCTTGGTGGGGCGCGCCGTCGCTGACGTCAGGACGTCGGCGATCATGTCGGAGACTGCGCCCATGTCGGAGGTGGTGAAGCCCCGTGACGTCAGTGCCGGGGTGCCGAGGCGAACGCCGGTGGTGTACCAGGCGCCGTTCGGGTCGCCCGGAACGGCGTTGCGGTTGGTGACGATCCCGGCATCCAACAGGGCTGCCTCGGCCTGGCGGCCCGTGAGACCGAAGTTGCGGACGTCGATGAGGACGAGGTGGTTGTCGGTGCCGCCCGTGACGAGGGTGGCGCCGCGACGCAGGAGACCATCGGCCAGTGCCTGGGCGTTGTCCACGACGGCCTGGGCGTAGTCCTGGAAGGCGGGGGTGCGCGCCTCGGCCAGCGCCACGGCCTTCGCGGCCATCACGTTGCCGAGCGGCCCGCCGAGCACCATGGGGCAGCCCCGATCCACATCGGCGGCGTACTCCTTCGTGGCCAGCACCATGCCACCGCGGGGCCCGCGCAGCGACTTGTGGGTGGTCGTGGTGACCAGGTGCGCGTGCGGGACGGGATCCTCGTCGCCCGTGAACACCTTCCCGGCCACGAGACCGGCGAAGTGGGCCATGTCGACCATGAGGACGGCGCCCACCTCGTCGGCGATCTCGCGCATCTTGGCGAAGTTCACGCGACGCGGGTAGGCGGAGTAGCCGGCCACCAGGATCAGGGGCTTGAACTCGCGGGCGGAGGCGGCGACTGCGTCGTAGTCCAGCAGCTGCGTCTCGGGGTCGGTGCCGTAGGAACGCTGGTGGAACATCTTGCCGGACACGTTGGGGCGGAACCCGTGGGTCAGGTGGCCACCGGCGTCCAGACTCATGCCCAGCAGGCGCTGGTCGCCGAAGCGGCGGCGCAGGACCTCCCAGTCGGCGTCGGACAGGTCGTTGACACCCTTGACGCCATGCTCGGCCAGCGCCGGGGTCTCGACGTGGTGGGCCAGGATGGACCAGAAGGCGACGAGGTTGGCGTCGATACCGGAGTGCGGCTGCACGTAGGCGTAGTCGGCGCCGAACAGCTCGCGGGCGTGCTCGGCAGCGACGGACTCGACGGTGTCAAGGTTCTGGCAGCCGGCGTAGAAACGGTGGCCCACGGTGCCCTCGGCGTACTTGTCGCTGAGCCAGGTCCCCATGGTGGCGAGCACCGGGAGACTGGCGTAGTTCTCCGAGGCGATCAGCTTCAGGGACGAGCGCTGGTCGGCGAGCTCCGCGCGGGTGGCAGCTGCGATCCGGGGCTCCACGGCCTCGATGGCGCTGAGCAGGGTCTGGTAGGCGCTGCTGAGGGCTTCGACTGTCACGTTTCTCCTTCGTCAGGGGGTTCGTTGCCAATTCTAGGGCCGGTCGCGCCAAGCTCCCATTCCACCGCTCACCGTGGATGCGCTCATGGTCGATGATCGTGGTCGGTTCGCACTGCGCGGCACGCACCCATTCGACACGCTGGGGGGCGACGCCGCGATCGTCTACCCTGCTTGGTGTGCGTGTGACGAGGCGGGTGGCACTTCTGGGTCTGGGTGCGGTGTCGGGGTGCTCGTTGCCCCCCGTGAACTTCTCACCGGAGTCCGCGACGCCCTCACCGTCGGCCAGCGTCGATCCCACTGTCATCATGGACCCGGAGTTCCTGGCACGCGCCACCGACGGCACCCCGAAGCTCCTGCCGGAAGGCGTGGCCAGCGGGCAGCGATTCTCCACACCGCACCTCGACGGCGTGCTGGCGGAATTCGTCGTCGGTGAGTCCCTGTCACAGACGACGGTGCTCCAGGTGGGGGTGGACACCCCGGTCAGGGCGCCGCAGGGCTACGAGCTGGCCGCATTCACCCTCAGGGGAGGAGTCCCCACCTTCATCTCCGGGGCGGGTCACGAACCCGTCGTTGTGCTGCGGGTGGGGGATCGTCGAATACCCGTTGCCAACCTGTTCAACGAATTCAGCACCCAGGCCGGCGTCTACCTGACCCTGTGGGAGATGTTCGTCCTGTGCGTGCCCACCGGCAGCGACGTCGCACTGGAGGTCACGGACGAGGACACCACCGTCGCGGTGGATCTGCGCACCGGTCTGCCGCAGGACAATGACGGGTGGAGGGCGACCACGGGTTTCCGTGAGCGCTGGGACATCACGTGTGACCCCGAGAAGGGTGTGTTCACGAGGGACTTCACCACCGTCCCCCCGGCCGGGACGGAGCCCGAGAGCGGGAGATTCAACATCGGGTTCAGACCGGACGTGGGCGGCGGTCTGCGACCCTGGACGCCGTCGCAGGGCTGGGCACCCACGGGCACGCAGTGGCTGGCCGTGGGGATGGGTGCCCGCGTGCAGTGGGAGGGCGGGGTGGTGCCACTGTTCACCCTCTCAGTGCCGAAGTCGTTCCTCCACACGGACGCCTCCGGAGTACAGGTGGCGGCGACCCATCCGCAGTCCGTGACCACCGATGCCCTCGTCACGGGTCAGGCGGAGTTGCTGGTGGTGTGGCCCGTCATCGCCCGTGCAGGCACCAGCAGTTTCAGCTTCAACGCCGTGGGGGACATGTCCGTGGACTATGCCGAGACCGTGGGGGTGCCTGCACAGTTCAGCACACCCGCCACGGCCCTGGAGTTCGTCCTGACGACCAGTCCCAGTCAGCGCTGAGAGGCACCGCCACGCAGCTGCGTCACCTCGTACAACGCGATGGATGCAGCCACGGAGGCGTTCAGGGACTCCACGGCGCCGGAGATGGGGATGGACAGCAGCGCGTCGCAGTGGTCCCGCGTCAGCCGGGCAAGCCCCTCGCCCTCGGAGCCCACCACCACGAGCAGGGGACCCTCCGAACCCGGCAGGGCCGAGACGGCGACGTCACCCTCCCCGGCCAGGCCCACCACGGTGAAGCCCATTTTGGAGGCCTGGGTGATGGCCCGGTTCAGGTTGGTGGCCATGGCCACCGGAATCCTGGCGGCCGCCCCGGCGGAACTCTTCCACGCCGCCGCCGTCATGGAGGCGGACCGACGGGACGGGATGATGACGCCCTGGGCTCCGAAGGCCGCTGCGGAGCGCACGATGGCACCGAGGTTACGGGGGTCCGTGACGCCGTCGAGGGCCACGACGAGCCCGTTGCCGCCCGCCTCGAAGGCGTCGGCGAAAACGTCCTCGGGGTCGGCGTACTCGAAGGGCGGCAGTTGCAGCGCCACGCCCTGGTGCACGAGGTCACCGGTCACACGGTCCAGTTCGACGCGGGTGACCTGCAGCAGTGGAATGGAGTTGTCGGCCGCGAACTTGAAGATGTCGCGGAGCCTGTCGTCGCGCTCCGCACCCTCGGCCACGTAGGCTTTCTTGACGGGCAGGCCGGCCTGCAGCGCCTCGAACACGGGGTTGCGGCCCACGACCCAGTCGGCGCCCACGGCCGTCGCGGTGGTCTTCTTCCGGGGGCTCTGGCTGCGCTTGTCCGCCGAGTTCTTGGCCTTGTGGGCCTTGTGGTACGTACGGTCCTCCGCCTTGGGGGTGGGGCCGCGACCCTGCAGGCCGCGGCGGACGCGTCCGCCGGAGCCTGCTGTCTTGTTCTTGCCCTTGGTGGTCGCGCCGCGGCGCGTCGAGTTGCCTGCCATTAGTTCTTCTCCAGATTCCAGCGGGGTCCGCTCGGTGTGTCTTCGATGGTGAGGCCGAGGGTGGCCAGTGTGTCGCGGATGGCGTCGGCCGCCGCCCAGTCCTTGGCGGCCCGGGCAGCCGTGCGCTGCTCCAGCAAGTGCGCGACGAGCCCGTCCACGACGGGGGTGAGGTCCTCGGACGAGGAGGCGCGGGCCCATTCGGGGGCGTTGGGGTTGAGACCCAGTACGTCGAGCATCGCGTGGACTGCGAGGACGTGGGTGCGAATGCTCTCCTCATCACCACCGGCCAGTGCTTGATTGCCGGAGCGGATGGTGTCGAACAGCGCCGCGATGGCACCCGGGGTGCCGAGGTCGTCGTCCATCGCCGCGGCGAAGTCGTTCCACTGTGGGAATGAGAGCGGGGCCCACGCTTGCCAGAAGTCGCCGGTGTGTTCACGGGCCCGCTCCACGAACGAGTCGATGCGCTGGATGGCCTTCTCCGCCTCGGCCAGCGAACCCAGCGTGTCGGCGTCGGAGGGGGAGAACTCGATGGTGGAGCGGTAGTGCGGTGCCAGCAGGAAGTAGCGGACCGCCCGGGGGGCATGGAGTTTCGTCACCTCGGACACGAGCGCGGTGTTGCCCAGCGACTTGCTCATCTTCTCGCCGGCCATGGTCACCCAGGCATTGTGCATCCAGTAGCGCGCGAAACCCTTTCCCGCTGCAGCAGATTGCGCCAACTCGTTCTCGTGGTGGGGAAAGCGCAGGTCGATGCCGCCGCCGTGGATGTCGAAGGTATCGCCCAGGTACTTGCCGGCCATGGCGGAGCACTCGAGGTGCCAGCCCGGTCGGCCCCGGCCCCACGGCGTCGCCCACGAGGCGGATTCGGGTTCGCCCGGTTTGTGCCCCTTCCAGAGGGCGAAGTCGCGGGGGTCGCGCTTGCCGCGCGGGTCGGCGTCGGCGGCGGCCTCCATCTCGTCGATCTTCATCCCCGAGAGCTCCCCGTAGCGCGCCCAGTTGCGGACGTCGAAGTACACGTCGCCGGAACCGTCGTCGGCCACGTAGGCGTGGTCCGAGTCCACGAGTTGGGTCATGAGCTCGACCATCTCGGGGATGTGGCCCGTGGCCCGTGGTTCATAGGTGGGCGGGATGCACCCCAGCGACGCGTACGCCTCATGCAGTTCCCGCTCAAACCTGTAGGCCAGCGCCCACCACTGTTCGCCGTTCTCCGCGGACTTGGAGAGGATCTTGTCGTCGATGTCGGTGACGTTGGCCACCACCGTGACCTCGAGGCCCTGGTGTTCCAGCCAACGGCGGAGGACATCGAAGACGACCTCCTTGCGGATGTGGCCCACGTGGGGCGACGCCTGCACGGTCAGGCCGCAGTGGTAGATGGACACCTTGCCGTCCTCAAGGGGGACGAACGGGCGCACGGCGCGCGTCGCGGTGTCATACAGGTGCAGGCTCACGTGAGAGAGTCTAGGGCGTCAAGAACCGTCGCGCTCCGCGGCGCGGGCGCGCAGGGCGTCGATGTCGAAGCCGAACGAGGGGGCGGGCTCGTCGTCGTCGTCGGTGTCCTCCCACGGATCGTAGGGGGCTTCGTAGTCCTCGTCGACGAACCCCATGGACGGGTCGTACTTGTTCTCCAGCTCCTGGCCGACCTGTTGCACATTGCTCATGTGCTCGTCGGGGAGGGTGGCGAGGACGTCGGCGATGTAGCCGGCGGCGGCGTCGGTGATGGAGACCTCGCGGCTCTCCCGCTGCGACTGGTACCAGCGGTAGTCCAGCAGTTCGTGGAAGAACTGGGCGGGGTCCCGCTTGCCCTGCAGGTGCTCGGGGATGCGGGTGACGGCCGGCTCGAACACCTCCATGAGCCACTTGTGGGCCACCACGCTCTCACTCATCGACGGGGGGAGTTTGGTGCGGTAGGTGTCCATGTCGTTCAGGAGGCGGCGCGCCTGGTGCTCCTCCGCGTCGAGACCCGTGAGGCGCATGAGGCGCCGGGCGTGGTGCCCAGCCTCCACCACCTTGGGCTGCATGCGGATGTTGCGGCCGTCCGCCGAGGTGGTGACATCGATCTCCGCGACGTCGAAGCCCAGTGCGTTGAGGCGGCGCACTCGACCCTCGAGCCTGTACAGCTCGGATTCAGAGAACTCCTCGGCGCCGGTCAGCTCGTTCCAGAGGCTCTGGTAGCGGTCCTCGATGGTGTCCACGAGCCATTGCGGGTCCAGGGATGCGTCCAGCATGCCGCCGGCCTCGAGGTCACAGAACTCACCGAACAGATTCACGCGGGCGATCTGCAGGTCGTGTGCGCGCTGGCCCGCCGTCAGCTTGTCGTGCAGTTCCCCGGTCTCGGCGTCCACGAGGTAGGCGGCGAACTCGCCGGCGTCGCGCCGGAACAAAATGTTGGACAGGGACACATCGCCCCAGTAGAAACCGGTCAGGTGCAGCCGGGCGAAGAGTGCCACCATGGCGTCCAGCAGTCGGTTGACCGTGTCGAGCTTGACGCCCGAGTAGAACAGCGCCCGGTACGGCAGTGAGAACGGCAGGTGCCGGGTCAGGAGGATGGGGTCCAGCGGGCCGCCCTCGTCGTCGGTGCGGCCGAGCACCACACCCACAGGTTCCACGGAGGGGACGTTGAGGCGGCGCAGCTCGGTGAGCTGGCGGTACTCGTGCACGGCCACCTCCTCCAGGATCTCCTTGGCGGCGAGGATGTCGTCGCCCACCTGGATGAAACGCACGACGTGGCGGGATATGCCTCGCGGCAACGCCACGAGGTGAACGGCCGGCCATTCCTCCAGGGGGACGTTCCACGGAAGCCGGATGAGATTGGCATCCGGTTTGGCGGCGAGGAACCTGGGCATGGCGTCAGCTTAGTGCTCGCGCCGGAAACAGCCAGTCGCTGGCGGCACGTGCGCGTCAGAGTGCGCGGTCCAGGGCCTCCATCACCACGGCCACGAGGTCGTCGCGTGCCTCGATGCCGACGCTGAGCCGCAGCAGCCCCGAGGTGATGCCGGCTTCTGCCCGCGCGTGCTCACTCATCCCGGCGTGCGTCATGGTCTCCGGATGGCACACCAGCGACTCCACGCCACCCAGTGACTCCGCCAGGTGGAAAATCTGCAGCCCGTCGAGGAACCGCCCGACGGCGTCCCAGCCACCCGCCAGTTCCAGGCTCATGAGGGAGCCGAACCCGCTCTGCTGGCTCGCGGCCAGCGCATGCTGCGGATGCCCGGGCAGCCCCGGGTGGTGCAGTGCCTTCAGCGCCGGGTGCCCGTCGATGGCGGCCAGGATGGCGTCGGCGTTCTCCTGGTGGACACGCAGCCGTGCATCGAGGGTGCGCAGTCCACGCAGGGTGAGGTACGCGTCGAAGGCGCTGGAGGTCAGGCCGAGCGCGTTGGCCCACAGCCGCAGCTTCTCGTGCAGGGCGGGGTCGCGGGCGATGACGGCGCCGCCCACCACGTCGGAGTGGCCGTTGATGAACTTGGTGGTGGAGTGCATCACCAGGTCGGCGCCCAGGTCGAGCGGTCGTTGCAGGAGCGGGGAACAGAAGGTGTTGTCCACCACACTCAGCGCCCCGGCGGCGCGGGCGGCCCCAGCGGTGGCGCGGATGTCGGTGATCCGCAGCAGCGGGTTCGACGGGGTCTCCACCATGACGAGGTGGGGGCCGCGTTCCAGGGCCTTGGCGAAGGCGTCGGCGTCGTTGAAGTCGACGAAATCCACGGCCAGTTTCCCCTGCGATGCGAGGAAGCTGAACAGGCGCCACGTGCCTCCGTAGGCATCGTGCTGCACCATGACCCGACCGCCGGCCGGAACCAACGCCTCCGCGAGCAGGGTGAACCCCGCCAGGCCCGTGGCAAGCGTCGTGGCCCCGGCGCCCCCCTCCAGTTCGGCGAGGGCGACGTTCAATAGGTCACGGGTGGGGTTGCCTGAGCGGGAGTAGTCGTACTCGCGCGGTGTGTCCGGTGCCTCGAAGGTGTAGTTGCTGGACAGGTGCATGGGCGGCACCACAGCACCGTACGAGGTGTCCGATCCCAGCCCGGTTCGCATTGCAGTGGTCCACCTGCCGAGTTCTGCCATGGCCATCACCGTAGTGCAGGAGCCGCGGGCCCCTGAGCAGGGTGGTGCTTCCCGGACAACGCAGTGGGCGCCCGCATGATGCGGGCGCCCACTGGCGGAACCATTGCGTGCGGTGCGCGACTCAGAGGTCGTTGAGGCGCTGCTCCGTGGTGTTGCTGAAGACGTGGACGCCGTGGGGGTTCGAGGACTGGAGACGGACGACGTCGCCCTTCTTCGGTGCCTTGCGGGCCTCCATGCGGACGATGATCTGCTGGGCGTCGACGAGTTCGTCCTCCGACAGCCCGGCGAGTGTGCCGTACAGGTAGGAGTCGGCACCAAGCTCTTCGACGAGAGCCACGTCGAGCGCGATGCCCTCGTTGCTGTCGGAGACCACGAAGTTCTCGGGGCGAATACCCACGGTGAGGTTCTTCTCACCGTTGGCACGCGCAAGGATGTCGCGCGGTACGGGAACGGTGTAGTCGCCCACCTTGACGCCGCCATCGACGATGACGCCCTCGAGCAGGTTCATGGCCGGGGAGCCGATGAAGCCGGCCACGAACAGGTTGTTCGGGTGGTCGTAGAGGGCCAGCGGGGAGTCGACCTGCTGGAGGACGCCGTCCTTCATGACCGCCACGCGGTCACCCATGGTCATGGCTTCGGTCTGGTCGTGCGTCACGTAGACGGTGGTGACACCGAGACGACGCTGCAGGGCAGCGATCTGGGTGCGGGTGGAGACTCGGAGCTTGGCGTCCAGGTTCGACAGGGGCTCATCCATGAGGAACACCTGCGGCTGGCGGACGATGGCGCGGCCCATGGCGACGCGCTGACGCTGGCCACCGGAGAGTGCCTTCGGCTTACGGTTGAGGAAGTCCTCGAGACCCAGCAGGCGTGCAGCTTCCTGGACGCGCTTCTGGCGGTCGGCCTTCGGGACGTTCTGCATCTTCAGTGCGAAACCCATGTTGTCCGCCACGGTCATGTGGGGGTACAGGGCGTAGTTCTGGAAGACCATCGCGATGTCGCGATCCTTCGGGGGCAGGTCAGTGACGTCACGGTCGCCAATGAAAATATTGCCGGAGTTGACCTCTTCGAGGCCTGCGAGCATGCGAAGCGACGTGGACTTGCCACAGCCGGAGGGGCCGACCAGGACCATGAACTCGCCATCGGCGATCTCCAGGTCCAACTTGTTGACGGCGGCGCGATCAGAGCCGGGGTACACACGAGATGCCTCGCGATAACTAACGGTGGCCATGCCACATTCCTTTCCACGGGCAGGTACGTGCCCGACGATCCGAGTGGACGGAAGCTCAGGACTTCCTCTTTGGGACAGTACACGGACACGTGAGCACGGTGCCACCGGGGGGCACTCATCGTGATCGAATCGTTGCAGGACGGTTGAGCCGTGGACCGGCCCGCGACGCTCGCGTACGCTTCGCGTGTGCCTTCCGAGCCTGAATCCTCCAGCGACATCCCCACTCCCGCCACGCCTGCCGCGAACCAGCAGGAACCACAGTGGTGGGAGGCCGAGGGCATGCCATGGAAAAAGGAGCCGGGGCGCGCCGACATCGCCTGCCTCGCCTGGTTCGGTGTGGTGGGGGTGTTCAGTCTCATCCTGATCCCCACGCGGGCGTGGCTCCTGGCGGTGGCGCCCGACATCCTCGCCATGATCACCGGTGGCCGCACCGCCGTCACGGCCAGCGGTGCTCTGGCCAGCGTGGGCCAGATGGGGCACTGGCCCGTCGTGCTGTTCGTGGCTTCGCTGCTGAGCCTGAAGTTCGACTGGATCTACTGGTGGGCCGGGAAGCTGTGGGGCCGCGGGATGATCGAGATCTGGGCGGGGCGCAGCAAACGGGCGGCGAAGACCTACGCCGTCGCCGAGCGGTGGGCCAAGAAACTGGGACCCGTCGGGTTCCTCGTGGCCTACGTCCCCATCCCCCTGCCGCTGATGCAGGTGGTGTTCGTGCTTTCCGGTGCCACGAACATGAGCCTGAAGCGGTTCCTCATCTACGACTACATCGCCAGCACCGTGTGGCTCGTCGGATTCTTCGCCCTGGGTTGGCGTCTCGGGGAGCCGGCCGTGGCGATCCTCGACGTCTACGCCCGGTACGCGGGATACGTCGCCATCGGCCTGCTCGTGGTGATCGTCGTCACCACGGTGTTCCGGAAGAAGCCGGCGGCCGCGCCCGCGCCGTGAGTCAGCCCCGGCCGCAGAGTGCCACGAGGAAGCCGTCCCCGGCCCTGTAGGGGCGCAGGTCCCAGGTGGACAGGGCCAGGTCGAGCGACAGCCCGGCCGCGTCCAGGTCCCCGAAGAAGTCGTCGAACTCGTAGCCGCGTCCCGCACCGAATCCGATGACTGCCCGTCCGTCGTCGGCGAGGTGCTGGCGGAAGCGCTCCAGCACCGTGACCCGCGTGCTGGGGGCGAGGAAGCCCATGACGTTGCCGGCGCACAGGATGGCGTCGAAGTCGGCGGCGATGCCCCGGGAAGCAAGGTCAAGCTCGGCCAGGTCACTCACGACCCAGGTGGCCCCCGGGTGCATGGCCTGTGCGGTCTTGATGAGCGTGGGGTCGCCGTCCACACCCACCACCGTGTGGCCCAGCGACATCAGGTGGCCGCCGTGTCGGCCGGGGCCACACCCGGCGTCGAGGATGCGGGCATTGCGCGGCACCATGGCATCCACGGTGCGCGCCTCGCCCAGCAGGTCGTGCCCCGCTGCGGCCATCATCTCGAAACGTTCGATGTAGCGGCGCGAGTGACCGGGGTCTGCGCTGATGATCTGGGTCCACTTGCTGGGTTCGAAACTCATGGTGGCCATTGTCCACCATGAGTATCCGAGCCCCGCATGGAGCCCCCGGAGGGAGTCGAACCCTCGACCGCTCGCTTACAAGGCGAGTGCTCTGGCCGCTGAGCTACGGAGGCATTGGCACACATTGTGCCGAATACGGCCGGAAAACAACAACGTGCGTCTAGGCGCCGGACGTGGCCATGAACATCCTGCCGTGGCCGGCGACGTGCACGTGCTCGCCCGCCCCCACGAACACGGCCTGCCCCTGCGCCATTTCCAGGGGACCGTCGTCGTCCGACAGGGTGAACGACCCTGACGTCACGAGGCAGATGCGGCCGGCGTCGGTGCGGGGGAGGTCGATGACGTCGGCACTGGTGGGCTGGACGAGCCAGACCTCGAACTCGGCGACGGTGGTGGGGTAGCAGTAGATGCCGTCGGAACCCTCCGGCAGCAGCACACGGACCCGGGTGGGTTCGAACCGCACCACGTGCAGCAACGCGTCCACGTCGATGTGTTTGCGGGTCAGGCCGCCGCGCAGCACGTTGTCAGAGTTGGCCATCACCTCCACCCCGGTCCCGCGCAGGTAGGCATGCATCACGCCGGCTCCCAGCGTGATGGCCTCACCGGCCTGCAGCACGAACCGATTGAGCAACAGGGCCGCCAGGATGCTCGGGTCGCCCGGGAAGTGCTCGTCCAGCTCGACGGCGGTGCGGGCAAAAATCCCCAACTCGCCGGGCGCGTCCAGGTGCCGCACGGCTGCCCCCAGCACCTCGTCGACGAGGTGACGACGCTCGCCGAGCGACAGCACGTCGAGGAACACCTCCTGCAGGGCAGGAGTGGTGGTGCGGTCCCGCAGCGGCCCGATCACCGACGACAACGCCTCACCCAGGCCCAATGCCTCGAACAACTCGGCCGTGGCCAGCGGGTCCCGGAAACCGACGAGCCCCTCGAACGGCTCCAGCGCGATGATGGCCTCCGGCTTGGGCCAGTCGTCCTTGAAGGACCGCTCCGGTGAGGACAACGGAATGCCCAGGAGAGACTCGTGGGCGTAACCCTCCTCCGCCTGGGTGCGCGACGGGTGAGCCTGCAGGCTGAGCGGTGACCCCGCGGACAGCAGCTTCATGAGGAACGGCAACCTGCCGCCGAACGCTTCCACCGTTGCCTGGCCGAGGAGTTCGGGCTGTTGCGTGAGTGTCGCGGACAGGGAACCCCCGCCGTCCACGTGCGCGTCGCCGAGGGGATGGGTGCCCAGCCAGTACTCGGCGAACGGTAGGTCGTCGCAGGGCCGGTGGAGGATGGCGGGGATCGAGTCCGTGGTTCCCCACGCGTAGGACTGTCGCGATCCGGTGATTCTCAGCATCGCGACGCGCCGGTGGCGGGGTGGCTGCGGGCGCTCGGGATGGTCATGGGGCCAGTCAACCCTGTCTCGGGGCCCGGTTCAAGCGCCCCTGGGGGTGGGGCGCTGTGGAATGACATGGTTGTGATTCCCGGGGCGTATGATGTGGGCCATGTCCCACGCCGCATCCTTCGAGCCACCGGTGCTCGCCGACGACGACGCCGCGATCCTGGACTTCGAGGAGAACTGGTTCGTCTCCGCTGTACCCAAGGAGCAGGCGGTCATGGAGCGCTTCGGCACCTCCGCCACCCGGTACTACCAGCGGCTGAACATGCTCATCGACACTCCCGCTGCGTTGGAGTACAAGCCGCTGCTGGTCAAACGCCTGCGTCGGCTGCGCTCGCAGCGGCAGGCCGCCCGCTCCGCCGAGCGCCTGCGCCGCTGACGAGCGCGCCTGCCGCGGCCACGAGGGCGCGGACGCCCTCGCCCAGCGGTCGGGTCTCCCGGGACGGGTAACCGCCCAGTGCGAGACCTGCCTGCATCTCGAACACGTTCACGGTGGCCCTGTCGCCGCTGCGGAGCCAGGACCAGCCCGTCGCAACACCGTAGGCCGCGATGAACGGCAGGCCCAGGCAGTAGGCCCACTGGTGGGCGTGACGGCCCTCGTGCTCCAGCAGGCCGGGGATACGGGCTCTGGCCTCCGCCAGTGTCTGCCGGGGTACCAGCACCACGCTCCCGATGGTCATGGCTGATGCGGTGACGCCCCGCAGGGTCACGCTCTCGGCCACGAGGAGACCATCCACCACGGTGAAACGGCCCCGTCCGCCGATCGCCACGAGCAGACCGAGCGGGGTGGACAAGTTCGCGACGTTGCCGATGTTGCGGAGAACAACGGTGGAATCCATGGCACTCCTGGGCGGGAAGTCGGGTTCTTCCCAGCCTATCCTTTGCACTCTCGGGTGCCGAGTGCTAATAATTGACTTGGCACTCGGCTGTTGAGAGTGCCACCTGGACCAGCGGTGAGGCCCCAGTGGCCGTCCGTCGCGGGCATCGTCGGTCCTGAACAACCCAAGAACGACCATCACGGGGCCGTGAAGGCCCCACAGGACGGGAGGACTCCCGAAATACCATGGCAAAGCTCATTGAATTCAACGAAGAGGCCCGCCGCGGACTCGAGCGGGGCATGAACACCCTGGCCGACGCGGTGAAGGTCACACTCGGCCCCAAGGGCCGCAACGTCGTGCTGGAAAAGAAGTGGGGCGCACCCACCATCACCAACGACGGCGTGTCCATCGCCAAGGAGATCGAGCTGGAGGATCCCTTTGAGCGGATCGGCGCCGAGCTCGTCAAGGAAGTCGCCAAGAAGACCGACGACGTCGCTGGCGACGGCACCACCACCGCCACCGTCGTGGCCCAGGCAATGGTCCGCGAGGGCCTGCGCAACGTCACCGCCGGGGCCAACCCGATGGGCCTCAAGAAGGGCATCGAGACCGCTGTCGCAGCGATCGTCGAGCAGCTCTCCGCGATGGCCATCGACGTCGAGACCAAGGAGCGGATTGCGGCCACCGCATCGATCTCCGCCGCTGACACCACGGTCGGCGAGATCATCGCCGAGGCGATGGACAAGGTCGGCAAGGAAGGCGTCATCACGGTCGAGGAGTCCAACACCTTCGGGCTGGACCTGGAACTGACCGAGGGTATGCGCTTCGACAAGGGCTACATCTCGCCCTACTTCGTCACCGACGCCGAGCGCATGGAAGCCACGCTCGACGACCCCTACGTCCTGATCGTCAGCAGCAAGGTCTCTTCGCTGAAGGACCTGCTGCCCGTGCTCGAGAAGGTCATGCAGTCCGGCAAGCCGCTGCTGGTCATCGCTGAGGACGTCGACGGCGAGGCCCTCGCCGGCCTCATCGTCAACAAGATCCGCGGCACGTTCAAGTCCGTCGCCGTCAAGGCCCCGGGCTTCGGCGACCGCCGCAAGGCCATGCTGAACGACATCGCCATCCTCACGGGTGGCCAGGTCATCAGCGAAGAAGTCGGCCTGTCGCTCGACACCGTCGAGCTCGAGATGCTGGGCCGGGCACGCTCGGTCCTCATCACCAAGGACGAGACCACGATCATCGAGGGTGGCGGCGACTCCGCCCAGATCGAGGGCCGCGTTGCGCAGATCCGTCGCGAGATCGAGAACTCGGACTCCGACTACGACCGCGAGAAGCTGCAGGAGCGTCTGGCCAAGCTGGCCGGTGGCGTTGCAGTCATCAAGGTCGGCGCAGCCACCGAGGTCGAGCTGAAGGAGCGCAAGCACCGCATTGAGGACGCTGTCCGCAACGCGAAGGCTGCCATCGAAGAGGGCATCGTCCCCGGAGGTGGCGTCGCGCTGCTGCAGGCGGCCAAGGCCGTCAAGCTGGACGAGCTGACCGGCGACGAGAAGATCGGTGCACAGATCGTGCTGTCGGCCTCCTCCGCCCCGCTGCGTCAGATCGCCATCAACGCCGGCCTCGAGGGCGGCGTCGTTGTGGAGAAGGTCTCGCACCTCGAAGCGGGTCAGGGCCTGAACGCTGCCACCGGCGAATACGTCGACATGGTTGCCGCCGGCATCATCGACCCCGCCAAGGTGACGCGCTCTGCACTGCAGAACGCCGCTTCCATCGCGGCCCTGTTCCTCACCACCGAAGCGGTCATCGCGGACAAGCCCGAAAAGGCTCCCGCGATGGGCGGCGGTGGCGACGACATGGGTGGCATGGGCGGAATGGGCTTCTGAGCCCAGCAACACCCAGCAACACATCTTCAGGGCGGTCCGGTTCTCCGGGCCGCCCTGATTTTTCTCTGATGACCGCGATCGATGGCAAGCCCAACGAGTTGCGGGCAGGGCCGCCGACGTTCTGGCCGAGGTGGGGAGGGAACTGGTGCCCGATGCACCATGTGGCCCCCTGGAGGTACGGGGGTCTCGAGCGCGCCCCGCACCCTGCGCACCGCTTCTGTTGGCAGGATGGGGAGCATGAACATGCTGGAGGTCATCGCGCTGCATGCGGCCGATGCGGAACGCGCAGAGGCTGGGGGCGCGGATCGCGTCGAGCTGGTGGGATCCATGGACGAGGGCGGGCTGTCGCCCGAGCCGGCCATGGTGGACAAGGTTCGCCGGGCCACCAGCATCCAGGTGCGCCCCATGGTGCGGCTGCGGGAGGGGTTCGGCACCGACGGCGGTGAGGCGACCCGGCTGAGGGGGCTGATCTCCAGTTACTTCGACGCGGGCGCCGACGGCGTGGTGCTGGGGTTCCTGAACGGGCATGCCGGGGTGGACGTGGAAGTGGTGAGCGAACTGGTGGGTGCGGGCGACTGGCCGTGGACCTTCCACCGGGCCATTGACCATTGCCTGGACCAGGACCGGGCGTGGGCCTGTCTGCTTGAGCTACCGCGGCTCGACCAGGTGCTCACGGCGGGCTCGGCACGAGGTGTGGAGCAGGGACTGGACGATTTGCTCATTCGCGCAAAATCGGATGCGCGGATCGCTCAATTGATGATGGTGGGTGGCGGACTCAAGGCGGAGCACGTCCCGTGGCTGGTCCGCTCTGGTGTCCGCGCCTTCCACATCGGGTCCCCGGCCCGCCCCGGTGGGTCCTGGAAGGCCTACGTGGACCCCGATCTGGTGCGGACCTGGCGTGCTCTCGTGGACGACACCATCCGCCACGAGAGGGACCGTCCCGCATGAGCAGGCCATGGGGCCACCGCACCGGCGCCCGGGTGATCTGCACGAGCGGTCCGGAGGTCCTGTTGCTGGCCGACTCGGACCCGGGTGTGCCCGGGTCGCGCTGGTGGGTGACACCGGGCGGAGGCGTTGACGACGGGGAGGACCTGCGTGCCGCGGCCCGTCGCGAACTGCATGAGGAGACGGGCCTGCTGGTGGAGGCCGATGCCCTCCTCGGTCCCGTCGCCCGGCGGGTGGTGACGCATGGCTACTCGGATCGGGTCCGGGTCCAGGAGGAGTGGTTTTTTCGCGTCGAGGTGGAGAAGTTCCGTGCGGAGCCGGCGGCGCTCACGGCAGGGGAGCGGGAACGGCTGCAGGGCCACGCCTGGCACCGTCTGGACAGCCTCCCCGGTGACGTGTGGCCGGCGCAACTGGCTCGTCTGGCCGCTCTGCCTCCGGGTGAGTTCGAGGATCTGGGGGACGTCGAGGAGTCGACGGTCCCTGTGCGCACAGGCCGGTAACGGGGGGAGGGTCAGCGCTGGGGTCGCGAACGCCGGACCGCGAGCCAGGCGAAGAGGGAACCGAAGGCCAGGCACGCGAGCCTTGCCATGACGTCCGAGAATGTCTCTCCTGCGACGCCGCCGATCACCAGGAGCGTCAGGCCGACGCCCATGGCGGCATGGCCCGTCCGGCCGGTGAGGGGCACCGTGCGGAAGGTCAGCAGCCCCGCCACGAAGAGCATCCACTGCCCCACGGCCGGGATCGTGAGCCCGATCAGGCTGCTGGCGACGGCCAGGAACACAAGGGTGCGTTGGGTGGACTGTTGCTGCGGCGACACGCCGCGGGCAGCCATCGGGACCTGCATGGGCGAGGGGAGTGGATCCCCCGTGGGCGGGGGCAGAGTGTCCACTCCGCTGCTGGGGACGGGGTCACCGTAGGCAGCGAAGGGCAGTCGGGGGTCGCGCCCCTGTTCGTGCTCCGGCGACGTGGTCATGAGGCCACCCGTGGTGCTGAAGGGCTCGGACGGGTTACGGCTCGGCGCTTCGCTGGTGCGGATACCCCCGAGCGGCACAGAGGGACCCGTCGGCGCGAAACCCGTGGGGGTCGGCATGGGGCCGGGGGTCTGGGCGGTCTGCGGGACCGCAACTTCCAGGGGCTCTGCCTCGGGGGTCGCGAACCCGTCGGGGCGCTCGATCGGTGCATACGCCGCACCATCGGTCCAGGAAGCCATGCGCCAATCCTAGGGGGTCGTGGGGGATGCACACGCGGACGCCTGCTCAGGCTCCCTGATCATTTGCGTGATCGTCAGTACCCCCGCAGGGTCATCGTGAGCGTTGCACGATATGTTCAGGTTCACAATGAGCAGGGCCTGCGCACATGCGCGAGGCGCACCGAGGACCCAAGGAGTCTGCCATGGAAGTTGTGATCTGCCCGGACGAGGCGCAGGTGGGAGCGGTTGCCGCTGACCGCGTCATCGCACAGCTGGAGGGCAAGCAGACCCCCGTCCTGGGGCTCGCCACCGGCAGTTCCCCGCTGAACCTGTACTCCGAGCTGCAGCGCCGCGCCGCCGCCGGAGACGTGGACTTCTCCCACGCCCTCGGGTTCGCGCTGGACGAGTACGTCGGGCTGGACCCCGAGCACCCCCTGAGCTACCGGCAGACAATTCTCCGCACGGTGGTCAAGCCCCTGGGTATGAACGCGGCACGGGTCCGCGTCCCCAACGGTTTCGCGGCAGATCTGCAGAGCGCTGCCGAGGAGTACGAGGATGCCATGCGTGAAGCCGGTGGCGTCGACGTGCAGATCCTCGGGATCGGGAGCAACGGTCACATCGGCTTCAACGAGCCCACGTCGTCCTTTGCCTCCCGCACCCGCGTGAAGACGCTGACGCAGCAGACCCGCGACGACAATGCACGCTTCTTCGAGGAGGGGGAGACCGTCCCCACGCACTGCGTCACCCAGGGCCTCGGCACGATCATGGACGCGCACAACCTGGTCATGGTCGCCTCCGGTGAGGCAAAGGCCGACATCGTCGCCGCAATGATCGAGGGCCCCGTGTCCGCCATGTGCCCGGCGTCGATCCTGCAGTTCCACCGCAGGGCCTTCGTGATCATCGACGAGGCAGCCGCCTCGAAGTTGCAGTACGCCGACTACTTCCGCCACGTGGCGGCCCACCGGCGCCACTGAGCCACTTGCCCGGCCCGACGTGCCTCGCGATAGACTCGGACGTCTCCACACCACATTCGATAGCGAGGTCCGTCGTGCCCACCGGAAAAGTACGTTTCTTCGACGCTGACAAGGGCTTTGGTTTCATCACCAAAGATGGCGGCGGCGATGTCTTCGTGCGCTCCAATGTTCTCCCGGCCGGTGTCACCGCACTGAAGACGGGGCAGCGGGTCGAATTCGGGGTCATGGATTCCCGGCGCGGCGAGCAAGCGCTGTCGCTGGAGCTGCTGGAGGCCCCACCGTCGTTGTCCAAGAACCTTCGCAAGAAGCCCGACGTGATGGCCCCGATCGTCGAGGACCTCATCAACCTTCTGGACGGCATCGGGAACGAGTACCGCAGGAACCGTCACCCCGACGAGAAGACCGCCTCGACGACGGCGCAGTTGTTGCGCCGGGTCGCCGACGAACTGGAGATGTGATGGCTGCGCCCAAACTCGACGCCGCGGCTGCGGCCGCCGTGGACCTTGCCCGTGTCACCGCCGAGGAGCAGGCCGGCGAGGACGCCGTCGGTGAGCACCTCGGAGTCGTCGCCGAAGAGGGCGAGCGCGTGGTCACCCACTCGTTCGAATGCCTGCTGCCCGGCTACGACCAGTGGCGCTGGGCCGTGACGCTCGTCAGGGCGGCACGGGCCAAGGTCTGCACCGTCAACGAGGTGGTGCTCCTCCCCATGGCGGGTGCCCTTCTGGCCCCCGCGTGGGTGCCCTGGGAGGACCGCATCGGCGCCGGGGACATCGTCGCCGGCATGCTGATGCCCACCCCGGACGACGACCCGCGGCTGGAGCCCGGGTTCTCCACGGGTGACCTGCCCGTCGACGCCGACCCGTCCGACTGGGCGCAACTGCGCTCCATCGTGGCCGAGCTGGGTCTTGGGCGTGAGCGCGTTCTGTCCCGGTGGGGCCGCGACGATGCCGCCGTCCGCTGGCTCGAGGGACCGCCCGGGCCCGACAACGAACTGTCCCGTCAGGCGCCCTCGCCGTGCCACACCTGTGGGTACTTCGTGCCTCTGCGCGGGTCGTTGGGCGTCTTGTTCGGCGCCTGCGCCAACGAGTACTCACCGTCGGACGGACAGGTGGTGAGCCTCGATCACGGCTGCGGCGGTCACTCCGACGTCGTCGCCACGGAGCTCGAGCACGCGCTGCCGTCCCCGTCATTCGACACCATCAGCATCGACGAGAGCCTCTTCGACTGAGGCCTGCTAACCCGTGGACAGACACAGGGTGCCCCACCGCTTTGGTGGGGCACCCTGTGTCTGTCCACGGGCTGGCCCGGGTGGGTATCAGGCCTGGCAGGTGGCGGTGATGACGAAGTCCGCCTCGTCCTGCTGTTCCCCGCCGTCACCGGGGTCATCATTGAGGTTCATGACGGGTCCGCGTCCCGAGACCGTGAACGTCTCCCCGGCCCATGCGATGGTGGCCCCACCTGCGTCGGCCGTCATGGTGGCGACGGTCCCGTCGCTGAGGACCACGCTGGCGGAGGCGACTGTGGCGCGGTCCTCGGACGCCGTGACGGCCACCTTGGCGCCCTCGTCGTCGCCGCCGCTCACGGTCCACTGCCCGTTCAGGACTGTGCAGGCCACTGCACTGATGGTCTCCTCCGCATCTCCGATGCGGGCGGCAGCGCCGCCTTCGGGTGCGGCGGTTTCCACGGTGCCCACGGATGCCTCATTGACGGGCTGACTGGCGTTGGGTGCGCCCGTGCCCTGTCCCGGTTGCGGCACGTTGGATCCGGGGTCGACGCACGCCGACAGCCCGGCCAGAGCAACGACCGCGACGGCGGAAATGGTGGAGGTCACAAGTCTGTTCATGAGATGGGGGTCCCTTTCGTCATCAGTGAATCTACACAGGTGGCAGCCGTGACCGAAGCCCCGACGTCCCGGGCTGCGCAGCGGGCAGACCCGGCGTCCGTCAGAACTCGATGATCGCCTGGATCTCGTCGGTCGTGGGTGCAGGCGAGCCGCCCCGCGGCTCGTTGGTGATCGCCAGGGCCTGACCGCCGGACACGCCGTCGATCCACGCCTGGACACGCCCGCCGCTGTCGAGCAGGGCGCCGGAGCGTGGCACACCGTCCTTCATCACCCATACCTGCCAGGAGCGTTCGGGGCCCGGGTCGGGGAGGTCGGAGGAGGTGACGAGCGCCTCTCCCCGTTCCTTCGACACGAGGTAGGTGAGCCTGCCACCATCCAGGGTGCCCGGGGCCACGACCAGATCCGGCGCGGCCAGCAGATCGGCGCGTTGCGCGTCGGCGGCCTGGACGGAGCGGAGTTCCGACTGCTGCCACACGGTGACTCCGCCCAGCGCGACGGCCAGAACGGCGGCCGCGGCGGCCAGCCATGTGGACACGGGGCGCCGGGGCCTGCCGAACCCGTGGGCGGGCGCGATGACGTTGGAGGGGGCCGGCGACTCGGGCGGGGGCTGCACGGCCGACGGGTGCTGCACGGCGGGTGAGGGCTGTGCTGTCTCGCTGCGTGCGGGCCGGGGCTCCTGGGCCGGGAGCTGCGAGATGCCGGAGATGGCACCGAGGATGGAGGCGCGCAGCATGGGTGGGGGCGCCGCCTCATGGAAAGCTCCGACCTCGACGAGTGCCTCACGGAGGCTGTACACCTCGGCGCGGCACGCGGCGCAGGACGCAAGGTGCTGGTCAAATTCCTCGCGCTCACCGTCGTCGAGTGCGTCGGCGACGTAGGAACCCACCATGGAGTGCATGTCACTCATGTTCCGGCTCCCATCACGCTTCGCAATCCGAGCAGCCCGTCACGAATGCGGGTCTTCACGGTTCCCAAGGGAAGGCCGAGGATCTCGGCAACTTCCCGATGACTGTAACCACCGTAATAGGCCAGTGAAACGGCCTCTTTCTGCAATGTGCTCAACTCTTCCAGGGCCGCTCGGACCCCTTCCACCTCGAGCCGCTGTTCCACGCCCTCCCAGGTGTGGTCGGGCTCGCTCTCGCGGGTTGTTCCCGCCCAGCGGACTTCACGTTCGGTCTCCCGCTGGACGGATCGCACACGGTCGACTGCCCTGCGGTGGGCAATGGTGTGCATCCATGCCCGGACGCTTCCCTTGTCGGCGGACCAGCGGGCCGCCTGTCGCCAGACCTCCACGTAGACCTCCTGGGTGATTTCCGCGGCCAGATCGGGGGCGCGGACAACGCTGAGGATGAGGCCGTGCAATCGGGCGCTGGTGATGTCGTACAGCTCCGCGAAGGCTTCTTCACTGCCTTCGCAGACCCGTGCGAACACGGCCGCCAACACCTCGTTGGCGGCCGTGTCGGCCACCCTGCGAGCCGGGGGCCCCACGTCGTCGGTCATCTGGGGTGACCACGTCCTTCCTCACTCAATCAAGAGCACTGGCGAAGGCGATGACGTTGGAGTCGTAGTAGTGCTGAGTTTTGCTGTATTCACCGCCACAGGTGATGAGGACCAGCGATGGGTCATCGGTGGAAGCGTATACCTCGTCCGTGGGGAAGGCGTCCTTCGGGAACGTGGACACCTTGGTGACCTCGAACTTGGCGGTCGTGCCGTCCTCCCGGTCCACCTCGACGATGGCGCCGACGGCGAGTTGTGGGAGGCGGGCGAACACCGTGTGACGACCGTTCCAGGTCAGGTGACCTGCCAGGACCGCCCTGCCGGGTGCCCCGGGCGTGTGTGCGCCGGTGAACCAGCCCACCACGTCCGGGTCGGCGGGTGTCTCGAGCTCATTGCCGTCCAGACCCAGCGAGACGGTGCCTGCGTCGACACCGATGCTGGGGATCTTCACCCTGGTGGGTGCCGACTCGGCCAGCGCAGCCACCGCCGGTGGGGGCGTGGAGCTGGGGACGGTGCTGGGTGATGTTTGGTTGAGGGGGATGACGGAGGCGGACGGGGCGGGGGAGGCCGCCGGCGTGCTGGCCGAGGGCGTTCCCGCCGGGGTGCTGGCTGCCGCACCACTCGTTGAGGTGGTGGGAGTCGACACGGATGATGGAGCGGGCAGTGCCGCGGGGGCGGTGACGGAGGGGAAGGCCAGGGCGGCGCCAATGACGCCAACCCCAACCACTCCTGCTGCCCCCCCCATCAACACCCGCCACTGCAGCGGTGACTTGGTGCTGGCCATGATCGTCGGTCAGGCTCCGGTGACGGCGGCTGAGCGACGACGGCTGATGGCGACTGCGGCGCCGCCGGCAAGAAGGACGCCTCCGGCAGCGAGAAGTCCGCTGTTGGGTGCGGTGGGCGCCTCTCCGCCGGTGGCGACGCCACCGGCGGGCATGATCATGCCGCAGGTGGCGGAGTCGGTGGCTTCGGCCGGGATGCCGTCGACACCGAGTGACTTGGCGAATGTGGATTCACCGAGGCCCTCCATGTCGTACTTGCCGTTGTCGTTGGCGTCCACGCCGTGCTGCACGACGTGCAGGTTGGCGAGGTTCTCCAGGGTGCCCTTGGGGAGCTCCGCGGCGGTCAGGGTGCGCTTGTAGCTGAGGTTGCCCTGCGCGTCGGCCATGGGCATGCGGTCCACGGCCAGGCCGCTGGCCTTGGTGGTGTCGCCGGTGGTGGTCAGCGAGATGTGGATGTCGCCGTAGTCCGGGAAACCCTCTTCGATGCTGATGAAGCCGTTGCCGTCCTTGTCGGCGGAGGGTGCCGGGCAGTGCTTCATTGCACCGGAGGTGTCGCCGTGGATGTGCTGGGCGTGCGGGGAGTTGGGGACCATGTCCTTGGCCCTGATCTCGACGACCAGTCCACCATCGGCGGTGGGGGTCAGGGTGGCATCGCCGGTGGCGTTGGTGCCCTTCATCGAGTCGAGGCGGAACGTCACTGCACTGCCCTCGTCGGCGTGTGCAGGGCTGACGGCCAGTGCCATCGGCGCGGTGACCGCGAGTGCGGCGACGGCCGAGAGGGAGAGTGACTTCCAGGTGCGGTTCATGATGAGTTCCTTTCGTTGGGGTCTCACTGATGATTCGGAGCTGCTGACACAACGGATTGGTCGACGGTGAAAAAAACTTTCGCGGAGCCATGTCTGGAGGCCAACGGAGGTCGCTTGTTGGTGTGCGCCTTCGTGACGCCACACAGGAAAGGCCGGGGCGGCGCCCATGGCGCACACCCCGGCCTTTCCTTCACCCCCCCGGGAGAGCACCAGTCACTGCAGCGGTGACGTGGTGCTGGCCATGATCGTCGGTCAGGCTCCGGTGACGGCGGCTGAGCGACGACGGCTGATGGCGACTGCGGCGCCGCCGGCAAGAAGGACGCCTCCGGCAGCGAGAAGTCCGCTGTTGGGTGCGGTGGGCGCCTCTCCGCCGGTGGCGACGCCACCGGCGGGCATGATCATGCCGCAGGTGGCGGAGTCGGTGGCTTCGGCCGGGATGCCGTCGACACCGAGTGACTTGGCGAATGTGGATTCACCGAGGCCCTCCATGTCGTACTTGCCGTTGTCGTTGGCGTCCACGCCGTGCTGCACGACGTGCAGGTTGGCGAGGTTCTCCAGGGTGCCCTTGGGGAGCTCCGCGGCGGTCAGGGTGCGCTTGTAGCTGAGGTTGCCCTGCGCGTCGGCCATGGGCATGCGGTCCACGGCCAGGCCGCTGGCCTTGGTGGTGTCGCCGGTGGTGGTCAGCGAGATGTGGATGTCGCCGTAGTCCGGGAAACCCTCTTCGATGCTGATGAAGCCGTTGCCGTCCTTGTCGGCGGAGGGTGCCGGGCAGTGCTTCATTGCACCGGAGGTGTCGCCGTGGATGTGCTGGGCGTGCGGGGAGTTGGGGACCATGTCCTTGGCCCTGATCTCGACGACGAGGCCGCCGGAGTCGGTGGGGGTCAGGGTGGCATCGCCGGTGGCGTTGGTGCCCTTCATCGAGTCGAGGCGGAACGTCACTGCGCTGTCGTGGTCCTCCCCGTTGTGTGCACTGGCAAAGGTGGTGGACATGGCCAGCGGTGCTGCCACGGCCATGCTGATGGCTGCCGAGGCGGCGAGTGACTTCCAGGTGCGGTTCATGATGAGTTCCTTTCGTCGGGGTCTCACCCACCATTCGGAGCCGCCTCGCCACTGGATTGGTCCGTCACAAAAATTGTTTGCCAGATGACCCGACAGGGCCGTCCACGCTCGACGCGGATATCATGTCGGCCGTGGTCACCAAATCCCCGCGGGCTAACAGACGGCCCGAGACAACCGCCCCCCTCCAGCAATCGACATCACTGGACCGCTTCTTCGACATCACCCGTCGGGGCTCCAGCATCGGCCATGAAGTGCGTGGCGGCCTCGTCACCTTCTTCGCGATGGCCTACATCATCGCCCTGAACCCGCTGATCATCGGCACCGCCACCGACAAGGGCGGACTCCTGATCTCCGGGGCGCCCAAGTTCCTTGACGCGGCCATGACCGAGGTGGACACGGTCGCCGTCGGCGCCTCCATCGGCATGGTCGCGGCCGGCACGGCCCTCATCGCCGGCATCATGACCATTCTCATGGGCGTCATCGGCAGGTTCCCCATCGGCCTGGCCACGGGACTGGGCCTCAACGCCCTCGTGGCCTACGTCATCGCCCCCCAGATGACGTGGCCCCAGGCCATGGGTCTGGTGGTGTGGGAGGGCATCATCATCGCCATCCTCGTGATGACCGGGTTCCGTACCGCCGTGTTCAAGGCCGTCCCACGGACCCTGCGCACCGCCATCAGCGTCGGCATCGGCCTCTTCATCGCGTTCGTGGGTCTCATCAACGCCGGCGTCATCCGCAAGCCTGCGGGTGCACCGCCCGTGGAGTTGGGGATCAACGGCTCGCTCGCCGGCTGGCCCGTCCTCGTGTTCGTGGTGGGGCTCATGCTGCTCGTCGCGCTCTACGTCCGCAAGGTCAAGGGGGCCATGCTGATCTCCATCGTGGTGGCCACTGTGCTGGCCGTCATCCTCGAGGCAGTCGCAGGGATCGGCGCCAACGTCGGGGCAGACAACCCCACGGGGTGGGCACTGAACGTGCCGCAGCTCGGCAGCTTCGGCTGGCCGGACCTCAGCCTGTTCGGGCGGATCGACATGCTGGGTGCCTTCTTCCCCGACGGCACCTTCTCCCTGGCGCACTTCATCACGCTGGCCGTGCTGGTGTTCTCCCTGTTGCTGGCGGACTTCTTCGACACCATGGGCACCGTCGTGGCCGTGGGCAGCGAGGCGAACCTCCTCGACGAGCACGGCATGCCGCCGCGCACCACAGCCATCCTCATGGTGGACTCGCTCGCCGCCGTGGCCGGCGGTGTCGGCTCGGTGTCCTCCAACACCTGCTACGTGGAGTCAACGGCTGGCGTCGGCGAGGGCGCACGGACCGGACTGGCCTCCGTGGTCACCGGTGCGGCGTTCCTGCTGGCCATCTTCCTGTCACCCGTGATCAACATGGTGCCGTCCGAGGCGGCCTCGCCCGTCCTGGTGTTCGTCGGGTTCCTGATGATCTCCCAGGTGGTCGACATCGACTGGACCGACGCATCACTCGGCATTCCGGCGTTCCTGACCCTGACGCTGATGCCGTTCAGCTACTCCATCACCACGGGCATCGGCGTGGGCTTCCTGGCGTTCGTGTTCATCCGCGCCGTGGCGGGGAAGGCCCGCGACGTGCATCCCCTCATGTGGCTGGTGGCGGCCATGTTCGTCATCTACTTCGTCCAGGGTCCCCTCATAGGCCTGATCTCCTGATCACCTGATCCCCGTCCGCCCAGCGGCCCGGTCCCACCCCTCGCGTGGCGGCCGGGCCGCTGTCATTTGTCCACATGCTGGGCACAGGCGCATCAGCTCCCCGCGTGTGGGCGCCCCCGTCCGCGGGCACGCACATGGGAATGTGGCGTCGTTTCGCTACGCTGAGCCCATGTTCTCCAAGGTCCTTGTAGCCAATCGTGGCGAAATTGCTGTCCGCGCGTTCCGTGCCGCATACGAACTGGGGTGCAAGACCGTCGCCGTGTTCCCCTACGAGGACCGGAATGCGGACCACCGCATCAAGGCGAGCGAGTCCTACCTCATCGGTGAAAGGGGGCACCCCGTCCGGGCGTACCTCGACATCGACGAAATCATTCGGGTGGCCAAGGAATCAGGCTCCGACGCCGTGTACCCGGGCTACGGCTTCCTGTCGGAGAACCCGGACCTGGCCGCTGCCTGCGCCGTCAACGGCATCACCTTCATCGGCCCATCCGCCGAGGTGCTGGAGATGGCCGGCAACAAGGTGCGGGCGCTGGAGCATGCGCGCAGGGCAGGGGTCCCCACGCTCGCGTCGACGCCGCCGTCCACCGACGTGGACGAGTTGATCGCCGGCGCGGAGAAGGTCGGCTTCCCCGTGTTCATCAAGGCCGTGGCAGGCGGAGGCGGCCGCGGCATGCGCCGTGTCGAGACGCCGTCGAAGTTCGTCGAGGAGTTGGGCGCCGCCATGCGCGAGGCCGAGGGTGCCTTCGGCGACGCCACCGTCTTCGTGGAGCAGGCCGTCGCCGCCCCCCGACACATCGAGGTGCAGATCCTCGCCGACTCGCAGGGCAACACCGTCCACCTGTTCGAGCGCGACTGCTCCATCCAGCGACGCCACCAGAAGGTCGTGGAAATCGCCCCGGCACCCAACATCACCGAGGAACTGCGCGAGGCGCTCACCAGCGACGCCGTGAAGTTCGCGCGCGCCATCAACTACACGTGCGCCGGGACCGTCGAGTTCCTCGTGGAGACCACGGGGGAGCGCGCCGGTCGGCACGTGTTCATCGAGATGAACCCCCGCATCCAGGTGGAGCACACCGTCACCGAGGAGATCACCGACGTCGACCTCGTGCAGGCGCAGATGCGCATCGCCTCAGGGGAGTCGCTGGAGGACATCGGCATCCGTCAGGACGAGCTCGCCATCCGCGGCGCCGCTCTCCAGTGCCGCATCACCACAGAGGATCCCCTCAACTCCTTCCGCCCGGACACCGGAACCATCCAGGCCTACCGCTCCGCCTCCGGAGCCGGCATCCGCCTCGACGGCGGCACCACCGGCACAGGCGTCGACATCAGCCCCCACTTCGACTCCTTGCTGGTGAAGCTGACGGCCCGCGGCAGGGACCTGCCCATGGCGATCGCCCGCGCCAAGCGCGCCCTGGCCGAGTTCCGGGTTCGCGGCGTGTCCACCAACATCCCCTTCCTGCGCTCCGTGCTCGAGGACCCCGACTTCGAGGCCGGCCGGATCACCACGTCGTTCATCGACGAGCGGCCCTACCTGCTCTCGGCCCGTACCCCGGCCGACCGCGGGACCAAGTTGCTGCGCTACGTCGCCGAGACCACCGTCAACAAGCCCCACGGCGATGCGCCCACCCAGCTTGAGCCCAGCGTCAAGCTGCCCCCCATCTCGTTGGCATCGGAGGCGCCGCAGGGCTCCCGCCAGCGCCTGCTGTCGCTCGGGGCCGAAGGATTCGCCCGCGACCTTCGCAACCAGAAGGCGGTGGGCATCACCGACACCACGTACCGGGACGCGCACCAGTCGCTGCTGGCCACGCGGGTCCGCACCCGTGACCTGGTGGCGGTGGCGCCCTACCAGGCACGCATGCTGCCGAACATGTTCTCCGTGGAGTGCTGGGGCGGGGCCACCTACGACGTGGCACTGCGTTTCCTCGCGGAGGACCCGTGGGAGCGTCTGGCCAAGCTGCGCGAGGCCATGCCCAACCAGAACCTGCAGATGCTGCTGCGCGGCCGCAACACCGTCGGCTACACGCCGTACCCCACCCAGGTGACAGACGCCTTCGTGGCGGAGGCGGCCGAGGTGGGCGTGGACATCTTCCGGATCTTCGACGCGCTGAACGACGTCGAGCAGATGCGCCCGGCCATCGAGGCCGTCCGCTCCACCCCGTCGGTGGCGGAGGTAGCGCTCTGCTACACCTCCAACCTCCTGGATCCGCGCGAAACCATCTACACCCTCGACTACTACCTGCGCCTCGCCGAGCAGATCGTCGACGCCGGCGCTCACATCATCGCCATCAAGGACATGGCCGGCCTGCTACGGCCCCATGCGGCCGCCAAGCTGGTCACTGCACTGCGGAAGCGCTTCGACCTGCCCGTGCACCTGCACACCCACGACACCACCGGTGGACAGATGGCGACGCTCATGGCGGCCATCGATGCGGGTGTGGACGCCGTCGACGTCGCGAGTTCCGCACTGTCCTCCACCACGTCGCAGCCGCCGATGTCGGCGCTGCTGATGGCGCTGGAGGACGGGGAACGCGCGCCGGACATCGACTCGCAGGCCGTGCTCGACCTGGAGCCGTACTGGGAAGCTGTTCGCAAGCTGTACCGGCCGTTCGAGTCCGGTCTGCCCGCCCCCACCGGGCGTGTCTACGACCACGAGATCCCGGGCGGCCAGCTGTCCAACCTCCGTCAGCAGGCCATCGCGCTGGGGCTTGGGGAGAAGTTCGAGGCCATCGAGGCCATGTACAGCGCCGCCGACAAGATCCTGGGGCGTCCCGTCAAGGTCACTCCGTCGTCGAAGGTGGTGGGCGACCTCGCCCTGCACCTGGTGGCCGTGGGTGCCGACCCCGAGGAGTTCGCCGAGGACCCGCAGAAGTTCGACATTCCCGACTCCGTCATCGGGTTCCTCAACGGGGAACTGGGCATGCCTGCCGGGGGATGGCCGGAGCCGTTCCGCACCAAGGCCATGGTGGGCCGTCGCACACCCGTTCGGGTCACCGACGTGGCCAGGGATGACCTCGCGCTGCTCGCGCAGACGGGGCGCATCCGGCAGGAGACGCTCAACCGTCTGCTGTTCCCGGCGCCCAACCGCGAGTTCGAGCAGATGCGCGAGGACTTCGGGGACCTGTCCGCACTCTCCACCATCTCCTTCCTCTACGGCATGGAGCCCGGCAGGGAGTACGGCATCAGGCTGGAGAAGGGCGTGGACCTCATCTACGGCCTCGAGGCCATCAGCGAGCCCGACAAGCGCGCCAAGCGGACCGTGATGTGTCTTCTGAACGGCCAGATCCGGCCCGTGCGGGTCCGTGACTTCTCGCTGGCCTCCGAGGTTGCTGCCACGGAGAAGGCTGACCCGGCCAACCCGGGCCACGTGGCGGCCCCGTTTGCCGGTGCGGTCACCGTCACCGTCGACGTGGGGGACGCCGTCGTCGTCGGAGACGGGGTGGCCACGATCGAGGCCATGAAGATGGAGGCCTCCATCAACGCGACAGTGGCTGGGGCAGTGACGCGCATCGCGGCTCCCGGGACCACGCAGCTCGATGGTGGGGACCTGGTGCTGGTCATCGTGCCCCGCTGACGCGGGGGCAGGGTCAGCCGGGGATCTGGACCACCACGAGGTCCAGCATGGCGGCCGGACGCGCCGCGATGCCGCCCAACAACCCCATCAGGGGCTCGATGGCGTGCATGGTGGTCGCGAAACCGGGGCCCGCGTCGTCGTGCACCTGCCGAAGCTCGGTGTAGGTCTCCACCACATGCTGGTGCTTGCTGTAGCCCACCACCTGGTGTGGCAGCGGACGAAGCGGCGTCCCCAGTTCGCGCGAGGCAAGACGGCGCACCGAGAAGTCGCTGGGCAGTCCCGCCAGGGCAAGGTCGAACTCGAGGGCCTCCAGCCCGTCCAGTGTGATGTCCAACGACTGGGCCGAAAGATCACCCAGCCACGCCAGCAGGACCTGCCAGCACTGCACCAGTCGTTCGACGGGGATGTGGCCGCCGGCAAGGAGAGCGTCGACGTCGCTGCGCAGAGGATTCTGCGGATCCACCTCACTCTGGGGGTGCCGTGAGAACACGGGACCGAGCTTTGACAGCAGGGATCTCGGGTGGGGCGGCGCCGCGAAATGTCTGGCCGCTGAGTCCCTCAACCGGGCAGCCAGAGGTGCGTCGGCGCCGAAGATGTCGCGCACGTCGTTGATGCCGATGGCAAACAGCCGCAGCTCCTGCATGCCATCACCGTAGCGGCCGCGTACCATCGGCACCGTGAATCCTCGAACGCGCCGCCTGATTGTGACCACAGTGCTGGCACTGGTGGTGGGTGTTGTCATCGTCGGCGCTCTCATGGGCCTCGGCGGGTGACGCCGGGTCGGCCTGTGGGGCGGAATCGCAGTAAGCTGCCACACACCATGAACTCCTTCCGCCGCCCAGCCGCTGCCATGTGCGCGCTCGGGCTCGGCGGGCTTGTGGCTGCCGGCCCGGCCTTCGCCGACGACATCAACCTGGGGGACTCCGCCCCCACCGCCATCACGGGCCTTGCCTGGGATGAGGGGGCCGGGGAGGTGATTCTCACCGACGACAAGGGCAGCATCACCGCCTGGTCGACCTCCGGTGATGACGAGCGGGACGTGACGTTCTCGGGCAGCGTCGAGTCCGTGCAGGCCCTGTCGATGTTCGACGGAATGCTCTACATCGGCGACATCGGCGACGAGGCCGCTGCCCGTGACTTCGTGACCGTTTTCCGCGTGGGCCCTCAGGAGGGGACCACCAACTACCGCGCCTGGGACTTCTCCTACCCGGAGGGGCCCCAGGACGCCAAGGCGCTGGCCGTTTCCGGCAAGGGCCGGGTCTACGTCGTCACAGGCGGGGACGACCCCGGGATCTACCGCGCCGGCCTGAATCCGTCGCGCACAGACGTCAACGAGTTGGTGCGCTCCGCCGACGCGCCCCAGGGCGTCACCGATGCAGTGTTCCTCGACGACGGGTCCACCCTCATGCTGCGCACCGCCACCGGTGTGGACCTTGTCGATGCCTTCACCTGGGAGGTGACTGCCTCCACGACGTACGTCGACGCCCCCGCAGACGAGTCGATCACGACGTTCGGGGAACGCCGCATGCTGGTGGGGGGTGCCTCTCCGCTGCGTGACGAGCCGCTGCCCGACGGCAGGACCACTGCCACCCCCGTGCCCACCACGTCGCCGTCGCCGTCGCAGAGCGCCGACGCCACCGACTCGCCCGAGACCACGGCCACGGCCACGGCGGAGCCGGGTAGCTCACAGACGCCAACGGTGTCCCGCCGCGGCACGATCCTCGCGCTGGTGGCGGCAGGCGTGGTCGCCGTCCTGGCGGGTGTCGCGGTGTTCGTCGTCCGTCGCTGACCCGGCGGCGGATCAGGGCGCGAGACGCTCCACCACGTGGTCGATGCAGGCCACCAGTTTCTCCACGTCCGACGGGTCGACCGCGGCGTAGCAGCCGATGCGCAGCTGGTTGCGGTTCAACGCCCGGTACGGATCGACGTCGACGATGCCGTTCTCACGCAGGATTGCCGATACCTGCTTGGCGTCGACGGTGTCGTCCAGGTCGATGGTGGCAACCACGGGGGAGCGGTGCTCCGGATTGGCCACGAACGGTGTGGCCCAGTCGCGCTGCTCGGCCCAGTCGTAGACGATGGAGGTGGAGCTGGCGCAACGGGCCGCCACGGCCGGCATGCCCCCGAGCGACTGCATCCAGCGGACCTGGTCCGCCATCATGAGCAGCGTCGCGATGGCAGGGGTGTTGACACTCTGGTGCTGACGCGAGTTCTTGATGGCGGAGCTGAGGTCCAGGAAGTCCGGAATCCAGCGGCCGCCCGCCGCGATGCTCTCGGCGCGCTCGACCGCGGCGGGGGACAGGAACGCGAACCACATGCCGCCGTCGGAGGAGAAGTTCTTCTGTGGGGCGAAGTAGTAGGCGTCCGTGCTGGCGATGTCGGCGTCGATCCCGCCTGCCGCCGACGTGGCGTCCACGAGCACGAGGCCGTCGCCGATGCGGCGAACCGGTGCCGAGGCGCCCGTGGAGGTCTCGTTCTGCGCCCAGCAGTAAGTGTCGGCGTCGCAGTCCTTCGGCAACGCCACCGACCCGGGCGGAGCCTCGAAAACCCGTGGGTCGCCCAGGAACGGCGCCTTCGCGCTCGCTGTGGAGAACTTCCGGCTGAACTCGCCGAAGACGCCGTGGGCGGAGCGCTCGGCGATGAGGGAGAAGACCGCGACGTCCCAGAAGGCTGTGGCACCACCGTTGCCGAGGGTCACCTCGTAGCCCTCAGGAAGTCGGTAGAGGTCCGAGAGAGCCTCCTGCAGTTCCTGCACGAGCCCGCGCACGGGGGCCTGCCGGTGGGATGTGCCCATCACGTCGGCGCGGGCCAGGAGGTACTCGAGGGCCTCCCGGCGCACCTTTGCGGGTCCGGACCCGAAGCGGCCATCGGCGGGACGGAGGTTCTGCGGTATGTCGATCTGCACGGTCAGCAGTCTTTCACGAGTGGTTGGATGAGGTCATGCAGAGTTCGCAGATCAGAGTCGGCCGCGCAGTCACCCCGGACGGTGTCCTGCAGGACGCAGTCATCAGCATCGAGGACGGCCGTATCGTCTCGGTCGAGGCGGGCGCCCCCGCCGGGGGTGATCGGGCGGGGCTGTGGGCGGTGCCGGGCTTCGTGGACACGCACACCCACGGCGCTGTGGGCGTGTCCTTCGGCGACCCCGACGTGGCCGCCAACCAGCGGGCCATCGACTACCACCGCACCCAGGGCTCCACCACCATGTTCGCGAGCACCGTCACCGAGCCGATCGACAAGCTGGAGAGGCAGCTCGCCGTCCTGCGCACCCTCGTGGAGGCCGACGAGTTGGCGGGTATCCACCTGGAGGGCCCATTCCTGGCCGAGGAGAAGAAGGGCGCCCACGATCCGGCGCTGCTGCGGGACCCGGACGTGGAGTCCGTGGAGAGGCTCATCGCCGCCGGCGGTCCCGCACTGAAGATGATCACCATGGCTGTGGAGCGCACGGGCAGCGAGGCCGCGGCCCGACGTTTCACCGAGGCCGGCGTCAAGGTCGCCTTCGGCCACTCGAATGCGGACGAGGCCGTCACGCGCGAGTCGCTGGACTGGGGCGTGTGCATCGTCACCCACCTGTTCAGCGCCATGAACCCCATCCATCACCGCAAGCCCGGCCCGGTACCCGTACTGCTCACTGATGATCGCTGCATGGTGGAGCTGATCTGCGACGGTGTCCACCACGCCCCCGTGGTGGCGCGCATGTCCATCGACGCCGCCGGCATCGACCGCGTTGGCATGGTCACCGACGCCATGAGCGCCACAGGCAAGGGGGACGGGAGCTACGTCCTCGGGGAACTGGAGGTCGACGTCATCGACGGCACCGCACGGCTCGTCACCACCGACGGCTCACAGGGCGCCATCGCCGGGTCCACGCTCACGATGGCCAAGGCGTTCCGCTTCCTGGTGGCCGAGGTGGGTTGCACCATCGAGGAGGCGGCCGTCATGACGTCCACCACCCCGGCGCGATGGCACGACCTCCTGGACGTGGGCCAGATCGCGGTGGGCCGCTGGGCCGACCTGTGCCTCGTCGACGACGACGGCGTGCTGCACGAGGTGATCCGCCGGGGGAGCACGATCCTCTGAGCGATTGTCCACGACGGAGGCGTCAACCTCGGGAAGCCTCACCGGAAGGGACACCTTGTCCCCACCCGGCACGGGTTTGACGTCATCGGGGTCATCCACCGCCTAGTATGGCCTCGTCAGGAGGCGAGGGCGCATGAGTGATCTGATCGATACCACGGAGATGTATCTGCGGACCGTGTACGAACTTATCGAGGAGGGGGTGCCGCCGCTGCGGGCACGCATCGCGGAACGGCTCCACCAGTCCGGTCCCACCGTCTCCCAGACCGTGGCACGGATGGAGCGTGACGGGCTGCTCGTGGTGGAGCCGGATCGCACCATCAGCCTCACGCAGAAGGGCGGCGGCCTGGCCATGGGGGTCATGCGCAAGCACCGGTTGGCCGAATGTCTGCTCACCGAGGTCATCGGCCTCGAGTGGGACAAGGTCCACGACGAGGCCTGCAGGTGGGAGCACGTGATCTCCACCGACGTCGAGCGCCGACTCGTCGAGATCCTCCACTCCCCGACGCGATCCCCGTACGGCAACCCCATTCCCGGGCTGCGGGAGCTCGGCATCGACGTCGACGACACCCCCTTCACCGATGGTGTGGTGTCGCTGGCCAGCCTCGTGAAATCCGGAGAGAGCATCACGGCGACGCTGGTGCGCATGAGCGAGAACGTGCAGGCCAACTCCGAGCTGATCGAGGTCATGGCCAACCTCGAGCTCAAACCCGGCGCCCGGTTCCAGGCGCGGCTCGTGCCGCACGGCCTGGATGTGCGCACCGATTCAGGCACCTGCCTCATCGACGACGCCGTGGCCGAACTGCTGTTCGTGGAGGACGAATCCCAGTGAGTGTGGCCGATGTCGACTGGTTCGGGCCCGGCCGTCCGCAGGCCGTGGACAAGGTTCTTCAGCGCACCTTCGGGGGTGACCACACACCGTATGAATGGCTGGCGCGCGCCGTCGCGGGCTCGGCGAAGCTGGTCCTCGACCTGTCGTGCGGCGCCAGCGGGCTCGGGGGGCGCCTCGGCGCCCCCGGGCGCACTGTCATCACCGTGGACGAAACCCTGGGCTGTCTCGAACCCGCCGACGACAGCCGCCCCCTCGTGCAGGCGGACCCCTCCCACCTCCCGTTTGCCGACAACGCCTTCGACGCCGTCGTGACCAGCCTCGGGCTCGGCCTCACGGAGGACCGCATGCAGTTCCTGGCCGAGGTGTCCCGCGTGTTGCGTCCGGGCGGCGTCTTCGCGGGCCTGACACCGTCGCTGCGCCCCATGAACATGGAGGATCTCCGCGTCGCCAGCCAGTTGGGCGCCTACCTGAGGGCCAGCCCCCACCTTGCCGGGACCGTGGAGTTCCGGGCCAAGACCATGCTCGCCGCCGTCGGTCTCACCAAGATGGAGGATGCCCGCGGCCGCCACCACTTCGAGGTGCGCAACCGCGCCGACGCAGAAATCCTCGTGGGTGGTCTGCGCCAGGCCGGTGACAGGGCGAGAGCCAGCAGCGCCATCGACTTCCTCACCTCACGGGCCGAGAACGCGCCCGTGCGGGTGCCCCTGCCCATGCGCCGCATCGTCGCCATCAAGTGAGGCGCGGGAATAGAAGGGCGTCCTGCGTGGTTGTGCATAGTCGAACCACGACCCAACTGTGAAGGATGCGCAACGTGTCGACCACTGAACTGAACAAGGACAACTTCGCCAGCACCGTCGAGGACAACGAGGTTGTCCTCATCGACTTCTGGGCCGAATGGTGTGGCCCCTGCAAGCGGTTCTCCCCGATCTATGAGGAGGCTGCCACCCGCAACCAGGACGTCACCTTCGCGAAGGTGGACACCGAGGCGAACCAGGATCTCGCTGGTGCGCTGGAGATCCAGTCGATCCCCACCATCATGGCCTTTCGCCGCGGCAACCTCGTGTTCCGCCAGTCCGGCCTCCTGAACGGCAAGCAGCTCGACGACCTGATCAAGCAGATCAAGGAACTGGACATCGACGCGCTGCTCAAGGAGCAGGCGTCGTCCTGAGCCGTCCCGATGAGGGGTGGATGGCGACTTCCTGGGCCTTCACGACGGCCCAGGCCTGGCGTCCTGGACGCAGCCCCATTTCCGCAACCGCCGCCGCCGTGAGGTCGGCGCTGAGACGGGTGCCGTTCTCCACCACAAGGGTGACCCGGATGGCGCCGCCCTGATCGGTCAGGGTTGCCACCTCTGCGGGCCACACGTTGCGGGGGCTGCCGTGCGGCGGCTCCAGGTACACGGCAACACTGCTCGGCGGGAACACTGCAAAGGCCGTCGCACCCATGGGTGCGGCGGCCTTTTGTCGTCCGTGCACGGCGACGCCGCCGTCGAGGTGGAGTACCCCGTCGGCCTCCAGCACGCCGTGGGCCACATTGACGCCGGCCAGTTCGGCGGCGAAGGAGCTCGCGGGAGCGGACAGCACCTCGGTGACGGTCCCGCTCTCGACGATCCGGCCGCCCTCCAGCACCACGATCCGGTCCGCCAGGGCCAGGACATCCAGCAGGTCGTGTGTCACCAGCACGGTGGGGCAGCCCGTCTGCCGCACGGCCTGTGCCAGTGCCGTGCGGGCTGACGGTGCGCTGGCGACGTCCAGCGCGGCGAACGGTTCGTCCAGGAGCAGTGCCCGTGGGTTGCACGCCAACGCGCGCGCCAGCGCCACGCGTGACGCCTGACCACCGGACAGGGATGTGGCGTGTTCCCCTGCCCACTGCAGGGCACCGGCGTCGTCGAGGGCGCGCCGGGCGATGGCGGCGGGATGCTTCTCGCCGCTGCTGCGTGGGCCGAACTCGGCGTTGCCCTGCACGTCCAGGTGGGGAAACAGCAGAGGGCGCTGGCCCAGCAGGACGACGCGTCTCTGGTGGGGCGGCACGTGGGTACCAGTGGTGGTGTCGGTCAGGACATCATCGCCGACGGTCAACCGGCCCTCGTCCGGGTTCAGCAAGCCGGCCAGGAGGCCCATGAGTGTGCTCTTCCCCGCGCCGTTGGCGCCGACGACGGCGACCGTCTGCCCGGGCTCCACCACCAGTTCCGTCTCGTGCCCCCGGTCCCGGAGGGTCCCCCGCCAGGTGAGCGTGCCGGCGTGCACGCGGGGCCGGGGCGCAGTATCAACCCCGGGTGCCTGACGTCGGCGCGTGGAGTGCCTCCGCGCCCGGCCGGAACGGGGGCTGTTGTGGACGAGCGCCACCACGGCCAGGGCAACCACGATGAGGAGGAGGGACAGGGCCAGCGCCTGGTCGGGGTCCACCTCCCGTTGCAGATAGATTTCCAGCGGGAGCGTGCGCGTCGTGCCCTGCAGCGAACCGGCGAAGGTGAGGGTGGCCCCGAACTCGCCGAGCGCGCGCGCGAAGGCCAGGACGGTGCCGGAAATGAGGCCGGGCGCCACCAGTGGCAACGTCACCCACAGCAGGGTCCGCGTGGGGGAGGCGCCGTGCGTGGTGGCCACCTTCTCGTACTCGGTCCCCACGCTGCGCAGGGCACCCTCCAGCCCAACCACGAGGAACGGCAGCGACACGAAGACCTGGGCCATCACGACGGCGACCGTGGTGAAGGCGATGCGAATGCCCCCGGCCTCGAGGTAGTGGCCCACCAGTCCGGTGCGTCCGAAAGCCGCCAGGAGTGCCAGCCCGCCGACGACCGGGGGCAGCACCAGAGGCAGCAGCACCAGGGCACGAAGCCAGCGGATGCCCGTGTGGTGGGCGCGCGCCAGGACCAGTGCCAGCGGTATCCCCAGCACGAGGCACACGAGCGTGCTTGCCACCGCCGTGCGCAGGCTCAGGAGCAGCGCCGTGACGGCGTTCTCCGACGTCAGGAGCGCCGGGAGCCCCGGCCAGTCGACGCGGGCCGCCATGGAAACGATGGGCACCAGGACCAGGAGGGCGCCGAGCGCGGCCGGGATGATCGCCCAGCCGGGTACCCTCCCCGCTGGCGAATCACTCAACCGGCGAACCGAACCCCGTGGCGCGCAGCTTCGCCTGCGACGGCTCGGACATGATGAAGTCGACGAACTCCTGTGCCAGTGTGTCATCGCTCCTGACGGCGGCGACGGGGTAGAAGTTCACCACGGAGTCGGCCTCGGGGATGTCGATGACCTTGACGTCGTCACCTGCACGGATGGCGTCGGTGACGTAGACGAGACCGGCGTCGGCCTGACCGGAGGTGACCTTCCCGAGCACGTCTGTGACCGAGTTCTCCTCGCTCACGGGCTTCAGCGTGATGCCGGCCTCCTCCGCCATCTCCTCGGTGGCTGCGCCACACGGAACCTGCGGGGCGCAGATGACCAGCGAGGAGTCGGCGGCATCTGCCAGGGACGTGATGCCCGCCGGGTTGTCGGCCGGCGTGACGAGTGTGAGGGTGTTGGAGGCAAACAGGACGTCGACGCCCTTGACAACGTCTTGTTCCTTCGCGCGCTCCATCTGCTTCTCGTTGGCGGAGGCGAACACATTGGCGGGGGCGCCGGACTCCAGTTGGGAGACGAGGTCGGAGGAGCCGGCGAAGGAGAATTTCACCTCGACGCCTTCGTGGTCAGCCTCGAAGTCCTTGGCGATGTCCACGAAGACCTCACTCAGGGAGGCGGCCGCGAAGACTGTCAGCACCTGCTGCTCGGGTTCCCCGCTGCAGGCGGACAGTGACGTGGCGGCAAGGAGGGCCCCGCAGGCGAGGGCGATCGGCTTCAGTGTGCGGCGCATGGGTGTGACAGTAGCAGCGGAAAATGCTCGCTCCACGACCCCGGCGGGATGTGGGCGATCCCCAACTCCTACGATGGGTAGGAGTCAATGGGAGGATCGCCGTGAGCGAACACAGGGACATGACACTGCTGCCGGATCTGGCGCGCACCGAGGGCAGGGTGGCCCCCGTCAGATCCCGCAAGCCCATCTACCTCGACATGCTGCCGCCCTGCAATGCGGGGTGTCCGGCGGGGGAGAACATCCAGGAGTGGTTGCGCCTCATCAAGGCGGGTCAGCACGAGAATGCCTGGCGACAGTTGACGGCCGACAACCCCTTCCCGGCGATCCACGGACGCGTCTGCTACCACCCGTGCGAAGCGGTCTGCAACCGCGGGGACCTCGACTCCAGCGTGTCCATCCGCTCCGTGGAGCGCTACCTCGGCGACATGGCCATCGAGCAGGGCTGGACGTTCAACCCGCCGCGGCGTGACTCCGGCCGCAGGGTGCTGGTGGTGGGCTCCGGCCCCTCCGGTCTGTCCGCGGCCTACCACCTGCGTCGCCTCGGCCACACCGTGGAGATCCATGACGCCTCGGAGGCCCCCGGCGGCATGATGCGCTACGGCATCCCGGAGTACCGGCTGCCCCGCGGCGTGCTGGACGCCGAACTGGCCAGGCTCCAGGACATCGGCGTGGTCTTCCGGCAGAACTCGCCCGTGAAGGACCTGGAGACCACCCAGCGTGACGGCGGCTTTGACGCCGTGTTCGTGGCGGTCGGGGCACACCTGTCCAAGCGCGTGAACATCCCCAGCATGGACGCCTCGAAGATGGTGGACGCCGTGAGCTTCCTGCGGGACGTCGCCTCCGGCGGGCGGCCCAAGATCGGTCGCCGCGTCGCCATCTACGGTGGCGGGAACACCGCCATGGATGCGGCACGGGTGGCACGCCGCCTCGGGGCCGAGGAGTCCGTCATCGTCTACCGGCGCACCGCCGAGCAGATGCCCGCGCATGCCGACGAGCGGGAGGGCGCCGAGCAGGAGGGCGTGAAGATGAACTGGCTGCGGACCATCACGTCCATGGACAGCGCCCGGATCACCGTGGAGATCATGGAACTCGACGCCGACGGGCGCGCCGTGGGGACCGGGGAGTTCGAGGAGCTCGAGGCCGACACCGTCATCCTGGCAGTCGGGCAGGAGGCCGACACCGGCTTCCTCCACTCCATCCCCGGCATGCGCTTCGACGACGACGTGGTGCAGGTGGACTCCGCCACCCTCATGACGGATGTGCCCGGCATCTTCGCCGGTGGCGACGCCGTCCCCTCTGACCGCACCGTCACCGTCGGCGTGGGCCACGGCAAGAAGGCGGCCCGCTGCATCGACAAGTGGCTCAACCGCGATTCCACCCCACGACCCCCGAAGAAGCCGGTGGTCACCCTTGACCAGATGGACCTCTGGTACTTCGGCGAGCACGACAGGCGGGAAAGTGTGCTGGCCACGGGCAAGGAGCGCGTGCGGGGATTCGACGAGATCGACTCCGGACTCACCGGCCAGGAGGCGGAGTACGAGGCGCGTCGCTGCCTCTCCTGCGGCAACTGCTTCGAGTGCGACGGATGCTTCGGGTCCTGCCCCGAGGACGCCATCATCAAGCTCGGTCCCGGCCACCGCTACGCGTTCGACTATGAGAAGTGCACGGGCTGCGCCACGTGCTACGAGCAGTGCCCCGTGCACGCCATCACGATGATTCCGGAGGATGGACGATGAGTGAGCGTTTGATCATCGATGGCAACGAAGCCGCGGCGGATGTCGCGTTCCGGCTGAGCGAGCTGTGCTCGATCTACCCCATCACCCCCAGTTCCACCATGGCCGAACTCGCCGACGAGTGGTCTGCCCATGGGCGTCCCAACGTGTGGGGGCAGGTGCCCACCGTCATCCAGTTGCAGTCGGAGGGCGGGGCCGCAGGCACCATGCACGGGGCCCTCCAGGGCGGTGCGCTGTCCACGACGTTCACGGCGTCGCAGGGCCTGCTGCTCATGATTCCCAACATGTACAAGATCGCCGGCGAGCTCACCTCCACCGTTTTCCACGTCGCGGCGCGTTCTCTTGCCACGCAGGGGCTGTCCATCTTCGGCGACCATCAGGACGTCATGGCCGTTCGCCAGACAGGGTTTTGTCTGCTGAACTCCGCCTCGGTGCAGGAGGCCCACGACATGGCCGCCGTCGCCCATCTGGCGACCCTGCGCACCCGGTTGCCGTTCGTGCACTTCTTCGACGGCTTCCGCACCTCCCACGAGCTGAACACCATGCACCGTCTCAGCGACGACCAGCTGCGCGAGCTCGTACCCCGTGAGCTGGTGCTGGAGCACCGCGCCCGGGCGTTGAGCCCCGCCAACCCGTTCATCCGCGGCACCGCGCAGAACCCGGACACCTACTTCCAGTCCAGGGAGACCGTGAACTCGTTCTACGACCGCGTCCCCGCGCTGCTGCAGGACGTCTTCGACGAGTTCGCCGCCATCTCCGGCCGCACCTACTCCGCTGTGGAGTACCACGGCGATCCCCTGGCCGAGCGCGTGCTGGTGGTGATGGGCTCCGGCATCGAGACCATCGTGCCCGTGGTGGAGCACCTCAACGCCACGGCCGATGCCCGCACCGGGGTGCTGTTCATACGCCTGTACCGTCCATTCCCCGTCGAGAGCCTGTTGGCCGCACTTCCGGCGTCGGCGAATCGCATCGCCGTCCTGGACCGCACCAAGGAGCCCGGGTCCGGCGGTGAGCCGCTGTTCCTGGACGTCACGTCGGCGTTGGGGGAGGCCTACGCCTCCGGCCGTCGCGCCACCATGCCGCACGTGAGCGGCGGGCGCTACGGGCTTTCCAGCAAGGAGTTCACCCCGGCGATGGTCAAGGCCATCGTCGATGAGCTGGCCCGGCCCGTGCCCAAGCCCAGGTTCACCGTCGGCATCAACGACGACGTCACGCACCTGTCCCTGGACGTGGACGCCAGCTTCGACCTCAACGACCCCGAGACGCTCCGGGCAGTGTTCTACGGCCTGGGCTCGGACGGCACCGTCGGCGCCAACAAGAACACCATCAAGATCCTTGGCTCCGGCGAGGACATGTTCGCGCAGGGCTACTTCGTCTACGACTCCAAGAAGTCGGGCTCCCGCACCGTCAGCCACCTGCGTTTCGGTCCCAACCCCATCCGGGCCCCGTACCTGGTGAACAAGGCGAACTTCATCGGCTGCCACCACTGGTCGATCCTGGAGCAGGTGGACATCCTGGAGCTGGCGCAGCCGGGCACCACGCTGCTGCTGAACTCGCCCCACGCACCCGAGGAGCTGTGGGGCCAGTTGCCCCGGCCGGTGCAGGACCGGATCATCGAACTCGGCATCGACCTCTACTGCATCGACGCCAGCGCCGTCGCGCGCGCCGCTGGGCTGGGGAGCCGCACCAACACCATCCTGCAGACCTGCTTCTTCGCCATCTCAGGGGTTTTGCCCCGCGATGTGGCCATCGAGAAGGTCAAGACCTCCATCACCAAGACCTACGCCCGCAAGTCGATGGAGATCGTCCGGAAGAACCACGAGGCGGTCGACGCGTCCCTGTCGCACCTCCACCGCGTCGAGGTCCCCGCGACGGCCACGTCCAGCAAACTCCTGGCGAACCCCGTACCCGCGAGTGCCCCGGAGTTCGTCCGCACCGTCACCGCCACCATGATGAGCGGGCACGGCGACGACCTGCCCGTCTCCGCGCTGCCGGTGGACGGCACCTACCCCTCCGGCACCACCCAGTACGAGAAGCGCAACGTCAGCGAGATCGTCGCGGTGTGGGACCCGGAGGCATGCATCCAGTGCGGCAACTGCTCGTTCGTGTGCCCGCACTCCGTGCTGCGCGCCAAGCACTACCCCACCGCGAGGCTCGAGGACGCACCCGAGGGATTCCTCAGTGCGCCCCTGAACTCGGCCGGACTGCCGGACAGCCGTTACACGCTGCAGGTCTACGTGGAGGACTGCACCGGCTGCGGCCTGTGCGTCGAGGCCTGCCCCGTCAAGCCCATCGGCCAGCCGTCCCGCCGTGCCATCAACCTCGAGCCCGTCGTCGAGCGTGAGAAGGAGAAGGCGGCCGTCACCTACTTCGAGGAGCTGCCCCAGAACAACCGGGCACGCCTCGACTTCGGCACGGTGCGCGGCACGCAGTACCTGCAGCCCCTCTTCGAGTTCTCCGGCGCCTGCGCGGGCTGCGGTGAGACCCCCTACCTGAAGCTGCTGTCGCAGCTGTTCGGGGACCGCACCACGGTGGCCAACGCCACGGGCTGCTCGTCGATCTACGGCGGCAACCTGCCCACCACCCCGTGGGCCAAGAATGCGGCGGGCCGCGGGCCCGCCTGGTCCAACTCGCTGTTCGAGGACAACGCCGAGTTCGGTCTGGGGCTGCGGCTGGCCGCGGACCTGCACGAGGACCTGGCGCGTGCCCGCCTGCAGGAACTCCGCACCGAGATCGGGGATGACGAACTCGTCGATGCCCTGCTCGCGGCACCGCAGCGTCATGAGAGCGACCTCCTTCTGCAGTCCGAGCGTGTGAAGTTGCTGCTCGAGAAGCTCGAGGGCGTACCGGGACACAGGGCCACTGATCTGCGCAGCGTGGCCGACCACCTGCTGCGACGCTCCGTGTGGATCGTCGGCGGCGACGGGTGGGCCTACGACATCGGTTCCTCCGGCGTCGACCACGTGCTGGCCAGCGGACGCAACGTCAACATTCTGGTGCTGGACACCGAGGTGTACTCCAACACCGGTGGCCAGTCGTCGAAGTCCACCCCTCTGGGCGCCGTCGCCAAGTTCGCCACGGCCGGCAAGCAGACGAACAAGAAGGACATGGCCATGCAGGCCATGGCGTACGGCTCCGTGTACGTGGCGCGCGTGGCCATGGGCGCCGACCCGCAGCAGACGCTCAAGGCGTTCCGCGAGGCCGAGGCGTTCGACGGACCCAGCCTGATCATCGCCTACAGCCACTGCATCGCGCACGGCTACGACATCCGCAAGGGTTTGGAGCAGCAGTACAAGGCCGTCCACTCGGGGCACTGGCCGCTGATGCGCTACAACCCCGTCATCCGGGAGGCCGGCGGCAACCCCTTCCTGCTCGACTCCCCGCGGCCACGCTTGACCCTGCGGGAGTACCAGGACAGGGAGCTGCGCTACAAGGTGTTGCGGGCCGCCAACCCCGAAGAAGCCGATCGTCTGGTGGGATTGGCGCAAGCGGCCGTCAACAGGCGGTGGGGCGAGTACGAGGAACTGGCCATGCGCGGTGCCGAGCACTTCGCAGCAGACACGAGGAGCCAATGATGGATCTCACGACCAACTACATGGGATTGCGCCTGCGCAACCCTCTGGTGGCCTCGGCCGGTCCGCTCTCGCAGACCGTCAACGGAGTGCGGGCACTTGCCGACGCCGGTGTGGGCGCCGTCGTCATGTACTCCCTGTTCGAGGAGCAGATGCGCCGCGAGGCAGAGAAGATGGCCGAGTTGGAGGAGGCGCACGAGGACTCGTTCCCGGAGGCGCTGTCCTACTTCCCCAACGTGCCGTACTCCTCGGACGGCACGGCCGTCACCTCGTACCTGAGGCTCGTGGAGTCGGCGGCCGACGCCATCGACGTCCCCCTCATCGCGTCGCTGAACGGCGCCACCCTGGGAGGGTGGGTCAAGAACGCCAGCCGTCTCGCCGACGCCGGCGCGTCCGCCATCGAGCTGAACATCTACCTCGTGCCCGGCGACGTCACGGTGACGGGCTCCGAGGTGGAGCACCGCCACATCGAGATACTGCAGGCCGTCCGGGAGTCCGTCTCGGTGCCCGTGGCCGTCAAGATGAGCCCCTACTTCTCCTCGGTGGGCAACATGTGCGTCGCACTCGACCACGCCGGGGCCGACGGACTCGTCCTGTTCAACCGGTTCCTGCAGCCCGACATCGACATCGACCGGCTGGAGGTCACCCCCGGTGTGACACTGTCCTCCCGCGACGACGCGCGCCTGCCCCGCACGTGGATCGCCGTCCTGCGCGGCAAGGTGAAGGCCAGCCTCGCGGCCAGCTCCGGGGTGGAGACGCCCTCCGACGTGGTGAAGTATCTTCTCGCCGGCGCCGACATCGTCATGACCACCTCCTCGCTGGTCCGCCACGGTGCCCCGCACGCCGGGAAGCTCCTGGAGGGGCTCGAGGCCTGGCTGACCCGCAAGGAACTCACCCTGGAGCGGGCCCGCGGCATGCTGGCCGTTCCACGGGATGCGGACCCCGCGGGGTACGCCCGCACCGGCTACGTGTCCGCCTTGGAGAAGGCCAAGAGCACCTACGGCGCCCTGCGCTGAGTGAGCAACAAGGGCCGCCCCGAAGGGCGGCCCTTGTGTTTCTGGGTGCTTCTCAGGACTTCTCTGGGTCCTCCGAGACGCTCCCGGTGATCATCTGGGAGCCTGCGGAGTGGCTGACCTGGATCTTGCGGGACTTCGCCTCCTCCGCCACGGGGATGCTCAGCGTGAGCACGCCGTCGGCATAGTCGGCCTCGATCCGGTCTGCGGCCACGCCGTAGCCCAGCGTCAGTTGCCGCGCGAACGTGCCGGTGGGGCGCTCGTGCACGAGCCACGCGATGTCATCGTCGCTCTGCGCCATGCGGTCCGCGCGGACCGTCAGAGTGCGGTCCTCCACGTCGATGTCGATCGTCTGGGGGTCGACGCCGGGCAGATCGATACGCGCGATGAAGTGGTCGTCCGCTCGGAACAGGTCCATGGGCATGCCCACCGGGGCGGGGGTGCGCATGGCCGAGAAGACACGGTCCATCTCGCGAATCGGGTCGAATGTGAGTGTCATGTGGTCCTCCTTGGAAATCGTGACGGAACAGGTGCCAACAGGTTGAGTCCCATCGGCTCATGCCCCCATTCTAGCCATTGAGCGGCCTCCGCTCAACTCGCTCGGCTTCGCCGTCCAGCAGTGATCCCGCTACGCTGTCGGGGTTGGCCCCGTAGCTCAGGGGATAGAGCACCGCTCTCCTAAAGCGGGTGTCGGAGGTTCGAATCCTCCCGGGGTCGCCAACGCTGCAGCGTGTCGAGGGCGACCAGGCCCCGGACAGGAGGGCACGGGTCGGTGTACGGAATGCAGAGATGGACCACGACCCATCCGGTCGGCTTCTGGATCAGTCTCATCGCCGTCGCCGTCGTGCTGGGAATCATCCTGCCGGTGAGTTCACTCTTCTACACGTCAGCCCTGGTCTCCGGCCTCGTGTGGCACCTGAACAGTGCCGCCGCCGTCAAGGACCTTGAGCCCGGACGGGCCAGGTCCCGGATCGAGGGGCCACGGGGCAGGGCCGATGTCGCGCCGCCACCGCCGTTGTTCCTGCCGGCCAGCCCCCATCTCATGCTCCCGCGTGGGCAGAAGGTTCAGGTGACCAAGGAGGAGCATCACCTCGAGCACATGGGGGTGGCTCTCGCCGAGGCGGGGAATCGCCACATTGCCGCCACGCTGCACCGCATGGCCCCGCTCACGCGACGCTCCACGAAGGAGCGCGTCCAGGTGCGGATCGACGGCCGCCCCGTCGGCGAGTTGACGCCCTACATGTCGGAGCACTTCCTTCCCATCATCCGGGTGTGTGACGAGCGTGGCGTCATCGTCGCCTGCGCCGCTGTGGTCAAGGGCAACCAGCTCAAGGCGGACGTGGTCCTCGACGCCGTCAGAGCCGTCGATCTTGACGACGGCTGGATCGAGGCGCACATCCTCAACCCCGGGACGCCCTGAGCCGGGATCCCAGGCTGCCACAACGCACAGGACCCGCGGCCACCATGGGGGTGGGCCGCGGGTCCTGTGCACTCATGGGTGCAGCCGGTCAGTTGCCGGCGATGACGTCGCCGGAGGGCCACGTCTCCTTGATGAAGGCGGCCACCTCGTCGGAGTGCAGGAGCTCGTCGAGCTTCGCCACGCCCTCGTTGGTGTTGTTGCTGCGCCACGCCAGCAGGTTGGCGTTGGGGTTGCCCTCGACGGCCTCCTTGGCGATGGCGTCGTCGGTGTTGAGGCCGGCGGTGAGGATGAAGTTGCCGTTGACGAACGCGACGTCGATGGCCGGGTCCTCGAGCTGCTGCACGATCACCTCGGGCTGGTTCTCGGCAAACTTGAACCCGCGGGGGTTCTGCTCGGGCGTCAGGCTGAGCACGTTGCTGTCATCGGCCACGTCCTTCAGCTGGCCCTCGGCCTCCAGCACCCGCAGGCCACGGATCTGGTTGGCGGCGTCGTTGGTGATGGCGATGGTGGCGCCGTCGGGCACGTCGGCCAGGGAGTCGTACTTGCTGGAGAACGCGGCGTAGGGCTCGATGTGGATGCCCTCGCCGTGGTCGAACTCGTAGCCCTTCTCCTTGATCTGGTCCTCGAGGTAGGGGAGGTGCTGGAAGTAGTTGGCGTCGATCTCACCGGAGGCCAGTGCCTCGTTGGGCAGCACGAAGTCGTCGAACTCCACAATCTCCAACTTGATGCCGGCGTCCGCGGCAAGCTCCTTCTGGACGAACTCCAGGATCTTGGCGTGGGGGGCCGGGCTGGCGCCCACCTTGACTGTGACCAGGGAGCCGGCGTCGCCGTCGGCGGCCGGGGTGGTGCCCCCGCCGCAGGCGCTCAGGAGCAGCGCTGTGGAGATGGCCAGTGCGGCCGAAACTTTCCGAATGGTGGACATGGGTGTACCTCTTCTTGCTTGATGGGACGGGGGAGTGAGCGAGGGCTCAGCGGTGGTCGACGCGGCGCACGACCGCCTCACCCACCAGTTGGACGACCTGGACGAACAGGACGAGGATCACGAGGACGACGAGCATCACCTCGGGCTGGAACCGCTGGTAGCCGTAGTTGTAGGCGAGACGGCCGAGCCCGCCGCCACCGATGAGTCCGGCCATGGCGGAGTAGCCGATGAGCGTGACCAGGGTGGTGGTGACGCTGGCCACCAATGAGGGCATGGCCTCGGGCAGCATGACCTTCCACACCGTCTGGGCGCGGGTGGAGCCCATGGCGTGCGCGGCATCGACCTTGCCGGGCTGCACGTCGCGCAACCCCGACTCGACGAGCCGGGCGAAGAACGGCACGCAGGCGATGGTCAGCGACACCGACGCCGCCAGCGGGCCGATGGACGTGCCCACGATGAACCGGGTGAACGGCATGAGGGAGACCATGAGGATGGCGTAGGGCACCGAGCGGGTGATGTTGACGATGATCCCGGACAGCACCACGCTCACGGCGCGGTTCGCTGCCATGCCACCCGGCTGGGTGACGAACAACACCACCCCCAGCGGGAGACCGATCACCACCGTCGCGACACCTGCGATGCCCACCATGAGGAGGGTCTCCACGAGCGCAGGCCACAGGGCAGTGGTCAGGGCCGGGTTGGACAGGAGGTCGTCGAGGAATCCGGGCATCAGGCCACCTCGTCGATGCTCGGGGCGGAGATGGTGCTCTCGGCACCGAGCCCCTTGAGGTGGCTGACCACCACGGCCGGGTCCAGGGAGGGTGGCACCAGCACGCGCATGCGGGAGAAGGTGGTTCCGTCGAGGTGTTCTACGGTTCCGGCCAGGACAGGCAGGTCCGCGTCGAAGTGGCGCTCGGCAGCAGTCAGGGCCGCAGTGTCCCCCGGCTGCGTGGTGTCCAGCACCTCCAGGGTCGCTCCGAGGGTGGCGGGCAGGGGCGCGGCCGGCGGGAGCTGCAGCAGCATCTCGCTGAGCCGTCCTCCGAGGCGGCCCACCACCCCAGCCAGCGGCCCGGACTCCACCACGAGGCCTGCCTCCAGGAGGGAGACCGAGTCGCAGATGCGCTTGACCACATGCATCTCGTGCGTGATCACCAGGACGGCCAGGCCGAGGCGGGCCTTGATGTCGGCGATGAGGTCGAGGATCTCGTCGGTGGTGCGAGGGTCCAGTGCGCTGGTCGGCTCGTCGCACAGCAGGACGTCGGGGTCGGTGGCCAGTGCCCGGGCGATCCCCACGCGCTGGCGCTGCCCCCCGGAGAGCTGCGCAGGATGGGCGGCGGCGGCGTCGCCGAGACCCACCAGACCGAGGAGCTCCGTCACCTTCGCCGCCCGCTCGCGACGCTCCACACCGGCAAGCTCCAGCGGGTAGGCGACGTTGTCCGCGATGGTGCGGGAGTCGAAGAGGTTGGCGTGTTGGAAGACCACCCCGAGGCGGCGTCGTGCTCTGCGCAGGTCACTGGAGCGGACGTGCGCCAGGTCGACGCCGTTGATCTCGACGGTGCCGGAGGTGGGGCGGTCGAGCAGCGCGAGGCACCGCACGAGCGTCGACTTCCCGGCGCCGGACTGGCCGATGACGCCGTGCACTGAGTCGTCGGGCACCTCGAGGGTGACGCCGTCGAGCGCACGGATCTCACGGTTGGCCTGGTGGTAGACCTTTTTCAGGTCCTTGACTGCAATCACTGGTGACCCTCTCGGGGGTGCCGGAGCTCAATCGCTGGTGGTGGCGGACACAGACTGGCCTGTGATGAACGCCCTGGGTGTGCGAGCTCACGTCCCACATCAACTCGGTTGTCCGAGGAGTGGGCGTGGTCGCGGGTCTCAGACGCCGGTCAGCGACAGCACATTCGCACGCGCATCATCATGGCCGGGACTGCGGGCAGCAGGCGGGCAGGACGAAGGGTGCAGGTGAACACGACCCCGAATTTAGCAGTCAAGCCACGCCCCCACCAAACCCTCAGGATCACAAAGGCCGCCACCCGCGCGTCAGTGGCTGCGCAGTGCCCCGATGAGGGCGGCCTTGTTCATGGTGGAGCGGCCATCGATGCCGATCTCGGCGGCCCGCTTGTGCAGGTCGCCGACACTCCAGTCCTCGTAGCTGCCGGACTCGCCACCCTTGGCGCCCACTTCGGAGCGCGACGTGGCGGCGGCGGCGTTGGAGATGCGGGCAGCCTTCCCCTTGCTGGCGCCGTCGTGGCGCAGCGCCTCATACATTTCCGGGTCCTTCACGCTCGGTCCGGGATCCTGCCCATCTGTCGTGGCCATGCCAATTCCTCCTCACTGAGTGTGGTGTGCAGCAGTGCGCACCAGTCCACACCATGTGTGGGGTCACCGGGTGGTGAACGCGCACAGGCGCCGACACCGTGGGGGCGGTGTCGGCGCCTGTGCGCTTCGTGCCTGGCTCAGATGGCCGTGGGGTGGGTCATGTCGATGGGGACCACCCACTGGGTGAACTGTTCCTCGCTCAGGTAGCCGAGGTCGAGGGCAGCCTCGCGCAGTGAGCTGCCGTCGGCATGGGCCTTCTTGGCGATCTTGGCGGCCTTGTCGTAACCGATGTGGGGGTTCAGGGCCGTGACCTGCATGAGGTTGCGGTCCAGATTGTCCTGGATCCGTTCGATGTTGGGTTCGATGCCGACGGCGCAGTGGTCGGTGAACGCCTCGCAGGTGTCGCCGATGAGGCGGATGCTCTCCAACACGGCGTGTGCCATGACCGGCTTGTACACGTTGAGCTGGAAGTTGCCCTGGCTGCCGGCGAAACCGACGGTCGCGTCGTTGCCGAACACGCGGGTGGCCACCATGGTCATGGCCTCGCACTGGGTGGGGTTGACCTTGCCGGGCATGATCGAGCTGCCGGGTTCATTCTCCGGGATGGTGATCTCACCGATGCCGTTGCGGGGGCCCGAGGCAAGCCAGCGGACGTCGTTGGCGATCTTCATGAGCGCCATCGCCAGCACGCGCAGCGACCCGGAGACCGCCACGAGGGCGTCGTGGGCGGAGAGGGCGGCGAACAGGTTGTCGGCCTGGCGGAACGTGAAGCCGGTCTCCTCCGCGATCTTCTCCGCACACAACTCGCCGAAGCGGGGGTGGGCGTTGAGGCCGGTTCCGACGGCGGTGCCGCCGATGGCCAGCTCCTGGAGGCCCAGTTCGCTGTGGCGGACCTGCTCCAGCGCGAAGTCGAGCTGCGCCACCCAGCCGGAGATCTCCTGGCCGAGGGTGATCGGGGTGGCGTCCTGAAGGTGCGTGCGGCCCACCTTGACGATGTCCGCGAACGCGACCGCCTTGCCCGCCAGAACATCCCGCAGACGGCTGACCCGGTCGTACAGCAGTGCGTGGAGGTCCCAGACGATGGCGATGTGCATGGCCGTGGGGAAGGTGTCGTTGCTGGACTGGCCACGGTTGACGTGGTCGTTGGGATGGACCGGCGACTTGCTGCCCATCACGCCGCCCAGGAGTTCGATGGCGCGGTTGGAGATGACCTCGTTGGAGTTCATGTTCGACTGGGTGCCGCTCCCGGTCTGGAAGACCACGAGCGGGAAGTGGGCGTCGAGGTCGCCCCGGATGACCTCGTCGGCGGCCGCGACGAGCGCGTCCACCTGCTCCTTCTCCAAGGGCAGTTCGCCGAGCTCGGCGTTCGCCTGGGCTGCAGCCTTCTTCAGGATGCCCAGTGCCCGGATCATGGAGCGACCCCAGACGAAGGTGTCGCGTCCGATCGGGAAGTTGCCGATGCTGCGCTGGGTCTGTGCGCCCCAGTAGCTGCCGGCGGCGACCTCGAGGGCGCCCATGCTGTCGGTCTCGTTGCGTGTCTCAGACATGGCCCAACCCTATGACCCGGACCTGGAGCCGCGGACCTCGGGTGGCACTTCCACCAGGTCGGGCCGTCCGGGGAGCTTCTCGTCCATGTGCGTGATGACCATGTGCATCCAGATCAGCGCCACGATGGTCAACGCCAACAGCACGAAGAAGGGTGTCGACGCGACCCCGGTGATCACGGTCAGGTAGGCGAACAACGGGGGGAGGAAGAAGCCGCCCAGGCCGCCGAGCATGCCGACGAGGCCGCCCACGGAGCCCACGTTGTCGGGGAAGTACGTGGGGATGTGCTTGAAGACGGCGGCCTTGGCCACGCCCATGGCACAGCCCACCACGAAGATCAGGGCCACCACCAGCCACAGGGGCAGTCCGTAGGGGCCGGACTTGCCGCGACCGCTGGGGGTCGACAGCACGGCCAGCGCCACGATCATGGTGAAGAAGGTGGCATACATGGCCACCCGTGCACCCCAGACGTCGGAGAGCCATCCGCCCAGGGGGCGCAGAAGTGACGCGGGGAAGATGAAGGTGGCCGTCAGGAGGCCGGCGGTGGTCAGGTCCAGGCCGAAGCTGTCCATGTAGTGGCCCGGCAGGATCGCGGCGTAGGCGACGTAGGCGCCGAACGCGATCACGTAGTAGAGGCTGAAGCGCCACACCCTGATGTCGGACAGGGGGCGCAGCATCGCGCCCAGCGGTTGCGACCTGCCCGGCATCCGGTCCTGGGCGGGTGCGAGCCACCACACGAGTGCAGCGCACACCAGAAGCAGCACGGCGTAGAACGTCGGGATGAGTCGCCAGCCACCCTGCAGTCCGAAGAAGACGGTGGTGCCGGCGGTGGCGGCTATCACGGGCGGGCCGATGAACTTGGTGACGGAGGCGCCCACGTTGCCGGCCCCGAAGACGCCCAGCGCGAAGCCCTTGCGCTCCGCCGGGAACCAGGCGGAGTTCCAGGCGATGCCGCTGGAGAAGCTGTTGCCGACGAAGCCGACGAGGAACGCCAGGACCAGCAGCATCTCGTAGCTGGCGGCCAGCGACACGAGGTAGGAGAACACTGCCCCGGCCAGCAGGAGGATCACCATGATCTTCTTGCCGCCGAACCGGTCCGCCAGGATGCCGGCGGGCAGCCGCCACAAAGAACCGTTGAGCACCGCGACGGCGCTGATCCACGACAACTGGAGGTTGCTGAGGCCGAACTCGGCCTGGATGGGCTTGCCCAGGATGCCGAACATCAGCCACACGGCGAACATCAGGGTGAAGGCGATGGTGGACAGCGTCAGGACGCGGTTGGCGCCGACGCTGGTGGGGCTCGTGGTGCGCGTCGTCTCGGTGGTGCTCATCTGTCCTCCGCTGGGGCTGATCGGGCGTGGTCGACCACTTCGGCAGTGGCCGGCTCACCGTCGGGATTCCTGATGGTAGGACCGGCGTTTCTCCACCTGCGCGGTGGGGTCCCTTTGGGTGTCCGGTGGTGCCTGGCGCCCCGGGACGCCCCGCCGGGGAGTCCGCCGGACTGGCATGATGAAGGGCGTGCAACGCAAACCAGTCGACGAACAGGCATGGCAGCCGTGGGTGAGCGCCGTGGCGGCCAGCGTGGGCATTGATCCCCTGGCCGTGTCCATCCCCGCCATCCATGAGGTCACCAGTGCGGTGTCGCACTCGCGGACACGACCCATGGGCCCCGTGGCCGCCCACATCTGGGGCCTGGCGAGGGGTATGCATCCACAGGTCGACCCCGACGTCCTGCGCCGGGCCATCATCGACGCTGCCGAGCAGCAGTGACAAGCTGGCCCGGGCCGCTGGTGGCGCCGACCGCCACGCTCGCCCCCCACGAGATCGCGCGGTACGCGCGCACCATCTCCCTGTCGGGAGTCGGCACGCAGGGGCAGCGTCGGCTCAAGTCCGCGCGGGTCTGCGTGGTGGGTGCCGGCGGCCTGGGTGGACCCGTCCTGCAGTACCTGGTGGGTGCCGGCGTGGGCCACATCACGGTGGTCGACGACGACGTCGTCGAGGTGCGCAACCTGCAACGCCAGACCCTCTACGGTCACGCGAGCATCGGCCACAAGAAGGCGGACGCAGCAGTGGCGCGCCTGCGGGACCTCAATGATCTCATCACCCTGTCGGCCGTCAGCCGGCGCGTGACGGCCGAGTCGGCCGCGGACATCTTCGCCGGCCACGACCTCGTGGTGGACGCCGTTGACAACCTTCCCACCCGTCTCGTGACGGCCGACGCCTGCCAGGCTCTGGACCTGCCGTTCGTGTGGGGGGCCGTGCAGTCCGTCAACGGGCAGGTCTCGGTCTTCTGGGAGCGGCTCGGACTGGGGCTGCGGGACCTCTTCCCCCGTCCGCCCGCCGAGATGCCGAGGCTTGACGACGTGGGGGTGCTCGGACCCATGACGGGGTGGGTGGGCTCCGTCATGGCCACGGAGTGCCTGAAGGTCATCATGGGGATCGGTGAGCCGCTCGTGGGCCGAGTGATGTACATCGACACCCTCGGTGCGAGGGTGTCGGAACTGCCGTTGAAGGGACGTGGACCCCAGTGACTGAGCGCGTGATGCTGAGCGTTGAGGAATACCTGGCCGAGGTGCTGGACCTGGTGACCCCGCTGGGGGAGGTCGACGTCGTGCCCGTGGCACAGGCCGTGGGACGAACCCTGGCCCTTCCCATCGTGGCCACCGCGGACGTTCCCGTCATGGCCAACTCCGCCATGGACGGGTTCGCCGTGCGGGCCGCCGACCTGTCGATGGGTGCCATTTTGCAGGTGGTGGCCGACGTTCCCGCCGGCAGCCCCCTGGACCCGGCGCTCGTGGCAGGGCAGTGCTGCCGCATCATGACGGGTGCATGCGTGCCCTCCGATGCGGACACCATCGTGCCCGTGGAACTGGTGGACCAGTCCGCCGACCGGCAACGCATCACAGTGCGGGAGGTCCCCGCCCGCGGAGCCCATGTCCGGGGCGCGGGGGAGGACTTCACCCGCGGGGTGGAGGTGCTGCCTGCCGGGATTGCCCTGGGGGCACGCGAGCTGGGGCTGGTCTCCGGTGCAGGGGTGGCCGAGGTCACGGTGGTGCGTCGCCCCCGCGTCGCCGTGGTGGCCACCGGGGACGAGTTGCGCCCGCCCGGTGCGCGGCTGGAGCGGGGACAGATTTACGAGTCCAACGGATTGTTCCTGGCCACCGCACTGGCGGCTGCAGGGGCCGACGTCGTGGCGGCGCTCACGCTGCCCGACGACGATGACGAGTTCGCAGCAGGACTCGAATCGGCGGCGTCCGCGGCCGACCTCGTGGTCCTCAGTGGCGGCGTCAGCGTCGGCGACCATGACGTGGTGCGCATCGTCCTGCAGGCCCGGGCCACGTCCGCGTTCCGGCACGTCCTCATGCAGCCCGGCAAGCCCCAGGGCTGGGCGCTCTGGAAGACCGCCGCGGGACGCATGGTGCCGCTGGTGGCGCTGCCCGGCAACCCGCTGTCCACCATGGTGAGCTTCGAATTGTTCGTCACGGCCGTGCTCGACCGACTGTTGGGACGGGCCAGTCAGGGTTGGCAGGTGGCGGTGGCCGGTATCGACTGGGTGCCGCCCGTTCGTCGCCGCCAGTTCGTGCCCGTGGTGGTGGAGGTCGACGCGCAGGGTTGTCAGCGGGTCACCCCCGTGCACCGTCGCGGCTCCGCCTCGCACATGGTGTCCGCGGCCGCCCAGGCCGACGGCCTGGCCATGGTGGAGGCCGACGTCGAACGCGTCCACGCAGGTGACACCGTTTCGTTCAGGAGGTACCGATGAGCAGTTTCACCCATCTCGACGATGCCGGGCACGCCCGCATGGTCGACGTCACCGCCAAGCAACCCACTGTGCGAAGCGCCACCGCCGCCGCCTCGGTGCACTGCTCCGCCGCGGTGATGGACATGCTGAGGTCCGGGACGGTGCCCAAGGGTGACGTGCTGGCGGTGGCACGCATCGCCGGTATCCAGGCGGCAAAGCGCACGCCGGATCTGTTGCCGCTGGCCCACGTGATCGGCGTCCACGGCGTGGTCTGCGACCTGGAGTTGGTGGAGGGGGGCATCGACATCACCGCCACGGTCCGCACGGCGGATCGCACCGGCGTGGAGATGGAGGCGCTCACCTGCGTGGCCGTCGCCGCCCTCGCGGTCGTCGACATGGTCAAGGGCACCGATCGCACCGCCTGGTTCGGTGACGTGCGTGTCCTGGCGAAGGAGGGCGGCCGGTCCGGCTCCTGGAGGCGGGATGCCTGAGGTGCCGCTGGACTTCGACGCCGTCATCGTCGCGGGCGGACGTGGTTCCCGGCTCGGTGGTGTGGTCAAGGCTGACCTGCAGGTGGGCGGCGAGCGCCTGCTTGACCGGGTCCTGGCCGCGGCCCGCCATGCGCGGCAACGCGTTGTTGTGGGACTCGTCGACGTGCCCGAAGGTGTGCGGCAGGTGGTGGAGGACCCGCCCGGGTCCGGACCCGCGGCCGGACTCGTGGCCGGGTTGGACGCCCTCGACGACCCATCCGCATGGACCCTGGTGCTGGCATGCGACCTGCCCGGGGCGGAGCAGGCCGTGCCGCGACTGCTGGAGGCCGCCATGGCTGGCGGAGACGCCGACGGCCACTGCCTCGGCTCCGGCGACGGCACCCCCCAGTGGCTGTTGGGCATTCACCGCAGCGACGCGCTGCGCCGGGCCGCCGCCGACTATGGCGACCCGAGGCAACGTTCGGTGCGGGGTCTGCTGGCGCCGCTGCGCCTCGCCGTGATCGCCGACGCCGAGGGCGACGGCAAGGACGTGGACACGTGGGGCGACTACGAGGCCTGGGACAAGCGCTGGAGGATGAGGATGGAGACAGAGCACGAGGGCTGGGGACGTTTCGTCCGTCAGGCGTGTGAGGCCGTGGGCGTGGACCCCGCACTGGTGGACATCAGTGCCGTGCTGGACATGACCCGTGAGGTGGCGCACGCCGGTGCGCGCCCGATGGCGCCCGTCAGCGCGTACCTGCTGGGGCTGGCCATGGGGATGGATGCCGACGCCGACCCGGAGCGCCTGCGCCGGGTCATCGAGGACGTCGCCACCGCGGCGCCCGTGCCGAAGAAGGAGAAATCATGATCCAGGTTCGCCTCTTTGCCGCCGCAGCTGATGCGGCCGGCACTGCCACCGAGGACGTTTCCTGCGACACGCTGGGCGCCCTGGTGGAGGAACTGCAGCAGCGTCATGGCGAGCAGTTCGCTGCAGTGCTGGACCGCTGCTCCGTGCTGGTGGACGGCCGAGCCGTCACCGACCCGGCCGAGTCGCTGGCGGGGGCCCAGATCATCGACATCCTGCCTCCATTCGCCGGGGGCTGACATCGAGGAGGGCGTTCGGCCCGAAGGGCTCAGCTGGCGCGATTCTTCGGCTGGTCCACAGGCGTCTTCAGCGTCATCCGGCAGCCGTCGGGCTCCGAGAACGGAAGCAGTTGCACGCCCTCGCGTGCCCCGATGCGCCGCAGCACGCCGTCGATCAGGCCCTGGTGGATGTTGCAGATGAACTCGGGTGAGCCGTGCGCCATGTCCAGGAGAGGGCAGGTCCGCAGAATCACGGCGTCACCCTGCTCGGTGTGGACTGTGCTCGGGTCGAATCCGAGGATGTCGAGGACCTCGATCACGGCGTCCAGTGGCTGCTCCGCGTGGTCTCGCGTGAGTTCGTCGGCTCGTTTGGTGCCCCACGCCCGTCCGATCTCCTGCGCTTCCCGGGGTCCGTTGCCGGTGGCCACCAGGTAGGAGGCGAAGACGTCGGCCAGTTCACGGGTCTCGTCAACGCGCCCCGCGCCGAGGCTCTGACGGCCCATCGCCGTGAGGGTGTAGCCGCGTGGACGGCGACCGGGGCGATCGGAGGCGACGTCGCTGACCGTGAGGAGCTTCAGTGCGGTGAGCGCGTCCAGGTGCTGCCGGGCCGAGTTCGCGTGCCCGCCGAGGTGTTGGGCCACGTTGTTGATGGTCACCTGCGTGCCGTCGAGGTCGAGGACGGCCTGCAGCACCCGGCGCCGCGGCGGTGTCAGAGGCGGCGGCGTGGTCAGGGGGCGGGGTCCATTCGCGTGCATCACGTCCTCGAGTCTAGCTCATTTATCCATTCCGGCCTGTAGTAATGTCCGCGGCATGACAGAGCTCAACATCACCGAGAAGACATCCTCCTGCGGCTGTGGCGCGGCCCACGACGCACTGCCCGAACTCGACGCCCGCCAGATCCCGCATGCGGTGCGCCACGCGGCCATCCACGGTGTGGTGGACGCCCTCGCGCCCGGCGCAGCCGTCATCCTGGTCGCGCCGCACGACCCCCTGCCGCTGCTGGCCCAGATCGAGCAGCGTCACGGCTCCGACATCACCGTCGAGTACGTGCAGCGCGGCCCACAGGCGTGGAAGTTGAAGCTCGAGCGCGTCTGACATGACCGCCCCGTCCCTCACCCCGCCCGCCACCCGGACGGGGACGCAGGGCACCCGCACCCCCGTGGGGCGTGTTCTGCTTCTCGGCGTAGGGGGCCTGTGCCTGCTGGCGGGTCTCGATGCCGCTCTGGTCCGGCTCGGGGTGTGGGCGCCGGTGGCCTCGGAGCGAGTCGGCGACCTCCACGGTCCCGTCATGGTGCTGGGTTTCCTGGGGACCCTGATCTCCCTGGAGCGGGCGCAGGCGCTGCGCAACCCGCTGGCCCACGTGGCGCCCGCCCTCCTGGGCGTGGGGGCCGTGGTGCTGGTGGCCGGTGGGCCGGTGCTGCTCGGGCAGCTGCTCCTCTTCGACGGAGCCCTTGCCTTCACGGCCGTGCTCGTGGCGTTGTGGGTGCGTGCGCCGGTGCCGCTGGTGGCGGCCCAGGCACTCGGAGCGTTCTTCGCGGCACTCGCCGCGGGGCTGTGGATGCGTCTCGACGTGGCCACCATTCTCCCCTTGCTGGCTGTGTTCCTCATCATCACGATCGCGAGCGAGCGGGCCGAGTTGGCGCAGCTCACCATGGGTGCGCGCGCCGTCCCCACGCTCCTGACGCTGGTCTGCCTCCTGTCCTTGGGTGCGATCACGGCCGTCGTTGCCCCCGCTGTGGGGCTGCGCATCCTCGGGTTGGGTGCCACTCTGGTGGCGTTCTGGCTGCTGCGCGACGACGTGGGTCGCCGCATGGTGCGGACCTCGGGCCTTCGACGCTTCAACGCGGCCGCGTTGATGGCGGGCAACGTGTGGCTCGCCCTCGCCGGCCTGGTCTGGCTGGTGGTGGGCCAGCCCGACGGCCGATGGGCCTACGACATCGTCATCCATGGGACATTCCTCGGCTTCGGGATCTCCATGGTCATGGCGCACGCGCCCATCATCTTTCCGGCCGTCATCGGGCGGCCGCTACCCTACACACGGGCGTTCTGGGTGCCACTCGTGGCACTGCACGCCAGCCTGGCCCTCCGCGTCGTGGGGGACCTGGCAGGAATCGACCTTCTCTGGAGGACTGGCGGCATCGTGAACGTGGCATCCATCCTGTTGTTCATCCTCGTGGCGGCACATGCCGTGATCCGCCCGTGAGGCGCGGGACGCAGCCGCTACGGGACTTCCCCCTGGTGGTGTGGCTCGTCGCTGCGGTCACCGTGGCGCTGATCCACCGGTGGGTGCCGGAGGCCACCTGGCTGCTGGTGCACCTCATCGCGCTCGGTGCGATGACGCACGCCGTCATGGTGTGGAGCGCGCACTTCACCGCGGCGCTGCTGAAGACACGCGACGACGACGCCACCCGGCGGCGGGCCACGTGGCGGCTGGCGCTGCTGGGTGTGGGATCGCTGCTCGTGTTCGTCGGGGTCCCCACCACGATGTGGTGGCTCGTGGTCGCCGGCGCCACGATCGTGTCCGTGGCCGTGGTGTGGCATGCCATCCAGTTGGTGTCCGACCTGCGCCGCGCGCTGCCCGGCCGCTTCCGGATCTGCATCCGCTACTACGTGGCCGCCGCCTGCTGCCTGCCCGTGGGGGCCGGTTTCGGCGTCGCACTGGCGTTCGGCCTCGACGACACCTGGCACGCCAATCTGCTGGTCGCCCACACCATGACCAACCTGCTGGGCTGGATCGGCCTGACGGTGGTGGGCACGCTCGTCACGTTCTGGCCCACGGTCCTGCGCACGCGCATGGATGATCGCGCCGAGAAGCTGGCCCGGCAGGCACTACCGGTCCTGCTCGGCTCCCTTGCCGTGGTGGTGGCTGGTTCCCTCTTCGCCCTGCGACCCGTCGCGGTCATCGGTATTGCCGGCTACGCGCTGGCGCTGGTGTGGTGGGGTCGCTGCCTCGTGGCGCCGCTGCGGAAGCGACCGCCCAAGGAGTTCGCCTCCGCATCAATCCTTGCCGCCTGCGTGTGGGCTGTCGTCGCCCTCGTGGCCACGGCCGTGCACGTCCTTGTCTCCTCCGACATCGAGGTGGCCTCCGGCTACCCGGTGGTGGCGTCGATCTGGGTGGCCGGCTTCCTCGTGCAGCTGGTCACCGGCGCACTGTCCTACCTTCTGCCCTCCGTGGTGGGCGGTGGCCCCCGCGTGGTGCGGGCCGGGGCCGCATGGTTCGACCGCTTCGCCACCGCGCGGCTCGTGGTCATCAACGGCGGACTGCTCCTGTGGCTGCTCCCCACACCCAGCTGGGTGCGGGTCAGTGTCTCGTCGCTGGTCCTGCTGGCCATGGCCTCCTTCCTGCCCCTCCTGGTGGGTGGTATCCGGGCGTCAGTGATGGAGAAGCGCCGCGCCCAGGCCGGCGAACCAGCCGGCCCCTCGGAGCGGCCGGGCGCCTTCACTGGAACCGGTCTGATGGCCGGTGTGGCGGCGTTGGTGCTGGCCGTCAGCATCGGTGTGGGGGTCGATCCCGGCGCCGTGGGTCTCGCGACGAGTACGTCCAGCAGCGGCGAGGCCGTCATCACGGGCAACACCGTCAGGGTGCAGGTAGTGGCTGATGGGATGGTTTTCACGCCCCACCGCGTCGAGGTGGACCAGGGCGACCGGCTCGTCATCGACCTCGTCAACGAGGACACCACCACCGTGCACGACCTCTCCATCGGCGACCAGCGGACGTCCCGGCTGAAGACCGGGGAGCACGCGGAACTCGACCTCGGTCCAGTCCAGTCCTCCATCCAGGGCTGGTGCACCGTGGTGGGGCACCGCCAGATGGGCATGGTCTTCGACGTCGTCGTCCGCGGCTCCCAGGAGCCGGCGGGCGAGCCCTCTGCCGAACCCACGGCCCCCATGACGCACCACCACGGGGAGGTCCCCGAGCCCGAGCCCATCACCGGTGTGGTGGACCCCGTGCTGGCGCCGGCCACCAACGAACGCGTGCACAAGGTGGAGTTGCGTGCCACCGACGAGGTGCTGGAAGTGGCGCCCGGGGTCTGGCAGCAGCGGTGGACCTACAACGGACAGAGTGTGGGCCCGACGCTGCGGGGCCGCGTGGGGGATGTGTTCGAGGTCACGCTCGTCAACGACGGCACCATCGGCCACTCCGTCGACTTCCACGCGGGGACCCTGGCGCCGGATGTGCCCATGCGCACCATCGCGCCCGGCGAGTCGCTGGTGTACACGTTCACGGCGGAGAGGGCCGGCATCTGGATGTACCACTGCTCCACCATGCCCATGAGCGCCCACATCGCGGCCGGCATGCACGGCGCCGTCATCATCGACCCCGAGGGGCTCCCGGAGGTGGACCGCGAGTACGTTCTGGTGCAGTCCGAGGTGTACCTCGGCGAGGGCGGCGCGTCCCCGGAGGATGCCACCGAGGTGGACGCCGACGCGGTCACCGCGGAGCAACCGGACAAGGTGGTGTTCAACGGCGTGGCCAACCAGTACGACCAGAAAATGTTCCAGGCGAAGGTGGGGGAACGTGTCCGGTTCTGGGTGCTGGACGCCGGACCGAACCGGCCCAGTGCCTTCCACATCGTGGGCGGCCAGTTCGACACCGTCTACTTCGAGGGCGGCTACCAGCTGAAGGACGGCGTCGATGCGTTCGGCACCACCGGCGGGGGTTCGCAGGTGCTGGGGCTGCACGTGGCCCAGGGCGGGTTCGTGGAGCTCGAGTTCCCCGAGGCGGGCCACTACCCGGTGGTGAGCCACGTCATGGTTGACGCCGAACGTGGCGCCCACGGGGTGGTGGAGGTCACCGACTGAGGCCACGAGGGGGACGCGGACTCTGGTGGCGGTGGTCCATGGTGTGACAAGCTCACCGGATGGGGCTTCTGGATGCACGGACACCGTTGCTGGCCAGCGTCGCGGACCGTTGCGGGTATGCGGACCAGTCGCACATGGCCCGGGAGTGGCGGGCGCTGGCGGGTTGCACCATGGGCACCTGGTTGCGTGAGGAGCTCCCGTTGCTTCAAGACAGCCCGCTGGTGCAGGCGGCAGAATCATTGGCATGACTACAGCGATCGAATTGCCCGCCCCGCCCCCTCCCTCCGTGTGGCCGAGCCTGACTTTCATGGACGCCGATGCCGGCATCCGCCTGCTGGTCGAGGGGCTGGGGTTCGTCATCACCGCCGAGTACCGCACTGCGGAGGGGGTCGTGGAGCACGGGGAGGCCCGTTGGCCAGAGGGTGGCGGTGTCATGTTCGGCTCCCGCGGCAAGCCGGGCGACTGGGGAAGTCTGGGGCCGCAGGGCGTCTATGTCGTGGCAGCCGATGACGCAGGTGTTGATGCGGCCCTCGAGCGGGTGCGGGTGCTGCCGGGTGTCGAGATCCTGAAGGACGTCCACGACACCGACTACGGCTCGCACGAGTTCGCCATCCGTGACGCCGACGGCAACCTCTGGAGCGTCGGAACCTACCGCGGCGCCTGAGCCCGCTCAGCCGCCGATGGCGCTCATGGGGCGCGGCGGCTGCAGGAAACCGGGCTCGTTGATGCCGTGACCAGCCAGCTTGCCTCCCAGGCAGCGGTGCAGGATGGCGGCCACCTCCTCGTCGCTGGCGCCGGAGCGCAACGGCTCGCGGAGGTCGGACTCGGTGGTGGAGAACAGGCAGGAACGGAGCTGGCCGTCGGCGGTCAGGCGCAACCTGTCGCAGGCGCCGCAGAACGGCATGGTCACCGAGGCGATGATCCCCACGGTGTGGGGGCCGCCGTCGACGAGGAAGCGCTCAGCGGGGGCGGCGCCGCGGCCCGGGACCGCCTCCAGGTGGTACTCGGTGCGCAGCGACGCCAGGATCTCCGCGGCCGTGATCATGCCCTCGCGGCTCCATGTGTGCCCGGCATCCAGCGGCATCTGCTCGATGAAGCGCAACTCCAGATCATTGGCGATGGCCCAGCGCAGCAGGGCGGGGGCCTCGTCGTCGTTGATGCCGCGCATCAGGACACTGTTGATCTTCACGGGCGCCAGCCCGGCAGCCTTGGCGGCGTCGATGCCCTCCAGGACGTCGTCGAGCCTGTCGCGGCGGGTGATGACCTTGAACCGGAGCTTGTCGAGCGTGTCGATGGAGACGTTCACCCGTGCCAGGCCCGCGTCAGCCAGCTTCTGCGCCAGCCTCGGCAGGGCGATGCCGTTGGTGGTGATCGAGATCTCCGGCGCGTTCTCGATGCTGTGGATGGCCGCGACCACGTCGACGACGTCGGGGCGCAGCAGTGGCTCCCCGCCGGTCAGCCGCACCTCCGTGATGCCTTCCGCCACCGCCACCTCCACGATGCGCATGAGTTCGACGGGGGACAGCAACGTGTTGCGGGGCAGCCACGGCACCCCCTCCGACGGCATGCAGTACGTGCACCGCAGGTTGCAGTGGTCGGTCAGCGAGATCCGCAGGTCGCGGTGAACCCTGCCGAAGCCGTCAATGAGATTGCTCACGAGTTCACTCCCAGGTTGGACCACACCTGGCGGCCCGTTGCTTCAAATTGCTGTTTCCAGATGGGCAGCTCTGACTTGATGGCCTCGACGACTGCCTCGCAGACGTCGAAGGCCTGGCGGCGGTGCGCCGTCGCCACGCACACCACGAGCGCGAGTTCTCCGACGTCGAGGTGGCCGACGCGGTGCACGGCCGAGACCCGCGCCCCGCCGTCAGGGTCGAGACGCTCCAGCACACGGGTGACGATGGGGCCCATCAGGGCGTCCGCGTCGGGGTGGTGGGTGTAGTCGATCCCGGTGACGACGCCGTCGGCCTCGGGGTCGTGGTCGCGGATCTGGCCGATGAAACAGGTCACGGCCCCTGCCGTGGGGGACTCGACCGCGGAGCGCAGGTCGTTGACGTCCAGGGCGTCGGTGGTGACGCCGGAGCGGATCAGGGGCATCAGTGGTCGCCTCCGTCGAGTTGGTCGAGGATGTGCGGCACCAGCGGCAGCAACACCTCCAGGGACTCCGAGACCGCGTTGGGGCTCCCCGGCAGGTTGACCAGCAGCGCACGCCCCGTCACGCCGACCAGCCCGCGGGTCAGGGCCGCGTGTGCGGACTTCTTGCGGCCCTCGCTCCGGAACATCTCCGGGATGCCGGGCAACTCGCGCTCCAGCACGGTGGCGGTGGCCTCCGGGGTGTGGTCGCGGGGGGACACCCCCGTGCCTCCCGTGGTCACAATGAGGCGCGCTCCGGAGGTCAGGACCCGGCGCAGTTCGTCTGCCACACCGTCGATGCCATCAGCCACGCAGGACGCGGCCGTGTCGTAACCGGCCGCGGTCAACAGGGAGACGGCAAGGGGACCCGAGGCGTCGGGGCGCTCGCCGGCGGCCACGCGGTCGGAGACCGTGATGACATGGGCGGGCTGGCTCAGGCTGGGCATGGGTTCAGACTACCCATGCATGCTGTGTGCGAAACCGGGTGCACAGTCGCCATCACCTGCTCTCGTGGCCGCGGGCACGCAGCAGTGCGATGGCTGCGGGGGGAAGGTGGGAGCCGAACGGGTCGTTGCGACGGAGGCGGCACGGCTCGCACCACGTCGAACCGGAGTCGGCGGGGAAGCGGGCCTGGCACCGTTGGCAGACGGCCATGCTCAAGGTGGCCAGCACCCGGGGGGCGGCTTCCAGGACATCACTCCACGGCAGCGGGCCGGAGACGCTGAGGGCAGTGACCGGGCACAGTGCCACGCACTGCTGCTCGCCCCTGCAGGCATCGGGGGCCTGCAGCAGTGATGTCTGGTCCCCGGCCAGGGTGAGGGTGAGGGCGTCATGGGGGCAGGCGGCCACGCACACGCCACAGGCGGTGCAGCCGGACGCCAGGAGAGCCACGCCCGGAGCTTGCTGCGCCAGCGACGTCACCCCGGCGGCGCGCAGGCTCGTCAGGAGACGCGCGTGGTCGTCGGCCTCCGGGGCGTGCGTCGGCCAGGCCTGCTCAGCTGTGCGCAGACCCAGCAGGCCGCGACGCTCCACGGGGACACGGGTGGGGGACAGGGACCAGGACCAGGCGCGAACGGGGGTGGTCTCGGTGATCACGAAGCGCAGGAGCGTCCCGAGCGCGGCCCGCCACTGTTCAACCACCGTGGCCAGATCTTCCGGCGTGCAGCAGGAACACGGCGTCAACGCCACGTCCCGCACGCCGGCCAGGGACAGATCCACGAACCGGTGGAGGGGGAGATCCCGCACGCAACCGGGGACCTCCACGGCGGGCTGGCGCTTCGTGCCGAGCGGTGCACCGACTTCGCCGTGGCAGGTCAGCAGGACGAGACGCACGTCGTTGCGGGCGAGCCAGCGCTGGGCGGCCAGGAAGAAATGGTCGTCGCGCTGCCGTGGGGTGACGGGCGGCGTGGTCATGGTCACCAACCTACGCGCGGGAGGACTGTCTCGGTATACCACCCCGGGCGATCAGTCTCCTACGTCACGTCGTAGCATGGTTGCACCGCTTGTCGCCCCCTTGAGAGGACTGCACCATGGGAGTTCCCACTGCCATCACAGACGTCGCGACCACGCCCGTGACGCGGCGACGTTTCATGCAGTGGAGCGCCGTCGCCGGCGGCACCACGGGCGTGATGGGCCTCGGGGCTTGTGGCCTGCAGCCCCAGGACGAGAAGACCCCGGAGGCGGTGGGCGACAAGAGTGTCTGGAGTGCCTGCAACGTGAACTGCGGTTCCCGCTGCCCACTGCAACTGGTGGTGGCGGGCGGGCAGATCGTTCGTGTGGACCCCGACAACCGGGGCAGCAACGAGATCGGCGACCAGCAGGTCCGGGCCTGTGTCCGTGGTCGCTCCATCCGGCAACGCATCTATTCTCCGGAGCGACTGAAGAAGCCGCTGAAGCGTGTGGGCGCGCGAGGCGAGGGCAAGTGGGCGGAGATCGAGTGGGACGAAGCGTTCACCCTCATCGCCGACAAGTTGACCGACCTCATCGCTGAGCACGGCAACGAGTCCATTTACCTGAACTACGGCACGGGTGTCATCGGCGCGACCGTGGCCAAGAGTTGGCCGCCCCGCGCCACGGCCGTGTCCCGGCTCATGAACTGCATCGGCGGCTACCTCGACCACTACAACGACTACAGCGCCGGGAACATCGAGGCCGCCTGCGACTTCCACTACGGCAGCTACGTCACGTCGAACAGCAACGACGACACCCGCAATGCCAAGCTCGTGGTCATGTTCGGGAACAACCCGCACGAGACCCGCATGAGTGGCGGCGGCGAAGTGTTCGTCACGCAGCAGGCAAAGAAGCAGTCAGGCCACAAGGTGATCGTCATCGACCCGCGGCAGAGCGAGACCGTCATGAACCTCGCCGACGAGTGGGTGCCGATCCGTCCGGGCACCGACCTGGCCCTGGTGGCGGGCATGGCGCACGTGATGATCGAGGAGGGCCTGCAGGACCAGGAGTTCCTGGACACCTACTGCAGCGGCTTCGACGAGGACCACATGCCCGAGGGCGCCCCCGCCAACTCCTCCTACGCGAGCTACATTCTCGGCCTGGGGGAGGACGGCGTCGAGAAGACTCCCGAATGGGCGGCCTCCATCACCGGCCTGCCCGCCTCCCGGATCCGTTCCCTGGCCCGGGAAATAGCCACCACCAAGCCGTGCGCCATCAATGCCGGCTGGGGCATCCAGAGGCACAGCAACGGCGAGAGCCAGTCGCGGGCGCCCATGCTCTTGTCCAACATGATCGGCCAGGTGGGAATCCCCGGCGGCGGCACCGGCGCCCGGGAGGGCTCCGCGAGCCTGCCCATGGCAGGCTTCCCCGTGCTCGAGAACCCCGTCCGCCCCGTCATCTCCTACTACCAGTGGCCCGAAGCCATCGTGAACGGGAAGGGCTGGACGTACAAGGACGGCGTCAGGGACCTCAAGGACCTCAACTCCAACGCCAACGTCACCAACGACGTGACGCTGAACTCCAACATCAAGTTCATCTGGAACTACGGCTCCAACGCCCTTGTCAACCAGCACGGCGACATCAACAAGACCATCAAGCTGCTCTCGGACGAGTCGCTCGTGGAGATGATCGTGGTCATCGACACCACCATGTCGGTCTCGGCACGCTATGCCGACATCGTCCTGCCCGATGCGTCCACGGCCGAGCAGGTGGACCTGTCCAACCAGGGCAGCGCCGGCAACATGGGTTACGCCATCTTCACGGAGAAGGCCATCGAGCCCCTCTACGAGTCGATGCCCGTCTACGAGCAGCTGACCGGTATCGCCGAGAAGCTGGGCGTCAAGGACAAGTTCACCGAGGGTCGCACGCAGGACGACTGGGTGCGCTGGCTTCTGGAGGAGAGCCGGAAGAATGTGCCCGACCTCCCCGCCTACGACGAGTTCAGGGAGATGGGTGTCTTCCGGAAGAAGCTCGACCCCGTCATCGCTCTGAAGGACTTCCGCGACGACCCCGTGGCGAACCCGTTGGGGACGCCGTCGGGAAAGATCGAGATCTGGAGTTCCAACCTGCACAAGATGAGCCTTGACTGGAACTACGACGATGACCAGTGGATCGACCCCCTGCCCATCTATCGCCGGACGCGGGAACTGCACGGCGACCCCCTGCAGGCGAAGTACCCCATCCAGGTGATCGGCCACCACTTCAAGCAGCGCACCCACAGTTCGTACGGCAACAGCCCCTGGCTGAAGGAGGCCCACCCGCAGCGGGTGTGGATCAACACCCTCGACGCCGACAAGCGCGGCATCAAGGAGGGCGACCTCACACGCGTGTACAACGACTTCGGGGAGCTCCGCCTCCCCGCCTACGTGACGAACCGGATCCTGCCGGGCGTCTCCTCGGTGCCCCAGGGTGCCTGGTACACACCGGAGAAGCCGGGCGGTGTGGATGTGGGCGGCTCGGTCAACACGCTGACGAGCCACCAGACCACTGCCTACGCCAAGGGCAACGGGCAGCACTCGGCACTGGTCCAGATCGAGAGGGCATGAGCCATGGAATACAAGCAGTTGGGTTTCTACTTCGACCAGACGCTCTGCACCGGGTGCAAAGCCTGCTCGATCGCCTGCAAGGACAAGCACGACCTGCCCGTGGGGGTGAACTGGCGTCGGGTCCCCGAGTACTCCGGTGGGTCGTGGCTCGTGGACGAGAGCACCGACACTGCCACCAACACGGTGTTCACCTACTACACCTCCATTTCCTGCAACCACTGCGAAGACCCCATCTGCGCGACGGTGTGCCCCACCCAGGCGATGCACAAGGGCGCCAACGGCATCGTGTCGGTGGACCCCGACATCTGCATCGGCTGCCGCTACTGCGAAATGGCCTGCCCCTACGGCGCCCCTCAGTTCAACCCGGACAAGGGGGTCATGACCAAGTGCAACTTCTGCGCCGACAGGATCGAGGTGGGAGGCACCCCCGCCTGCGTCGCATCCTGCCCCAGCCGTGCCCTCGACTTCGGTGAGATCGAGGATCTCCGCGCCCGATACGGCGACCAGGCGTCCATCGCCCCGCTGCCGGACGCCTCGGTCACGCAGCCGAACCTGGTGGTGACGCCGCACGCCATGGCTGAGCCCAGCGGGTCACGCAACGGTCACATCGCCAACCTTGAGGACATCTGACATGTGGCACGAACTTCCGCTGGTCATTTTCACCATCGCCGCACAGATGTCCGTGGGCTCCTTCGTGGTGCTGGGCATCATCCAGCTCGTCAACTGGAACACCCCCCAGCGCACCCTTGACAAGGTGACGATGCCGGCCCTGTACGCCATCGGCCCCCTCCTGGTGTTCGGCCTGGCGGCCTCCACCCTGCACCTCGGTTCCCCCATGCGGGCCGCCAACGCGTTGCTGCATCTGCAGTCGTCGTGGCTCTCACGGGAGATCCTGCTGGGCATGCTGTTCGCCGGTTCCGGCGCCCTGTTCGCCGTGCTGCAGTGGTTCCGGTGGGGGCCACACCGCCTCCGTCAGGCGCTCGCGCTCATCACCGCCGTCCTGGGCCTGACGTTGGTGTATGCCATCTCCCAGGTGTATTCGCTGCGCACCATCCCCGCATGGGCCACCTACGCCACGCCGCTGCGGTTCTACATCACCACGTTCCTGCTGGGTGGCGTCGCCGTGGCGGCAGCCCTGGTGGTGGCCTCCTACGTGCGCCGCCGTCGCGGCGGTGAGCCGGACCCCGAGGCCAGGGCGCTCATCACCCGGACGGTGCAGGGCATCGCCTTCGGCGGCATCCTGGCCCTGGGGCTGAAGTTCATAGGCCAACCCGCCTACCTCTCCTACCTGGGGACGGAGGGTTCCGCTGCCGCCCAGGCGACGCTCGAGCTCCTCAACGGCAAGTACATGTGGCTCTCCGCGGCCCAGAACATCCTCATCTTTGCCGGCGTCGTCGGTCTGGGGTTCCTGCTGTTCCGCATGGCCCGCAGCCGGGGTGTGAGCCGGCTGCTGCCGGTGGTCACCGTGGCTGCCTTCGTGCTGGTGCTCAGCGGCGAGTTCATCGGACGCCTGCTGTTCTACGCCACGATGGTCAGGATCGGCATATGACGGGGGCTGACGTCGACGCTGTGCACACTCCGGAACGACTCGACGAGCTCGCGGCCGCCGCCACGTTCCTCAGCCACGCGTTGCTGCGACGCGACGCCGCAGGCTCCATGGTGGCCGAGCTTGCCTCCACCGGGCTGGCCCACTCCTGGCCCCTGACCGGGGATGCGCACCGTGCGGGCGCCCGGCTGCTGGAGCAGGCCGTCGCGGAGCCTGCCGACGACGCCACGCTCAAGGCCGACTTCGACGCACTCTTCGTGGGGCCGGGCAGCATGCACGCCTGCCCCTTCGAGTCGGTGTACCGCAGCCTGGAGGGGTTGACGTTCGAGGCGGAGACCATGCAGGTGCGGCGCTTCTACGCCGACCACGGCCTGCAGGCACCCGCCTTCAACAAGGAACCCGACGACCACGTCGGACTGGAGGTGGCCTTCGTGGGCCAGCTCTGCCTGGCCGCCCTCAATGCCATCGAGGACGGCGACCCGGGTCGCGCATCCCAGTTCATGTCCTCGGCCAGGCTGTTCGTGGGACAGCACCTCGGTGTGTGGGGGCCCGACTTCTGCACGCGGGTCATCGAGCACGCACAGACGGACTTCTACCGTGCCGTCGGGCATCTCCTGCTCGGCCTCATCGCAGAGTTCCCCCGGCTGCCGGGGGACAACTTGGCGCTGCTGGAGGCCGCACAGCGCCAGGGCTGACCCGCGCGGACGCCGCGTGGAGGTGCGCGGCCCCGGTTCACTAGGATCGGGGGCACCGGTGAAGAAGCAAGGCGAGGACGAATGGAGACGGGTATGTCCGAGGCAGGTCTGGAAGCAGCACGCGAGAAGATGAGGGCTGCCGGCGTGGCCGCGCCCGCCATCGAGGTGTTCTCCCACTACTACACACTGCTGGAGTCCGGTGAGACCGGCGTGATCCGCGAGGACTCGATCTCACCGATGGTCGACGTCCCCCTGCTCTCGGACGTCCATGTCAGCGACGACGCTGCCCGCGACGCCCTCGGCAAGACGGTGGTCATCAAGCTCAACGGTGGCCTCGGGACGTCCATGGGCCTCGACAAGGCCAAGACGTTGCTGGAGGTGCGCGACGGGCTCAACTTCCTGGACCTGATCGTCCGCCAGGTGCGGGCTGCGCGCACGACGTGGGATGCCCGCGTGCCGCTGTTGTTCATGAACTCCTTCCGCACAGAGGCCGACACGCTCGGACACCTTGCCCAGTACGAGGACCTGGCCGTCGACGGCGTGCCCCTGTCATTCATGCAGAACCAGGAACCCAAGCTCCGCGCCGACGACCTCACCCCCGTGACGTGGGACGCCGACCCCACGCTGGAGTGGTGCCCGCCCGGACACGGCGACCTCTACACGGCCCTTGAGGGTTCGGGTGTGCTGGACCAGCTCATCGACGCCGGGTTCCGCTACGCGTGCGTCTCCAACGGCGACAACCTGGGTGCCGCACCCAACGCCACCATCGCGGGCTGGTTTGCGGCCTCGGGGGCGCCGTATGCGGCCGAGGTGTGCCGTCGCACCATCAACGACAAGAAGGGCGGCCACCTGGCGGTCCGCAAGGCCGACGGCCAGCTCATCCTGCGCGACACCGCCCAGACGGCGCCGGAGGAGATGGACTACTTCACCGACGAGCACCGGCACCCGTTCTTCCACACCAACAACCTGTGGTTCGACCTGGTGAAGCTGCGCGACACCCTGGTGGAGCGGGAATCCGTGCTGGGGTTGCCGATGATTCGCAACGAGAAAACAGTGGATCCCGCTGACAGCGCCTCCACCCCCGTCATCCAGATCGAGAGCGCCATGGGTGCCGCCATCGAAGTGTTCGAGGGTGCCACGGCCATCTGCGTGGAGCGTGAGCGGTTCCAGCCCGTCAAGACCACCAACGAGTTGCTGCTGCTGCGCTCCGACGTGTACGACCTCGGTGACGACGGCAGGCTCGTGGCCACGGGCGACTCCTCCCCCGAGATCGACCTCGACCCCCGGTACTACAAGAAGGTGGACGGGTTCTCATCACGCATCCCGCAGGCCCCGTCGCTGCGGAACGCCACCCGGCTGAAGGTCAGGGGCGACTGGAGTTTCGGCGTGGACGTCCGCGTCAGGGGCGCCGTTGAACTGGACGACACGGGGGAGCCCGGTCGCATCGAGGACGGCACGACGCTTGGCCAGTGAACCGGTCGAGCTCGGCCGGGCACTGACGGGGGAGGAGCTGCCGCTGGCGGCCACTGACGTCGCCGCCCTGGCCGCCGAGCTGGCGACGGTGGGCTGGGACGCGTCACGGCTCACGGACCTGCGCCACCAGCGTCAGGTCATGCGGCAACCGTGGCCGTTCCCCGTGCCCATCGAGGCACGTCGCGATCTGGGTTTCGCCCGCTTCGACGCCCGGCTGGCCGACCTGCGGGCGCTGCTGGGACTCAGTGGGCAGCTGGCCGCCACCCGGTCAGTGCGCCCCTGGACGGAGGCGGAGCGGCGCCTTGCTGCTGACCGCCCGCCCCACTGGGGCTGAGCGTTTCTCCCCGGCCGCTCAGCCGGTGGAGCCCAGGCTCTCGATCCAGGCCTGGACCACGGAGGTGTCCTGGTCGCCGAATCCCTGCGCCGTGAGATCGGTGAAACAGGTCTGCAGGACGTCGAGCTGGGGCGTGACCGTCCTGGACAGGGCCGCCTCCTGCCTCGCAAAGCCCAGATCCTTGACCATGAACCGGGCCGCCCCCGACGGGCTGTGGTCGTGCTGCGCGAAGCGCGCCTTCTTCACCTCGAGGATCTGGCTCCCGGCGTAGCCCTGTCCCAGCAGGTCGAACATGGCGGCCACGTCGAGGCCCGCCCTCTCAGCAACCACGGCGGCCTCCCCGAGCGCCATGACGGTGGCGGCGACGATCATCTGGTTGCAGGCCTTGGCCACCTGGCCCGCTCCGAGTGGTCCCAGGTGCGCGACCGTCCCCGTGGCCTCCAGCACCGGCCGTGCGAGTGCTGCGTCCGCCTCGGGACCCCCGAGCATGACGGCGAGCGTGCCCGCCTCCGCGCCCTCCTGTCCTCCCGAGACCGGGGCGTCGACGAGGTGCACGCGGTCGTCCGTGGCGAAGCGGACGCGCGCGTCCAGCCTGCGGAGGTGCTCGGGGGAGACGGTCGAGGAGATGATCACCAGCATCGGCGCCGTGGCGCCTGCCAGTAGTCCGTCGGGGCCATCCAGCACCGCTTCGACGTCGGGGAGGTCAGGGACCATGAGGACCACCACACCGCACGTGGCGGCCAACGATCGCGGGCTCGGCTCCCAGAGGGCCCCCGCCGCGATCAGTTGCTCCGCGGAGGCGTGGCGTCGGGCGCTCACGTGCACCGGGAAACCCGCTCGCAGGATGTGGCCGGCCATGGGTGCCCCCATGACACCCAGCCCTATGACGCCGATGCCTGCCGGTCGCGGATCCCCGGGAGCGGCGGGCACACCCGCGTGCTGTGATGTGGTCATGCACCAACACTAGGCCAGCGGCGTGTGGTGGCTGGTGGGCGCGGTGTGCGCCGCACTGAGGAAAAGGACACGACTCCATGGACAACGCTCGCCTGCTCCTGAGGGGGCAGAAGCTGCTCAACCTGGTGGCTCTCGCGGACCTGTCCTGATGCACAGCCGCGCCGCGCTGTCGCTGGTCACGAGACCGTGACCCAATCGTGACCCGCGGAAGCGACCGATCCCCGTTGACATGTGGGCGACCATTCCGTAGAGTTCCGTCTACCGGAACGCAGTTTCATAACTGCACACGCTGACGTGGATGTCGGCAGCCGGTACCCAGCGAGGTGGGACCTTCGAGCAATGACAGCACGGTCCCCCCTGCCGTACCCATCCAGGCGCTCACACGGATGAGCCAAACGAGGAGTTCCACATGAGGCGAAACAAGGCTGTTTCGATCACCGCCCTGATCGGGATGTCGATGCTCGCGCTGAGTGCGTGCAGCGCCGGCACCACCCCGACCCCCGGTGAGACCACCACCAGCACCGGAGGCGGCGAGACCGCCGCATCGGGTGACACCCTGGTCATGAAGGTGGCGTTCAACCAACCCGAGACCCACCCGCAGTACATCGTCATGGATGAACTCGGTGACAAGCTCAAGGAAGCCACCGACGGGCGCTACGACGTCGAGGTCTACCCCAACGAGACGCTCGGCGCCCAGCGCGAGACCATCGAACTCGTCCAGGCCGGCACCCTCGAGATGGCCTACGTGGCCGGACCGCTGCTCGAGAACTTCAACCCCGACTTCGTGGTCTTCAACCTCCCCTTCGCGTTCGACTCACCCGAGCAGCAGAGCAAGGTGACCAACGATCCCGAGATTGTCGGCGACCTGTACTCCTCCCTGGAGGACCAGGGCATCAAGGTCATCTCGGCCTTCCACGGCGGCGTGCGCTCGGTCTACAACTCGGTCAAGCCCATCAACACCCCCGCTGACCTCAAGGGGATGAAGATCCGCGTCATCGAGTCCGACACCAACATCGAGATGATGTCCCTCATGGGGGGCACCGGCACGCCGATGGGCCAGGGAGAGGTCTACACGGCCATCCAGTCGGGCATCCTCGAGGGTGCGGAGAACAACGAGCTCATCTACTCGAACCTCAAGCATGCCGAAGTGGCGAAGTACTACAGCTACACGCGCCACCTGATGTTCCCTGACTACCTGATCATCAACCCGACCGTGTACAACGCCATGTCCGAAGAGGACCAGGGCGTCTTCAGCGACCTCCTCGCCGAGGCCCGTGTCCACGAGGCCGAGCTGTGGAAGGAACAGGTGGGCGACGCCGTCACCGCAGCCGAGGCTGCCGGGGCCACGTTCAACGAGGTTGACTCCGAGGCATTCGCCGCGGCCATCAAGCCCCTCACCGAGAAGAAGCTGACGACCGACGTCACCAAGAAGATCTACGACCAGGTCCGCGCAGCGGGCAAGTGATCGTCGCGACCCGGAGAGGCTCGAAACCATGACCACGTTCAAGAAAGCGCTCGACGTCGTCCTGACGTGGGCATGTGTGGTGCTGTTCGCAGCACTGGTCCTCGATGTCAGCTGGCAGGTTTTCGCCCGCCAGGTCCTCAACCAGCCGAGCGGCTGGTCCGAGGAGCTGGCCAAGTACCTGTTCATCTGGCTGGGCCTCTTCGGGTCGGCGCTCGTCTTCGGCGAGCGCGGCCACATCGCCGTTGACTTCGCCGTCAAGAAGCTTCCGAGGACGGGGCAGATCATCCTCGCCGTCGTCGTCCAGTTGGCCATCCTGGCGTTCACGGCGCTCGTCCTGCTCTGGGGCGGGTTCCGGGTGGTCACGCTGGCCTGGAACCAGAACCTCACGGGCCTGCCGGTCAACGTCGGGCCCCTGTACCTGGCGCTGCCGATCGCGGGCGTCCTCATTGCCTTCTACACCATCTACCACCTGGTACGGATCCTCACGGGCGCTGAAAACCCGATCGAGGACGCCGAACTCGAAATCCTGTGAAGGAGGACTGACCCATGGATCCAGCACTTTTTGCCGCACTCATCCTCTTGGCGGGCATCGCCATTTTCCTACTGATCGGTGCACCGATCAGCATCGGCGTCGGCTTGTCGTCGATGTTCGCCCTGTTCGTCCTCCTCGGCATGGAGAACGGCGTCCTGACGTCTGCCCAACAGGTGTTCCGGGGCATCAACTCCTTCCCATTGCTGGCCATCCCGTTCTTCGTGCTGGCTGGTGTGATCATGAACAACGGGGGCATTGCGCTGCGGCTCATCAACGCGGCCAAGGTCCTGGTCGGGCGGGCACCGGGCTCCCTGGCCCAGACCAACGTCGCCGCCAACGCCATGTTCGGCGCTGTCAGTGGCTCCGGCGTCGCGGCGGCTGCGGCCATCGGATCCACCATGGGTCCGCTGCAGGCCAAGGAGGGCTACGACCGTGGGTTCTCCGCGGCCACCAACATCGCCTCCGCACCCGCCGGGATGCTCATCCCTCCCAGCAACCTCATGATCGTCTACTCCCTGGTCTCGAGCGCCTCCATCGCAGCGCTGTTCGTGGCCGGCTACATCCCCGGGATCCTCTGGGCGGCAGCCTGCATGCTGATCGTCTATCTCTACGCCCGCAAACGGCCTGAGCTCAAGATCACAGAGAAGGTGGGGTTCTCCCAAGGGCTCCGCACCATCGTCGTGGCGCTGCCGGCGCTGTTCCTCATCGTCGTCGTGATCGGCGGCATCCTGGGCGGCATCTTCACCGCCACCGAGGCCTCCAACATCGCGGTCGTCTACTCCCTGGTCCTCTCGGCCATCTACAGGTCCATCAAGATCAAGGACATCCCGCGGATCCTCATGGACGCCACCCGCACCACAGCCGTGGTCATGTTCCTCGTCGGCGTGTCCTCGATCATGGGTTTCGTGATGTCCTTCGCCAAGATCCCGGCGATGGTCTCCCAGGCGATGTTTGCCATCAGTTCCAACCCGGTGGTGCTGCTGCTGCTCATCGCGCTGGTACTGCTCATCGTCGGACTGTTCATGGACCCCACGCCGGCGGTCCTGATCTTCACCCCGATCCTGCTGCCCATCGTGACGGCCTTCGGAATCCACCCCGTCCACTTCGGGATCATGATGGTCTTCGCGTTGTCGGTGGGAACCATCACGCCGCCCGTGGGCCCCATCCTCTTCGTCGGCGCCAAGGTGTCCGGCCTGAGGATCGAGGAGGTCATCAAACACCTCCTGCCCTTCTTCGGGGCGCTGATCCTGCTGCTGATCATCGTCATTTTCACACCGTCGTTGTCCATGTGGCTGCCCACCCAACTGGGACTCATCAAGTCCTGACCGTCGCATCCCCCACCCACACCATCTCTGGAAGGTCCTCACATGGAACAGCGTTACGCCACGAGCCCCGAACACGTCGCCGGAATGGGGACGGCCGAACTGAGGGCCCGCTTCCTGGTGGCCGACCTCTTCGCCGACGACCAGGCCAACGCGGTCTACACCCACCACGACCGGGTCGTCCTGGTGGGTGTCCAGCCGGTCACCTCACGTGTCACCCTGCCGAGTTTCCCCGAGATTCGCAGCGAGACGTTCTTCGAGCACCGTGAGGGCGGGATCATCAACGTCGGCGGGCCCGGCAGCGTGGTCGTTGACGGCGAGACCTTCGAGATGGGACACGGCTCCTGCCTGTACGTGGGCAGGGGTGCCGAATCGGTGGTCTTTGCCTCCGTGATGGACGGCGAGGACTCAGCACCGGCGCGTTTCTACATCGTGTCGGCCCCCGCCCACACAGCCCACCCCACGACGTTCGTCGAGGCAGGGAAGGGCAACATCCGTGAACTCGGGGACGCGCTGACCTCCAACCGTCGCACGATCAACCAGTACATCCACGAGGGGGGCATCCGCAGCTGCCAGGTGGTCATGGGTGTGACCACGCTGCACCCGGGGAGCATGTGGAACACGATGCCCGCCCACACGCACGATCGGCGCATGGAGGCGTACCTGTACTTCGACCTCCCCGCCGACGCGAGGATCATCCACATCATGGGAGAACCCCAGGAGACCCGCCACCTCGTCGTGGCAGACCACCAGGCGGTGATCTCCCCGAGCTGGTCGGTGCACTCCGGCGTCGGCACGGCGAGCTACAGCTTCGTCTGGGCGATGGCGGGGGAGAACCAGTCCTTCGACGACATGGACGGCTTCGCCATCGCTGACATGCGCTGACGCCTGAGAACACCCGTCCATCGTGATGCGAGGAATGACATGACCAACGAACCCACCACCCGTTCGCCCGCCCCTCCGGGTGACCGCGACATGCAGGGGGCCCCCTTCCGCGTCGCGCCCAGCGCGAACGCCAGCGAGAAGACGTTGCTCGTCCTCGAAGCCGCCCTGAACCATGCCCGCTTCACGGACGTGGTGGAGGCCACGGGGCTTGCCAAGGCCACCACCCACAGGATCCTCGCCACCCTCGTGGAGTCACGATTTGTCGCCGTCGCAGCCGACGGCAGCTACCTCCCGGGCCCGAAGATCCTGTCAATGGCGGGCCGCGCCCTGGCCCGGATCGACATCTCGGCCATCGCGCAGCCCTTCGTGGACGCGCTCGTCCAGAAGGTCCACTGCACGGTCCACGTCGGCGTCGCCAACGGGGAGGAGATCATCTACCTGATCCGCAGCGACTCCGACAAGCCCTACCAGATGCCCTCGCGGGTGGGTCACTCCATCCCGATGCACTCATCGGGCATCGGGAAGGTGGTCCTGAGCGGCTACACCGATGACGAACTCGAACGCTTCGTGGCGCGAGCCGGTCTGCCGCGGCGAACCGACCACACCATCACGAGCATCCAGGGGCTCAGGGACGAGCTCGTCACCGTCCGTCGCAAGGGCTACGCCCTGGACAACGAGGAGAACGTGATGGGTGTGGGTTGTGTCGCCGCCCCCGTGCGGGATCACACCGGAACCATCAAGTACGGCCTGAGCATCTCCACCATCACCGTCGAGCACACGATGGAACAGGTGGAGGCCATGTCCGTCCTGGCCATCGCCACGGCGGACAAGATCTCCGCTGCCCTCGGTCATCTCACCTGACCGACCCACCACCACTGCCGAGGAAAGAGACCCCCAGCCATGAAGATCGTCATCACCGAGTGCGACCATGACTCCTTCGAACTCGAGAACGAGGTCGCCCGCGCCGGCGGCGCCACTCTGGTGCTGACACAATCCCGTTCGGCTGCGGAGCTGGTGGCCAATGCTGCCGGGGCCGAGGGCATCGTCGTCCAGTACGCATCCATCACGGCAGAGATCATGGACGCGTTGCCGAGCCTTCGGGTCATTGGCCGCTACGGCGTCGGGGTTGACTCCGTCGACGTTCAGGCCGCCACGAAGCGGGGCATCGCCGTCTGCAACGTGCCGGACTACGGCACCGAATCGGTGTCAGACCACGCCATCGGGCTGACGCTCGCCGCGGCCCGGGGCGTCGCGCGACTCGACAGGGGACTGCGCAACGGTTCCTTCGACCTCGTCGCTGTACGGCCCCTGCACCAGATCGCGGGCAGGGTGTTCGGGGTAATCGGGATGGGGCTCATCGGGACCGCCACCGCGCGCAAGGCCGCCGGTCTCGGCTACCGGGTCATCGGTCACGACGTCGCCGCCGAGCCGGGCACCACCGGACCCGACGGGGTGCCGATGGTGAGCTTTGAGGAGCTGCTGGGGCAGTCCCACGTCGTCTCGCTGCACACGCCCCTCAACGAGATCACCCGCGGAATGATCGGCGCCGCCGAGTTCGCCACCATGCGCACTGACGCCATCCTCGTCAACACCAGCCGCGGGGCAGTGGTGGACTCGGACGCGCTCGTCGATGCACTGGCCACCGGGGCCATCCAGGGCGCGGCCATCGACGTGCACGCATCGGAGCCACTGCAGCCGGGGCATCCGCTCATGGACTTCGACTCCGTCGTGCTGACACCCCACCTGGCCTGGTACAGCGAGGAGTCCTACGAGGAACTCAAGCGCCGAACCGTCGCCAACGTGGTGGACGTGTGCGCGGGACGGACCCCACGCAACATCATCAATCCGCAGGTCCTCGGTGCCCCCGGTCGCAATGCCGACCGCGCCGCCGTGGCCACCCACAAGGGAGCATGAGATGGACACCATGACGGCAGCACTCTGGACCGGCCCCGACGAGGTGGGGATGATCACGGTGGACAGGCCTGAGGTGCCCGAGGGATGGGCGCTCATCAGGGTTGCCTACAACGGCGTGTGCGGAACCGACCTCTCGATCTTCCACGGCAAGCACCCGCGGGCCAGTGCCCCCCTCATCATGGGTCACGAGATGTCCGGCTGGGTGGAGGTTGCCTGCCCCGGCAGTCCGCCCGTCGGCTCGCTCGTCACTGTGGAGCCGCTCATCACGTGCGGCCAGTGCAAGGCATGCCGCGACGGTCACCAGCACGTGTGCCGCAACCTCGGCCTCTACGGCATCGACGCCCCGGGCGCCATGGCGCAGTACGTCGCACTGCCTCCCCACGTTGTGCACGCGGTCCCGGACGGCGTTGACCCCCTGACGGCGACGCTGGCGGAGCCACTGGCCGTGGCCGTCCATGCCGTGAACCTGTCCGGCATGGAGCCCGGCGACACGGTCGCCGTGTACGGGGCGGGCCCCATCGGTGTGTTGACCGCCATGGTCGCCCGACACGAGGGCGCCGGGACCGTCGTCATCACCGAGCCCAGTCCGTGGCGTCGGCAGGTGGCCGAGGGGCTGGGTTTCAACGTCGTGGCCGACGGGTCGTCGATGGTGGAGACCCTCATGGGGCTCACCGACGGCGAGGGTGCGGACACGACGTTCGACACCGCCGCCCATCCGAGCGTCGCCGCCGAATTGACGAGGGCAACCAGGGTTCTGGGCAGGATCGTGGTCGTCGGCGTCTACAAGCAGCCGGTGGCCATCGACCTGCAGGCCGTGTGCTTCAAGGAGCAGAGCCTCGTGGGGGTGCGCGTCTACACCTCGAAGGACATGGCACGGGCCATCGAGCTCATCGCCAGTGACGCACTGGGCCTCGACAGGTTCCCCACCAAGGTGTTCCCCCTCGCCGACGTGGCCCTGGCCATGGCGGCAGCCACATCGGGGCAGGACTGCCTCAAGGTACTTCTCACCCCGATGGACGACGAGGTGCAGCCATGAGCAACCCCTTCGACCTGACGGGCCGCACGGCCGTGGTCACCGGCGGAGGTCGCGGCCTCGGCCTCGGCATCTCGATGGCGCTCATCGAGGCAGGCGCCGATGTGGTCGTCCTCGGCCGCAGTGGCGTGCCGGACGAACTGATGGAACGGGCCGGCGAGCTGGGCCGCAGCGTGTACTTCCACGCCCTTGACCTCGCCGACAGCGATGCCATCGCCGCCACGTCGGCGCAGGTCCTGGCCGAGCACAGGATCGACATACTCGTCAACAACGCTGGAACCCAGGATCGCTACCCGGCCGTGGACTTCCCACTCGAGGCCTGGGACGCCGTGATCGGCATCAACCTTCGCGCCGTCTTCCAGCTGTGCCAGATCTTTGGACGGCCCATGCTGGAACGCGGCGAGGGCAAGGTCGTGAACTTCGGCTCGCTCCTGTCCTTCCAGGGTGGTGTCACGGTGCCCGCCTACGCGGCCAGCAAGGGCGCGGTCGCCCAACTGACCAAGGCACTCTGCAACGAGTGGTCCGGCCGGGGCGTCAACGTCAACGCCATCGCACCGGGCTACATGGCAACCGAGATGAACAGCGCTCTCCTGGCGGATCCGGTGCGCCTCGAACAACTCTCGGTGCGCATCCCCGCGGGCCGGTGGGGGGAACCCCAGGACATCGGCAACGTCGTGGTCTTCCTCGCATCAGAGGCGGCCGGATACGTCCACGGCCAGGTCCTGGCCGTCGACGGTGGGTGGATGGCCCGCTAGGTCCTCTGCCCCCGCCGACCCGAACTCCCCCCACAACACACCCACTGCCCCTCACACCCACGGATTGGAATCACATGGATACCTTGTCAACCCTGAAGGCTGCACGGCTCGTCCCTGTCGTCGTACTGGATGATGCCAGCGACGCCGACGCGCTGGCCGGCGCACTGGTGGGTGGTGGGCTCCCCATCGCCGAAGTCACATTCCGCACCGCAGCGGCGGAGGAATCGATCCGGATCATGGCGGCCCGCGGCGACATCCTCGTCGGTGCCGGCACAGTCCTGACGGCCGCCCAGGTGGATCAGGCGGTCGCCGCCGGGGCCTCCTACGTCGTCTCGCCGGGCCTGAGCAGGGCAGTTGTCGAACGGTGCCACGAGCACGGGGTGCTGGCGTTGCCGGGCGCGGTGACCGCCACCGAGATCCAGGCGGCGCTGGAAATGGGTCTCACCACCGTCAAGTTCTTCCCGGCTGGTACCTCCGGTGGCGCCGCCGCCATCGCGGCACTGTCGGCCCCCTTCGTCGGGGTGTCGTTCGTGCCCACGGGTGGCGTCGGCCCCAAGAACCTGGGCGACTACCTCAGCATCCCGGCTGTGGCGGCGGTTGGCGGCTCCTGGATGGTGCCACGGGACCGCGTCAGGGCCGGCGACTTTGCCGGGATCCTGACCCTCACGGCTGAGGCCGTGGCCCTCGCAGCGGGCCTCTGACCACACTCACACCTGAGAAAAGGACCACCATGAACACCGAGAACACACTCACCATCCGTCCGGCCGCCGAGTGCCGCTACGACGTCGTATCCCTGGGCGAAGTCATGCTGCGCCTGGACCCCGGCGAGGGCCGCATACGCACGGCGCGCTCGTTCCGGGCGTGGGAGGGCGGGGGCGAGTACAACGTCGCTCGTGGCCTGCGCCGCGCCTTCGGACTGCGCGCCGCAATCGTGACGGCCCTGGCCGACAACGAGATCGGGCGACTGGTGGAGGACTTCATCCTCACCGGGGGCCTGGACACGCAGTTCATCTCCTGGGTGCCCTATGACGGCATTGGCCGCGAGGCACGCAACGGTCTGAACTTCACGGAGCGGGGTTTCGGCGTCCGCGGAGCAGTCGGCGTCTCGGACCGGGGTCACACGGCCGCGTCACAGCTCGCCCCCGGCGACGTCGACTGGGACCACCTCTTCGGCGACCTGGGCGTCCGGTGGCTCCACACGGGCGGGATTTTCGCGGCGTTGAGCGACACGGCGGCCGAAACCGTCATCGAGGCCGTCACGGCCGCCAAGCGGCACGGCACGGTGGTCTCCTACGACCTCAACTACCGACCCAGCCTGTGGAAGTCGATCGGTGGCCTCGCCAAGGCGCAGGAGGTCAACAGGGAGATCGCCAAGAGCATCGACGTCATGATCGGCAACGAGGAGGACTTCACGGCGAGCCTCGGTTTCGAGATCGAGGGTGTCGACGAGAACCTGTCGGCCCTCGAGGTCGACAACTTTGCCGCCATGATCGAGAAGGCAGCAGCGGCCTTCCCGAACTTCGCGGTGATTGGCACCACGATGCGCACCGTGCACAGCGCGAGCACCAACGACTGGGGCGCCATTGCCTGGTCGCGCGACACGGGCGTCGTGCAGGCCACCCATCGGGAGCGACTCGAGATCATGGACCGCGTCGGGGGCGGCGACTCGTTCGCCTCCGGCCTCATCTACGGCCTGCTGGATGGGCAGCCGCTGTCCACAGCCGTGGAGTACGGCGCCGCCCACGGGGCGCTGGCGATGACCACCCCGGGTGACACGACCATGGTGACCAAGGCTGAGGTACTCAAGCTGGCTGCCGGCGGCGGTGCACGCGTGGACCGCTGAGGTTCCGGCGCTCAGCCCGTGAGGAAGACGCTGAGTTGGCCTGACTGTCCCAGCACCGCCACCTCCGCCGCCAGGTCGGCGGGGACGTCGACGAGTACCAGCGCAGCCTGGGTGGATGACACGAACGACGTCTCCACCGGGCTGGGCAGCGTGTGGACCACGGCGTCGTCCGTCAGGATGCCGGGCACGTCAGGTCCCGCCGACACCAGGGCGATCCTGAGCCCTGGGGAGAGGATCTCCCGCAGTTGGGAGTCGTGCACGGTGATGGGCACGAGCGACCGCCCCGCTGCGGCAGGTGCGCCTGAGACGAGCAGTCCGGCTTGCAGGGTGGTGTGTGGTGACAGTTCCACGGCCGCGCTGTGCCCCACCACCTCCTCCATCAAGGTGAGCGCGTCGGCTGGGATGGCGGATGCCGGGAGCGAGTGGAGGGAGACGTCCGAGGACGTGATGGGTGCGCCGGCCGCCAGGTGGGCGGTGGTCACCACCACCTGCCCGCTGGCCTCAGCTGCGCTGGAGGCGCCGGAAAGGTGCGACACCAGGGCGAACATGCCCAGCGCGGTGAGGAGGGCGGCGAGCTTGCGCCGGTGCCAACTGATGGTGCGACGGAGCCATGCCATGCCCACCATGGTGGTCGCCACCGCCGGCGATCACCCGTTCTCCACAGGCCCGTGCCCTGCTCAGGCGGCCGTGCTGGGGGTGGAGGACGGCTTCGAGGACTCGGACGAGCTGGACGAGCCCGACGAGCTGGACGACTCCGAGGCGCTGGACGAAGCCGCCGTCGATGCTGACTTCCGCTCGGATGCGGCCTTGCTGCTCGAGGCGGCCTTGCGGGAGTCCGTGGCGTAGAACCCGGAGCCCTTGAACACGACGCCGACGGCGCTGAAGACCTTCCGCAGGTCACCTGCGCACGTAGGACACGTCGTCAAGGCAGGGTCAGTGAACTTCTGGACCGCTTCGAGTTCCTCGCCGCACGAGGTGCAGCGGTACTGGTAGGTGGGCATGTGTGTGGTTGACCTCCATCTGGGACGTCGCTCATGATAGTTCGGGAGGCCACGGCTTCCCAATGTGGGACAGGGCGCCTTCACCACAGGCGAAGAATCCGTCCTGGGTGAGCGCGCCGTCCACGGGTATGTCGTGGGGCGCGTGGGGTGCCCGGCGGAACAGTTCCTGGGTCCGCGCGAGGACCCACACCGGCGTCCCCGGCCGCCGGTGTGGCAGCGCGCGGTCGTACCAGCCGCCCCCGGTGCCGACGCGGGTGCCGTCCTGCGCGACGGCCAGACATGCTGCCACCACCACGTCCGCCCGTGCCAGCGCGGCCGCACCGAGCGGGGGCGTCGTCGGCTCGGGGATGCCACCCCATCCCGGGCCCATCTGTTCCCAGCCTCCGAAGATTGCCCAGTCGGGTCGCCTGCCCAGGCGGGGCAGGAGTACCAGCCACCCGGCGTCGTGCAGTGTGGTGATGGCCGTGCGCGTTCCGGGCTCACCCGGTCGGGACGCGTAGAGCGCCACGGTTGCGGGCCCTTTCCCGAGTGCTCCCAACAGCCACGCAGTCCGGGCCGCGTCCTCGCTGGCCCACGTGGAATCCGCCACCCGTGTGCGCTGGAGCAGGATGCCGCGCCGCAGCGCGTCCTTCGGGGCCGTGGGCAGCATGGGCATATCGTAGGGTCCATGGCTCTGTTCGGTCGCAAGAAGTCTGTGTCCCTTGTCCCCGAGGTGGGGGAGGAGGAGCAGGTCGACGTCGCATCCCCCACGCTGCCGGAGGCGCCCCCTCTTGATGCCAACGGCATGCGGGGTGTCGCGGACCACGTGTCGTATCTGCTCAGCCTGGTGTCGCCCCTCAAACCGTTCGGCATGGGGCTGCTGGAGGCCTGGAACCAGGTGATGTGTGAGGACATTGACTCCATGATCAACGTTCCGCCCAGCAACACCTCCAAGGTGGACGGCTACGCAGTCCGGGTGGCGGACATCGGCGGGGACGTCGAGAGCGTGGAGCTCGTCGGGGCCAGCGACCGCCTGGCCCCCCACACCGCCGTCCCGGTCCACGCCGGTGACATTCTGCCGCGCGGGGCAACGGCGGTGTTGCCAACGGCCTTCGGTAGCCGAAGTGACGGGCGGCTCCGCATCATCGACGCCGTGGGGGAGGGGGAGTACGTCCGCGCAGCCGGCGAGCACCTCGCCATCGGCACCAGGCTGCTCAGTGAGGGCGACGTCCTCAACGACCGGGCGATCGGCATGATGGCCAGCGCCGGCATCGACCGCGTCCTGGTGCGGCCCCGCCCACGGGTGGTGGTGGTCAGTTCCGGCGACGAGCTCGTCGAGCCGGGCAGCCAGCTCCGACACGGCGAGAGCACCGACTCCAACTCCTTCATGATTGCCGCAGCGGCGCGCGCGGCCGGTGCCACCGTCTTCCGTGTGGCGGTCCATTCCAGCGACCCTGCGGCGCTCCGGAGGACCATCACCGACCAGTTGATCCGCGCCGACCTTCTCATCTCCACCACCTCCGGCCGACGCGAGGACTACGAGGCCGTCTCACAGGCCATGTCCGAGCTGGGGCTGACCGATTCCGTGGACGTGGCCATGTCCCCGGGCCGTACGCAGACGTTTGGGCTCATCGGGGCCGAGCAGGTCCCCATGGTGATGCTGCCGGGGAACCCTGTCAGTGCCTACGTGTCCTTCCAGGCGTTCGTGTGGCCGCTCATCCGCCGCCTCGCCGGGGCGAGCGAGCACCGCACGGTACTGCGGGCGATCTCCACGACTCCTCTGAGTTCGGTGCGCGGACGCACCCAGTTGCTTCGCGGCCGGCTCGACACCAGCTCCAGCGTCCCGACCGTCTCCCGCATCTCCGACCCCCATGCCATGGCGGAGCTGTCCCGCTGCAATGCGTTGCTCGTGATGGGTGAGGACGTGGAGTCCGTTGCCGCCGGCGAACACGTCATGTGTTGGCCCCTGGACGAGATCTGAGCTGGAAGTTCGTCGAATTGCGCACCCGTTTGGTGCTGGTCGGGGTGGCGGCGTGGCCAAATGACACGCATGATGTTTAAGTAGGGGCGTGTTAGCCGGAATCGTCATCTTCGTCCTCGTCGTGGCAGGTCTGGCTTTCGGGCTGCCCTGGCTCTCCGCGCATCGCCACGTGCCTGACACCATCGACGGGGACCCGTCGCAGCGGTTCTCCGGTTCCATGCGGATCATGCACCGCGAGGTGGTGGTGCAGGCCGAGTCCGACGACGTCGTCGAGGTGTCAACACCCCTGACCCGCCGCGCCGAGCTGACGGAGCTGCGCCTGCACGCTGCAGGTGCCGCCCGGCGCCGACGACACATTGCCGTGGGGCTCGCCGTGATCTCCCTCGTGCTGGGAGCACTGTCGATGGCCGGCGTCCTGGCGCCCTGGGCCCCGGCGATCCCCGCCGGCCTCCTGATTGTGTTCCTGGGAATCGCGCGGTTCAGCGTGCGCGCCATGCAGAGGTCACTGGATGCTCGCGCCCAGAACGTGGGCGAAGGCTACGGGGACGAGGACACCGGGATCATCGACCTGGGACAGGACGAGGAGTCCATCGAGATCTCCGTGGACCTCAGCGCCCCACATCGTCCCGGCGCCCTGTGGGACCCGATCCCCGTCACCGCGCCCACCTACGTCTCCAAGCCGCTCGTGCCTCGCACCGTGCGCACCATCGACCTCTCCGCCCCCGTGGTGGCCGTCAGCGCTGTGGTACCCACCGCGGATCATCCGGACAGGGACGTGGAGGAACTGGAACTCGAGGACACCCAGCGCAGCAACCTGTACCGGATGCAGCCCCGCGCCGTCGGCGAGTGACGGGTCCGGGGTTCCCGAATCGACGTGCACCGCAGCCCGGTGGTAGCATCGTCACGCTGTTCAAGCATGGGGCTATGGCGCAGTTGGTAGCGCGTCTCGTTCGCAATGAGAAGGTCAGGGGTTCGAATCCCCTTAGCTCCACCATGTAGCGGATGCACTCCCGTCCAGGCTCCGGCCGGACGGGAGTTTTCTGTGCCCCGGCAGGCCCAGGGGTGCCCGTCACCCCGCGATGCGCACACGCCGCTTGCATCGACGAGACCACGCCGCCTATCCAGATCTTCTCGGCGATCGAGAGCGGAGTCGCGGGCATTCCACAAGCATTTTTCCGGTTTCGTGTGCGGTGAGAATAACGATTGCGAAGTCTCCTGCGTCGTGGCCTAGCATCGCGGGCACAGGTCCATCCTCCCAACGGTGGGGGCTTGTACCCCCCCCTGCCGCACGACGTGGTCGCCCCCCGACTGAGACACGTTCGTGCGACTGATAGTTGGAGAACAGAAGTAGTGAAGACCCCGTCCCCCCGCGTGGCACGCATGAGGAAGCGCCGCAAGCCCTTGGCGTTGCTCATTGCCTGTGCCCTGCTCGCCGGGCTCTTCCAGGGCTACGGCGCGGTGCTGACGCCACATCTGGCCGAGGCCACGTATGCGACAGGCGGGAACGGGCTGCACCGGGGCTCCATTGACTGGTTCGAATGGGGAGCAGCTGACGCCGCCATTCCCTCGAATGGGCTCACCAAGGTGAACACCCGCACCATCGCGGGGAGAACAGTAGCGACCACCTGCAGGATCTCCAGCATCAGCGGCGCTGGAGGCCTCAGGGCGTATCGGCCTGGAGCGTGGAAGGGTGACGGACTGGACGACCTCTACAACGTGGGTGGCACGGGCACCACCAACAGGCTGATTTCCGGGCTGGCCAACGCGACCGAGGGCTCCACCGTAACCTTCAATTTCAGCTGTGGTGTGACGCTCGACGGCGTCTCCGTCCCGCTCCAGGGACTGGTGGTGGCGGACGCCGAGCAGAGCGACAACCAGGAGTACGTCGAGGCCACGCCCGACCAGAGCGGGGCCGTCTGGCGGATCATCGACCGGTACCGCAACATCGGATGCACGCAGCAGACGACGGCGAGACTGACGGGCAACACTCTGCGGCTGTGGGGGAACGACATCACGACGGCCTGTGACGCCGGCCCCGTGGCCGTCGGCTTCATGGAGGGTGCCACAAGTGCCAAGGTCGGCCTGAAGGGTGCAGGCAGGAGCGCCATCGCACTGGGCGTCATGCTGTCGTCCAACGACTACGGTGACGCACCGGCCAGCTACGGCGAGGCGGGGGCGCTGCTGGAGACCACGTGGCAGGGTGGCGCCCTTGCCAGCGGTAACAACAAGGTCTCTGCCGAGAGTTTTGTACTCGCCACGGAGTCGCAGTCCGTGCCCCGGCTCGGCGCGATTGTCGACGCTGAGGGCGCCCAGCTGCACAGCGCAGACGCCACGGGCGACGACGACTTCGGTACTCCGGCCGAAAACCCGGTCAATGACGAGGACGCGGTCGGGCTGCTGGGCACCATCGATGTGAGGGCGGGTGGCAGCTATTCGCTGAAGAACGTGACATGCAAGGGACCCGGGTTCGTCGCGGGATGGATCGACTGGAACCGCAACGGCGTATTCGACGCGGGGGAGCGCTCCGCCACGGTGTCCTGCACCGGCGCATCGGTGAACCTCGACTGGAGCGTTCCCACTGACACCGTCAGGTCAATCGGCAAAAACCTCTCCTTCCTGCGGTTGCGCATCGCCCGGGACTCGGCCCAGGCATCCTCTCCCACAGGCATGAGTACGTCCGGCGAGGTGGAGGACCACAAGCTGAACATCGCCCTTCCAACCCTCTCCATCACCAAGACGTCGAACGCCACGGCGAACTCCCGCCCCGGCGACACGATCATCTGGACCGTCCGCGCCACCAATGTGGGCAAGAACGGTTTCACGGCGGCCTTCCCGGCGAGGCTGGTGGACGACCTCACGGGTGTTCTGGACGATGCCACCTATGGCAACAATGCGGCGGTCACGAAGGGTGGCGCCCCGTCCTACAGCTCGCCGCGCATCTCGTGGACCGGCGTCCTGGCCGTCAACGAAACAGTGGAGCTGACCTACAGCACCACCCTCAAGGCCGGAGGTGACGGCACCCTGCGCAACGTGGCGTGGGAGCCGAACAGCGCGACGAACCAGCCAACACCGGCATGCAATGCACCGGTGGGTGGCATCGATGCCGCCTCTGGCGAGTCCTGCGTTGAGTGGGCGGTGCGGCTACCGAAGCTGTCCGTCACGAAGACGGCAAACCAGAGCACCCTGCCGAAGAAGGGAACCAAGGTCACCTACACCGTGACCGTCACCAACAGCGGCCCCGGTGCCTACACGGCAACAGCCCCAGCCACAGCGCTCGATGACTTGGTCAACGTTCTTGATGCGGCCACTTATGACAACAATGCCGTCGCCACCGTGGGTGTGGTGACATATGCGGGATCCAAGCTGTCATGGTCGGGCGCCCTGCCATCCGGCGCGTCGGCGATCATCACCTACACCGTCACCTACACCTCTGCTGGTGACCAATCGTTGGTGAACAGCGTGTGCGTGCCGGTGCTGGAGCGGTTGCAGGGTGGCCTGAACGGATGCGCCAGCGTCGAGATTCTGGGTGCGAACCTGGGTACCTCGAAGACCGTGACGACCCCCGACAACCCCGTGAAGGCAGGATCGGTCCTCACCTACACGCTCCGGTTCGAGAACACCGGCAAGTCGCCCGCGACGATCGAGCACGACGACATCCTCACAGGGGTGCTCGATGACGCCACCGTTGCCACCCCGACGGCCGCCTCGGGCCTCATCGCCAGCCGGGAGGGCGACCGCATCAGGATCACCGGGTCCGTCCCCGTCAACGGAATCCGGACCGTCACGTACAAGGCAACCGTGAAGCCGGAGCGCGAACGGGGCGACGACCTCGCGAGTAACTTCCTCGTTGCGACCGGAGCCCCACCCCCCAACTCGTGCCTGCCCGCCGATACGAACTGCACCTCGACGCGCCTGCCGAACGTGAAGGCCGCCAAGTCCGTGAACCCTGCCTCCGGTGTCGCCGTCATCGGCGGAGCGGACCTCGCCTACACGCTGGTCATCACCAACAGCGGGAAGGCCACCGGCAGCGTCGACTTCACGGATGATCTCACCGACGTGCTGGACGATGCCACAGTGGGTGCGATCACCGCCACCCCCGCGGGCGTCCTCACCGCCGTCAGGTCGCCGGGTGGCCTCGTGCGCATCACCGGTTCCCTGAACGCCGCCCAGAGCGTGACCCTCACCTACCCCGTCAAGGTGAAACCGGACAGTCAGCGCCCCAGTGTCCCGACGGCGGGCCTGCGGAAGGACTTCGTGGGGAACAGGCTCGCCCCCACAGGCGCCGTGAATCCCGTCTGCGGGGTGGGTCTCGTGGTCTGCACGGACAACCCGGTCAGCTCCTGGTCGCTGGCCAAAAGTGCCACCCCCGCGACCGGTCAGTACGTGACCCCCGGGGATGTGGTCAGCTACCGCGTGACAGCGAGCAGTACCCAGGGCACCATCGCGAACGCCGTGGTGGTGGATGACCTGACCGGTGTGCTCGACAACGCAACATTCGTCGCGGGCTCCGCGACCCTGGTGATCGACGGCGGCGCCGCCACCGCGGTGCCCGGTCCCGTGGGCAATGTCCTGAGCGTCGGCCCGTTCACCATCCCGGCCGGCAGGACAGCGGTCCTCACCTACCGGGTCACGGTGACCAACAACGCCTGGTCCGGGGAACTTCGCAACGTGATCGCCGGTTCGGCCAGCAATGCGGGCACGCCGTTCCCGCCGTCGGCCTGCTTCGCCGGTCACGGCGCCCCCGGCTGCTCCACGCTTCATCCCGTCAAGGCGCACGTGTTCATCAGCAAGTGGGGTGTGGGCAGCGACGGCGCCAGGGGGCCCCTGGACGGTTCCGCTTTCGAGGTCCGCATCGACGCGCAGGGTGCGCCCGGAGCGGTGGCAGGCACGGTGGTCCCCGTCGTGGGCCGGGTCGGCCGCCTTGAAGCATCCGCGTTCACACCCGGGAACTACTGGCTCGTGGAGACGCGTGCCCCCGGCGGGTACACGCTGTTGGCCAAGCCGGTCGCCTTCACGATCGCGAGCGACGGGACCCTGGCGCTCGCGGCGGGCACCCGGCTGGCCAGACTCGATCCCGACGATCCCCAGAACCGGACCATCCGCATCTCCGACGTGGCCGCCCTCCCCCTGCCCCTGTCCGGCGGCGGAGCAGTCAACTTCGTCGTCCTCCTGATGGTAATGCTCGGCATCGGCGCCTTCGGCGTGGTGCTCATCCGTCGCCAGCTTCCCCAGCGACCCCTCCCCACGGGCTGAACCATGGCCCCCACCCAGACCCCCCGTTTGACCAACACACAAGAGGCCCCCCAGCCTTTCGGAAGGAATGCAGTCATGAACACCAACCCAAGGCGAAAGCGGGGGCTACTGGCTGGCCTTGTCGCCGCCGCCACCGCGCTGACAATCGTCTTCAGCGCCGCACCCGCCCAGGCCGATGGCCCCGTCATCGACCCGGCGGCAACGGGCTCGATCATTCTCCACAAGTTTGAGCAGCCCGTCACGGTCGGCGACGAGGGCAATGGCCTTCCGAACCCGGGCGCGACTGTCGGCCTGACCCCGCTGTCGGGCATCGTGTTCTCCGCCCAGCGCGTGAATGGCATTGACCTCACCACGAACGCCGGCTGGGAAGCCGCCGCCGCGCTGACGGTTGACGCTGCCGCGGGAGATCTCGCCGCTGCCACGTACCGGAGCAACGCCACCGACGTGGACGGCCTGGCGACCATCGCCGCCCTTCCCGTGGGCCTGTACTACGTGAAGGAAACCACCTTCCCCAACAACGTCACACCGGTGTCGCCGTTCCTGGTGACCATTCCGATGACGCACCCCACGGAACTCAACACGTGGATCTATGACGTCCACGTCTACCCCAAGAACGCCACCACTGAGGCCACCAAGTCGGTCGTCGACGCCGGTGCCGTCAAAATTGGTGACAACGCCGAGTGGACCATTTTGTCCGACGTCCCGAAGTCCCAGATCATTGACAAGTACGTGATCGTCGACGTCCTGGACCCCAAGCTGCAATTCGTCAGTGATGTGGTGTCCCTCACCGGCGCCTCCGGTGTGGTCCTGGCCCCCGCTGACTACGACGTCACCACGGCGGACAACACCCTGACGGTGACGTTCACCCCGGCGGGTCTTCTCAAGCTGGCAAGCGCATGGAGGGTCGACCCCGCAGCACGGGTGAAGGTCCTCGTCACAACCAAGGTGCTGGAAGCCGGCGAGATCACCAACGCGGCCACCATCTACCCGAACATCCGGAGCTTCGGAAGGACCACCACCCCGGTCCTCACGAAGTGGGGGACCATCGTCCTGGAGAAGGCCAACGCCAAGAACACCGATGCCAAGCTGCAGGGTGCCGAGTTCCAGGTGTTCCTGACCGAAGAGGCAGCCAAGGCCAAGACCGCGTCCGCCGCCATCAGCATCAACGGTGTCTCCACCTTCACCAGCACGGGTGTGGACGGCAGGGTCGTCATCGAGGGGCTGCGCTACAGCGGCTGGGCAGATGGCAAGGAAGTGACAACCCCCGAAGACGGATACAGGACCTACTGGATCTCCGAGATCAAGGCCCCCGTCGGCTTCGAGTTGCTCACTCAGCCCATCGAAGTGGTTGTCGACAACGTCTCCACCACCGTGGTCACCAAGCAGGTCCTCAACGTGCCGAAGAACGCCGGCTTCCAGCTGCCGCTCACCGGTGCCAGCGGCGCCACCACGCTCATCATGGGCGCGGGCCTGCTGTTGCTCGTCCTCGGCACCACGGCCGTCGTCGTGAGCCGTCGCAAGCATCGGGCCCAGGTCTGAGCACAGGCAAAGGCGTTCCTCCGCGCTGACCAGTGACCGGAGAAATGACAACAGTGGGGCGCGGGTGATCTTTCACGAGATCACCCGCGCCCCACTGTTGTCGTTGCTGCGCCACCGAGTGCCTGTAGGTTTTGCGCATGACTTCGACATCCGGCCGTCCCGTCGCTCTCGTCACCGGCTCCACGGGTGGCATGGGGCGATGCATCGTCGCTGATCTGGCCGCCACCCACGACGTGGTGGCCCTGGGTCGCAACGCTGACGTGCTCGCCGAGTTGGAACAGCTGGACGGTGTCGTCGCCCATGCAGTCGACATCACCGACGACACGGCCCTGGCTGGCGTCGTGGGGGCGCTGGGGCGTCTCGACGTGCTGCTGCACGTGGCCGCGATCTCCGTGCCCCACACCGTCGCCGACGCCACCCCACAACAGTGGCGGGAGCACTTCGAGACCAACGTGTTCGCGCCCGCAGAGCTGACGCGTCTGGGGTTGCCGCTGTTGCGCGAGTCGCAGGGCACCGTGATCTTCATCGGCTCCGGTGCCAGCACCAAGCCTGCGCCCGGCAACGCCGTCTACACGGCCAGCAAGCACGCGCTCCAGGGCATGGCCGACACGCTGCGCATCGACGAGGCCACCACCGGTGTGCGCGTCAGCACCATTGCGCCGGGGCCCACCGACAGCGGGATGCTGCGGGCCATGCAGGCAAAGACGGAAGACGGCTACGAGGCCGACCACTACATCCGGCCCGCCACCATCGCGGCGGCAGTGCGCTACGTGGTCGATGCCCCACCGGATGCGCAGCTCACCGACGTCGCGGTGCGACCCCGGATAGAACTGGCGCTCCGGAAGGACCGCTGAGGCTCAGGCCTGCATGCCACGGATCTTGTCGGCGACGTAGTCGATGTCCTTGTCGCCGCGACCGGACAGGTTCACCACGATCACCCCGTCCTCGCCCATGCCGGGTGCCAGTTTGGCGGCATGCACCAGGGCGTGCGCGCTCTCCAGAGCCGGGATGATGCCCTCGGTGCGGCACAGGAGCTGGAACGCCTCGAGTGTTTCGTCGTCGGATGCCGCCACGTACTCAACGCGCCCCACATCCTTGAGATGCGCATGCTGGGGCCCGACGCCCGGGTAGTCGAGGCCGGAGGCGATGGAGTGCACCGGGTTGGGGGCGCCGTCGGCGTCCTGGAGCAGCATGGTCTTCATGCCGTGCAGCATGCCCGGGGACCCCAGGGTCATGGTGGCGGCGTGCTGGCCCACCACGTCCAGGTTCCTGCCGCTCGGCTCGACGCCGAACATCTTCACGGACTCGTCCTCCAGGAACGCGGTGAAGAGTCCGAGAGCGTTGGATCCGCCGCCGACGCAGGCGATGAGCGCGTCGGGCAGGCGGCCCTCCTTGGCGAGGATCTGCTTGCGGGCCTCACGGCCGACGATGGCCTGGAAGTCCCGCACGATGGTGGGATAGGGGTCAGGCCCCACGACGGAGCCGATGGCGAAGAACGTGTCCTCCCAGTCGGAGGCGAACTTCCCGAAGGCGGAATCGACGGCGTCCTTGAGGCACTGCCCGCCGTCGGTGACGGAGACGATCGTGGCGCCGAGCAGTTCCATTCGCACCACGTTGGGGTGCTGCTTCTCCACGTCGATGGCACCCATGTGGATCTCGCACTCGAGGCCCAGCAGCGCCGCGGCGGTGGCCAGCGCCACACCGTGCTGCCCCGCACCGGTTTCGGCGAGCAGCTTCTTCTTGCCCATGCGCTTGGCGAGCAGCGCCTCCCCGAGGCAGTGGTTGATCTTGTGGGCGCCCGTGTGGTTCAGGTCCTCCCGCTTCAGGTAGATTCTGGCGCCGCCGAAGTGGGCGGTCAGTCGCTCCGCGAGGAACAGCGGCGAGGGTCGGCCCACGTAGTCCGTCAGGAGGGCCTCGTACTGCGCGGCGAACTCGGGGTCGTTGCGGGCCTCGGCGTAGGCGGCGGCCACCTCGGCGATCGGCGCCTCAAGGTGCGGGGGCAGGAAACGGCCGCCGTGGGCCCCGAAAAAGCCGGCCTCATCGGCGTGTACGAGTGAAGTCATGGGTGGATACTAGTGGCCCTCGAGGGGGCCGGTGTCGCACTGTTCAGGAGAGCATGCCGGGCGCCGACGTGGCAGCCGTGGCGGACCCGAATCGGCGCTGGTAGTAGGTGAGGCCATCCACCCCCGTGGCTTCCGCGGCACTGACGGTGCCCAGCAGGACGGTGTGGTCGCCGCCCGGCTCGAAGGTCACGACGTCGCAGCGCAGCCAGGCGGTGGCTCCCTCGATGCGGGGCAGTCCGTGATCGATGCCCCAGTCAACGCCCGCGAACCGGTCCGGCAGACCACGCGTGGCGAAACGGATGGCGAGGTCTGCCTGCGCGCTGGAGAGCACGCTCACGCCGATCCTGCCGGCCGAGCGGACCTGCTGGATGAGCGCTCCCCGGTTGTCCAGCGCAAGTAGCACCATGGGCGGATTCACGGACAGCGACGCGAACGCGGAGACGGTGGAGCCGAAGGGGACGCCGTCGACCATCGTGGTGATCACCGTCACCGGCGCCGACACGTGTGCCATGGCTTCGCGGAAGTCGGTCTCGAGCTGCTCGTACACGGGCTCCACGCTAGCCCAGAGTGTGAAACCCGCCCCTACTTGTTCTCGGCGGGCTCATCGCCGCTCTCGGTGTAGATGCCCGGTGCGTTGTAGATCAGCGATGCGCCGTCGGCGGCCTCCCGGAGTTCCTTGGGGGCGATGGCGTGGGCCAGGTGGTAGACGGCCACCGTCACGATGGTGCCCAGTGCAATGCCTCCGAGGGTGAAGCTGCCCGCGCTCAGCTGGACGTCGCCGATGCCGATGATGATGCCGGCCGCTGCCGGGATCAGGTTGATGGGGTTGCCGAAATCGACGTTGTTCTCCTTCCAGATCTTGGCGCCGAGCAGGCCGATCATGCCGTAGAGGACCACGGTGATGCCGCCCAGCACGGCGCTGGGGGTGGCGGAGATCACGGCCCCGAACTTGGGGGAGAAGCCGAAACCGATGGCGACGATGGCGGCCACCACGTACGCGGCCGTGGAGTAGACCCGAGTGGAGGCCATGACACCGATGTTCTCGGCGTAGGTGGTGGTGGGTCCGGCACCCACGAACGTGGCGATCATGGAGCCGGCGCCGTCGGCGGCGATGGCGCGCCCCATGTAGGGGTCCAGGTTCTCGCCGGTCATTTCGGCCACAGCCTTCACGTGCCCGGTGTTCTCGGCGATGAGGGCGATGACCACGGGCAGCGCGATGATGATGAGGGCGAGGTTGAAGTGGGGCAGGTGGAGGCCCACGACGTTGTCAGGGCTCTTCCAGACCCAGTTTGCGAGATCCGTGACCGGCGGGAGACCCAGCCAGTCGGCGGAGGCCACGCCGGACCAGTTGACGCGCAGGGCGGACGTGGCAGTGCCGTCGGCGGCGACACCCTTCAGGGGGCCGAGCACCAGATCGAACAGGAAGCTCAGCACGTAGCCGATGACCAGCGACAAGAAGATGGCGATGCGGCCCAGGAAGCCTCGCAGCCCGACGCTGAGCCCGATCACCACGAGCATCACGGTGAAGGCCAGCCACGGGTCCACGGGCCAGTACACGCCAGCCACCACGGGTGCCAGGTTGAAGCCGATGAGCATGACCACCGCGCCGGTGACCACGGGCGGCAGAGCCTTGTGGATCACACGGGCGCCCGCGAAGTGGATGATGAGGCCCACCATGAACAGCAGGACACCCACCACGAACAGGGCGCCGGTCACGTCGGCGGGGTTGCCGCCGGCAGCGTAGATGGCCGTCGAGACGCCCACGAAGGAGGCACTGGAGCCCAGGTAGCTGGGCACCTTGTGCTTGACGGCGAACAGGAAGATCAGGGTCGCGACGCCGCTCATCATGACGGCGAGCTGCGGGTTCAGGCCCATCAGCAGCGGGAAGACGAACGTGGCACCGAACATGGCCACGACGTGTTGCGCGCCGAGACCAATCGTCTTGCCCCACCCGAGTCGCTCGTGGGGCATCACCACCGCCCCCGGTAGAAGGTGTCCGTTGTTGTGGAGGCTCCAGCCCTGCATGGGTCTTCCTTTCGTCTGGCGCATGCTACGGGAAACCGGGCGGGCCCCCGGACGCGGGTTGCCGCAATGGGACTCCGGCGGTGCCGCTAGGGTTGTGGGCATGGCACGCGACGTCGTGGTGATCGGTGCAACGGTGGCAGGTCTGACCGCCGCGAGACGCCTTGCCTCCGAGGGCTTCGGCGTCACGGTTCTGGACCCCAATCCCGAGGGCGCCTCCGTGGGGATCGGGCACGGCGTCTCCGCCTGCGCCCATGCCAGCACCGTCGCCAACATGGCCGCCGCCTACGGGCCCACGTCCGCCCACGAACACGTCCGCCGCAACCTTGCAGGCATGGCCGAGATCCGTCGCGTCATCGCCTCCGGGGGGGTGGCGCACAGTGAGGTGACGCTGCAGGACCATTCGCTGGGTTTCGCACTCGCCCGCGAACTGCGCGACGTCGCAGCCCTGATCACCGACTCCGGTGCCGAGGTGGAGTTGCTGGAGATCAGCGACAACCACCGCTCCGGTGCCTGGTTGTCGTCGCAGGCCGTCGCGCTGGATCCCGCGGTCTACGGGGCCGCGCTGGCGTCGCAGGCGGCCACCGCGGGAGCCGTCATCCGCTACGACACCACGGTCACGCACCTCCAGCGCCGCGACGGGGTCTCGCTGGTGTCACACCGCAACAACCTCGCCTGGGCCCGTGAACTCGACGTCACCCGGGCGGCAGCCGTGGTCGACACCCTGGGGATCAGCCCGTGGGGTCGCATCGCCGAGGTGGCGCCGTCGCAGTGGGTGCCGGTGATCCGCTGCCGCACCGCGGAGCCCATCAACGCAGTGACGTTGCTGGCGGGGCCCCCTGTCTGGATGATCCGGCCCGACGGTGACGAGGTCATACTCCTCGGAGTCAAGACGAGCCCGGAGGCGTACCCCGGCGCCGCAGAGGAACTGCGTCGGTGGGCGACGGCGTCGCTGGGGGCCAGTGAGATGCGCGAGGCCCACATGGTGATCGATCCCAGTGACCATGGCCGGCCGGCCGCCGGTGCTTCCGCCATCCCGGGTGGTTTCTACGCCCGCGGCAATGGCCGCGGTGAACTGATGAACGGCACCGCCAGCGGAACCTGGCTGGCGTCCCTCCTCATCGGGAGCGGGCAGCACGATGTGGCGCTGCCACTGTCCTCACGAATGCGGGCACAGGCCCGTTCTGTGGGCCACCGCCTCCGTCGCCGGTGAACCGCCAGCGGGCCACCCGCTAGGTTGCGCGCTGCAGCACAGGCGTGGCGGGGTTGCGTGCCTGCGTGAAGTCGGGGTCCACGAGGACCATCCACGGCTGGATGGCGGCCTGCTGCTCTGCCGTGAGCGGGTCGCCGGTGAAGGTGAGGATGGAGGCCCCATCCCTGGCCGACGCCGTCAGGATCTGCCCGGCTCCCCCCGGGGGAAGGGCCTCGAGGATCTCGATGAGGTTCAGACGGGTGAGGGGATCCGGGTCCTCCACGTCGAGTCGAGCGTCCCAGCCCTCGCGACGCATGCGGTCGAGAACCGCTGCCACGTGTGCGTCGCCCGGCCAGAGCTGCAGCTCATCCCTGATGCGTGCGTCGAGCCGGCACGCCTCCTGCCGGGTCGCCTGATCCGTGGGGTCGAGTTGATGGGACGCCACCTGTGACAGGAAGTCGCCCGTCACCTGGCGCGCCCTCAGCAGCCACTGGTGCCAGAGCTTCTCGCTCTCGGCGGCGAGGCGGGAGCGCCGGAGCAGCGCCGCGTCCATCTGGCGCGTGCGATGGACATAGCCCGAGATGCCTGCTGCGCCGAAGACCAGGACCAGGGTCATGAGCACCTGTGTTGCAACCGCCATGATGGCGCCGTAGTGGGTGACGAACGTCGCGTGCTGCCCGAGCGTGAGGAGACTCCCCGCGAAGGCGCCCCCGAGCACGAGAGTGGCCATGGCCAGCGCCACCCGGACCCGGCGTCCGGGCAGGGCCAGGATGATCATGCAGCCGGCCAGCGATGGCACCCAGAGGTCCCAACCGTTGGTGGTCAGGGGGTCGATCCACAGGTCGTTGGCGATGATGGACAGCAACGCCAGGACACACAATCCCCAGGCCTGTGGCTCGGTCAACCCCTTCGTGCGAACGCGGTAGGCAGCCAGCGCGACGACGGAAGCCAGCACGCTCCACACGACTGCCGTTGCCGTGGTGCTGAGTCCGGAATGCGCGGCGGTGGCGTTGGCGATGCTGGCGATCATGAGGGGTGCAGGGGTCCACGCCAACCAGGCCCGTGCGTTGGGGCCCATGGTGTGGCGGGAGGGTGGCACGGAGGCTGGCCATGCGAGGGTGACCGTCGTGCCCTCGGGGCTGGAGACGACGGAGGCTGCGCCACCCACACTCTCCATTCTCGTGGCGATGGAGTTGCGCAGCCCCCACCGGCCCCGGGAATGTGAGGCGACGTCGAAGCCCGGGCCGCTGTCGCTGATCTCCACGAGGATCGCGTCCGTCCTGCTGCGCGCGTGCACCGTGGCTTCCTCGCCCGGGCAGTGCTTCATGACGTTGCGCACGGCCTCCCTGGCGGCGCCGCCCATGGCCTCGGCCACCGGCGGAGGCACGCTTCCCTGATCCACGTCCCAGATGATGTGGCATCGCTCATCGGCCAGAGCGGTTCTCAGCGCCGCATCCATGGACGTCTCCGTGGGCGTTCCGAGCTCTGGTGGAGCCTCGGACAGCTTCTGCAGGGCCCGCTCGCACAGCTGGCGCATTTCCCCGACATCGAGGGTGCTCCATGGGGCGCCGATCAGTTGCAGGCAGTGGAGCAGCGAGTCGTGCGTCTCGCGACGAAGTACCGCGGAGACGTCCAGGGCGTCGCGGGTGATGTCAGTGACGCTCGCGTTGACCTCGCGGGCGCACCGGTGTGCGATGCCTTCATCGATCATGGCGACCACCATGAGGCGTGCCAGCGCCAGCAGTGCGATGGGCGCGGCCGTGAAGAGCATTTCGAGGAGCTGGGAACGCCAGTCCACAGCGCCGGCCAGCGCCACGGCGGTGAAGCACGCGAGCATGGCGAACAGGAGGGTGGGGAGTTGTCGTCCGCGCGGGTGGAGCAGCGCCAGGTAGGCCAACGTCACACCCAGCCAGGCGTCCACGCGCCACAGGACCGATCCGTTGGTGACGTCGAGGAGTTCGCCGACGACAACCAGGATGGTGCCCAGCGCCGCGAGAATGGTGATCAGCCACGTGAGGCGGCTCGGACGCAGGCACTGGAGAATCAACAGGATCTGGGACGCCACGAGGACAAGCAGACCCAGGAGGACGAGCAGGGGTTCGTCGGCCGTGATGTCGGAGGCCAGGCGTGGGACGGCGAGCAGCGCCACGCCTGCCAGGCCCAGTTCAAAGGGCCGTTGGAAGGCGTGCTGGGAGAGGCGGGGTAGTCGCATTCCAGCGATCGTCCGCGCTGCACTGCGCCACGTCATGGACCATGGCTATCACAGGCGCGCAGACAGTCCAAGAAGTCCTCGAACGGCGTGCGCAGTCCGCCCTGCCGGATGCGGTCCTCAGATCCAGGTGCCGAACCACATGCGGGCCAGCCAAGCGGTGCGGGTCATCATCTGGTCGGTCAGAACGGGGAGGATGTAGGCGAAGTTCAGAATGATCAGTGCCACCGTGATTCCCACACCCATGGCCCGGATGCGGCGTCGTGGACCGTTGGCGGGCCCCATCAACTTCCCCATCACCATGGCCAGTGCGATGGCGGAGAAGGGAATGATCATGATGGCGTAGAAGAAGAACAGCGGGCGGTCTGCGTACTGGAACCATGGCAGCCAGACGGCGGCCACGGCCAGCACCGGGACGGCGAAGCGCCAGTCCCTCCTGCCCAGCCAGAACCAGAGGGCGGCCACGAGTGCGAACGCTGCGAGCCACCACAGCAGGGGTGTGCCCATCGCGGAGATGACACGGAGGCAGGTGGTGCCGACTGCCTCGCAGCCCTGCTGCCCGGACTCGATGCCGTTCTCGGCGTCGATACCTATGGGGCGCACCATGAACAGCCAGCCGGCGGGGTGTGCCTCGTAGGGGTGCGTGGCCTGCTTCATGCCGTCGCCGGTGTGGAAGTCGTACATGGCCACGTGGTAGTGCCACAGCGACCCCAGGGCGTTCCCGAACCGCATGACGATGGGGTCCTCAGGGTTCTCTGCGCCCCACTGCCGGTCCCAGCCGCCGCTGGTGCTGAGCCACTTGTACCAACTGGCCAGGTAAACGGGCACGGCCACCACAACGAGTTGGATGAAGGCGGCGATGCCATCACCCAGTAGTGAGAACAGCGACTTGTTGCCGGCGCCGGCGAGGCGGCGTGCACCGAGGTCCCAGATCACCGTCACCACACCGAAGACCGCCACCATGTAGATGGTGTTCCATTTCACGGCGATCGAGGCGCCGAACATGATGCCGGCGACGATGCGCCACGGCCGCCACAGCAGCAGAGGACCGTAGCGTCCCCCGAGGTCCAGGAGGTTGTTCTTCCGCAGGTGGGCCGCCAGTTTCTGGCGGAACCAGTCCCGGTCCGCGACCAGCGCTGCGATGGCGGCCACGGCAAAGGTGGCCTGGAAGATGTCGAGCAGCGCTATCCGGCTCATGACGAAGGCCAACCCGTCGAAGGTGACGAGCAGACCGGCGATGGCACCCACCAGCGTGGAGCGGGACAGTCTGCGCGCCAGCCGGATCACGAGGAACACCATGAGGGCGCCGAAGATGCAGGCGGCGATCCGCCAGCCGAACGGGTTCATGCCGAAAACCTGCTCGCCCCAGCCGATGAGGAGCTTCCCCAGCGGCGGGTGCACGATGTAGGACGGCTCGTCGAGCATCCCCGACAGGTTGCCCGACAGCACCTCGGCGTTGCGTTCGTCCTGCGGGTCCGGCCACTTCCGCTCAAAGCCGGAGACCAGGATCGCCCACGCATCCTTGGCGTAATAGGTCTCGTCGAAAATGACCTTGTGCGGGAATCCCAGGTTGATCACGCGCAGCACAAAGGCCATGACAGTGATCCCGATGGTGACGAGCCAACTAGCCCGACGATCCCGCATGCGCGCCTCGTCGAGCGCCTCCACAGTTGACAGCACGTGGAGCATTCTAGGCTGATGGCATGACTGACCAGCCAACCGGCGCACTGGTGCTCGCCGCTACACCCATCGGATCCCACCGGGACGCGAGCGAATCGTTGCGTACCCTGCTCGCCGACGCCGACGTTGTGGCCGCCGAGGACACCCGCAAGTTCGGCATGTTGCTGCGCCGTCTGCAGGTGGTTGCCGGCGGGCGGATCGTCTCCTTCTACGAGGGCAACGAGGAGGCCAGGACCGGCGAACTGCTCGACGCCATCGCGGCAGGGCAGACCGTGGCGCTCGTCACCGACGCGGGCATGCCCTCGGTCAGTGATCCGGGATACCGCATCGTGAGGGCTTGCATCGAGAAGGGTTTGCGGGTGACGGCCATGCCGGGTCCCTCGGCCGTGCTGACGGCGTTGGCCGTGTCCGGGCTACCCACGGATCGGTTCTGCTTCGAGGGTTTCCTGCCGCGCAAGTCCGGTGAGCGGCGCGCCCGGCTGACCGGTGTGGCGGCGGAGACCCGCACCATGGTGTTCTTCGAGGCCCCACACCGCCTGGCTGATTTTCTGGCCGACGCGTCCGACGTCCTCGGCCCCGAGCGGGCCGCCGTGGTCTGTCGCGAACTGACGAAGCCGTATGAGGAAGTCATCCGCGGCACCCTGGCTTCCCTGAGGCAATGGGCGGCGGACGGGGTGCGCGGCGAGGTCACCCTGGTGGTGGGCGGTGCCGAGGAACTGGTGGCCGGTGTGGACGACGCGCTGGAGTTGGTGGCCGCGCGCATCGCGGATGGTGAGAAGCTGTCCTCTGCGGTGCGATCCGTCGCCGACGTGACGGGAGCCAACCGCAAGGAGTTGTACGAGGCCGCTCTCGCGGCGAGGAAGGACAACGCGTGAACGTCATCGACGAGCTCAGGCTTCCGCCGCTGCCGGAGGCGTTGCCTTCTCCCGTGGTCGACAACCACACCCATTTCGGCTCAACCCGCGAGTTCTCGGGCCTGCAGCCGGCCGACTCCCTGGATCTGGCCAGCCGGGTCGGCGTCACCCGGGTCATCGACGTCGGTTATGACCTCGAGTCCTCCCGCGACGCCATCGCCCTGGCCCAGTCCGATCCCCGCGTCGTGGCGGCCGTGGCGTTGCACCCCAACGACGCCGCCCACATCTTCGAGCAGCAGGGACAGGAGGCGCTCGATGCCCAGCTGGCGCAGCTCCCCGCCCTGGCACGGTTCACACGGGTCCGCTCCATCGGCGAGACGGGCCTGGACCACTTCCGCACACGCAGCGAGGAAGGACGCCTGGCGCAGGTGCACTCCTTCCGCGCCCACATCGCGGTTGCCCGTGAGCTGGACCTGACGCTCATGATCCACGACCGCGAGGCCCACCAGCAGATCCTGGACGTCCTCGACGACACGACGCCGCCGGCGCGAGTGGTCATGCACTGCTTCTCCGGGGACGCCGCCTTCGCGCGGGAATGCGTCTCCCGGGGGTACTGGCTCTCGATGCCGGGCGTGTTGACCTTTGGCAGCGCCGAGTCCCTGCGGCTGGCCGCGGCGGAGGTTCCGCTGGAGAAGTTGCTCGTCGAGACCGACGCCCCCTACCTGACGCCCAAGCCGGAGCGCGGCAAACCCAACGCGCCGTACCTGCTGCCGCACACCGTGCGCTTCATGGCGGATCTGCTCGGCGTGGAGCTCGGCGCCCTGTGTGAACAGTTGGTCCGCAACACCTTCGACGCCTATGGCGGTCCCTGGGGTCAGGATGTCTGAGACAGGCCTGCTGGGCCCCAGGGCGGTGCGTCGCATCGCCGCAGAACTGGAGCTGCGCCCCACCAAGCAGCGCGGCCAGAACTTTGTCATCGACCCCAACACGGTGCGGCGGATCGTGTCCCTCTCCGGTGTCACCGCCGACGACGTCGTGCTGGAGATCGGCCCCGGTCTGGGGTCACTTACGCTGGGGCTCCTCGATGTGGCCCGCGCCGTCACCGTCGTCGAGATTGAGGAACGGTTGGCGCAACGTCTCGGGCAGACCGTCGCCGAGCGGCTTGGACAGGACGCTGCCGACCGGCTCGCGGTAGTCACCGCCGACGCCATGCGTGTGATGGAGCTCCCCGGCGAGGATCCCACCGCCGTCGTGGCGAACCTTCCCTACAACGTGTCCGTCCCGGTCCTGCTGCACCTGCTGGCCAGGTTTCCCGGCTGGAGCAAAGGCCTCGTGATGGTGCAGCTCGAGGTGGCGGACCGCCTGGTGGCGCCACCCGGCAACAAGACATACGGGGTACCCAGCGCCAAGATGGCCTGGTACGCGTCCGCCACCCGTGTGGGGACCGTCCCGCCCAAGGTTTTCTGGCCCGTCCCCAACGTCGAGTCCGGACTGGTGCGCATCGAGCGACGCGACCCACCCGTCACCGACGTCCCGCGGGAAAAGGTGTTTGCCGTCATTGATGCAGCCTTCGGACAGCGACGCAAGATGCTTCGCGCGGCCCTGGCACCCCTGATCGGTTCGGCTGCCGACACGGCGCGGGTGATCGAGGCTGCCGGGGTGGACCCACAGGCCAGGGGAGAGGTTCTGGACATCACCCAGTTCGCCGCCATCGCATCCGCCTGGGTGGGCTCGACGCCGTGATGGGCTACGTTCAGCACGTGGCCCAGGTGGTGCGGGTGCGCGTTCCCGCAAAGGTGAATCTTGCTCTGTGCGTCGGCGCGGCCGACGACACGGGGTATCACGAGCTCGGCACCGTGTTCCAAGCGCTGTCGCTGTGGGACGAACTGACCGTGGAGCCGGCGCCGCCCGGCGTCTTCAAGGTGGCCTTTCGTGGCGAGGGAGCAGCCTTCCTCCCCACCGACGACACGAACCTCGCCATCCGCGCTGCCAAGATGCTGGCTGAGCACTGCCACGTGGCGGATGCCGGCTGCATCATGCTCGTCCGCAAGCGGATTCCGGTGGCCGGCGGCATGGCGGGTGGGTCTGCAGACGCCGCGGCCGTGCTGGTGGCCTGCAACCATCTGTGGGGCAGCCCAGCCCCAGCCTCGGACTTGCGGGACCTGGCCGCGCAGCTGGGCGCCGACGTGCCGTTCCTCCTCACGGGCGGCACCGCGATTGGTACCGGGCGCGGGGACATCATCGACCCCGTCGAGTCGAGGGGGACCTACCACTGGACGTTGGCGCTGTCCCACACCGGCCTGTCCACGCCGGCTGTGTTCAGGGAGTTCGACCGGGTGGCGGAGCCCACGGCCCCGAGGATCCCCCAGGAGCTCCTCGACGCCCTGGCCGCCGGTGACGTCCCCGCCGTGGGTCGCAACCTGGTCAACCACCTCGCCGATGCCGCCATCCGCCTGCAGCCCACGCTGGGCAGCACTTTGCAGATCGGGCTCGATGCCGGCGCTCTGGGTGGGGTGGTCAGCGGGTCCGGGCCCACCTGCGCCTTCCTCTCCGACAGTGCTGAGTCCGCAGCGCTGGTGGCGGAGGCCCTCGGCGTGTTCTCGGGTGTGCGGGCGGTCCGCAGCGCTCTGGGCCCCGTCACCGGAGCCGCCCTGTGGGAGGACCATGCCGCACGATGAGGTGGACCAGGTGGTGGAGGCGTGGCGTTCGCAGCGCCCCGACCTCGCCGTTGACTCCATGCACGTGTGGTCGCGCATCCACCGGCTCTCCGCGCTGCTGGACACCCACCGGAAGCAGTGCTTCTCGGACCGCGGGCTCGAGGCGTGGGAGTTTGACGTCCTGGCCGCGCTGCGTCGAGTGGGCGAACCGCACCGCCTGTCACCGGGCAGGTTGCTGGCCGAGACACACGTCACCTCCGGGACCATGACGCACCGGATCGACCGCCTCCGCGCCCGAGGGCTCGTCACCAGGCTGCGCAATCCGCAGGACGGTCGCGGGGCACTCGTGGAGTTGACGGTGGCCGGCAGGGAGTTGGTGGACGACGCCATCGGCGCACTCATCGCCCTGGAGGAGTCGTTGTTGGGGGAGTGGTCGCCGGGGGACCGCGAAGCTCTGGCGGATCTTCTGCGACGCCTGCTCACCGACGCAGTGGCGAAGGAACCGGCCCGCGCATGAGTGGGACCTAGGCGGTCGCTGCGTCCTCGGTGTGGTTCTTGCGGCTGTCGAGCACCTCGATGATGAGCCGGGGTTCCGGCTTCAGGTGCGCCATGCCGTTCCAGGCGAGGTTGATGAGGTGGCGCGCCACCACCAGCCGGTCGGGCTCGCGGTTCTCCAGCCACTGTTGACCGGTCATGGCCACCAGTCCCACGAGCGCCTGGGCATAGAGGCCCGCGAACTGCGGGTCGTGGCCCAGCCTCGAGAATTCGGTGCCCAGAATGTCCTCCACCTGCACGGCAATGTCGCTGAGGATCGAGGCGAACGAACCACCGGGGCCCTGCAGGGAGGAGTCCCGTGCCAAAATGCGGAACCCGTCGGGGCACTGGTCGATGTAGTCCAGCAGCGCCAGCGCGCCACGTTCCAGTAGTTCGCGCGATCCGGCACCCGGGGTGGTCAGGGCGACGCGTATGGAGTCGTGCAGCGTCCGCACCTCACGGTCCACCACCACGGCGTACGCGCCTTCCTTGCCGCCGAAGTGTTCGTAGACCACGGGCTTGCTGACGCCGGCGCGCGCCGCGATCTCCTCCACGGAGGCGCCCTCGAATCCGCGTTCGGCAAACAGTTCGCGCGAGGTCACCAGAAGTTGTTCCCGTCGCTCGGCAGACGTCATCCGCACTCTGCTGCGGCGCGCTCGCGATGGGGAAGGGCTCGTCACAGGACCCAGTCTGTCATGCACGCACGAACTGACCCGCCGTCGAGGTCCCCGGACGCGGCGATCCTGAGAGGTACGCAAGCGTTGCCCGTCTGGCCGGCGTCGGTTCGGGTCCTGCAAATGCCTTCTGGCCAGCTCAGAGCCTCGGTTCAACCCTCAAGCGAAGCTGAAGGAATCCTTTGGATTTCACAGGGTTGGATGTTAGTTTGCTTGTCGTTCCAGAACCAGGGGGTTGACGATGTTGAAGCGTTCGCTGCAAGTGATGTTCGTGGCGTTGTTCGGTGCCGTTTTCGGTGTCGTGTCGACGCAGGGCGCCAGTGCGCTCGAGCCAACGGTGTACAACCAGCCGGGCGATCACCTCGTCAATGGTCGGTACTGGAAGACCTCGTGCGAGATGTATTCCACATCAGTGGTGCGCTGCCGCACGGAAATCTGGGCCACAAAGGTGGTCAAGGCCAACGGCGCCTACTACAACCACAACGGTTGGGTGTTCAACAACCTGACGTACCTGCCCTCCAGCCGTAGCGCGTGGAAGGGCAACCCTCTGGCCACCCCGGATGGCCGGTGGACCGCCAAGGACGGGCACCAGTGGAAGACCGAGTGCGGCACCGCCGCCACCGGCAAGAACGGCTGCCGCTCCTACGTCTTGTCCCGCAACGTGGTCAGCACCGGCGGCAAGTTCGTGTCGCAGAGCGCCTGGGTCTTCAACAACATCGTGCAGTTCAGCACCTCCACCCTGCCTGCGCAGACGAAAATCCTGCCGAAGGCACCAGCACTGAAGGGCGTCCCCGTGGAGAAGCCCTTCAGGGCGCCCGTCGCCGCCCGCGCCTCCAGCGGTTCCCTCAACCTGGCCCGCGAGGCCATGTGGGACCGCATCGCCCGCTGCGAGTCCACCAACAACTGGAGCATCAACACCGGCAACGGTCACTACGGAGGACTGCAGTTCAACCTGCAGACGTGGCGCTCCGTCGGCGGCACTGACTTCGCGGCCTACCCGCACCAGGCCAGCCGCGCCGAACAGATCACGGTGGCCAACCGCCTCTACGCCAAGCGAGGCACCCAGCCCTGGAGCTGTGCCTGACCAAGCAGCGTCACTTACCGGCCCCGTCGATCCATTCGGCGGGGCCGTCTGCATGTCTGCGTGTCGACATGCTGCACGCACCCGCCCCAGGATGGCCGCCAGCCACCACGTAAGGCTGACTGGTCGGATTCCGTCGTGGCGGGCTGAGCATGGCTCGTTCGATGGGGACTGGTGGTGTGCACCGAACTCCGCGCAACCCCGAGGTGAGAGGCCCCCGAGTCCTGCGCCGTACCGGGTTCCCTAAGGGTGGTTCACCCGCGGGTTTACGAGGAGATCATCAGCGGCGTTCCAACGCGGTCGTCCGTGCTGCGAAATAGTCGTGCTGCTGAGAATTGGTCGCCGAAGAACGCGTTATCCTGTATGTCGCTTCGAGGAGAGGATAGGCGCCTCGCGAAAGAGAGTACTGTATGTCGAAAATGGCACACTAATTGACTGGGTAGACCCTGGGCGGGAACGTGGTCAATGTGGACATGGCAGTGCTCATTGAGCAGTAGCCAAGGAGGAAAGCGAGCTGCTGCTCGTTGAATCCCCCGCGCTTCATTCGGGAAACGCGGGCTGCTGATAAATGGCGCAGCGACGCGTTATTGGATTCGGTGAGTTCCGTTTTTGTCGACGGTGTAGCGGAATCCCAGTGGGCTGGTCCAGATGAGTTGACCGGGGCAGGGTTGTTGACATGTCCAGAATCCGGCGGTTTTACCGCGGTGGGGTCGCCGGCTGAACGGGCCGAGGTTTCCGATCCGGGTTTGCGGGTCCCTGCAGGCCGCCTGGTAGGCGGTGGTGTGATCGAGGTCCAGTCCGCGGCTGGTGCGGTTACTGAAAGGGAACGCCTCCTTGGGGAACACCAGACACGCGGCTTCCCGCATCCTGCGGGAGGGGCGGTACTGGTGCTCCGGGGCGATCGAGTTCAGATCAAGGACCGGCGTGACCCGGATCTGTTTCCCGTCCAGCAATTCCCGCAACGTTTTCACCGCCACGCTGGCGGTGTTCTCGATGGTGGCTGTGCCGTCGGGGTGGAGGTGGATGTAGATCTGCACCTTGGGCTGCAGCCTGGCGGGGTCGATGGTGATGGTCCCGCACGTATGACCCGTGCAGTGTGCAGGGTCGGATGTCACCCTCCCCGTCTCCGGAGCAACCGGCAGGCCCGAGGCCATTGCGGGCCCATCGTCTTCACTGCCCTCATGGGGGGCGGGGTGGGTGTGGTCGTACTCCGTTGTACCGAACATAGCTGGCTGCAACGCGGCTTGGAGCATGGCCAGAGCCACGGCCGGGTGGGCCATGATCCCCAGCGCCTTCGACCGCAGCACATCAAGGGCAACCCGGCTGTACTCCGGCTTCGCGTGGAGAATCACCGCCAACTGGGTGATCGTGGCGTTGACGTACTTCCCATCCAACAGATCCAGCTTTGCAGTCAGGTTCACCGTCGCCTCATGTGGCTCCCACAGACGCGCGTTGCGGTCCTGCAACTGCCGAGACTCACGCTTTGCGGCGATGACGGGATCGGCGGCGATGATGAGCTTGTCGCACAAGTCGATGGCTCCCTGCCATGAAAGACGGTGCTGCCTGGCCGCCCACTGCATACCCACACGGTCGGCTACTTCCTGGTCCACGACACCGAATTTGCCGGCGGCTTTGCGGGCGCGGTGGGCTTCCAGGGTGAGGTCCTGCACCGCTGCCCAGAGGCTGGGGTGGCGGTGGTACAGGTTCAACGTCTCAAACAGGACGGTGCGGGCCCGGGCGGGGCTGCATCCGAGGAGGGGTCCGAGTTCCATGGCGGCGAATTCGGAGATGGGTGCGGTTCCGGGGGACCCGCCCGGTGTTGTTTGTTCGACGAGTTCGTTCAGGAGTTCATCATTGATGATGGAATCGGTGGTGGCGGTGTAGTTCTGGGCGAGGGAGACAATGGCACGCAGTTGGTCGGCTTGTGCTTGTTTCTCTTGCGTCACGGCGTTCAGCAACAATGTCGTTGCCTCAATGCACAATTCCTTGTTCATGTGTCAACACTACGGTCCAGCACTGACATTTTATGATCCGTCCTCGTGCCTATTTCGGAGGGGAAGCTAACCAGCATCCGGGGGCATGGCCGTCGGCAATACCGAGGGCCTGCATGGTGGCCTGCATTGTGGTGGGGCCCACGAAACGGAAGCCCAAACCTTTTAGTCTCTTTGAGAGAGCCGTCGATTCGGGGGTGTTGCCGGGTGCCGTTGGGCTGTGTTCTCCCGGGTCGGTGGGTGGGGGAGCGTACTCAGCGAACAAGTCTTCGAGCCGGGTCCCCTGCTCGTGCATGACCACGAGGGCGCGGGCGTTGCCGATGGCCGCCAGGATCTTGGCTCGGTTGCGGACGATCGACTCGTCAGCCATGAGACGTTCCACGTCGGCGTCCGTGAATTTCGCCACCTTGTCTGGCACGAACCCCTTGAATGCCTTGCGGAACGCTTCACGTTTCCTCAGGATGGTGATCCAGCTCAGCCCCGCCTGGAATCCCTCCAGTGCGAGCCGTTCGAACAACTCGCGCTCGTCCGGTGCGTCCTCAACCGGATGGCCCCACTCCTCATCGTGGTAGCGCTCGTACAGCGGGTCTCCCGTGCCGAAGCACCTATTGCGCGTCATCACACCTCCACCAGTTCCCATAGGACCTCCAAGTTCACCCTCATTGTGGTCCGACCGGGACCCCCATCGCCATGCACAGTCACGATGGTGGAAAACCGATCCCCGCGGTGGAAAGGGAAAAATGGCTCTATTCACTGCTGTGGAGGAGTGCGCGGCAGTCGCGGCTCCTACGCTGATGCGATGAGCGAAGAGTCTTCTGGCGAAGGCAAAGGGTCGAATGAGATTCTGGGCGACGGAACGGTCCGTCTCCGTCCGCTTCGACCAGGCGATCTCACGGCCCATGCCAACGGCTGCGACAGCGTGGTCAACCAGTGGACCAACGGGGGACGAGTCAGCACAGTGGAGGAGCACCTTGCGTGGTTGAACCGGAATGCCCGCGCCTGGCGAGATGGCGGGCCGGTTGTGGACCTTGCCATTGAGCTGTGTGACACCGGTGAGCATGTCGGCGTCGTTGGTGTTCAACGTGGGCTCCCCTACCTGGATCCGGGCGAGGTGAACCTGACGTATGCGCTCTACGGTGGCCAGCGCGGGCGAGGTTTCGCCACAGCGGCGGTGAGCCTCGCGATGCGCCTCGCTGTCGATCAAGAGCCGGTGACGGCTTTCCTCATTCGGTGCTCGCCGGTGAACAGCAGCTCGGCTGCGGTGGCGCGACGGCTCGGATTCTCCTACGTAGGGTGCGTCGTGGAGGGGTCGGAGCCGCTCGACCGGTACGTCCTCAGTGCCGCAGCCCTTCCGCGAGGATGACATCGGCGCACCACGACCACGTCCCATGGGTCCGCGGCTTCCCCCGGTGGCCTGCGCCGCAGCAAGGCACTAAGCTGATCGGAGGTCCGGCTCGGACCGTTCCCCGGTTGGTCTTTCGGCAGGGCCCGCCTGACTTTGAATCAGGATTAGCGAAGTAGGTTCGACTCCTACCCGGGGAGCCGCTCTGACTAGGCGTTTCACGAATTCATTGATGTTTCGTGCAACATACGTGCCACTGTCAGGCGTGTCAGTGACGCTCACCTCGCAGCATGACGTCGACCTCGTTCAAGTCGACGAGCACGCGGAATCCGTGATGGAAGCATGGGAGCTTGCCCTCCGCGATTCTTCGCTCCAGCGAGCGCCGGGAACTCCGGCAGTACTCAACGGCCTCCGGGAGAGTTGCGTAGCAGGGAGCAGGTTGGTCGAAGTCTTGGTCACTTCTGTTGTGCCGTACAGATTTTCCGCACTCTCATGCCGCCGTTGGGGCGGTGGCCACAGATTCAGGCGCTTTGCGGTTCGCGACTCGCCCCCTGGGTCATGATGGGTTGGCGGCGGTGCGTTCGGGCATGGGGCCCGCCGCCGTCAGCCACTTGCAAGTGACATGTTTGTTAAGGAGCGACCCCCATCGACGAGAACTCCAGCACCGCCCACATAGCGGTCACCTACGACAACTGCGTCCACGTCGAGGGCCCGTTCTATCACGGTACGAAGTCCGTGCTGGAGACCGGTTGTGAACTCGTTCCCGGGTACGGCTCCAATTTCCAGAGGGGCCGCGTGTCGAATCACATCTACTTCACCGCGCTCGTGGAAACGGCCGCGTGGGGAGCCGAACTGGCATCCGCGTTGGGAAACAGCGGGGATCGGGGGCGCATCTACGTCGTTGAGCCCCTGGGCGCGTTCGAGGACGACCCGAACGTCACCAACAAACGGTTCCCGGGCAACCCGACGATGTCCTACCGAACGCGCCACTCGCTGCGGGTCCTCGCTGAGCTTGAGACTTGGCAGGGCCACGCCCCCGAAGTACTGAAAAGCATGCTGGACCACTTGGCACAGCTCGGCGAGCAGGGCCTCGACGTCATCGAGGACTAAACCGACATCAGCGCCATGAGTTCGACGAACGTCGACTCCGCCGACGGGTGTGCGGACGGTGGCCTTCGGGCGATACCTACTGCCCTATCGTCCACCGACCTCGCGCTCAGCACGAGCGAGCCACGCCAAAGCACGAACGCTCTCCCAAGTACCCGACTTGAGCCGCGACGCGGCCCCACTGGCAGCCTCCAACAGCGAGACCGCCTCCTGCGTTCCCTTGGACTCCAGTGAAAGCAGTGCAAGAGCCTCGACACTCTCCCACGAGCCGGACTTGAGCCCGCTTGCTGCGGCAAGGGCCCTCTCGAGCGCGGGTGGTTGGCTCTGAATCGATGGCATGGATCTCCAGTCGTCTGTGGTTCTGTTGTACCCAGCATTGCCTGCTAATGGGGTCTCAAGTACAAAACGCACGCGAATGCCGCGGATCGGGCGTCAGAACTGGGACGTGAGCTCAGGTCTCGTGGGGATCGTTGCCCATCAGGCGTACCAAACCCACGCCGTCATGAGGCACACAGGCGTAGAGAACGAACGTGCGCCCGGCTGCGTTGACTTCGGCCCACGCCATCACTTCGTCAACATCGCCGCCTGTCAGCTCGCGCTCGTCTGACGAGCCGTTGACAGCGTGCAAGTACACGCGGTAGGTCGGTTGCCCGATCTCCCAACGTTGATCACGAGGATCCACGACCGTCGTCTCCATGTGGGTGAACCTGCCAGCAATCGCCAACGTCCGCAACTGCCGCAATCTACGCGCTCAACCGCCCCGGCACGGATGAGAGCGTCGCCGTTCTAGAAGCCGCCGGAGTCTGCCTGACGTCGCGCTTCGGCTTTCGCGCAGCTCCCCACCCGGTGGCCGTAGCTGTTCTCAGCCGCCACCGGCTCGGGTTGAGCGGTGTCCTGGACGGAGGGAAAACGGGTGACGCCGAACCTCATCGTCGATAAAGTGCGGGACATGTCCGCCCTTCGCATTGACCCTCCGCTCGCAGGCTCCGAGGCGGATACACTGCGCCGCTACCTCGACTATCACCGGGACACTCTCCTGGTGAAGACCGACGGGCTCGACCCTGAGCAGCTTGCGCGTCGCCACCTGCCCTCAACCCTGACGCTCGGCGGGTTGCTGAAGCACGCCGCCTTCAATGAAGATTGGTGGTTTGCGAGGGTCCTAGCAGGACGCGACTCCCAGCCCGACTGGATTCCCGACGGCGCCTTCGACCATGACGACGACTGGGAGCTGACCTCAGCTGCGATGGATGACCCCGACGAGCTGAGACGCATCTTCGGCGCGGCCCGCGCTGCCGCTGACACGGCGATTGACCACGCGCTGACAAAGAACGGTCTTGACACGCTGTCCGTCATGACCAGCCGACGTGAGGCAGGGCAGGCGTTTAGTCTGCGCTGGATACTGTTGCACATGATCGAGGAGTACGCGCGTCACAACGGGCACGCCGACCTGCTCCGCGAGGCCATCGATGGTGCTGTCGGTGAGTAACCGCTTGCGGAGCGACTGACTTCAATCTGAGATGCCGAGCCGAACCGGCCCGGCAGCAAGCACTGCGCGAGGCGCTATGGCGACAACTCGCCGACGTCATCCCAGGGCTGGTGCGGGTGAGGAGGGCCCAGGCGTCTGCCCAACACCCTCATGATTGCGCTGCCCGACCGGCTCGGGAGAACCTCCTCGACACCACACCCGCGATCGCGGCCTCTACCGGAAGCGCGTGTCACTCCGGCACCCACACCCCGGCTGCCACCCTGCCCGCCATGGGCATCGATCCCCTCCGCACCCTCGGCGCTCTGCGACTCACCTTGGGCAAATCCCTCACCAGCGAGCAGATCGACACCGCAGCGACCGCCATCATCGAAAGCTGGCGCAACAACACCCCAACCAGCCAGCCCGCACCCGAATAGCGGGCGACGAACGCGCGCTCATGCCGCAGGCGGGGTGGTGCATCTCTCACATGGGCTGAGGTTCATTGTGCGTCGATGATGGTTCCGTTCCGCGGCAGGCCGCCGGGAAAGGTGATCGACAGAGCACTTGCGCTCATCACGTCGACACCGCTGATGGCCTGCAGGTGAAGGTGCGGTTCCGTACTGTTGCCCGTATTGCCGCAGCCCGCGAGCAGTTGACCCGCGTCGACACGTTGACCGGTTCTCACGCGGACGCTGTGGTGCTGGAGGTGGCACAAGGCAACCACTGAGCCGTTGTGGGTCCTGATCATCACGTGGTTACCAGCGAGCGCCAGCCAGCCGGCCGCAGCCCGGCGTGCCTGGGTGAGTGCGTAGCGGATCGATGGCAAGCCGCGGAAAGCTGCATGATCGGGTTCGGAATCGTGCAGCGCGACGATGATGCCGTCCACCGGCGCCAGGACGGACCGCCCAAAGCCCGGAAAGCGTGCCGCGGGTTCGGGATACACGAGCGAGGCCAATGTGAGTGGCGCGGTGCGACCGGAATCGTCCACCGGTACGAAGTCAATCGCGAAGGTCGAGGCGTACAACGTCGTGCCGTGGCTCGGGACCCGGTTCGCAGGGCTGTTTTGAGTCAACCATCGACCGTTGAAGGGATAGGCCAAGTTGAGCGTGATGGGCACGGGAGCGGCTCCAAGCCAGGTTCGCGACCAACCCATGGTGGCCTGTTATCCGGTCCCGAGGGCCACCCGTTCATCGATCCAGCCACGTTCGGGAGGGCTCGGTCCTGTAGGGGGGCGGGTCCACTTGGCAGACGCGGTTGGTCGCCGCCTATCGCACTGGACTCACTCTTATGCCGCATCCAAGGCGCCTGGACGTCCGTATTTAGTGCGCTCTCGAGTTGAGTCGTCGAGGACACTGCGGCACAACAACCGCATTATGGCCGGCGTCTCATCTCAGTTTCTCGAAGACCATCGTCGCCTGGATCCGGTCACCACCAGCGAATCCGCCGCTCTTCGCGGACGCGGTGGAGATCGTGTGCAGGCGGTACCCCTGCGCGGCCTGCTTGTTGAGCACGCCCTCGAGTTCGGAGAGGTTTCCCGAACCTGTTCCGAGGAACTTCTCCTTGAGCGTCACCTGAATTACCACGTATTCCATTCCGGCCTCCTCGCCTCCGCGGGGCGTCGCGTCGGAGGCCCCTCCGGACTCTATGTCAGGTCCACGTACCGTTGTTTCGAAGGTCGCGATTCTGTTGCCACCGTGGTCCATGGCAACACTCAAAGGTGGAGGCCTCCCGAAGCCGACGGCATACGCATCTGCCCGTCCGCTAAGCCAAGTGCTCGAACGACTCTTGGCTGGGCCGCCAGTACATCCATTCTCGAGGCGCAGACTCTGGCCGACCGCGAAAATCGGGCACACGCGTGTTGGTGAGCTGTGATCATTGCGGAATGAGTGAAAACACGACGTCACCGGCCGCGCAGACGTGTATCTTTTGCGCCATATCGGCCCGTCAGCACGAGGCCAGTGTGGTCTATGAGGACGAGATCGTCGTGGCCTTCATGGACCGATACCCCGTCACGCCCGGCCACGTCCTCGTCGTGCCACGCCAGCACGTCGTTGGACTCGAAGACCTCGACGGAGCTACGAGTGCTCAGGTTTGGTCGGTGGGCCATAAGATGGCACGTGCCCTGCGGCGCTCACGTTTGGACTGTGAAGGGATCAATATCCTGGTCTGTGATGGCGAGGTCGCGTTCCAGACCGTCTTTCACTTCCATCTGCATGTCATCCCCCGTTTCGCAGGAGACGGTTGGACCATCAATCCCGAGACGCAGGAACGCGGGCGGGCGCTTCTTGAAAGCGACGCGCATGAAATCAGGAACGCCATCCCGCATGCAGGTAGCTGTTGATACACCCGTTCACCACGACTGCCGGTGATCCCACCGTAGGCAGAAGCCTGCGGCGTCAGCAGGCGGACCGACCGAGCAGCGCCAAGAACTTCGTTTGCTCGTCGGCGTCTTCGGGGACGGACAGGCGCGGGCCGAACGCACCGGAAGTCTGCGCGATGTCACCCATGTTTTCAGTGAAGGCGCGCACGAAGGCCATGTCCTCGACTGCGATGGTCTCCTCAATCCCGGCGGCGTGGGCGATGTCCCAACGGTGCACGACCAGGTCCACGCTTATGAAGGAGCCGAAGGTTGCACCGACGGTGGTGCGCACGCCAAAGGCCTCGTATTCGAAGCCAGAACAGCTCGGAACCTCCAGCGCGGCCTGCGCCGCATCCCGAGCATGCACCCAAGAGCCCAACGGATCAGCCGGGTCCATGGATCCGGCCGACACGACCCTGCCCGTCTTCTTCAGCAGGCCTGCCTCGCTTTCGATCACGTGAGCCAGCACATCGGCGGCAGTCCACCCCTCGCACGGCGAGGCGTTGTTCCACGCTCCGGTGGGTACTGCCTCGACTGTCGTCGTAAAACGTTCGGCCAAGCGTCGGTAGCGGTCCGTCGGAGCCTCGCTTGCTGGTGTCGACATGACGTCCAGTATGTCCGATGCAACGCTGAATAGCGCGTGCCGTTTACCGATCCGCTTGCGGGCACATCCGACCCCGTTCCCGTCACTGAGCCGCCAAGAGCAAAAGCACTCATGTGCCGCAGTGAGCGTATAGGGAAGCTGAGACGCGGAACCGGCCTGGCCAGGGCTGGCAAGATCACAGTCATGAGTGATTATCTGGGAGTGAACGCCGCCAACTGGGATGCGCGGGCGGAGGTGCACATGGGGCCTGGCGGCTACAACGTGGATGTGCTGGATGATCCGGCGTGGCTGTCTTCGGTCGTCCGTTTTGACCTACCCCGGCTCGGGGACGTTCGCGGTCTCGACGCCCTGCATCTGCAGTGCCATGTGGGTACGGACACGATCGGCCTTTCTCGTTTGGGCGCGCGCCTGACGGGGGTGGATCTGTCGAGCCGGTCCCTGGAGTATGCACGTGTCCTGGCTGAACGGGCGGGCGCGCAGATCGACTATGTGCAGGCCGACGTCTATTCCGCGCCCGAGGCGTTGGGTGGGCGCACCTTTGACCTCGTCTATACCGGTATTGGTGCCCTGTGCTGGTTGCCGGATATTCGTAAGTGGGGCCAGACCGTGGCGCGGTTGCTACGGCCGGGCGGTCGCCTCTGTGTCCGCGACGCACACCCCGTCCTCAATAGCGTCATCGGGCTGGTCGTGCGGGACCACCACCCGGACCGAGACCAGCAGCCCGACATCTCCGGACCAGGTGTCGCCACACCCGCCTTGGAACTGCCTTACTGGGAGAATGAGGAAGGTCTGACGTGGTCGGACGAGGTCTCCTACACAGGGCAGGCGCCGGTCCTCTCGCCCGTGTCGAGGGAATGGAATCACGCGCTCAGCGAGATCGTCATGGCAGTGCTTGACGCCGGGCTCACCCTGGAGCTTCTGCAGGAACATGACTCCGTCCCGTGGGACGCACTGCCAGGGCTCATGGTGCAAGACGAGGCGGGGGAGCACCGGCTTGCGCAGCGACCGCAACGGCTCCCGGCGAGCTTCACCTTGCTAGCTTGCAAACCGTGAGCTCCAGGTCGACTGGTTTCAAACCCGACTCAATAGCCTCGGGGAGCCCTGCTGTGATCCGCAGGAGCTGAGGCTCACGGCCCCGGCGGTACTAGCAGACGATCGGATCTGCCGCCGTCTGCTAGGTCAAGTGCTCGAACGACTCTTCGCCGGGCCGCCAGCACATCCATTCACGAGGCGCGGAGTCTTCCGGTCCTGGCGCCAACTGGAGGAGTGCGATCTCCACGTAGACCTCTTCACGAGACGGATTTATGTGGATTTCGCCGGCCTCCAACTTGATGCGCGCACGTCCTGCGGTTCAATCGGACTCGAACGAAGGGTGCAGGTCTCCACTTCATGGGGCTGGTGCACCGGGCCTGAAGGGGTTCACACTGTGGCATGAGCATCGAAGAGTGGTGGCCGAAGTTGCGATCGGAGTCCCGCGACTACCTGATCGCCAACAACGGTGATGTGGTGCCGCCGAAACTCGTTCAGGAGATCACCGGCGCCGGCGGTGTGATCACCCCGGATGCTTGGTGGCTCGGTCAGAGCGGACCCGCTGGGCTGGACCTCTCGGACGAGGCGGTCGCCTGGATCGAGGAGGTCGCCAACGGGGAGACGCCGAGGCGTCGATAAGACGGTCGCAACTGAACACCCAGATCTGCCGCTATGGGCGAGTGCGATGCGGTTACCAGCGGGTCGGCTTCGCGGTCGAGCCTGCCGATATGCCGCCGCTTTCTTCAGTGAGATGCCTGTGACCGATTTTTCCGCGACAGGCGACTGGCTCGTATGAGGGGCGAAGGAGCGTGCCTGTAGCGTCGAACCCATGGATCCGGAGCAGACTCTTGTGGGCGGCAACACATCGGGGGATGTAGTGCGGGTTGGTTCGACGGTGCGCAAACGCTGGCTGTCCTCGACGCCGAGGGTGGTGGCATACATGGACGCTCTCCGCGAGCAGGGGATCGATGTCCCGCGCACCTACGGGCGAGACGAGCACGGCAGACTCGTCCTCGACTTCGTCCCGGGCACCTTGGGGATCGAGATGGCGCCACTGTCAGTTGAACTCGTTCAGCGCGTCGGGGCTGTGGTGAGAGACATTCATAATGCGAGTCGTCGGGTCTCCGTTCCTCGTGACTGGGACGTCACCCTTCCGGCTGCGCACCCGGATCTCGTCTGCCACAACGATCTCGCCACGTGGAACCTCGTCATTGACGATGACCGGCTGGTATTCATCGACTGGGATGGAGCCGGTCCGAGCAGCCGAGTGTGGGACCTCGCTTACGCGGCCATCTCCTTCGCTCACTTGTTCCCCGACGCGGTGGTGCAGGATTGCGCCATGCGCCTCGCGGCCTTCCTGAACGGCTACGACGCGAGTCCTGAACTCCGGCGCGCCCTGCCCGATGTCCTGGTCGAGCGTTCGCTCGCCATGTACGAGCTACTGCGGACCTCGCACGAGGCCGGCGTCGAGCCCTGGGGATCGATGTACGTCGAAGGTCATGGCGATCACTGGCTCATGACCTCCCGTTTCATCTCTGAGCATCACGGAATATGGGTTGGGGCCGCCCAGGAATGACCTTCGCGCATGCCGTGGTGGCTGGGGTGGCGGCGTCTGCACGGTCCTTGATGATGATCATCGTGACGCGATGGTCGATCCGACAGATAGTCCGGACACCCGCGCGCGGTGTGGCTCGCTGTCGAGACTGGTTGCCAGGGTCGCCGGAGATGCGGTGCGGCGTGGCCAAGTCCAGGCGGAGCGCAGGATGAAGGCGAGAAGGAGCACCTCGAGTCCGATGGTGAGGCTGTAGTAGAAGGCCCAGTCCCGGGATGCACCTGCCGCGTTGAACACCATGACGGGGATGTACAGCGATGCCACGATGAGGTTCGTGGCCCGATTCACACGGGCGGGCAGCGTCATGGAGAGCATCACCATCAGTGCCGGGATCCCTATGACCACGACGAATATGGTCATCAACGTCGGGGTGATGTCGAACTCGAAGATGCCGCCACCCCGGACCTGGTCGATGACGCCGGGTTGGTAGAGATGGAAGTAGTCGATGTAGATGACGAAGAACATCAAGCTGGTCCAGGCTGCCGCGATCTTGGCCTCCACGGGCATTCGCAGACCTTCCAGCGTGCTCCGGGACGGCGGATTCTCCTGTGCGGTGGTTGAGTGAGGTGTTCTCATCAGATTGCTCCTTGCCTTGGTGGGATGGGTGTTTCCACCTTCACCGATGCCGGCGGCGGGCACATCCGCCCCGGAGCCTGTTTCGACCTGGCCGTTGGCACAGTCGTCCTCTCGTACTTTCGGCTCTTACGCCGATTACGCGGCACTGCATATTCTGATCAGATGGCCACTGACGCACTCCGTTCGCTGTGGGCCGAACCCCGACCTGCGGGCCCCCCGGGCAGGGGGCATCGGGACTGGGCCCTGGTCGCGGTACTGATCGGTTGGTCCGCGGTGGAAGCGGTGCTCGGTGCGGATCTGGCGCCGCGCTCACTGCAGTTAATCGCGGTCCTCGCGGTCCTCGGTCCCCTTCTGTGGAGACGCGAGCGTCCGCTTGTCGCGGTCGCGGTCGCCTTCGGAACGTTGACCCTGGTCGACGTCGTCAGAATCCTGACCGGCACCTCAGGCGCTCTGCCCTCAAGTGTCTCGGCCACCCTGATCCTGACGTACGCCCTGTTCCGGTGGGGCTCGGGTCGGGAAGCAGCAAGCGGCTTCGGTGTCATCCTTGTCTGGCTGACCGTCACCCTCGTCGCCAACCCGGCTGGCCCGGCGGAGGTAGCTGCTGGCTACGCGTTCTTTTTGTGCGCCGCCGCGCTTGGAACCGCGACCCGCTATCGCTCAAGGAACCGCATCCGCGACATCGACGAAGCCAAGGCACGAGAACGCGAACAGCTGGCACGCGAGCTTCACGACACCGTCGCCCATCACGTGTCGGGTATCGCCATTCAGGCTCAAGCAGGCCGTGCGGTCGCAGCCTCCCATCCCGAGCGTGCCATCGAGGCCCTGTCCATCATCGAGGATGCAGCGACCCGCACCCTCACCGAGTTGCGCGCCATCGTCGGCGTCCTGCGTGCCCCGCAGCACACCGAGTTCGCGCCGCAACCCGGCATGGCCGAGGTCGAGCAGCTCGCCACTGATGGACCAACGCACCCCTGCGTCGAGGTGACCCTCACCGGCGAACTTCACGACCTCAGCCCCGCGGTCAGGGCCGCGATCTACCGCCTCGCCCAGGAGTCCATCACCAACGCTCGACGCCACGCTCGCCACGCCACTCGCGTCACTGTGGCCGTGACAGGAGACACTGACCAGGTACGGCTGACCGTCGACGACGACGGCTCCTCCGCGGCTGGCGGTCGCGCCCCGGCCGGCTACGGACTGGTGGGCATGCGCGAGCGCGCCACACTCCTCGGCGGCACGTTCCACGCCGGCCCCACCGCCGAGCGGGGCTGGCGAGTCGAAGCCATCCTGCCCCGAAGCGGGCCACGATGAGCATCAGAGTCCTCATCGCCGACGACCAGCTCATCGTGCGCACCGGACTGACGATGCTCCTCGACGCCCAACCCGGCATCGACGTCATCGGCGCAGCCGCCGACGGGCGCGAGGCGGTTCGTCTCGCGCTTGAACTGCGCCCTGACGTCGGCCTGTTCGACATCCGGATGCCGCTCATGGACGGCATCGAAGCCACCCGACGTCTTGCTGGGCCCGACGTCCCCGACCCCCTGCCGATCGTGGTCATCACCACCTTCGACCTCGACGAGTATGTCCACGGAGCACTCAAAGCCGGTGCCCGCGGGTTCCTGCTCAAGGACGCCGGACCCGCCCTGCTGACCCAAGCCATCCATGCAGCGGCTGCCGGAGACGCACTGATCGCACCCAGCGTGACTGTCCGACTGCTCGCAGCATTCGCCCACGCACAGACCTCAACACCGAGGCAGCCGTTGGAACCCCTCACCGCCCGCGAGGAGGAAGTCCTCGTGCCTGTCGCCCAAGGCCGCACCAACAACGAGATCGCCAGCGAGCTGTACATCACCCCAAGCACCGTCAAGGCCCACCTCGCCAGCCTCATGCGCAAACTCGGCGCCCGAAACCGCGTCGAGGTCGCCATGTGGGCCCACGAGACCGGCCGCATCTGAGACCGCACAAGGCAATCAACCGCGTCACGGCGGCGGCCCACAGCGTGACAATTGGGCGTCTACCGTTGTGCGCGACACTGCGTCGGCGCACCGGGTGATGGCACCTCAGCCCGCTGAAAGACCAACGCCAGCATCCATGGATCCGCTGCAGCCAGGATCACTGATCCGCCTCGAAAGGTGATCGCGGCCCACCAGACTCGGGGGACCCGGGTCTACTGCAATCCTGAAACGGACGGCAATCCTGAATCCCCACACGTCCGCAGTGAGTTTCCGCGCGCCACTCGTCGTGCGCCTCGTTCAGGCAGTGATGACGGCTAGGGGACGAGGTGACCTGCGGCCCGGTAGAGCTCGTACCATTCCGGCCTTGTCAGCACGATGTCTGCGCCCTTCGCTGCCGCTGCGATCCTCGCAGGGTTCGTTGTGCCCAGAACCACCTGTAGCTGCGCCGGGTGCCTGGTGATCCACGCGGTGGCGATCGCTTCTGCCTCCACGCTGTACTTGGAGGCGAGCCGGTCGATGACAGCGTTCAACTCCGGGTAGTCGGGGTTCCTGAGGAATACGCCGGTGAAGAAGCCGGCCTGGAACGGAGACCACGCCTGCACGGTGATGTCGTGCACACGGCAGTAGTCAAGGATGCCGAGATCGCGGCTGATCGACTGCTCGAGCCCCACCATGTTCATGGCAACGCCCTGGGCGATGATCGGTGCATGCGTGATCGACAACTGCACTTGGTTGGCCACCAGCGGCTGGCTGACGTAGCGCTTCAGTAACTCAATCTGGTTCGGGGTGTGGTTGGAAACCCCAAAATGCCGCACCTTGCCAGCCGATGACAGCTCGTCGAAGGCGCGGGCCACTTCCTCCGGCTCGACGAGCGCGTCGGGACGGTGCAGCAACAGGATGTCGATGTGGTCCGTGCGCAACGCGGCCAGGGACCCGTTAACTGCTTCGATGATGTGCTCGTATGAGAAGTCGAAGTAGGGTCCGTCCTTCACGATGCCGGCCTTGGTCTGAAGAACGATCTCGTCCCGCTGCGCGGAGGTCAGCTGCAACGCCTCAGCGAACCGGGTCTCGCAGCCGTGTGCAGCCCCAGCCCCGTAGATGTCGGCGTGGTCGAAGAAGGTGATCCCGGCAGCCAGAGACGCGTCGAACAGCGCCCGGACTTCGGCGTCGCTCTTCTCCTGGATCCGCATCACCCCAGTGACCACCGCGGGCACGGTCAGGTCGGTGCCTGGCATCGTGAATGTCTTCATTGTCATTCCTTCGTTCTAGTGGGCCTGCGGGAGCGGCGCTTTCTCGTCGTTGCGCCGAGACGAGCGAAATCGCGGATCTGCGTGAGCGCGGAGCGCGCCCTTCCCCTAGTGTGTCGATTCATGAGTCAGGATGCGAGCCAGTCGCCTTTACAACAAGATCCTTCGCTACTTGCCATCCGGAACGCAAGACTCGTCTCCTGGGCAACCGGGATCGGGCTCGTCCTCGCCCTGATCGCCCTGATCGACGGTCTATGGATGTTGTTCACACGGGAGTTGGCCAACTGCCCGGAGGGTACGTACTTTCCGGAGGGAGCGACCAACTTCGACTGCTACGTGCACCCGCAAGCCGGACTCGGCATCGCGATCGCATCATTCTCGGTCGTGCTCGCGATCTTGGTGGTGTTTGCAAGCATCATGGTCAGATCCACACTCACCCCGCGGCCGCCGTCGCCATGAAAGAAGAACGCCCCATGGCCCGACCGACCCGTCGGGTAGCGATGAGTCTGCGTCGGGAGTTGGGCGTTCCACCACCGGGGAATTCAGCCACAGGTTCTGACGTGCACCACAGGGCCCATATCTCGTGAGAATCGGTTACGGGGACGCGTGCTGGTTCCACGCCTTGGACATGTTTCGTGCCCGCTCGACGTCTCTCTCCACCGTTGCCCTCCAGCACCTCAATTCTCGAAGGGGCCCCCACCGATCGGTCGGGAATCAGGTGGTTCGACGTGTTCCCGCGTGATGGAGGGGATCCGCCCAGGGGCGAAGCGTGGACACGGTGGAATGCGGGTTGTGCGCACGGAATCCGGTGTGCAAGGTGCAAGCGCTCAGGACTGGTCGAGCCAACGGATGACCGCCTGGACGCGGCGATTGCCGGCCGGGTCCTCCCAGAGGTCGAGCTTGGTCATGATGGAGCGGACGTGGGACTCCACCGTGCGTGCTGACAGGGTGAGACGGTCGGCGATTGCGCTGTTGGACAGCCCCTGCGCCATGAGTTCCAGGACGGAGCGTTCCCGCTCGGCGAGCGCAGCGAGTTGGTCGCGGTTGCGGTGCCGGGCCAGGAGCTCGTCGGTGATGAGGGGATCGATGACAGTGCCGCCAGCGGCCACCGCACGGGCGGCGTCGAGAAATTCGTCAAGGGCGGTGACCCGCTCCTTGAGGAGGTACCCCAGACCGGACGTCTGTTCGGTCAGCAGGTTGGCGGCCGCGCTGGCCCGCACCGACTGGCTGAGCACGAGCACGGCCAGCCCTGGTTGCTCGGCGCGTAGAAGGGAGGCGGCAAGCAGTCCCTCGTCGCCCTGCTCGGGTGGCATGCGTACGTCGGTGATGAGCAGGTGCGGTCGCATCGCCCGCACGGTGGCCAGTACCGAGTCGTAGCTGCCCGCCTCACCGACGACGTCGAAGCCGTCCTCCCGTAGCAGGCTGACGAGTCCGGCACGGATGAGGGCGACGTCCTCGGCGACGACGACCGTGATGGGTGCCGCGCTGGCACTCCGCGGCCACAGGATGGCGTGCACCAGTTGCGCGGGCTCACCGACCGACGTGGCAAGCCCGTCCGACCAGTGGGCGGGGGTCGGCGCGGGCAGGAGCAGCCGGACGACCTCGGTGGCGAGGATGTCCCCGGGGTGGCCACGCTCGGCAAGTTCGCGAACCAGCGCGACGGCAGCGGGTTCGGGGGCGTCGGCCCGGTACGTCACATCGGCCACGTGGAGCGCGAGGGATGTCGCGGGCTGGTCCTGCTCGGCCTGCTGCCACTCGATGGCCGCCGCAACGGCATCCGCGGTCCCGGTGAACAGGGCCAGCCCGGCCCGGTGCGGAAATCGACCACCGCGATCCTCAACCCGTGCGCGCACAGCATGCGTCGGACCGGAGGCTTCGGGTGGCCAGGCCAGCAGGGTGGTGGTCGTCATCCGTGGTCCTGCCCGGCAGCGGTGGGCACAGTGATGATCCATCCACCGTCCTGGTTCGACACAGTGCCTCCGAGGGCCGTCACGCGGTCGCGGACGTCGAATGCGGGGGCGGGGCCGGTGTGGACAACCAGGCACGGTCCGTCTTCGCCCATTGTCTCCTCGATGGTCGCGGCCGGGTCAGCTTTCGCCGCCAGATAGGTGGTCATCTCGATGATCGGAGGGTACCGACGATCCGGCACCAGATGGCTGCCGAGCGCGGCGCGCAGCCCACCAACAGTCAGGGACGCAGAAAAGACCCCGTGGGAGATGGTGCGTACATCGGCGGCCACAGCGTTGATGCGGGCCACGACGTCCACGACTGGTGTCCCACCTGCCAGGGCATGGGCGATGGAGGCGAGCTCTGCCAGCGGGCCGTCCACGAGTGTCGTGCGCAGGGCAGATCGCGGTTCGTCCGAGGCGACGAGCAGCCGCTGCGCCAGCAGTCGGGCCTGTTCCAGATCGAGGGCGGCGGATGCCCGCAGGCGCTCGGTCTCCATGATGAGGCCCGCGCCGGTGGCGACGAGTTCGACGGCGTCGGGGTAGGCGGTGGTGGCTGAGTCCTGGTCGATGAGTCCTATGACACCCGACCCGCGGACGATGACCGTGGTGGCGCGGTCGGCTGCCCCGGTCTCGGGAGAGGTGCTCCTGCCCGCGGCGTTCACCCAGCCCGGCGCACCATCGACCGGATAGAGGACTCTGATCGACGGGTCGGCCAGCGCACGTGAGAGGTACCGCTCTACATCGATGGTCCTCGTGCGGGGAAGGGGAGTTCCCGACGGCGACGTCGGTATGCGAACGGTCATGTCGATCCAACCGATGCCTGCGGCGATGGCCCCGGCCAGGAAGGCAGGCAGGATGACAAAGAGTGTTGCATCGGCGTTGGACAGGTTGGGTGCGGGTGGACCCACGGCGGAGGCGACCGCCCAGATCTCGCTGGCGGTGAGCGCGAGTGCCCAGCAGGCGACAGGCCACAGGATGGGGCGCGCCGCGATCCGCGACGCTCGTGGCATCCGGCGGATCACGGAGGTTCCGGCGAGCCCGAGCGGGCCGGTGCACACGAGTGCCGAGTGCACCACGAGCAGGACCATGGCCGGGCCTGCGACGCGACCGGGCGCTGCCGTGAACCACAGTGCCGGCGGGACGGACCCACCCAGGGTGAGAACGAGGACGAGTACGACGCCCAGCGCTGCCGCCGCCCAGAAGGAGTAGGAAACCAGGCGCACGGCACGCGGGGGAAACGTCAGAGCGGAGTAGCGGGAGACGACGAACGCAGGCAACGGTGCCGTCAGTAGGGCGGTGATGCCGGCTATCGGCGCCACGGGCCCGAGGTCCGTTGCGCGGCAGGCGGCGAGCATTGCGGCGAGGACGGTGAAGCCGAGAAGTGGCCCGAAGCGCTCTTGGGGATGCCGGGCCACCATGAGCGTGGCGAGGACTGGGGCGGCGAGGGCGCACAGGGACAGGAAAACTGCTTGGCCGCTGTTGACCTGGTCGATGCCGACCCGCGTGACGATCCCGGTCCAGCCAGCGCTGACCGCGATGACGGTGATGACCCACAGCGCCGCCACGTCGTGACGCACGCGGATCATGATGTCGCCGCCACAGTGACGGCCGGCCGGGGCACGTGGATGTCGAGCACGGTGCCGCGTTCGGGCGGGCTCGTCATGTGGACGGAGCCGTCGACCCCGGACAACCGACTGGCGATACTGGGCGGCACTTCCGCGACGTCGCCGATGCCGTCATCGCTGACGCGCAGGTGTACCTCCGCGGCCTGGATGACCAGGTGCACCCGGATCAGGTTCGCGCCGGAATGTTTGACTGCGTTCGTGATCGCCTCGCCGGAGGCGAGGTAGAGGGTGAGCGCGAGCGGATCATCGGCCGCCAGATCACCCCCGGCTTCGACGAGGACGGGGATCGGGCACACTGCGGCGAGGGCGCGCAGCGCGCCTGCCAGCCCATGGGCCAGTGCCGCGGGCGTGGCGTGGTCGACGAGCGCGAGGATCTCGCGTCGGACCTCACCGATCTGGTCGATGATGGCGTCTGCCCCGGGCGCTCCGCGTCGCGCCGACAGCCCCGCCACCAGGGCAAGTCCCACCAGTAGTTGCTGGGCCCCGTCGTGGAGGTCGCGTTCCAGTTGGCGTCTGCCGCTGTCTGTTGCCGCAACAAGCTCACGTGACCGGGAACGCACATCGGCCCGCCGGGCGTCCGCGACTGCGGTGGCCCGTTCGTTGGCCGATCGCGCGGCGATCATGGTGATCGCGAGATCGGCGAGGAGTGGCGAGAGCGCCGTCGACGAGTCGATCTCCAGCGCGGCCGTGGTGGAACCCGATTCGTCCAGGACGGGCAGCAGCCGGCGGTCCGCCGTGACCTCGGGCAGTGGCGCGCCTGCCGCGTCGATCCAGGTGCCGTTCGAACGCCGGTAGCGGACCAGCGCCGTCGGGTCGCCGGTCGTGGCCACTGCGGCCGCGGACGGAGTGAGGACCGCCGGCGCGGAGCGAAGGTCAACCTCGCGGTGTTGACCCCCCATGGAGACGGCTCGCCGACGGCGGCGCCCACCGACCAACACCCCGAGCGCAACGAATCCGACCTCGAAGTAGATGCCGACAAGTGAGAGGAATGTCCAGAGCGTGGTTGATGGGCCGCTGCCGAAGATCAGGCTGCCGAAGACCTGCCAGCCGATGTGCACGATGAGCAGCGATCCGCAGACGAGCACGCCGGAGGTGGTGATGGGTGTGATGAGCGGCCGGACGGCGGGCGGCACAGCTCGACGACGGCGCACCAGGACGACCAGGACGATGGCGGCCGGCAGAGCCTGGGTTGCCAGTGCCTGGATTGGGTCGATGACGCGGAACACGGCCGGGACGTCGAACACGGCCTCGAACGGCTCCGGCCAGATCGTTGAGGGATCTGGCCGGCGGCTGAATACTTGTCCCACGAAGACGAGTACCGCTCCCGTCACGGTCCACCAGGTCACAGTGCGGACGAGGCGCCGGCTCGGACGCCCGGTTGGCCAACTCATAACGATGATGGCGAGGAGAGGCTCTGTGAACACCTCCACCCATGTGAGCTCGCTGACCCACCGCGATCCCGGCCAGCAGTAGGCGATGGTCCACAGCCACTCCGACGCGGCCGCGAGGTAGAGCATGCAGCCCGTCGGATTGGCGGGAGCGCGCCACCACCACCACCAGCCGACGCCGAGCCCGAGAGCCCCGCCAAGGCAGCTCACGATGACGAGGGCGGCGGTGTAGCCGTCCCAAGCGGCGCCATGCATCCAGTTCCGCTCCGCAAGGGTGCCACCGGCCGCGGCGAGAGCCACTCCGACGACGGCCAGGGCTGGGAGTAACCAACGTTCCGGGCGGGTCACGCCGATTCGGCCCATACCGATGCCCCTTCCCGCATCGGGCGTCGTGCGGATCGTCACGCCACCGGTGGCATCGACTGGCGCGGTCACGGGGTGGCCCTGGGTGTGGCGACGGCAACGGAAACTGCGCCGTTGGTCTTGAGGACGTAGTGGCCCGGGAGCCCGGCTGACGCGGGGCTGCCAGCCTGTGGGCTGAGGTCCGTGGGTGCTGGCAATGGCATGGCCCCGGGAGTTGGCGCCGGCAGGGGAACGGCGGTCGGCTCGTGCAGCCCGGCCCCGCAACCTGTCAGGGATCCCACGAAGACGAGACCCGCGCTGATGATGGCGATTCGCTGCAGTGTCGTTGACATACGAACCACGCTAGAGACGCGTCGAGCAGTGAACTTGAGCGCTGGCACTGAAAAATTTCCAGAATCCGTCGGAGCGACGGGGTTGGCACTGACTCGTGCCCGCATCGCGGTCCAGGGGCTTCGAGGAGAGGCGCGTACACGAAGGCGCCACATCGACGGGCGAGCCCGTAGTAATCGGGAAAACCCTCATATTCGGAACATACATTGACGCCCTGCTTTTCGTGCTCGGTGGTCCGAACAAAGTTGGGTGGCACAGGGCCTCAGCGAACGATTCCGCACACTGCATCGCCTCACCCCTTGTGAGAACGAGGAAGGCCGGTCCACGCCCCGCGAGACCGGACGCGGTGGGATGGCTGCACCTGGGGATGGTGAGCGGGGAGAAATACCCAACTGCCCTCAGACGTCGGTCAGGAGCACCCGCCAGAAAGGCGTTGTAGGCCGGGGGCCACGACGCACCCTGGCCGATCAGGCCAAGGCCGCGCATCCCGACGATGTCGCTGCCATACTTCGGCGAAGGACTCAATAGAGGAGGGTGGCGAATATGGCTTTTGAAGAAGCGTTGGCTGGCGTGGCGGCCCAAGTGGAGCAATACCGAGCCGAGTTGAAGACCGAGGAAGCGACGAAGACGGCGGTGGTCATGCCGTTCATCAGTCGCGTCCTTGGTTATGACGTATTCAATCCGTCGGAGGTCATCCCGGAATACATCGCGGACGTCGGCATGAAGAAGGGCGAGAAGGTTGACTTCGCAATTATGAGGGACGGAGAAATCCAGATCCTCATTGAGGCCAAGGCCATCGGAGCGCCGCTGACGCTCGAGAACGCAAACCAACTTGTTCGCTATTTTCATGTTTCCAGCGCGCGAGTTGCAGTCCTCACCAACGGTCAACACTGGCACTTCTTCACTGATTTGGACAAGCCGAACAGGATGGACGACAAGCCATTCCTTCGCTTGGATCTGATGGACATTGACCCTTACACGCTGCCCGAACTCAAGAAGTTGACCAAGGTTGCATTCGACCTCGACTCCGTTCTGCTTGCCGCTGAGGAACTCAAGTACGTCAGTTCCTTGAAGAGGGCTCTGCGGGAGCAGTTCGAATCTCCCTCTGACGATTTTGTCCGTCTGCTAACGAGTCGTGTGTACGGTGGACCTTTCACGGCCAAGGTTCGTGACCTCTTTTCTCGGTTGACAGCTACGGCGCTCCAGCAGTTTGTCAATGATCAAGTCAACGGGCGACTGAAATCAGCACTCCGTGGGTCCGCCCCAATAGTCCCAGCCGCTCCGGAGGTTGCACAGGCCAACACAGCGGAGGAACTCGACGACGTCGCGACGTCGGACAGCGACATCGAGACCACATTGGACGAACTCGAAGGGTTCCACATCATTCGCGCGATCGTGGCCAGTGAGGTTCCGTACGACCGCGTGGTTTCACGCGATACCAAGTCGTACTTCGGAGTACTCATCGACGACAACAACCGCAAGCCGGTCTGTCGCCTGCATTTCAACAGGAAGCAGAAGTACGTGGGCCTCTTCGATGAGGAGAAAGTGGAGCGAAGGGAGGCCATTGAGAGGGTCGAAGACCTCTATCACCATGCGGAGGCTTTGCGGGCGACCGTGGGCAGGTACCTCTAATACGGTCAGTCACCGTCAGCGTGCGGTGTCACGGGAGACCACGAGTGTTGCCCCATTCGCTGCCACCTCGGAGCCGCATCCCGATAGCGTGGGGGACTCGTCAACCAAGGAGCGACACATGGCCACCTACTCGGAAGGCTACGAGTACCACATCCACCTCAGCCAGGGCGATATCGGGCGCTACGTATTCCTGCCGGGGGACCCCGGCAGGTGCGAGGTCATCGCCCAGCACTTCGACAACCCGCGCTTTGTCGCGTCCAACAGGGAGCACACCACCTGGGCGGGGGAGCTCGACGGTGAGCCGGTCGCGGTGACGTCGACCGGCATGGGTGGGCCAAGTGCGGCCATCGCCGTCGAGGAACTCATCCACGTCGGAGCCGACACCTTCATGCGGGTGGGCACGGCCGGAGCCATGCAGCCGGAGACCCAGCCGGGTGACATCGCCATCGTCAACGCGGCCATCCGCGACGAGGGCACGGGTCTGCACTACCTGCCCATGGAGTTCCCGGCGGTCGCGCACCAGGACCTCATCAACGGTCTGGTCTCCGCGGCCCAGAACTTGGGGCTTCGCCACCACGTCGGCATCTCGCAGTCCAAGGACTCCTTCTACGGCCAGCACAGCCCGGACTCCATGCCGGTGGGCCCACAGTTGAGGCAGCGGTGGGATGCCTGGGTGAAGGGCGGCTGCCTGGTGTCGGAGATGGAGTGTGCAGCCCTCTACCTGGTGGCATCGACGCGCCGTGTCCGCGCTGGTGGCGTGATGATGGTCATGGGTCATCATGACTTCGCGCCGATGACGCAGCAGGAGAAGGATGCCTCGCAGATTGGCAACCTCATCCCCGTGGCCATCGACGGCATGCGCCAGGTGATCGCAGCCGACAAGGCCAGCAAGGGCTGAACGGATCCCGGGGGTGCTTCGCGCACCTCCGGGTCAGAGGGGGAGCTGGGCCTCCATCTGGAGTGCACGCGGGAACAGGACGTTGTTCTCCTTGTGTATGTGCTCGTGCAGGTCGAGTTCCATCTCCTCGAGCCCGCTCAACATCATGCGGTAGGAGGTGCACGCACCCTCCGGCACGGCGTAGCCGTCGGTCATGGTGCGTATCTGGCGGAACAGATTTCCGACCACTTGGTGCTCGTCGCGCAGTTGCTGGATCGGCTCAGCCAGGGATCCGGCCGCCATCGGTGCCCCCGACTTCTCCATGCGGCTGATGGCGGGGAAGACGACGCGTTCCTCCTGCGTCATGTGGGGATCGAGCGCGGCGACGGCCGCGGCATAGGTCTCCTTCACCTGGGCGAGTTCGGGGTGGAGGTCGCCGTGAACCCCGTGGACCTTGTCGACCAGCGCCTGCAGCCTCGGCATCTCCTCCCACATGTAGGCGTGGTGGGAGTCGACGATGTCGTGCGCCAGAGCGGAGTTCGCGCGCACCTGGCCGGGCTCCTCCACGGGTGCTGCGGCCGGAAGCTCCAGCGCCGCCGCCACCTCCGCTACGTCGAGGCCCGCGTTTCTCGTCGCCTCTGTGAGGGTGCGGTGACCGTTGCAGCAGTAGTCCAGCCCAAATCCCTCGAGGACCCGCGAGCGGCGGGGGTCGGCGGTGACGAGGTCACCCAAGGGCACGTTCACATCGACGGTCATGAGCCCATCATATCTACAGGCGTGTGTGGATAAATCCTCTTCTGCCCCTCGGGCGCACCCGGGCACTCGGCTGATAGTCTCGAGGACGGCGTAGCTCGCACTCTTCCCGGGAGAACGATGACAGCGGAAAATCTCGAGAACGACCTTGGTCCCGTGTCAGCGGTAATCGTGCTGGCGGCTGGCGGGGGATCCCGCATGAAGTCCGCGAAATCGAAGTTACTGCACGAAATCTCCGGCAAGACGATGCTGCACTACGCCGTGTCCGCCGGAGCAGCTCTGAACCCTGACCACCTCGTCGTTGTGGTGGGCAAGTACCGCGAGCAGGTCATCGAACACCTCGGTCAGCTGTCGACGTCAGTGACCACGGCCCTGCAGGAGGAGCAGCTCGGCACCGGGCACGCCGTTCTGTGCGGGCTCGCGCAGCTGGGCGAACTGAGCGGCGAGGTGGTGGTCACCTACGGCGACGTCCCCATGCTCACGGGCGACACCCTTCGACGGCTCGTTGCCGTCCACCGCGCCAACCGGAACTGCGCCACCGTCCTGACGGCCCACGTGGAGGACCCCACCGGCTACGGACGCATCGTGCGCGACGGCGACCGTGTGGTCGGCATCGTCGAACACCGAGACGCCAACCCGGAGCAGCGCGACATCAACGAGATCAACTCCGGCATCTATGTCTTCGACGTCGAGACGCTCCGGGCAGGGCTCGCCGGACTGGGCACGGACAACGCGCAGGGCGAGCAGTACCTGACCGACGTGGTGGAGTCCGCGCACCAGCGCGGCGATCGTGTGGGTGCTCTCGTCACGGACGACATCTGGCAGACCGAGGGTGTCAACGACCGGATCCAGTTGGCCCGGATCAACGCCGAGATGAACCGTCGCATCCTGGACTCCTGGATGCTCGCCGGCGTCACCATCATCGACCCCGGATCCACCTTCATCGACGTGGACGTGGACCTGTCCCGCGACGTCGTCCTGCTGCCCGGCACCATCCTGCAAGGGGCCACCACGATCCGCGAGGGCGCCACCATCGGCCCCGACACGAGCCTGCGGGACGTGGAGGTGGGCGCCGGTGCCGAAGTGGTGCGCACGCACGGCTCCCTCGCCATCATCGGGGACGGTGCGCACGTGGGTCCGTTCTCCTACCTGCGGCCCGGCACTCAACTCGGCCGCAACGGCAAGATCGGGGCGTTCGTCGAGACGAAGAACGCCGTCATCGGTGAGGGCTCCAAGGTCCCGCACCTGACCTACTGCGGCGACGCCATCCTCGACGACGGCGTCAACATCGGGGCGGGGACCATCTTCGCCAACTACGACGGGGTCAACAAGTCACCAACGCATGTGGGCAAGGGCGCCTTCGTGGGTTCCAACTCGGTGCTGGTCGCGCCGGTCGACATCGCCCCCGGCGCCTTCGTGGCTGCCGGGTCGGCGGTGACCGAGGATGTTCCCGCCGGTGGCCTCGCCATCGCACGGGGAAGGCAGCACACCGTCGAGGGCTGGGTGGCCAAGCGCCGCCCGGGTTCGAAGGCTGACACGGCCGCCGGGGCCCATGACGGCTCCATCCACCCGGCAGTCGCGGAATCGCGTTCACAACAGAAGGGCTGAACACTTTTATGACCAACAGCACCGCGAACACCAAGCACCTGATGCTCTTCGCGGGCCGCGGCTTCCCGGAGCTGGCCGAAGAAGTGGCCACGCTCATGGGGACCGACCTCGTCCCCACGAAGTCCTTCGCCTACGCCAACTCCGAGATCTATGTGAGGTTCGAGGAGTCGGTCCGCGGGTGTGACGCCTTCGTCATCCAGTCCCACACCGCCCCGGTGAACGAATGGATCATGGAGCAGCTGATCATGGTGGACGCCCTGAAGCGCGCGTCCGCCAAGCGGATCACCGTGGTGTCGCCGTTCTACCCCTACGCCCGCCAGGACAAGAAACACCTCGGCCGCGAACCCATCTCCGCCCGCCTCATCGCCGACCTCTACAAGGCCGCTGGAGCAGACCGCATCATGTCCGTTGACCTCCACGCCTCCCAGATCCAGGGCTTCTTCGACGGCCCCGTCGATCACCTGTGGGGCCTGCCCGTGCTCAGCGAGTACGTCAAGGAGAAGTACGACCAGGACGAGATGTGCGTCGTCTCCCCGGACGCGGGACGGGTGCGTCTCGCTGACATGTGGACCGACCAGCTCAACTGCCCGCTCGCCATCGTGCACAAGCGTCGCGACCATGACCTGGCCAACACCGTCGCCGTCCACGAGGTGGTGGGTGATGTGCAGGGCAAGACCTGCATCCTCGTCGACGACATGATCGACACCGCCGGCACCATCGCCCAGGCTGCCGCGGCGCTGCGCGAGCGGGGCGCCAAGCGTGTCATCGCGGCAGCCACGCACGGTGTGTTCTCCGGCCCGGCTGCCGAGCGGCTGAATGCCTCGGACCTCGAGGAGATCATCGTCACCAACACGCTGCCGCTCCGCACCGCCGAGACCATCGAGAACCTCACGGTCCTCTCGATCGCGCCGCTGCTGGCCAAGGCCATCAACGCCGTGTTCATGGAAGGCTCGGTCACCTCCTTGTTCGGCGGTCAGGCCTGATATGGAGGCCCGGCGGCGTAACAAACTGACCATCGTCGGCGCAGGCGCCGTCGGGTCCTCCCTTGCCTACGCGGCACTGATGCGTGGGGTGGCGCGCAACGTTGTTCTCTACGACGTGAACGGGTCGAAGGCGCGGGCCGAGGCCCTCGACCTGGAACACGGCAGCGAGTTCATGCCGACGGCGCGTGTGGAGGGCTCCAACGATCCTGAGATCACCCGAAATTCCGACGTGGTGGTCATCACTGCCGGGGCCAAGCAGAAGCCCGGCGAGTCACGCATGGACCTGGCCGCGTCCACGGTGGAGCTGATGAAGAAGGTCATCCCGCCGATGGTGGAACGCTCACCCGAGGCGCTGTTCCTCATGGTCACCAACCCTGTCGACGTCACCACGTACGCAGCCCTGAAGATCAGCGGACTGCCGCGCAACCAGTTGTTCGGCTCCGGCACCGTGCTCGATTCTGCACGGTTGCGGGTGCTCGTGGCGCAGCACTGCGGTGTGGCGATCGGCAACGTCCACGCCTACATCTGCGGCGAGCACGGCGACTCCGAAATCCCCCTCTGGTCGAGCGCCACCATCGGCGGGGTCCCGCTCCTGAAGTGGGAGTTGCAGACCGGTCGACTCGGCGAATCCGTGCGCGACGACATGGCCGACCGTGTCGTCAACGCCGCCTACGAAGTGATCGCCGGCAAGGGCGCCACCAACTACGGCATCGGCGTCTCCGGCACCCGAATCATCGAGGCCATGTTCAACGACGAGCACCGCGTGCTGCCCGTCTCCAGCCTCCTCGAAGGGTGGCACGGCATCTCCGACGTGTGCATGTCCGTCCCCACCATCGTGGATCGGCTCGGCGTCGGCATGACCCTGGAAATGCCGTTGCAGGACGGCGAACTGGGGTGCATGCACGACTCTGCGGAGGTCATCCGCTCCACCCTGAGGCGCATCGGTTTCTAGGGGGTTCCACCCCCTCGGCACCCCCCGTGGGTAGGGTCGCATCCCCCCACGGTGCCATGCGTGCGCCCGCAGGACGGCCACCGTGGTCTGATCCGCAGTCTGGCATTGTTTCCTAGGCTGGGAATGCACCCACGAAAGGCATCCCCATGTCCCACCTGCACTACGCCACGCCCCCGACGACGGCATCCGCCTGCAGCACCGACCACCTCACCAAGGTGTACGGCGTCGGGTCCGACCGGCAGGTGGTGGCCCTCGACGACGTCTCCGTGACCATCGCCCCGGGATCGTTCACGGCCATCATGGGGCCCTCCGGGTCCGGCAAATCGACCCTCATGCACTGCATGGCAGGGCTCGACCGCGCCACCTCCGGCGACGCGTGGATGGGGCAGGACAACCTGTCGCAACTCCCGGAGAAGCAGGTCACGAGGATCCGCCGCGACAAGGTGGGATTCGTGTTCCAGTCGTTCAACCTGCTGCCGACGCTCACGGCGCAGCAGAACATCGTCCTTCCCCTGGACCTCGCGGGCAAGAAGGTGGACAAGGAGCACTTCGCCTCCATCATCGAGTCCCTGTCGCTCCAGGACCGGCTCACGCACCGCCCCAGCCAGCTCTCGGGTGGGCAGCAGCAGCGCGTCGCCATCGCCCGGGCCCTCATGACCCGCCCGCAGGTGGTGTTCGCCGACGAACCGACGGGTGCCCTGGACTCGAAGACGGGCACGGCCCTGCTCGAGTACCTGCGCCGCTGCAGCCGGGAACAGGGGCAGACCATCATCATGGTCACCCACGACCCCAAGGCTGCGGCCTACGCCGACCGTGCGCTGGTCCTGCTCGACGGGCGCATCGTCGACGACGTGGCCAGCCCCACCGCGGAGATGATGATGGCCACCTTCGGACGGTTGGGCGCCTGATGCTCCGCGACGCCACCAACGAGATCCGGCTCCACCCGGGCCGTTTCATCGCCACCCTGCTCTCCATCGCCATCAGCGTGGCCTTCATCGCGGCCATCTCCACGCTGGTGGGCACCGAACAGCAGTCCATGGCCCGCTTCACGCAGCTACCGGTGTCGAAGGCCGACATCGTCGTCAGCGGCGACTTCGACGACCCCTCCGCTGTCCAGTCCGCGCTGGAGGGCGTCGACGGCGTGACAGCGGTCGCCGCCGCGAGCAGCACCGTGTCCATGCTCACCCACGAGGACAAGACCGTGTTCGTCACGTTCGTCCCGGTTCCCCGGGAGGAGTTCCGGTGGGCATCCATCGCAGAGGGCCGATGGCCGGCCAGCAGCGATGAGGTGGCCATGTCCTCCGACGGCCTCAAGCAGTTGCGGCTGTCGGTGGGGGACACGGTGCGGCTGGAGGGTCAGGACCAGCCAGCCACCATCGTGGGCAGGACCAACGACCCCAAGGCGTGGTTCGGCGTCACGGGCTACACCGCCCCCGCCGAGAAGTCCGCCGACACGGGCGGCCCCTGGGTGCTGCGCACCGCCGGTGACCCGGCCGCTCTCCTGCCGGCCGTCAGCGCCGCGCTGCCCGATCCGATGCCGGGGGGCGAGGTGGACGTCAGCACGGGTGACGACGCCCGCGCCGCCGCCCTCAACGACCTGACAGGGAACTTCGACGTCTTCCGCAGCCTGCTGCTCGGCTTCGCCGGGGTGGCGCTCGTGGTGGGCATCATCACCATCTCCAACACCTTCACCATCCTGGTGGCGCAGAGGCGACGACAGATCGGCCTGCTGCGCGCCGTCGGGGCCTCCACGGGGCAGGTGCGCGGCCGGCTCGTGTGGGAGGCGCTGCTGCTCGGCGTCGTGGGCTCACTGCTCGGCATCGGGGTTGGCGTCGGGGTGGCCGCACTGGGGGCGAGCATCACGGGCTCCATCTTCTGGGGCCTCGTGCTGCGCCCCGTTGAACTGCTCGCGGCGCTCGCCGTCGGGGTCATCGCGACCCTGCTGTCCGTGGTGGGGCCCTCCTTCGTGGCCACCCGGGTCTCGCCAGTGGAGGCGCTGCAGGCGGTGCCGTCGGCGTCCCGCGCCCGTCGGCTGTCCATCACCCGCGCCGTCGTCTGTGCCCTGTTCGGGGCAGGTGGCGTGGCGCTCGTCGTGATGAGCCGCCTGAACACCAACTGGGCCCTGGTGTGGGCCATGGGTGCGGGTTTCCTCCTCAGCATCGCCATCCTCGGTGCGGCACCCTTCTACATCCCTGCGCTGCTGCGGCTGCTGGGGCGTGTCCTCGGGTTCACCGGCCCCACGACGCGGCTGGCCGCCACCAATGCCGCCCGCAACCCGCAGCGGGCGGCCGCCACCGCCGTGGCTCTCATGCTGGCCGTCGGGCTCGTCGTGACCATCCAGGTGGCGGTCTCCACGGTGCGGACAACGGGCGTGGAGGCCATCAACCAGCGCTTCCCCATCGACCTGACCCTGACCTCGCAGCAGGCCCTCCCCGTCGGCTTCACCGCCAAGATCCGTGGCATCGCGGACGTCGCCACGGCGGTGGAGGTCTCCAGCAAGAACGCGGAGATCAACGACTACCCGCAGTGGGCCATCCGCAGCGTCAACCCCGCCCGTGCGGAGCTGGACCTGCCGGCGGACTTGGGGGTGTCCGACGGCACCATCATCATCGGCGACTACGGCTTCCCCGCCGAGCTGGAGCTGCCGGGTGTCGCCGGCCCCGTCACCTTGCAGGTGAAGACGTCGGAGAACCTGAACTTCGGGGTCGCGGCGGTGTCCGAGGCGACCTTCGAGAAGCTGGCGGGCAACCCCGTCGTGACCGAGCTGTGGGTCAAGCTCACGGACCGCACCTCGGCCACGGCGCTGAACCAGGTCAGCACCGCCGCAACCCAGGCAGAGGGGGATATCCAGGTGGAGGGCGGCGCGTTCTTCGCGGGCATCCTGCAGCAGGTCCTGGACGTGGTCCTCATCGTCCTGACGGCCCTGCTGGGCGTCGCGGTCGTCATCGCGCTCGTCGGGGTGGGCAACACGCTGGGGCTCTCCGTCATCGAACGCCAACGGGAGTCGGCCCTGCTCCGCGCACTGGGCATGCAACGCGCCGGTCTGCGTCTGATGCTCCTGGTGGAGGCGCTGATGCTGGCACTCGTTGGCACGGTCGTGGGCATCGCCGCGGGTGCGTTCTTTGGCTGGCTGGGGGTGAGCTCGGCCGTGATGATGATGCCAGCGACGTCACGCACCCCGCTGTACTTCAGCGTCGACGTCGGACTCACGGCACTGCTGGTCGCTGTCTGTCTGGCGGCAGCGTGCCTGGCGTCGGTGCTGCCGGGCCGGCGGGCGGCCAACGCCACCCCCACGGAGGCGCTGGCGGTGGAGTAATCGGCGCGCACCCCTAGGATGGGCCGGGTGTTTGCACCCAAGATCACCGATGCCTCTCTGAAGGCGTTCACGCTCAAGCTGGGCGACAAGCATCCTCCCATCGCTCTGGGTTCGGCGGACCGGACCATCCACGACCCCGGGGCCGTGAGGCGCCGGTTCGCCGGGACCATCGACTACCTTGCCCGCGTGGAACTCGAGGTGGACCGCAACGTCCTGGAGCTGTTGACTCTTCTGCCGAACGTCAGCGAGGTCGACAAGATCTTCTACCAGGACGTCTGGTACGACCAGGAGATGGCCCACGGCTACCTCCTCGACCAACTGCAGGTGGATCTCGGCATGGAGCCGGCGGACCCCTTCATGACCGTGCCCCTGCGCATGAAACTGTTGGGGGCGCTGGCCCACTGGGACCCCATCCACGACATCTCCCGCATGCTCTACTACCTGACGGGTGCCTCGACGGAGCGCCAGGCTGTGGTGGCCTACAGCATCCTCATCCGTGAACTGAAACTCATGGGGGAGGATGCCATCGCGGAGACGATCATTCACCCCATCAAGCAGCAGGAACCCGGCCACTACACCTTCTACAAGATGTCGGCCGAGAAAATGATGCAGGACGGGGACCTGCAGCCCTGGCAGCTGTTCGTGACGCGGCTGCTGCGCTCGCAGGCCTTCACCCTCGTGGGCGTGGACTACGTGAAGAAGTACCAGCAGGACCTTGGGGGCGTGCTGACCGAACTGGGCATGGACCAGGAGATGGAGGTCTACGCCAAGGAGATCGGGCGGCTCGAGGCGAAACTGCTCTGGGCCAAGGACAAGGGCATGGACTTCCCGCCGTACTTCCTGAAGTCTCTGCAGGAGTCGGTGGACATGTACAAGGGCCAAGGCAACTTCGACGCGCCCGTGAACAACCGGTTCATGATCTGAATTTGACCCTGACGCCGCGTCAGGCTCTAGCGTCTGTGGCATGGATACGACGCAATTCACCACACTCATCACCCATCCCGACCGGGACGTCCGCCTGCGCGCAGCCATGGACGCCGGAACCCTGCACGACCCGCACGTGACGGCGGCACTCGTTGCCCGCCTGGGCGTGGAGGACGACGCGCGTGTCCGCGAGAACCTGACCTGGGCGCTCGTGCAGCACGGCGACGTCGCGGTTCCCGCAGTGCTTGCCCTGCTCCGCTCCGAGAACCCGCTGGAGCGGCGTCAAGCCGCCCACGTGCTGTCGAAGATCGGCGACCCCTCCCACGTGCCGCACCTGCTGCCCGTGGTGGCGGACGCGGACCCGGACGTGGCCATCAAGGCGTATCGCGCGGCGGCCAGCACCGGCAGCCCCGACGTGGTGCACCCCCTGGTGGCACGGCTCGGCGACGGCGATGCCGGGCAGCGCGACGCGCTCAGCAACGCCATGCAGCAGCTGGGGGAACTCGGCGTCGGCGCGCTCGTCGAGGCCCTGGGTGACGGTGACGCCACGGTGCGGTTGCACGCGGCGGAAGCGCTCGCCCAGATTGGCGAGGACGCCCGTGCGGCCACCACCGCACTTGCCGGGCGCGTGGCTGACGAGGATGCCGACGTCGCCCTGGCCGCCGTGATGGCGCTGGGGGCGGTCGGCGGGGACGACGCGGCCGCTGTCCTGGGCGACGTGGTGTCGGCGGGGCACCAGCCGCTGGCTGCCGTGGCCCGGCGGCTCGTCAACGCTGCGGCGTAGCCCTCCTGTCGCGCAACAACCGCGCGGCAATGTGGCGGAGGCGGTCATCGGGGGAGCCCTGGGCTCCCTCGATGGCCGCCTCTGCGGCATCCCCGGCAAGTTGCCCCAGCGCGACGATGGCCTCGAACCGGACCGAGGGGTCATCGTCGTGGACCAACGGGGCCAGGTGCTCGGCTGCGTCGGCCACGCCGACGAGTCCCAGCGCCTCCGCGGCGCGGGATCTCACGAGAGCAGCCGGGTCGCCCAGCCGAGCCACCAGAGGGGCAACCGCAGAGGGGCCCACCTCCTCGAGGGCTGCGACGACGGCGTCGCCCACGACGTCGGGGCCATCGCCCAGGATGCCGACGAGCGCCGTCAGAGCCGCATGTCCTCCGAACCTGCCCAGGACCTGCGCAGCCTTGCTTGCCACCACGACGTCGTCGTCACGCAGCAGCGGGACCACGAATGGCGCCACGGAGGCGTCCCCGACCTTGGACAGGGCGTGGGCCGCCTGTGCCCGCACCACCGGGTCGGGATGGGTGAGCAGAGGAATCAGGGCATCGCGGGCGGCGTGGCCGTGTCGTGCAATGGCCCACGTCAGCACCTCGCGCACACCGGGCGCCGGATCCTCCACCAGTTGGGCCACGAGCGCCTCCAGGGGCAACCCCGATGTGGAGTCCAGGGCCGCCCGGAAGCGGACGTGGGCCTCGGGATGGCGAAGCCTTTCACTCTGCGCCACCGCCGAGAGAACCTCCTGCCACCCCGTGGAGGCGCTCTGCCGCAGCCCGCGCAGGGTGCGCAACATCCGGGTCTCGTCCGCCAACCGCTGCTCGACGGCGGCGATGTGCTCCTCCAGCACCTCACGGGCGTCGAAGTCGTCGGCGTCCAGGGCGGCGGACACCTCGTCGAGACCCAACCCCAGCGATTTCAGGTGCTGGATCTGCAGGAGTCGCTGCAGGTCTTCCGGGGAGTACAGGCGGTAGTCACTGGCGGACCTGCCGCTCGGGACGAGGAGGCCGCGTTGGTCATAGTGGTGCAGCGTCCGCACCGACAGGCCGGCGTGCCGCGCCACCTCGCCGACGGTCAACCACAAGTCGTCCTGCGAAGGCTGCATTGCGCAACCGTAGCCGCCGTGCGATAAGCTCGGCAGGCTGCATGGCGAGGGACCACGACTGGTCCGTAATCGACAAGCCCTCTCTCGCCGGCGCCGTTCGTGTTCGACACATCTTGTCAGGAGAGACAGTGGCTGAGTTCCAGATCACAGCAACCACCCGCACCGAGTTCGGCAAGGGCGCATCACGCCGCCTCCGCCGCGCAGGCGAGGTCCCGGCCGTCCTCTACGGTCACGGCACCGACCCGCAGCACATCGCGCTGCCGGGCAAGGAGACGTTCCTCATGCTCCGTCACGCCAACGTGCTGATGGAGATCACCGTCGAGGGCCAGAAGGAGCGCATCATGGCCCTGCCCAAGCAGGTCCAGCGCGACCCCATCACCTCGTTCGTCGACCACATCGACCTGCTCATCGTGAAGAAGGGTGAGAAGGTCAGCGTCGAAGTGCCGTTGACGGTCGTCGGCGAAGCCGAGCGCAATTCACTCGTCAACATCGACCTCACATCGCTGCTGGTCCTGGCTCCGGCCACCAACATCCCCGCCGAGATCGAGGTCTCCATCGAGGGACTCGTCATTGGCGACCAGATCCTGGCCGGCGACGTGAAGCTGCCCGAGGGTGTCGTCTACGAGCACGACCCCGAGGCCATGGTCCTCAACGTTGCTCCCCAGCCCGTCGCCGAGCCCGCGCCCAGCGTTGCCGACGAGTCCACTGCCGTTGAAGGCGAACAGGACTCCGAAGACAGCGAGTGACAACAGGCACTCACCTCGTGGTCGGGCTCGGGAATCCGGGCCCGACCTACGCGTTCACCCGGCACAACGTGGGTTTCTGGGCCGTCGACGACCTGGCGGACCGGTACGGGGCGCGTTTCACGCTGTCCTCGCGCCACCGCGCCGAGGTGGCCTCCGTCGTGCTGCCTGCGTCGCCTGGCGTGGACGCCGTGAGGCTGGTGCTTGTCAAGCCCACCACCTACATGAACGAGTCGGGACGTGCTGTCCAGGCCGTCGCCCAGTTCCACAAGATCGAGCCCGGGCACGTCGTCGCCGTCCATGACGAACTTGACCTCAATGCGGGTCAGTTGCGCCTCAAGTTCGGCGGCGGTGACAACGGACACAACGGGCTGAAGTCCATGCGCGCCCACCTGGGTACCGGGGATTTCCACCGTGTCCGCGTGGGCATCGGGCGCCCCCCGGGCAGGCAGGCGGCCGCCGACTGGGTGCTCGCGAAGCTGAAGCCCTCCGACGCCGACTCGATGCGCGTGGACGCAGCCATCGCCTCGGACGCCGTCGAGTGTCTGGTGCGCGACGGACTGGAAGCAGCCCAGAACCGTTTCAACAACTGATCCGACGTGAGCGGCCGGATCGGCAGTGGTTCACTGGGAAAGTGTCAGACACCAGGCCAGCGCCGGGGAATCCGCCCCACCAGCACGATGACGAGCCGCACGCAGGGGGCGGGAATGCCCAGCGGCTGAGCTGGCTCCGAGCCGCAGTTCTGGGCTCCCATGACGGCATCGTCTCCGTCGCCGCGATCGTCGTTGGCGTCGCCGGAGCCACATCGACATCGGGACCGGGCCTCACGGGTGCGCTCGGCGCGAAGCTGGGCGGCAGTCCGACGGGGAGGGCCACGGTGCGTGTGCTGGTCGGTGGAACCGTGGCGCTCGGGGCCACGTTCGCGATCGGTCTCATTCTCGGAACCTCTGGAGTCGGTTAGACGCAGTCGTTGCGGAGGGGCAGATGCTCCGCCCTGAGCGGATCCGGGCATGCCCCCGCGGACTGAGCGGGTAAGTTGATCCGGTGAAGTTTCCCGGCCTCATCAGCGCACTCGAATCCGACCCCGCGATCCAGGCCACCGCCACCGACGCACGTTCGGCCGGCGTCAACGCCCTCGACGTGACGGTCGTCCCCGCCTTCTTCCCCATGGCTGCGGCCAGCGTCGCCGCCCAGTCCGGCCGCACTGTCCTGCTGGTCACCTCCACGTACCGCGAGGCTGAGCAGCTGACCACCGAACTCGGCAGCCTGCTCGGCGAGGAAGCCGTCTGCTACTACCCGGCCTGGGAAACGCTCCCGCACGAGCGCCTCTCGCCGCGACCCGACACCGTCGGCCGTCGGCTGGCCGTGCTGCGGCGGCTGCGCGGCGAGGGGGCGGAGGTACCCAGGGTGGTGGTGGCCCCCGTCCGCTCCGTGCTGCAGCCTCAGGTGCGAGGGCTCTCAGCCATGCAGCCCGTCACCGTCACGGCGGGCCAGGAATACGAACTCTCCACCCTGTTGGCCGACCTGGTGGCGGCCGCCTACAACCGGGTGGACCTCGTGGAGCGCCGCGGGGAGTTCGCCGTCCGCGGCGGCATCGTCGACGTGTTCGCGCCCACCATGGAACACCCTGTCCGCATCGACTTCTTCGGCGACGACGTGGAGGAGATCCGCCCCTTTGCTGTGGCCGACCAGCGCTCCACAGGGGAGACCCTCCCGGCCGTCACCGTCATGCCGTGCCGCGAGCTCCTGCTGACCGACGCCGTCCGGCACCGTGCCAGGAAACTGGTCATGCAGCATCCAGAACTTTCCGACATGCTCGGTCGCATCGCCGAGGGACATGCCATCGAGGGCATGGAGGCGCTGATCCCCGCGCTGGTGGACGGCCTCGAACTACTCGTGGACGTGCTGCCGGCCCACTCCATCGTCATCACCACCTCCCCGGAACTGGTGCGCACCCGTGCCGCCGAACTGGTGTCCACCAGCCAGGAGTTCCTCGAGGCCAGTTGGGCGGCGGCGGCCGGGGGCGGCCAGTCGCCCATCGACCTCGGCGCCTCGTCGTACTGGAGCCTGGCCGACGTCCGCGCGCACGCCATGGAGATCGGCCACAAATGGTGGAGCCTGTCACCGTTCGCCGCGGGCGAGGCGAGCGAGGCCTACGACGCCTCCTCCGTGCACTCCCGCACCCTCGACGTCACCCACCCCGACGGCTTCCACGGCGACTACGAGGCGGCGCAGCAGCACATCCGCACCGCCGTGAAGAATGGCTGGCGCGTCCTCATCGGCGTGGAGGGCAGGGGCCTCGCCACGCGCATGGTGGAGTTGCTGGGCGAACAGGGACTCACCGCTGAGGTGACGGACCTCGCGGATGAGCCACGCACCGGCGTGGTGGGCATCGTGCTGGGCTGCTTCAGCCAGGGCTGGCGGGCCGAGCCCAGCCGCATCGATTTCATCACTGCCACCGAACTCTCCGGCCAGCAGGCCACGGATCGCAGCCAGCAGAAACTCCCGAGCCGTCGACGCAACACCATTGAGCCGCTGGAACTGAAGACCGGTGATCCCGTCGTCCATGAGACCCACGGGGTGGGCCGGTTCGTCGAGATGATGCAGCGCACCGTCCAGGGTGCAGTGCGGGACTACCTGGTGCTGGAATATGCACCCAGCAAGCGCGGCCACCCCGGCGACCGGCTCTTCGTCCCCATGGACCAGCTCGACCAACTGACCCGCTATGTCGGCTCCGAGTCCCCGGCACTGGACAAGATGGGCGGCGCAGAGTGGAACAAGCGCAAGTCCAAGGCGCGCAAGGCCGTGAAGGAGATCTCCGCCGAGCTCATCAAGCTGTACGCGGCCAGGCAGGCCACCAAGGGCCACGCGTTCAGCCCCGACACGCCCTGGCAGCGGGAGCTCGAGGACGCTTTCAGCTATGTGGAGACCCCTGACCAGCTGGGCGCCATCATCGAGGTCAAGGCCGACATGGAGAAGCTGGTCCCCATGGACCGCCTGATCTGCGGCGACGTCGGCTACGGCAAGACCGAAATCGCTGTGAGGGCCGCCTTCAAGGCCGTGCAGGATGGCAAGCAGGTGGCGGTACTGGTTCCCACGACGCTGCTCGTCACGCAGCACCACGCCACGTTCGCCTCGCGGTTCGCGGGGTTCCCCGTGCACCTGGCGCAGCTGTCCCGGTTCCAGAGTGACGCCGAGGCAAGGGTCGTCATCGACGGCCTCGCGAAGGGCAAGGTGGACGTGGTCATCGGCACCCACCGCCTCCTCAGCAAGGAGATCCAGTTCAAGGACCTCGGCCTGGTCATCGTCGACGAGGAACAACGCTTCGGCGTCGAGCACAAGGAACGGCTCAAGGAGATGCGTGTCAACGTCGACGTCCTGTCGATGAGCGCCACGCCCATCCCACGCACCCTGGAGACCGCCATCACCGGCATCCGGGAGATGAGCGTCATCGCCACCCCACCGGAGGAGCGCCACCCGGTGCTGACGTTCGCGGGCCCCTACGACACCGCGCAGGTCAAGGCGGCCATCCGGCGTGAACTGGCACGGGAGGGGCAGGTCTTCGTGGTGCACAACCGCGTCAACACCATCGAGAAGTCCGCGGCGCAATTGCGGGAACTGGTGCCCGAGGCCCGCATCGTGACCGCCCACGGCCAGATGGGGGAGAGCCGCCTCGAAGCCGTCATGCAGGACTTCTTCGAGCGTCGCGCCGACGTGCTGGTGTGCACCACCATCGTGGAGGCGGGTATCGACATCTCCACGGCCAACACCCTCATCATCGAGCGCTCCGACCAGCTCGGGCTGTCCCAGCTCCACCAGCTGCGGGGGAGGGTGGGGCGCTCCCGGGAACGCGGCTACGCCTACCTCCTCTATCCCGGCGACAAGCCCCTCACGGAGGCGTCCCACGAGCGGTTGGCCACCATGGCCTCGCACACCGACCTCGGCGCGGGCATGTCGATCGCCATGAAGGACCTGGAGCTGCGGGGCGCCGGCAACCTGCTGGGTGGTGAGCAGTCCGGCCACATCGCCGACGTGGGCTTCGACATGTACCTGCGGCTCGTGGGGGAGGCCGTCGCCAACTACCGCGGCGTGGACACGACCCCCGAACCGACGATGCGCATCGAACTGCCCATCGAGGCGCACCTGCCGTCGGACTACATCACCTCCGAACGGCTGCGCCTGCAGATGTACAAGCAGATCGCGGAGATCCGGACAGAGGCCGACATCGAGGCCGCCGGTGCCGAACTTGCCGACCGGTTCGGTGACCCGCCGCAGCCTGTGCAGGACCTCCTCACGGTGGCCAGGTTGCGCAACCACTGCCGCGAGTACGGCATCGAGGAGGTGGTGGTGCAGGGGAAGAACGTTCGCTTCTCTCCTGTGAACCTTCCGGAGTCGCGGCAGATGCGCCTGGCACGGCTCTACCCCGGTGCCGTCGTCAAGAACGTCGCCGAACTGATCCTGGTGCCCAAGCCCGACGGCGACGCCCTCCAGTGGGCGACGACCCTGGTGGAGCAGGTCTTCGGGTGATCGCTGTAGGATCGGCCTCGCGTCGAAGTGGAAGAAGGACACCCTCATGAAGCCTGCCCGTCTGGCACCCCTGCTTGTTGTCGCCCTCGTCGGGTGCAGCCCCAGCCCCACGGTGGCCGCCCAGGTGGGCGACACCACCATCACCACGGCCAGGGTCGCCGACATCGTGGCGGCCTGCCCCGCGGTGGGCACCACCCAGGTCACGGACTCGCTGGCGCTGCAGACGCTCATCCACGCGGAGATCTTCCGCGAGGTGGCTGACATCACCAGCATCAAGCTCGACGACAAAGAGTTGCGCTCCATCCTGCTGGCCGACGAGAACTTCGGACCGTTCCTGACGCAGGAGCCCGACTGCACCGACCTGCTCCTCGCGCAGGCCGCTTCCACGGTGCTGGGGGCCAAGGGTGAACCCGCCCAACTGGACGCCGCGCTCGCGCAGGTCCAGGTGGAGGTGAACCCCCGCTACGGCACGTGGTCCACGGAGAAGCTGGGCATCGAGGGCTCCGGTTCCCTGTCCACACCCGTCACCCAGGGCTGAGCCGTCCCGCCCGTGGCATCCGAACTGGAGCGACTGCGCGACGTGACGGCGGAGCTGCGGCTCCGCTGCCCGTGGGACGCGCGACAGACGCATGCGTCACTGCTGACGCACCTCGTGGAGGAGACCTGCGAGGTGGTGGATGCTGTGGAGTCCGGCGACGACGACGAACTCTGTGAGGAACTGGGGGACCTGCTGCTGCAGGTGTACTTCCACGCGCGCATCGCAGAAGACGAGGGCCGGTTCGCCCTTGATGACGTGGCTCGGGGCGTCAGCGACAAGCTGGTTCGCCGCCACCCGCACGTCTTCGCCGGCGAGGAAGCGCCTGACGACATCCGTGTCAGCTGGGAAGCCCGCAAGCGCGTCGAGAAGGGCCGGACCTCGTCGTTGCAGGGGATTGCGCAGTCGATGAGCTCCGTGGCCCGTGCCCAGAAGGTCATCTCCCGCACTCGCTCCCACGGCGTACCCGTCGCACTGCCCGAAGAGCCCGTCACCGCGGACGAGGTGGGTCGCGAGGTCATGAACCTCGTGGCGCGCGCCCAGGCCAGTGGTGTGGATGCCGACGCTGCCATCCGGGGCGCCCTGCGCACACTCGAGGCCGACATCACGGCTGCCGAAGAGGCGTCGCGGCACTGACGCTGCGGCATCGAGGTTGCGCGTAGGGATGGGGGTGCTCGCCCCGCCGATGCGGGTTGGCGATAGGCTGGGTCCGTTAGGTCCATCCTGGAAAGGCATCTTTTTATGGCATCCATTGAATACATCGAAGCGCGCGAAATCCTCGACTCGCGGGGCAACCCCACGATTGAGGTTGAAGTGCAGCTCGACTCCGGCGCGGGTGGCCGTGCCGCGGTTCCCTCCGGTGCATCCACCGGCGCCTTCGAGGCCGTTGAACTGCGTGACGGCGGCTCCCGCTATGGCGGCAAGGGCGTTCTGACCGCCCTCAAGAACGTCGTCGACGTCATCGGCGAAGAGGTCCTCGGTTTCGAGGCCTCCGAGCAGCGCCTCATCGACCACGCCATGCTGGAGCTGGACGGCACCCCCAACAAGGCCAAGCTGGGCGCCAACGCCATCCTCGGCGTCTCCCTGGCCGTGGCCCACGCTGCCGCCGAAGAGGCTGAGCTGCCGCTGTACCGCTACGTCGGTGGCCCCAACGCGCACATCCTGCCCGTTCCCATGATGAACATCCTCAACGGTGGATCGCATGCCGACTCCAACGTCGACATCCAGGAGTTCATGATCGCCCCGATCGGCGCCGAGAGCTTCGCCGAGGCCGTCGAGATGGGTGCGGCCGTCTACCACGCACTCAAGAAGGTTCTGAAGGACCGTGGCCTGTCCACCGGCCTGGGTGACGAGGGCGGCTTCGCGCCGAACCTGGAGAGCAACCGTGCAGCCCTCGACCTGATCCTGGTGGCCATCAAGGCCGCCGGCTACGAGGCTGGCACCCAGGTGGCCCTCGCCCTTGACGTCGCCGCCAGCGAATTCTTCAAGGACGGCACCTACGCATTCGAGGGGGCTCAGAAGACCTCCGAGGAGATGGTGGACTACTACGCCGGCCTCGTGGCCGACTACCCGCTGGTCTCCATTGAGGACCCACTGGACGAAGAGGACTGGGACGGCTGGAAGGCCATGACCGACCGTATGGGCGCCGACGTCCAGATCGTCGGCGACGACCTGTTCGTCACCAACGTGGAGCGCCTGCAGCGCGGCATCGACACGGCCACGGCCAACTCGCTGCTCGTCAAGGTCAACCAGATCGGCACCCTCAGCGAGACCATCGACGCCGTCGACCTGGCACACCGCAACGGGTACCGCACCATGATGAGCCACCGTTCCGGCGAGACCGAGGACACCACCATCGCCGACCTGGCCGTGGCCCTCGGCTGTGGCCAGATCAAGTCCGGCGCACCGGCCCGTACGGACCGCGTCGCCAAGTACAACCAGCTGCTGCGCATCGAGCAGGACCTCGACGACGCCGCTGTTTACGCAGGACGTTCGGCATTCCCGCGTTTCAAGGGCTGAGTCTGGTGGCATACCCGTCACACTGGATGAATGGGTAGGCCAGCAAGCAAGAAGAAGAGCACCGGTCCGGGTCGCGGTTCGCCGCGTACCCGGACTGCTGCGCGTCCGGGGGAGCGTGCGTCACGCGACGTCACCTCCCGCTCCGTGGCGATTGACGATGTGGATGCAGCCCAGCCGCCCGAGCCGACCCCGGGTATGCGTGGCGGGCGTGCGCTGGGCGTCACCTGGCGGCTCATCATCTTGGGTGTGGTGGTGGCCGCCATCGCCGTGACGCTGGCCCAGAGCCTGCGCGTCTACTTCGCCCAGCGCCAGGAGATCGCCCAGTACCGCTCCGAGATCCAGGACAAACGCGACGACATCGCTGAGCTCGAGGACCAGATCGCCCGCTGGAAGGACCCGGACTTCGTCCGCGCCGAGGCCCGCTCCCGCCTGGGCTGGGTCATGCCCGGTGAGGTGGGCTACCGCGTCATCGGGGCCGACGGTGAACCCATTGGCGGCGACTCCGCTGTCCTGGCCCCCGACGAACCCACCGGGCTGTGGTGGGAGCGCGTCTGGGGTTCGGTGGTGGTCGCCGACCAGCCCGTCGAGGAGGAAGCGCCAGCCACACCGGTGCCCGACCCTTCCACCGTGCCGTCGCCAACACCCAGCCCAACCTCCTAGCCAATGTCGGAGCCATTCGAGATGGGACCCATGAGCACACCAACACCCGAGGACCTCGCCGCCGTCGAGGCTCAGCTGGGCCGCGCACCCCGTGGCGTTGCCGCCGTGGCCTGGCGATGCCCCTGCGGCAAACCCGGCGTGGTGCAGACCTTGCCGCGCCTCGACAACGGCACCCCGTTCCCGACCACCTACTACCTGACGTGTCAGCGTGCCGTCGCGGGGTGCTCCACGCTGGAGGCCAATGGCGTCATGGCGGAGATGACCCAGCGGCTACGTGAGGACGAAGAACTGGCTGCCCGGTACCGCGCCGCCCACGATGCGTACCTGCAGGACCGTGAGGCGCTCGGGCATGTCCCGGAGATCGAGGGCATCTCTGCGGGTGGCATGCCGACGCGGGTCAAGTGCATCCACGTGCTCGTGGGTCATGCCCTGGCCGCGGGACCCGGCGTCAACCCGCTCGGCGACGAAGCGCTGGAGGCCATCGGTGAGTTCTGGCTGAACCCGTGCCAGGTGGGGCAGAGCGACGCGGAGGGCGAGCAGTGACGACCGTCGCGGCCATCGACTGCGGCACCAACTCCATCCGGCTCCTGGTGTTGCGCGGGCGGTCCGACGGCGGCACCACCGAGCTGTGCCGCGAGGTGAGGCTCGCCCGGCTGGGGCAGGGTGTGGACGCCACCGGCGAATTCCACGCCGACGCACTGGCGCGCGCCTTCGTGGTGTGTGACGAGTTCGCCGGCATCGTGGCCGATCTCGGGGTGGACAGGCTGCGGTTCGTGGCCACCTCCGCGGCGCGCGACGTCACCAACCGCGACGTGTTCTTCGACGGCGTCCGCGGGCGACTCGGCGTGGACGTTGACGTCATCACCGGCGACGAGGAGGCCAGATTGTCAGCCGAGGGCGTGCGCAGCGGCATCGAAGCACCTCAGCCCGCCCTGGTCCTCGACATCGGCGGCGGCTCCACAGAACTCGTGGTGGTGGAGGGCGACGACGTCGTCTTGTCCATCAGTCTCAACGTGGGGGCCGTACGTGTCCGGGAACGGTTCCTGCACACCGACCCGCCCACCACCGGGGAGCAGCAGGCAGCACGGGAGTTCATCGGGGGCCTGCTGGACGGCTCTGGCGTCGACTTCGGCGCCATCGCAACCGCTGTGGGCGTCGCTGGCACGGTCACGTCGGTGGCCGCCGCGACGCTGGGACTGGACAAGTATTCCCGGGATGCGGTGCACGGCGCACGGCTGAGCCGCGACGACATCGCCGCGGCCTGCGCCCACTGGACGACCACGAAGGTGGCCGACATCGAATCGGAGCCGTGCATGCACCCGTTGCGCGCCGGTGTCATCGGTGGCGGCTCACTCATCCTCGACGAAATCTCCGCGAGGGTGCCGGGCGGGTGCGTGTTGGTCAGCGAGACCGACATCCTCGACGGCATCGCCCACGAACTCCTCGGGTGAGGCACTGCCTGCTCAGGCGGGCCTCACCACCCCTGTCATCACGCATGTTCGTGCCGACCGTGCGAACGTGGGTGAACCCCGCGCCCTCGCGCACGCCACGTGTGACGTTGACGAGGACGGTTGCGGAGTACTTCGTCTGCGGGGATGTCAGCTGAACTTCACAGTGTTGTTGAACACCCACTGGTTCTTCAACGAATAGCGGTATCCGGCGGACGTCGGCGTGGAGACCACCACGGAGGTCCAGATGTAGCTGCGGCAGCCGTTGCGGCCCGTCGCGGCGGTGTCGCACTCGGTGCGCCAGTTGCGACCGTTGGCGCTCCATGACGCATCGCGGCCCAGGTTGTTGGTCTTCCACAGCGACCTCGCCGACGGCAGGTAGGTCAGGTTGTTGAACACCCAGCCGTTGGTGGAGACGTAGCGGCCCTTGTTGTGGCTCACCTGCGTGGCCCAGATCTCCGTGGTGCACCGCTTCGTCTGGGAGTAGGGGGCACAGGAGGTCCGCCAGTCGCGGCCGTTGACGTGGTGCGTCCCGGGCGTCGTGTAGACGTCGAGGGGCGAGCCGGTGGAGCCGGAGCCGTTCGACCCGGAGGCGGACAGCCATGACGCTCCTGAGGCGTAGAGCGTGCCGGGGGTGCGCAGTGAGCCGGCGTAGAAGTTGGCGGTGGCCCAGGACAGGCCGTTCTTGCGGACGAGCCCGACGGAGATCACCGTGTAGGCGGGGTTGAGGATGTTCTTGCGGTGCCCGGCGGAGTCCATCCACATCTGCATGAGGTGCACCGTGTCCTCATCGTTGGAGGTGTAGGCGACGTTCTCAGCCCACCGGTTGGCACCCGACCACCCGAAGTTCGAGTTGTGCGACAGGTTGTTGCTGTTGGCCATCTGCATGGACCACGGTTGGGAGATCTGCTGCGCGATCGTCGGCGCGAATTTCAGGGGCGTGAGCCCGTTGCTCTTCCGGATCGCGTTGTGGCGGTCCACGAGGTCGGCGACCTGCTGGGCGTGGTCCTTCTGCGACGAGGCGCCCGTGGCGGCATGGGCGGGTGCTGCGACAAGCCCGAGAAGAAGAGTGGTGGCGGCGATGAGCGCGACGATGAATCGTCCTCGCATGGGTGGAGTCCTTCCATATGACGGTCCCCACCGGCTATTTGATGCTAACAGCGCTCACCCCTGAACCTGAAACATGAACAAACGCCTAGACTGCTCCGCGGAGCAGGCCCTCGTAGCCCAACTGGCAGAGGCAGGCGGCTTAAACCCGCCACAGGTGCGGGTTCGAATCCCGTCGGGGGCACTGCGTGGCGTCCCGCGGCGGCGATGAAGCTGCCCACTACCACTTGCGCCGGTGGCCGGTACCATGGAGGGTAGCTCCATCAACCAGAAAGTTGCACCATGGCAAACCCCATCTTCAGGAACAGTGACACCTTCAACGGTCGTGCTGCGCAGCCGCAGGCCCCCTACCAGCAGGCACCCGGACAATGGGGCCAGCAGCAGAATGGCTTCCAGGGATACCCGCAGCAGGGCCAGCCGCAGGGTTACCAGCAGCCGCAGCCCACCGGTGGTGTGATGACGCTGGATGACGTGATCGCCAAGACTGCCGCCACCTTGCTGGTGGTGTTCCTGTCCGCCGCCCTGACGTTCATGTTCCTGCCCACCGACTTCATGTTCCCTGCACTCATCGGTTCGGCCCTCGTGGGGCTCGTGACGGTGTTCGTCGTGGCAGGTCGCCGCAAGGTGCCCGTCGGTGGCGTGCTGTTCTATGCAGCAGTGGAGGGTGTCTTCGTCGGTGCCATCTCGAAGTTCTTCGAGACGATGTACCCCGGCATCGTCGGCTCGGCCGTGCTGGCCACCTTCATCGCGGCAGGCGCAACCCTGGCGGCGTACAAGTTCTTCAACATCCGCGTGACCCAGAAGTTCCGCAAGTTCGTGTTCATCGCCACCGCGTCACTGGCCGGCGTCATGCTGGTCAACCTCTTCCTCTCCCTGGCGGGCGTCAACACCGGCCTCGTCGGATTCGGGAGCGGCGCCGGCCTGCTGTCCATTGCGGTGTCCGTGCTGGCCGTCGGCCTTGCAGTGTTCAACCTCATCATCGACTTCGACTTCATCGAGCGCGGCGTCGCCTCGCAGGCCCCGGCCAGCGAATCCTGGCGTGCGGCCTTCGGTGTCACGGTCACCATGGTGTGGCTCTACGTCGAGATCCTCCGCATCCTGTCCTACTTCAGGAACTGATGTCCGCTCAGCGAGCGAAGATGGCGCGCCAGCAGCGTCCGTGAGCTGATCGTCCAGTGCAACGCGCGCCACGTGCGCAGAGGCACCCAGTCAGCCCGTTCCGTCGATCCTCCGAGATCGTGGACAACGGGGTCGCTGGGTGCCTCGCTTGTTGCGCCGTAGACGATGCGCAGGGCGTGGAAGTCCTCCAGGACGCCGGTGGTCGAACGGCCGATCCAGTGGTCCGACTCCAGCGCCAGCACCCGCACGATCCGGATCTCCTGTCCCGCCTCCTCGAACACCTCCCGCAGGACGGCCTGTGACGGGGACTCACCCGGGTCGATGCCACCTCCGGGCAGGGTCCAGGTGCCGGGTGCGCCCGTGAGGGAGGAATTGACCGTGCCCAGCAGGCCGCGCTCGGACAGCACCACGGCGTAGGCGCCGATCCTCTGGTGCACCACGGGTTGCTGTGCTGCGCTCGGCTCCTCGTGCACCACGTGGCGCCGGCGTGGGCGCCGGTCCCCGGATGACACGTCGCGGACGAGGTAGGTAAAGACGATCTCGTCCTCAACAAGGTTGGCTGCCAGCGGCCGCACTGGGACGAAACCGCGGGCGAACAGCGCTTCGGCGGGATGTTCGCCGTGTCGGATGGTCACGTTGACCCTCTGGGAGCCCACGGGTGAGAGGACTCCAACGACACGCATCCGGCCAGTCTATCGGCTACCCGTGGAGCCATCAGGGCGTGCGTGGCCACCCCCTCGGCTACGCTGATCCGGCCAACAGGAACTCGAGGGGGACCAGATGGAGTACAGGGATGACGCCCGGATCGACACGGCCGAGGTTCGTCGTGGTGGCGGGTCCGGTCGACGCGGCGGCGGACGCATGGCCATCGGTGGCGGAGTGGGTGGCGTCGTCGTCCTCGTCCTGGTCCTGCTGTTCGGCAACAACCTGGGCATCAACCTCGAGGACGTCATGGGTACCGGCGACACCGGCCAGGACCCCGGGAACGGGCAGTCCGAGATCTCGTGCACGGGCCTGAAGGGCAGCGACCTCGAGGCCAACCCCGAGTGCCGGTGGGATGCCTACGCCAGCGCCATCCAGGGGTACTGGTCAACGGCCGTCGACGGCTTCGAGCCTGCCCCCATGCAGATCTTCAGCGGCCAGATCTCCACCGCGTGCGGCACCGGCTCCTCGGAGATGGGGCCGTTCTACTGCCCCGGCGATGCCACGGTCTACGTCGACACGCAGTTCACGGAGAAGCTCCTCACCCAGTTGGGGGCCACGGGCGGCGACGCCGCCGAGGCCTACGTGGTGGCTCACGAATTCGGTCACCACATCTCGAACCTGACGGGGCAGATGGAGAAGTCCCGCGCCGGTGGCAACGACACGGGGCCCAAGTCCAACCAGGTGCGGCTGGAGCTGCAGGCCGACTGCTACGCCGGCGTCTTCTTCGCCAACACGGTGAAGGACGCGAACTCACCCATCCAGAAGGTCACGCGTGATGACCTGGCCCGGGTGGCCGATGCCGCCAGCGCCGTGGGCGACGACCACATCCAGGAGCAGGGAGGCGGACGCGTGGTACCGGAGAGCTGGACGCACGGCTCGTCGGAGATGCGCCAGCGGTGGGTGACCAAGGGGTTCGACTCCGGTGACCCGAACGCCTGCGACACCTTCTCCGCCAAGGATCTCTGACGGCTCCTACGGGTGGCGGGGGCCTCAGCGCAGTTGGTCGGTGAGGTCGATGCCTCCCATGTCGGAGTGGAAGGTTGTGCCGTCGCACTGGTAGGTGGCCACGGGCTGCACGCGGTTGAAGCGGTTGTCGATCTCCACGGTGCATCCCTTGCCCGACTCGTCGTGCAGGGAGATGGTCCGCGCCAGCGCTGCCGGATCGACGACGCTTGCCTCGAAGGGGGTCAGCGGGGAAACCCCCGTCCGTTTCGACGAGAAGGTGGGCCGGTTCTGCATGCGTGCGCGGCGAACGATGGTGTTGTCGGGTCCGGGCATCTCGGCGTAGTAACCCCGTGAGGCATCGAATCCGATGGACAGGACGGGTCCCCGGCCGGGAGTCACGGCGTCAATGCCCTCCCGGATGTCGGCGACGCTGCGGGTGTCGAGGCTGCGGAAGACCGTGGCGTCCTTCCGGAAGAAAATGGTGTTGCTCTCCGGGGTGGTTGTGACACTCATGTAGACGTGACCCGGGCTGTATTCCACCACCTGCAGCACCTGACCGTTCGAGGACGTTCCCAGCAGGGCGGCGACGTCGAAGATGCGGCGGACGTTGTCCATGGCGAAGTCGGTGGGCCAGAAGGTGGTCTGGCGCAGGTACTGAACGTCAGTCTGCGCCACGTCGATGGTCCCGTCCCGCCAGCGGTAGCTGACGGCCTGCAGATCCATGCCCAGGACGGTCAGGGTCACCTCGTTGGCGGAGACGTCCAGCTTGAGGGCTGGCCGCAGGCCCGACACCTCGTGCAGTTCCTTCACGGCCAGGGCCGCACCGCCGTCCAGCAACGACTCCCTGATGCGGAACGGCATGGGTAGCGACGGCGTCGCCTCCGGGGAGGCCGACCGCCGGGTTTCGCTACGACTGGGACTCGGGTCCACCGTGCGCGAGGGGCTGGGCGACAGCGACGCAGGGGGTGGCGACGGTGAAGGCGTGGGGGCGGCGCTGACGATCGGTGTGGGGGAGGGCGAAACCGGGCTCGGGCCGGGCGGCACGCAGCCGGCCACCATCACCACGAGGGCAACGGCGGCTGTCCTGCGGGCATGGTTCACCCGCCAAGGCTACTTGGCGCCACGCTCAGCAACGAACGCACACCGTGGACGCACCTCAGGTGGGTGGTGTGGCGATCAACCCGGGGCGCGGACGTGGGTCGCCGGTAGGCTCGGAAACCACGAGACCACCGAGAGGGGTGATGGCATGGCGGCGCGGTTCCTGGTGTCCCACCCCTGCGAGGACGCCTGCTGCGAAGTGATGACGGACCAGGTGGTGGAAGGTGCGCCTGTGTACCGGTGCCCGGGCTGTGACTCGGAGTGGATCGAGCTGCGGGAACGCGGAAGCCTCCGCCCCGACTCAGTCAGTGCCGACGTGGTGGACGAGGCAGCGCCGCCACGACTCGCCAGGGGTGAATGACCGCAGCACCGGATGGCCCGTGTCCTCGAAGTGTTGTTGCGCGTGGTGCAGCCCCTCCACGCAACCGATGTGCCCGCACGTGAGGCACAGTGCCAGATCCTCGGGGCGGCGCCCCTCGGCCTCGCACTGCGTGCAACTCGTCATGCTGGCGGGCTTGATGTGCAGGGGTGCGTCCGCCAGATCCCGGCACGGTGCGTCATCGGGTCCCGCCACCGGCGGGGCGTTCTCAATGGACTCCGACTTGTCCGCGTGCCGCTGGAGGCCTGCCTCCTGGATGTCGAGCGAGGACAGCAGGTCGGCGATGAGAGCCTGCTCCACATTGTGGGTGGTGCGGAACTCCAGCACTGCCTGTCGCTGGGCCTGCAGCATCTCCAGGTTGAGTTGGCGTTGCGTGGCCTCCGGAGTCTCGGTGCCCTGGCGGTCGAGACGATCCCACAGGGACCTCAGCCGCTGGGTGTTGCTGCGCACGATCTCCCGGTAGGCGGCCTGCTCATCCTCGGTCTCGATGGTCTCACCCAGGTCGTGGAGTGCGCGGACGCTGGCGCGGTGCGTGACGATGACCTCCTCAACGGCGTCCTCACGGGCGTCAGGCCCGTTGGTGCCGAGCCGCTTGGCCAGCGCCGGCAGTGTGAGGCCCTGGCCCAGCAGGGTGCAGACCGTCACGAACAGCGCCACGAACACCAGCACTTCGCGGGCCGGGAAGTCGAAGGGCAGCGTCAGCGCCGCGGCGAGCGTCACCACACCGCGCATGCCGGCCCACCCCACCACGAGTGCGCCGGGCACCGACGCCCTGTTGAGTTTCCGGGAGACGACGACGGAGCCCAGGGTCCACAGGATCCTCAGCACCACGGCCGTGACGAGGGTGACCACTGACACCAGCAGGATGATGGGCCATTGCCACGCGGAGGAGGCGGCGTCAGCGAAGATTGACTTGGTCTGCAGTCCCACCAGGAGGAACACCGTGTGCTCCAGCAGCCAGGAGATGGTGCTCCAGTTGACCCGCTGCGCCACGCGCGACTGGGCATCCTGCTCCTCCTGCGCGCGGTGGTTCAGGACGAGGCCGGCCACCACCACCGCCAGCACGCCGGAGCCACCCACCTCCTCGACGGGCACGTACACGGCGAACGGCACCAGCAGGGACAGTGCGGTCCGGAGCTGCGGGGCCTCGAAGAAGTGGAACGCGAACCCCACGAGGCGGGCGGCGACGTAGCCGATGATGACGGCGCTGAGGGCCGCCCAGACGAAGTCGCCGGCCACCTGCCACCCACCGATGGCCATGCCCAGAGCGCCGATGGAGGTCCGCAACAGCACGAGCGCCGTGGCGTCGTTCACGAGCGACTCGCCCTCGAGCAGGATGGTGACCTGCCGGGGTAGGCCGACGCGTTTGGCCACGGCGGTGGCCGCCACCGCGTCGGGCGGGGCCACAACGGCACCCAGTGCGATCCCGACCGGCAGCGGCAGTCCCAGCAGCGCCGACGCGACCACGCCCACGGCCAGCGCCGTGGCGATGACGAGTCCGATGGACAACCACCCGATGGCCGCGATGTTGCGTCGGAAATCGATGAGCGAGGTGTTGAGTGCGGCGGCGTGCAGGAGTGGCGGAAGAATCCACAGCAGGATGAACTCAGGCTGCAGTCGGGGCACTTCAATGAACGGCAGGAAGGACGCCCCCAGCCCCACCAGCATGAGTAGCAGGGGGGCGGAGACGTGCAGCCACTGCGCCAGCCTCGAGACAACGAGCATGGCGAGCACGAAAATCGTGCCGCTGATCAGCAGCTCCATGTGCGTCCGTTCTGCAGGAGTGGGAGGCGTCGTGCTTCCCGGGAAGCATTCTTGCGGTACCCGTGGCACCCCGTCACGTGCGTATCAGTTGTACACTGCCCGGGTCGTTCTTTGGAGGTCCACGCACCGTGTCCCGGAGTGTGGGGCCACCGAACACATCGTGCGTCCGGGGTCAGGAGTACGTGATGGTCCGTCGGCAGACGAGTATCGCCAAGATCCTTGCGCCCTCACCATCTCCGCTCATCGTGCCTCGTGAGCGGCTGCTTGACTTCCTCGGTGCGGTGATGAGTCGACGGGTGACCACTGTTGTCGCCGGCTCGGGTTATGGCAAAACCACCTTGCTCGCTTCGTGGGCGATTGAGCATGACCCTGCCTGGCTCACGCTTGACGCCGGTGACCAGGACGTGGTCCGGCTCACCTTCGCGCTGGTCGCTGCACTACGGGTGCAACTGCCAGCGCTCGACTTCGGAGTGGGTGAGGCGCCCTTCAGTGGCGAGCTCGGTCCAGGGGCGAGCGGCGCCGTCACCGCGCACGCCGATGTTCTCGCGGGGGAGCTGGCTGCCGCGATCGCCGAGACGGCAACGACCGACATCGCCCTGGTGGTGGACGAGGTGGACGAGCTCTCCGGTGGTTCGCCGGGATCCCAGCTGCTTGACGCCCTGATCAGACAGGCCCCCGCCAGGCTGCACCTGGTCCTGATCGCACGCATCATGCCGCCGATCCGGCTGGGCCGGCTCCGGGCCCAGGGAGAGGTGCTTGCGCTCGACTCGCCGCGCATGGCTTTCACCCGGGAGGAGACGGCGACGGTCGTTGCCTCCCGGCTGGGGAAGTCGACCGCGTTGGCGGAGCGCATCCACAAGCTCACCTCCGGCTGGCCTGCTGCGGTGGCCATCGCCGTCGATGCGCTGTTGGATGTGCCGGAGTCGGACCGGTTGTCGGCGCTGGGGCGCGTTGGCGATCGCAGCGGTCCCGTGCAGAGCCTGCTCGTGGAGGATGTTCTCCCGAGACTGGATGACGTCGAGCGGCGCGTGTTGGAGCTTGCCGTCACCCTCGGACACATCTCGGCCGACACGGCGAGCGTCCTCGGCGTTCTGAACGCCGCCCCGGCCATCCGTCATCTGCTGAGCAAGGGACTGCTGGTTGCAGATGAGCTCTCCGAACAGGCTCGGGTGGTTCAGGTGGTGGCTGATGCGCTGACGGACGTCGCCTCCGCCTCTTTGGAGGATCCCCGCAGCATCCGCCGACGGATCGCCGTTGACTTGGAGCGCGGCGGGCGGTTCGCTGAGGCGCTGCAGATGTTTGTCGCTGCGCAGGACACCCCGGGTGCGCTCAGACTCATTGCGGCCGTCGATCCGTATGCGCTTCTGGCAGCCGCCCGCGACACTGTGCTGAGCTGGACCCCGACCGTGGCCGACCAGGAACGAACTCCCGAGCTTGATCTGTTGGAGGGTCTGGCTCGCTACGGCTCAGGCGACTGGGACGGGGCCCTGCGACGGCTGGAATCCCTCGCCGCGCGTGATGCGCGAGCGGCGCTGACCGCTGGCCTCATCCACCACCTCGACGGGTCCATAGAGTCCGCCCTCGCCCACTACAGAACCGGTTTGGCCGCTGAGCCCGACGACCGCACCCGCGCACTGCTGGCGGGGTGGGCCGCGGCCGTTCACTGGGTGCGCGGTGAGGTGCCCCGGTGCCGCGAACTGGTCGCGGAGGCCACACGGCTGGCGCAGGCCTGTTGGGACCCGCAGGCTCAGGCTGTCGCGGAGACGGCGGCCGCTATGTTGGCCGCCCTGGATGGGGACCGGAGGGCCAACGCGGCCCACTACTTGCGCGCACTGGACTGTGCCGAGCGAGCGGGCGACCCCCTGATGCTGGTTCGGATCCGGGCCAATCGTGCCTCGGCGCTCTGCGACGAGGATGCCTACCCGGCGGCCATTCAGATGCTGGACGAGGCGCTGCAGATCTGTGACATGGCGGGCGGTTCACCGTATCGGCGGCTGGTACTGACGAACCGCGGCCAGGCCCTGAGTCATCTGGGCCGGCTCGATGAGGCCGTCGACGACCTGCAGACGGCACGTGATGACGCCCAGAGCGCAGGCTCGGTGATCGGCGGGTATGCGCTGGCGTACCTCGGAGACGTCTATCACCTGCAGGGATTGTCCCTGCTCGCCAAAGCCTGCTTCGAGGAAGCGGTCACGGTCAGCAGGGCGGCCAACGATGTCCAGGGCCTGGTGCCGGCTCTGACCGGGTTGGCTCTCGTCGTCCTCGACGAGCAACCCGAACTGGCGGGTCGTCTCGCAGCACAGGCCGTGGCGCTGCGCAGCGCTCCTGGGCGTGCCCGTGCCCTTGTGGTCGCCGGGAGAGTTGCGCTCGCGTGCGGTGATCGGGAGCGCGCCCGGGCGTTCGCGAGGGAGGCCGAGGCGCTCGCTGGTGCCCGTCGCGACCGCAGTCACCTGGCGGAAGCGCTGGAAATTCTGGCCGTGTGCAGTGGGGATGCCGAACAGTCCTCCCGGCTGCTGGACCAGGCCGAGGCATTGTGGCAGACCGTCGGCGACCCCATCGGTCACGGATTCAACCAGGTGATCCGTGCGGGGATGAGCGTCGATTCCCTGTCCGAGGAACTGTTGGGGATCGCCGACGGTGTGGCCGGGCGTACGGGTGCACGTCGATTGCATGATGCGGTGGCGCGGGCGCAGGATTGGGTGGAGGCCAGCAGTCGGCGGTTGGTTCACGTCTGTGTCCTCGGGGCGTTCGACGTGAGCGTGCAGGGGTGCCGCATCCCTGGATCGGCGTGGCAGTCCAAGCGGGCGCGTGAGTTGCTCAAGATCCTGGTGGTCCGGGGCTGCCCCGTGCCGCGTGGGGTGTTGCTTGAGCTGCTCTGGCCCGAGGATGCAATCCAGGCCGCCGGGCGACTGTCAGTGACGCTGTCCACTCTGCGCTCCGTTCTGGATCCTGAGCACGGCCATCCCGCCGACTTCTTTGTCGTTGCCACGGGTGAGTGCATCTGGTTGGACTGGGCCCACGTGGATGCTGATCACCGCCAGTTCAGCTCCGACGCCACGACCGGTCTGAGATTGTGGGCCTCGGGCGACCCGGCCGCGGTGCGCTTGCTCGCCAGGGCGGAGGCGGCCTATACCGGCGAATTGCTCTCCGACGAGCCTTACAGCGATTGGTCCAGCCAGGACCGCGACGATGCTCGCCTGGCCTACGTCTCGGTGTGTCGGGCGCTCGCCCAGAACGCGGCCGCCTCCGGCGACCATGAGGCATCTTCCCGGCTGCTGCTCCGGCTCCTCCGCCACGACCCCTACGACGAGCCGGCCTCGCTCAACCTGGTCTCCACGTTGACCACGCTGGGACGCCATGGCGAGGCCCGGCGTGCCTACCACCGCTATGTGCAGTGGATGAGTGAGTGGGGTCTGGAACCCCAGACCTTCTCCCGTCACCACTGAAAGCCCTCCTGAAGAAAACCCGAAGGCCACGCGAACCGACCTGAGGAGGCTGGTCTCATCAACGTCCTTCAAAGGAGGAACTGCAATGAGAACCATCTATCGAGTCCTGGCCTATCTGATCGCGGCACTGGTGGCGGTGCAGGCGGCGGTCATGGCCCTGGGCGTCTTCGGTCTCTTCGCCTGGATCCAGGGCGGCAGCGTCCTGGACAAGGCAGCCATGGAGTCCAACACCACGGACTTCGCAGGGGTTGGCGGCTTCGAACTCCACGGCACGTTCGGAATGTCGGTGGTCCCCGTCGTCGGCCTCGTACTGCTGGTCGTCTCCTTCTTCACAAAGATGACCGGGGCAACCCGATGGGCGTTGCTGGTGGTGGCCAGCATCATCTGTCAGGTCCTTCTGGGGATATTCGCCCATGAAATTTACTGGCTGGGTGCTCTGCACGGCCTGTTCGCTTTCATCCTGCTGGCCTGCGCGGTCGTCGCTGGACGTCGGATGGTGTCGAGAAATGTGACCGCTGCCACGATCACGACACAACCCGTCAAAGCCAACGCGGACATCAGCTGAGCTGATGATGGACGGGGAGCACACGATGGCTGTCAGACGTGGGGGCGGGCACAGGGGGGAGTCACGCCCCCGTGGGGCGAGGCGCCACCGGCTTCGGCTGGTGGCGCCTGTCGCCTTTCTCGTCGTGACACTCGGGCCTGTGTGCTGGCTGTGGGCGAGCAGTCTGATGCCGGCCGCCTACTCCGTACTGGACATGGGATACCCGGACCACGGTGGCGGCCCATCGGTGATGGATCATGGAGAGCACACGATGCCGAGCCGGAGCGTGACTGACTTCGTGGCTGATCCCGGACGGGTGGCCGACGTCACGTTCGACCTGGTGGCCCGGGAGCAGGAGGTGACGATCGGCGGGAGGGCCATGCCCGGGTACACGCTCAACGGCCGGACGCCGGGCCCGATGATCAGTGCTGTCGTCGGGCAGTTGATCGAGGTCCACCTGTGGAACCAATCCGTGGCAGCCGGTGTCAGCCTGCACTGGCACGGCCTCGACGTCCCGAACGCGATGGACGGGGTGGCAGGTGTGACGCAGGACGACGTGGGGGTCGGTGAAGAGTTCACCTACCGGTTCGTGGCCGAGGACGAGGGCACCTACTGGTACCACTCGCACCAGGCGTCCAACGAACAGGTGTCGAAAGGACTGTTTGGTCCGCTGGTGGTTCGTCCATCGAGTCCGGCTTCGGACATGGCTGAGGTCATCGCCGTGGCACATGTGTACGGGGGCAACCGTACGCTGAATGGCCGCACGGGTGACCAACCGGTGGAGGTTCGCCCCGGAGAGCGGGTACGCGTCCGAATCATCAATACCGACAACGGCCCCATGGACGTCTGGGTCGGGACGTCGTACACGGTGTTGGCCGTGGACGGCCGGGAGCTGCACGGCCCGACACCCGTGGCACATCACAGCCTGGTCGTGACCGCAGGTGGGCGCGCCGACCTCGAAGTGAGGACGCCGCGGGACGGAACCGCCGTCCGGGTCCAGCTGAGCCAGAGCACCGCGGTCATTCTGGGCCACGGCGCCGCGCCGCCAGTAGCGCACCCGACCTCTGCGCTCGACATGCTGCACTACGGCACCAGAACGTCCATCGGGTTCGATCCGGGCCGGCCGGACCGGGTGTTTAAGTACTCCATCGGCCGTCAACCGGGGTTTTACCGGGGCAGGCCCGGGATGTACTGGTCGATCAATGGCCACCTATACCCGGACGTTCCGATGTTCGTGGTGGAGGAGGGGGACGTCGCAGTCATGCGAATCGCCAACCACAGCGGTGAGGTCCACCCGATGCACCTGCACGGGCACCATGCAGTCGTGTTGTCGCGCAATGGCGTCGCCAGCACCGGATCGCCGTGGTGGGTGGATTCCTTGAACGTGCTGGATGGCGAGACGTATGACATCGCCTTCCTGGCCGACAACCCGGGAATCTGGATGGACCACTGCCACAACCTGAAGCACGCAGCCATGGGCATGATCGCCCACCTGATGTACGCCGGTGTCACCACGTCGTTCGTGGTCGGCGGTCAGGCGGGCAACCAGCCCGAGTAGGACTGCGGGGTGTCGGTGGTCAGCCGCAGGCCACACCCGTCGCATGCACAGGGCAGTAGCCGCCAGGGTTCTTGTCGAGGTACTGCTGGTGCTCGTCCTCGGCGTAGTAGAACGGCAGGTCGGGAGTGATCTCCGTGGTGATCTCACCGTAGCCAGCCTCCGTCATCCGCAGCTGGTAGGAGTCGCGGGACCGTGTTGCCGTCGCAAACTGCTCGTCGCTGACGGGGAAGATGGCGGAGCGGTACTCCGTGCCGACGTCGTTGCCCTGGCGGGCACCCTGCGTCGGGTCGTGGTTCTCCCAGAAGATCTGCAGGAGCTCGTCGTAGCTGACCTTCGAGGGGTCGAACACCACCCGGACGGTCTCGGCGTGCCCGGTGCGACCCGTGCAGGACTCCCTGTACGTGGGGTTGGGCGTGAAACCGCCCATGAAGCCGACGGCGGTGTTCACCACGCCATCGGTGCGCCAGAACAGGCGCTCCTCTCCCCAGTAACAGCCCATGGCGAAGTAGGCCACGTCGCAGCCCTCTGGCACCTCGTCCAGCGGGAGCCCCAGCACGGTGTGTCGGGGAATGGGGTTGAGCACTGCGGTGTCGCGCCCCTGCAGCGCATCGTCCTCGCCCACCATCTGCGGCTTGAGGGATTTCTTGATCCAGCCCATGACGTCGATATCCATGGTGGAAAGTCTAGGTCGCCCCGCAACCCCGCCCCAGTGTCAGCTGATGCGCCAGTCGATGGGGTCGGCGCCCTGTTGCACAAGTGCGGCGTTGGCCCTGCTGAAGGGTCGGGATCCGAAGAAGCCGTGGCGCGCAGACAAGGGGGAGGGGTGAGGGCTGCAGATGGCGGGCACGTCGCCCAGCAGCGGCAGACACGTCTGCGCGTCCCGACCCCACAGGATGGCCACCAGCGGGCCGCCGCGCGCGGCGAGCGCGCTGATGGCGGCGCCGGTGACGCCCTCCCAGCCCCTTCGCCTGTGCGAGCCCGTGACACCCGGCTGCACCGTGAGGACACGGTTCAGAGGCAACACGCCCTGGGTGAACCAGGCGCTGAGGTCGCCGTGGCTGGCCGGGGGGGTACCGAGGTCGGACTCCATCTCGGCGTAGATGTTCGTGAGGCTGCGGGGCAGGGGGGAGACGTCACGGGCCACGGAGAACGCCAAACCGACGGAGTGCCCGGGGGTGGGGTACGGATCCTGTCCCAGGATGAGGACCCGGACGTCAGCCATGGGACGCGTGAACGCGCGCAGGACGTTCTCAGCGGCTGGCAGGTATCCCCGGCCCTCAGCCAGTTCGACGCGCAGGAAGTCGCCCATCTGGTGGATGGTCGGTTCCACATCCGAAAGAGCCTCAGCCCAGTCATCGGCGAGCAGTTCGGTCAGCGGTCGAGGCATGCACTCAGCGTGCCACAGCGCGCGGCCAGATTTGGAGTTCAAGGAATGGAAAAACAGCTTGCCAATTATCGAGGTGGAGTTTACAATCGTGCAATGAGCAATGTTGATCTGGGTCCGATTCTGGACGACTTGGCAGCGGGGCGCATCGACGCCGCCGAGGCCAGTCGCAGAATCGATGAACTGAAATCGCGGCAGACCGGCGAGCAGGATGCCGACAGCCCGAAGAGGGCCAAGGCCTCCCGGGATCAGGGCCCCCGCACCGGTGGTTTGACGAAAGTGGCCATCACGTCCGTGGGGCGCCGCGTCCGCGTCGAGGGTGACCCCTCGGTGTCGACGCTGGTCGTGGAGGGCCGCCACGTCCTGCGCCGCAACGGCACCGTCATGGAGGTCAGCAGCACGGGCGAGTTCGGGCCGAGCTTCCAGGGCTTCTCGCTGATCCGCCCACCCCGCAGCCTCGACGACTTCCGCGACATCGGGCTGGGCAAGGAACTGCTGGTGCGTGTGAACCCGAACCTGGTCGTGGACGTGGAGGTGACCACGGGAGGGCTGAAGACCACTGGGGTGCCCCGCCTCGGCCGTATCCGTGTGACCGCGGGCGGCTGCACGCTCGAGGGCGTTGACGAGGTCGGCGACCTCCTGGCCCAGGCTGGCGGCGTCACACTCGAAGGACCGATCAGCACGGGACGCTCCCGGGTGAAGGTGGAGTCCGGCAGCCTCAGCATCCTGCTGACGCACGGCGCCAACGTCACCGTCCGCGGCGAGGCCCGACTGGGCCGCATCACCTGGCCGGACGACAACGCCGAAGTCGACGAGTTCATCGTCGGCAATGGATCGGCACGCCTCGACGTCTCCGTCGTCATGGGCATGGCAACCATCAAGGTGGAGGACTGACACATGACACATCACCTGTACCACGCACCGGCGGACTGCCCCGTCTGCGGGGATGACCTCATCGTCACCCGCAAGGGCTGCCGCACCTGCGGCACCGAACTGGCAGGCGAGTTCACCAGCTGCGCCTACTGTGGACTCGAGACGAGCGAACTTGACCTGCTGCGCGTTTTCCTGACATCGCGCGGCAATCTCCGGGAGGTGGAGAAGCACCTCCAGGTGTCCTACCCGACGGCCCGCGCTCGGCTCGACGCCGTCATCGACAAGCTGGGATTCACCCCGACCGGCGACGCTGCGGACAGCCAGTCCGACCCGAGCGACCCGGTGACCGGCGAGCCCGCGGAGGAGCCGATGTCACCCCAGGAGCAGGTGCTGGCACGCGTCGCCGCTGGTGAGATCAGCGCCGACATCGCAGCGACCCTGCTGGCCAGCCTCTGAAGGCCGGCCACCAGGGTCGTTGTCGAGTAGGTCGGGAAGTCCGTCAGAGCGGGCGGGCCGCGGTGATGGTCACGTGGATGGTCTTGCCGTTGGGGGCATCGTAGGAGGCCTTGTCGCCCACCCGCCTACCCACGACTGCGGCGCCCAGGGGTGACTGGGGCGAGACGGCCTGTTCAATGGACTCGTCGGTTCCCAGCACCTCGCGGCTACCGAGCAGGAACGTCTCCGTGTCGTCGGGGTCGCCGTCGTAGGCGACCGTCACGACCTTGCCGGGGGTGACATCGTCGGGGTCGCCTTCCGGTTCGCCGACGTGGGCCGTCTCCAGAAGGTGCTCCAGCTGGCGGATGCGGCTCTCCATCTGGCCCTGTTCCTCTTTGGCAGCGTGGTAGCCGCCGTTCTCGCTGAGGTCACCCTCCTCGCGGGCAGCCTGGATGCGGCTGCTCACTTCGGGGCGGCCAATGTTCTTGAAGTGGTCCAGTTCAGCCTCGAGCTTGTCGTAGGCCTCCTGTGTCAACCACACAACGTCGGGGGTGATGTCGGACATTGCGCCACCCTATCCGTTGATGAGACACCTTTCCACCGACACGGACGTGGCTTGCTTGAGTGTCTTCATCGTGAGGCTGACGGTCGTCAGGGTCTCGGTGCCCGGGGGCACCTCAACGTCGAGCTCGCCGACATACTCGTAGCTCACCGCCTGGGCGAAGAGGGAGCACGTCGCGGCCTGGCCCGGATCGGTGCGTTGCACCACGATGGTGACCGCAATCTCCTGCGGCGACGTGACGTCGAACTGGCGCACCATGGCCGCCACGGGCGGGTTGGAGCGTTGCACGCCCGCCACCACGACAACGGAGATGGCGGCGACCAGCGCTGCCACCGCCACCACGGCCACCAGGATGTCGACGGGCTTGCGCCGCGGGTAGCGGGCGGCGATACGTCCCCGGTCCTCATCGCTCATGGGTCTGATCACGGACCCCATTGTGCCGCGTCGCCCCGGTATCCGCCTTTCGGGCACCTTTTGACAGTGCTGGACGCGATCGCGACACAATGTGGCGCATGACTTCTGTTGGCGGCTCCGGGCTGCGGCTCCTCCACGTCCATGCGCACCCCGACGACGAATCGAGCAAGGGTGCAGCCACCACGGCCAAGTACGTCGCCGAAGGTGTGGAAGTGATGGTGGCCACCTGCACCGGCGGTGAGCGCGGGTCCGTGCTCAACCCGAAACTGGCCCACGACGAGACTGTCCTGCACAACATCGCCGAGATCCGGCGGGCCGAGATGGCCGCCGCACGGGAGATCCTCGGGGTGGAGCAGCGCTGGCTCGGTTTCGTGGACTCGGGCTTCCCCGAGGGTGATCCCCTGCCGCCGCTCCCGGACGGCTGCTTCGCCCTGCAGGACCCCGTCGAGGCTGCCGGGCCCCTCGTGCAGATCATGCGGGAGTTCAAGCCACACGTCGTCACCACCTACGACGAGATCGGCGGCTACCCCCACCCCGACCACATCCAGTGCCACAACGTGACCATGGAGGCGTTCGTCGCCGCCGCCGACCCGGCGCGATGGCCGGAACACGGTCCCGCCTGGCAGGCCGCCAAGTTGTACTACCACATGAGTTTCCACAGGCGGCGCTACGCGGCGCTGGAAGAATTGATGCACCAGCATGGCATGGCCTCGAAGCAACCCGTGCCCATCCGCGACGATGATCCCTACTCCGACGGGCGCCTCACCACGTTCATCCACTGCGCCGAGTACTTCGAGGTCCGCAACGCGGCGCTGGTCGCCCACGCCACGCAGGTGGACCCGGACGGCCCCTGGTTCGCCGTGCCGCTTGCCATACAGCAGGCGGGATGGCCCACGGAGGACTACCAGTTGAAGATCTCCAAGGTGCCCACCATCATCCCGGAGGATGACCTGTTCGCCGGGCTGCGGGAGCCCCTGGTGTCCGACTACGTCATCTGAGGTGAACGGCGACGGGTGGCGCCACGGCCGAACTGCAGCCACGCGGCCAGGCCACCACCCAGGGCCCCGCCCAGGTGGCCCTGCCAGGACACGCTCGACGCTGTCGGCAGCAGGCCAGTGAGCACGCCCCCGTAGACCAGCAGGATGACCACTGCCAGAGCGATCTGGCCCGGGCGCCGGGTGAAGAACCCGCGGATCAACAAGTACGCGAGGTAGCCGAACACGAGGCCCGAGACGCCCAGTGTGATGGACCCGGGTGGCGCGGTGAGCCACACCGTGACACCGGAGACGACGACGGAGACCACCGTCGTGGCGAGCCACCGGAGGAACCCGGCAACGTAGGTCAGCACCCCCAGCACCAGGAACGGGCCTGAGTTGGCGACCAGGTGCGCCCACCCGAAGTGCAGCCACGGCGCCAGCACGATGTGGCCGGCGGCATCCACGTCGCGGGGGATGATGCCGAACTGGTCCAGGCTGTTGTTCGTGGACTGGTCGACTGCCTCCAGCAACCACATGACGGCCAGCAGGCCACCCACCACGATGACCGCGCGGAGCCAGGGGTTGGGCTGTGTCGTCGACGCCGGGTGTCTCATGCCTCCAAGTGTGTCAGCCCCGGAAAATCCACAGGGAGTCAGTGGGTAGCCTTACGGCCATGCCGAATCGTCTTGCCGCCTCCGCCAGCGACTACCTGCTGCAGCACGCGCACCAGCTCGTGGACTGGTGGGAGTGGGGGGACGAGGCCAGCGCGCACGCCGCCCTGACGGACAAGCCCATCCTGCTGTCCGTGGGCTACGCGTCCTGTCACTGGTGCCACGTCATGAGCCACGAGTCGTTCGACGACCCCACGATCGCTGCCCTCATCAACGAGTACTTCATCCCCATCAAGGTGGACCGGCAGCAGCACCCCGACGTTGATGCCGTCTACATGGCCGCGACGCAGGCCATGAACCACGGCTCCGGTGGGTGGCCCATGACCGCGTTCCTGACACCGGAGGGCAAGCCGTTCTTCACCGGCACCTATTTCCCGCCGGAGCCGCGCCCGGGGATGCCGTCGTTCCGGCAGGTACTGGAGGCCATGGGTGAGGCCTGGCGCGAGCGCCGTGGCGACCTGGCGGCATCCGCGGAGCAGATCGTGGGGTACCTCACGTCGGCCTCCGAGCCGGAACAGCACGACGCCGCCCCGGACCTGCGCGCCGCTCTCGACTCGATCGAGGACGACTTCGACATGATTCACGGCGGCTTCGGCACATCGCCCAAGTTCCCGCCCGCCACCGTGCTGGACGCCCTGCTCGTCAAAGGTGAGCCACGCTCCCTGGAGATTGCGCAGCGCACCTTGGAGGCCATGGCCCGGGGCGGCATCTGCGACCAGGTGGGCGGCGGCTTCCACCGCTACAGCGTCGACGCCGGCTGGGTGGTGCCGCACTTCGAGAAGATGCTCTACGACAACGCTCTGCTGCTGGGAACCTACGTGCGCGGGTGGCGTCGGACGGCCGACCACGATGCCGGACTCCGCGCCCTGATGCAGCGCACCGCCTACCAGATCGTTGGCTGGCTGGCGCGCGAGATGCGCCTCGGGTCGGGAGGGTTCGTTTCCGCCCTGGATGCCGACTCCTGCGACATCCGCGGCGCCGTGTTCGAGGGGATTTTCTACGCCTGGAACGAGGAGCTGCTCATCGACGTGCTCGGGGAACCAGACGGCCGCTGGGCCGCAAACGCGTTCCACGTCACGGCAGGCGGCACCTTCGAGGACGGGTTGTCAGTCCTGCAGCTGCGCGGACGGCCGGACTTCGAGCGACTTGACGACGTGTGCGCCCGGCTTCTGCAGTCGCGGGAGGAGCGGTTCCGCCCCGCAACGGATCGCATGGTGGTGGCCGCCTGGAACGGGCTCACCATCTCCTCGCTGACCACAGGTGCCATGGTGTTCAACGAGCCCAGTTGGCTGGAGATGGCAGTGGGCGCTGCGCAGTACCTCGTGGACGTGCACCTCGTCGACGGGGACCTGCGCCGCAGTTCCCTGGAGGGTGTGGTGGGCGGCGCCGTCGGTGCCGCCGAGGACTTCGGTGCGGTGGCCGAGGCGTTCGCCACCCTGGCGGGCGCCACGGGCGACGCCGCCTGGCTGCGGCGTGCCGAGGCGCTTCTGGAGCGGGCCGTGGCACTCTTCGGCCATGAGGACGGGGGCTTCTACGACGCGCCGGACACCGGTCTCTTCGACCGACCCCGATCACTCACCGACCACGTCACGCCCAGCGGCACCTCCGCCCTCGTCGCGGCGCTCCGGGTGGTGGGGCTGCTGGCCGAGCGCCAGGACTTCCTCGAGCGGGCCGACGTGGCCGCACGAACCACGTGGAGCGCCGTCGCGAGCTCACCGCGCTTCGCCGGGTCGGCGCTGACGGATCTCCTCATCAGCGACGAGGCGCGCCGTGGGCTGAAGCCTGCCACGGCCGTCGTGACCACGGAGGACCCGTTCGACGAGCTCACCCGCGCCTCCTGGCGCCTGGCGCCAGCCGGATCGGTTGTGCTGGGTGCCCGACCGGAGGCCGACGGCTTCGGGACCCTGCTGGAGGGCCGGGGGGAGCGCGCCGCCTACGTGTGTCGCGGGACCGTCTGCTTCGATCCGGTCACCGACTACAACAACCTCAAGACACCGCTGTGGAGCCGTGTCTGACGAGTGGATGGCTGCGGTCAAGGGTTGCCTTGGGTCGCGGTACCTACGTTCAGCCAGCCGTGGGTCTGGGCTGAACGGGCGTGGCCGTTACCAAACTGTGACCTTTTTGATTTCTGTCGTCGTATTTACGGAATAATCAACCCCCCGTAGCTTGAACCCATGAAGGCCGAACGCAGCCTCGCAGATCAGCACCGCCAAGCCGTGCTGGATGTCCTCCATGACGGCGGACGCCTCACGCGAAACCAAATCTCCCAGCGGGTGGGTGTGACCCGTTCGACTGTCTCCGAGGTGCTGTCCGGGCTTCGCGACGAAGGTGCAGTGGTGATCGCGGATTCCGTGAGGATGCCGGGCCGCGGTCGCCCGGCAGAGGTACTGAGCCTCGACCCGAGCGCAGCCCGCTACATGGGAATCGACTTCGCGCACAATCGCGTGCTCGTGCTCGTGACCAATGCCTCCGGTCACGTCATCGCTACGGATTGCCGCGCGTACCTCCCTGATCAGGGATGGGGTGCTCGCTGCGCCATCGCCATCACCTTGGCCGAGGACTTCGCAAGGTCTGATCTTCTGCACTACCGGTTCCTGCAGGGCATAGCCATAGGCCTGCCGGGACCCAATTCGGCCCTGTGGGATTCCAGTGTTGTGGCGGCCCCCCTTGAGCCGTATCAGCAAGTTGGCGCACGCGTCTGCGAACTGTTCGGGAAGCGATTCGGCGTCGGAGTGTGGGTGGATCATCACATTCGCTTTGCCGCTCTGGGAGAGGCGACGCACCCCAACGCCTCAGCGGAGGGCAACCTTCTCTACCTCAGACTCTCACTTGGAGTCGGCGGGGCCATCGTCACTGGCGGCCTCCCGGTACGGGGAGAGCACCAGCTTGGAGGCGAAGCCGGCCACGTGATCGTGGACCGGTCCGACCGAGCCAGGGACTGTCGGTGTGGACGGCGAGGGTGTCTGGAAACCCTGGCGTCGGTCGGTGGCGTCCTGCAATCATGCCGCGAACTCGGGTTGGGGGTGTACACCATCGATGCCGCCGCCGAGGCCGTGCGTGACAACCACACGGCGGCCCTCGAGGTCGTCAACGACGTCGCCAGGGTCGTTGGTCAGGTACTCGGTACCGCTGCTGTCATCCTCGACCCTGCTGAGATTGTTCTGACCGGTGAGGTCGCCCGACTTTCGGTGGACTTCACCGCCCGCGTAGCGAAAGCGCTGGCCGGAGAAGTCCTCCCATCGGTCACCATCCCTGTTCGCTTGGCCCACCTCGGCGATGAGGCGGGCGCGTTGGGTGCCGTCGCCTCCCTCACCACTGCTTTTCATCCCGCGCAACGAACGAAGGAGTTCGCCATGTCCTCTCTGTCCCCCGAATTGCACGGAAGGTGAGCATGTCCGTTGACGCGCCTCCCGTGACCCCCACGATCGCACCTCTTACCCGCCGCAAGGACCCTCGGCAGCAAACCCAGCGAATCCTCAATGTTGTGACTCTGTTTCTGGGGGTTGGTATCTGGTGGGCGTTATCGGCCACCGGCATCAATCTCCCCAGCCCCCCAGAGGTTCTGGCAGCAGCAGTGAAGCTTGCCGCCGACGGCACACTTTGGAACGACATGTTGGCGAGCCTGACGCGAGTGCTCACCGGCTTTGCGCTCGGAACTGCCCTGGCAATTCCCGTTGGTTTCGTCATGGGCTGGTACGCGTGGGCTCGGGGACTGCTCGAACCGTGGGTGCAATTCTTTCGCACGATCCCGCCGCTCGCCATCATCCCACTGGCGATCGTTCTCATGGGAATCGGGGAGCAGCCCAAGATCTTCGTGATCTTCCTGGCGGCGTTTCTTTCTTGTGTCATCTCGACATTCCAAGGCGTCGTCCAAGTGGATCGCACCCTCATCAACGCAGCACGGGTACTTGGTGCCAAGGATGGCACCATCTTTGCCAAGGTCGTCGTACCCGCTTCGACACCATTCATCCTCGTGGGCATGCGGGTCGGACTTGGCTCAGCATGGGCCACGGTGGTCGCAGCCGAGTTGATCGCTGCGCAAGAAGGACTCGGCTACCGAATGCAGCAAGCGCAGATTTACTACCAACTCCCGACGATCTTCGTCGGGCTGATCGTCATCGGAATCCTGGGACTGATCATGGACCGAGCTTTGCTGCTCGTTGAGAAGAAGTTGACCGGATGGCAGGAACGACGATGAACACCGATGAGCGACCAAAGATCGAGATCAATGACATCACGAAGGTCTATGAACTGGGCAAGGAACAGTTCTACGCCCTTGGTGGAGTCAGCCTGACGCTCGCCGACAACGAGTTCGTCACAGTTGTGGGGCCATCCGGGTGCGGGAAATCGACCATGATGAACATCCTTGCGGGCCTTGATGAACCCACCAGCGGGACGGCACGCGTCGATGGCAAGCTGGTCAAGGGGCCGAGTCCTGAGCGAGGTGTGATCTTCCAGCAGTACGCACTCTTTCCTTGGCTCACGGTCCGCAAGAACGTCGAGTTTGGTCTCAAGACTGCCAGGGTGTCTGCCGCAGAGCGTCATGAACGGGCAGAGCATTTCATCGAGATGGTGGGCCTGACACAGTTCGCGGATGCCTTGCCGAAGATGCTGTCCGGCGGCATGAAACAACGGTGCGCCATCGCCCGGGCCTACGCCATGAACCCCTCCATCCTGCTGATGGATGAGCCATTCGGGGCCCTAGATGCACTGACTCGAGTGAAAATGCAGGAGCATCTCCTGCACACCTGGGAGCAGGAGAAGCGCACCGTGATGTTCATCACCCACGATGTCGATGAGGCCGCATTCCTCGCCAACCGTGTCGTTGTCATGGCAGCACGTCCTGGTCGAATCCAGAAGATCGTCAACGTTGACCTGCCCTATCCCCGAACCGAGGAGATGCGCCTCAGCCGGGAGTTCGCCGATCTGCGCAACGAGATCTGGCATGCCGTGTATCACCAGAGCCCCAAATCTGATCGCACTGATGCGATCACCGCCAATCAGGAAAGTGAGAAATCATGAACATTCGTCGACGTAGCCTCCTCGCGGGACTCGCCACCATTCCAGCCATTGCAGTCATCGCTGCGTGCGGATCCGACAAGGAGACCGGGGTTGATGCCAGCGGCCAGCCCACCCAGGAGATCTTCCCCGTGAACTTCGGCTACATCCCGGACTTCAACGGGACATCGCTCCTCGCCGTCGCCAATGACCAGAAGTTGTGGGAGAAGCACGGCGTCGAGGCCAGCCTCAAGTCGTTCACGAATGGGCCGCTCCAGATCCAGGCGATGGGTACAGGGGACCTCGACTTCGGCTACATCGGCCCGGGAGCGATGTGGCTGCCCGCCTCAGGAAAGGCCAAGGTCGTCTCCATCAACGGCACTGGCCAGGCCGACCGCGTCATTGCACAGGCCGGCATCACATCGATCCAGGACCTCAAGGGCAAGAAGGTAGCCATTCCCGAGGGCACCTCCGGAGACATGATCGTCCAGCTCGCCCTCGAGAAGGCAGGCATGACCATTGACGACATCCAGAAGGTCGCGATGGATCCCTCGACCGTCGTGGCGGCCTTCGCCTCCAAGCAGGTCGACGCTGCAGGCATCTGGTACCCGATGATCGACGTCATCAAGGAGCAGGTTCCCGACTTGGTCGAGCTGGCCAAGAACTCTGATTTTGCCGACACCATGGCCTTTCCCAACGTATTCGTTACCGGTCAGGACTACCCGGAGAAGAACCCGGAAGCGCTGAATCGGGTGCTCAAGGTGCTGCGCGATGCCATGGACTACCGCAAGGAGAACATGGACGAGGTGATCCAGATGGTCGCGACGATGAACAAGGCGGAGCTGGACGCGATCAAGGGGGATGCCTCCAACGGTGAGTACTACTCGTCAGCAGATCTTGACGCCATGAGTGAAGACGGCACCATCACCAAGTGGTTCGACGCCATGAGTAGCTTCTTCGCCGACAACGGGAAGATCGAGGGGACCCCCGTCGTCGCGAGCGAGTTCTACACGGGTGAGGCGTTTGTGGAGGCTGGCAAGTGACCTCTTTGAAGAACGTCATCTTCGTTCTCACTGACCAGCAACGCACCGACACCCTGGGCTGCTACGGGAACACGGTGGTGCGGACGGACAATCTGGATGCCCTCGCGGCCTCCGGTACCAGGTTTGACCGGTGGTACACCCCCACCGCGATCTGCACCCCGGCGCGCGCCAGCCTCCTCACCGGGGCGGCGCCGTTCAGGCACAAGCTTCTCGCGAACCACGAGCGCAACGTGGGCTACCTCGAGGATCTGGCCGATGACCAGTGGACGTTCCCGGAGGCGTTGAAGGACGCAGGGTACAACTGTGGCCTCATCGGGAAGTGGCACGCCGGGACGAAAAAGGCGGCGGCCGACTTCGGTTTCGAGGGGCCGCCCATGGAGGGATGGCACAACCCTGTTGACCATCCGGACTACCTTGACTACCTCCGGGAGCGAGACCTCGCACCGTACGCGATCTCCGACCAGATGCGGGGGGTCCTGCCCAACGGGGCGCCGGGCAATCTACTGGCCGCCCGGCTCCATCAACCCTTGGAGGCAACTTTCGAGTACTACATGGCAGAGCGCGCCATCGAAATGCTCCGACGCTACGCAGCCGCCGCGGAAACGGATTCGACACCCTTCTTCCTGGCACTGCACTACTTCGGGCCGCACCTTCCCTACATCGTCCCGAACGAGTACTTCGACATGTACGACCCGGATGCAATCTCGCTGCCCAAATCATCCTCCGAGACCTTTGCGGGAAAGCCCCAGGTCCAGGAGAACTATTCGAAACACTGGGCATTTGACACGATGACCGAGGCCGAGAGCAGAAAGGTGATTGCGGTCTACTGGGGTTATGTCACCCTCATCGACGAGCAAATCGGCCGCGTCCTCGACACGGCGCGTGAACTCGGACTCATGGATTCAACCGCACTGTTCTTCAGCTCGGACCATGGGGAGTTCACTGGTGCGCACCGACTCCATGACAAGGGGCCGGCAATGTATGAAGACATCTACAGCACCGCAGGAATCGTGCGGATGCCGGGTGGGCCGGAGGGTCAGGAACGGCAAGAGTTCGTCAGTCTCATGGATTGCACGGCTACCATTTTGCAATGGTGCGGACTTGATCCGGCACCCGCCGTCGACTCGCGCTCGCTCATGCCCCTCGTCATGGGGGAAACGCCCGAATGGGATGACCATATTGTCTGTGAGTTCCACGGACACCATTTCCCGTACCCGCAGCGCATGATCCGAGACGCCCGGTACAAGCTGGTGATAAACCCGGAGAGCGTCAACGAGTTGTACGACCTCAAGACCGATCCTGATGAGCTGCAGAACCGCTACAACCACCCGGAACTGGTCGCGATCCGAACCGGGTTGATGGCACGGCTGTACCACCGGTTGAGGGAACGCGGTGACAACTTTCACCACTGGATGGCCACGATGTACGACGTCGGAGGCCTTGACTACGATCCGAGCCTCAGTGGTTTTGACGAGGCCGCGTACAGCTCGGACGAGGGAGGCGGGCAATGACACGACCGAACATCGTGATGATCCTCACCGATGACCACGCTGCCCACGCGATCAGTGCATACGGATCCAAGGTGAATACGACGCCCAACATTGATCGGATCGCGGCGGCGGGAAGGCGACTGGAGCAGTGTTACTGCACAAATTCGATCTGCACACCGAGCCGGGCGACCATTCTCACCGGGACCTACAGCCACGTGAACGGCGTTTACGGGTTGGAGACGCCCATTGACTCGTCACAGCCGACGTTCGTGTCGGCGCTTCACGATGCAGGCTACGCCACGGCCGTGTTCGGCAAGTGGCACATGGGGGAAGGTCAGGGGCACGACCCAGAAGGCTTCGATGATTGGGCCGTCCTCAGGGGACAGGGCGAGTACTTCGACCCGCTGTTCATCACTCCTGACGGTGAGAAGGTAGTGAAGGGCTACGCCACCGATGTCATCACCGACATGTCCCTGCAATGGCTCGACCAGCGCACACCCCAGAAGCCCTTCTGCCTGCTGATCCACCACAAGGCTCCGCATCGCAACTGGCTTCCTGATGACAAGCACGCCGGGATGTACGCAGATGTCGCGATTCCGGTGCCCGACACCTTTGGGGATGACTACGCCACCCGATCTTCGGCAGCCCACCGGGCGATGATGCGCATCGCTGACGACCTGACGACTGAGGACCTCAAGGTTGACCCGCCGCAGGGCCTCACCTACGACCAGTTGGCACGCTGGAAGTATCAGCGCTACATGGAGGACTATTTGGCGTGTGTCGCCTCGGTGGACGACAACGTTGGGCGGGTGCTCGACTCACTCGTCGAGCGTGGACTATTCGAGGACACTCTCGTCATCTACCTGTCTGACCAAGGCTTCTTCCTGGGTGAACACGGCTGGTTCGACAAGCGATTCATGTACGAGCAGTCGATCCAGATGCCGTTCGTTGTGTCCCATCCCGCCTCCATCCCAGCAAATCCTGAGCCGCTTCGCCGGATGGTCACGAACGTGGACATCGCCCGCACAGTTTTGGAGTGTGGACGCGTTGAGCCACACGCGCGCATGCAGGGGGAGAGCTTCTACCCGGACCTGACTGAGGTGCGCCCCGACGTCGAAGGCGGCGAGTTCTACTACAGGTACTGGGAGAACGACGAGGAGAACCATCACACCGCCGCCCACTATGGAATCCGCACGACCCGCCACAAGCTCATCTACTTCTACAACGACGGGATGGGGATTGCCGGGACGACGTCAAGAACGTGGACGCCCGAATGGGAACTCTATGATTTGGAGAATGATCCCGGGGAGATCCGCAACGTCTATCACGATCCCGCCTACGCCAGCACTCGTGAAGAACTCACGGTCCGTCTGTGGGAGTTGCAGGCAGCCGTGAAAGACGAACCTCACTCCTCGCAGCCCCGACCTCCTGGCAAGTGAGTCGCAGGCGGGTGGCGTTTGTGTTGTAGTGCTCTATTGCCGCACTGGCATCCCCGCAACTCCCGCGGCTGCCACGGCGACGTGGGCAACGACGCGAAAGAACCTCTCGTTGCCCGGCCGGAACAGCGCTTGTCTTACTGCAGTTGTCAAGGCGTACCCGGGGAGGAGGGCTAGACCGATCGAGGCTTGCAGGGGGCCGAGCACTTCGCTCAGAACCCGCAGCGGCGGCATCAGGACAGATAACAAGCTGAGGAACACTGCGATGTTGGCTCGGGTACGTTCGGCGCCGTCCCGACCTGAGAGGTGAAGGAGCACCGCCAAGGGTCCGGTGAGACCCGTCGCGCCGCCGACTAGTCCCGTCGCTGCGCCGGTCGCCAGGCGGGTTCGAGCACCGTCCTTGCTGTGCCGCCTCCAGCCAGTAGAGAGCACGGCGACGGTGGTTAGTACCCACACGCACACCGCCCAGCGCATCACCGCGACTGGAGGTGTGCGCAATTTGAACAGCTATACATGGAATGATCGCCAACGGAGTCTCGGGGGCAAGCACCACGCTGGTCCACCAGTCAAAAATCATCTGCTCCCATGCCACATCATCGATCACCGTCTGTGGCTCGCCCACGGCGAGGATCGCCACCGGACACCGCCCCACTCGAACTCAGAACCCTCTCGATGAACAGGGATCGGCGGGTGCCGTCGTTGGCTTGCGTAGTCATGTCCACCTGGCGCCTCGCCTGCACCGGCACCGGTGTTGCTGAATCCAGCACCGAGGTACTGCTCGTGCTCGGACAGTGAGACGACGGCGGCCTCCACGTCCTGGTTGTCCAACTGCACCACGTGGCCGTCACCAGGGCCAGTCTCGAACAGCCAGCCACCCTGCTCGCCGTCCATGTGTGCAACCGCCTGGCCGAAGAGACGTGGTCGGCTTGGTTCGCCATGCTGGGGCCGTACTTGTCTCCGGTGAAGTGGTGATACTGACATCGGGACGATGCCGCCCGATTGCCGCGGCGATGGCGGCTCTCAACGGCTCGTCCTTGGCAAGTTGGCTGTCGGGGAACCCCAGGAACTCGACAACATTGACCCCGACGCGAGCTGCCGAGCGTCGCTGCTCGTCCTCGCGGACGTGTCCACACTCCTTCGGTGGCATGCCCTCAATACCGGCCTCGCCGCTGGTGACCAGCGTGTAGATAACCTTTCTTTCCCCCGCGAGTCCAGCGGTGCACGGCCGCGGACATGCCGTACTCGGGGTCGTCCGGGGGGGCCAGTCGGTGGGGAGGTCAGTGATGGGTCCTGCTATGCAGCCCCGGCGCCGACAGAAAAGACTGTGAGCCCGATGGCGATGAGGTGGCAGAGCGCCGCCAGGATCGTGGCGCTGTGGAACACCTCGTGGAAGCCGAACCACTTCTGGCTGGGGTTGGGCCGCTTCGTGGCGTATGCCACGGCGCCGAGCGTGTAGATGAGGCCGCCCGTGACGATGAGGACAACGACTGCCGGGCCCCCTGCTTCCCAGAACTGTGGGAACCAGCCCACTGCGGCGAAGCCCATGGCGACATAGAGGAAGGTGTAGAGCCAGCGGGGGGCATCGAGCCACAGAACACGGAACGCGATTCCGAGGATGGCAATGACCCAGACGAGCACCAGGACCGTGATGCGGGTGGGGCCCTCCAGCATCACGAGGGACAGTGGTGTGTAGGTGCCCGCGATGAAGACGAAAATGTTGGAGTGGTCGATGCGGCGGAAAATCGCCAGTGTGGTCGGGCTCCAGGTGCCGCGGTGGTAGGCGGCGCTGGTGCCGAAGAGTTGCACGGCCGCCAGGGTGTAGACGCCACAGCCGACGCGGCCGAGCAGGGTGGGGGCCAACGCTGTGAAGATCACACCCACGATGAGTGCCACGGGCGCGAAGCCCAGGTGCAGCCAGCCGCGCATGACGGGTTTGGCGGGTGTGTCCACGCTGGGGTCCATGGGGGAGGGGCTCATAGTGGTGATCTGGCTCATTCTCATACCTACGCTTGAAGTAACCTACGCAATCGTAGGTTACTCCCCAGTGCCAGCCAATCCCCGCACGGGGCCCCGATGCGTCGACGTTGGACCTCGGCCCGGCTGGCAGGGTGTCAGCGGCCGAACCGTCGTTCGCGGAGGGTGTAGTCGCGGAGGGCCCGCATGAAGTCCACTTTGCGGAAATCCGGCCACAGGGCCTCGCAGAAGTAGAACTCGCTGTGCGCCGACTGCCACATCAGGAATCCGGAGAGGCGCTGCTCGCCGGAGGTGCGGATGATGAGGTCCGGGTCGGGCTGCCCCTTGGTGTAGAGGTGCTCCGCGATCTCCTCCACCTCCAGGGTGGTGGCGACGTCCTCGAGGGAGGCGCCCTGTTCCAGCCGGGATGCGAGCAGGGACCGCACGGCGTCACGCATCTCATGGCGGCCCCCGTAGGACACGGCCACGTTGACGTGCATGCCGGTGTGCCCGATGGTGGAGTTGGCGCACGCGATGAGCGACCGGGAACACTCCTCGGGCAAGAGGTCCAGGGCGCCGACTGCCTGCACCCGCCACCGCTGGGTGGCGGCCAGCTGGGCCACGAGATCCTCGATGACCTTGAGAAGGGGGCCGAGTTCGTCATCGGAGGACCGGTCCAGATTGTCGGTGCTGAGCACCCACAGCGTCACCACCTGCAGGTTGGCCTCGTCGCACCACTCGACGAACTCCAGCAGCTTGTCGGCGCCGGCGCGATAGCCCACCTCGAGCGGCTCGCCGGGGGCGTTGAGCCGGGCCCACCGACGGTTGCCGTCGGCCAGCACTGCCACGTGCTGGGGGAGGCGCTCCATGTCCAGTTGGCCGCGCAACTGCGACACGTATGTCGCGTACAGCCACTTCGGAGGCCAGAAGCGGTCGACGAATCGTCGGAGTGCGGACATGGGAGCAGCCTAGGACCTTCGCGCGGATGGGGGAGCCCCCTGCGGTGCGATGGTCGACATTCCTGCGTGGGGTGTCCGGTGGGACGTGGCCACGGAGCGGCACGGATGTGGTGCCTTTCATGGTCCGTGGAACCATGGGGGCATGGCTGGCAGAAATTCGAACGCGCGGGCGCGTGACATGGTCCTCTCGATGTTGGTGCTGCTGGTCCCCCTGGCGCTCATCACGTGGTTGTTCACGAGCGATCCCGCACCCGAGGTGGAGTCGGTGGACGTGGCATCCGTGCTGGCCAAGGCGGAGGAACAGTCGCCCTACCCCGTTCTGCGGGCAACGAACCTGCCTGCCGACTGGGTGCCGGTGCGTGTGGCCTGGGCCGCTGACGGGGACGCCTGGATCACGAACGAGCCCGCCGTGGGCAACTCGTGGCAGCTGGGCTACCTGGCGCCCAACCAGATCTACGTGGCCGTTCAGCAGCGCGACCGCGGCACCGCCACCTTCGTGTCGGACGTCACGCAGGACGGCCGGAGGAAGCCGGAGACCAGTGAGATCGCCGGGCGTTCCTGGGAGCACTGGATCTCCGACGGCGACCGCACCCGCAGCCTGGTGTGGCGCGACGGCGACATGGTGGCCGTGGTCTCAGGCGACACCACCTTCGAGCAGCTCGATGCCTTCGCGGGCACCCTGACCACACACTGATCAGTCGTTCTCGCGGGCCTTGGAGACCTGGGCCCTCGCGTCCTCCAGGTGCTTCTGGCACAGGGAGGCCAGCTCCTCGCCGCGCTGCCACAGCGCCATCGACTCTGCCAGCGGAACCCCGCCGGACTCGAGCTTGCGCACCACCTCCCCGAGTTCCTCGCGCGCCGCTTCGTAGGTGGGTGTCTCCGCAGAGGGCTTCTCAGCCATGGTTCTCCTGTTCGTGGGTTCCGGTGACCTGAAGGTCCAGCTGGCCATCGGCCAGGTGGGCACGGATGGCGGTGCCCGGTGAGGTGTCGTGGATGGAGGAGATGGTGGAATCGCCGTCGAACAGGACGGCGTAGCCCCGCTCCAGGGTGGCTTTGGGAGACATGGCACGCACCCCGGCCAGCGCGGTACGGAGGCTGCCCTCCTCGGTCCGCAGTGCGGCGTCGATGCCGGAGGCGAGGCGGTGGCGCAGCAGGTCCAGGCGGTCGCCGTGTGCCGAGAAGGCGCTGCCGGGGTCCCGCAGCACAGGTCGGGAGCGGAGGTCATCAAGGCTGCGCTGGGCGAGGTCCAGGCGGTGCGCGATGGCATCGTCGAGCCGATCCCTGGCCTGCCCCATGAGCGCCACCTCGGCGTCGAAGTCGGGCACCACGCGCTTGGCCGCATCGGTGGGGGTGGAGGCGCGGATGTCGGCCACGAAGTCCAGGAGGGGCACGTCCTGCTCATGCCCGATGGCGGAGATCACAGGCGTGCTGCAGTTGGCGACGGCCCGCACCACACCCTCGTCGGAGAAGGACAGCAGATCCTCGAGGCGGCCGCCGCCACGCGCGACGATGATGACGTTGACCTCCTTGTCGCGGTCCAGGCGCTGGATGGCCGTGATGACGGATTCCGCGGAGTTCGGACCCTGCACGAGGCAGTGGGCCACGGTGAACACGGCGGGCCAGCGCCGCGCCACGTTGCTGAGGACGTCGTGTTCGGCATCGGATCCCTTACCGGTGACCAGCCCGATGCGACGGGGGATGAACGGCAGCCGCTTCTTGCGGTGTGCCTCGAAGAGTCCTTCGGCCTGCAGCGTGCGCTTGAGTTGCTCAAGGCGGGCCAGCAGTTTGCCCTCCCCGGCCACCACCAGTTCCAGACACTCAAAGCTCAGTGAGGTGTTGCGTTCCCAGACGCGGGGCCGGACGCGGGCCGTGACCCGGGAGCCCTCGGGCAACGGCCCGGCGGCGTCCAGCACCATGGCCGAGACCGTGACGGAGGCGGACATGTCGGCGATGCGGTCCCGGAACGTCAGGAACTGCGTAGGTCCGCTGCGGCGCTTGATCTCGATGACCTGCGCGTCCACCCAGATCTCGTTGCACCGCCCCACCCAGTCCTTGACCGCCATCACCACCCTGCCGAGCGGCTGCGGCTGTTCCTGGGAGCTCTCCAATGCCATGGACGCCACCCTAGTGCGGGGCCCCGCCAGCGGCTTCGTAGGATGACGGCATGACCGCCACTGCCACCCGCCCCGCCCGGAAGCGGCGGGGCGCGCAGGGCTGGATGCCCAACCAGCACGGGGCCTGGGCCATGGTGACGGTGCCGTGGCTGCTGGGGTTCGTGCTGGCGCTGCGCGACGGTGGTGACATCGCCTCTGGTCTGATGCTCCTGGCATGCTGGTTGACGGGCTACTTCGCCTTCTTCGCCACGTCGCAGTGGCTGCGCTCACGGCTCAAGCCGCGCTACCTGCCTGCCGTTGCCACGTATGCCATCGCCACGGTGGTGCTGGGTCTCGGCGCGCTGGCGCTGCGGCCGCAGTGGTGGACCTGGGCTGCTGTGTTCGCGCCTCTGGTGGGCACGTCGCTCTGGCTGGCATGGCGCCGTGCTGAGCGTAGCCTTCGCTCCGGTGCGGCGACGGTGGCAGCCGCGAGCCTTCTGCCCCTGGTGTTGGGCAGCGACGCCCTGTGGCCGTGGACGGTTGCGCCCGCACTGCTGGGTGTGGCACTGGTGTGCTTCGCGTACTTCTTCGGCACGGTGCTCTACGTCAAGACCCTCATCAGAAAACGGGGGAGCCCCGGCTGGGTGGTGGCCTCCGTGGTGTGGCACGTGGGGTGCGTGCTTGGCACGTACTTTCTTCCGGAAGCGATGCCGCGTGGACTGCTTGCAGGCTTCTTCGTGGTCATGGCACTGAGGGCCCTGGTGGTGCCCGGCCTCGGTCCGCTGCGGGGACGCAACGTCACGGCCGCAGCGGCCGGCATCGGCGAGTTCGTGGCCACCGGTGCCCTCGTGGCTGTCCTCCTGTGCAGCTGATGGCCGCCTCTGGCCGCGTCTCCTAGACTGGGGGCATGTCCTCAACAGTTGACCAGACGCCCAAGCGAGTCATCCTCGCCGCCCCGCGCGGGTACTGCGCGGGTGTCGATCGCGCCGTTGTGACCGTGGAGCGGGCGCTCGAGACCTATGGTGCCCCCGTCTACGTGCGGAAACAGATCGTCCACAACAAGCACGTGGTCCGGACGCTCGAGGAGCGCGGCGCCATCTTCGTGGACGAACTCGACTCAGTGCCCACGGGCGCCCGCGTGGTGTTCTCGGCCCACGGCGTCTCGCCGGCCGTCCATGATGAAGCGGCCGTACGGGAACTCAAAACCATCGACGCCACCTGCCCACTCGTGACCAAGGTGCACCGCGAGGCGCAACGTTTCGCAGCCAAGGACGTCCAGATCCTGCTCATCGGCCACGCCGGCCACGAGGAGGTCGAGGGGACCATGGGGCAGGCGCCGGAGCGGACCACCCTGGTGCAGCGCCCCGAGGACGTGGACGCGCTCGATTTGGACGGTGACGCCTCGATGGCATGGATCAGCCAGACCACGCTCAGCGTCGACGAGACCATGGAGACCGTGGATCGGCTTCGTGAGAAGTACCCCATGCTCATGGACCCGCCGTCGGACGACATCTGTTACGCCACCCAGAACCGCCAGCAGGCGGTCAAGCAGATCGCGCCGCGCTGCGACCTCGTGATCGTGGTGGGCTCCGTCAACTCGTCCAACTCGGTTCGCCTCGTGGAGGTGGCGCTCGAAGCGGGCGCCAAGGCCTCCTACCTCGTGGACTACAACACCGAGATCAAGCCTGAATGGCTCGACGGCGTGTCCACCGTCGGGGTCACCAGTGGTGCCTCCGTACCGGAGGAACTGGTGGAGGGTGTTCTGGAGTTCCTGCTGGAGCGGGGCTACCCCGTGGCGGAGGAGGAGCGGCTGACCGAGGAGAACCTCACGTTCTCGCTGCCTCCCGAGCTGCGCCGCGACCTGAAGGCGTCAGCCCACAAGTACTGAGCCGCTCGCCCGGTTTGCCTCAGATGAGGAAACGGAAGAAGGGGCTGGTGGAGAGGATCTCCTCCACCCAGAACCCCGATTCGGTGATCCGCTGGAGCAGGAACGGGTAGGCGCTCGGGTGCCCCAGCTCGATTCCCACCACGGCCGGGCCGGTGTCGCGGCTGCTGCGCTTGATGTACTCGAAGTACGTGATGTCGTCCTCCGGGCCCAGGACGTCGTTGAGGAAGCGTCGCAGCGCGCCCGGTTCCTGCGGGAACTCCACCATGAAGTAGCGTTTGCGCCCCTCGTGGACGAGTGAGCGTTCCACCACTTCGGCGTAGCGGGCCACGTCGTTGTTGCCGCCGGAGACCAGCACCAGGACGCGTGAACCCGGCTCCAGGGTGATCCGGGGGCCGACGCCCCCCGTCGGCAACGAGGCGGACGCCAGCGCCGCGGCAGGTTCCGCGATGATGCCGTCCACCTGGTACATCTCCAGCATCTCGGAGCACACCTGCCCCTCCGGGACGGAGGTGAGCTCGATGTCAGCGTCCACGATGACGGAGTAGGTGTAGTCACCCATGCGGCTGACGGCGGCGCCGTCGACGAAGGTGTCGATGTCATGCAGTGTCACGGGGTGGCCGGCCGACAGCGCGGCGGCCACGCAGGCCGCGCCTTCCGGCTCGACGCCCACGAGCCGGACCTGTGGGTGCGTTGTCTGCAGCCATGCGGCGACGCCCGCCAACAACCCGCCACCCCCAACGGGCAGGACGACGACGTCGGGCACGAAGCCCAGCTGCTCGAAGGCCTCCACGATGGCGGTGGCCTGCCCTGCGGCGGTGCGGGGGTCGTTGAACGCAGGGACCAGGGTGCCACCGTGCTGGGTGACATGGGCGGCTGCGGCGGTGCCGGCCTCGTCGTAGTTCGCGCCCTGCATGACGAGTTCGACGTGCCCGCGACCCAGGTTGATGATCCGTTGACGCTTCTGCCGCGGCGTGGTGGTGGGGACGATCACGGTGCCGGAGATGCCGAGGGCGGCGCAGCTGTAGGCCAGTCCCTGTCCATGGTTGCCGGCGGATGCGCACACCACGCCCGCGGCCTTCTCCTCCTCGGAGAGTTGACTGATGAGGTTGTACGCGCCGCGCAACTTGTACGAGCGGACCGGCTGGAGGTCCTCCCTCTTCAACCAGACATCACACCCCGTCGCCTCCGACAGGCGAATGCTCGGCTGGACGGGGGTGCGCGTCGCGACCCCGAAAAGCCGGTCGGCGGCTGCGGGGATCATCTCGGCCAGGTCAGTCAGCGCACTCATGGGCCCCATTGTGTCCCCGCCGCGTGCCGGGACGCGACCTTGGCAGGATGCCCCAGCCGTGCAACGGGCCGAAGGAGTGCTCCGGCCACTCGTCAGACCTGCGGCCACGGTTGTCAGACCACGGTCCATGGCTGCGTGTCGCGGGGGACGGGATGATCCGAAGCGCCCTAGTCTCACCCTCAGCGCACGACAGTGAAGGAAGGCAACGTGGCCTCGATGCAACTCGCTGCACCCGTGGGACTCCCGGAAGTCGGGGAGACCCTCGTGGAGACGCGTGACCTCAGCAAGGTGTACCGGGTGGGGGACTCCCGGGTGGTTGCGCTCAACCACGTCAACCTCCGGATCCAGCGGGGCTCCTTCACGGCTGTCGTCGGGACCTCAGGCTCCGGCAAATCCACGCTGCTGAACATGCTCGCAGGCTTGGAGAAACCAACGGGTGGTGAGATCCACGTGGCCGGGCAGCCCCTCCACAAGTTCTCCGAGTCGCAGCTCGTCAAGTACCGACGGGAGCAGGTGGGCTTCATCTTCCAGTCCTTCAACCTCCTGCAGTCCATGACCGCGCTGGAGAACGTGGCGCTGCCACTGTCCTTCCGCGGCACCAGCAAGAGCACGCGGCTGGCACGCGCCCGCGTGGTCCTCACACAACTGGGGCTGGAACACCACATGCACCACAAACCCAACCAGCTCTCCGGCGGCCAGCAGCAGCGGGTGGGCATCGCGCGCGCCATGGCCGTGCAGCCGACGCTGGTGTTCGCCGATGAGCCCACCGGCAACCTGGACTCGAAGACGTCGGAGGAGACGCTGTCCCTGTTCCGGGCCGTGATCCGACGCTTCGGGCAGACCTGGATCATGGTCACGCACGACCACCACCTGGCCAGCTTTGCCGACACGATCGTCTCCATCGGGGACGGACGCATCACCGACGTCACCCACACCGACCACAACGAGCTGCACAACCCCACACGCACTGGAACAAAGGTGTCCACATGAAGAAGTTCGCTGCATCGGTCATGACCGTACTGATGGTGCTCTGCCTGAGCGGCACGGCGCTCGCGGCGCACGCCTCCCCGGGTGATGCTCCCCTGGGCGACCAGATCGGACCGTCGGAAAATGGCGCCGGTGGGGGCCCCGGCGGTGGGGACGCGGGCGGCAACGGCGACGGGAGTGGGAGTACTCCGGGCACCGGCGGCGGCAGTGATCCCGGATCCGGCGATCCCGTCGCTGCGCCGCCCGGCATCTCCGTGCCACGTGTGATGCTGTCCGGATTCACAACAGCACCCGCGGAGGTGGTGGCGGGGCAGGACTTCAGCGTCTCGTTCACCCTCAAGAACACGTCGAGGGCCACCCGCGTGCAGAACATCAAGGTGAGCCTGTCCTCCGGCGAGGGGGCAGCCTTCCTGCCCGCCAACGGGTCCTCGTCGATGTTCATCGAGCGGATCAGGGCGGGGGAGGAGTCCATCGAAACCATGGCATTCCACTCCCTGCCGTCGCTGGAGGAAAAGCCGTACCAGATGACGTTGCTCGTGGAATACGAGGACACGGTGGCCAACGCCTACCAGTCACAGGAGACCGTGTCGGTGCAGGTCAAGCAGGGCATTCGTGCCGACACGTCGGCGCCACAGGTCATGCCGGAGGCGATCGAGGTGGGCCAGGATGCCTCTGTCACCTTCAACATTCACAACCAGGGAAAGACCAAGCTGTACAACGCCAAGGCCGTGGTCAAGGAGGGGCAACCCGTCTCCGGTGAGGAGATGTTCATCGGCACCATCGAGCCCGGTACCTCCGGCGCCGTTGACATGCTCATCCACGCCGACGACGAGGCCACGCAGCCGCTCGTGATCGAGGTCACCTACGAGGACGTTGACGGCAAGGTGACGGCCCTCAGCAAGGAGGTACCGCTGTCCGTGATGCCCATGAACATGGAGGAGCCCTACCCCACGGAGGAACTCCCCACGGACACGGGGATGGTTTTCCCGTGGCTTCCCCTCATCATCGGATTCACGCTCCTCGTGCTGCTCGTCATCGTGATCGTCCTGCTCGTCGGCCGCTCGCGGCGGCGCCGGCGTGAGCAACGAGACATGGAATCCCTGGCAATGATCGGCGACGATCCGCTGATGCCTGCCGACCACCTGCGGGGCTGAGCCGTGCGCTGGTCGGACCTCATCGGCGCCAGCCTCTCGAGCCTGCGCCAGCGGTTCTTCCGCACCCTGCTGACGGTGCTCGGCGTGGTGATCGGCACCACCTCGGTCATCGTCATGGTGTCGATCGGCGTCGGGTTGTCCTCGTCGATGACGGGGTCGATGGAGACCAACCTGTCGCTGCGTCAGGTGACCGTGACCGCGCCTCCACCCAAGGAGGCATCGACGGGTGCGAGTCTTCCCACAGCCATGGACGAGAAAATGCTGACGGCGTTGGAGACACTGCCGGGAGTGGAGGTGGTCTGGCCTGTCTACAGGGTCCAGATGGAGATCCGGGTGGGCGCCTACACCACATGGTTGGAGGTTGAGGGGGTGCCGCTGGATGCCATCGAGGCACTCAACGTGCCGTTTGAATCCGGTGCGATGCCCGAGAAGGGAGCCCCACTGTCGCTGGTGCTGGGCAACATGGTGAGCCAGAACTTCTACGACCCGATGACGGGCGAGCCCGCGGACATCGACTTGATGTCGCAACCCATGTTCGTCACTTTCCCGGAGAACGACCCCTACGATCAGGTGCCCATGCCCGGGAACGGGGATGGCGGGGAAGAGGAGCCGACCGCACCGCCCAAGCCTCCCAAGAAATTCATCGTTCCGGCGGCGGGCATCCTGTCCGGGCAGGGACAGGAATGGGGTCCCTACTCCTACATGGTCGCGGCGGACCAGACGTCGCTCGTCGATGCACTGGAAAAGGCATTCCCGGGGAAGGCGCTGCCCAGCCAGCCCGCCACGGCGGCCGGCAAGCCAAAGCGAGGATTCATCTACAGCGAGTTCCGCCTGCTGGCCGCGGACACGCAAGCCGCCGAGCTGTTGTACACCGGCCTGCAGGAGCAGGGATACGAGGCCCACAGCGATATCGAATGGATCCGTGAGGCGCAGAACACTGCCGTGCTCGTTCAGGCAGTCCTCGGTGGCATCGGGTTCGTCTCGCTTTTTGTGGCGGCCATCGGCATCGCCAACACGATGATGATGTCGGTGTACGAGCGCACCAAGGAAATCGGCGTCATGAAGGTCCTGGGTGCCGCCCTCTCCGACATTCGCAAACTGTTCCTCATCGAGTCGGCAGCCATCGGGTTCTTCGGCGGACTGCTGGGCCTGCTGCTGAGTCTCGCAATCTCGGCGCTCATCAACGCGGTGGTGGCAGCCTCCTCCGGCGCTGAGATGGGGGGCGGCCTGGACAGCACGATCTCCGTGATTCCCGTGTGGCTCATGCTGGGCGCAGTGGTTTTCGCCACCAGCATCGGCACCCTGGCCGGCCTGCTGCCGGCCCATCGAGCCATGCGGCTGAGCCCGCTGGAGGCCATCCGCGCCCAGTAGGTGTCAGTCGTCGTTGGTGCCCGTGCGTCGGGTGAGCCGGCGCACGGTGGCGCGGGTCTCCAGGACATCGTCGCCGTCGTCGAGCAGCGACAGCTCCGTACGGGGGTCGTGGTACTCCAACATCTCGGGCACCACCACGTCGCGGGTGCTCGTGTCCACGGCAGTCAACTGCTGCAGGTCCGAATCCGTCACCTGCAGGTCACGGAACTTGCGCGCCGTCACCATGACGCGGCTCTCCAGCGTTCCCACGGCCTTGTTGAAGTGGCCGACGGTGGAGTTGATGGACCTGCCCAGCTTGTCGAAGTGCTCACCCATGGTGGAGATGCGTTCGTGGAGCTCCCGCCCCAGCCTCGTCACCTCTGCAGCGGACTCGGCCAGCCCTGCCTGTTTCCAGCCGTGGGCGACGATGTGGAGCATGGGGATGAGCGTGCCGGGACAGGCCAGCATGATGTTGCGGCGCGCCGCGAACTCGTGCAGGTCGGGCATCTGCTCCTGGGCGAGCCTGTAGAACTCGTCGCTGCCCAGGAACAACACCACGAACTCGGGGGAGCCGGAGTCCAGCTGCCAGTAGTTCTTGCCGCTCAGGTCCTCGATGTGTTTGCGCACGTGTCCGGAGAACCTGCCGAGGTGCCTCTTCTGCTCAGCCTCGTCCTCGGTGTTGTAGGCCTCGAGCACCGCGGAGAGTGGAACCTTGGAGTCAACGAAGATGATCTTGCCGTCGGAGAGGTTGATGCGCATGTCGGGGCGGAAGCGGTCGCCCTCCGTGGTGGTGTAGGTGAATTGGTCGTCGAAGTCGCAACGGCTCGTCAGCCCAGAGATCTCGACGATGCGGCGGAGGCTCTGCTCCCCCCAGGCGCCCCTGACCTGGGGTGTGCGGAGAGCATTGCTGAGGTTGAGGGCCTCGCGGCGGATGGTTTCACCCGAGTCCTTCACGGCCCGGACCTGCTCGCCCAACTCAGCGGCGAGCCGCGAGCGCTCCTTCTCCACGTCATTGAGGCGGTCATTGAGCTGGCGCAGCCCCTCCGCCAGCGGGGTCACGAGCTGCTGGGTGGCGGCCATCCTGTCCGTGGCCGTCTTCTCAGCCTTCCTGCCCTGCCTCTCGAGGGACTCCTCGGACAGCACCTTGAACTGGTTCATCATGGTGTCCCGGTCCGCGGCGAGCTCACCGGCCCGCTGGATGGCTGCATCTCGCTGCGCACGGGCGCTCGCGAGCTGGGAGAGTGCCTCCGAGGTGGCTGAGGTGGCCAGGGCAGTGGCGGTGCGCTCGTCGGCCACCTGCCTCTGCGCCTCCGCCACGGCGGCGCGCATGTTGGCCTGTTCTGCGATTCGCTGCGCCACCTCGGTCCTACTGGCCGCCGCCTCCTCACGCGCGCGGCTGGCTTCAGCGCGTGCGGTCTGGGCATCCAACCTGGCATCAGTGATGGCCCGGGACTCCTCGCCGGCAGCCCGTGCGGCGGACCAGCGGCGGGTCAGGAACCAGCCCAGGAACGCTCCCGCACCGAGGACCAGGAGCATTACGAACACATCGGTGATGGTCATACCCCCACTATTTCAGTGGCGGCAGACAATTCTGATCAGCGACCCGCCTGCGCGGTCAGCGGCGTCGTCTCTGACGCAGCTTCTCCAACTCGGCACGCTCGCCCTTGGTGAGGCTGTGGATCCCCTCGGCGCTGATCTTGCCCAGAAGGTCATCCATCCGGTCCTCGTCAGAGGTGTGGCGGCGTTCGTGGCGCGTGGGCGTGTGGGACCTGGCGTGCTGCGAGGCCTTCCTGCCCGACCCGTGTGCGGTCCCTTTTCGGGTGTGGCCACCTCCGGGGATGAACGATGCATTGGACAGCAACCCCACTCGGCGCGCAGCGATGGCCACGCCCAGCAGGCCGAACAGCAGGACGAACAGCTCGCCCCACTGCCTTCCGCCGATCATCTGGAGGATCTGGATGCCCAGCAGGACCGAGCCCAGCACCCAGGCCGGTATGCCGAAGAAGAATTTGCGGGTGGGGTATTCGGCAATCCACAGCAGGAGGATGGCGAACTGGGCCTCGCGGAGGCCTGCCAGGGCAACTCCCGGAAGCAGGACCCCGATGATGAGGGCGGACGCGGTCAGGGACACCCAGATCCCGAAGAACAGCTTCGCCATCTGGTTGCGACCGATGGTGCTCTCGATGTCGCGCCCGAAATACCACAGCATCACGAGCATCAGGACCTGCCACAGGTTCAGGAACTCGGCGACGGGCCACGTGAAGATGCGCCACACCTGGCCGCTGAAGATGGCTTCGGGGATGAAGGCGGTCAGTGCCTGGGAGAGGCCGCCGGTGAACACCCAGGCCAGCATCCCGACAGCGCCGACCAGCACCGCAACCAGCGTCGAGGTGACCTGTAGCCGACCGATGCTGAACCAGTAGTCCTCGCGCGGCCGGGAAGAGAAGTGTGCACTCACATCCCCAAGGGTGTCATGCCGCTCCAACTGTGACCAGTGTTTACTGGTGGTCATGTTCACAACTTCCAGCGATCACCTCGATGATCTGTCGGCCTACGTCACTGCTTCGCCCAGTTCGTACCATGCCGCGGACGTTGCCGCGACCCGACTGGAGGCTGCCGGGTTCGAGCGGGTGGCGGAAACCCAACCCTTCCCGAAGGGGCCCGGACGCCGGTTCCTGGTGCGTCACGGCGCAGTCGTGGCGTGGGTGCAGCCAGACGACGTGACACCCCGGGCGGGGTTCCGTGTGGTGGGCACCCACACCGACTCCCCGGCGTTCAAGGTCAAGCCAGGGGCACTGCTGACCAGCGCAGGCTGGAGCCAAGTGGGTGTGGAGATCTACGGCGGCATGCTGCTGAACTCGTGGCTGGACCGAGAGTTGGGCATCGCAGGCCGCATCGTCACCCGCGACGGCGCGCAACACCTGGTGCGCACCGGCGCCATCGCCCGCATCCCGCAACTGGCCATCCACCTCGACAGGCAGGTCAACGAGGGCCTGAAGCTGGACCGGCAGACCAGCATGCAGCCGGTCCTGGCGATGGCACCGCGGGGAGGGCTGTTGCCGTACCTGTGCGAGCTGGCGGGCATCAGCGTCGACGATGTGGCGCTGCACGACCTGTTCACGTTCGACGTCGCCGCTCCCGCGCGCTTCGGGCTGCACGACGAGTTCTTCGCCTCGGGGCGGCTCGACAATCTCTCCAGCACCCATGCTGCGCTGAGCGCCATCGAGGACTTCGAGGGGGCCGGGGACGTCGCCGTGTTCGCCGCGTTCGACCATGAGGAGGTGGGCTCGGCCACCAGCTCCGGTGCCGCCGGACCCCTGCTGGAGGATGTGGTCTACCGCATCGCCTCCACCCTGGGACTTGACATGGACGGCACCCGCGCCATGCTGGCCCGCTCGTCCTGCGTCTCCGCCGACACGGGGCACGTCGTCCACCCCAACTATCCCAACCACCACGACCCCGTCGTGGCTCCGCTGCCCAACAGGGGACCGCTCATCAAGCTCAACGCCAACCAGCGCTACGCCACCGACGCCGTGGGCGGCGCCATCTGGCTGAAGGCCTGCAACGACGCCGGGGTGCCGACGCAGGTGTTCGTGTCGAACAACGCCATGCCCTGCGGCTCCACCATCGGTCCCATCACCGCCACGCGGCTGGGCATCACCACCGTCGACGTGGGCATCGGGCTGTTGAGCATGCACTCGGCACGCGAGATGTGCGGGGTCGAGGACCCCCTGCTCTTGGCGCGGGCACTGCGCGCCTACTGGGCCGGCTGACTGGCGCACCGACCCGTGTCTCTGGCATCGTCGCGGACAGGAAGCCGCACGACAACGCAAGGGAGCGTCACTTCAGTGTCCGATCCGATCCTGCTGGACATCCGCGACGGGCTCGCCCGCCTCACCCTGAACCGGCCGCAGCGCCTCAACGCCTTCAACAAGGACCTGTCCGAAGCCTTCACCACAGCCGCTGTTTCGGTGACATCCCGCGACGACGTGGGTGCCATCCTCATCGACGCCACCGGGCCCGCCTTCTGTGCGGGCGGGGACGTCCTCGACATGGCGACGGCCATGCGGACCGGGTCACAGCTGGAGGCACTCGCCAAGGTCATCAACACCGGCCTGTCGGCGTTGACGCAGTCGAGCATCCCCGTCGTGGCCGCCGCGCACGGGACCACGGCCGGTGGTGGGCTGGGTGTGCTGCTCAGCTCCGACTACGCCGTGGTCGGTGCGGATTCCCGTATCGGCAGCCTGTATGCCAACATCGGGTTGACACCCGACCTCACCGTCACCGCGCAGCTGGCCCGGGCCGTGGGGGAGCGTCGCGCCCTGCAACTGGTGTTGCAGGACCGCCTCCTCACCGCAAGAGAGGCACTCGACTGGGGTCTGGTGGCGGAGGTGGTCGCCGGCGCGGACGCTCCTGACGCGGCCGTGCTCGCCGATGCCGTGCGGGCACGCGCCGAGGACGTGGCCAGGTTCTGGCTGGGCGGTGCCCACGGCGCCTACGGCCAGGCGAAACGACTGGTGAGGTCCTCCGCGGAGTCCTCCTATGCCGACCAGCTCGACGACGAGGCACGCACCATCGGCGCCATGTTCGACACCGACGACGCACGAGCCCGGGTGGCTGCCTTCGCCGCCGCCTCTGCACGCAGGTCGGGCTGAGACATGGCTCACGAGACCACGGGCGGGACGCTGAAGGGACGCACCATCCTGATGTCGGGCGGCAGTCGCGGCATCGGCCTGGCCATCGCGCTGCGGGCAGCCGCCGACGGTGCCAATGTTGCCATTGTGGCGAAGACCGACGCGCCGCATCCGAAGCTGCCGGGCACCGTCCACACCGCCGCCGACGAGATCCGCTCGGCGGGGGGACGTGCCCTGCCGATCGTGGGGGACATCCGCAGCGATGAGGACATCGCCCGCGCCGTCGCACTGACGGTGGAGGCGTTCGGTGGCATCGACATTGTCGTGAACAACGCCAGCGCCATCGACTTGTCGCGGAGCCTGGAGCTGCAGCCGAAGAAGTACGACCTCATGGCTGATGTGAACGTGCGTGGCACCTTCATGCTGTCGCGTGCCGCCGTCCCGCACCTGCTGGTCAGCAGCGATCCGCACATCTTGTCCCTGTCGCCACCGCTGAACCTGGACCCGAAGTGGTTGGGGGCCCACACCGGCTACACCCTGGCCAAGTACGGCATGACCATGGCCACCCTGGGATTGGCGGCAGAGTTCACCACGATCGCCGCCAACACGCTGTGGCCACGCACCACCATCGCCACGGCGGCGGTGCAGAACCTGCTGGGCGGGGACAGGCTCATGGCTGTCAGCCGCACCCCCCAGATCTACGCCGACGCGGCCTGGCACGTGGTGACACGGCCGGCGGGCGAACGGAGTGGGCAGAGCCTCATCGTCGAGGACGTGCTGGCTGAAGCCGGCGTGACGGACTTCTCCGGCTACGCGGCCGTCCCGGGCACCCCGGACGATCGGTTGTTCCCCGACATCTTCCTCTGATGGACGCGCCGCCATGACGTGGCCAGGGGTCAGGAAGCGACCTGTGGCCGCAGGGTCAGGGGTACGGGCTCGCTGACGCCGCGGTTGAGGCAGCAGGCCTCGTTGGCGGAGTTGCAGTTCGCGCAAATGGGCACGGGCAGGTAGAAGTGCGCGATGCGGTGACCCCGGAGCTCCACCACCTCGATGTCGAGCTCGAAGACGTCCTTCAGCAGCGGCCGGCGCATGATCTCCCGCGGCGACCCGACGGCGCGAATCACGCCATTTTTCATGGCCACGATCTGGTCGGCCCAGCACGACGCGTAGTTGATGTCGTGCACCACGATCACCACGGTCTTGTTCAGCTCGTCCGCGGCGCGGCGCAGCGTCGTCAGCATGGCGTGGGCGTGGGCGACGTCCAGGTTGTTGAGCGGCTCGTCGAGCAGAAGGTATTCGGTGTCCTGCGCCAGCACCATGGCGACGAAGGCGCGCTGTCGCTGGCCGCCGCTCATCTCGTCGAGGAAGCGGTCGCGCAGGTCATGCAGGTTCATCCACGAGATGGCCTGCTCGATGGCGGCCCGGTCGGTGGCGGTGTGCCTCCCACCGGAGTGGGGGAAGCGGCCGAAACCGACGAGGTCGGCCACCGTGAGACGCGACTGGAGGTCATTGGTCTGACGCAGAATGGCGAGACGCCGGGCCAACTCACGCGAGTCGCACGTTGCGACGTCGAGATCGCCGACGGTGATGCTGCCCGCATCACTGTCAAGGAGTCGCGCGATCATGGACAGCAGCGTCGACTTGCCGGCGCCGTTGGCGCCCACGATCGCGGTGACACCGCCACGCGGCAGTTGCAGCGACACGTCGTCGACGACCGCCGTCTTGCCGTAGCGCTTCGTGACGCCTGAAACGAGGATCATGAGCTTGCCTTCCTGATGACGAGCCAGATGAACGCGATGCCACCGATGAATTCGATGACGACCGAGAGCACCGTGGCCTGGCCGAGGATCTGTTCGAGGATTGCCTGGCCGCCGACGAGGACCGCGACGCCCAGCAGCCCTGCCATGGGCATGGTCACGGTGTGCCGTCCGGTGCCGCTGACCTGGTAGGCGATGGCGGCCACGATGAGGCCGAGGAACGTGATGGGGCCGACCAGCGCCGTCGAGACGCACACCAGGAGCGTGGCCACGAGCAGCACGCGTCGCATGGTGCGTTGGTACGGCACGCCGAGGCTGACGGCAGCATCCCTGCCCAGCGTCAGGACGTCGAGCGTGGCCCGCATCGACCAGAGGTACCCACTGGCCAGTGCCACGATCACGGCGCATAGCCAGATCAGCTGGGGGTTGACCGCCGTGAAGCTGGCGAACAGGTTGTCCTGGAGCACCATGAAGCTGCTCGGGTCCAGGACCCGGGCGATGAGCGAGGACAGCGCCCGCAGCACCGAGCCCAGGACCAGGCCTGCGAGGACCACCACGTAGACGGACCTGCTGCGCTTCCCGAACAGCACCGACGTCAGAGCGCTGGCCGCCAGCAGCATGAGGCCGACGTTGAGGAAGAACATGGGGTAGGCGCCCACCTGCCCCACCAGGGCGATGCCGAGGACCAGGACCAGGATCGACTGGATGAAGACGTAGAGCGCGTCCAGCCCCATGATCGACGGCGTGAGCAGACGGTTGTTCGTGACGGTCTGGAACGCGACTGTGGCCACGCCGGTGGACCAGCCGACCAGCACCATGGCGGCCAGCTTGCGGCCACGGAGTTCGAGCACGAACCCGAGGTTCCCGGACAGGTTCGCCAGCATGAACACGCCCGCTGCCAGCAGGCACACCGCCAACCCGAGGACCAGCCGCTTGTTCGGGGTGAGGCTGCGGCTGCGGCTCGTGACCGTGGACGTGGGTGGTGAGGTGGCGCTCACTGGGTACGCATCCTTCCGGTGAGCAGGAGCCCCAGGAACACGATGCCGCCGAGGACGCCGGAGACAGTGCCGACGGGGACCTCGTAGGGTGCGTTCAGGGTGCGGGACATTAGGTCGCAGACCAGCACGAACCCGGACCCGGCCAACGCGGTCCAGCCGATGTTGCGGCGAAGGTTGTCGCCACGCCACAACGTGATGAGGTTGGGGACCACGAGGCCCACGAACCCGATGCCGCCCACCACCACCAGCGTGATGGCGCTGGAGGTGGCAACGAGCGCCAGCCCCAGGTTGAGGGTCGCCTTGTAGGACAGCCCCAAAGCCCGGGCGTGGTCCTGGCCGAGTGACGCGAGTGTGAAGCGGTCGGCGAAGAGCCACAGCAGCAACCCCATGCCCGCGAGCAGCCACAGCATTTCGTAGCGTCCACGCAGTACGCCGGAGAAGTCGCCCTGCATCCAGATGCCGATGGTCTGCATGAGGTCGAAGCGGTAGGCCACGAACGTGGTCCCGGCTGCGATGACCCCCGCCAGCATGATGCCGATGAGCGGTACCGCCACCACGGGGGCCTTCGGTGGGAGTGAACGCACGAGGCGCAGGAACAGGGCGGTGCCGATGAGGGCCGTCACGATGGCGATGACCATTTTGACCACCAGGGGCGCCGTGGGGAACACCATGACGGCGATCAGGATGCCCACCCCGGCGGATTCGGACGTGCCGACGGTGCCCGGCTCCACGAACCGGTTGCGCACAAGGAGTTGCATCAACAGTCCCGACAGGGCCAGGGAAGCGCCGGCCAGCAGCACGGCGACCGTCCGGGGCACGCGGGATGCCAGGAGGTGCAGCCACTGCCTGTCGGTGGCGGTGCCCGTCAGGAAATCGACGGGGGAGAGGTCGGACACGCCGGTGAACACCGAGACGATTGCAAGGACCAGGAGCACGGCAAGCCCGCCGAACCAGCCCCTGCTCAGGGGCCGGCCGGCGGGCTTGTCAGTCGCCGCTGGTGCGACGCTCGGTGCGTGGGCGCTCACGGGTGGATCAGAGTCCCCTGGTTGCTTCGTTCAGCATCTCGACGGCGTTGTCCACGCCGTGGATCATGATGTACCAGCGGCCACCATCGAGGTAGACGACCTTGTCGTTCTTCCAGGCGTTGGTGGTGGCCACGAGTTCGTTGTCGAGGACCTGCTCCGCCGCTTCGCCGTCCTGGCCGATGGCGGCGTCACGGTCGACGACGTAGAGGATGTCGGGGTTCGTCTCGGAGATCGCCTCGAAGGAGATCGCGTCGCCGTGGGCCTCGGCCTCGACGTCGGAGATGGCCGGCTGGATACCCAGCTCGGTGTGGACGAGTCCGAAGCGGGAATCCGCGCCCTGCGCGGAAACCTTGCCGCCGCTCGTCATGAGGATCAGCGCCGTCTTGTCGGTGGGCGCCTGCTCCTTGGCGGTCGCCATGGCGTCGGCGACCTCCTTGAGCTGCACCTCGGCCTCGGCCTCCTTGCCCACTGCCTTCGCGATGAGGTGGGTGGAGAACTCGATGCCCTCGTAGAAGCCGTCGGCGTAGTCGAAGGTGACGTCGATGGTCTTGAAGTTCTTCGACAATTCCTCCACCAGCGCAGCGGAGCGGAACCCGGCGATCACCAGGTCAGGATCCAGTGCGGCGACAGCCTCCAGGTCAGGTTCCTTGACCGAGCCGACAGGCGCGAACTTCTCGTCGTCGAACTGGCTCAGGCTTTCTGGGAGGACGTTGCCCCTGGTGATGCCGACGACGGAGTCCGCGACGCCGAGCGCTGCCAGGGTGTCGAGCGCGCCGAGGTCGAGGACGACGATGCGTTGCGCGGGGGCGTCGATGGTGGTCTCACCCTGCGCGTGCTGGAGGACGATGGGCTCGGAATTGGTGGCGGGAGCGTCGTCTGCGGGAGCGGCCGTGCCGCCGCAGGCAGCGAGACCGAGCGCCAGGAGACCGGCGGTGAGGGCGCCGAGTGACCGGGTGATGAAGTTCATGAGGTTCATTTCTTCGAGGGGACGGGGCCGTGCGTGTCGCGACTTAGGTAAGCCTAACTAGGGACATATTGGACATGCAACTCTGCCGATAATCCATGACTCTCCCCGACGCCGTATGATGACGCAGCGTGGCACTCACCATTGGAATCGTCGGCCTCCCCAACGCCGGCAAGTCAACCCTGTTCAACGCGCTCACCCGCAACGACGTCCTCGCCGCGAACTACCCGTTCGCGACCATCGAGCCCAACGTCGGTGTCGTCGGTGTCCCGGACTCCCGGCTCCCCGTGCTGGCGAAGATTTTCGGTTCGGAGAAGATCATCCCCGCGACGGTCAGCTTCGTCGACATCGCCGGCATCGTGAAGGGTGCATCCCAGGGGGAGGGGATGGGCAACGCATTCCTCGCCAACATCCGTGAGGCCGACGCCATCTGTCAGGTCACCCGCGTGTTCCGCGACGAGGACGTCACGCACGTCGACGGTCGTGTTGACCCGGGCAACGACCTGGACACCATCAACACCGAGCTGATCCTCGCCGACCTGGCCACCGTCGAGAAGGCGATCCCGCGGGCCGAGAAGGAGGCACGCGTCCGCAAGGAGGGGCTGCCGAAACTGGAGGCGTACACGGCAGCGAAGGACACGCTGGAGCGGGGCGTCGGCGTCCGCGCCGCGGGTCTCGACCTGGATGAGTTGCGCGACCTCTTCCTGCTGACTGCCAAGCCGAACATTTACGTCTTCAATTGCGACTCGGACGAACTCGCCGACGAGGCGCTCAAGCAGGAGATGCGCGCCCTCGTGGCGCCGGCCGAGGCGGTGTTCCTCGATGCGAAGTTTGAGTCCGAGTTGGTCGAAATGACCGAGGAGGAGGCGCTGGAGTTCCTCGCGGACATGGGCGTCGACGAGCCGGGCCTCGACGTCCTGGCGCGCGTCGGCTACGACACCCTGGGCCTGCAGAGCTACCTGACCGCCGGCCCCAAGGAGTCGCGCGGCTGGACCATTCCCAAGGGCGCCACGGCACCCGAGGCTGCTGGTGTGATCCACACGGACTTCCAGAAGGGCTTCATCAAGGCGGAGATCGTCGGCTTCGAGGACCTGGTGGCCACCGGCTCGATGGCCGCAGCCAAGGCCGCCGGCAAGGTGCGCCTGGAGGGCAAGGAATACGTGATGAAGGACGGCGACGTCGTGGAGTTCCGCTTCAACGTGTGAGCACGTCCTCTCGACGCAGTGCCCGCTCGTCGCCCCAACAAAGGGCGAGTGGGGCACAGTGGTGCGAGTCAGTGGCGCCACCACAGAACGAGGAAACGGTCATGAATGCCCAGGCAGGGTCGTGTGACGACGGTCCAGGGCAGAAGCGCTGCTGGGATGGTCAGAAGTGGACCGAGCGCATGGGGTTACCGACTGCACACCATCACCACCTCAGCGTCGGGGGGCAAGGGCCTTGGGGGCGGAGACCGCATTCAGGCGGCGATGATCTCTGTGACGGCAATCGCCGGTTCAGTACCCGGTAGAGTTTCGAGCTACCCTCATCGCCGAAGGAATCACCATGCCAGTCATCGCCATCATCGGAGCTGGACCAGGACTGGGCGCGGCGGTTGCCCGAAAGTTCGGACGTCAGGGCTTCTCGGTCGCCCTGATATCGAGAGACCAGTCGAAGCTCGACGCTGTGGCCGCCGAACTCGAAGCTGATGGCGTGAGCGCCCGAGGTTACGCCGCAGATGTGCTGGAGCCAGCGGCGCTCGAGGGTGCGCTGGCGCGTGCCGCCGCCGATCTGGGTCCGATCACCACGCTTCAGTACAGCCCTCTGCCGTCACGCGACTACCTGAAGCCCGTGCTCGATTTGACGCCCGAGTTGGCGCTCGAAGCGCTGCAGTTCTCAGCACTCGGTCTCATCCATGCGGTACGCGCGGTGCTGCCGGCAATGCGTGAGATGGGCGAGGGCAGCATCATCCTGATCAACGGCGGGACCTCGGTGAAGGCACGCGCCGGCTTCGCGGGAACCTCTCTCGCCTTCCCAGCCGAGAGCGCCTACGGCGAGATGCTCCACGACGCGCTGGAGGACGAGGGTGTCCGCGTTCGTCAGCTCGTCATCCCGGGAGGCATTCCGAAGCTTCAGCTGCCCAACGGAATCGACGACGTCGCTGCTCGTATCTGGGAGATCCACTCCGCAGCGGGTCCTTTCCGCACCATGCTCATCCCGCTCGAGGATGGTAGGGAGTAGCGCTCCGTGGGCGAGGCGGCCCTGACGAGCCGCCTCTGTCCTCGGCTTCCGACTTCCAACCTCGTCGTAGGGTGACCTCGGGTGCACCCAGCGCTTGCGGCCGTGCGGGACTGCGCCGCTGAGGGCTACTTCTCCAAGCGCTCGCTGAATATGTGGGCGCCCCGTCGATTGTCTGTGGGGCATGGGGTTGTGCTCATTCGGGACCGGGAGGTTGACGGCTGCACTTTGTCTCCGAGCGCCTTCGCTTTCCCTCGAGCCGTCGTCGCCGAGAACCGCTCGTGGGGCGGGTTGCTCGTCGGATGGTGGGTGGAACCACGGCGTCACGCAGGAGGACCGCGAGACGTTGCCGCGCCGCAGTCCGGTTGCGTCGTTGGGAACGGTATTCGGAGGCGCTGATGGTGAGTACTGTCCCGGAGAGTCGCTCGGCGAGCCGTTCGAGGACGCGTTCCCGTTGGACGTCGTTCAGCGCTGTGGTCGTGCGCACGTCCAAGCTGAGCTGCACACGTGAGTCTGCGGTGTTGACGCCCTGGCCACCAGGCCCGGAGGACCGGGAGAACTGCTCAATCAATTCTCCCGCCGGGACCCGGAGGCCGCGGGGTGCACCGGGTCCCGGCGGCACGTGCAGGTCGTCCACGGGATCAAGTCTGCCGCGTGCGGGTGACGAATGCGCAGAGGCCTGCTGCGAAGAGTGCGCCGATCCCGAGAGCCCAAGCGACCGCGCCGGCTGCAGGTTGACCGATGACGTACCCGCCGGTGGGTCGGCCCTGCTCGTCGACACCGTCCCACAGGAGTGATGGGGGATCGACGAGCGTCGTCAGAAGCAGGACGCCCAACATCAGCGCAACCAGCATTGTGGCGACCGACCACCACCTGAGGGAGCGCAACAACCACACGGACGCGGCGCAGCCGAGGACGCCGATCCACGCGAGGAGGAACGCCGGGTGCGTCTCCGTGAGGTTGAATGGCTGGCCACCGAGGCTGGTCACCATGATTCTCGGTCCCGCTGCGTCGCCACTGTCAAGGACGGGCAACGCGAGGGTGACCACCCACGCCGCCATCGCGATGAGCGGGAGGAGCTGGGCGGCTCTGCGCAGGCGGGCATGCGTGGAATGCCCGCCGGCTGTGGGACTGGTCAAGAGTGGCGAACCCGATCCACGGCTTCCTTTGACTGGATCAGTGAGGACCCGGTGCGCTCGCGGTGGTGCTTCATTGCGGCGATCGCCTTGCCTCCCTGGATCAGGCGGATCTCCTCGGCGTCCAATCGCATCGGATCGACCACGACGGGATCGATCCCCAGCTTTTCTGCCATGGCGTTGATGGCCTGGCCCTGCGCCTGCACCTGCAACTCGAGTCGCGCGATACGTGCGTTCAGCGCACCTATTCCGAACAAGTTGTCTCCCTTCATCTCACACAGTGTCCGACGGCCGGACAGTCAGTCAGACTGCCAGATGTCAGGACCATGCGCGAGGCATGGGAGGGCCGGATCAGCCGTGTACTGGATCAACTCTGCAGCTGTTTGCCCTGAAAATTGCGAGCATGGCAGCGTTTTCCGCGTCCGTGGAGCCGCGGTAGTTCACGGCCCCGAGTTCCTTGAGTCGTTGGAGGCCGAACTGATGCAGCTGACGGCCGAGGCCGTGTCCGCGTCGGGCGGGCATCACTGCAAGGTAGGACAGGATGCCGCTGCGTGGATCAGCGTCGGACACCTGCGGCAAAACGACTCCGATCTCGCCCGACTCGTCGCTGAGAAGCACCCACTGGCTCGGGTCGAAGGCGGCGCCTGCCTCCTCTTCCAACTCGTGCAGGTCCCCGAGTGCTGACTCGGGCGTCGACGTGTCGAACGGATCTCCGGCGCTCGCCACGAGCATTTTCGCGGCGAATGCCTCGTCGCCCAACTGGGCTAGGGTCTGGATCTTCCAGAGCGGGAAGTCCACGACCCGGAGGTTGGACAGATCCCTGGCCACGTACACCTTTTTGCGTTCCATGCACTCACTATCCTCCCCGGACATTGATCTGGGAGCTGGGCGGAAGAGAACGTCAGTTGTCGCGGACTTGCGGCCGGTGCTGACTCACCCCTCCTGAAAGGCGCGGAACGTCCCATCAGAGATCGCGGCGACAAATTGCTCAACACTGTCCAGCAACGGCTCCGCGTCCATCCAGCCGCCTCCCACGATGTCGGTGAGTTGGACCGCAGGCTCCGCATCTCGGAGGTCGACGCAGTAGATGCTGCGGCTGCCGTCGCCGCCCAGGAAGTAGATGCCGGGGTGCAGCGCTGTCGAATCTCCCCACGCGTCCATGATTTCAAGTGATTCCTCGGGGTCGTACAGATGGATGTAGTCACCCGATTCCAGCCAACCGCGTCGAAGCCATCGCTGGCTCTGCAGGTATGCGCGCCACGCGGGCGGGAGTTGCGCGTGCAGGTGTCCCTCGGTCGTGGCGATGGCCCTGTCACTCACGGGTTCTCCCCATCGGGCCGGTTCGATGCTCTCGTTGACCATGGGACATTCTTGCGCGATGACCGACCAGAAGATGCCGAGTGCACGGGGGGCGGGATCCGCATCGGATCGGACAGTGCCGTGATCCACATCAAACCCACGCGTGAAGAGGTGTTCGAGGAGGTAGCGCTCCTGGGTGGCCTCGAGGATCGGTGATGGATGTGCTGGCGTCCGGAAGAGGACTCGTTCGAGGGGCCGTTGTGTCAGGATCATGCGATGCCAACAGGTCCAGTCGTTGACGATTCCCAGCGGTGAGATCACGGCCGATCGCTTCACGGTGGTCGAGGGTGACGTCGGTGAGTGAATCGCGGAGGTCGAGAGACTGACCGGACATGCCGCAGTCGACGGTGCCCGCGACGTATACGTCCATGGTGAGCAGTGGTCGCGGCGTGTCCGGCGAGTCCGGGGTTTGGCGCCGGGCAGACGTGACCGGGGGCATTCGGTGGGGCACGGGAGCGCGACGGGCGCACTTGGTGGGCGGTGGTTTCATTGCGGGCATGACACATTGGACGCTCGCGGACATGCCGGACCAGACCGGGAAGCGCTGGCTCATCACCGGTGCGACCAACGGACTGGGGGAGGCGACGGCGCGGGCGGCGGCTGGCGCCGGCGCGACGCTGGTCCTGCCTGCCAGGCGCGTCGACCGCGCCGAGGAACTCAACCGCGAGTGGGGCGGCCGGCACGAGGTGGTTCACCTGGATCTGGCCTCCCTCCAGTCCGTCCGCGACGCGGCTGCCGCCATCAGCGGTGACATCGACGTGCTCGTCAACAATGCCGGCATGGTGGCGCGCCACCGCGAGGAAACCGTCGACGGTTTCGAGAAGACGTTGGGCACCAACTTCCTGGGGCCCTTCGCCCTCACCAACCTCCTGCTGCCGCAGGTGCGGGAGCGGGTCGTCATCCTCGGCTCCGATGCACACCTGTCTGCGCACTTCGATCACGAGGACCCGCACTTCCGCAACCGCCGCTGGGGCATCTTTCCCAGCTATGGCGAGTCCAAGCTGGCGGACATGCTGTGGGGGCTGGGCCTGTCGAAGCGACTCCGCGGTCGGGGCATCGGCGTCCAGCTCGTCCATCCCGGCTGGGTGCTCAGCAATCTCCAGAGCGCCGTCGGCAATCCGAGGGTGGAGAAGGTCATCACCACCATCTCCAGGCCCATCGCGCAATCGGCGGAGAAGAGCGCCCTGTGCACGCTGTTCGCAGCGACGGCGGACCTGCCCGAGTGCTCCTACGTCGGGCCTGACGGACTGCGGGCGCTGCGGGGCTGGCCCAGCCTCATCGGCCGATCAGCCGAGGCCTCCGACATGCGGGGCGCGGACAGGCTGTGGGAGATGGGCGTCCGGGAAGCAGGCACTGACGTCTGAGACACGCGGGGACATTGCCGGAGCTGAACAACAACGTTGTGTCGTTGACGACGACACGATGGTGACGAGCGCGTGGCTGGACCACGAGGGCGACCGGGGAGTTTCGGCCCGGTGTGACCGCTTCTGCCGGCGTCGACGGGACTATTCTGGAGCCGGAAGGTGGACCACATGGGACAGAGGATCATGGGTGTGGTGACCGCGCACGTGGCACCGGAACGGGAAGAAGAGTTCTTGGCGGGGATCCGCGAGATCCTCGCGGGCGAGAAGCCCGACGGATTCCTGCGCTACGAGGTGTTGCGGGGCCGCGACGGCCTCTGGCTGATCCACAGTGTGTGGCGGGACCGGGAGGCCATGTCCGCGCTCCGTGCACAAGGGAAGACGCCCGCGGCGCTCATGCTGCTGGACCGGGTGGGCGCCACCCACTCCCACGACCTGTTCACCATCGAGGTCAGCACGTGAACGCCTCCAAGCCCGTCATCGTTGCCCGGCGTTGGTCGGAAATGTCCCGCGACGAGGTCTTCGAGATGATGTTGCTGCGCACGGAGGTGTTCTTCGTTGAGCAAAGGATCGACGAGCAGGACTTCGATGCTGCGGACAGGGACGATCGGACACTGCATCTGTGGATCGCCGATGACGACGGCATCGCGGCCTACCTGCGGGTTGCCGCGTTGGGCGTTCCGGAATTCGGTGCGGACAGGACGTTTGGGCGGGTGGCAGTGCGTATCAACAGGCGAGGTGGTGGCCTTGCGAGGCGCCTTGTCCGGGAGGTGGTGGAGCGTTGCGGCCATGCCCCTCTCACCATCCATGCCCAAACCTATGTGGTGCGCCTCTACGAGGACTTCGGGTTCACCGTTGTGGGGGAGCCGTTCGTGGAGGCGGGTCTGCCGCATCGCACCATGGTGCGCCCCGCGCGCTGACGGCGAAGCGTCAGAGCCAGCGCGGGACGGCGTCCCGGTACCGCGCGAACTCGCTGCCGAACGCGGACGCCAGTGCGGCCTCCTCGGCCGGCACCTGGAACGTGGACAGTGCAGCCCAGACCGCGACGACGGGAAGCAGTGCGGCCGCACGGCCCCGCCACAGGGCGACGCTGACCAGTCCGCCGAGCAGCGCTGTGTACATGGGGTTCCGCGAGACCGAGTGGGCTCCCACCGTGACCAGCGACGTCACCTCGGTGATGCGGTGCGGGTCGATGGTGGTGGCCTCCCGTTGGAAACCCCGCACGCCCCAGGCCCCGAACGCGGCAGCCGCCACGAGGACCAGCAGCGACAGGGCGCGCGCCCACGTGGCAGGACGACGCCGCCGAAGGGTCAACTGGGCGAGGAGACCGCCGATGGCCCACACGACGGGCGGCACTTTTGCATCAAGATCCGGGAGCTGGGACATGTTGCCCACGCTAGCCCGATGAGGCTCACACGGCGACTGATTCGGGGGGCACCAGCGCGATGACGGACACGCCGTGCTGGGGCACCCTGATCCGATCGGTGACCACATTGACCTCGCCGCCGTCGAGGACGAAGAGCAGCACCGTCTCCTGACCCCAGGTGCGGCGGAAGTCGTCAAGGGTGAACCTGGGGGTCAGTTTCGTGTGCTTGACCTGGTGGCCGGCGGCCACGAGTTCCTTCAGCTGCGTATTGGTGCGGGGCGGCTCGAAGCAGGCGCGCGCCGTGAGGTGCGGTGCGGCTTCCGTGCGGAGCGACGCCGTGCCGCCGGGGTTGTCGTCGCGCGGCAGCTGGAACACGTTGGCCCGTCCCAGCACCTGGGAGAATTCCCTGGCGGCCGTGAAGTTCACCTCGTCCTCGGACGTGGCAGCGATGAGGGTCCTGGTGCCGGCCAGGTCCAGGTCCTTCACGGCGAATTCGCTGAGAATGTTGGCCAGGACAGCGTCCACCCCGACGCGACGCGCCTGGGCTGTCTTCTCGTATTCGCTGGTCACCACGGTGACGGGGACACCTGCACCCTTGAGGGCCAGCGCCACCTCGAGTACCCACTTCTGGCCCCCGACGAACAACACACCCTGCGGCGATGTCGTGGCCAGGCCCAGACGCTCCGCCAGCCTCCCCACTCCCAGCCCGTAGAGCGCGACGGTGCAGACGATGACGAGGAACACGAGCGGCACCAGCTCGGTGGCCTGACCCGCCAACTGGAAAAGGTTGTCCGCCCTGCCGGACAGGGCGTCGGCCTCGTCACCCGTGGCAAGGATTGCGGCCTCGCGGGCCTTGTCGGCGGCGCTGGTGAACTCCAGCCCGAAGATACTGGTGACGGCCGCGGCCACGATACCGCGGGGCGCCATGAAGGCCAGGAGGTGGCGTTCCTCCTTGGAGACCTTGGTGCCGATGAGCCCCAGGAGGACGCCGGCGGGGCGCACCACCACCACGAGGATCAGGACGAACAACAGCCCCGTGGGTGCCACAGCCACCACGTCGGCCGGTGCAACACGGCCCGCCAGGATGACGAACAGGACGCCCACGAACAGCACCTGGAGGTGCTCGGAGAACTCCTCCACGGGGCGCAGGTGAAGGTCCTTCCTGTTCCCGAGATAGATCCCGAGGACCGTCACAGTGAGCAGCCCGCTCTCGGACTGAATGGCGTTGGAGACGACCAGCGCTGCCACGGCGGTGCCCACGAAGGAGACACCGAGGAGGAAGTCGGGAATCTTGTTGTGCTTGACCACCAGTTCCAGGCCCACCCCCAGGCCGAGTCCCAGGACGGCCGCCACCAGGATGGTGAGGCCGAGCGTGCCCAGCAGCGTGGTGAGCCTGTCGCCGCCCCTGCCCAGTAGTACGCCCTGGAACACGAGCACCGCCAGCACGGCGCCGATGGGGTCCACCACGATCCCCTCCCACGTGAGCAGGGAGGCCACGCGCCGGGTGGGTCTCAGTGTGCGCAGGATGGGGCCGATGACGGTGGGACCCGTGACCACGAGGATGGCACCCACCAGCAGGGCGATCTCCCACTCGAACCCGACCAGCCACGCAGCGACGGTGATGAGGGCCCAGGTGATGGCAACGGTCACGGTGCAGAGACGGAAGACGGGACGCCCCAGATCCCGCACATCCCGGAAACGCAGTGTGAGCGCCCCCTCGAACAGGATGACGCCGACGGCCAGCGTCACCCCGCTGAAGAGAACCTCGCGGCCCAGCACGTCGTCGGGGTTGGCGAGCTGCCCCATCCCGAAACCGATGACCAGCAGCAGCAGGATGGAGGGCACCTTCACCCTCCACGCCAGCCATTGCGCAAAGATGGCCACCACTGCCACCAGGGCGAGGTATCCCGTCGGATCAAGGTTGGCGAAGGCCTCGGTTATTCTCTCCCAGATCTGTTGCACCGGTTCAGCCTTGCAGCCCTGCGGTGCAGAGTCCGACGACAACACCCAACCCGGGGCTCTTCCGCTCGGCAACCCCAAGGATGTTGAATGACGCCATGGAGTTCGAGTTCGAGGGCGAGGTCATCGAGTGGCGGGGGCCAGCGCCCTTCCTGTTCGTCCGCCTTCCGGATGACGTGTCTGAGGTGATCCTCGAATCGGCTGCGCTCCTCACGTACGGCTGGGGCTGCATCCCTGCACGGGCGGTGATCGGCTCCACCGCGTTCACGACGTCCCTGTTCCCACGCGAGGAGGGGTACCTCCTCCCCCTCAAGGTGGTGGTTCAACGCGCAGAGGGGGTCGGGCTCGGGGACGTGGTCACAGGGAGGCTCATGCTCACCCCGCGTTGAGGGTGAGCGTCTGGTTGAACGGAAACAATTCGACCCTCCTGGTGACATGCTGTGGGCATGACAGACAGCGACACCCATGAGCAGCCACTTCCGGGCGGCGACGTGACTGACGGCATCGTCCGTGTGGGAGACACCGTGCGTCGTCCTGTTGGCGAGCACTCCGGGCTCGTGCATCGGGCGTTGGAACACTTGGAGGCCGCCGGATTCGACGGCGCCCCCCGGTTCCTCGGAACCGACGACCAAGGGCGCGAGGTGCTGTCGTTCATCGATGGTGACGTGGCGGGACGGCCCTGGCCGGCCTGGGTGGCGGACCCCGCGCGGGGGGCCTCCGTGGCACGGCTGCTCCGTCGACTGGATGACTCCCTCGTCCTGTTGGGTCTCCCGGAACACAGCGCTGTGCGGTCCTGGCCATCCGGGGCACCCGAGCCGGTGGGGCCGACGGCCACCTTCCTCGGACATCGCGACGTGACCCCGGAGAACACTGTCTTCCGCGACGGCGAGGCCGTGGCGCTCATCGACTTCGATCTGCTCCGCCCGTCATCGAGGGTCGACGAAGTGGCGAACCTGCTGTTGTGGTGGGCCGGTTGGATGGCTCCCGAGGACAGGGATCCGGTGTTCGACGGCGTCGACCCCGGCGAACGTGGCCGACTGCTCGTCGACGCCTACGGGCTCTCCGACGAAGACGTCGACTGGGTGGTGCCGGTGTCCGTCTCAGCGGCGCAGCAGTCGTGGCACACCATGTCGCACCGGGCCGAGGAGTTGGGCGGTGGCTGGCGCCGCATGTGGGATGCGGGCGTGGGCGATCAGATCCGGCGACGTGAGCACTGGCTGGTGGCGGAGCAGAAGTCGCTCCGCCGTGCGCTCCGGGAGTCACTGGTTGACGAGTCCGAAGAGAAATCCTCATCCTGACCACGGCTTGTGGGGGGCATCCGGCACCCGCGACCGTGGCCGGTCCTCCGGCGCGGTGCAGCACAATGGTGGCATGACCACCCTCGCACGCCTTCTCCTGAGTTCCCTCGCGGGGATGCTGTCCCTGCTGATGTGGACCTCCGTGGCAGCGGCGTGCAGTTGCGCGGAGTTGAGTACGGCGGAGCACGCCGCCGACGCCGACGTGGTGGCGCGCGTCATCGTCGAGCGCGTCAACATTCCGGAGACCGGCGCCACTGACGGTCAACTGGCTGCGTACACCATGCGCCCCACCCACGTCTGGCAGGGAGATGTGATCTCGCAGTTCAAGGTCACGTCCGACCCGAACGGTGCAGCGTGCGGACTGGAGGGCATCACGCAGGGGCAGGACCTGGTGGTGTTCGCCAACAAGGTGGATGACGGCTGGACAGCCAACCTGTGTGGCGGGACGGCACCCGCAACCAAGGCCCTCGTGGCGGAACTGCTGGAGGTTGTGGGTCCGGGCGTCGCGGTGGACGCGGACCCCGAGGACCGGCCGGGGGACTGGCTGTGGCCCCTGGTCTCCGCTGGTGCTGCTGTGTTGCTGTTGGGCGGGGTCCTGACCATCTGGTGGATCAGGCCCCGGCGGGGCATCTGAGGACACGCCCCGCCGGGGTCAGCTCCGGGGCGCGCGGTCCACGTGTCAGTCGTGGCGCGCGAAGCTCAGCGTCTGCATCACCAATTCGCCCGCCTCGTCGGAGGCCGTGAGGTCGACGGTGGCGTGAATGGCCCAGTCACGGTTGCCGGCGGGATCATCGATCACCTGGCGCACCAGCCACTTCGTGCCGCCCTGCTGAGACTCGACGTCGAAGAACGACGGACCCCGGGAATCCGAGCCCGTCCGCATGTCGTCGTGCTCATCCCAGTAGTCGCCCAGTGCGTCGTCCCAGCGCTGCCGGGTCATGGCGGAGCCTGAGTCGAGTACCGCCAGGGCGTCGATGTCGTCGCGCGAAGCCAGGTCGACCCGACGCCACAGCGCGTTGCGCACCATGACGCGGAAGGCGCGCTGGTTGCCCGTGACGGGGCGGGCCGGCGGGGGGATCTCGTCGTGGTCCACAACGATGTCGGCCCCCATGGCACTGAGTGCTGCCCACTCGTCGAGCAGGGAGGAGTCGACCAGGCGAGTGACCTCGCCGAGCCAGGCGATGAGGTCCCCGAGTTCCTCGGTCCGGAAGCCCTCCGGGACCGTCTGCCGCAGCGCGCGGTAGGCGTCGGAGAGGTAGCGCAGCAGGAGACCCTCACTGCGTTGGATCTTCAGGTGCGCCACGTACTCACCGAAGGTCATGGCGGAGGTGAACATGTCACGGACAACGGACTTCGGGGAGACAGGGGTCTCCAGCAACCACGGCGCCTGCGCCGCCATTTCGATGTGCGCATTGGTGAGCTTCTCCTCCAGAGGCTTCTCCCAGGTCACGTCGTCGAGGATCTGCATCCGCTCCTCGTACTCGTAGCCGTCGGCCTTGAGCTCCTGGACCGTCTCTCCGCGGGCCCTGAACTGCTGCGCCATGAGGATGGTGCGGGGGTCCTCGATGGTGCCCTCGATGACGCTGACGACGTCCAGGGCGTAGTCCGGGGACTCCTCGTCGAGGGTCTCGATGACCGCCAGGGCGAAGGCCGACAGGGGCTGGTTGAGGGCGAAGTCGCGCTGCAGGTCCACGTCCATGGCGTAGCGGCGACCGGTGGGGGTGGGCTGCGGCAGCCGGGTCACGACGCCGGAGCGGATGAGCGAGCGACCCAGGGCGGAGGCGCGGGTGAGGAGTTGGCGGCGTGCGCGACCGGGCTCGACGCAGCTGTCGACCAGACGGACGAGCGCGGCCGCGACGTCACCGTCGCGCTGGAGGAGGTTCAGGAGCATGGCGTGGGTGACGCGCATCCGGCCCTGCAGTTCCTCGGGCTGGCTGTCGATGAGCTTGAGGAACGTGGCCTCTGCGTAGTTGACGAAACCCTCGGGTGGCTTTTTGCGGCGGACGGACTTCAGCTTCTTCTCGTCGCCTGCGTGTTTGGCGAGGATCTTGGCGTTCTCCACGTCGTGGTCGGCGGCCTGCGCGACGACGTAGCCGATGGTGTCGAAGCCGGCCCGGCCGGCCCTGCCCGCGATCTGGTGGAACTCGCGGCTCCGGAGGTGTCGCTGGCGGCGGCCGTCGAACTTGGTGAGGGAGCTGAACAACACGGTCCGGATGGGGACGTTGATGCCTACTCCCAGGGTGTCGGTGCCGCAGATCACCGTGAGCAGGCCACGTTGAGCCAATTGCTCCACGAGGCGGCGGTAGCGGGGCAGCATCCCGGCGTGGTGGACGGCGATGCCGGAGCGCAGCAGCTTCACGAGTGTTGTGCCGAAGCCACTGGAGAACTTGAAGCCGGCCAGTGCCTCCTTGAGGTCCTCCGGGACGGCCTTGCTGGCACGTTTCACCACGCCCTGGCTCAGCAACGCCTGTGCCCGCTCGACGGCGGCCGCCTGCGTGGAGTGGACGATGTAGACGGGCGCCTGCTGGTTCTCCACGAGCGTGGCAATGGTGTCGTGGATGGGGTCGAGCGACCAGCGGTAGACCAGCGGGACTGGACGCTCAGCCCCACCGATGATCGACGTCGGACGACTCGTGCGCTTCTCGAGGTCGCCCGCGAGCTTGGTCACGTCGCCGAGCGTCGCGGACATGATGATGAACTGCGCCTGCGGAAGCTCCACGAGCGGTACCTGCCAGGCCCACCCGCGGTCGCGGTCGGCGATGAAGTGGAACTCGTCCATCACCACCTGGTCGACGTCGGCGTCGGCGCCCTCGCGCAGGGCGATGTTGGCCAGTATCTCCGCGGTGCAGCAGATGATGGGTGCGTCGGGGTTGACGGAGGCGTCACCGGTGACCATGCCCACCTGGTCGGCCCCGAACACTCCGCACAGGGCGAAGAACTTCTCGCTGACGAGGGCCTTGATGGGGGCCGTGTAGTAGGTGCGCCCCCGCTGGGCCAGCGTCACGAAGTGGGCGCCCAGTGCGATGAGTGACTTCCCGGAGCCGGTGGGGGTTGTGACGATGACGTTTGCGCCCGTCAGGATCTCCAGAAGCGCCTCGTCCTGGTGCGGGTAGAGCGGCAGCCCGTCGGCCTCAGCCCATGCCACGAAGCCCTCGTAGAGGGAGTCGGAATCCTTGGGGCCATTGAGTACTTCGGTGAGCGTCATCGCTCACCATGGTGTCATGGTCGAGGAGTTGCCTGCCATGGAGCGGAGAATCAGTCAGCCAGCGTGACGTCCTCGCGCCCCACTCCCAGCGACTCCAGGGGGACGTTCCAGACCTCCACGCGCCGTGGGGACCAGGCGCACATCGTCTGCGCTTCATCTTCGATCACGTGGAACTCCAGCGTGCCGTGCCCCGTGTGCAGGATCTCAGACGACTCGGTGCACCGATTCCAGACCGCCACCACCGCAACGCCGTCGGTGAGTGTGACGTCTCCCAGTTCGCCGGTACGGGCCTGTCGCATGTCCGCCGGCAGATCCTTCACCCATTGATCCCACGCCCCCTGATCGGCGAGCAGTGTGGCTCCCTGCATGAGGACCTGCTGGCCGACCGGATCCTTCGACTCCTCGTGCCAACTGATCACCACCGTTCCCACGCTCGGTGTTGTGCATCCAGTCAGCAGCAGCAGAGCAGTCACTGACACTGCGATGACACCGCGGCTCGGTTTCATGGGGGCCTCCTGGCGTTCAGGGTAGGCGGTCACCACCTCGACGTTGGGCTGAAGTCGGAAGAAAAGGTGCTCCCCGGGGTTCCATTATCGAACGCGTGAGCGTATTATGGAGGCATGGGAGCGACGGGAGGGTCGGCGGCGGAGCGGCTGAAGGCCGCCGTGGTGGCGCAGCGTCGCGGCGCCGCTGATGAGCTGCAGGCGTTGGTGGACCTGGTGGTGGACTACGACATCATCATTGATGATGACCTGATTGATGTGTTGGTGACGTCGACCGTTCCTGGTGGTGGTGAGGGCACCCCGCGGGCAGCAACGTCACGATCCAACCGGTGATCGACCTGAACACTCTCCCGGCGGAACACCAGTACCGGCCCTCCGCCCGGATGCGGGAGGCAACCCAGTTGCTCTACCCCACCGAAATGTTCCCCTACTCCCACACCCCGAGTCGGGGTCTGGACCTGGATCACAGCGAGGCGTACCGGCCCTCGTGTCGTGACCCCCAGACAGGGATCGGGTTGCTGGCACCGTTGGGCAGGAAGGTCCACCGCGCGAGGACGGCGGGGGCCTGGCGTGCGCTGCACCGGGCTGCCGGGGAGATCGTGTGGACCAGTCCGCTGGGGTTTGAGTACCTCGTCACGCCGGAGCGCACCGTCGCGTTGGAGTAGTCGAAGGCGGCGGACGCTAGCCTTCGTGTCGTGATCATTGCTGCTGCTGACGGTTCGTCGCTGTCCAACCCCGGTCCCGCAGGCTGGGCCTGGTACGTGAGTGACGACATCTGGGCAGCGGGCGGATGGCCCCACGGCACGAACAACATGGGCGAACTGATGGCAGTGCTCGACCTCCTCCAGTCGACGGCGCATGTGGAGGAGCCCATCAGGATCCTGTGCGACTCCCAGTACGTCATCAATTCGCTGACCAAGTGGATGCCGGGATGGAAGCGCCGCGGGTGGAAGAAGGGCGACGGCAAACCAGTGCTCAACGTCGACCTCATGAAGGAACTCGACGTCGCGCTTCAGGACCGCGAGGTGGAGTTCGAGTGGGTCAAGGGTCACGCCGGTCACGCCATGAATGAGGCCGCCGACGTCCGCGCGCGCGCAGCGGCCACCGCCTTCCAGCAGGGGGTCCCCGCCGACGAGGGGCCCGGGTTTCCCGAGTCCACCACGCAGCCCGCCAGGCGGCAGGAGTTCGCACCCAAGACGGTGGACGAGGAGCCCGACCTCTTCAGTTTTGACGCCCCCGCCGAGCCGGAGTCAACGACCCCTGGCAACGCGAGCCCCCGTACGAAGGCGTGGCTGATCCGTCTGACCCGTGAGATTCTCAGCGAAGAGGTTCGAACTGATCCGAAGAAGCTGCGGGAGCTCCTGCACCACGAATTCGTGTCCCACTCCGTGGACGGCGAGATTGTCACGGCCGCCCACGGCGCATGGGAACCGACGTCACCAGACTTCGAGGTCCTCGGCATTGATGAATACGCCGACGGACTCGTCGGCATGCGATGGATTCACCACGCCGACGGTGACCGACTGAGGTTCTCGCTCTGGCAGAAGCTGCCCGCGGGCTGGAAGCTGCGATTCGCCCAGGTGACCCGGCAACCCTGACCCGACGCAGCTCCGCGGAGCGCCGATGGGACCATGGGGCATGGACACGCCCACCACGGATGACCAGCCACGCGCGGAAATGACCCTCGAGGGACCCGACAGGGGGATCATCCGAGAGCTCGGGGGAAAGTGGGCCTGGCGTTTCTGGTGGCCACTGGGGCTGTGGGCGCTGAGTGCTGCGTCCATCGCCACGTTTCGACCCGGCGCTTCCACCGAGGCGCCCATCCCTCTGCTCCTCGGTGGCCTCATCACGGCGGTCCTCATCTGGGTGATGGGTGCCGGTTCCGCCATCAAACATGGCCACAACAGAACCCTCGTCCGGATGATCGCGACCGTGACCACGGTCGTGGTCAGTGGCGTGGGCATCGCGGTGGGGGCGGTGGCCCGGGTCCTTGAGGCCACCATCGTCGGCAACGACAACGCAAGGATCTTCATCACCGGCTCCGGCAAGGGGGAGGATCACACTCAGTTCATCGGCCTCACCGAGAACCTGTACCTCGACCACGGCGTCCAAATCCTCGCCGTGATCGCCGTCATCTGTTGGTTCCTGGTCGGCAGGGCGGGCGTGGGTGGAAAGGCCCACTGACGCGCACTCCCACGGGAACAGTGATGCAGCCGGGTTGCTGGTTGGTTCCCGAGCACGCGGACAGGGCCGCGGTCAGCAGCACCCCGGTGGAGATCCATCGCCTCGTCATCTCCACTCCCTCAAGTCTGACCTCGGGTTGGCACGAACCAGCCCGCCCTCTGCAGATGGTGTGATCTGCGTTGGAGCCACGGCTATAGGATGACGCCCATGTGTGCTGATGTTCTTGCCGCCGTCGCGTGGCCCTACGCGAATGGCCCCCGTCACATCGGACACGTCTCGGGGTTCGGTGTTCCCTCTGACGTGTTCTCCCGCTTCAAGCGGATGACCGGGCACAACGTGCTCATGGTCTCCGGAACGGACGAGCACGGCACCGCCATCCAGGTGAAAGCGGAGCAGGAGGGGCTGACGGCACGCGAATGCGCCGACAAGTACCACCGCATCATCGCCACGGACCTGCAGGGACTGGGCCTGTCCTACGACCTCTACACCCGCACCACCACACCCAACCACTACGCGGTGGTGCAGGAGGTGTTCACGGCGCTCCACGACAACGGCTACGTCGTTGCCCAGACGCAGATGGGGGCGCTGTCCCCGTCGACGGGCCGCACCTTGCCCGACCGCTTCATCGAGGGTATCTGCCCCATCTGCGGCTTCGACGGCGCCCGGGGCGACCAGTGCGACAACTGCGGCAACCAGTTGGATCCCGCCGACCTCATCAACCCGCGCTCGCGCATCAACGGGGAGGCGCCGAACTTCGTCGAGACGGAGCACTTCTTCCTCGACCTGCCGAAACTGGCCGACGCGCTGGGCGCCTGGCTGGACACTCGCGAGGACTGGCGCCCCAACGTCTTGAAGTTCAGCCACAACCTTCTGGCCGACCTGCGTCCGCGCGCCATCACCCGCGACCTCGACTGGGGCGTCCCCGTACCCCTCGACGGCTGGCGGGATGCGCCCATGAAGCGCATCTACGTCTGGTTCGACGCCGTCATCGGCTACCTGTCCGCGTCGATCGAATGGGCCAGGCGCAACGGTGACCCCGAGTCGTGGCGCACATTCTGGAACTCCGAGACGGCCGAGTCCTACTACTTCATGGGCAAGGACAACATCGTCTTCCACTCCGTCATCTGGCCCGGCATCATGCTGGGCGCCAACGGCCAGGGCGCCGTCGGTGGCGAAGTGCACGAGGCCCTGGGTGAACTGCAACTGCCCACCGAGGTGGTCTCCAGCGAGTTCCTCACCATGAAGGGCTCCAAGGTTGCCAGTTCCCGCGGGGCCTCGATCTTCGTGGGTGACTTCCTCAAGGAGTTCGGTCCCGACGCGCTGCGGTTCTACATCGCAGTCGCCGGCCCGGAGAACCAGGACACTGACTTCACGTGGGACGAGTTCATCCGACGGATCAACTACGAGCTCGCCAACGAGTGGGGCAACCTCGTCAACCGGTCCATCTCCATGGCGCACAAGCAGGTGGGTGCCATCCCGGAGCGTGGGGAACTGACCTTCGAGGACGGCCAGCTGCTCGACGCATCCTCGAACGCCTTCACCACGGTCGGAGAACACATCGCCGCCCGCCGGTTCAAGGCAGGCATCACCGAGGCCATGCGCATCGTCGGTCTGGCCAACAAGTACCTCAGCGACCAGGAGCCCTGGAAGCTGAAGGAGGACCCCGAGCGACGCGACACCGTGCTGCACGTGGCGCTACAGGCCATCAGCGACTGCAACACCCTGCTGACGCCCTTCCTCCCGCACTCCGCCCAGAAGATCTTCGAGGCGCTGGGTGGCGAGGGTGTCTGGGCCGCGCAGCCGGAACTGGTGGAGGTCACCGACGGAGACCTCACGTACCCGATCCTGCAGGGTGACTACGCCTCGGAGCAGGCCCGCTGGGCGCCCCGCATGATCGTCGCCGGAACCCCGTTGCAGAAGCCGACACCGCTGTTCACCAAGCTCGACGAGACCCTTGGCCAGACCGGCCCCAGCTGGGCCCCCATCGCCACGGACTGATCCCTTCCGGGGCGACGGCGTAGTGAGGGCTGCTCAGGTGTCGACTTTCTCTGTTGCCTGAGTGCCGCCCATGAGGGACCAATGGCGGTGTAGCGAAGGGCTGGTGAGGGGGTGGGCGTCCTTCGATAAGCCCTGCTCGTTCTACACATTGTGGTGCCCGGTGTCCGTCGTTGCTCGGTCTACGCAACCGTCGCGGATGGGCGCGGTGAGCCCGCGGTGCGCTTCTGACCAGCCAACTCGGCGACGATGCGCGTCGCCTCCCGCATGCCCACGGGTCGGAAGCCCGCAGTCATGGCGTCGCGGGTCAACTGGGGTTCGCTGCGGTGGATGGCGATGCCACGGCGCAGCAGCACCGCCGGCGTCTTCCGCTTCTCCTTCAGGTCCCGCGCCAGGCGGCGGGCGAAGTTGGTCGAGCGGTGACGGGCCAACCACAGTGCCTCGACGGGTAGTCCGGCTGCGTGCGCCGCTGCAAGGAGCGGGGGCGCAAAGATGCCTTCGACCATCAGGACTCGTGCATCACCCAGGTCCAGCACGCGTGACCCGACGCGCTTCGACTGGGAGATGTCGTACTGGGGCACCTCCGTGCTGCCGTCCCGCAGCAGCCGGGCGATCGTCTCAAGGGCCAGATCGCAATCCCACGACGCTGCGTCGTCCCAGTCGACGATCCCGAGGGTGCGGGGCAGGCCTGGGTGGTCCAGATCGCGATAGAACTCATCCAACGACAGCGACGCGACGCCGCCGGAATCCGTGGCCGCCCGGCTGAGCCGAGACTTGCCACAACCTGAGGGTCCCGCCACCAGCAGCAGTGTCCTTGAAGTCACCAGGGCAGCCTACCGGTCCTGAAGGGCGACAGACTCAAGGTCGGTCGTCACCAGGAGCCGACGCTGCCGCCTCCACCGCCGAAGCCGCCGCCGCCACTGAAGCCGGAGAAGCCCGAGGAGCTTCCGGAGGCGCCCTGCACGTTGGCGGCCGCCGCCGCTGCCGAGGCCTCGGCCATGGCGTTGTTGAAGCCGTGGGTCAGGTTGCCCAGCATCGTGGCGAAGATGTAGCTGTTGTACAGGTTCGCGCCGTAGTACCAGGACAGGTCGGCCTCGTAACGCCCAGCGGCCCCGAGGTCGGCGAACACCTTGGCCCACCGGTCCGCCACGCCGAAGATCATGGCGTAGGGGAGGTACCGGCTGAAGACGTCGACCCCCTCCTCGAACTTGATCTGGTCAGCCTCGGCGGTGCGCAGGTACAACTCGAAGCCCTTGGTCTCCGCCAGGACCGCCGAGCCGAGCGCGGTGCGGGTGCGGAACCGGCCGGACATCACGATGAGGCCAATGCCGAGGACCGCAACGGGGATGGCGGCCAGGCCCCAGCCGATCTGGGCGAGGCCGAAGCCTGCGACCCCCGCGACCGCGAGGATCACGACTCCCAGCGCTATGGGTGCCAGCTGGGAGGTGGCGGGATTCCGCTTGAACCACTTCCGGCTGACCACGCGGGCGTACAGGTCGGCCTTGGCCTTGTCCTGGAGTCCTGCGTAGCTGGCGTCCTTCAACTCGCTGACCCGCACTTCGTCGCCAGTCTTGAAGATGCGCTCCAGCAGTTTGCTCTCGTACTTGACCAGCTCGTCCGCCTCGCGGCGGGTTCGCGTCAGGAGGTGGTCGTTGTTGCCGGCATCGCTGATCCTCAGGTGCCCGCGCACTGCCAGGTCCACGAGGGTGGCGGAAACGTCGACGGTGTCCGCGGTCGCGTCCACGAGGGTTCCGATCTCCCCGGGGCGGGTGCTCTTCGGGGGCCGGAACGCGACCGCAACGTTCTGCTTGCCGGACCTCTTGCCGATCCGGACGTTGTCACCCTTGCCGGGGGTGAGGCCGGGGGTCAGCCCCACGAAAACGTCGTCGCGGGCGTGGCGGCGGAAGATGGTGACCAGCGCCACCACGGCCCCCAGGCCCAGGAGTCCGGCGGTTGCGCCGGTCCCGGCGTTCACTTCGAACATGTTGGTGGCGGTGACGCGCCTGGTCTTGATCTGCTGCACGCCCCCGAAGGTGCCGGCGGGGAAGCCGGCCACCACCTGCACAGGGTTTCCGGGATCCAGCGTGGCGATGGTGTAGGTGGCGGAGCTGCCCGTGGCGCTGTTCGTGCACTTCTCCTGGAAGTCGGTGCCGTAGAAGCAGGCGGTCCGGGAGACGTCGGCGGGGCCGTTGATGCTCACCTGGACGTCGCTCATGCGGGACGTGGTGCCGCCGCCGATCGCGTTCCAGCTGAACTCATCCAGGCCGCTCTGCGCCTGGTTGGACACGATCAGGCCCTTGACGGTGTACGAGACGATGTAGCTCTGCGGGGTGGTGTAGAACGTGTCCTCCTGCCCCACGCGGAGCAGCACGTTCCCGTCCTGACGCTCCAACGACGTGTCACTGCGGGCCCCGGAGGGGGACGACACCTGGATGTCGGAGATGGGGAACGAGAACCACTCGTCCGGGTTCTGGCCGTCCTCCTGCCGTTCGGGGAACACGAACGTGGGTCCGCGACCCCGGAACTGGCTGAAGTCCATGACCATGTCGATGGTCACCTGGGTGTCGCCCCCCGGAGTCAGGGTGGCATCGATGTGGTACTTGGTGATGGGTGCTGACTGGTCGGCGCTGGCAGGTGAGGCCACCCCCAGCATCCCCACGACTGCCAACAGCAGTACGGCCAGGCCCATGCGCATCGTCCTCATGCTTCCCAAGGGTAGTCATGACACAAGGACGATGGCGCCAGGCCTCCCGTACCCGTCGTCGATCAGACGCCCAGGGCCGTGGCCATCTGCTCGCGTAGCCCCTTGAGCAACCCGGCTGCCAGTGTTCGTGCGGCGGTGCCGGTGGAGGAGTCGGCCGGCGACAGCACCACCTCCAGGTAGCACTTCAGCTTGGGTTCGGTGCCGGAGGGCCGGGCCACCACGTGGATGCTCTCGCCCGTGAGTTCCACACCGTCGGTGGGGGGCAGGCCTTCCCCGCCCTCCAGCAGGTCGCGGTACGCGACGGGCTCGTCGAGCAACTCCGTCGGCGGGTTGGCGCGCAGCCGAGCCATGGCGTCGGTGATCTCGGAGAGGTTCTCCACCCTCACCGACAGCTGGCTGGTGGCGTGGAGCCCGTACGTGGCGGCGATCTCGTTGAGGCGGTCCTCGAGCGTCTTGCCCTCGGCCTTCAGTTCGGCCACGAGCCGCAGCACGGTCAGGGCAGCGGTGAGTCCGTCCTTGTCGGGCACGGAGTGGGGGTCGCAGCAGTAGCCGATGGCCTCCTCGTACCCGAATGCCATGTCCGGCACCCGACCGATCCACTTGAAGCCCGTGAGCGTGATGACGTGCTGCCTGCCGGCCGCATGAGCGATCTTGCGCAGCAACGTCGAGGACACCACGGAGTTGGCCAGCACACCGGGGGCGCCGGAGCGGATGATGGCATCGCCCAACAGCCCGCCGAGTTCGTCGCCGGTGAGCATCCGCCATGCGCCGTCAATCCTGCTGGCGACGGCGCACCTGTCGGCGTCCGGGTCGTTGGCGATGACGACGTCGGCGCCCTTCTCCTCGGCCAGTGCCAGGGCGAGGTCGATGGCGCCCTTCTCCTCCGGGTTCGGGAACGCGACGGTGGGGAAGTCGGCATCGGGTTCGGCCTGTTCGGCCACTTCGATGCCAGCCGGGAACCCGGCTGCGGCGGCGACGTCGCGCATCGGCTTGCTGCCGACGCCGTGCATGGCGGTGTGCACCCACGTCACGTCGCGGGGAGCGTCTGCGGGCACCAGGGTGGCGGCGTGGGCCGTGTAGGCCTCCTGCAGCTCGCCATGAACCACCACGTACTCGTCGCTGCGGTCGACCTTCTGCAGCGTCTCCGGCGGGAAGTTCTCGATGTGCGAGGCGATCTCCGCGTCAGTGGGGGGAATGATCTGCGACCCGTCGCCCAGGTACACCTTGTAGCCGTTGTCCTGCGGCGGGTTGTGGGACGCCGTGACGACGATCCCGGCCACGCACCCGAAGTGGCGGACGCCGAACGCGACAAGAGGAGTGGGGGTGGGCTCGGACGTCAGCAGCACGCGATAGCCCTGACCGGCCAGAATCCTTGCGGACTCGCGGGCGAACTCGTCGGACTTCCAGCGCGCGTCGTAGCCGATGAGCACCTTGCCGCCGGCGTGGTCGTTCGCGTCCAGCCAGGCCCCGATGCCGGCCGCGGCGGCGCCCACCACGAGCGCGTTCATGCGGCTGGGACCGGGCCCGGTCCTGCCGCGCAGCCCGGCCGTCCCGAACTGCAGGAAGCCGTCGAACTGCGAACGCAACTGCTGCAGGGCGTCCTCCCGCAGCGACGGATCCTCCAGTTGGCGCATCTGCTGCCCGAGGTGGGCGCGGGTGTCGGGGTCCGGGTCGGCGGCCAGCCAGGCGCGTGCCTGTGTGATGAGGGTCTTGTCGGTCATTCTCGCTCCCGTTTTCAGAGGGTCTTCACGATGTCGGACAGCAGGGCGGCCAGGCGGGGCCCGGCCTGCTTGCCTGCCTCGAGCACTTCGGCGTGGTTGAGGTCGGAGTCACCCATGCCGGCGGCGGCGTTGGTGACCAGCGAGATGCCCAGCACCTCGAGCCCTGCCTCGCGGGCCGCGATGGTCTCGAGCGTGGTGGACATGCCCACCAGGTCGCCGCCCAGGATCCCCGCCATCCTGACCTCGGCGGGCGTCTCGTACTGGGGCCCGCGGAACTGGACGTAGACGCCTTCCGGCAGGTCGGGGTCGACGGTGTGCGCCAGGTCCCGCAGCCGCTGGGAGTATGCCTCTGTCAGGTCGATGAACGTGGCGCCGTGCAGGGGGGTGTCGCCCGTGAGGTTGATGTGGTCGCGGATGAGGACTGGGGTGCCGGGTGCCCAGGCAGGGTTGAGCCCGCCGCAGCCATTGGTGAGGACGAGCGTCGAGGCGCCCCAGGCAGCGGCGGTGCGGACGCCGTGCACCACGGGATCGGCCCCCCGGCCCTCGTAGTAGTGGGTGCGGCCGGTGAAGACGGCAGCGACCTTGCCGGATGCGGTGCGGATGGCCAGGAGTCGACCGCCGTGCCCGCTCACCACGGGCTTGGAGAAGCCGGGGACGTCGCCGAGCTCCAGTTCGCCCAGGCTCTCACCCAGATCGTCGGCGCCGCTGGACCAGCCGGAGCCCAGGACCAGGGCGATGTCGATGCGGGGGACGGACAGGGCCTTGGCCACGTGTTCCGCTGCTGTCCGGGCCAGAATTGTGGGATCTTCACTCATCCCTGCACACTATCGGCTGCCCCCGGCACGGGTGGGGGCACCCGGGGAAGTGGCGGCACCTCCGGTCAGCCCCCGTGGTGGGGGTCTGTGAAAGGATGAGGGCCGTGACGAAGGTAGTGATCATCGGAGGCGGTCCCGGCGGCTACGAGGCGGCCCTGGTGGGCAGCCAACTGGGCGGTGATGTGACCCTGGTGGAACGGGACGGCCTCGGCGGAGCGGCCGTGCTGACCGACTGCGTGCCTTCCAAGACCCTGATCGCCACGGCCGAGGTGATGAGCACCATGGAACGCGCTGCGGAACTGGGGCTGCACTTCCCGGGCGACGACGGCGCTGACGCCATCGAGGTCAACATGACCGAGCTCAACAAGCGCGTCCTCGACCTCGCCCACGCCCAGTCGCGCGACATCGACGCCCGCCTGCGGCACGAGGGTGTGCGCATCATCGTCGGCGGCGGCATTTTGCAGGGCCCCAACCGGGTCGACGTCACCACCACTGAAGGCACCGAGGAGTTGGACGCCGACATCATCCTGCTGGCCACCGGCACCACCCCTCGTGAACTCCCCGAGGCGCGCTGCGACGGGACCCGCATCCTCAACTGGAAGCAGCTCTACCAGCTCGACGCCATCCCCGAGCGGCTCATCGTCGTCGGCTCCGGCGTCACGGGGGCTGAGTTCGCCTCCGCCTACGACGCCCTGGGCTGCGACGTGGTGCTGGTGTCCTCCCGCCAGCAAGTGCTGCCCGGTGAGGACCAGGACGCCGCCAACGTGCTCCAGCGCGCGTTCACGAGGCGCGGCATGGAAGTCATGAGCGAGGCGCGTGCCGAATCCGCCCGCGTCGAGGGCGACGAAGTGGTGGTGGGTCTGACCGACGGCCGCGAGGTGCGGGGTTCGCATTGCCTGATGGCGGTGGGCTCCATCCCCAACTCCGCCGGACTGGGGATGGAGGAGGCCGGCGTGACGCTGACCCCCGGAGGCCACGTGCTGGTGGACCGTGTGTCCCGGACCAGCGTCCGCAACATCTACGCCGCCGGGGACGTCACGGGAGTATTCCCGCTCGCTTCGGTGGCGGCCATGCAGGGCCGTATTGCCATGTGGCACGCGCTGGGCGACGCCGTCAGCCCGCTGGACCTCCGCAAGGTCAGCTCCAACGTCTTCACCTCCCCCGAGATCGCCACCGTCGGCACCAGCCAGAAGCAGGTGGATTCCGGCGAGGTGCGGGTCGCCTCGGTGCTGTTGCCGCTGGCCAGCAACGCGCGCGCCAAGATGCAGGGTTTCACCGACGGGTTCGTCAAACTCTTCTGCCTGCCCACCACGGGCATCATCGTGGGCGGCGTGGTGGTGGCACCCAACGCCTCCGAGCTCATCCACTCCGTGGCCGTGTGCGTGGGGCAGCGGGTCACCGTGGACGAGTTCAGCGCCAGCTTCACGGTCTACCCGTCCATGACGGGTTCGCTCGCGGAGGCCGCTCGCAGACTGCACCACACCGGGGGAGAGTTCCTCACCTCGTGATCAATCGGGGACGGCTCAGTCGTCCAGCATCCCCATCAGCAGGCTGAAGCCACCGATCATCATGGCCCCCTGCGTCATGCGTCGCATGCTGGGGTCGTGCATCCAGGGGCCGTAGTAGCCGCGCGCCCACGCGGCGTGGTTGCGGTCCTCCCAGTACGGCACCGCGGTCTGCCCGGCGTTGACCATCCGTATCCTGGGGTCGGCGCCGAGGCTGATGCGGGAGGCGTCGACGGCACACGCAGGCACCTGTCGTGCCACGCCCCCGGCGGGGGCCCATGCGACGTCCTCGACGGAGGGGCCGTGGGCGGGATCGAAGAAGCAGGGCGGGCGACGTGTGGGCAGTGGCTTGCCGAGGGCCCGGGCCCGCACGCACGCCATGGCGTAGCGACCCTCCTCGAGGATGTGGGTGATGTGGGTGGCCTCGGAGTCGGCCCGTGCACCCTGCAGCGCCAGTTTGGCGTTCTCGTAGGCGTCGAGCGCCCGCGTGTAATCGCCGCGCGCATCGTCTGTCAGGACGTAGCCAACCACGTCGAAGTCCAGCTCCCGCAGCTCGATGCCGAAGTGGGTGATGTCGGAGTCGATGGCCGCGCGGGAGGCCACGCTGAGGGGCACATCAGTGGGAAGACCCCATGCGCCCCGGGAGAAACCGTACGGGGAGGGCTGGCCGCCCGGCCCACCCCACTGGAGGTGCGGCGGGGCCGCGGTGGTGGGTCCGCCGGGTGCGCCCAGCGAACGACGGCGACCGTCGGCCATGCCCGAAAGGAGCATGGTCATGACAGTCACCAAGAGCATCAGCCCGAGCATCGTCATGCATTCAGGGTACGTCGCGTCCCCAAGGACGGGGGCCGCCGTGAGTGACTGACTGCTCAGTCGATGATGTCGCAGAGCACCTGTCCGGCGGTGACACTGGCACCTGTCTCCATGGCGAGGGCGGAGATGGTGCCGGAGCGGTGCGCCACCAGTGGCTGCTCCATCTTCATGGCCTCGATGACGGCCACGGCCTGGCCCTCCTCGACGGAGTCGCCCTCCACGACGTTCACCTTCACGATGGTGCCCTGCATGGGTGCGGTCAACGCGTTCCCGGACGGGGCGGAGACCTTGGCGCCGCCCCGGGCTCGTTTCGTGGGGCGGGCCGACTTCGCCGCGGTGGACGGGCGGGCCCCGAAACCGGCGGGGAGCTTGACCTCCATACGGCGGCCGTTGACCTCCACGGCGATGACCTCGGGTTCACCCTCGTCGTCCGGCTCGCCGATCGTGCCGGCGTAGGGGGCGATTTCGCCGGTGAACTCGGTCTCGATCCAGCGTGTGTGCACCAGGAAGTTGCCGTCGGGGGCCACGAACGCGGGTTCGTTGAGGACCGCCTCGTGGAACGGGACGACGGTGGGCATGCCGTCCACCTGCAGTTCGGCCAGCGCGCGGCGGGAGCGGGCGATGGCCTGCTGCCGGTCGGCGCCCGTCACGATCACCTTGGCCACGAGCGAGTCGAATGCCCCCGGGACGGTCATTCCTGCGTGGTACCCCTCATCGACGCGGACGCCCGGCCCGCTGGGGGCGTGCCACCTCACGAGCGTGCCGGGGGCTGGCATGAAGTTGCGGCCGGCGTCCTCGGCGTTGATGCGGAACTCGATGGAGTGGCCGCGCGCCACGGGGTCGTCGTAGCCGAGCTCCTCGCCGCTGGCGATCCGGAACATCTCCCGCACCAGGTCCAGGCCGGTGACCTCCTCGGACACGGGGTGCTCCACCTGCAGCCGGGTGTTGACCTCGAGGAAGGAGATGGCGCCGTTCTGGCCCACGAGGAACTCGCAGGTGCCTGCACCGACGTACCCCGCCTCCTTGAGGATCGCCTTGCTGGAGCTGTAGAGCTGGTCCACCTGGTCCTCGCTGAGGAACGGTGCAGGGGCCTCCTCCACCAGCTTTTGGTGGCGGCGCTGCAGCGAGCAGTCGCGCGTGGAGACCACCACGACGTTGCCGTGCTGGTCGGCGAGGCACTGTGTTTCGACGTGGCGGGGCTTGTCGAGGTACAGCTCCACGAAGCACTCGCCGCGACCGAATGCCGTCACGGCCTCCCGGGTGGCTGACTCGAACAACTCGGGGATGTCCTCGATGGTGTGGGCCACCTTCAACCCGCGCCCACCGCCACCGAACGCTGCCTTGATGGCGACGGGCAGGCCGTGTTCGCGCGCGAAGGCCACCACCTCGTCGGGCCCGGAGACAGGGTCCGGGGTGCCGGGGACCTGGGGGGCGCCGACGCGCTGCGCGATGTGGCGGGCGCGGACCTTGTCGCCCAGCTCCTCAATGGCCGAAGGTGGGGGGCCTATCCAGATCAGCCCGGCGTCAATGATCGACTGCGCGAACTGGGCGTTCTCAGCAAGGAAGCCGTAGCCGGGATGGACGGCATCGGCGCCGGTGCGTTCCGCGACAGCCAGCAGCTTCTCCACGTTCAGGTACGTGTCGGCGGGTGTGGCCCCGTTCAGACTGAAGGCCTCGTCAGCGAGCTTCACGAACAGGGAGTCTGCGTCGGAGTCGGCGTAGACCGCCACAGAGATGATGCCGGCGTCACGGGCCGCCCGGATCACCCGGACCGCGATCTCGCCACGATTGGCGATCAGAACCTTGGAGATGGATCGAGTGCCCACTGGATTTCCTCCTGGCGTGAAAAGGGGTTGCCACGCTCACTGTAGTGGCGTTGGCCCCCGCCGGTTGGAGTGGGGCAGCACCGCTAGGTTGGGCAGGTGCCCACTCCGGATTTCATCACTGAACTGCGACGCCACGTCGGCCACTCACCGCTGTGGCTGGTCGGCACGGCTGCCGCCATCCTGCGCGCCGGTGATGGCGGCCCCGAAGTGCTGCTGGTCCGCAGATCCGACACCGGTGAATGGTCGCTCGTGTCAGGGATCGTGGACCCGGGGGAGCACCCGGCCGACACCATTGTGCGCGAAGCCATGGAGGAGGCGGGCGTGGTCATCGAGGTGGAACGAATGCTGTGGCTGGTGGTGGATGCCCCCATCACCTACCCCAATGGCGATCAGTGCCAGTACCTCAACCATGGCTTCCTGGCCCGCTGCACCTCCGGTGAGGCGCACGTCGGCGACGAGGAGTCCTCGGAGGTGGGTTGGTTCCCCGTCGGCTCGCTACCGACGCCGCAGCGACATGACCTGGAAAAGATGGTGGCCATCGCCGCCGATCCACCCGGCGACCTGCTGTTCGCGTTGGAGTGAGCGCACCTCCTGACTCTGGGTAGAGTTGCGCGCTGTGATCCGTCGACTGCTTGCCGTCCTGTGCTGCCTCGCTGCCGTGGGGGGCATGGCGGGGTGCAGTGCGGCGTCCCCTGAACCGACGGCGCCGCCGCCCACCACCTCTGCAGCGGCCAGCATCCCCGCCGACGGTGTGCTGATGAGCGCGCTCGGGTTTGCGCATGCGCCTGCGGACTTCTCCGTGCCGTCCACCTCCACCATCACGGAACGGGTCGACCAGGAGAACACGGTGGTGGCGGTGTTCACGGCCCCCAGCGGGCTGGACATCGCCAGCTACCTGCGTCGCACCGTGACGGAGCAGGGATGGGACATCACCGCGGACGGGAACAATTCGTTGTTGTTCGAGCGCGGCGATGCACGGGGTGCCTTCACGGTGACGGGCGCGTTCGCGGCCCTGTCCATCCGCTACGACGAGCAGTCCTGACCACTGACGTCACACCGCGGTGCGTGACGTCAGCCACGTCACTGCTGCGATCCCGGCGAACACCAGCAGGATGACGCCCGCCTGGGCCCCGGCGATGAAGCTGGGTTGCCAGTCGGACCTCGCCAGCGCCATCGTCACCACCACGGCGGCCACCAGCAGTGTCGCCAGGACGTTGAGTGCCGGCATGTCCATGACGGGCGCCAGGAAGTAGAAGTGGACGCCGACCACGAGCAGGACCCACACCGGCACGAATCTGCTCCACCTGGACACCCCCAGGCCGATGCCCCCGGCCGCGGCGAGGACGACCTCCACCCCCACGAGGATCAGGTAGGTGCGAAACGCTGGACCGGACGTGTCCAGGGCTGTGGGGGCACCCCAATTGAGTCCACTGAGTATGCCGAAGATGATTGCCAGGACACCGCCGAGGCCTGCGCCAATACCCAGGGCCACCCTCGCCCGGGGTGGCGGGTTCTCCTGAGCCCAACCGAACCACACGAAGGCGAAGAGCCCGAAGATCGCCGTTGTCATGAGGAGATCGCGCGTCAAATGCTCGTCCATCCCGCTACCTGCCATTCCTGAGTCGTCCGTACCAGTGGGGGACCTCCCACGCGTCGTCGAACCACCGTGCCACAACCACGTCAGTGGAGGAGTGCAGCAGGATGGACAGCACGACGGTGCCGGCGATGAGGTCGAACACCTGCATGCCGTTGTCGAGGCCCGAGGTCAGGACGTAGAGGGCATAGACCACGGAGGCGAAGCCCTTGGGGCCGAACCACGCGGCGGCCACCTGTTCCTTGGTGCTCAGCCCGGTGCCGATGAAGGACAGTGCCAGCGCGATGGAGCGGGGCAGGATGAGCGCCAGGACAGCGAAGGCCACGCCGGCCCAGCCGTTGTCGGCGATGACCGTGATGGTGATGAGGGCCCCGAACACGAGCAGCGCCCCCAGTTTGAGGAGCTCCGCAATGAGCTCGCCGAACTGCTCGAAGCTCTCCCGCTGGTGGGGGCCTGCCGTGGCCACGGTGATGCCCGCCGCGAAGGCCGCCAGGAAGAGGTTGCCATGGGTGACCTGTCCCAGCGCCAGGACCAGCAGGCCGATGGCCAACGCCGTCAACGGCTCGTAGTGGTGGGAGGCCTGGAAGAACGGCAGGCGTTCCAGCGCCAACGCCACGAGTGGCACGACGACGCCGATGGCAATGCCGATCCCCAACTCGACGAGAACCTCGGTGGCGTCCACTTCACCGCTGCGCTGGGCGATGGTGAGCAGGATGATGACGAACGGCAGGGCCAGCCCGTCGTTGATGCCGGACTCCACGTTGAGCAGGTGACGAAGTCGCTCCGGCACTTTCTTGTTGCCCACGAGCGCGGAGGCGAAGACCGGGTCTGTGGGGGACAGGATGGCGCCGACGAGCAACGAGGTGGGCCAGTCGAGACCCACCACGAAGCGGGCCAACAGTGCCGTGAGGATGAGTGTTATCGGCAGACCGAGCAGCAGCGCGCGCCCGGGGAGCTGCCATGCGGAGCGCAGGTCCCGCCAGCCGGCCTTCATCCCGTCGGTGAAGAGCACCGCGAACAGAGCCAGTTCCGCCAGGAGGCCGACGGTGGGGTCCTCCGGCGAGATGTCGATGACGCCGAGCGCCCCGGAGCCCAGCACGATGCCGCCGACGAGGAACAGCACGGAGGTGGACAGGATCGTGCGGTCCGCTCGGTTGGACACCAGGGCGGCCACCAGCAGCAGGCCGGCAAAGCAGAGGAGCAGCACGCGCGGGTCCTTTCGGTTGCGTGCTGCTCACGGTAGTGCGACGAGCAGTGCAGGGGAATGATCCCCTGCACTGCCCGAATGCCAGAGCGTCAGTCCTTGACGGGGTAGAAGAACGAGCTGAAGAGAATCCGGGGCCACATCGATGCACCCACCACCTTCTCCACCTCGGCCTTCACCGATTGGTCGTCCGTGAGGGTGACCACGGTGATCCAGGCGCCCTGGGCGTTGGCCGCGTAGTAGGAATCCTCGACCCCGGCGATGGCTGAGACCGCCTTCGCCACGGGCTCGCCGTCGGCCCTCGACGGCCCGGGCACCGTTGCCACGCAGAAGACACGCTCCACATACGGGGCCAGGGCCCTGCGTGCGGCCACCAGGTCACCGGTGACGGCCACGTTGAAGTTCGGTCCGCCCGGCCAGTCCATCTGGTAGCCGGGAAGCGCTCTGGCGACCTCTTCCATGGAGCGGTCACCGGGCCCGGTGCCCTGGATGGGATCGCTGCACAAATCTTTGTAGGCGTCCTCGGCGTCGCCGGTCTCGGAAGGATCCTGGGGGGCCTTGGGGTCGAACATCCCGTACACGTCCACTGCCGTCATGGTGGTGCCGTCGAAGGTGCCGGTGACGATGACGTTGTCCCAGGAGAACTCGCCGGCGTGCTGCACAGTTCTTTGGGGGAGGTCCTCGCGCGAGACGCCGACGACCGGAATGCCCTCACACTGAGGTGTGACACTGGGTGGATCGGTGTAGGTGATGGCGCTGTTGCACAACGTTGCTGCGTCACCCTCCATCACGAGGAGGGTGTTGACCGCCACAAGGTCGCTTCGCGCACCGATGGGGGTGGGTGCGGACGGGGTGGAGGGTGTGGGGGACGGCGAGGGTATCGGGGATGCGCTGGCACTGGAAGGTGCCGACGGTGTGGGGGATGCCGGGGTGGCCTCCTGGACGGGACGGAGCTGCTGCACGATGCCGCCGACGGCCAGAACGGCGACTGCGGCTGCCACGGCTGCGGCAATCCAGCGACCGCGGTGAGGCGGCGCGTCGGCGTCGAGGATTCCGTCAAGGATGCCCTGGCGCTTGTCGTCCCACTCGGGAGCGACGGCGGCCGGGGTCGTGGGTGTGAGCTTGGAGAGGTCGTCAGACATGGGAACTCCCGAGGTGAACTGAGGTGGGGGCCGCATCGCCCAGGGCGGCGGCCATCTTCGTACGAGCACGGTGGACGCGCACTCGCAGGGCGCCGTGGCTGCATTTCAGTGCACTGGCCGCCTCGGCGCCGGTGAGGCCGTCCCAGGAGACGAGCAGGATGGCTTCCCGTTCATCCTCGGTGAGGGCGCCCAGTGCGGTGAGGAGGTCGGCCCGGCGTTCGGCCGTGACGTCGGCCGGGTCCGCCGCCAACTGCGTGATCTGCTGCAGTCGGGTCTCCAACGCCACTGCGCGGGCCTGGGTGCGGTACCGGTTGCGGATGGTGTTGCGCGCCGTGACGATGAGCCAGCCCCGGGGCTCCGGTGGCACGTCGTCGAGCTTCCGCCACGCGGTCATGAACGTGTCACTGACGGCGTCCTCGGCTACTGCGGGGGCCAGATGTCGCAGACAGTGCAGCATGACGGCGTCCACGTGATCCTCGTACAGGGCCACGAATCGGGCCCGTCGCTGGTGCTCCATACCCCTTAGTGTCGCGGGCGGCACGAATGTTACTGACACGCCCGACTACCGTGGGGGCACACGCAACGAAAGGAAACTCATCATGGCGGATCTGAGTGGCAAGAAGGTGGCCTTCCTCCTCACCAACGGGTACGAGGACAGCGAATTGACCTCCCCGTGGGACGCGATCATCGGCGCTGGCGCACACGCGACGCTCGTGTCGCCGGCCGATGACGACCTGACCGGCAAGAAGGGCCACCGGGCGCCCGTCGACCTCGACGTGGCATCGGCGGATGCCGCTGACTTCGACGCCCTCATGCTGCCCGGCGGCGTCGTCAACGCCGACCACCTGCGCATGGATGAGCGCTCCGTGCAGTTCACCAGGGCGTTCTTCGACGCGGGCAAGCCCGTGGGCGTCATCTGCCACGGCGCGTGGATCCTCATCGAGGCGGGCGTGATGGATGGTCGCACGCTGACCTCGTACCCGAGCCTGCGCACCGACCTGAAGAATGCAGGCGCCCACTGGGTGGACGAGGAAGTCGTCGTCGACCAGGGCCTGGTCTCCAGCCGCACCCCCGACGACCTCCCCGCATTCAATGCCAAGCTCGTCGAGGAGATCGGCGAAGGAAGGCACCACATCCAGGCCGAATGAGGGTGATGCGTCGGAAATCTTCGGGTCAATCTGCGTGACTTCGGATTATCGTTGGGAACGTGCGAGACGTAGGTTCTGACGTCACACCATCATGCGGGGCTCAGGGTTCGACCCCGGTGGGCGTCGCCGTCATCGGGGCGGGCCCTGCAGGGCTGGCGGTCGCCGCCGAGCTGCAGCGGGCTGGGGTCCCAGCCGTGGTGCTGGAGCGCTCGGAGGCCATCGGGACCAGTTGGCGCAATCGCTACGACCGGCTCCGCCTGCACACCATCCGGTGGCTCTCGGGGCTGCCCGGGTGCCCGATCCCACGCTCACGTGGCCGGTGGGTTGCACGCGACGACGTCGTCACCTACCTCGAGGACTACGCCGACATCCACGGGATCGACGTCCGTCTCCGGACCACCGTGACACGGATCGACCCGAGCGCGTCGGGATGGATTCTCCACACGGCGGGAGGCGACGTGGCAGCGAGGGCCGTCGTGGTGGCCACCGGGTTCAACGACCGACCGGTCATGCCCGACTGGCCCGGGAGGAGTGGGTTCTCGGGGCAGGTGCTGCATGCCGGCACCTACCGCACCGGGGCCGCGTATGCAGGCAGGGATGTTTTGGTGGTGGGAGCGGGCAACAGCGGCGCCGAGATCGCCGTCGACCTCGTGGAGCAGGGCGCGTCGCGCGTTCGCATCTCCGTGCGCGGAGCGCCCTACGTCATGCCCCGCAGCATGCTGGGCGTGCCGACGCAACTGGTCGCGATTCTGATGCGCCACATCCCGACAGCAGTCGCCGATGCCATTGCTGAGCCGGTGCGGCACGCGTTCGTGCCCATCGCTGAGCTCACCCGCCGCGGGTGGCGCGATCCGGGCAGGGGCCTCTACAGCCGGGGCCGTGCCGGATCCATCCCTGTGCTGGACGTCGGCCTGGTGGGGGCGTTGCGCGCGGGGACCGTGGAGCCGGTGGCGGCCGTCTCGGGCTTCGACGGGCCCGTCGTGCTGCTCTCCGACGGCACCTCCCTCGAGCCCGACGTGGTGGTCGCGGCCACCGGCTACACCAACGGACTCGCCTCCCTGGTGGGGCATCTCAACGTGCTGGGCAACGACGGCGCACCACTGGCGGGCGGTGGTGGCACAGTGCCCGGGCTGCCCGGGCTGTACTTCACCGGCTTCACCAACCCCATGAGCGGGGCCATGCGCGAAATGGGCCTCGAGGCCGGAAGGATCGCCCGAGCGGTGAAGCGGGACCTCAGTCGACGGTGAGGCCGGGGCGCCACAGCGACTGCCACTCGACGCCCAGGTCGAGCATCATCTGCCGCAGCAGGGGCAGCGAGATGCCGATGACGTTGTGCGGGTCACCCTCGACGCCCGTGACGAACGCCCCGCCGAACCCGTCGAGGGTGAAGCCGCCCGCCACCACGAGTGGCTCACCGGTGGCGACGTACGCCTCGATCTCGGAGTCGGTGAGGTCGGCGAACTTCACCACGGTGCTGGCCACACGGCACTGCGTGACCTCGGGCCCGGACTCGCGCACCCTGACGAAATGACCCGTGTGCAGGACACCCTGGCCGCCGCGGATCCGTCGCCACTGGGCGATGGCCTGGTCGGGTCCGCCGGGCTTTCCGTGCGCGCGTCCCTCGAACTCCAGCACCGAATCGCAGGCCACGATGACGGCGTCGCCGTCCACCCGTGCGGCCACCGCCTCACCCTTGGCACCGGCAAGCGCGTGGGCCAGCAGGTCGGGGCGCGCATGGGTGATGGCATCCTCGTCCACGCCGGAGACGATGACCTCAGGGTCCAGCCCGGCGTTGCGGAGCGACTGGAGTCGCGCAGGGGAGGCCGAGGCCAGGATCAGACGATGTGTCATGGAGGGGGGACCAGACTCTAGAACCGGATGGAGGTGCGCCACGCCTCACGACCTGGCGACGTCGACTGGCGGACGGTGCGGTAGTAGGACTTCCACCCGCCTGCCAGGGGCCGGTCGGTGCCGGCCTTGAGTGTGTCCGTGGAGGCCCGGGCCTGGAGCACGGCGAACACGGCCGCCAGTTCCTCGTCGGTGGCCTGCGTCCTGGAGACCGCGTACAGCGGTTCGTCGGCCGTCACAGCGGAATGTTCCCGTGCTTCTTGGGCGGCAACTGTTCGCGCTTGGTGCGCAGCAGCCGGAGCGCCCGGATCACCTGGGCACGCGTCTCGTGGGGATAGATCACCTGGTCCACATAGCCGCGTTCGGCCGCCACGTAGGGGTTGGTGAGCTCGTCGTCGTACTCGGTGATGAGTTGCTGGCGGAGTTCGTCAGGGTTCTCGGCGGCGGACAGCGCCTTGCGGTGCAGGATGTTGACGGCACCCTGCGCGCCCATGACGGCCACCTGGGCCGTGGGCCACGCGAAGTTGATGTCGGCGCCCAGATGTTTGGAGCCCATCACCAGGTAGGCGCCGCCGTAGGCCTTGCGGGTGATGACCGTCAGCAGGGGCACGGTGGCCTCCGAGTAGGCGTAGATCAGCTTGGCGCCACGCCGGATGATGCCCTGGTGCTCCTGGTCCACGCCCGGCAGGAAGCCGGGCACGTCGACGAACGTCAGGACGGGAATGTTGAAGGCGTCGCAGGTGCGCACGAAGCGGGCCGCCTTCTCGGCGGCATCGATGTCGAGGCAGCCCGCCAGCACCATGGGCTGGTTCGCGACGATGCCGATGGAGCGTCCCTCGATGCGACCGTAGCCGGTGATGATGTTGCCGGCGAACAGTTCGGAGACCTCGAGGAACTCGTCGTCGTCCAGGACGTTGCGGATGATCTCCCGCACGTCGTAGGGCTGGTTCGCGGAGTCGGGGATGAGGGTGTCCAGGAAGCGGTCGTGGTCGGTGATGGTGAGGTCCACCTCCTCGTCATCGTAGACAGGGGGGTCCTCCAGGTTGTTCTGCGGCAGGTAGGTCAGAAGGTCCCGCACGTACTCGAGCGCGTCGGTCTCGTCGGCGGCCAAGTAGTGGGAGTTGCCCGACTTGGTGCTGTGGGTGCGTCCACCGCCCAACTCCTCCATGGTGACGTCCTCGCCCGTGACGGTCTTGATGACCTCGGGTCCGGTGATGAACATCTGCGACGTCTTGTCCACCATGACGACGAAATCGGTGAGTGCGGGACCGTACACGTGGCCACCGGCTGCGGCACCCATGACCAGCGAGATCTGCGGGATGACGCCGGAGGCGCGGGTGTGGAGGTGGAAGATCTCGCCGTAGAGGGCCAGCGACACCACACCCTCCTGGATGCGAGCGCCACCGCCCTCGTTGATGCCGACGAGCGGGACACCGGTCTTCATGGCGAAGTCGATGATCTTGACGATCTTCTCGCCGTAGACCTGGCCCAGCGCGCCCCCGAAGATGGTGACGTCCTGGCTGAAGATGCAGACGGGGCGGCCGTGGATGGAACCGGTGCCTGTCACCACACCGTCGCCGTAGGGTCGGCGGGCCTGCATGCCGAAGCTTGTGGAGCGGTGGCGGGCGAACTCGTCGAACTCGGCGAAGGAGCCGTCGTCGAGTAACGCCAGGACCCGCTCACGGGCCGTCATCTTGCCCTTGGCGTGCTGCTTCTCCACCGCATCGGCGGAACCCGCGTTGACGGCCTCGTCGATGCGGCGACCCAGGTCGGCGAGCTTTCCGGCAGTCGTGTGGATGTCGATCTCCATGGGCGTCACCCTATCCCCGGGGCGGCACTACTGTGGCGCGGTGAGCAGCAACGCCCTTGACCCAGTCCGCATTACCGCCCTCCTGGGGGAGCGCAGCCTGTGGGAGAGGGTGGAGTCCGTCACGTCGACGGGTTCAACGAATGCCGACCTCGCAGCGCTGGCACGGCTGGGGGAACCGGAGGGGCGTGTGCTGGTGGCGTCCGAGCAGACGGCTGGCCGGGGCCGCCTGGACCGGACGTGGGTGAGCCCCCGCGGTGCGTCGCTGTCCCTGTCGATGCTGCTGAAACCCGTGCACGAGTTCCCGCGCTGGGGCTGGCTGTCACTGCTGACGGGCATGGCCGTGGCGTCCGCCCTCGGCGACATCGCGCCCGACCCGTCACTGGTACAGCTGAAGTGGCCCAACGACGTCCTCATCGACGGCGGCAAGGTGTGCGGCATCCTGTCCGAACGCATCGAGCACCCCACCGGGGCGCGGGCCGTGGTGGGGGTGGGGCTCAACCTGGAACTCACGCCGCAGGAGTTGCCGGTCCCGACGGCCACGTCCCTGTCGATGGAGGGATTCCCCGTGGACCCGGAGGCGATCGTGGCGGGTGTGCTGGGGCACATGGAGCGCTACTACCGGCTCTGGCAGCGCTCCGGCTCACTGGCGGGGGAGTACAGGGCCCGGTGCTCCTCGGTGGGCTCCGAGCTGACCATCACGGTCGCGCCCGACGTCGTGGTCCGGGGCCGCGGGTACGGCGTCGACGAATTCGGGCGGCTGCAGGTGGCCACGGCCACGGGACTGGAGACGTTCGCCGTCGGGGACGTGGTGCACGCCCGGCTGCACCGCTGAGCGGGGCAGCCGCCTCAACGGCCCGCCGCGTGCCACACTTCACCCCATGGCAATCAGCAAGGACACCCTGGGTGACGGCGAAGAAGTCGTGCTGCACATGCACACGCACGGCAAGGCCCTCATCTGGCCTGTGGCGGCTCTCATCGTCTTCAGCGCCGCGCTGGGCGTGGGGATCGCACTGCTTCCCGCCAGCACCCAGCCGTGGGGCACCTGGGTGGCGGTCGGCGTGTTCATCCTGCTGGTGATCTGGGTGACGCTCCTGCCGTTCCTGCGATGGATCACCTCCACCTACACCGTCACGGACAGGCGCATCATCACTCGCCGCGGCATCCTCAACAAGACGGGCCACGACCTGCCTCTGCGCCGCATCAACAACGTCAACTACGAGCGCAGCCTCACCGATCGCATCCTCGGATGCGGCACGCTGGTGCTCGAGACCGCGGCGGCCCAACCGCTCGTCCTGCACGACCTGCCCCGCGTGGAGCGGGTGCACGTGGTCATCAACAACCTGCTCTTCCGGGGCAACGGCGACCGGGGCGACGATGCCTGGGGGGAGAGCAACGACGACTAGCGGTACCAGCCGGTACGCTGAGCGCCGTGGATCGTCGCTACAGCGTGGGAATTGTCGGAGGCGGGCAGCTTGCCCGCATGATGCACCAGGCAGGTGTCGGCCTCGGCATTGATGTGCACCTGTTGGCGGAGGCGCAGGGGACGTCCGCGGCCCAGGTCATCGCCAACACCGTCGTCGGGGACTACACCGAGTTCGACACATTGGCGCGCTTCGCGCAGGACGTCGACGTCCTCACCTTCGACCACGAGCACGTCCCCACCCGCCACCTGCGCCAACTGGGCGACGGCGTCGAGGTGCGGCCCGGCCCCGACGCACTGGCCCATGCCCAGGACAAGGCCCTCATGCGTGAGCGGCTGACGAGCATGGGCATCCCCTGCCCACAGTTCTCCGTCTGCCGCACACCGGAGGATCTCGCGGCCTTCGGCGAGCGAATGGGATGGCCCGTCATCGCCAAAACCTCGCGTGGCGGCTACGACGGCAAGGGCGTCTGGAAACTGAACGGCCCCGACCAGGTGGGGGAACCGTTCGCCGCCAAACCCGAGACCTCCGCCGGTGAGGAGGTGGTCATCGTTGCCGAGGAGTTCATCGACTTCACCCGCGAACTCTCCGCCATCGTGGTCCGCTCGCCTTCCGGGCAGGCCGTGGCATACCCCATCAGCGAAACGACGCAGACCGACGGCGTCTGTGTGGAAACCATCACCCCGGCACCCGGCCTGGACGGCCATGCGGCCGCGGAACTGCAGGCCATGGCGCTGCGGATCGCGGGGGAGTTGGGCGTGGTCGGCGTGTTGGCCGTGGAGTTGATGGCCGAGGATTCGGGCCGCGTGGTGGTCAATGAGCTCGCCATGCGCCCCCACAACACCGGCCACTGGAGCATCGACGGCGCCCTCACCAGCCAGTTCGAGAACCACCTGCGGGCGGTGCTTGACCTGCCGCTCGGAGCACCGGATCTCCGCGCCCCCCACGTGGTCATGACCAACGTCCTGGGTGGTGCGGAACCGGATCTGACGGGTGCCCTGCAGCACGTTTTCGCGCGCGACCGTGCCATCCGCGTGCACCTGTACGGCAAGGAGGTGCGCGCCGGCCGGAAGGTGGGTCACGTCACCGCCTGCGACAACGACCTTGAGGCAGCCCTGCGCCGCGCCCGGCATGCTGCCCGTTACCTGATGGGGGACCCGAATGCCTGAACCACTCGTGTCGATCGTGATGGGGTCGGACTCCGACTGGCCCGTCATGCAGGCCGCCGCCGACGCGCTCGCCGAGTTCGACGTCGCCTTCGAGGCCGACGTCGTCTCCGCGCACCGCATGCCGCAGGAGATGGTGGACTTCGGCCACGGCGCCCACGCTCGCGGCATCCGGGTGATCATCGCGGGCGCCGGCGGCGCCGCGCACCTGCCGGGCATGCTGGCAGCCCTGACCCCGCTGCCCGTGATCGGCGTCCCCGTGGCGCTGAAGCGCCTGGACGGCCTGGACTCGCTGCTGTCGATCGTGCAGATGCCCGCTGGTGTGCCGGTGGCCACCGTCGCCATCGACAACGCACGCAACGCCGGCCTGCTGGCCGTGAGAATCCTGGCAGCCTCCGACGAGAAGCTGCGCGACCGCATGCTGGCGTTCCAGGACTCCCTGCGCGACGCCGCTCACGCCAAGGGTGCCGTGGTCCGCGACGCCGCCCGCCGCGACTGACGCGACCAGCCAGTACAACGACAACAGCTCCCCGCCCAACCGGGCGGGGAGCTGTCGTCTGTGGTGGGAGGGTGAGCTACTTGGTGCCCACCCGGATGAAGGTTTCGGCGTAGTCGTCGCCGAGGATCGAGCTGGACATCCCGATGCCGCTGAGCGGCTCCAGGTTCTGCATCATCTCGTCATCGCTGCCCAGACCGAGGTCGGGGATGGCAAGGATGGCGGGCAGGTCCACCCACATCACGGCCTGTGGGTCGCCGCTGCCCTTCGTCAGCTTCTGCGCGGTCTCGTTGTCGCCCAGCGTGCCCGCCGGGTTCGCGAACTCGTCAGGGGACTGGCCGAAGGTGGTGGTGACCACGTCGCCGTTTGCGACGTGCGCGATCCCCTCGAGACCCATGGTCGAGCCGATGGTGTCCATGAACGACTCGTGCTTGGCCACGTCGTCGGTGCGCACCTTGAGTCCGACGATGGGCGAGTTGAACTCGTCCATGCCCACGGCGATGGCCATCTCGGAGCCAAGGATGGCCTTGAGGTCGTCCTTGGACGTGATGCCCAGCTGGTCCCCGAACTCAGGGCTGTCGGCGATCAGCGGCTCCAGCTGCTCCCAGAGCAGGTCGTGGACGGAGTCGGACAGGGAGAAGCTCATGGCGCCGAGCGCACTGGAGGGCAGTGATCCGAGGAACGTGGTGGCGGGACCCTCCGTGACGACCTGGTCGCTCCAGGAGACGGCGCGCATGACGGCTGACCCGTCCTCGATCTTCAGGCCCATGGCGACGCGGGCGTTGGGCACATCGGCGTTCACGCCTGTGGACTCTGAGCTTGCGTCCACTGCCTGCTTGAACAGTTCGGTGCCGACCCAGCCCGTGGCGAGCCAGGAGCCGCCGAGCTTGGCCATGTCAGCCTTGTAGTCCTCGTTCTCGGCCAACGACGAGTCCTTGATGGCAGCGACGTCGGGGGCGGGCTTGTCCTTGTCCGTGACCAGCATCAGGTCGTCGAGGAACGACACCTGCGCGCCGTCGCCGTGCTTGGACATGAAGGCTTCCGCCTTGCCGGCGTCGGTGACCTGGATGGACATGAGCACGTCAGGATCCGAGCTGAGGATGTCCTCCGAGGCGGTGGGGGACGACAGCACGGCGATGGCCATGGAGTCTCCCAGCCATGGCTCAAGTTCGCTGTAGTCGGGCGCCTCGTCGACGTCGGAGAAGATGGCCTGGTACATGGCCTTCTTGTAGTCGCCGTCGACGTCTGTGACACTCTCGGCCATGGCGGGGAACTTCTCGGCGAAGCCCTTCACCGCCAGCTTGTCGGCCACGGACGGGTTCAGGTTCACCTCAAGGACGGCGAGCGCGTTGGCGGGGATGCCCTGGGATGCAGCCGGGGTGGCGCCGCCCAGGAAGTTCATGGCGAAGACGATGCCGCCCACCACCAACGCCAGCGCCAGCGCGCCTGCGACGATCACGGGGGCCTTGGACTTCTTCTTGGTGCCGGGGGCCATCTGCTGCGTCTGTCCCTGCTGGGCGTAACCCTGCTGGGGGTACGGCTGGCCCTGCTGCTGGTATCCCTGCTGGGGGTACGGCTGTCCCTGCTGGGGGTACGGCTGGCCCTGCTGGGGGTACGGCTGGCCCTGCTGCTGGTATCCCTGCTGGGGGTACGGCTGGCCCTGCTGGGGGTACGGCTGGCCCTGCTGGGGGTATCCCTGCTGCCCGGCCGGTCCCGAGCCTCCGGGGTTGGGTCCCTGTCCCTGGGGTCCATTGGGGTTGTTGCCCCAGGGGGGCGTCTGGTCGTTCTGGCTCACGGGCCCTCCACAAAAGTGTTCACGAGTGAGCGGCAAGGCTATCGGGGCCGCAGGCCACCCCCTAACCCTGGAACTTCTCCAGTGCCTTGACATCCCCTGTGGCGATGGCCGTGAACATCTCGCGACTGGCCTTCTCGTCCCACAGGACCGCAGAGCCGACGCTGCTGTTGTAGTTCGCGTTCCCGATCGGAACCGTGAGGCTGAGCCCGGCGCCCGTGGCGCTCTGGAACAGCCCCGAGACGATCGACGCCAGAGCGGCCGGGCCGGTCTCGTCGCTGCGTGCCACGGACCGGGAGACGGCCATGTTGAGCTTCCAGTAGGTGATGGGGTTGAGGATGCTGAGCGGGCTGACGGCCTTTTTCATGACCTTGCCGATGACTTCGCGCTGGCGCTCGATCCGCCCGAGGTCGCCGCGGGGATCCGCCTTGCGCATGCGGACGTAGCCCAGCGCCGTGACACCGTCGAGGTTCTGGCAACCTGCAGCGATGTCGATGTGGGCGTCCTTGTCCTTCATGGGCTTGGTGGGGCACACCTCGATACCCCCGACGGCATCCACCATATCCACGAGTCCGAGGAAACCGATCTCCAGGTACCCGTCCACGCGGACGCCGGTGTTCTGTTCCACGGTCTCCACCAGAAGGGGCGCCCCTCCGAAGGAGTAGGCAGCGTTCAGTTTGTTCTTCCCGTGTCCGGGGATGGACACCAGTGAATCGCGGGGCAGGGACACCAGCGCCGAGTTGCCCGAGGGGGGCACGTACAGCAGCAGCATGGTGTCGGTGCGACGGCCCTCAGTGCTGCCGGTCCTCAGCTTGGAGCGTTCCTCCGGCGTCATGTCCTCGCGGGCGTCCGAGCCCACCAGCAGGATGGTGCGGCCCGGCTGCTCCGCCGGCCGGTCGCCCGAGGGTGCCGCGTCGACGACGGTGCCGCGGACGAGCGCGAAGACGGGGGTGCCCACCATGAAGACCACCCAGGCCAGCGCCAGGACCAGCACGATCCTGCGGAGCGGGTGACGCCGCTTGCGGCGACGGTTGGGCGGTGGGACGCCATCATCGCGTCCCCTGGTGCGCTCCGGCTGCCGGGGGGGTGGGGGTGGGGGTGGAGCGGACTGGGTCGGCCTTGCCGGGCGCCCCCGGCCGGAGCGGGGTGCGCCCTGCAGGGCTGCCACCTCGTCCGCGGGGAGAACGCGGGTCTGTTCCGAGCTTTCCTCCTCGCGTCGGTACAGCCATTCCAGGTCGTCGTCCCGGCGTCCGTTCGACATGTGTCTCCCTCGTCGTGAGCGGGTAATGCTACCTGCGGGCGTCCTGGGAGCTCGCCCAGCAGGGCCGTCGAAGCACTCGGGTCCGGGAGAAATCAGGGTTCGTCGGCGCGTCACCTCCAATATTCGCGTCGATGGCAGGCACGCTGGAGGACCACCGACTTGCAGGAGATTCGCCCGTGAAGGTTGACCGTTCGACAGAGGCGCGCAGTGTCCGCACCAGACGGGCGCTGGGTTTGCTGCTCATGTCGGCGGCCGTGCCCGGCTCGGCGCAGTTCGTCGCAGGGAACCGGGCCGTGGGTCGCCTCGCCATGCGCGCCTGGGCGGCCATCTGGGCGGTGGCGCTGGTGGTGCTGCTGGGCCTGTGGCTCCTGCGCGGACCCACGCTGGCAGTGCTGTTGAACGGGCCGGTCACCTCGGGACTGCGGGTGGGTGCATGGTTGGCGTTCGCCGGATGGGCAATACTGCTGCTCGACGCGTGGCGGCTGGCGCGTCCCACCCGGCTGCTGCGCCCCACACGGTTGACCCTCACGGCGTCCACCCTCGTCCTCGTCATCGCGGCCGGATTCGCCACCAGCGTGGCAGCCAGCGCCTTCACTGCGGCCAACAACGTCTCCGAGGTGTTGCGCGGCGGCGGTGACAGCAGTCAGAAGGACGGGCGCTACAACATCCTGCTGCTGGGTGTGGATGCTGCGGCGAGTCGCGACGGCGTCCGTCCCGACTCCATCAATGTGGCCTCCATCGACGCCAGGACGGGACGCACCGTGGTGTTCGGCCTACCCCGCAACCTGCAGGGAGCCCCGTTCCCCGCCAGTTCGCCGCTGCACGAGCAGTACCCCGACGGCTTCCGCTGCGAGGACGCTGCGTGCATGCTGAACGGCGTGTACACGCTGGCGGAGGGCAATGCCGAGCTGTACCCCTCCGGGAATGCCGGTCTGATGGCCACCCGTGAGGTGGTGTCGGAGACGCTGGGGCTGGACATCAACTACTACGCCATGGTGGACATGGGCGGCTTCCAGTCCCTCATCAACGCCATGGGCGGCATCACTCTCAACGTGGGGCGCGACGTCGCCATCGGCGGCGGCGGCAGCGCCGTGAGCGGCTACATCGAGGCGGGGGAGGGCGTCCACCTCGACGGCTACCACGCCCTGTGGTTCGCACGGTCACGCCACGGCTCCAGTGACTACGAACGCATGAACCGGCAGAAGTGCGTGATGTCGGCCATGGCCAAGCAGTTGGACCCCGCCGTGGTGGCCACGAAATTCGTGGAACTCTCCGAGGCAGGCAAGGACATTGTCCTCACCGACGTCGGCGCCGGCCACGTCGCGGAGTTGGCCGAGTTGGCGCTGAAGGCCAAGGCCCTGGAACTGACGAGCGTGGATTTCACACCGCCACTCATCGTGACGGCCCACCCTGACCTGCCGTTGATCCGCTCCACGGTGGTGGATGCCATCAACGCAGCCGAGGCACTGGATCATCCCGACTCCACACCCGAGGTGTCCGCAGCGTCCCCGCAGGCCGACAGGAGCGCAGGCCCGGAACCGTCCGACTCCGCCAGCAGCCCCACGGTCCCCACCGCGGCGGAGTCCGCGCCGACGGAGGGCGTCGAGGTCAGTGCAGAGACTGCCGAGGCGCCGCCCATCTGCACCGTCAGCTAGGTTGGCGGACACAGTTTCGGCCGAGAGGAGCCCCCAGGTGGCAGGTCACCCGAGCGTGAGCGTCGTCATGCCCATCCGCAACGAGGAACGACACCTCCGCGCGGCCGTGGAACGCGTGCTCGAGCAGCACTACCCCGGTGAACTCGAGGTGGTGCTGAGCGTCGCACCCAGCCAGGACGCCACCCTCGCCGTGGCCCACGGGCTCGCCGAGGAGGATCTGCGCATCACGGTGGTGGACAATCCCACGGGGTACACACCGGCCGGGCTGAACATTGCCATCGCCGTGGCCAGCCACGACATCATCGTCCGCGTCGACGGGCACGGCGAGCTCAGCCCCGGCTACATCACACGCGCCGTCGACCTCCTCGAGAGCACGGGCGCCGCGAACGTGGGAGGGCTCATGGACGCCCAGGGGTCCACGCCCCTCGAGCAGGCCATCGCCACCGCCTACAACTCCCGCGTGGGGCTGGGGGGTGGCGGCTTCCATCTGTCCGACACGCCTGCCGGCCCCGCGAAGACCGTCTTCCTGGGAGTGTTCCGCCGCGACGCGCTCGCCTCCGTGGGGGGCTTCGACGAGACCCTGCACCGCGCCCAGGACTGGGAACTCAACCACCGCCTGCGCCTGGCGGGCCACATGGTGTGGTTCACCCCCGACCTGCGCGTGGTCTACAGGCCACGCTCCTCGATCCGGGCGCTGGCCAGCCAGTTCCACCTGACGGGGCGCTGGCGCCGGGAGGTGGCGCGCCGCCACCCGGAGACGTTGTCGCTGCGCTACCTGGCACCGCCGGTCGCGGTGGCCGGCCTGGCCGTCGGTACGGCCGGGGGACTGCTCGGTCTGCTGCTGCGCAGCAGGCTCCTGAGCTTCCTGCTGCTGGCGCCCGCCATCTACATGGTGTTCCTGCTGGGCGCCACCGCCAGCATGCGCAACCTGCCGCCCGCCGCCCGCCTGCGGTTCCCGCTGGTGCTGGCCGTCATGCACCTCTGCTGGGGCGCCGGATTCATCAAGGGCAAGCCGGAGGGCTGAGACCCCTCCGGGTGTTGCGGACGCCTGACTCAGCCAGCCTCGACGCGCTCCTGCGTGCGGATCCGCTCCACGGCGTCCTCGTCGGCGCCCACCACGACCACCGTCGAGCCGTTGCCCAGCAGCGGGGCCACGAGAAGGTCTCGAATGCTCTCCCACCCCGGGACGGGGTCGGCGGCCAGCAGGCGCCCGGATCTGGGCGCAACCTCACGGAGATGCTGGAACGTCGTGTCCGGGGCCACGGCCACGTCATGGGGCGACAGGGGCTCGGCCACGTGGGAGTCGGGCTGGGACAGGACCTCTGCGTAATCGGTGCAGCCCACGGGTGCCACGGGGAAACCCAGGCCCAGGGGATGGAGCGAGCAGGCCACCGTCATCCTGGTGTCGGCGACGGCGTCGGGACCGGTCACAACCATCACGGCGGTGGGGTCGGCATCGAGGGACACGGTGCATCCCCGCTGCCAGCAGGCAGCCACCCACACCATGGTGACCCAGTGGCCGGGATGTGAACGGGCGAGGTCGAGCTGCACCACCTCGGTGGGGTCCACCCCCATGTCCTCCAGCATGTTGCACGTCTTGTCCACCCAGTTGGCGAACGTGACGGCCGACAGCTCAATCCGGGCGTCCCCCTCGTAGTGGGTGTAGAAGGGCTGCGACGGCAGCGCGTCCAGACGACGGCGGAGTGCGGAGATGGCCATCCCCCGATCCTAGGCTTCCGGGGCGGGCACCACCCACAGGGCGGGCGGCGGGATACGGTGTCTGCCATGCGTTACGTCGTCATCATGGCCGGCGGGTCCGGCACCAGGTTGTGGCCGTTGTCCCGACAGGGCACCCCCAAGCAGTTGCTGGAGATCTTCGGCGGCCGCAGCCTCCTGCGGTTGGCCTACGAACGGGTGGCAGGAATGTTCCCGGATGCCCAGATCCTGACCTGCACCTCCCGCGCCTACGCTGACGTCGTCGCGTCGCAGCTACCCGAGCTGCCGCTGGAGAACATCCTCGGCGAGCCCGTGGGACGGGACTCGCTCAACGCGGTCGCCTGGTCCGCGGGGGTGCTGGCGGACCGGGACCCGGACGCCGTGGTGGCCATGGTCACGGCCGACCAGGTCATCGAACCCATCGACGAGTTCCAGCGCAGCCTGGCCCGGGCCTTCGACGTGGTGGAGGCGCACCCCGATGCGCTCGTCACCCTGGGTGTGGTGCCCACCTCAGCGCACACCGGCTACGGCTACCTCCACCGGGCCGAGGAACTCGACGACTTCGAGGGGGTGCACGCGCTCGCCGAGTTCAAGGAGAAGCCAGCCCTCGAGGTGGCGGAGCGCTACCTCGCCAGCGGCGAGTACTGGTGGAACGCCGGCATGTTCGTGTGGCGGGCCCAGACCCTGCTGGACCAGCTGGCGATACTCGTCCCGGACACCGCCGCCAAGATCGCCCGGATCGTCGAGGACCCCACCACGCTGGATGCTGTGTTCCCGACGTTGGAGAAGACGTCTGTGGACTACGCCATCATGGAGCCGGTCTCGGCGGGGCGCACGGATGCACGGGTGGTGTCCGTGGGGCTCGACGTCGACTGGCGTGACGTGGGCGGCTACCTCAGCCTGGCCGAACAGTTCAGCAGGGACGCCGACGGCAACGCGGTGGAGGGTCTGGCCATGGCGCTGGACTCGCAGGGCTGCATCCTCATCAACATGGCCGACGACAACCACCTGGTGGCGGGACTCGGTCTGCGGGACACGCTGGTGGTGCACACCGACACCTCCACACTGGTGGCGCCGCTGCACGCCACCGAGCGGGTCAAGGAACTCGTCGACCTGGTGCGAACCACCCATGGGGCAGAATTCGCCTGACCACCCAGCCTGCCCCCACGGAGGCCGGACCTCGAGGGGACACACCAGTGCGCATCGCCCGAACACTGCAACACCTGCTGCCCATCATTTTGCTGGCCGTCGGCTTCCTGGAGTTGGCGGCGCTCATCCCCGTGGCGTTCGACACGCTCGACGTCGGCGGCACGGCCGCCATGCTCGGCCCCAGTTCCTTCCTGCCGTTGTCGCTTGCCGTGGTGTGGGCTGCACTGCTGCCGCCCAGCGGGTTCGCCCTTGCCGTGAAGGCCGCCACGGCGGCGGGTGCCGTCCTGTTCGCCGCGGCCAGGGTGGGGCTGACGACGCTCTGGTGGCGTGACTCGCCCGGCATGGGGTGGAGCACGGGCACCCTGGCACTCGCGGGTAGTGCGATGGGGGCCGCACTCACCGTGTGGGCCATCGTCGATGCGCTCGCCACACGTGGGGCCCTCGCGGAGACCACCGCCACCCCGTCGACCGCTATGCCCGCCACGGCCCAGACGGCCAGGGTTGCCGATACCACGCTGCCGGGCTCGCCCACCACGCCGGCGCGGCCCACCTCACCCACCGCGCCCCTCGCCGGCGGGGAGCCTGTCATGCCGGTTCGACAGCCACCCGTGTGGCAATCGGTGTCGACCCCGTGGCCGCGACGCGACGAGGCCGACCCGGACGGGACACTCATCCGTCCGCCTCTTCGGCACGGACAGCACAGTTAGCCCATCCAGAGCACATACCACCGACAAAATGAGTCCGACTCGCCGTGGGGCTTGACGTCAGATGAATTGCACGTGTGTAATTCCCTGCAGAAGGGAGGCGGCATGGACAACAGCTGGACACTGATCTCGGAACTCGACGGCGCGTTCGCGTGGCAGGAAGAAGCGCTGTGCGCCCAGACCGACCCGGAGGCTTTCTTCCCCGAAAAGGGGGGCTCCACCCGCGAGGCCAAGCGCGTCTGCCAGGGGTGCAGCGTCAGGACCGAGTGCCTGGAGTACGCACTCGGCAACGATGAGCGGTTCGGCATCTGGGGCGGTCTGTCGGAACGCGAGCGGCGAAAGCTGCGGCAAGCGGCCATCTGACGCCTTAGCGATATCGTCGGACACTGCACCGGCGAAGCACAGGAGGGCCCCACGTTGACGGAGGAACCGCAAGAGGCGCGACCCGTCGACGATCTCTGGGCATGGCTCGACCCCGAGACCCCCGAGAGCGACCACCGTGCCATCGACCCGGGAACTGTGACCGCCGTCATGGTGGTCCACAACTCCCGGGCCTGGCTGGCACGACAGCTGCTGTCATTGGCCAGGCTCGATCCGCGCCCGGGCCGCATCGTGGCCGTGGACAACGCCTCCACCGATGACAGCCCCGCCCTCCTGGCGCGCGCCGCCGATGAGGGTGTCCTCGACGCGGTGGTCACCCAGTCCCACAACAAGGGCTTCGGCGCGGCCGTGGAGGCGGGATTGGCCGGCGCTGCACCGGAGTGGATCTGGCTCCTGCACGACGACTCCGCCCCCTTCCCCGACACCCTCGGCTCACTCCTCGACGGCGCCGCGCAGACCGGGGCCGCCGTGGTCGTTCCCACGTTGCTGCAGCCCCGACGCCGCAACTACCCCGAGACGCTGTCCGAGGCGGGGGCGTCGATCACCCGCAGCGGGCGCCGCATGTCGTTCGTGGACGAGGGGGACATCGACCAGCAGCAACTGACACCTGAGCCCGTCCTGGGCGGATCCACGGCCGGGATGCTCGTGGCCGGCCACGCCTGGCAGGAGCTGGGCGGTCTCGCGCCCGAGATCCCCCTCCACCGCGACGGCGTCGACCTCGGCTGGCGAGCCAACGAGGCGGGGCACCTGGTCACCACGTGGCCCCGGGCGGCACTCACGCACCGGCAGGCGGGCCGCACCGGCGAACGGGTGTCCTCACCCCCCGTGCCGTGGCACCGCTCCGACCGTCTGGCAGCGCTGCGTGTCGTCGCCGCTCGGGGCAACCGTCCCACCGGCACACTTGCCCTGCTCGGTGGCAGCGGTCTGCGCGCCCTGGGATTCCTTCTGGGCAAGTCACCGGCACTGGCCCGGGCAGAACTCGGAGCCGCACGTACCTTCGCCGCCACACCTGAGGCCACCACGGCGCTCGCTGCCCGCACCACCCCCGCCCCCGACGCGAGCGCACGGGTCACTCCACTGCTGCCGGCACGCTTCTGGTCGGTGCGCGACGGTGTGGACCGATTCGGGGCAGGCGTCGCCGATCGCTACCGCGACCTCGTCGTCACCGACAGCAGCACCAGCATCGATGAGATGACCGGTGATGACTTCGCCGGGGGCCAGACCAGGCGACGCACGTGGCTGTCACCAGCCCTGCTGGTGCTTGTGGGGCTCGTGATCGTGGGTCTCGTGGCGGGCCGATCCCTGCTGGGTGCCGTGGGTGTCGCCGGCGGTGGCATGCTCCCGGCCCCGCCGTCGTTGTCGGCCGCCTGGCAGGCCTACCTGCAGCCCGACGTCGGGGTGGGCGGCGCCAACGCCCCATGGCTGCTGCTGGCCGCATTCTTCTCCACCTTCGTCTTCGCCTCACCGGAGGCGTTCGCCGTCGCCGCCCTGGTGCTGGCACCGGCGTTGGCCGCGGGCGCCGCGCTGCTCCTCCTGCGGCGGCTGGGGCTCAGGATCGGTGCAGCCGCAGCCGGCGCGGCCCTCTGGGCGGGGGCGGTCCTGCTGCTGGGGATCGTGGGTGCCGGCGACCTCTCCGGCATGGCGCTGTCCATCACCGGGCCCATGCTGGCCCGCAGCATTCACCGCGTGGCGCTCGACGAGTCCGTGGGCGCGGAGCGACTCCGCAGCCCTGCAGGCGTTGCTCTCTGGCTCCTCCTGAGCGCGGCTGCATGGCCCGTGGTGCTGCCCCTGCTGAGCATTGCCGCCCTCGTGTGGATGGTCCTGGACCGGCGACGCTGGGGCGACGTCGCCATCGGCGTGGGTCTGCCGTGGCTTTTCCTGGCGCCGTGGCTCCCCACGCTGGTGCGCTGGCCGGCCCGGGCGCTGATGGGTGCGGACCCGCTGGCGTGGCCCGACTTCCCGCCCGCCACCTTTGCCCTTCTGGCCGGCCGCATCCTGCCCTCGGGCATCCCGCCGTGGGTCAACATGGTGTTCTTCGCCGGCCTGGCCGTAGCGGCGGCCGCAGGACTACTGGCCATGCCCCGCCAGCGCCATCGCATGCTGGTGCTCGCAGGCGTGGCAGTGCCGCTGCTCGCCGGGGCACTGTCCTCGAAGGTGGCACTGGCCACCCACGGCGGCCAGGCGCGGGCGCTGCTGTCCGGGTGGGCCCTGCTGGTGGTGGCGGCACTGCTGGTGCCCGTCATGGTGGGGCTGCGCCGCACCGGCCATGGTGACGCCCCCGCCGGGCGCCGTAGCCGCGCAGCGACGTCGGTTCTGGCGCTGCTCGGCGTGCTCGCGGCCGGTGCGTGGGCCTGGGTGGGTTTCCAGGGCCCGGTGGGACCCTCTCCGAGCGTGCTGCCCGGATACGTGCGCGACGTCATGACCTCGGAGCGCCAGAGTCGCGTGCTGATGCTGCAGCAGCGCCCCGACGGCACACTGGACTGGAACGCCGTGGATGCCTCCCAGCCGCAATGGGGGACGGGAGAACGGAACCCGGCCGGCGCGTATGCGGACGAGTTCGGCACGCTCGTGCAGTCACTGGGTGTCGCCGTGGTCCCCGAGGACCTGGCGAGCACCCTCACGGCCCTGGGTGTCAGCCACATCTACATGGGCGGGTTCAGCGAGGAGTCCCTGGCCAGCGTCGGCAACGCGCCCGGCCTGACCCGGGCCGCCGTCACGGACGACGCCGTGGTCTGGACGGTGGCGGCACTGCCCAGCCGCATCCGGCTCGTGGCGTCGCAGACCAGCGAACCCGTGGTCGACGGCACCATCGCGCCCTCCGACGCCACCCGCCACATCGTGCTCGCCGAGGACGACGACCCGCGCTGGCAGGCCAGCGTGGGTGGCACCGCACTGCAGCGCAGCCCCGACCGGCCGCCCGTCACCTTCACGGTGCCCGGGGGTGCCGGCGGTCACCTGGAGTGGGGCATGAAGCCCTCCTGGGCTGCGCTGGGCTGGCAGGGCGCCCTGGCAGTGCTCATCCTCGTCCTGATGGCACCCACACTGGGTTCCACCACGTCGGCACGAAGGGTGCGTGAGTGATGCGCAACGTGATCACGCTCGTGACCCTCCTGGTCCTCGTGGGTGCCGGGCTGGGGCTCTCCCTGCTGCGCCCCACACCCCTGCCACGCACCATCGAGGTGGTGCCGCCCGCGACGACGAAGCTCGTCTGCGCACCCATGGCGCAGGCGGGGACGCTCTTCGTCGACGGGGCGGACACCATCACGCCCCTCGGTGGCGACGGCATTGTGGCGGTGGGGCCCACCCAGGTCCCGGACCAGAGCGGAGCGTCCGTGATCCTCGGAGGGTCGGCCCTGGTGGGAGGGATGCTCACGCTCGGCGACGGCACCGGCGGTTGGACGCCGTGCACCGCGCCCACCTCCCAGGGCACCATCGTGGTGCCCGGCGCCGCCGACACCGACCTGCTGGTGGTCAACCCCGATTCCTCCGAGGCCGTCGTGGACCTGTCCCTGTACGGCACCAACGGAGAAATCGTGGCGCTCGGGGCACGCGGCATCGCGCTCGGGCCTCACTCCACCCGCGCCATCGCGCTGTCGGTGCTCGTGGAGCAGGACGGGCCCATCGGCGTCAGCTTCAGCGCCAGCCGGGGACGCGCCACCGTCGTGGCCCGCACCACCACCGCGCGCGGCGTGCTCGAGACCGCCACGGCCTCCACCCAGGGCACCGATCACTGGCTCCCGGGCGTGCAGGCCGGTGCCACCGTCGCCAGCCTGCTGGTGACCAACCCCGGCAATGAACGCGCCGTCGTCGACGTCACAGCCCACGGTGCCTCCGTGGCCTACCAGCCCGAGGGTGGTGCCGGGGTGTCGGTGCCGGCGCACAGCAGCATCGCCGTCGACCTCGCCCCGTCGCTGGCGGGCGAGGCCACGGGCCTGCACGTCACCGCCGACATCGACGTGGCGGTCAGCCTCTCCACCGGAAACGGGTCGGACCTCGCCTTCACCGCTCCCGTGACGACGTCGAACCGATTGGGCGCCTACGCCCCCGCCGGCGGGGTGCTGCAAGTGTCCAACCCCGGTGAGACGGACCTGGAGGTCTCCCTCGTGGACGATGTCGTCGACGGCCGGAGTACCACCACGGAGCACACGGTGCCGGCGGGCAGCACCCTGGCCCTGCCCCTGGAATCCAGCGCCCCGCGCGGGCAGGTGGTGACCATCACCGCCAACAGGCCGCTGTTCGGTGCCGTCGTCGGGTCCGACACCGGTGTCAGCATCGTTCCGTTGTCATCCAGGGCGGCACCGGAGGTCTCGCCCGTGGACGCCGAGATCGTGCCCACCCTGCGATGAGGATCTGAGAGCAGCCACGTGTTCATTGGATTCGGCACGGTCGTCAACGTGCTCACCGTGCTGGCCGGTGCCTCCCTGGGCCTGCTCATCGGCAACCGACTGCCCGAGCGCACGCGCACGCTGGTGACCGACTGCCTGGGCCTTGTCACCATCGTCATTGGCATCTTCGCCTGCCTCTCCATGACCAGCGACGCCGTGACCGCGCAGCTGGGTGCCGGGGTGGGCCTGCTCGTGGTGCTGGGTTCCCTGCTGCCGGGCGCGCTGCTGGGGTCGTGGCTGCGGCTCACGGAACGGCTCGAAGGGGGCGCTGAGAAGCTTCGTGGCCGGTTCGCCGCCACCGGTTCGCAGCACTTCGTGGAGGGCATCATCACACCAGTCCTGGTGTTCTGCGTCGGCCCTCTCACCATCATGGGCTCCATTTCCGACGGCCTCGGCCTGGGCTCGCAGCAGTTGCTCGTGAAATCCGTCCTCGACGGCTTCGCCTCCATCGCCTTCGCCGCAAGCCTCGGCGTGGGTGTGCTGTTCTCCGCGGGCGCCGTCGGCGTCATCCAGGGTGGGATGACGCTGGCCGCGTTCCTGCTCGGCGGTTTCCTGGCCCCCGCCCAGGTGGACCTGCTGGAGGCCACCGGCGGTGTCATCCTCATCGGGCTGGGCCTGCGCCTGCTGGACCTGCGGAAGATCCGGGTGGCGGACATGCTGCCTGCCCTGGTCATCGCGCCCGTGCTCACCTGGGTGCTGGCGCCAGTACTGGGGTAGCGGCTGGGCTCAGAGGTCCCAGTCCGCGTCGTCGATGCCGGTGAGCTCCGCCAAAGGGGTACCGGTCAACGCACTCAACTGCTCCACGATGGTGCGGTACACGAGTCGTCGCAGTTGGGCACGTGTGACGGCGCGGTGCTCCAGGGGGCGTTCATAGAGGACCACCTGCGCCTTGGAATCGCCCGTTCCCTCGAGCGCCGCGGACATGGGGACGCGGTCCGCCGACCATGTGGGGGACCACTGCGGTACGTCCTCCACACCCACGAGAACCCCGTCGAGCGCCGTAGGGTTCACGGCGGCGATGGCACTCATGGCGTCGGTGACGCAGTCGGTGAAGAAGTCGGTCCGGCTCGGGTGGCGCAGCGGCACCGGTCGCGAGGACCAGGTGTGGGGGAGCGCCAGGGGTCCGCGGATCCCGCGGCCGTGTCGATCCCTGCTGCGTGGCATGCCACAACTCTAGCCAAGAAGGGGGGTAACCTCATCGCGTGCGTCGATGTACCCGGACAGCCTGCCTGTCACCTGCCATGGCAACGATGACCTATGACTATGCGGACTCCACCGCGGTGCTGGGTCCGCTTGCCATCGTCCACATTCCCGGCGCACTCCACCTGTGCATCGAACACGCGCGGCGTACCAGCGTCCCTCGCGGCTGGGAAGTGATCCGCCTTCCACTGGAGGATGCGGCCCCCGTGCGCATGCCCTCGGATGACCTGCTGGCGCTCGCTGACGCCGTCCGGGAGATCGGTCTGCGGCATGACGATCCCGAGCCCGCCGCCGTCCACCTGCCCCACGAACCGGCGGTCCTGCGCACGGCCGGACACCTGCGCCTGCTGGGGACTGTCGACTAGGCTCACACACGTGCTCACACCCGGAATTTTCAAGGCCAACGACATCCGTGGTGTCGTCACGGGCGACTCGCCCGAATGGGACACCGACGGCGCCCGGCACCTCGGTGCAGCCTTCGTGGAGCTTCTGGACCTGGGCGGCCGCGAGTTCGTGATGGGCCGCGACATGCGCTCGGGTGGTGAGGAGCTCTCCCAGGCCTTCGCCGACGGCGCACGAAGGGCCGGCGCCAACGTGGTGGAGGTCGGCCTGACCTCCACGGACCAGTTGTGGTTCGCCTCCGGTTGGCTGTCCCTGCCGGGCGTGCAGTTCACTGCCAGCCACAACCCGGCCGAGTACAACGGCATCAAATTCTGTCTGGCCGATGCCCGTCCCGTCGCGCCCGACTTCACGGCCCGCATCCGCGACCTGGCCGGCACCATCGAACTGGGTCAGACCGCGACCGGGTCGCTGCGCATCCTCGACACACTGGAGGCGTACGCCGCCAAGCTGTCCGACCTCGTCCCCGTGGGTGCGGGGCGGGACCTCAAGGTGGTGATCGACGCCGGCAACGGCATGGCCGGGCACACCGCCGCCCAGGCGCTCGCGGGCCGGGGGCTCGAGGTCATCGGCCTCTACATGGACCTCGACGGCACCTTCCCCAACCATCCCGCCAACCCTCTGGTGCCGGAGAACCTTCTGGACGCGCGCGCCGCCGTCATGGGCCACGACGCCGACCTGGGCCTGGTGTTCGACGGCGACGCCGACCGCTGCTTCATCATCGACGAGCGCGGCGAGGTGGTGGACCCCTCCGTGGTGACCGCCATGATCGCGCTGGCGGAACTGGCCAAGGAGCCCGGCGCCACGATCGTCATCAACAAGATCACCTCCTGGGGCGTCACCGATGCCGTCGGCGACGCCGGCGAGGTCATCACCTCACGCGTGGGCCACACGTTCGTGAAGGCCCTCATGGCGCAGCACAACGCCATCTTCGGCGGCGAACACTCCGCCCATTACTACTTCCGCGACTTCTGGTTCGCTGACACGGGGATGCTGGCGGCGCTGCACATCCTGGAAATGGTCCGCGCCGCCGGGAAGCCGCTGTCCCAGCTCGCCGCCCAGTACGACACGTACCACCGCTCCGGGGAACTGAACTCCGAGGTGGCGGACGCTGCCGCCTGCCAGGACGCGGTCGCCGCCGCATTCGAGGGCCGTGGCGTGCAGGACCGGATGGACGGCCTGACCGTGGCCAACCACGAGCAGGAGTGGTGGGTGAACCTGCGTGCCAGCAACACAGAGCCGCTGTTGCGGCTCAATGTGGAGGCCCGCGACGCCGACACCATGGCAGCCCTGCGCGACGAGGTACTGGCCATCGTGAACGAGACACGAGCAACGATCGACAACAGGAGCGCTCAATGAGTGAACAGCAGATGGACCTGTCCCCGGAATTCCTGGCCATCGCGGCCTGCCCGGCGTGCCACGCCAAGTTCGCCGTCGACTACGACGCGGCGGAACTGGTGTGCACCAGCCAGGCGTGCGGACTGGCGTATCCGGTCAAGGACCGCATCCCCGTCCTGCTTATCGACCAGGCCCGCAGCACCCTGTAGGAACAGCACCCTGTGATCACAAGGACGGATTGCCCATGAGGACCCCGGAGTTCGACGACGCCAGACTCGACCATGCGGACGTGGTCAACGACGAGCAGCTGCGCACGCTGGCGGAGACGGGGGCGCGCATCCGTCGTGCCTGCCTGTCGGAGCCCGTCGGCAGCCTCGAGCGGGCGGACCGGCCGCGCGGGGTCCTGGTGCTGGGTGCCGAGGCCCGCCTCGTGCGGGCGGTGCTGGAACCCGTCTGCCCCGTGCCGTTCCTGGCGTGGCCGGGCCCCGCCCTCCCCGCCTGGGTGGGTCCGCTGGACCTGGTGGTGTCGCTGGGTGGCTACGACGCCCACGAGTGGGAGGTGGCGTGCACCCACGAGGCGGCGCGTCGCGGGGCCACGCTCATCGTGGCCGCGCCGGAGGCGTCGCAGCTGGCCGCGGCCGGGTCGTCCCACGCCACGACGCTGGTGCCGGTGCCCCAGGGTGACTCCATGGCGGCGGCCGTGGCGGTGCTGGAGCTGTTGGGGCGCCTCGAGCTGGGGCCCCAGGTGAACCCCGGGCACGTGGCGGACGCCGCCGACCTGGTGGCGCAGGCGTGCTCGCCCGCCAGGAATCTCGCTGAGAACCCGGCCAAGAATCTTGCCATCGGCCTCGCGGAGGCGGTGCCTCTGGTGTGGGGTGGCACCACGCTGGCCATGCGGGCGTCGCGCCGGATCGCCGAAGCCCTGCGCCGCGCCAGCGGACGGCCGGCCCTGGCCGCCGATGCCGACGAACTGGACACCCTGCTGCGGGCCGTGACACCACGCGACCCGTTCAGCGATCCCTTCGAGTCCGACGGCGACTCCTTCCCCGTGCTCGTGATGCTGGACGAGGACAAGGTGCCCGCCCGGTTGGCGGAGGTGCCGCGTCGGCTGTCGTCGCTCGCGGACGCCGTCGGGGTGAGGGTGTGCCGCATCAGCTCGGGGGAGGCCTCCCTGACGAGCAGCGACGTGGAACGCTACGTCACACTCCTGCAGTACGGGCGCTACGCAGCCGCGTACCTGCGGCTGGGGCTGACCCCGTGAGCGTCGAGGGCGGCAACAAAGCCGTCATCGCCGCCGCCACTGCCAACGGCTTCATCGCCATCACCAAGTTTGGCGCGTGGCTGCTGACAGGGTCCTCCTCGATGCTGGCCGAAGGCATCCACTCCATCGCCGACACCGGCAACCAGGCGCTGCTCCTCATCGGGGGGCGCAACGCGTCGAAGGCCGCGGACCCGGAGCATCCTTTCGGCTACGGCCGCTCCCGCTACCTCGCCGGCTTCCTGGTGTCGGTGGTGCTGTTCTCGCTGGGTGGCCTGTTCGCCCTGTACGAGGCGTGGCACAAGTTCCAGGACCTCTCCGACCCATCCCATGCCGCCGGCAGCATCCTCGATTCGCAGTGGTGGTGGGTGCCCATCGTGGTGCTCGTGTTCGCCATGGGCGCCGAGGGCATGAGCCTGAGGACCGCCCTCAAGGAGGTCGGGAAGATCAAGGGCACGCAGGGGTGGTTCAGCTTCGTGAGGACCTCGAAGGCCCCGGAACTGCCCGTCATCATGCTCGAGGACGTCGCCGCCCTCCTGGGTCTGACGTTCGCGCTCGCCGGCGTGGGACTCACGCTCATCACGGGCCAGTTGCTGTTCGATGTGCTCGGCACGGCAATGATCGGGGTGCTGCTGGTGGTGGTGGCCATCATCCTGGCCATCGAGACCCGATCCCTGCTGCTGGGGGAGTCGGCCTCCCCTGAGGACCGGCAGAAGATCCGCGAAGCGCTGGAAGCCACCGACGGCGTGGAGCGCGTCATCCACTTCCGCACCCTCCACCTGGGACCCGAGCAGATCCTGCTGGCCGCGAAGGTGGGCGTCGACGTCGCCGACTCCGCCGCCGAGGTGGCCGACCTCATCAACCGGGCCGAGGCAGCCGTGCGCACCGCGGTGCCGCACGTGACGGTGTCCTACATCGAACCCGACATCTACGATCCCCACCACACGCCCCGCCAGCCCCCCGCGCAGGAGACCCCATGACCCGAGTCCTCGTCCTCAACGGCCCCAACCTCGGGCGCCTCGGTGTCCGCCAGCCGGAGATCTACGGGTCCACCACCCATGAGGAGCTCGCGCAGCACCTGCGCGACACGGGTCGTGCGCTGGGCCTCGACGTCGACGTCCGGCAGACCAACCACGAGGGCGAGATGCTCGACTGGCTCGGCGAGGCCGCCGACGGGGGCATCCCCGTGGTGCTGAACCCGGCCGCCTGGTCCCACACGTCGATTGCCATCGCCGACGCCGTCGCACAGGTGGACGTGGTGGTGGAGGTGCACATCAGCAACGTCCACGCACGCGAGGAGTTCCGCAAGCATCTCGTGGTCTCCCCGTACGCCACTGGCGTCATCGCCGGCCTGGGCCTCGGCGGCTACGACCTCGCCCTGACCCACATCGCCGCCGTCGCAGCGACCTGACCCGCGCGCCACCTCCCGGGGAGTGTGGGCGACGAACCGCTTTTTCGGCGGGTACGCTGTCAGTGTGGATTTCCGTGTAGCAGACCTGTCCCTGGCCGAGTTCGGACGCAAGGAGATCATCCTTGCCGAACATGAGATGCCGGGCCTCATGGCCATGCGGGAGCGCTACGGCGTCTCCAAGCCCCTGACCGGCGCCCGCATCGCCGGTTCCCTGCACATGACCGTGCAGACCGCCGTCCTCATCGAGACCCTCGTGGCGCTGGGCGCCGAGGTGCGATGGGCCTCCTGCAACATCTTCTCCACCCAGGACCACGCGGCCGCCGCCATGGCCGTGGGGCCCGAGGGCACCCCCGAGAACCCGGCCGGCGTGCCGGTGTTCGCGTGGAAGGGTGAATCGCTGGAGGAGTACTGGTGGTGCACCCGTCAGATCCTGCAGTGGCCCGACGGCCAGTTCGCCACCACCATCCTCGACGACGGCGGCGACGCCACCCTGCTCGTGCACCAGGGTCTCGCTGCCCAGCGCGCAGGCGAGGTGCCCGCCGATGACGCGTCGGACTCCGAGGAGTCCCTCGTGGTCAAGGCTGCGCTGCGCGAGGCGCACGGCAAGGTCGACTGGGAGGCCATCGCCGACGCCCTCATCGGCGTCACCGAGGAGACCACCACGGGCGTGCACCGCCTCTACGAGATGGCCCGCGACGGTTCGCTGCTGTTCCCGGCCATCAACGTGAACGACGCGGTCACCAAGTCCAAGTTCGACAACAAGTACGGCTGCCGCCACTCGCTCATCGACGGCATCAACCGCGCCACCGACGTGCTCATCGGCGGCAAGGTGGCCGTGGTGTGCGGCTACGGCGACGTCGGCAAGGGGTGCGCCGAGTCGCTCCGCGGGCAGGGTGCGCGGGTCATCGTCACCGAGATCGACCCCATCTGCGCGCTGCAGGCGGCCATGGACGGCTACCAGGTCACCACGCTGGATGACGTCGTCGCCTACGCCGACATCTTCATCACTGCGACGGGCTGCTTCAACGTCATCACGGCAGCCCAGATGGCGCAGATGAAGCACCAGGCCATCGTGGGCAACATCGGCCACTTCGACAACGAGATCGACATGGCCGGGCTCATGGGCACCGAGGGCATCGTCCGCAACAACATCAAGCCGCAGGTCGACGAGTGGAAGTTCGCTGACGGCCACTCCATCATCGTCCTCAGCGAGGGGCGCCTGCTGAACCTCGGCAACGCCACGGGCCACCCGTCGTTCGTCATGAGCAACTCGTTCACCAACCAGGTGCTGGCCCAGATCGAACTCGTCACCAAGCCCGGTGAGTACCCCATCGGCGTCCACACGCTGCCCAAGCACCTCGACGAGGAAGTGGCGCGGCTGCATCTCTCCGCGCTCGGCGTGAACCTGACGCAGCTGACACCGGTCCAGGCCGGCTACCTGGGCATCCCCGTCGAGGGTCCCTACAAGTCGGACCACTACCGCTACTGAGCCGCCGCGCGACCTGCTCGCGCCACCGCTGCGTCACGGAGCCACCGCCAGAGGAGTCCGCCACCGATACATCGGTGGCGGACTCCACTGCTCGTGGCTTGTGGGCGGTGCGGCCACCAAGCTCCGCGACGGGTGGCGTCGCGGAGCTGTGGTCAGGAGGTAGTCTGACCGTCTACTTCTTGTCGCCGGGGTTCATGGACTGCCAGATCTCCTTGCACTCCGGGCACACCGGGAACTTCTCCGGGTTGCGTGTCGGCACCCAGACTTTCCCGCAGAGGGCCACGACGGGGGTGCCCGTCACCATGGCCTTCATCAGCTTGTCCTTGGGGACGTAGTGGGAGAAACGTTCGTGGTCGCCGTCCTCCACCTGGGACGTGCGCTCGTCGATGACTGTCTGGGAGCCTGGGGCAAGTTCGCTCATGGGTTGATTCTAACTTCGGAGGAACAGTGGGCACGAGGCGCCACGTAGCGGGACGTTCCCGGCTGCTCATCGGGCTGATCCTGAGCATCTTCGGGATCGCGTTCGAGACCATCGGCGTCGCCACCGCCATGCCCACCGTCATGCGCGATCTCGACGCCCCGCACCTGTACGCGTGGGCGTTCTCCACCATGGTGACCGGGATGCTCCTGGCCACGCTGCTCGCCGGCCGGTTGACCGACAGGGTGGGGCCGCTGACGCCCATGGTCGCCGGTTACGTGATGTTCTCCGTGGGGCTGGTCGCGGGAGCGCTCGCCCCCACCGTCTGGGTGTTGCTGGCCGCGCGTTTCGTGCAGGGGCTCGGCGCGGGTGCGTTGAGCCTGGCGCTGTTCGTCACGATCGCGCTGGTGTTCGACGGCGCCCAGCGCGCCACTGTCCTGGGCGCCCTCAGTTTCGTCTGGCTGCTGCCCGCGTTCATCGGCCCACCCATCGCCGCCTGGATGACGCTGATCTCCTGGCGCCTGGTGTTCAGCGCCATGTTGCCGCTGCTGGTGGTGGCCGCAGCGCTCGCGCTGCCGGCCATGCGGCAGGTGCAGGCCATCTTCGACCCCGCGGAGGAGAGCGAGACGATTCAGTGGTGGGCTGTCGTGCTGGTGGCGGTGTCCCCGGCACTCGTGCAACTGGCCGGTGAGCCGCTGGGCGCGTGGAGTGTTGTCGCCGGGGTGGTGGGGCTCGTAGCGCTCGTCGTCGGGCTGCCGCGGGTGATGCCGCGGGCCATCAAACTGTTCGGCTCCGGGCTGGGGCCGGTCGTGCTGACCCGTGGACTCATGGCCGGGTGCTTCTTCGCGGCCGAGGCGTTCGTCCTGCTCGTGCTGCAGAACCTGCGTGGACTGACGGTGTTCGAGGCGGGGATCTCCCTGACCATCGGCAGCGTGGGCTGGTCCGCAGGGTCGTGGAGCCAGGCCAGGCCGTGGGTGAAGCTGCGCCGCGACCAGATCATCACGCTCGGCTCGGTGCTCTGCGCCGTGGGCCTCGTCACCATGGTCGGGTTCATCGCCTGGACCGGGTCACCCCTGTGGCTGGGCGTGCTCGGCTGGGTCATCGCCGGACTCGGCATGGGGGTCATGATGCCCAGCACCGCCGTCGCCATCATGGGGCTCTCCAGTGCGCAGGAGCAGGGCCGCAACAACTCGGCGCTGCAGGTGGCCGAGGGGCTCGGCAACGCGCTCATGACCGGTCTGGCCGGCGCCATCTACGCGGGCGCCGTGCGTCAGGTCTCCTCCCAGACCAGCTTCGTCTGGTTGTTCTCCGTCCTCACCGTGGTGTGCCTGTTGGCATTCGTGGTGAGCCGTCGGATCGGGCCCATCGACAACGAGTCGCTGGTGACGGTCACGGGCTGAGGAAGTACACGGTCGCCCACATGGTCAGGCCGAGCAGCGCGGCCGCCGACAGGGTCACCCACACCCACAGCCACGGCGACTGGCGCTCGCGGGTGGCCGCGGGGCGGTACCGGCCGGCGCCAATGTAGTTGTCCAGCATTCCCCGGGGGCTCTGCCCGTCGGGTCGCAGGCTGGCGTCGTGCCGACCGCCGCTGGTGAGGATCACCGACGGCGTGGGCGCCGTCGGGGCGCTCGGTGCCATGGGACCCGATGTCACCGGTGCGTGGTACGACTGGCGGGGCTGGTACTGGTCTCCCCCCACCATCACGTCCGCCAGCCGGTCCAGCGCGGCGGCCAGCTGCAGCGCCGTCTGGGGGCGACGGTTCGGGTCCCATGCCAGCGCCGAGGCGAACACCTCGTCCAGCAGCAGGGGCGCGTCGACGAGGTGCGCCACGGGGGCCGGCCCAATGGCGGGGTTGCGTTCCACGAGTTCTGTGAGGGTGCGCGCCGGGAACGGTGGCCGACCCGTCAAAAGTGCGTAGGCGACGCACGCCATGGAGTAGACATCGGAGCGCTGGTCGAGCTGTGTGGAGCGGCCCTGCTCCGGGGCCATGTAGGCGGGGGTGCCTGCCGTCATGGTGTCGCGCTGCTCGTCGAGGAGGGACTTCGCCACCCCCAGGTCCGCCAGCATGACACGCACCCCGGTGGAACTGGTGGACAGCAAAATGTTGCCGGGGGTCACATCGCGGTGCACCAGCTGGTTGCGGTGCAGCACGTCCAGTGCACGGCAGGCCTCGGCGCACAGCCGCAGCGCCAGCCCGGGGGCGACGGGATGCTTGCGAAGGTGGTCCAGCGAGCCCCCGTCGGCCAGGTCCATCACGAAGTACGGCTGGCCGCGGTCGGTGGTGCCGATGTCGTAGACCCGCACGATGCGTTCGTCATTGAGTCGGCGCAGGAGGCGCGCCTCCGCGAGGAAGCGGGCGCGCACGTCGTCGTTGGCGGACCAGTTGTCAGCCAGCACCTTGATGGCCACGGGGACCTCGAGGGAGTCGTCCTGACCGTGGTAGACGGTCGCGAACGATCCGGCACCTATGCGTCCGGTGATCCTGTAGCGCCCCATCATTTCCATTGCCGAACATTGTTGCCCATCTCGTGCCGTGCGGGAAATCACCTGCGCCACGACGTGGCATGCTGTGCGCCATGAGTTTTTCCGCAGAATCCCCGCCCCCAGGCTGGTACCCCGACCCGGCCGGCTCCGGTGGCGAACGCTACTGGGACGGCGGCAACTGGTCGCAGGTGACCCGCCCCGCCGGCGGGCTGGGTGCCCCGCAGGCGCCGCAGCAGGCGCAGCCGTCGCCCTACGGCGCGACGCCGGCCTCCCAGGGCTACTACGGGGCGGGCGTGATGCGCCAGCCGATGCTGGCGGGCTTCTGGTGGCGCGTGCTGGCGGCCATCCTGGACAACATCATTCTCACCATTCCGCTGGGCCTCGTGCAGCGTCTGGTGGCGGGCGACGCCATCGACGCCCTGAGCCTGTGGTTGGCCGACTGGACGCTGGCCGTCACTCAGGGTCTGACACCCCCACCCCTGCCGGAGGGCGCGATCCCGCCCCTGTACCTGTACCTGTTCGTCTCCGTGGTGCTGCTCATCATCTATCGCACCGTGTTGGTCGCGACGCGCGGCGGCACGCTGGGGCAACTCATCACGGGGTTGAGGGTCGTCCCCGACGGCAGTGGGCTCGAGACCACCCCGAGCTGGGGCACCTCCGGCATCCGGGCCGCCACCGCCGTAGTGTTTGGTCAGGTTCCGTTGCTGAACCTCATTGACCCGTTGTCGATGCTGTTCACTGCCAAGAAGCAGACGCTGCACGACAAGATCGCCCACACCGTCGTCATCAAGAAGTAACCACAAGAAGGACGAGCCTGTGTCCCAGCTCCCCGACGACCTCACCAGGCTTGCCGAGCATTTCGGCATCGCACTGGAATTCCGTGACTGGAAGGGTCGAGACCTGGAAATATCCCGGGAATCCGTGATCGCGGTCCTCCACGCCCTGGGGGTGGATGCCTCCACCGACGACGCCAGGGCCGCTGCGCTGGCCGACGTCGCTGAGCGTGGCTGGCGTCGGGTGCTGCCGCCCTGCACCGTCGTGGAGCACGGCAGCGGTGTCAGCATCGACGTGCACGTGCCGGCCGGCACGGTGGTGGAACTGTCGATGGTGCTGGAGTCGGGGGAGCGGGTCGACGCCCAGCAGATCGACAACTGGGAGCCCGACCGCTGGATCAGCGGCGCCATGCGCGGCGAGGCCACCTTCTGGTTCGGGGGAGAACTGCCGCTGGGCTACCACCAACTCGTGGCGAACTCGGCGGAGGGTCGCTCAGAGGCCACGTTGGTGGTGACACCGCCGCACCTGGGGTTCCCGGCAGCCATGCGCGATGCCCGAACGTGGGGCTACGCCACCCAGCTCTACAGCGTCACCTCGAAGAAGTCGTGGGGGGTGGGGGACCTCGTGGACCTCGCCGACCTCGTCGCCTGGTCCGGAGCCGGGCAGGGCGCCGGTCACGTGCTCATCAACCCGCTCCATGCGGCGCAGCCCACCGCACCCATGGAACCGTCGCCGTACCTCCCGGCCAGCCGCCGGTTCATCAACCCCCTCTACATCCGCCCCGAATCCATTCAGGAGTTCGCCGGGCTGGACCGCCACACCCGCAGCCGGGTCCGCCGGCTGCGCAAGTCGCTGCACCCCGTGGCCGGGGAGGCTCGCGCCATCGACCGCGACGGCGCCTGGCGGGTCAAGCGTGAGGCGTTGCGCCTGGTGTTCGAGGCGGGACGCCGTCCCGCCCGCGAGATCGCCCTGGAGCACTTCACCCGACGCGAGGGCGACGCGCTGCGGGACTTCGCCACGTGGTGCGCCTTGTCGGAGGAACTGGGCGACGACTGGCGGCAGTGGCCACGGGAGTACCAACGGGTCGACGGGCCCGCCGTCAAGGACTTCGCGGCGGAGAACGCCGACTCCGTCTCGTTCCACACCTGGCTGCAGTGGGTGGCCAGTCTGCAGGTCTCCGCGGCCCAGACCGTGGCGGAGGAGGTGGGCATGCCCGTGGGCATCCTCACCGACCTGGCCGTCGGTGTCAGCGGCAGCAGCGCCGAGACCTGGACCATGCCCGACCTGTTCGCCGACGGCGTCACCGTCGGCGCCCCGCCGGACGACTACAACCAGGCAGGTCAGGACTGGGGGCAGCCCCCGTGGCGCCCCGACAAGCTCGAGGAGGTGGCCTACGCCCCGTTCCGGGAGATGGTGGCCGCCGCCATGCGCCGCGTCGGCGGTGTGCGGATCGACCACATCATCGGCCTGTTCCGTCTCTGGTGGGTACCCGAGGGGCTGGGGCCGCGCCACGGCACCTACGTCCGCAACAACCACGAGGCCCTCATCGGCATCCTGGCGCTGGAGGCGCACCGCGCCCAGGCACTGGTGGTGGGGGAGGACCTCGGCACCGTCGAGCCATGGGTGCGGCAGTACCTGTCGCGTCGCGGCATCCTCGGGACCTCCGTCCTGTGGTTCGAGCACGACGACGGCCGCCCGTTGGAGGCGCACCGGTGGCGCGAGTACTGCCTTGCCTCGGTCACCACGCACGACCTCCCGCCGACCCTGGGCTACCTGGCCGGCGACCACGTCCGGTTGCGCGACGCGCTGGGGCTCCTGACCGAGCCGCTGGAGGAGGAACTGGAGGCGGCGCGCAACGAGCAGTCGGGGTGGCTCACGAAGCTCGTCGACGACGGGGTGCTGGACGCGGGACACCGGGACGACCCCGTCGAGGTGATGCTCGCCCTGCACCGCTACCTGCTGCTGACCCCCTCACGGGTGCTGCTGGCCAGCCTCGGGGACGCCGTCGGCGAGAGGCGGACGCAGAACCAGCCCGGCACCATCAACGAGTACCCCAACTGGCGGGTGCCGCTGGGGGACGCCACGGGGCGGGCCGTGACGCTGGAGGACGTGTTCGAAGCGGAGTTGCCCACGCGGTTGGCCGCCGTGATGAACGGCCTCGAGGACCGCTGAGGGGAGCTCACAACCCCAGATCGCGGGCCAGGGCGTTGAGCGTGTCCTCGACGCCGTCGAGTTGTGACTCGATGGCCGACATTTTCTCGTCGAGCGCTGCCAGGACGTCGTCGGTCTTCTCCTCCAGGGGCGTGGCGCCGTCCTGCCCCGTCTGCGCCGCGGCCAGCGCACGATTGGCGGCGCGTGGCACCAGCGCCAGCGTGCCCCCGCTGAGGTCGGGGAGGTGGACGCTGCGCACCTCATGGGTGCGGCCAGCGACGGTGACGTGGACCTCACCGTCCGTGCCGGTGAAATCACGGTCCAGGGAGGTGGGATCCACGGGGGACTCCCCCTGGCCGACCTCCACGTCCGCGTCGCCCGCCAGCATCGCGCGCAGGGCGGGATCCAGCCCGGGAATGGACAGGAAGGTGGCCCGGGAACCCACGCGGGCAGCGGCCAGCGCCGCATTGAGTGCCTCCGTCAGACGCTGCCCCACGATGCCGGGGGCCGACGTGGTGTCGTGGACCTCGATGCGCGCGACCGTCAGGTCACCCAGCGCCACGGCCCGCGCGATCCCGTCCCCGGATGCACCGTCGAACTCCGTGGCCGCCACCTCCGCCATCCGGCGCGTGGCGGGATCCGTGATGGGGTGGGTGTCCGGCGAATCGTTCATGCACCAAAGTCAACCATGCGCCGGGAGGGCGCCGGGCACTGGCAGACTGGGTGGTCATGATCAGCTTCCGCAAGATCTTTGCTGACGAGCTGGGCCGCCTCTGCCCTGCCGGTGAAGAAGTCGTCGACGTCATTTCCGCCCAGTACCATCCCGGACTCGAGCGGGAGCCCGACGAGTCGAACACCGTCACGTTCGATCCCATCAACGGGCTGAACGTGTCCTCGTGGAACGACTCTGCCGAGCAGCTCGTCGGTGGCCTGACGCTTGACACGCGCAGGGGACATCAGGCGGTCGGCCTGGCCCGTGCGTTCATGACGGGATCCAACCTGGTGCTCACGACGCGGCGCCTGCTGGTCATCGGGCACGTGTCGTCGGACACGACGCCCGAGGTTGCCTGGGAGGGACCTCTGAGCAGCATCGAGGCCATCACCCACGACCCACGTTTTCCCCTTGAACTGTGTCGGATCCGCGTCAACTGCGCCGATGGATCGATGGTCCGGCTCTGGTGTGGGGTGCTGCCCTGGGCGGCACGCCGTTTCGTCGCGTCGTTCGTCAGCACCGCCAGCCGCTGAGCCCCCCGGAAAGTAGCCTGTTCAAGAATGCGGTTACGTCGCTGCGATAGGAGTGCTGGTGGATTTCACGGTGAGCTACCCCGAGCTGAGGGGTGCCGGGGACCAGTTCGAGAACATGCAGACCACAGGGGAGCGCCTGGTGACCCGACTGGAGGGTGTGCCGCTGGTGCAGTCGGACTTCGGTCGTATTCCCTGGCTGCAGACCCGCGTGTGGGAGGCCTATTGCGAGCACACCGCGGACTGCGCCGACGCACTGCAGGAGTTGGCGGAGACCCTCGGCAAGATCCACGAGGGGCTTGACGCCACCGCCGACGCCTACGAGGACTTCGAGACGAATGCTGCGCAGGCCAGCTCCGCGTTCTACGGGCAGGTGATCTGAGGTGGCCGAGTACAACAACACCCTCGACACCTGGTACCAGTCGTGCCCATCGCCGGTGCAGAGCGTCCTGCATGGCCCCTACACCATCGTCTCCGGCTGGCTGCAGTGGGTGACCGGGGAACCCAACACCGTGGCTGGGCAGTGCGCCACCTACCAGACGCTGGGCCAGCAGGTACTGCAGGTGGGCCAGCAGCTGAGCGACACGGCCAACGGGATCTCGCTGTGGGAGGGCGCAGCCCACGAAGCCTTCATGGCCAAGATGGGGCTGGTCCGGGGCAACTTCGACAAGCTGGGCCCTGCCATCCAGCAGACCCAGCAGATCCTGCAGGCTGCAGCCGAGACCTCCGTCGAGGCCGCGAACATGATCCTCTCGATCATCCGTTCCGTCATCGAGTTCCTGCTGACATCGCTGGCCATCGCCGGGGCGCTGGCGGTCTTCACCTTCGGCGCCTCCATGGGGGCCTGGGTCGCGGCCAATCTCGCCAAGGGCGCGCACGCACTCGCCAAGATCTCCCAGGGGCTGGCGCGGGTGGCGCAGGTCCTGACGCGGATCGCGAGCCTTCTGGAGAAGCTCGCCACCATCATGAAGAAGGTCGCAGAAGTCCTGAAGGAGCTTCGCGCCCTTCTGAAGCTCCTGGCGGAGCTCAAGAAGGAGGTGGGCCTGGTCGGCAAGGGGGTTGTCACCGTCGCGACGGGGCTGGCTCGCACGCCCATCAAGCTCGCTGCCGATGCCGGACTTGGTGGTGTGAGCGGCGTCACGGGGATACCGGGTCTGTCGATGCCCGGGGGTGGGGGTGAAGTCATCCAGGCGGGTGAGGACGCCTGGGACGCGGTGAGCGCCTCGAACCGCGCCACGCGAGCCAACACCGGCGTCAGTCTGGACTGACGCCGGCCCGTAGCTCAGATGTTGGCCGGGTTCGGCGCCGCCTGGTAGGGGTTCGTCGTCTCCAGGCCGCCCGAGTCCAGGATGATGGTTTCGATGGCGGGATCGCCCTTGCTGATCCGCAGGGCGGACGGCGGCAGTTCGGCCAGCGAGTCCAGGTGCCGCTGCCGGGCATCCTCCAGCGTTGAGTGGTCCACCACCTCGCCATCCTTGACGATGTCCACGAGCAGGTAGCGGTCGTTGCCGTCTGTGGCGGGCGCAGTGCCCAGACCGATGACCTCGGCCTCCGCCCGGCCGTTGTCGTCGAGGCGCCGCATGGCGAACTTGCGCCCGCCCAGGGTGTTCTTCCCCTTCGACTTCTTGCCCACCGCGGTCATGGGGGCGCTCCGATCGGCGGATTCGGCCCGCGCCACCAGCTTGTACACGAAACCGACGGTGGGGTGGCCGGAACCGGTGACCAGCGAGGTGCCCACGCCGTAGCCGTCCACCGGTGTGCCCCGCAGCGCGGCGATCTGCCACTCGTCCAGGTCGGAGGTGACGACGATGCGGGTGTCGGTGGCCCCCAGGTCATCCAGCAGGTCGCGGGCGCGGCGGGCGGCGCTGGCGAGGTCGCCTGAGTCCAGCCGGATGGCACCCAGCTTCCCATCGGTCAGTTCAACGCCCTTGCGGATGGCGGCCTCCTCGTCGTAGGTGTCCACCAACAGGGTCGTGCCGGTGCCGAAGGCCGCGATCTGGGCGCGGAAGGCGTCCTCTTCGCTGTCGTGCAGGAGAGTGAATGAGTGGGCGGCGGTCCCCATGGTGGGGATGCCCCAACTGCGGCCCGCCTCCAGGTTCGACGTCGCGGCGAACCCGGCCACGTAGGCGGCACGGGCGGCACCGACGGCGGCCCACTCGTGCGTCCGGCGTGACCCCATCTCGGAGCAGGGGCGCCCCTCGGCCATCGACGTCATACGGGACGCGGCCGAAGCGATGGCGCAGTCATGGTTGAAGATGCTGAGCAGGAGTGTCTCCAGCACACAGCACTCCGCGAACGAGCCCTCGACGGACAGCACGGGGGAGCCGGGGAAGAAGACCTCCCCCTCCGGGTAGCCCCAGATGTCACCGGAGAAGCGGTAGTTGGCCAGCCAGGTGGCGAGATTGTCCTTGATGATCCCGGCACCTGCCAGGTACTCAACCTCTGCCTCGTCGAACCGGAATGCCTCGATTCCCCGCAGGGCGCGGCCCAGACCGGCCAGCACGCCGTAGCGACGACCCTCGGGCAGGCGCCGCGTGAAGAGGTCGAAAAGGCTGTGCCGGTCCGCGGTGCCGGCATCCATGGCGGCCTGCACCATGGTGAGTTCGTAATGGTCCGTCAGGAGCGCCGTCGTCATGGTCCGCAAGCGTAGCCGCCCGGACCCCCGTGGCGGGGGTGTGCACATTGTTGTCAGGCTTTGGAACAATGGGGGCATGAGCGAGCAGGGCAGGCCGTCAACCGGCACGGGCGTGGCGGTGATGGACGCACCGGAGGCAGCCACCGACCTCGCGTCACAGTGGGTGACGATCGTGTGGGACGACCCCGTGAACCTCATGAGTTACGTGGCCTACGTCTTCATGGAGTACTTCAAGTACCCGCGCATGAAGGCGGAGAAGCTGATGCTCCAGGTGCACACGCACGGCAAGGCGGTGGTCTCCACCGGGAACCGGGAGTCCATGGAGCGCGACGTCATGGCCATGCAGAACTACACACTGTGGGCCACCATGGAGCGCGCATGAGCGACGACGACATCGTCTGGGAGTTCGACGGCGGCGACGGCCGCACCGACGTGCTCATGGCGCTGGTGGTGCAGCAGCTCAACGCCCTGGACTCCCTCCTGCCCGAGGGGGAGGATGAGGACGACCCCATGGCCCGGCTGGCAGCTGAACTCTCGGAGCGTCCCGTGGAACTGCTGGACTCCAACCCCGCCCTTGCCAGGCTCTTCCCGCCAGCACTGGCGGATGCGAAGGAGGCTGAGCAGTTCCGTCGCGACGCCATCGGGCAGCAGGCACGTGCCCGCCGGACGGCCGGACGCACGGTGCTGGCGGACTGCGCCGTCGACGACGGTGTCGACGACGGGATGGTGGCGGTCAGGAAGGACCACGTGGATGCCTGGGTCACCACGCTGGCGGGTCTGCGTGCCGCGTGGAACGTGGAGTTGACGGGCAGCGCCGAGCGGCAGGTGTCCGTGTCGCGGTCCAACATCCGGGCCAACCCCACGGCCGCCACGATCTGCGACTGGCTGGGCGCGGTGCTGGAGGACGCGCTCCAGGCGCACATGTTCCAGTCCTGACCACCACGCATTCGTCCCGGCGGCCAGTCCTTTGGCGGCCTACTCTGGAGGCATCCGCATCGCGCGGGCAGTGACCGGAGGTTCATCGTGTCGAACGACCTTGAATTCGAGACCCAGCCCGAAGTGCGCAACGAGTGGGGCATGCACAATGGAGTGGTCGTGCTCGCAGCCCTGATCCTCGTTGCGCTGGCCCTTCTGCTGGGATCGGTCACGAGCACGGACCTGTTCGCCGACGCCCCGCTCGCGGTGCTGGGGGTCCTCAGCTCGCTGGGCTTCGTCCTCATGCTGGCGGCCGGCAGCGTGATCGGCATGCTGGTGGGCACCCGGATGCTGCAGGCGCACGTGAGCACTCGCGGCGCGAAGGCGCTCGCCCTCTGGGGGGTTGGTGCGCTTGCGCTGTCCGTGGTGCTCCAGGCCGGACTGGTCGCGCTCACGCTCATGTGGCAGGCACAACAGCAGATGCCGGCCTCCATCCTCGTGCAGGCCCTCTCCAACATCGTGACGGGCACCATGGCGGTGGGTGCTGCCATGGTCGCGCTGGCCTTCGTGGGGCGACTGAGCCGCTGACCCGGCGTAGACTCGCGCCCCGTGGAGGACATCGTCAACAGGCCCATCGGCATCTTCGACTCCGGCTTCGGAGGCCTGACCGTCATGCGGGCACTCGTGGACCAGCTCCCGAACGAGGACTTTCTCTACCTGGGCGACACTGCCCGTGCCCCCTACGGTCCGCTGCCCATCGCCCAGGTCCGCGAATATGCGCTGCAGGGGCTCGACCATCTGGCCGGCATGGGAGTGAAGGCGCTGGTCATCGCGTGCAACTCGGCGTCGGCGGCCGTGCTGCGCGACGCCCGTGAGCGGTACTCCATACCCATCCACGAGGTCATCCTGCCTGCCGCCAAGCGCGCTGTCGCAGCCACGCGCAACGGCCGCGTCGGGGTGGTGTGCACGCAGGCCACGGCCACGTCGGGGTCCTACAACGACGCCTTCGCCGTCGCCGGTGACCTGTCGCTGACCACCCGGGCCTGTCCCCGGTTTGTGGAGTTCGTCGAACAGGGCATCACCGGCGGCAAGGAACTGCTGGGCGTGGCGGAGGAGTACCTGCGTCCGCTCATCGACGCGGACATCGACACGCTCATCCTCGGGTGCACGCACTACCCGCTGCTCGCCGGGGTCATCAACTACGTGATGGGCGACGAGGTCACACTGGTCTCCAGTGCTGAGACGTGCGCGCAGTCCGTCTACTCCGGCATGACCACGCGAGGCCTCCTGCACGACCAGCCCCGGCAGGCCACCCGCACCTTCCTCACCACCGGCGACGCCGTCGATTTCAATGGGATCGGCCGCCGGTTGCTGGGGGAGTTCGTCACCGGCGCCACTACAGTTGCACTCGACTGAAATCGACGAAGGAGAACCCACCATGTGCCACAAGGTCACCTGCGACGTCTGCGGCAAGCCCACCTGGGAAGGCTGCGGCGACCACATCGAGCATGCACTGACCGGCGTTCCCGTCGATGAGCGATGCCACTGCAAGGCCTACCAGGGCACCGACGAGCCGGCCAAGGGGCCCAGCGTCTCCTCCTGGTGAGCCTCCGCGGCTGACCGGAGACGCCCCGCGCGCTGGCTGCCGGGGAGCCCGGCTCCATGGTGAGCACCCGCCGCCGCGATTCGGGTCACGGTCCGCAAAGAGAACCGGTGACAGGCAGCTGTCAGGGGCGCGCTAGGTTGTTCGGCATGACGACCCCCTCGACCCCCGGCAGCCGCATTGATGGCCGCGCGCCCGACCAGCTCCGCCCCATCGGCATCACCCGCGGCTGGCTCGACCACGCCGAGGGCTCCGTCCTCGTGGAGTACGGCAGGACCCGCGTGCTCGTCGCGGCAAGCGTCACCACGGGTGTGCCGCGCTGGCGCAAGGACTCGGGGCTCGGGTGGGTCACGGCCGAGTACGCGATGCTGCCGCGCGCCACACACACCCGCTCCGACCGCGAATCCGTGCGAGGGCGCATCGGCGGCCGCACCCACGAGATCTCACGCCTCATCGGCCGGTCGCTGCGCGCCGTCGTTGACTTCAAGGCACTGGGGGAGAACACCATCGTGCTGGACTGCGACGTCCTGCAGGCCGACGGCGGCACCCGCACCGCTGCCATCACCGGCGCCTACGTGGCGCTGGCCGACGCCGTTTCCCACCTGCGCGGCCTCGGTCGTCTCAAGGGCGAGCCGCTCATGGACTCGGTCTCCGCCATCTCCGCCGGATTCGTGGGCGGCGTCCCGCTGCTGGATCTCGCGTATGAGGAGGATTCCACGGCGGGCACCGACATGAACATCGTCATGACGGGCTCCGGTGACTACATCGAGGTGCAGGGCACCGCCGAGGGCAAACCGTTCAGTCGTGCAGAGCTCGACGTGCTGCTCGAGCTGGGGGCCCAGGGCTGCCGGGACCTCACCGAGATCCAGAACAAGGCACTCCTTCGATGACGCGCCGCATCGTCCTGGCCACCCGGAACCCGAAGAAGCTTCTGGAGCTGCGCCGCGTCGTGGAGGCCGCAGACGTCGACGTCGAGATCCTCGGACTGGAGGACTTCCCGCCGCAGCCCGAGCCGGAGGAGACCGAGAAGACGTTCGAGGGCAACGCTTTCATCAAGGCGGCTGCCGCGGCCTCCCACACGGGGCTGGAGGCAATCGCCGATGATTCCGGCATCGCCGTGGACGAACTGAACGGCATGCCGGGGGTGCGCTCCGCACGCTGGGCCGGCCCGGCCTGCGACGACGTCGCCAACCTGGAACTCCTGCTTGCCCAACTCGACGGCGTCCCCGCCGACCGCCGTGGGGGCCAGTTCGTCTGCGCTCTCGCGCACGTCACTCCCGGCGGCAAGCGGCGAGTCTTCCGCGGCGAGATGTCCGGCCACGTCGCCACGGCGCCGCGTGGGGAGAACGGCTTCGGCTACGACCCCATCTTCATCCCCGAGGGCAGCATCAGGACCACCGCGGAGATGGGTGCCGACGAGAAGGACGCCATCAGCCACCGCGGCCACGCGGTGCGGACTTTCGTCGAGTGGTTGAAGGAGGGTTGACGTGCAGCAGTACCTTGACCTCCTCACCAAGATCCTCGACGAGGGCGTGGACAAGCCGGACCGCACCGGCACAGGGACCCGCAGCATCTTCGGCCACCAGATGCGCTTCGACCTCCGTGAGGGCTTCCCCCTGCTGACCACCAAGAAGGTCCACACCCGCAGCGTCTTCGGTGAGCTGCTGTGGTTCCTGCGCGGCGACACCAACATTGCGTGGCTGCACGAGAACCGGATCTCCATCTGGGACGAGTGGGCGGACGAGAACGGTGACCTCGGCCCCATCTACGGGCACCAGTGGCGGTCCTGGCCCACCCCCGACGGTCGACACGTCGACCAGTTGGCCGACGTCGTCGCTGCCCTGCGCAGCAACCCGGATTCCCGCCGCCACATCGTCTCAGCATGGAACGTGGCCGACATCGAGGACATGGCGCTGCCACCGTGCCACACGCTGTTCCAGTTCTACGTCACCCCCGTGGAGGGGGGCAGGGGGCGGCTGAGCTGTCAGCTCTACCAGCGCTCCGCTGATGTGTTCCTGGGGGTGCCGTTCAACATCGCCAGCTACGCCCTGCTGACGCACCTGGTGGCCCAGGTCTGCGACCTCGACGTGGGCGACTTCGTCCACACCCTCGGCGACGCGCACATCTACTCCAACCACCGCCACCAGGTGGCCGAGCAGCTCTCGCGCACGCCCGGCGCGCTGCCGAGCCTGTGGGTCAACCCCGAGGTCAGGGCCATCGACGCCTTCGGCCTCGACGACATCGCCGTGCGGGACTACCATCCCGCCCCGCCCATCAAGGCACCCGTTGCGGTCTGAGGAGCAAGGCATGAGGATCGTGGCGATCGCGGGCGTGGCCGACAACGGTGTCATCGGTGACGCATGCGACATGGTGTGGCACATCCCCGAGGACTTCAAACGGTTCAAGGCACTGACGACCGGCAACACCCTGATCTTCGGCCGCCGCACCCACGAGGGCATTGGCCGCGTCCTGCCGAACAGGCGCGTCATCGTCGTCACCCGCGACCCTGCGTGGAGCGACGACGGTGTCGAGGTGGCACACACCATCGAGGAGGCACTGGAGATGGCCGCCCAGACACCTGAACGCGTGTGCTACGTCGGCGGCGGCGGCGAGATCTACAGGGCGGCGTGGCCGTACCTCACCGAGCTGGACATCACGCACGTGCACCAGTCCCCGGAGGGGGACACCACGTTCCCGCTCATCCGCGTGCGGGAGTGGACGGAAATCTCCCGGGAGCCCAGGGGTGGCTTCGACTTCGTGCAGTACCGCCCCACCCCGCAGTGATCGGCCGGGACCCCGTGATGCACGAGATCGAGACGCTCGCACAGTTCGACGAGGTGGTCGCAGCTGGTCACGGCCTGGACCATTGCGTCGTGCAGTCGTTGGACCTGCGTGCACGGGAGGATGCGCTGGCGCGCTGCACCGTGGATGCGACCCTGTTCATGGGCTGCGATGTGGGCGCGGCCGAGGAGGACCTCCGCGCCCGGGGCGCCCTGCTGTTCCCAAAAATCCCCGACTCCCCCCTCAACCCGTACAGGGCGTCGTTGTACAGGGCTGTCAACCTGTACGACACGATGCCGGCAGGCAGCTACGCCGACAGCTTCGACGCTCTCGCCTACGCCTGGACGCGGGCGGGCGGCGGCATGCCGTCGCTGCAGAAGACGCTGGTGGCGGCACTCCACGACCATGCCATCTCCGACGCGCTCGAGGAGTACCTCGATGATCTTGGCCAGCAGCAGGTGGTGGGGGTCATGGGAGGCCACGCCGTGGAGCGTGGATCGTCGGGGTATGCAACCACGGCGGCCCTGGGAATGACCCTGGCACAGGAGGGTTTCCTCGTGGCCTCCGGCGGCGGACCGGGCGCCATGGAGGCGGCCAACCTGGGCGCCCGACTCTCGCCCCACGGGCCGGAGGCACTGGGGGAGGCGCTGGGGATGTTGGCCAGCGTGCCCAGCTTCAGACCGTCGATCGACGACTGGGTCAGGGTGGCCTTCGATGTGAAGGCGCGCTTCGCCGGCGGCGCCGACACCCTCGGCGTCCCCACCTGGTTCTACGGGCACGAGCCGCCGAACGTATTTGCCACCCGCATCGCGAAGTACTGCTCCAACGCCGTGAGGGAGGCCACCCTGCTGGAGCTGTGCCGGGGTGGGCTCATCTTCCTGCCCGGGGCAGCGGGCACCGTCCAGGAGCTGTTCCAGGCCGTCACGGCCAACTACTACGCCACGGACCCGTCCACCATCACGCCGCTGGTGCTCGTCGGCATCCAGCAGTGGGGTGGTGTGCTGCCGGCCTGGCCGTTGCTGCGCTCGCTGGGTACCGGCAGGGCGATGGGGGATGCCATCGCACTGGTGGACACCATCGAGGAGGCTGGCGCCTGGCTGGCTGCGAGGTAGCCTCTGCTGCATGCGTTCCGCGGCCACCATTTTGCACCTGGACCTCGACGCATTCTTCGCCGCCGTCGAACAGCGGGACAAGCCGAGCCTCCGGGGCAAGCCCGTGGTGGTGGGCGGTGGAGGCCCACGCGGCGTGGTGGCCACCGCCAGCTACGAGGCACGGGTCTTCGGGGTGAGGTCCGCCATGCCGGGCACGGAGGCACGACGCAAGTGTCCCCATGCAGCGTTCCTCGGCGGACGATTCGAGGCTTACAGGCAATCCTCGCAGGTGGTGATGGCGCTTCTGGCGGAGGTGTCGCCCGCCGTCGAGCCCCTGAGTCTCGATGAGGCGTTCGTCGACCTCGCACTGAGCCACTGGGACCCGGCCCGCCTTGCTCACAACGTTGCCGAGCTGAGGGCGGAGCTGACCCGACGCACCGGCGGGCTGACGGCATCCGTGGGGGTGGGAACCAGCAAGTTCGTGGCGAAAGTGGCCTCCGAGGCGGCCAAGCCCGACGGGGCCAGGATCATTGCACCCGGTGAGGAGCTGGACTTCATCGTCGACCTGCCCGTGCGGGCGATCCCCGGGGTGGGGCCGGTCACGGAGACCAGGTTGCAGGCCATCGGCATGCACACCGTCGCAGACCTGAGGCGCTCGAGCCGGGACGAACTCGTCCGTGAGCTGGGGAAGGCCTCGGGGGAGGGGCTGTCGGGGCTGGCCTTCGCCAGGGACGACAGGAGCGTGCAGGCCGAACGCGAGGCCAAATCCATCTCGACGGAGGACACCTTCCCCACCGACATCAAGGAGCGGGCTGAACTGGAGGTCATCCTCCGGCGGGACGCAGCACACGTGGCCAAGCGGATCCGGGCCACGGGTGTGTTCGCCCGCACCGTCGGCATCAAGGTGCGGATGGGAGACTTCACCACGGTGTCCAAGGCGCGATCCGTGGGCGGCGCCACCGACCGGGAGGAAGCGATCTCCGCCATCGCCATTGACCTGCTGTCGGAGGTGGACGTGCGGGCGGGAGTGCGACTCCTGGGGGTGGCGGCATCCAACTTCGTGCAGTCGGCACAGGAACAACTCTTCGAGGATGAGGCGCCGCCGCCGGCCGAGACCCTGACCACGAGCGAGGTGGACACCTCCGGGGTGCGCGGTCGGGGGTGGTTCCCCGGCGCGGATGTGGAGCACCCCGAGTTCGGCCGGGGATGGGTGTGGGGGTCGGGTCTGGGCCGGGTGACAGTGCGATTCGAGACGCGGGATTCAGGACCGGGCCCGGTGCGGACGTTCTCCACCGAGGATCCCGCGCTGCAGCCCACCCAGGAGCTGCCGGCGCTGCCCTAGTGGCCGGTGTGGGGCAGGCCCGGGCCGGCGGATGCGGCGGCGCACACCTGCACCGATGCAGCATCGGAGGCGACGTTCTTGCCCTCGTCGCCGGCGACGACCGCCGTCGTGTTGTACGGGGTGCATTTCCCGGCCCGGCCGTCGAGTTGCACCCGGTAGGCGAACCGGGCGGTGGAGCCCTGGAGCGTGCCGGATTCCGGGGTCATCAGTCGCAGGGAGCCGTCGGTGCCCACGGTCAACGAGCCCAGGACGGAGAGTTCGGCACCGTCGATGTCCTGGACGTCCACGGTGTTGTCCAGATACAGGCCGTCCCAGCTGATCTCCTCGGCCGGTGTGGTGAGGGTGTGCTCCACCCCGCCGTCGGACCAGGTCACGGCAGCCACGTTGCTGTCGGTTGTTCGGGGCTGGAAGTTGGTGCCCGTGTCGCAGGTGAAGGTGAAGTCCGTGCTGCTCGCGGCGGGAATGACCCTCCCCAGGCCGTCGGCCACCACACAGGTGATCCCGGCGAAGGTGTCACTGATGGTTGCGAGGCGCGACGTGGTCGCCGGGTTGGTCACGCTGATGGTGCCGCGGACGTCGGATGATGTGAGCGTACGACCCGTGTGGGTAACCTCCACCATGTAGCCCACGCTGGTGGGGCCTGTGCCCCGCAGATCAACGCGCGCATTCTTTGGCTCGGACCTGATGGACCACGCATTGGTGGTGACATGGGAGCCTGTAATGGTACTCAATATTTTTGGCAAATTGCCAGATGTTGCACTCTCGGTGGGAAAAACGGGAGCCGCCGGGGTGGGCTCTTCAGCCACCCCCGACGGCATGCCGTTCACCGTGATGAACACCGTCCCGGCTGCGACCAAGGCCGCACGGCGACGCACTGAGTGCGTCCCCCCGGACAAACGAGCCAGTGACCCCATGTCGACCTTCCCCCCAGAAGGACCGACCTGGCCGGCCGGAACGATTTGCTTCAAGACTTTTCCGACAATTCGCCGGATTGTTCCTGTTGGCAAAACCATAGCGGCAAATCAACCGGGACGCCAACAGTTGATGCAAAAACCCCCAAAGTTGATTGGTATTCGCGCCGAAGGGCGGGCACGGCCATCAGGCGCGGGGCTGCCGGTGGACCCGCTGCTAGAATCGCTGCGCCAGCCAGCCGAAGTGGTGGAATTGGTAGACACGCAGGATTTAGGATCCTGTGCCTTCGGGCGTGAGGGTTCAAGTCCCTTCTTCGGCACGACACCTATGGCCCTTTGGCTAGGGGTTTTCCTTCCAGGCAATCCACCGAGGCGTCATGGTGTGCCCAATACGTGCCCAATGGCATGGCGTTTGGGCCCCCTCACAGGAATTGACACCACGCTAGGGGACTCACCCGAATAGAGCGAGCGGCATGGCGAACCCGATTGCAGCGAGCGGAGGTGGGTCCTCGTGAGCCGACGCTCGAGTGTGCCGCCCCTAGCTCGGGGCGTTCACCTAGTAGAATTCGTGTGACTGGGCCGCGGCCCTTCGCTCCGCACCCAGTTCGGAGACTAGCGATGAAGCACCTTCTACCCCATCCAGGATCCAGACGGGACCGTCCCTGCCGGTGGTCGTCATAAGAACACCCTCCTCCGCGAGAGCGAGAGCCCCTGCCGAGTACCTGTGCGAGCGATCATCTCTTGCGACCCCCGTTACTCCCACAAGAGTCGCTCCCCGCAGCAGGCTGCGGCGCGCTCGGGCCACGACACGCTGCCAGCATTTGAATCCTTCCGGTTCGGACGCAACAGCACCTATCATCATTTCATTGAGATGTCCGTCTGACGGATGCATGATCATGACGCTCAAGAAACCCGGGTTCTGGTCCATGAACTCTAGGTTCGTCCACCGGCGGTCGTCGAGGAAAGGTTCAGTCCTGAAGAGGGCTAGGTACACGTTGGCCCTTGACAGGGTCACGTCCCATCTGTCCCTCTCCATGACGATCCTGCGGTCATCAAACGTCAGCGCCACCCCTTGGCAGTCCAATCCTGCTAGCCAGCGGCGTAGGAGAGTTCCGACTTCACTGGCAGGCGCATGGAACTGCAACCGTGTCGACATCGTCATGCCATACCCTCCTCAGTTGTACGGAGCGATTCAAGTTCGCCGACTGATATGACGGCGATCGGCAGATCTCGCTGCGGGAGCCGCTCGGCAAGAATCCAGTTCTGATCGGCGTAGAACGGCTCAAGCGTCACGACCAGTCCGACCCGGGGCTTCGCCGGACCGATCGACGGTTCGCGTTCGGCGATGGCTTCAATATCGCGATGCGACCGATTGAGTTGCCTGATCCCCTTCCCGATGCTGCTTTCGACCGAGTCGATCCAGTCGCCGCTCCCTACCCTCAGTGATTCCACCGGCTGCCGAGCCTTGCACTCGATGAGCACCAGCACTCCCGGAAGGTCCAGAAACCAGTCGCAAGAGTCGGTCTGCGACTTCCGAGGGCCGTACCGGAGTTCTGGGATGACCTGGCGGTCGCCGGCGACGAGGTCGAGTTGTCGTCCGACGTAGTGTTGGAAGACCGGACCAAGGTCGCGCGTGAAGCTGTCGCCCAGCGCGCGAGTCCCCATGTGGTATATCGACGGTGGTACCGCTTTTCGCATGATCGCCTGTACCCACGGCGCGATCGGGATGGGTGCGACGTCATCGATGAAGGGCTTGTCGTCGAGGGGATTGAACGCGTACTTCTTCTGCGCCTTCGGCAGTGGATCCTGAAAGCGCCGGTTCGCCTCCTTGAAGTCAGCCGCGGTGGTGACGAGATACTCGGTGAACGTGCGGCGGATGGCATCGTAAGGGATTGCTTCAATGAGGTCGTCCCAGCCCGGCCCATTGAACAAGTCGAGGGAGAAGCCACCGTTGTGTTGCTCCGTCATGGTGGAGATCAGGAACAGACTCTCGACATAATCCTCCAGCGTCAGCCCATCCGTGATGGTCTCGAACCAGCCCGGTGTCATGGCCTCCGGGGCGAAGCCAGGAGGCATCTCGACTGCGGACCCGAACAGAAGGATCGTGCGCGCGATCTGGCCGGGGTTGGAGTGCTGGCTAGGAAACTGTTCGAAGAAGTGCCTCGCGAGCACTTGCCCGAGCCCCTCGGTGGAGGTCGGATCACGGACGAGGCCCTCATCGGCGAGTTGGACGCACTGGTTGCACAGGCGGAGGAGCGTGCGCCGGTCGGCTTCCGGTCGCTCGAAACTGCTCCAGGAAAGCGCCGTACGAGCGACGTCAGCGACGCACCAGGGAGTGAGCCCCATCCGGGTCAGTTCTTTCGGCAGCTCCTCGAGGGCGATCTGAGCGGTAACTGCTGCAGCCTGGACGAGGAGACTGTCGCGGTCGACCCTGCGGACCGCGCTCTTGTACCGATCCCACGTCGGTGGTGATGCAGTCGAGCCGCGGATGGGAAACTTCACTCGGGGATTCTCGCATCTTTGCCGACACAATCGTTGAAATCCGTCCGAGTCGGAGGCATTAGCGCTCAGCCCGGCCCAGCCAATGTGTTGCCACTTTTCCGTCACGTGGTCATGCGCGTCCGGCCCGACGCTCGTCGACATGATGTATCCGAGCTCTCATCGACCCCGCCACCACTCCAGTGTCACAGCGGCTACAGGACCAAGGAAAGTCCCTGCGCGTGCTGTGGAGCTGGCCGACGCTCAGCCAGCCGATTTCCGAATGTGACGACTGGACCGACCTCGCGCGTCCGTCACCCAAAGGCGCGCCGAAGCCGTGGAGTCCGGTGCTTGCGATGGAGCGACTCGGGCTGGCACAGATCGCCCGGCCGTCGGAAGAGGGCTACAACCGCCACGGCTTCGTCTACGGGCGACAGGTGGCCATCCGACGGAACGCACCCTTCCCGTTGAACACGATGTTCCACAACCGGTGCACTTCGTACTCGGCCACCGCAGCACCCGACATCCCCGACGGACCCTCCTACCGACTCCGCAACCACCACGCCCAAGCAAACGAACTCCGCCGCATCACAACCGGTACCAACACCCGCTGACCTGACCCCGCGACCCGGGAACTTCGATGAGCAACTCCGGGGATATTCGATGAGCGCCGTCAAAGCGCACCCATCCGCCTCAAGTAGCTAATCACCCGCTTTTTGCGGCGTCTCGTTTATCTACAGATGGATGAGACGTCTTCGCTTGCTAGCGAGGCCGCACCGGACCTCGCTAGGTCTACAACAACGAACTGTCGTAAAAAGTCATCTTGCCAAAGAACGTCTCAGCCATCATGCTTCTCAGGGTTCATGAGGCAGAACGATCGCGTGACATCTATCAGGCGCCAGCGCCACCAACCGCGGCAGCAGCCGGATGTGGCGCGCTCGCCGTGGCAGCGCTGCCCGGTTCCTGACCGTTGATCACATCGAAGGTGGAGAGTTCGTCTCACTGGACGTGTCACGGGAGGCCACTTACCTCTGCGGTTCCAAGCGTGACGCCGCGCCACCATGCCTCGCCCGATCCGATAATTGCAGAACCATGTCTCGGAACCTATGGCGCCGCTTTTGTTAATCTCTCGGAAGAAGGTGAGAAGCGTGCTGGCCGTGGCCTATTGGTCGTCAATCCGAGGATGATGGTCGCCTCACACAGTCCAAAGCAGCGGCCAGTCGCCTGTCTGCATCTGCGAGGGCGTGAGTGTATCGCATGGTCATCCCGGCAGTCGTGTGCCCGAGGCGGCGCATGGTGACGGGTGTGGGAGCGCTGAGGTCAGCCGCCAAGGAAGCGTGGGTGTGTCGTAGCACATGGGGAGTCGCATCCGGCCGGCCTACGGCTCGGGCGGCTTTGGCAAAGGCGCGAGCGAATACCGAGGAGTGAAGGTGTCGGCCGTCAGGCGCATGGATCAGTAGGCCGTCAGGTCCTGGCAAAGCATACAGATCGAGATGAAGCCGCAGCTCCAGAAGCAGGCTGAGTGGCATGTGAACGGTACGTTAGCCGGCGTCGGTCTTGGGTGCACCAACTTCGAAACCCCCGGGTACCTTGATCACGGCCCGCTGGACCCGGATCGTTCCGTCTTCAGCGTCCATGTCCCTTCGTCGAAGCTCGGCAAGCTCTCCGTAGCGGAGACCACACCAGCCACCGATCAGGACGGACAGACGTAGATGAGCAGGCATCTTGTCTGCCAGCGCTTCCAGTTCGACGACTGAAAGTGGTTCTATCCTGCGGGCCGTCTTCGTGCGGATCCGTGTGCGCCGGGGAAGTGCAGCCGGGTTACTCGGCAATAGATCCAGTTCAACTGCACCGTTCAAGGCTGTGTGTAAAAACTGAAAGGCTTTTGATCTAGCTCTTGGCTTTGTCGGATCGAGGGCTTCCCACCAAGTCCTCACATGCAACTTGGACAGTTCCTGCAGAACCACTTCACCAAGTTGCGGCTCGATATGGTTGCGAAGCAGTGACTCATAGTCGCGCCGGGTGGTCGGGCGCAGTTCGACAGAAGGCAGCCAGCCACTGATGAACAGCGAGACCGTCACCGGCCCTCCCGCCAGCGGACCGTCTCCGCCACAAGGGCTGGCCGCTACTGCCTGCTCTCGTTCCCAAGGGGATGCCCAAAGACCGCGCTCCACCAGTTCACGCTCGCGAGCGAGCCATCCCTCGGCATCCGCTTTGTTGGTGAAGGTGACTGTAGCTTGGTGTCTGTTGCCGTCTGGCCCCATGTATCTGGCCTGATAACGCTTGGACGGCAGCCTTCTGATTGATCCGAATCCGCGCTTGCCTGCCATGATCCTCCGTCGTGCCCAATACGTGCCCAATACGTGCCCATCGTAGTCCCTTTGGGGGGCTCTACGTACGCGTGAAGGGTCAAGGGGGATGCGTTAAAGCCCTACTCAGGAAGACTTTTGAGGACCTGAGTGGACACTTGGGAGTCGAATGCGGAAGGGTTCAAGTCCCTTCTTCGGCACCCCTCCCACAGGGCTGTGACTCCAAGGTGTGCTCCACGATGTTGCTCTGAACACGCTCCGCGCGTCACACGGGCGACATGTGGGCCAGACGCCCGTGCACCGGTGAGAACACCCGGCCGTTCCTGACGCCGTCGCCGGGAGCGTCGCCTGTGAACCGGCGACTCGAGGCGGCCCTGCACCCAATCCCGGGCCGGCCACAACCCGCATGACGCGAGATTCAAGGGGGGCCAGCAGGGTGCCCCGCCGGTGTGTGAATCCTGCATGTGCTCGGGCGTCCCGCTGTATATCAACTGGCGTGCAGGACCTCGATGATCGTGGCCTGCTGCGGGTACTGCACTGGTGGGCGCAGTCCGATGGTGGAGAGTTCTCGTCCGGTCAGGACCGTCTCCTGGTGGGGCCAGATCAGGGGTGACTGGCCGGGCTGGGGGTCCTGCCCGCCCGGGTGGAGGAGTCGCACCTGGTAGTGCGTGTGCGGGTCGAGTCCGGGGAGGGTGATGGGGGCCGGGGGGTAGGTGATGGTGGTGGTGGCCTGGGTCACGGTGTAGATGGCTCGCGAGCGGTTGGCCGCGACGATGCCGCGGACGTCGAGGCCTGTGTCGGTGCCGTCGGTGAAGACGATGTGGCCGGTGGCGACGAGGTCGCGGATGTCCTTGGCGAAGGTGACCCAGTCGGTGATGCGGGCACGGGTGGCGTCGTTGGCCCGGGTGAGGTCCCATTCGATGCCGAAGTGTCCGAACAGGGCGACGGCGGCGCTGAGGTTCAGCGAGACGGTGCGGCCGGTGGAGTGCACCACAGGGCTGGTCAGGTGCATGCCCATCATCTCGGGGGGCACCACGAGGCTGGTGTACTTCTGGTTCTCGAGGCGCTCGATGGGGTCCAGGCAGTCGCTGGTCCAGATCCGGTCGGTGCGATCCAGGATGCCGAGGTCGACCCGTGCCCCACCGGATGCGCAGCTCTCGATCTCCAGCCCGGGGTGGGCCTGTGTGAGTTCGTCGAGGAGGCCGTAGAGGGCCAGGGTGTGCTCGTGGACCATGGAGCGGCCGCCCGGGCCGGATCCGGCGTCGACGAGGTCCCTGTTGTGGTCCCACTTGAGATAGCTGATGGGGTAGTCGTCGAGGAGGGCGTGGAGCCGCCCGGCGATGAATGCGTAGGCGTCGGGGTGTGCGAGGTTGAGTACCTGCTGCTGGCGGCCGGAGGGGGGAAGGTCCTGCCTGCCCTGGAGGAGCCAGTGCGGGTGGTCGCGGGCCAGGTTGCTGTTCGGGTTCACCATTTCTGGTTCCACCCACAGACCGAACTCCATGCCGAGCGTGTGCACATGCTCCACGAGCGGGTGGAGGCCGCCGGGCCACACCTGCTCGTCGACGAACCAGTCGCCGAGGCCGGCGGTGTCGTCGCGACGCCCCGTGAACCAGCCATCGTCGAGGACGAAACGCTCGACACCCACCGCGGCGGCAACGTCCGCCAACTCGGTCAGCCTGTCGAGATCGTGCTCGAAGTAGACGGCCTCCCACGTGTTGAGAGTGACAGGGCGGGGACGTCGGGGATGCTGGGGGCGAGCACGCCATTCGTCGTGGAATCGGTGTGAGAGTTCGCTGAGCCCATCACCCCACGACCCCATGACCCACGGTGTGGACAGCGACTCGCCCGGGGCGAGGGTGCCCTCGCCCGGCAACAGCAGTTCGCCGCCTGCCAGGAAGGCCTCGCCGGTGGTGACCCGCTCGGCGATGACGCGGTGGTTCCCGCTCCACGCCACGTGGATGCCGTGAACACGACCCCGCTCGAACCCGAATCCGGGGCGGCCGGTTGCGAGCAGCAAGGTCGCGTCGGCCCCGGGACGTCCGCGTCGGCTCTCACGCAGGTGGGTCCCGAAGGAGAACTCGTGGCGGACCGCGGAGCGTTCCCTCAGGTGACGGCCGGTGGTTTCCACCAGTTCTGAGCCGTCCCACGGGACGGGGAACGCGGCGTGGAGCGATGTGAGTGTGAAGTTGTCCTCGGAGGCGTTGTGCACGGTGATGCGCTGGTGGAACAGTCCGGAGGCACCGACGCGCAGTTCGAGGTCCGCTGTGAGCCCCGACTCCTCATCGGTGAGGCGCAGACTCGCCTCGTGCTCGCTCACCTCCAGGCCTGTGACACGGAAACTCAGGCTCGACCCCCGCGCACCGTGACCCTCGATACCCGGGGTACCCAGCCAGCCACGGGCGGGTGTTGACAACACCCCCAGCCGGCCTGTGCGATCCAGCCCCCCGCTGACCCGCTGCGGGGTCGTTGCCGCCACTAGAGAGGACAGCGTTGTGTCACTGGCACGCTCCAGTTCCTCGCCCCAGTGCACAATCACCGGCCCGTCCGGCGCATCGACATCCACAACCACGCTCGTGCCGCCGCGGCGGAGATGCACCACGGGGTGGGACGAAGGTGTCGGGGTGGGTCGCGACGCCGTGGTCTCTGTGGTCTCAGTGCGCATGTAATAGTGTTACCACGGAAGTAATGGTGGGGCAAAGGGTGCAGCCCTGTGAGGAGGTACCAGGATGCTGACCGACAGCGAGGCTGCCTTGGCCGAGGCCGTGCTCCTGCACGGTCCGCTCTCACGGCGATCCCTCACCAGCCGCTTGGGATTGTCCGCGGCGAGCCTGACGCGTCTGGCCAAGCCCTTCCTCGCCCGCGGGCTCTTCGTTGAGCTCGAGGAGGTGCCGGACGGCTTGGTGGGCCGCCCCACCAAGCCCTTGGACATAGCCCCCAATCTGCCCTTCTACGCGGGCGTCAAGGTCACCGGGGACTTGGTGCACGTCGTGGCCACCGACGTACGGGTGAACGAGATCGCCAACTGCGAGATGCCGCTGCGTGACACCTCGCCGTCCGAGGTGATCTCGGTCATCGCCGAGGCAGTGGACCGGCTGGGGGTCACCGGTATTGCGGGGCTCGGAGTCAGCTTGGGCGGCTCGGTCGCCGATGGCATTGTCGCCCGTGCGCCGTTCCTTGGATGGACCAATCTGCCCTTTGTCGCACTGCTGGAGAATGTGGTGCGCATCCCGGTCACCCTCGAGAACGACCTCGTGGCGCTGGCCGAGGCTCAACGGTGGTTCGGACTGGGGAAGGGACTTCAAGGTTTTGCGGTCGTCACGGTGGGCGCGGGTGTCGGGTATGCGCTGGTGAGCAACGGCACAGTGTCGCGCTCCCACGACTCCGGAATTGGTGTGGCAGCCCACATCCCGCTGTCATCGATGGGGCCAACGTGCCACGAGGGACACATCGGGTGTGCGCAGGCGATGCTCACCAGCGAGTTCATCGCCGCGTCGGTGTCGTCGGCCATCGGCCGCACTCTCACGTGGGCGGAAGCCGTCCACGTGGCCCAGGATGAGCCACCGGCACGCGCCGTGATGGATGCCAGCGGCGAAGCGCTTGGAAGGCTTGTCGCGCTGGCCGCGAACCTGTCATTGCAGTCCGATGTCATCCTCGCTGGAGAAGGGATAGCGCTGTTCGACCTCACGGAGGAGACCGTGCGTCGAGCCGTTTCCTCCCACCGTGATCCACTCGCGAGCCCCGTGGCCCTGCACATCGATCGATCCGGCTTCCGGGCGTGGGCACGAGGGGCCGCAGCCGTCGCGATCCAGACCTCGCTCAGGCGCCTCACCTTGCACTGACGTACCGTGTCGCCTGCCCACAGGGGTCCCGGTCTCCCCGCCGGGGCGATTGTCACGCAGTCGGATTCCCCCCCAACTCACCTCACGAGGGGACGTGCCATCAGCGAGTCCGATCGGCGTCCATGATGATCGACCCGTTGACGTCGAGCCGGAGCTTGCCGCCCATGTCGTCGGAGGTCATGGCGACGGGCACGCCTTCAACCCCGCCGTCGTTGGTCTTCGTTGGACCCGGCCACGGTGGGGCCTGTGATCCGGCTCGCGGGCCCCATGCCTACTGAGGAGCTTCCGGCGCGGTCACCGGAGGTGAGGCCAACCCATGCTCGAGGGCGTAGAGGCTGGCCCCGACGCGGTTGGAGGCCCCGATCTTCACGTAGGTGCGCTCCACATGGTTGCGCACGGTCTTTTCGCTCAGGACCAGCTGCCCTGCGATCTGCCGGTTGGTGAGTCCTCGAGCGACCAGGCAGAGGATTTCGCGCTCACGTGGTGTGAGGAGATCCTCGCGCCGATGGCGCAGCGTCCGATGTCCGGCGGCGCTGAGTACCGCTTCCACGCACTCAGGGTCCAGTGCCCCGGAACCGCTCCTGCTTCGCAGCCGCACCGTGGCCTGCTCGGGATCCAGTTCCGCACGGTAGGGCCGTGGTTCCAATGCCGACTGGTAGGCGACCGCCGCCGCAAGAATGCGTTCGCTTCGGCCGAGCATTGATCCGCTGAGGCCGAGCGGGTACCCGGTGCCGTCGAGGTGCTCGTGGTGGGCACGGGCTACGGTGCGTACCGCGCCCAGCCCGGGGATGCGGTCCAAGACGCGCTCGGTCAGGTAGGGATGCATCCGGACGCGCTCCCAGTCTGATGAGTTCAAGCCTGCCGGGTTGGACCACACCTGATTGGAAACGCCGAGACGGCCGAGGTCGTGCAGGTGCCCCGCCCGACGCAGTATGTCGACGTCCCCTTCGGCCACGCCCAGGGACTCGCCAGCTGCTGACGCAAGTGCCGCCACGGCCCGTGAGTGGCCGAGCGTGAACGGGCACTTGAGGTCAACGAAGTCGCCGATCGCGCAGACCAGGTGGTCGAAGCTCTCGTTGGTGAGTCGGACGTGGTGGTCAGGCGCCTTCTCGAGAGCTTCCCTCCAGGCATCCCCATCGCGTGCGGGGGCGAAGATTTCCTCGGGGGAGGCCAGCACCGCGTCGACCACCGCTGGGTCGAACTGGCCTCCGCGCCTGCTCGTGATCATTGTGACGGCTGCGTCGAGCCCGAACATTCTGTGGTGCACCTCCGCAACGTCCGCGAGCTGCGCCACCCGCATCTCGATGGGGATGCTGTCCCCGGACACACCAACGGGTAGGCCCTGGCCGTCGTGGCGTTCGAAGGTGAACGCCAACACGTGCGCCACCTCTGATGGCAGCCCGATGTGGTGCGCCAGCGCTGCCGCCGATGCACAGTGGGAATGGATCATGTGGCCGAGTTGACCGCGGGCGTCCCTGAACAGCGTGGTCATCACCTTCAGCCGATGTGGCAGAGGTTCGCCCTTGGCGACGTGACCCAGCAGGAACCGCAGGTAGGGGACCCCGCTCCAATCCACCAGGAAGGCCTCCCGTCGCACCGCGATGTCGTCGCCGAACCAGCGGGCGTACTCCTGGGAGTCTGCGTGGCAGCCGATCCACATCACCAGGGTGGCGTAGTAGATGGTGCCGCGCTGCTCGGAGCTGAGGTCGAGACGATCAGCGAGCCGGCAGGCCAGCGTGGCTGATCGGAGCATGTGCTCCGCAGGTTGACCGAGTCCGAGGTCAATCGCGACCGACAACCCGGCAAGCACCTCGGCGCGCCGCGGAAGGACGTCCCTGCCCGACCTGCCCGCACCTGCCATGCACTGATTCTGCGCCCCTCGGCCATGATTGTCAGGCGTTTCCGGACGCCTCGTCGCGCTCACACGCGCTCACACGCGCTCACACCGGGCAGGGTCATTCCCGCCTCTCCTCAGCGAGGTGGGGCGCCACGCTCGCCTGCTCCGGCCCGCTGAAGCGGGCCTGACCAACGAAGAAGAGACCGCGCTGGGGGAGCCAGAAATCGGCCAGTGATGCCTGCGTTGGCAACGAACCCACCGGGCCGCAGTCACCGCCGTCCACGTGGGCGTCGCCACTGACGACCCGCCACACCTGGAGAGGAGCGGCCTTGAACGCCTGTCCATTGGGGGTTCGTCCGTGCAGGCGTATCCTTCCGGACTGCAGAACCGTGCTGGCCATCGGGCCCATGGCGGCGAGGACAGCGTCGCTGTTCCAGGCCCACGCCGGCATGGCGCCGCCCATCGAGGTCATCGCCCGGGTGGCCGATGTCGCCTCGAGCACCATGCGCCACGAGAGACGGGTACCCATGGACACGTCGAGGCTCCAGTTGTTGCGCCAGGTGACGTCGATGGCGGGGACCTGCTCGACTGCGGTTGCCGAGCCGAAGTAGCGGGGGCAGCTGACGTCAGGGTCTGCCGTGGTGAAGATCGTCCAGGAGCCGCTCGGGTCACGATGCCAAATGGCCCGGTACGCGGGACCAACAGAGCTCGCGAGCATGTCGCGTAGGGCAAGGTAATGGCCCCGCGAGTACGGCACTCCCATGGCGCCGTAGCCTGAGAAGCGCTCGTCAGTGCCTCGGGGGAGGCCCAGCGCCGTTTGCGTGGTCGCAACTGCTTGTCGTGGAGTCGTAGTCATGACCCAAGTCTGAGACGGACCGCCACGCGGAGCATGGGGCAATCGCCTCAAATGTGGAAGGGCGGCCCACCGGTCGATCCCGGTTCGACAATCCCCTGTCGGTGCCGAACATGGGGCGGATGCCCCATGACCGAAGGCCCCTCAACGCAGCACGATTGTGTTGAGCCAAAGGAGCCCACCATGGAAACCAAAACTGTCATCAGCCTCTGCACCGGCCTGGAGGACGCGGAAAAGGTCACGGTGGCGTTCCTCGTCGCCGTCGGGTCCGCTGAGACCGGGCGCCCCACCCTGATGTTCCTCACCAAGGAAGCGGTACGTCTCGTCGTCGGCGACGTCGCCAGAGGCATCGCGTGCCAGGGGTGCCCTCCTCTGGAGGACTTGACACTCAGATACTCAGAGGCTGGCGGCCGCTACATGGTGTGCCCTATCTGCTTCGACGCCAAACACCTCGACAAGGCAGACCTCCTCCCCAATGCCGAACTGGGTGGCACAGTCCCGATGTGGGGGTGGATCGGCGATGAGCCTGCAAACACGTTCAGCTACTGACCACACACTCGGAGCCCGGCTGGCACACGCAATCGCCGCCGGCATCGTCGGCTGATCCATCACCCCCACCATGGCGCTCCTCCCTGCCGTCGTCGCGTCCCCGTGGTGAATCCGACACTGAAATGTCCTTGCTGCCATGGGCAGCCATGTATGCCCGTGTTCTGCACTGCGTGCGACGCACAATGGGAGCAACCGCATCTGCTCTGGAGGAGCCCGGACATGTCAACGCTGCATCATGAGAAACCACCGGCGCTTCCTCTCACCCGGTCGCTGCGTCAGGTGGCCGCCGTCGCACTGCTGGTCGTGCTCGTCTTTGCGGCCGGTTGGGTCGTCGTGCAAGTCTTCGGTGCCGTCTCGCAGGTCCTCATTCCCATCATCGTGGGTGTACTTCTCGCGGCACTGTTGATGCCCGCCATGCTGCTTCTCAACCACAGGGTGCACATGCCGCGGCACCTGGCCGCGGGGGTCACAGTGGTGGGGCTGCTCGCACTGATCGGCGGCACCATCTTCTATGCCGGTCGATCGATCGCCGGTGGCATCAGCAACGTCAGCGACAGTCTGGGGAAGGTCCTGGACAAGGCCGAGGAATGGCTCGCCACTTCACCGTTCGGGGTCGACCAGCAGCAACTGCAGAACCTGTTGGCGGAGGGGCGGGCGTGGGTGACGGCCCACACCTCCTCCCTGTCATCGGGGGCATTGAACGCCACCACAACCGTCGGGACGGCCGCGGTGGGGGCTGTTCTGGCCCTGATCGTCACGTTCTTCCTGCTTGCCGAGGGTGACCGCATCCTGTCGTGGATGCTCATGGTGTTCCGGGGCCCCACGCGGACCAAGGTGCGCGAAACCATTCGTCGATCGTGGGTGACGCTCGGCAGTTGGGCCCGCACGCAGGTGATCGTCTCCGCCGTCGACGCCGTGGGAATCGGTATCGGGGCGGCGATCCTGGGGTTGCCGTTCGTCGTGCCCATGATTGTCATCACGTTCCTTCTGTGCTTCATACCCATGGTGGGCGCCACCTTGGCCGGCATCATGTTCGTCCTGGTGGCGCTGCTCTTCAAGGGGCTGGTTCCGGCGTTGATCATGCTCGGCATCGTCGTGGTGGTGGTGCACCTTGAGGGCAATCTGATGCAGCCGCTCCTCATGGGAAAGGCCGTGAACCTGCATCCGCTCGTCGTCCTGCTGGGAGTGGCCACGGGTACCTACCTCCTCGGCCTCACGGGTGCCCTGCTGACCGTGCCGTTCATGGCGGCCATCAACGTGGGGTACAAGTACTGGGTGGGGCGCGATCCGTTCCCGGGGCTCGACGCGGGAGGGTCCGCGCTGTCCGGCTCACCCCGCAAGCTGGCGCCCCATCGGAAGTCGTCGAAGTTGCCCCAACAGGTGGGCGCCGTGACACCGGACTGGATCCAGAAGGAAAGAGTGCTCGAGAAGTCGACGCCCAGCGAGGTGGAGGAGGAGTCAGCAGCGCCACAGGACTGACCTGGGCCCGGTACGCCAGCGCGTCCGGGGTCGGAACGGCGATTCTGGACGTGCGCGATCCATCTGCGACCGTGCACAATGGGGGGCTGACCCGTCACCGAGGAGTATCACCGCATGCCATCCACGCGTCAACGCAACACGTCCATGGTTCCCCTGCCCCGTCCGTTCCGGGTGGTCGGTGCGGCCGCGCTGCTGATCGTTCTGGTCTACGCCGCTGGCTGGGTCCTCAGCCAGGTGGGCTCCATGGTCTCCCAGGTGCTGATCCCCATGGTGGTGGGCGTGCTGCTTGCGGCGCTCCTGATGCCTGTGCAACTGCTGCTCAACCACAGGCTGCGCTTCCCGCGCCATGCGGCGGCGGCGGTCACCGTGGTGGGGCTCTTCGCGCTGATCGGAGGAACCGTCTACTTCTCGGGACGCTCCATCGCCCAGGGCGTCCAGGACGTGACCCAGAGCCTGCAGCAAGTGCTGGACAAGGCCGAGAACTGGTTGGCAAGCGGCCCCTTCAACGTCGACGAGGCACAGCTGCAGGACCTGTTCACGCAAGGGCGTGACTGGCTGTCGAACAACACGTCGTCGCTGTCGTCGGGTGCACTCAACGCCACCAGCAGCGCCGGCACGGTGCTGGTGGGGGCCTTCCTGGCGCTCATCGTCGCGTTCTTCCTCCTGGCGGAGGGCGACAGGATTTCGTCGTTCATGCTCATGGTCTTCCACGAGCCCACGAGGACCAAGGTGCGCGAGACCATCCGTCGCGCCTGGGTGACGCTCGGCAGCTGGGCCCGGACCCAGGTGGTGGTTTCCGCCGTCGACGCCATCGGCATCGGTATCGGTGCCGCCTTCCTGGGGCTGCCGTTCGTGGTGCCCATGATCGTCATCACGTTCCTGCTGTGCTTCATCCCCCTGTTCGGCGCCTTCCTGTCGGGGGCCATGTTCACGCTCGTGGCGCTGCTCTTCCAGGGTCCGGTGGCGGCCCTCATCATGATCGCCGTCGTCATCGCCGTCCAGCAACTGGAGAGCAACGCCCTGCAGCCGCTTCTCATGGGCAAGGCTGTGAACCTGCACCCGCTCGTGGTGCTGCTGGGTGTCACCACCGGTACCTACCTGCTGGGCCTCACGGGGGCACTGCTGACCGTGCCGATCCTTGCCGCCGTCAACGCCGGGTACAAGTACTGGGTGGGGCGTGACCCGTTCCCGGGCCTGGCCAACGGCGGATCGGCGCTTGCCGGGTCGCCCCGGCAGCTAGCACCCCAGCGGAAGTCCTCGAAGCTTCCCAAGCCGATCGGCTCCGTCACACCCGACTGGATCGAGCGCGACAGGCGGGCCGAGGCTGCAGCGCCGAGCGGACGCCAGGAGGTCGCACGGTCCGAGGAGGCGTGAGTCCTCCTGAGTCAGCGACTCAGGCCTCCACGTCGCCCCAGCGCTGGCCGACGTGGACGGCCTCGAGTGCCCCGCCCGAGAGTGAGGCGAGCGCTGCCCTGAAGTCCGCTTCGGCACCGACGGGGACCGTCACGCTGATCTTGGCCTGCTCTCCCCACTCCACGCCGTCGACGGTGACCGCAACGCCCCCCGGCAGGACAAGCCCTCGCAGTTGCGCCTCCATGGCGCCCGCGGCCGCCATCGGCACGTCGACCCGCACCACCTGGCTGAGGACCACATCCTTTCGCCCTGCGGCGCCCACGGCCTGCGCGACGGCGTCGGAATAGGCCCGCACGAGGCCACCGGCGCCCAGCTTGATGCCGCCGAAATAGCGCGTGACCACGGCCACCACGTCGCTGAGGCCGTTTCGCTGCAGCACCGTCAGCATGGGTACGCCGGCCGTCCCGGCGGGTTCACCGTCATCGGATGAGCGGGCGGTCCGGCTGTCAGGGCCCAGAATGAATGCGCTGCAGTGGTGCCGCGCGTCGAAGTGCGTCCGTCGGCGTTCGTCGATGACGGTGCGGGCGTCATCCTCGTTGGCGACGCGCTGCAGACGGGTCAGGAAGCGGGAGCGCCTGATCTCGAGTTCGACGTCGACGCCGCCGCCCGGGCGGGCGGCGATGGTGGTGTAGCGGGCCGGCCCCCGGGGGGTCGGGTCAGACTCCCAGCTCACGGCGGAGCTTGGCCACGTGACCGGTTGCCTTCACGTTGTACTGGGCCACCCGCACGGTGCCGACGCCGACGTCGTCCACGTCGATGACGAAGGTCGAACGCAGGACGCCTTCGATTTCCTTCCCGTACAGCTTCTTCATGCCGTAGGAGCCGTAGGCATTCATGACTGTCTTGTCCTCATCAGAGAGCAGAGGCACGCTCAGGTCGGACTTCTCCTTGAATCGCGCCAGCCTGTCGACCGAATCCGGTGAGGCTCCCAGCACGTTGTAGCCAGCCTCGGAGAAGTGGTCGTTGGCAGCCGTGAAGTCCACTGCCTGCGTGGTGCAGCCCGGGGTCATGGCCGCCGGGTAGAAGTAGAGGATGACCGAGGAGCCGGCGAAGTCCTTGAGGGAGACGTCGTTGCCGTCTGAATCGGGGAGGGTGAAGCCGGGAGCAGTGGATCCTTGGGTCAAGCGCGCTGTCATGTGCCCATCCTAGGGCTAGGCTTGCGAGCGTTCAGACTGAAGGAGTTTCGATGGCCAAGGACAAGGCACGCAGCATCACGGAGATCCGCGCCGACCTGGCGCGCAACCGCGTGCATCTCGCCGACTCGGTGGGTGAATTCGTGGACGAAGTGAACCCGAAGAATGTCGCCAAGCGAGGTGTGGAGAACGCGAAGAGTTTCGCGGCCTCCGAATTCGACGCCGTGAAGGCGGAGTTCAAGGATGAGCATGGCTGGCGCACGGACCGCCTCGTCGTCATCGGAGGAGCCCTGCTCGGAATCGTGGTGTTCGCCATCACGTTGAAGTCGATCTCGAATGCCCGGAACAAGAGTCTCGGAGACAAGGCCCGCAAGGCCATCATGTCCATCGGTGAGTGAGGCAGACACCACGGCTGCCCACGCGACGGCCGGGAGCGTCCCCCCGTGCGACGGGACCGCAGCGTGTCTGAGTGAACGGCCATCGGTCCCGCTGCCGTGCTGAGTTCGCACGCCCGGGACAACAAGAGCTGGCCTGCATCCCCATGGGGTGGAGGCCAGCTCTTTCAGTTGAGCCAGGTGATGCGCCCACCTGTGGAGGGTTCGTAGATGATGCCGAACCAAGCCAGGTCGGGGTTGCCGTGGACGATGCCGATCCAGCCGAGGTTGCACTCACCGAGGGACAGGGTCGTGTTGAGGTAGTCAGGCCGGTAGGCGTGGTCACGTTCGAACTCACGGATGGGAACCGCAGCAACTGGGTTGTCGCCTCCCTCCAGGTCCTGAATGATCGCGGACCATGGCTTGTCGCTCACGGCGATCCTTCCGTTCTCGGCGAGGTCGCTGGTGGCGACGTAGCAAACCCTCACCTTCCAGCCGTAAGAGATGCCGTCCTTGCCGTGTTCACTCCGCAGCACTGTGACATCCCAGGTGGCCAGGTGCGCGGTGTCACCCACCTGCAGCGTCGCGTTCGTGACTGTCCTGCGTGGACTCACGGGCGGTGCGGACGTTGGGATGGTCACGAGGGGCGTTGAGGACGAGGGGGGCCGTGCAGACTCAGAGGGTGGGGGTGGACTTGGGGTGGTGGGCGGGGTCTCTGGCAACTCTGAGGCTGGGGACGTCACCACCGTGCCACCAATCATCTGCGCCACTTCTTTGGCACGTGGGGAGTTCACGATCCAGTTCTCGCCGACTGCGAGGGAAACTCCTACACCCAAGCCTTTCAGCGCTTCGATGCTGGTCTGGACCGCCGCGCTGTCGAGATAGATGCTGAGGACAGCGGCGTCGCTGCACGAACCAGACTGCAACGCGCGCGTGACGGTGTCTGACTGCACCCATCTCGGACAGTCGTAGCCCGCTTCAACCAGCGCATCCTTCAGGGCGATCACCGTCGTAAAGTGTTGTGGGTTGTCGCTTTCTCCCGGTGGACTTGGAAGGGGATCGCTTTTCACTTGGAAGGCTCCACACCCTGCCAGTAACAACAAAGTTGCGAAGACAACGGCGACCATCTTCACGATTCACCTGATTCTCTTGTCGGTTCCCTCTGCAGGAGGTAGTTGCTCAAGATCCATGATGACAGCACTGCGGAGGTGAGCGTGCGACAACCCTCGCCAGCACTTGGATGCGCGCAGCCAAACCAACATCGACTCACTTGGAAGGCGAGAACGACGCGCAAGACGCGAGAGTATAGACAACCGTCGAAGCGGGACCTCGCGGCCGCACAGTCCCGTTGGCGTCGTGCCGTTGGTGATCGCACGGGTATTACCGCCGTCTGGCAAGGCGCTGGGCCTACACCGAGGAGGGCCTCAGTTATGAGGCGCACATGGTCCGTCCGCGGTGACGCAGTTGAGCAGCTTCTCGGAAGTGATGGCCAACGACAGCCGATATAATGCGGTCACCCGTGCAGGACGCCAAACCACACAAGGATATATATGTTGAGGAAGCTCATCGCAGGCGCAGCAATTGCTGTGTTGTCCACAAGTGCTCTGCCAGCTGGTGCAGCCGCTGACATCTGTGTTCCCACCGCTGAATGGGGCTGCCACGGCGGCCCGATGATCATTGTCGACGCGAACGGCGATGGCGTCGTCAACGTCAACGGTGTTGATCGCGAAGACTATCCAAAACTCCCTGCCAATTTCGACGTCTACACCACGGAGGGTATCCACTATTTCAACGGCAACTTCTGGTGGACCGAATGTGAGGCGTATTCGTCTGTTGTAGACCGATGCCGCACTCACTACGCCCCAGGAAATGGCAACGCGGACTTCACCTTCAACAACCTCACCTACTTGCCTTCTCCAAGGAGTCTGTGGACCAAGAACCCCTTGGGGGTCACCGGTTCTTGGACGGCAAATGACGGCGGCAGGTGGCGCACTGAGTGTGACACGGCGCTAACCGGCCGTAACGGGTGCCGCACCTGGCGAAACGGCGTATTCAACAACATCGTCAGGTTCTCCTGAGTGGTCCACGACAGTCGTAGCTTTCATGGTTGGGCCGAACAGGGACCATGAGGTGATGAGTGAGCGCTCTGGCGCTTGGGTGACCGGCTGAAATTTAGCAGGGTGGGACGAGCGAGCTTCTCTGAGCTCGTTGGAGGCGCAGAGCCCGCCGGAGGTCCTCAGGGCACATCTGCGGGCGCGGGAGCAGGGATCTGGTGGAGTTGTGTGAGTTCATGCCCGCGACGGGCATGAGGCCGGGGGAGGCCTGCGCCGTCAGGCCCGACCAGGTGCTGCTGGCGGCCGGGACTGTGGAGATCTCCCGCAACCTCGGGCCTCGGGGGGTCAGGACAGAACCAAGAGCAAGGCAGGGTGGAGGATCAGGCCCTGCCACCAAAAGTGGTGAAGGTGCTGCGACGACGCATGGCTGACCCTGAGCCCAATACTGATGTTGCCCTGTTCCCCTCCCCACTGGGCAGGCTGCGCAATGTCTCCGACACCACCGGGGAACTGCGACGGATCCTCGACGACCTGGGTTTCGACTGGGTCAGCTCCCACACGTTCCGCAAGACCGTGGCCACGCGGCTCGATGATGCGGGGTTCAGTGCTCGGGTGATCGTTGACCACCTGGGCCATGAGAGACCCGTCGATGATGCTGGACACCTACATGGGGCGCAACGTCGCCTGCGCCGTAGATGCTGACGTGCTGGCCGGCAGCTGACACTCACCTCCCACGGGGGGCAAAGCACGCAGTTCAGGCTGTTGGGGGAGTGTGAAGGATGAAAGTGAATAAATGGTGACTGGCCCCTGCTCCGTGAGGAGCAAGGGCCAGCTGGATACGCCTTTTGTACACCGCGAGGGACTCGAACCCTCAACCCGCTGATTAAGAGTCAGCTGCTCTACCAATTGAGCTAGCGGTGCGCGCCGGACAACTGTACTGGGACAAGTCCCAGATCTTCAAACTGCGATGGTGTGGGGTGAGTAACGGGGCTCGAACCCGCGACATCCTGGACCACAACCAGGTGCTCTACCAGCTGAGCTATACCCACCATGTCACCACTGCATCAGCGCTGACCGGGATCGGCGCGTGCACAACATTAGCGCATGGCTGGCGGTTCGTCGAAATCGGCTGCAGCGCCAGGAAGTGTGCGTCAGAAGCAGTGTCCGGCCCGGGCTGTGGACCCGTGTCGTGGCCCCACGAGCACCGTGATCGCGGCCGCTGCGGCAGTGCGGTGATGACTGCTCCACCGCCCGTTCACGTCAAGTGGGTGAGAGCCGCGAGATCGCGACGGCACTCAGCCACGATCCAGTCGCGGAAGTCCTGCCGGTGCTCTGTGCGCAGGCGCTCCACCTGGAGATTGGAGGTGCATCCCACGACGAGAGCGCCACGGTGCACCCCACGGAAGAAGCCCCGGGAGGCCCCGTTCCCGCGGAAGCGTGCTGTGCGGACAGACAGCGGGATCAGTCCGCTCACGACGTCACACACCGTCCTGCCGTTGAGGTACACGGCCTGCAGGGTGTTGCTTGCGAGCTGTTTGAGGAGGAGGTCGATGCCCCCGGCGACGAGTTCCCTCCGGGTTGAAAGGTCGAGCTGTCCCCACAGCGGCCTCGTCGGCCATTGGACGATGTCCAGATGGCATGCGGATGCATCGACATAGCTCGCGCTGAAGAGTTCCTGCACCAGCGACTCCATGGGATCGAACCAGGACCGGTACGGATTCCCGGTGAAGTAGTCCAGGGATCGCTGCACTATGCGCTCGATGTCGGCGTCCTCTGCGTGTCTCAGCGCAGGGATCGCCAACGACGACAAGGTCTCGAAACGACGCTGCGGTCCGGCCCACTCGGCGCCGTGCTGCGTCAGGAACTCGCGGATGCTCGGATTGATGCCCACTGTGGCAATCCGGGCGCCCGGCTGGTTGCCGCGGAACACCACAGGGGTGCACCCCGGCACAATGTTGAGGTGCAGCGGCGGATCCTGCCGGATACGCGCGGCGACACCTGCGGGAATCACGTGGGGTTACTGAGGCCCGTCAGGCTGCCGCGATGCCTGGCTGCCGCCTCGCGGGCCTCCGCCGACGTGGGGCCTGGCTGCGGGACGAACAGCGTGTCGCGGTAGTAGCGCATCTCCTCGATGGACTCCTGGATGTCAGCCAGGGCGCGATGGTTCCCTCCCTTGGCCGGCGCCTGGTACATCACCTTCGGGTACCAGCGGCGGGCCAGTTCCTTGATGGAGGAGACGTCGAGGTTGCGGTAGTGCACCCACGATTCCAGCTCCGCCATGTCGCGGGCCAGGAAGGCGCGGTCGGTGCCGATGGTGTTGCCTGCAAGCGGTGCCTTGCGCTCCACGGGCACGAACTCCTTCACGTGGGAGAGGATCCGCTGCGTGGCCTCATCCATGGTGATGCCCCCGGCCAGTTTGTCCAGGAGTCCGGACTTGGTGTGCATCTCGCGGACGAAGTCGCCCATGGTCTCGAGTTGCTCGTCGGTGGGCTTGATGATGACGTCGAGCCCGTCGCCCAGGACGTTCAGTTCGCCGTCGGTGACCAGCACGGCCACTTCGATGAGCGCGTCCTTCTGGAGATCGAGGCCCGTCATTTCGCAGTCAATCCACACCAATTTGTCATTCACTCGCCCCACCCTACGACCTTGCCCCGACGAGGCGGAGTGACCAGCGGGCCGATGTTCACTAGAATCGGTTGACAGAGCCCCAGTAGCTCAGCGGATAGAGCAACAGCCTTCTAATCTGTCGCGCGCAGGTTCGAGTCCTGCCTGGGGCGCACCTCCGGCCCGGACCGGCTTCGGCGCACCTGCGGTGCTTGATCACCGCAGGTGTGGCCGAACACAGGCGTCCCGCCTCTTGTCCGTGGCGCCTTGCGGGATATATTCTGTGCGGACATAAGGGCGTGGCGACGCGGCCGATGACAGCAGGAGACGCCATGACCGATCCGATTCTCTCCAATCCCCAGTTCTACAGCGTGCTGTTCGAGAACGACCGCGTCCGGGTCCTCGAATACCTCGATGCGCCGGGCGACGCGACCGCGCCGCACAGCCATCCCGACAGCGTGATGATCACGCTCAGCCCCTTTGCGCGCCGACTCCGCGGTGGGGGCAAGGAGATGAATGTGGAGATGCCTGCCTTCGAGGCGCGCTGGCTCGACGCGCAGGAACACTCCGGGGAGAACACCGGCACCACACCGACGCACACCATGTTCGTCGAACTGAAGGAGCAGCGGGGCACCCACGACCCGGGTCGCCCCCGGCTCGGCCCCAGCGGTTCGTGAGGCCCCTCCGCCGGTCAATGGCTGTTCTGAAGGTCCCAGTTGGCCAGCGACGTGAAGTCGAACGTGCCGCGCTCCGGACGGACCGTGACGGACACGAGGTGCACGGCACCCACACGCATCGCCCCGATGGGTTCGACGTCCGCGAGGAGCGAGGCCACCTTCTCGTGCCCGACGCTGCCCGTGGCGTAGGCCAGGCTCAGGTGTGGCGCCGCCGGGGGAGCGGGCGGCTCGTGACCCCACGCTTCGACGATGGCCCGACGACTGGACGTCACCAGCCCGTCCCACTCCGGGGATGAGGCAGCGGAGACCTCGACGGCCACCTCGCCGGCACGGGGCCCGCCGAACGTCAGGTCGAAGGATGGCAGCCCGGACAGCGCGGCACCGAGGCAGTCCCCGAGCCGGGTGAAGTCCTGCTGGGCCACTTCGTCGTCGAACTCGGCAAGGCGCTGGAGCGTGCAGTGCAGGTAGGCCTCCGGCATGAGGGGAAGGTGCTCGACACCGTCGATGCTCCTCTGGGCCGCGGCGAAACGGTCGATGGTGTCATCGCCGGGAAGCACGTAGAGGTGCAGTGCGCCCTCGGGTTTGCGCCAGGGTTCCATCCGGGCGAAGAAGCTCTCCATGTGTGGGGCACCTTTCGACGAGGGCGGCCGGACCGCCACCCAGTGCCCGAGCCTATGCCCGGGCAGGGAAACGACGGGCGGTGGGTTCTCTGCCCGGTACGCTGGTTCGCATCATGACTAGCCCGCAACTCCTCGACAGGCAACGGTGGCTCTCCGGTCTCCCGCCCACCGCCCGGCGGCGACCCTGGTGGCAGCGGATGCTGCACAGCCCACTGTTCTGGCTCACCGTTGTCCTCGTCCCGTTCTACGCATACTGCCTCCTGAACCAGTACCAGATGCTGCACCCTGACCGGGAGTTCGCCGACGGCACGGTGGCGCTGGGCCTGAACAACGAGGCGCTGCGCCAGAGCGCCTTCTGGGCGATGTGGACGGCACTGGCCTACGTGGTGCTGTTCGTGTGGCTGGACAGGTTCCGGGCCCAACGTCCGCTGGTGTGGCTGCTGACGTTCCTGTGGGGTGCGTGCGCCGCAACGTGGATCTCCATCCACGTGAACACCTGGGCCGCCGAGGCCATGAACACCACCAGCGCGAACGCCGACATGGGTACCCGCGCCGCCATCTTCATCGCCCCGTTCGTGGAGGAGGCCAGCAAAGCCACCGTGCTGTTCCTTCTGGTGGTGCTGTTCCGCGCGCGCATCGTGTCCCGGCTGTCGATCGTGACACTGGCGGGGCTGTCGGCCATCGGTTTCGCCTTCGTCGAGAACATCATTTATTACGCCCGCGTCTTCGTGTACGCCAACAACACCATCGAGGTCACCGACCCGCAGGCCGAGGTCCTGTCGCTGGTCATGCTGCGCGGGGTCTACACCTCGTTCGGCCACCCGGTGTTCACCATGATGACGGCGCTGGGACTGGCCATTGCGCTCGGCACTCGCAGCAAGATCGTGCGCGTCGCCGCGCCGCTTGGCGGGTTCGTCCTGGCCTGTGGCGGGCACATGCTCTTCAACGGCGTGGCCTCCTCGGGGGACTCCGCCTCGCTGCGGCCCCAGTGGTTCATGGCGTTGGGGCTCGTCGCGACGCTCATTCTCATGCTGGTGTTCACGGTCGTGGCGCAGACCCAGCTCATCCGCCGTCGCCTCGGCGACTACCGGCGCGTGGGGTGGCTCACTGATCGCGACCCCGTGGTCTTCTCCAGCCCCTTCAAGCGCATGAAGCTCCAGGTGGCGTCGCTGCTCCGGGGGCCCCGGCGCACATGGCTGCCCACCACACGGTTCATGCGGCGGATCAGCGAACTCGCGTACCTGCGCGAAGGCATGACGCGGGGCACCATCGGCGTCGGTGGCGACGATCGGGCGCGGGAGATCCTGCTCGAGCTGGAGGAGCTGCGCCCCGCCGCCCTGACCGATACCCGCGGACTCACGCTGTTCCCCCCGCGGCGCCGCAAGCCGCTGACGTCGGCTCCGCCCCCGCAGTCTCCCGGCCCTGCCGGCCTGGGTGGGAACTGGCCCGCCCCATGAGGAGCGGACCGCCGCCACTGGCGGCGGCTCTGGAACACCTCGAGGCCGTTCTGCCTCTCGCGCAGTACCCACTGCCGCTCGAGGAGGCCCCCGGCATGCGTCGACTTGCCGCCGGAATCGGGAACCAGGTGCGCGACCACCTCCTGCCCCGTGCCCTGCGCCTCGACGCCCCGCTGCTGGTTGTCGTGGGCGGTTCGACGGGATCCGGCAAGTCCACGCTCGTCAACAGCCTGCTCCGGGCACGCCTCACGAAGCCGGGGGTGCTGCGCCCCACCACCACGTCCCCGGTACTGGTTGCCCACCCCGACGACCTCGCCTGGTTCGATTCCGGCAAGGTCCTGCCCAACCTCGTCCGCAGCTCCACCCCCGTCCACGACTCCCGTGCCCTGCACGTGGTGGCCCACGACGCGTTGCCGCCCGGACTGGCGTTGCTGGACGCGCCCGACATCGACTCGATCGATGACGCGAACCGGCGCCTCTCCCGCCAACTCCTGGCGGCGGCCGACCTGTGGGTCTTCGTCACCTCAGCGGCCCGCTACGCCGACGCCGTCGGATGGGAACTGCTGGAGCAGGCCGCAGCCCGCGACACCGTGGTGTCCGTGGTCCTGAACCGCTGCCCTCCCGAGGCGACCGACGACCTCCGCTCGCACCTGTCCGGGATGCTCAGCCAGCGCGGCCTTCCCGCCGCACGCCTCTTCGCCGTGGCGGAACGGGAACTCGGCGAGGACGGCATGCTGCCGCTGGCCGACGTGGCACCCATCCGCTCATGGCTCGCAGGTCTGGCCGCCGAGTCCGATGCCCGCACGGACGTGGCACTCCAGACTCTGGCGGGGGCAGTGCGCGGGCTCGACGAGCAGTTGCGCGTCCTCGCCGACGGCGTCCGCCGGCAGGGCGAGGCCGTCGAGGAGCTGGGCAGGCAGGCCGCCAACCAGTTCCGTCTCGCGGCGGACGAAGTGGGTCTGGCCACCAGCGACGGCACCATGTTGCGTGGCGAGGTGCTGAGCCGCTGGCAGGACTTCGTGGGCACCGGCGAGTTCATGCGTGGGGTCGAGGAACAGATCTCACGCTGGCGCGACCGCCTCACCGGCTGGTTCACGGGCCGTCAGGAGGCCGAGGGTGTCCGTGGCGCCATCAACGACGGACTCGCCGCACTCGTGGTGGAACATGGCCAGGCCGCCTGCGAATCGGCCGTGAACCAGTGGACCATGACGTCGTGGGGCCGCCAGATCGTCGAGGCCAACGAGGGCCTCGCCCGTACCACGGCGGACTTCGATGCTGACGCCACCCGCGCCGTGCGTGAATGGCAGGCTGATGTCCTCCGGCTTGTGGAGGAGCAGGGGCGCGGCAAGCGCACCAAGGCCCGGTTCCTGGCGCTCGGCACCAACGCGGTGGGGGCCGCGCTCATCATCGTGGTGTTCGCCACCACCGGTGGACTCACCACGGCTGAGGTGGGCATCGCCGGCGGCACGTCCCTGCTGGCGCAACGGCTGCTCGAGGGCGTCTTCGGCGAAGATGCCGTGCGCCGCCTCGCCCAGCGCGCCAAGAGCGACCTCGACGCTCGGGTCCAGGCACTGTTCGCCACCCAGCTCACACGCTTCCTGCACATCACCGAACAGCTCGAGGTGGACACGTCCGTGGCGGACCGGCTCGATGCGGTCGCCGACGAGCTGCGCAGCGCCGGCAGCGACGCCTTCGACGACCTGACGCGCCCGGAAGGGTTCTGACATGCAGCCGCTTGCGGAGAGACTCGCACTGGTGGACAAGTTGCTCCTCCAGGCGGCGGGCCGGCTCCCGGAGGAGGTGGAGGCCCGTGCCAGGCGTGTAGTGGCGCACGCCGGCCAGCGCATGTCCTTCGGGCCGCAGACCGTGGTCGCCCTCGCCGGCGCCACCGGCTCCGGCAAGTCGTCACTGTTCAACGCCCTGGCGGGGCAGGACCTCGCGGAGGTGGCGGCCCGCCGCCCCACCACCTCCCAGACCCGCGCCGTCGCGTTCGCCCCCAGCGACGTGGCGCTCCTCGACTGGCTGGGGATCCAGCGGCGCAACGAGGTGCCCCCACCCCTGGACGGGTTCCGGGACCTGGTGCTGCTGGACCTGCCCGACCATGACTCCACCGAGGCGGCCCACCGGCAGGAGGTGGACAAGATGGTGCCGGTGGTGGACCAGTTCATCTGGGTTCTTGATCCGCAGAAGTATGCCGACGCCGCCGTCCATGAGCGCTACCTGCGGCCGCTGGCCCGGCACCGTGACGTCATCACCGTCGTCCTGAACCAGGCCGACCGGCTCAGCCCCGAGGAGCTGCGCTCCTGTCTGGCCGACCTGCGGCGCCTGCTGGCCGACGACGGCCTCGCCGGCGTCACCGTGCTCGCCACCAGTGCGCGCACCGGCAGTGGACTGGAGGACCTGCGCCGCCGTCTCGCCGCGCTCGCCACCGCCAAGACGGCGGCCGCTGCCCGGCTGTCGGCCGATGTGGACGTCCTGGCCTCCGAGCTGGCTGCGGCCGTGTCAGGCCCGGCGGTGGCGTCACCGTCGAAGCGTTCTGTGGCCTCGCTGGAGGACAGCCTCGCCGAGTCGGCGGGCGTGCCGTACGTGGTGGACGCGGTCCGCACCTCCATGCTGCACCGAGGTTCCCTCGCCACCGGGTGGCCGTTGGTGAAGTGGCTGGGACGGTTCAAGCCGGACCCGCTGCGCCGCCTGCGGATCGGCTCGGGTGCCAGACACGCGCAGCTGGAGGCTGATGTCGCCCCTCGCTCCTCGTTGCAGAACAGGGGGAGCATCGCCGATGCCCGGCTGCGGACAGGATTGCGCACGCTCGCCACCGAACTCTCCGACGGGCTTCCCCAGCACTGGCAGGTCGCCATCCACGACGCAGTCCACGGGTCCGTTCCGACGCTGCCCGACACCCTTGACCGTGCCGTGGTCACCGCTGACCTGCACACCGACAGTCAGCCCCTGTGGTGGCAGGTGCTGAAGTTCCTGCAGTGGCTGCTGATCGCCGCCGTGGTGGTGGGGCTCGGATGGCTCACGGCCGACGTCGCGCTCGCCTACTTCCAGCTCCCACGGCTGCCCCGCGTCATGATCCGCGACATCCCGTTCCCGCTGCCCACCCTGCTGGTGGGCGGCGGCCTGCTCGTGGGCCTGCTGCTCTCCATCGGGTCCCGGGTCGTCGTCGGACTGGGTGCCCGCTCCAAGGCCCGACGCGCCCGCGCCATCCTGCGCCGGCGGATCGCCGAGGTGGCACAACTCGAGGTGGTGCAGCCGGCACGGGCGGAGCTGGACCGGCTCAGTGACGCCCGGCGCATCGTGGACAAGCTCGCCTGAGGTAGCCGCAGTGCCCGGCATGGCGGCCGATCCCGCGGTGGCTGGCATACTGGCACGCGGTCAGCAACACGTGTGGAAAGGCATCCAATGGCAGAGTTCATTTACAGCATGTACAAGGTTCGGAAGGCCGTCGGTGAGAAGGTCCTCCTGGACGACGTCACCCTGTCGTTCCTCCCGGGCGCCAAGATTGGCGTGGTCGGCCCCAACGGCGCCGGCAAGTCGACGCTGCTGAAGCTCATGGCAGGCATGGACCGGCCCAACAACGGTGAGGCGAGCCTCGCGAAGGACGCCACGGTCGGCATCCTCCTCCAGGAACCGCCGCTGGAGGAGGACAAGACGGTCTTGGAGAACGTCCAGCTGGCCGTCGCCGAGACCAAGGGCCTCATGAAGCGCTACGACGAGGTCGCCGAGGAGATGGGCAGCCCCGACGCCGACTTCGAGGCCCTGCTCGACGAGATGGGCAAGCTGCAGACCGAACTCGACCACCGCCAGGCGTGGGACATCGACGCCCAGCTGGAGCAGGCCATGGATGCGCTGCGCTGCCCACCGGGCGACACGCCCGTCAACGTGCTCTCCGGTGGTGAACGCCGACGCGTCGCGTTGTGCAAGCTCCTGCTCGAGGCGCCCGACCTGCTGCTCCTCGATGAGCCCACCAACCACCTTGACGCCGAATCCGTGAACTGGCTCGAGGGTCACCTCAAGAGCTACGCCGGCGCCGTCCTCGCCGTCACGCACGACCGGTACTTCCTGGACAACGTGGCCGAATGGATCTGTGAGGTGGACCGTGGACGGCTCCACGGCTACGAGGGCAACTACTCCAAGTACCTCGAGACCAAGCGCTCGCGCCTTCAGGTGGAGGGAAAGAAGGACGCCAAGCGCGCCAAGATCCTGGAGCGCGAACTCGAATGGGTGCGCTCCAACCCGAAGGCACGTCAGGCCAAGAGCCGCTCAAGGCTCGCACGCTACGAGGAGATGGCTGCGGCGGCGGAGCGCGACCGCAGCATCGACCTCGGCGAAATCAACATCCCGGCCGGCCCGCGCCTGGGCTCCACCGTCATCGAGGCCGTGAAGCTGAAGAAGGGCTTCGGCGACAGGGTGCTCATCGACGACCTGTCGTTCACGCTGCCGCGGGCCGGCATCGTCGGCATCATCGGCCCCAACGGCGTCGGCAAGACCACGTTGTTCAAGACCATCACGGGTCTGGAGGAGCCCGATTCCGGCACCGTCCGTGTCGGTGAGACGGTCTCGTTCAGCTACGTCGACCAGGACCGCAGTGGCCTGGAGCCCAAGAAGAACGTCTGGGAGGTGGTCTCGGACGGCCTCGACTTCATCAAGGTGGGCAACTTCGAGATGCCGTCGCGGGCCTACGTGGCCTCCTTCGGTTTCAAGGGCCCCGACCAGCAGAAGATGGCCGGCGTTCTCTCCGGCGGTGAGCGGAACCGACTGAACCTGGCGTTGACGCTCAAGGAGGGCGGCAACGTGCTGCTGCTCGACGAGCCCACCAACGACCTGGACGTGGAGACGCTCCAGTCACTGGAGGATGCGCTGCTGGAGTTCCCGGGCTGCGCCGTCGTGATCTCCCACGATCGCTGGTTCCTGGACCGCGTGGCCACCCACATCCTGGCCTGGGAGGGGACCGACGAGGACCCCGCCAACTGGTTCTGGTTCGAGGGCAACTTCGCCGACTACGAGCAGAACAAGGTCACGAGGCTCGGTGACGAGGCGGCCCGCCCGCACCGCACCACGCACCGTCGCCTCACGCGCTGACTCGAAACACACGGCCCGGCCGCTCCTGACACCCAGGAGCGGTCGGGCCGTTCGCGTACCGCACACGTGTGGGCACACCATTGACGTCGGCTCCACCGGGTAGTAGGTTGCTTAGTGCACCAACTAACCGAGGAAGGGGCGCAGATGTTCGATGACGGATCGCCGATCTTCCAGCAACTGGCGGACCAGATCTGCGGCGACATCCTGCGGGGCGCCCACTCGGAGGGGGAGAAGGTCCCCTCCATCAACGAGCTTGCGGTGTTCTACCGCATCAATCCCGCCACCGCGAACCGTGCGGTCGCCCAACTCGTGGACAGGGGAGTCCTCGTGAAACAGCGGGGGATCGGCATGTTCGTCGCAGAGGGCGCACGGCAACTGGTTGCCGCAGAGCGCAGGGCCAAGCTGGTCGAGAAGCACATTGCCCCACTGGTGGCGGAAGCCACAGCCCTCGGGATCGACACCGAGGGCATCGTCGCACTGATTCGAAAGGAATCGTCATGACAGCCGCCATCGAAGTCACCAACCTCACGAAGCGCTACGGGTCGATCACCGCTCTGGATGACGTGACCGTCTCCATCCAGCAGGACTCCATCACGGGCATCCTCGGCCGCAACGGCGCAGGAAAGACCGTGCTCATGTCGGTGATCACCGCGCAGGAGGCGCCGACACAGGGGACCGTGCGGATGTTCGGGCAGTCACCCTGGGAGAACGCCTCCGTGCTGTCTGGCACCTGCTTCATCCGCGACAATCAGCGCTACCCCGACGAATACCGCCTGGCGCAGCTGCTGCGCGTGGGGCCACTGTTCTACGAGAACTGGGATGAGGCCCTGGCCGAGCGGATCGTCGAGACCTTCGAGATCCCTGGCGGCCGCTCCATCCGCAAGCTCTCCCGGGGCCAGCTGTCCGCCGTCGGACTCCTCATGGGGTTGGCGTCGCGCGCACCCATCACCTTTTTCGACGAGCCGTACCTGGGCCTCGACATCACCGCCCGCACGCTGTTCTACGACCTCCTCCTCGAGGACTACGCCGCGCACCCGCGCACCGTTGTCGTCTCCACCCACCTGATCGAGGAAATGGAGCAGCTCCTCGAGAGGGTGGTGATCCTGCACCACGGGCGGGTGCGGGAGAACGCCGACATCGAGGACCTTCGGCAACGCGCGGTCCGGCTGTCGGGGCGAACCGCCGATCTTGACAGGGTTGTGGGTGGGTACGAGGTGCTTCGCCGATCGACGCTGGGGACGCTCTCCACCGCGCTGGTCACGTCGACCGACAGCATCCGTGGCGATGCCGCCGCTGCTGGTGTCGACGTCGAACCGGCATCCATCCATGAACTGGTGGCCGCGTACGGCATGCAGACAGAGGAAGTGGCACGATGAAACGCACTGAGGCCGTCGTCAGGATGCACTTCAGCCGTAGGTTCTCCGCGTTCTTCATGCCTCCGATCCTGGGCGTCGGCGTGGTGCTCATCATGGTGGTGGTCGTGTGGAGCCTGGGAGCGGCAGGAGTGTCAACCTCGAGTCCGGAAGTGGTCGACGGATTCCGCAACAACGGCGGCATCGTGTGGACCCTCGCGGGATTCCTCCTGAGCCTCGGGGTCCAGGCGGCGACCTCCTGTTTCGCCTTCGCCACGTCGCTCGGCACCACCCGTCGCGACTACGTAGTAGGAACAGGCATGTACTTCGTGCTGCAGACCCTGTACGTGACGGCGATCCTCGCGACACTGCTCGCACTGGAGAAGGTCACGGGCCACTGGTTCATCAACGCCTACTCGCTGGATGTCAGGGCGCTCGGCAGCGGTGACTGGGGCGCCTTTCTGCTCGTGGTCCTCTCCGGTGCGCTGTCCATGCAGGCCGTGGGGGCCATGTTCGGTGCGTCGTGGCTGCGGTTCGGCAGCCGGGGCCCGCTGCTCATCTCGGCCGTGCTGGTGGCGGTCCTCGTCGGGGCGATCCTGATCATCATCCCGCGGTGGGCTGCTGTGGTCGCTGCCTTCAGCATGGTCTGGGTCTCACTCGTCCTGATCATCCTCGGCGCCGTGTCCCTCATGGCCGCCGGGGCATTCCTCCGGCGAACCACTGTCCGGGGAACATGACTGCGGTCTCCTGACACCAACTCGTGCAACGAGTCGGCTGTGAAGCGCAGCACGGTCCCCCCGCACGATTCAACGCCACGTCACGGCGGCGATCTGCCACAAAGCTTGCGCGGCCCTGATGGAACTCCCACCCATCCGACGTCAGTGGGTGGCGAGCAGTTCCGCCAGCGACATGGAGTCGCGGTTCGCCAGTGAGGTGAGCTGGGTCTGGCAGGAGAAGCCGTCGGCCAGGACGATGGCCTCCGGTCCTGCCTCCGTGATGGCGGGCAGGAGGTCGTGCTCGAACACCGCCACCGAGACCTCATGATGGCCGATCTCGACGCCGAAGTTGCCCGCCAGACCGCAACAGCCACCGACGCGCACGACGTCAGCACCCGTGGCGGCCAGCAGGGCCGCGTCGGCCTGCCAACCGATGACGGAGGCGTGGTGGCAGTGGGGCTGGGCGACGATGGTGTGTCCGCTCAGGTCCGGCGCCACGAAGTCGTCATCCTTGGCGAGAAACTCCGCGAGGGTCAGAACCGTGCCGTCCAGGGCGGCGACGTTCTTGTCGTCGGGGAGCAGTTCCGGGGCGTCGCTGCGCCACACGGCCGTGCAGGACGGCTCGAGTCCGATGATGGGGATCCCGCGCGCCACCACCGGCGCCAGTTCCGCCGCAGCCGTGCGCAGCTGACGCTTGGCGCCGTCGAGCTGGCCCGTGGAAATCCACGTCAGCCCACAGCATGCGGTGCGCTCCAGGACCTGCGGCTCCCACCCGAGACGGACCAGCACCTGCACGGTGGCGGCGAACGTGGTGGACTCGAAGCAGTCGGAGAAGGAGTCCACCCACACCAGCACGGGCCCCTTGGAGGCAGCGGCGACGGCGGGGGCGGCGTGCGCGGTGGCCATGTGGGCGGCAAGTTGGCGGCGTGCGGAGCGGCCCGAGAACCGTGGAATGTCACGGCGAGCATCCACCCCGGCGCTGAAGCGCAGCAGGCGCCCCAGCCCGGGGGTCTGGCCCACGATGTTGACGAGTGCCCCCAGCCCCGGAACCGTCGTGATCATACGACCCCAGCGCGGCAGCCAGCCCAGTGCGTAGTGGTTGCGCGGCCGCAGCCGACCCTTCCAGGTCTCGTGCGTGACGCGCGCCTTGTAGGCGGCCATGTCGACGCCCGTGGGGCAGTCCCGGGCGCACCCCTTGCAGGACAGGCAGAGGTCGAGGGCCGCGTGGACCTCGGGGCTGCGCCAACCACCAATGAGTGTGCCGTTGACCATCTCCTGCAGCACGCGGGAGCGCCCGCGGGTGGAGTCCTTCTCGTTGCGTGTGGCCTGGAAACTGGGGCACATGACGCCGCCGGAGCCCGTGTTGTCCGCGATGCACTTGCCGACGCCGCTGCACCGGTGCACCTCGGAGACGAACTGCGGGTGTGACAGGTTCAGGGGCGACGACGTGATGGCCACCGCCCGCACGTCCGCGTCGACGGGGGCCGGGTCCACCAGCACCCCGGGGTTCAGGAGGTTGCCGGGGTCGAAGATCTCCTTCACGGCCCCGAACAATTCCAGCGCTTCGGGTGTGTACATGTACTGCAGGAGTTCCGAGCGCGCCCGCCCATCGCCGTGCTCGCCGGACATGGAGCCGCCGTGGCTGGCCACCAGTTGTGCAGCCTCGACGACGAACGCGCGGTAGCGCGCGGCCCCACCCTCGCTGGTCAGCGGGAAGTCGATGCGGGCGTGGACGCAGCCGTCCCCGAAGTGTCCGTAGGGGAGCGCATGGAGGCCGTGGCGCTCCAGCAGGGCGTCGAAATCACGCAGGTAGTTGCCGAGGTGCTCCGGCGGGACGGCCGCGTCCTCCCAGCCCGGGTACGCGGGGTCGGCGAGGCTCACACCGGCCAGGCCCGCGCCGTCGGCACGCACCTGCCACAGGGCGGCGACGTGCAGGGGATCCTCCACCACCCAGCCCTCGACGCTTGCGGCGGCCGCGAGCAGCGCCTCGGCGCGGCCCCTGACCTCGGCGGGGTCGTCGCCGACGAGTTCGATGAACATCCAGCCGTCCCCGGCGGGGAGCCTGCCCACGGCGTCGGCGCCGCGCTTGGCCACGACGACGTCGACGATGCGTCGGTCAAGGCCCTCGCAGGCGGTGGGCCGGAACGGCAGGAGGTTGGAGATGTCGTCGCCGGCGTCGGCCATGGTGGCGTATCCGAGCGCCACCATGACGCGTTCGGGGGCGTCGGGCGCCAGTTGCACGGTGGCGGACAGGATGATGCCGAGGGTGCCCTCGGTTCCGGCGAAGAACTTCGGCAGGTTGAAACCCTTCTCCGGCAGCAAGTGCTCCATGGAGTATCCGGAGACCTGACGGCCGAAGCGGCCGAACTGGGTGCGGATCGTCCCGAGGTTGCCGGCTACGAGGTCCCGAAGCTCCGGGAGGTCGTCGGTGCCGAGGTGCAGGATCTCCCCGGTGCCCGTGATGATCTCGAGGGCCACCACGTTGTCCGACATGCGGCCGTACCCGAGGGCGCGGGGGCCGCAGGCGTTGTTGCCGATCATGCCGCCCACCGTGCAGCGGGTGGAGGTGGAGGGGTCGGGGCCCAGTCGCAGCCCATGGGGCTTCGCCGCTTGCTGCAGGGACTCCTGCACCACGCCCGGATCCACCACGGCGGTCCGGGTGGTGGGGTCAAGTGAGTGGATGGTGGTGAGGTGGCGTGAGACGTCGATCACCAGGCCGGGCCCCACAGCGTTGCCCGCACACGACGTCCCGGCGCCGCGCACCGTGATGGGCATCCCGACGGCGAGGGCGGCGCGCACGAGGGCGACCACCTCATCCCTGGTGCGTGGGTGCGCCACGACGGCCGGCGGGATGCGGTAGATGGACGCGTCGGTGGAGTACAGGGCCCGCGCCAAGGTGGAATCGTCGAGAATCTCCGCGGCTGCTCCGAGTTCGTCGCGGAGTCGGTGCAGCAGGTCAGCGGGGGCGGCGGGCATGGGGTTAGTCTGCCACCGCCAGCACGCTGCTCATCGCACGGCCAACGGCGCTCAAATCCTCGGGGTCGATGGCGTCGATGAAGATGCGCCGGACCGACGCCACATGATGGGGCGCCACCTGCTCGAGGACTTCGAAGCCGTGGGGCGTCAGTGATGCCCACACGCCCCGGCCGTCAGCGGTGCACGTCTCACGGGTCACGAGGCCCTGCTTCTCCATGCGAGACACGGTGTGGGTGAGCCGTGAGCGCGACTGTCGCACCCTGTCGGCCAGTTCACTCATCCTTACCCGTCGCTGCGCCTCCTCCGAGAGGTTCACAAGAATCTCGTACTCGGCCAGGTCCAGGTCGAACTCGCGGAGCCCGGTGTCCAGTTCGGAGGTGATGCGCGCTGCGGCGCGCAGCCAGCGGCGCCAGATCTCCTGTTGTTGCGTGCTCAGCCACGGTGGTTCTGCATCTACCATGCCCCCCATCCTAGGCGACTGGTTGAAAACTGAAGCAGGTGGGGTCCTGGCTGGCTCCGCCCGCGTGGCGGGACTCTTCGCTAGGCTGCGACAACCACTGGAAGGGGACTCACCATGGGTCTGCAGAATGAACTGCTCGGCTTGGCCACATCGGTTGGAGACTTGTTCCGCAAGCGGGTGGCGGAGACGCCGGACATGCTGGCGTTCATGGAGCCTGACCGCGCTGACGGTCCCAACACGTGGACTAGTTTCACGTGGCGTCAGACGCGTGAACGGGTGGACGCGCTGGCAGCGGGTCTGCTCAGCCGCGGTCTGGGCCATGAGGAGCGCGTCGGCATCATTTCCAGTACCCGCCTCGAGTGGATCTACCTCGATCTGGCCATCGCCTGCGCCGCCGGCGCCACCACCACGGTGTACCCCAACACTGCAGCGGGGGACGTCAGCTACATTCTGCAGGACTCGGGATCCGTCATCGTCGTGGCCGAGAACGCGGTGCAGTTGACGAAGGTGATCGGCAACCCGGACCTCGACGACGTCGTGCACACCATCGTGGTCCTCGACGCCGCCGGTATCGACGAGACCGACCGCATCATCAGCTACGCGACGCTCCAGCGGCTCGGTGAGGAAGCACTGAAAGCGAACGCGGGACTGGTGGATGAAGCCATCGCCAGCACCCACCACGACAGCCTGAGCACCCTGATCTACACCTCCGGTACCACCGGACAACCCAAGGGTGTCCGGCTCAACCACTCGTGCTGGGTGTACGAGGCGGCTGGCACGAAGAAGTGGGACCTGCTCACGGTCGACGACCTGCAGTACCTGTGGTTGCCGCTCAGCCACGTCTTCGGCAAGGCACTTCTCGCCGTCCAGTTGGCCTACGGCTTCGGCTCCGCCGTCGACGGGCGCATTGAGCGCATCGTGCCCGGCCTCGGTGAGGTCAAGCCCACGTTCATGTGTGGCGCTCCACGCATCTTCGAGAAGGTCCGCGCTGCTGTGGTGACAGGTTCGGGGCTCAAGGGGCGCATCGCGCACTGGGCCTTCGCCGTCGGCGCCCAGACCCGGCCCTACCGGCTCGAGGGTCGGGACCTGCCGACGTTGCTGGGCATCCAGTACAAGGTGGCCGACAGGCTCGTCTTCAGCAAGCTCAAGAACAAGCTGGGTGGACGCATCCGTTTCCTCATCTCCGGCTCGGCGAAGTTGTCCTCGCAGGTCCAGGCGTGGTTCTACTCGGCTGGGATCGTGGTGGTGGAGGGCTACGGGACCACGGAGACCAGCGCCATCGCCTTCCTCAACCTGCCCACCGACCCGAAGTTCGGCACGGTCGGCAAGCCCGTGCCCGGCATCGAGGCGAAGCTGGCCGATGACGATGAGGTGCTGATCCGTGGTCCCATCGTGACGTCCGGCTACCACAACCTCACGGAGCTGACCGATGAGGTGTTGGTGGACGGCTGGTACCACACAGGCGACATCGGATCGTTCGACGCCGACGGCAACCTCACCATCACCGACCGCAAGAAGGATCTCTTCAAGACCTCCGGTGGCAAGTACGTGGCCCCGCAGAAGGTGGAGGGCGCCATCACGACCAACATTCCCTACGTGTCGCAGGCGGTGGCCGTGGGTGACGGACGCAGGTATTGCGCCGCCCTGCTGGTGCTGGACCCGGTCCTGCTGGAGAAGTGGGCGCAGAAGCGTTCCCTGTCGCACCTCAGCTACGCCGAACTCACGCAACTGCCGGAGATCCGCGAATCGATCGGCCGGCAGATCGAGAAGGCCAACGAGCGGTTGGAGCGCTGGGAGACCGTGAAGCGTTTCGCGATCCTCGACACCGAACTGACGGTGGACAACGCGGGGGTCACCCACAACATGAAGATTCGCCGGTCCGCAGTGTCGAAGCAGTACGCCGACGTCGTCGAATCGCTGTATGACAAGGAAGACTGAGTGTTTGTTGTTCGCTGCCCCCTGCGCTGGTCCGATCTCGACGCGCAGGGGCACGTGAACAATGCCCTCATCGTCGACTACATGCAGGAGGCGCGAGTCGCCTTCTTCCGCAGCGGCCCCATTTCGGCGATGCTGGATTCGGGCATCGTCGTGGTGGGTCACAAGGTGGAGTACCGCGCTGCCATCGACTACGACACCGCGGGTGTGGAGATACATCTCACCGTCTCCGCCATCGGGGGAGCGCGCTTCGAAGTGGCCTACGACATCCTCCAGCGTGCACGAGTCGTCGCTCGGGCCACCACGGTGCTCTGCCCCTACGACTTCGAGGCGGGGCGGCCCACCCGGCTCGCGACCGCGGACAGGGAGTACCTGTCGTCGGTGCGGGCCGACGTGGAACCACTGCGGGCGTTGTCCGCCCCCCACCTGGAGGGCAGGGGAACCGTCACGGACCTGTTCGTGCGGTGGTCCGACCACGACTCCTACGCCCACGTGAACAACGTGAAAACCTTCGACTACGTCCAGCAGGCCCGCGTCGAGGCGATGTCGAACTGGGATCCGACGATGGCCCGCGTGGGTGCGGGCGACTCCAGCCATCTCTGGCTCGTGGCGCGCCAGGACGTGGACTACGTGTCGCAGCTGTCCCACCGGTTGACGCCTTATGCCACGCGCACTGCAGCAACCGCCGTGGGGACGTCGTCGGCCACCCTGGCCTGTGAGGTGTTCGACCCGCAGGACGGCACCATCTTCGCCCGGGCGCGCACCGTGCTGGTGTGCGCGGGGACCGATCTGCGACCGGTGCCGCTGCCCGCCTCCATCAGGGGTCGGCTGGCGGACCATCTCGTCGGCTGAGTTCCTGACTTGCGGTGATGGCCGCCTCCAAGGCGTTGCCGCGGACCAGCCACGCGGTGGAGAACGCGAAGATGGCCACCGTCTCCGCGAAGAAGACGGGGCGGTAGCGCCCCATGGCGAAGATCGTCTCCACGGGCAGGAACTGCCAGATTCCGATGAAGACGGATGCTGCCACGATGATGCCGCCGCTGGTCAGGTACAGGCCGATCCTCCCCCGTGCGCCCTCGCTCTCCACAGCGCTGCGGGGAAGCAGGACGATGCAGAAGACCGCCAGGCAGAGGAAGAACACCATGGCCCCTCCGCCGTGGATGAAGGCGGCCGACTGTGGGCCGATGATGCACTGCACAAGGGTGCACCGGTCGTCGTTGCGCGGCGTGATGGGGGAGAAGGCGATGATGCCGGCCGCCACGGCGGCGATCTTGCCGACGACGCGGTCGTAGCGAAGGTCGTCGTCACGGTTGCTGAAGCCGCGGTAGCTCCACAGGAACACGGCCATGGCGATGAGCGTGCCCACCATGAGGTCACGCACGGGTGTGTAGTAGTACTCCGACAGGCTGCCCCGAATGGACGTACCGGTCATCAGGCTGAAGGCGAGCATGGACACGGGGAGGAAGAACCCCAGCACGGCGATGGCGCGGCCCTGCGTCAGGAACGAGACAACGAGCTGGTGGCTTGCCCGGCCGGTGCCGCGGGACGGTCCCCCCGCCGGTGCCACTGGTCGGGACATGGCAGCGCCCTGCGCCGAGATGGTGTCCTGGGGTGGGGCGTCGGTGAGGTCGCGCTGCCTCCACGACATGTACCTCACGGTCATCGGTGACCTCCCTTCCCTGCGTGTTCACGCGTGGACATCCTGCCACAGAGAGGCCGCCGTGGCGTTGGAGGATCGTTGGCGCCAGATCCCCGGCAATGTGGCGTGAAGGGTGCGCAGCGAGAACACTCTCCTGCTAATGTGAACGTTCACCCATGGTGGTGGCCATGGCGTAGTGACTCGGAGGTGGGTATGGCTCGCAGCAGCGAACCGCTCGTGGTGGGGATTGACTTCGGAACGCTGTCCGGCCGGGCCGTGGTGGTCCGGGCCAGTGATGGCAAGGAGCTGGGTGCGGCAACCCACGCGTATCCGCACGCCGTCATGGAGGCGACGCTCTCCGCCGGCGACGGCCGTCGGCTGGGCCCGGACTGGGCCCTGCAGAACCCTGACGACTACCGCGCGGTGCTGCGTGAAGCGGTCCCGGCGGCACTGCGCGACGCTGGTGTCGACGCCGCCGACGTCGTGGGCATCGCCACCGACTTCACAGCCTGCACCATGGTGCCCGTCAAGGCCGACGGCACACCCCTGAGCGAGCTGGACGAGTTCGCCAACACCCCACACGCCTTCGTGAAGCTGTGGAAGCACCACGCCGCCCAGCCGCAGGCAGACCGCATCACCGCACTGGCCCACGAACGGTCCGAACCGTGGATCGTGCGCTACGGAGGGCTCATCTCCTCGGAGTGGGAGTTCGCCAAGGGTCTGCAGCTCTTCGAGGAGGCCCGTGACGTCTACGACGCCATGGACCACTGGGTGGAGGCGGCCGACTGGATCGTGTGGCAGCTGTGCGGAACGTATGTGCGCAACGCCTGCACGGCGGGCTACAAGGGCATGTACCAGGACGGGCAGTACCCCACCGCCGACTACCTCGAGGCGCTCGCACCGGGCTTCGGCGGGTTCGTGGCCGACAAACTTGATCACACCATCGGAGAGCTGGGCGCACGGGCCGGTGGCCTCACGGCTGAGGCCGCGGCCTGGACCGGCCTCAGAGAAGGCATCGCCGTGGCCGTCGGCAACGTCGACGCCCACGTCACCGCCCCCGCCGCCCAGGCCACCGCGCCAGGCCAGCTGGTGGCCATCATGGGAACCTCCACCTGCCACGTCGTGAACGGGGCGGACCTCCGCCAGGTCCCCGGCATGTGCGGCGTGGTGGACGGCGGCATCATCGCCGGCCAGTGGGGCTACGAGGCCGGCCAGTCCGGCGTCGGCGACATCCTGGGTTGGTACGTGGACAACTGCGTTCCGGGTCCCTACTCCGACGCCGCTGCCGCAGCAGGCCAGAGCGTGCACGAGTACCTGACGTCACTCGCCGAAAAGCAGAAGGTGGGTGAGCACGGGCTCGTGGCACTGGACTGGCACTCCGGCAACCGTTCGGTCCTGGTGGACCACGAACTCTCCGGCGTCATGATCGGCCAGACGCTCGCCACCAAGCCGGAGGACCAGTACCGCGCACTGGTGGAGGCCACGGCGTTCGGCACCCGCACCATCGTGGAGGCATTCACCAACGCCGGGGTCACCATCACGGAGTTCATCGCCGCCGGGGGACTGCTGCGCAACCCGTTCCTCATGCAGGTCTACTGCGACGTGCTGGGCATGCCGCTGTCTGTCATCACCTCCGGGCAGGGCCCCGCCCTCGGCTCGGCCATCCATGCCGCCGTCGCGGCGGGACTCTACGCGGATGTGGATGCCGCCGGCGCTGCCATGGGCAGCCGCCAGAAGGACGCCTACACGCCCAACCCGTCAGCCGTGGAGGCCTACAACCGACTCTTCGCGCTGTACACGGCAGTCCACGACCACTTCGGACGCGACCACCGCGACATCATGCACTCCCTGCGCGCCCTGCGCCGTGAGGCCCACAACTCATCCGAGGAGACCGCGTGAGCATCGTCCTGCAGGACCTGCCCATCGACCAGCAGCAAGCCGTGGCCCACACCCGGGAACGGGTGGCGAGGCTGCACGCCGAACTGCCCCGCAACGGCCTCGTGGTGTGGACCGCTGGCAACGTCTCCGAGCGCGTGCCCGGCCTCGACCTGTTCGTCATCAAGCCTTCGGGGGTGTCCTACGACGAGCTGGCCGCCGACGTGATGGTGGTCTGCACGCTGGAGGGCACCAAGATCGACGACGGTACGCCGCAGCACCTCAGTCCCTCCTCGGACACGGCAGCGCACGCCTACGTCTACCGTCACATGGCGCACGTGGGCGGGGTGGTGCACACCCACTCCACGTATGCGACGGCGTGGGCGGCACGCAGGGAGCCCATCCCCTGCGTGCTCACGATGATGGCCGACGAGTTCGGCGGTGACGTCCCCATCGGCCCGTTCGCGCTCATCGGCGACGACTCCATCGGCCGCGGCATCGTTGATACCCTGCGCGAATCCAACAGCCCCGCCGTTCTGATGGCCAACCACGGCCCCTTCACCATCGGCAAGGACGCCCGTGCGGCCGTGAAGGCCGCCGTCATGGTGGAAGAGGTAGCCCGTACCATCCACATCTCCCGCCAACTGGGGGAGCCACATCCCATCGCGGCCGCCGACGTCGCCTCGCTGCACGACCGCTACCAGAACGCCTACGGTCAGCCCGCTGGCCCCACCCCCACAGGAGAAACGCGATGAAGAACCCCTTTCTTGGCAAGGAGATCTGGTTCCTGACCGGCTCCCAGGACCTCTACGGTCCCGAGACGCTCGATCAGGTCGCCAACCAGTCCCGTCATGTGGCGGATCTCCTCGACGGCGCCGACGACGTCCCCGTCACCATCGTCTGGCGTCCGACGCTGAAGGACAGGGACTCGATCCGGGCCGAGATGCTGGCCGCCAACGCTGACCCCGCCTGCATCGGCGTGATCTGCTGGATGCACACCTTCTCCCCGGCCAAGATGTGGATCCTCGGACTGGCAGCACTCGACAAGCCCATGCTGCACCTGCACACGCAGGCGTCCATGGAACTGCCGTGGGCCACCATCGACATGGACTGGATGAACCTCAACCAGTCAGCCCACGGCGACCGCGAGTTCGGCTACATCGCCTCCCGCCTGGGCAAGGCCCGCCGCACCGTCGTGGGCCACGCGTCGGTGCCGGAGGTACAGGCCAAAGTGGGTACCTGGGCGCGCGCCGCCGCCGGCTGGGACTGCTTGCACAACCTGAAGCTCGCGCGCTTCGGTGACAACATGCGCAACGTGGCCGTCACCGAGGGCGACAAGACCGAGGCGGAGATCCGCCTCGGCGTGTCCGTGAACACGTGGGCCGTCAACGACCTCGTGGCCGCTGTCGACGCCGTCCCGGACGCCGAGATCGATGACCTCGTGGCGACCTACGAGAAGCTCTACGACGTCGCGCCCGAGCTCCGCAGCGACGGCGAACGCCACGAGTCGCTCCGCTACGCCGCCCGCCAGGAACTGGGCATGCTCGGGTTCCTCGAATCCGGCTCCTTCGGCGCCTTCACCACCAACTTCGAGGACCTCGGCGGACTGCGGCAGCTGCCCGGACTCGCTGTGCAGCGCCTCATGGGGTTGGGTTATGGATTCGGAGCCGAGGGCGACTGGAAGACCGCCATCCTCGTCCGGGCCGCCAAGGTGATGGGCCACGGACTGCCCGGTGGTGCCTCCCTCATGGAGGACTACTGCTACGAAATGACCCCCGGGAAGGAAAAGATCCTCGGAGCGCACATGCTGGAGGTCTGCCCCTCCCTCACCACCGCCAAGCCTCGCATCGAGATCCATGCGCTCGGCATCGGCGACCGCGAGGACCCCGTGCGCATGGTCTTCGACGCCGATGCCGGTCCCGCCTTGGTGTTGGCAATGTCCGACATGCGTGAGCGTTTCCGGCTCGTCATGAACGTGGTCAAGAACGTCGTGCCGGATGCCCCGCTGCCGAACCTTCCTGTGGCGCGCGCGGTGTGGGTGCCCGAGCCCGACTTCGCCACGTCGGCCGAGTGCTGGCTGACTGCCGGTGCCGCCCACCACACCGCCATGACCACGTCCACGACCCGTGAGATGTGGGAGGATGTCGCAGCCATGGCCGGTATGGAACTCGCTGTCATCGACGAGGACACGACCACGCGCGGCTTTCAGAAGGAGCTTCGTCTCGAAGCCGTGTGGCACCGCATCACCCAGGGCGTCTGAGTCCCGAAAGGACCATCCACGATGGGCAACACACCATGAGGGGCACCACAGCGCGACCGCCGGGGATGATGGCGGTCGCCAAGCATGCCGGGGTGTCCCACCAAACGGTGTCGCGCGTCCTGAACACACCGGACAGCGTCCGCCCGCAGACGCGGGAGAGGGTGCTGGCGTCCATGGCCGAGCTAGGTTTCCGACGCAACCTCGCGGCCCGGGCGCTGGTCACCCAGCTCAGTGGGCTCGTTGGCATCGTATGGACAGGGTCGGGCTATTTCGGTCCAGGCAGCACGGTCGCGGCCATCGAGGTCGCGGCCCGTGCCGCCGGGTACTCGGCTCTGGTCACCGCCGTCAGCGACCGGGACGAGGAGGAACTGGCGGCCGTCTTCTCCGCGTTCCGGGACCGCGGGGTGGAGGGCATCGCCGTCGTGGCGCCGCACCAGCACATGGCCGAGCGCATCCGGGCCGTCGCCGCGGGTGTCCCCACGGTCGTCGTGGCTGACATGGGCCCCGACCCCGACTTCCATGTCGTCTCCGTGAACCAGGGGCGGGGTGCCGAGATCGCCACCAACCATCTCCTGCAGCACGGGGCGCAGTCGGTGACACACGTGTCCGGCCCGCTGGGCTGGTTCGATGCTCTGGCGCGCATCCGCGGACACCGCGACGCCCTGACCGCAGCCGGCATCGAGATGCCCCGGAGCTGGGTGGGTGACTGGACGGCGCGGCGCGGCCACGAGATCGGCCACGAGATGGTGGCGAATCACGCCGTGCCCCCCGCCATCTTCTGCGGCAACGACATGACGGCGCTCGGGATGCTCGCCGCCTTCCGAGAGGCAGGCATCAACGCTCCCCGTGATGTCAGCATCATCGGCTTCGATGACGTCGACGGCGCAGGATACTTCGCACCACCGCTGACCACGCTGCGCCAACCCTTCGACCAGTTGGGCGCGCTGTGCCTGGAGGTGTTGCTGAAAGCCATCGCCGGGGAGGAACCCGCAGTGCACGCCATCGAGCCGGAGCTTGTGGCGCGGGGGTCTGTCCTCTGAGCCGCTTCCCGATCTCGGGCGGCAGGCGTGGCACAGTGGTGACATGGTCTCCTCGATCGTCATCCTCACCGGTGCCGGCATGTCTGCCGAGTCCGGCATCGCCACCTTCCGGGACGCCGACGGGCTGTGGGAGAACCACCGCCCCGAGGATGTGGCCACGCCGGAAGCGTTCGAGGCCGACCCTGTCCTGGTGCACCGCTTCTACAACGATCGCCGCCGCCAGTTGCTGAACGGCGTCGTGGCTCCCAACGCCGGGCACGTCGCCCTGGCACGGCTTGAGCGCGAGTTCGACGGTGACGTGCTGCTGGTGACCCAGAACATCGATGACCTGCACGAGCGGGCCGGCTCCACCCGCGTGCTCCACATGCACGGGGAGTTGCTGCGGTCGCGCTGCGTGTTCTGCGACTCCGTGCACGAGTTCCGCGGCGACGTGGACGACACCACCCTGTGCCCCGGATGCGGCGCGGTCGGCGGCATGCGGCCGCATGTCGTCTGGTTCGGGGAGATCCCACTCGGCATGGAACAGATCTTCGAGGCCCTGGAGAGTTGCGACGTCTTCGCCGCCATCGGCACGTCCGGCAACGTCTACCCGGCCGCCGGGTTCGTGCAGGTGGCCAGGGCGGCGGGGGCGCACACCGTGGAGCTGAACCTGGAGCCTTCCTGGGTCAACACCGACTTTGAGGAGACGCGGCTCGGCCCGGCCGGCACGGCGGTGCCGGAGTGGGTGGAGGAGATGTTGAACCGCTGAGAGTCCGGCCGATCGCCGCGACTGACCGGACGTGGCGGCTGCACGTCACGCGTCGTGGTGGGGTCGCTCCCGGTCCAGCACCAGCACCTCCGGTGGGTCGCCGCCCATCACCAGCAGATCTTCGCCGGGGTGAGCGTGCAGTGCTGCTATGAGTGTCTCCTCCGACCACGGTGGGGCCGCACCGTCGGACCTCACGAGGACTTGTGTGCGGGCCCCCGTTGCGCGGGATAGTGCCAGCGCCAGTCCCGGGGCAGGGGCGCCGACGAGGAGCACCGACCTGGGCCCGGTGGGCCGGTTGGGAAGCGCGACATGCCTGTCCTCCCGGAACACAGCCCCGTGGTACGCGGAGACGGCGGCGGCGGTGACGAGTACCCCGAGGGCATAGCGCATCGACCGGAGGGTCTCCGCGGAGGCCGTGCCCGCGATCACGTCCTGGAGGAGCACGAACACCGCGACGAGCAGGGCCACCACCGCCGCGACGCCGACGATGCCGAACAGGAGAACCAGGTACGTCCTGCGGGTGGGCGAGGCGGTTTCTGACACCGGATCGTCGGCGCGGACCCGCTGGATCCTGCTCCAGAACAACCACCACACGGGCACCCCGACCGCCAGCAGGGTCACCGCACCCAGCAGCGTGTTCACCACCGACATCCCCAGGTCCACGCCGGGCGTGAAGGACTCGATGGCTGCGACGATGACCATGCCAACGCCTGCGGAGGCGGCGATGAGGCCCAGTGCTGAGACCAAGTACTCGTAGACGCGACGTACCTCGCTCCGGTTTCGGCGCGTCTCCGCGAGGATTGCGCCGTGGTACCACCAGATGAGCAGGCCGACGACGGTGAAGGCGAGCGCGCTGGGGGAATCCGCGAAGTGCTGACGGGCGTTCAGGCCGAGGTGGTCTCCGACCAGCCAGACCAACACCTGCCACAGCAGGATGCTGGCGGCCACGAGTGCTGTGAGCAGCCCGCCGCCCACACCCACCGGGAGGACGTACGCCAGCCAGGGGGTACTGCGCGGCAGACGTGCTGCGGCGCCCGGCCAGTAGCGCACCCAGACCAGCGCGCCGGTGATGAACATGGCGCCGAACCGGGCCAATTCCCCTGAAGTCCCGAAGACCAGTTCCCCGGGGCCATCCAGCAGGAGCGCGCCGAGGCTGGTGCCCAGCAGCAGCCCCATGGAGACGGCGGCCGTCCCCAGGCCGATCAGCGACCCGACCAGCAGGTGGGGCCAGCCGCGCATGTCACCAAGCGGGCGTGCCAGCCTCCAGTGGAGGGCCCACAACGCACCCCACACGACGAGTCGGGCCAGCGCGTCCCCGTTGACGTCGCCCCGGAGGGCGCCGGACAGCAGGGCCTGCAGCGCCACCATGGCGACGATGAGGGCCGTCCACGTTGCCAGCGTGAGGTACACGGCGTACCAGAGCGACGCTGCCTCCTCGGGGTCGTGGCGCATGGCACGGCGGGTCCACCAGGCGATCAGGCAGGCCAGCGGGAGTCCGACGAGCGTGAAGGACAGGGGGAGGGCGAGGGTCTCGCCGCCGGAGGTGGTGGCGCCGAAGAGGCGGCCCAGCAGGTCCGCGACCCCCACGGCGGCCAGGATCGTGAGCGCGAAGAGGAGGAGGTACTGGAAGAAGCGGCGCACGCCGCGCGTTCCGGCGCCCGGGGCGGCACTCGTCACATGCTCCCGCCGGCGCAAGGCCAGCACGATGACCACGACCAGTGCGGCCGGGATGGCCAGGGCGAACAGCAGCAGGAAATTCATCATCAGGCCACCCATCACTTGCATCCGTAGACGGGCCACGGTTCTTCGGTGAGCAGCCACGTGCCACCGTCGCGACGGAGCGTGAAGCTCTCATCATGCGTCCAGTTGCCGTTCAGCCCGGAACCCTCCTCGATCCGGAGGTCCACCTTCGCGGTGTCCCCGCTCGTCGTGGTCTTCACCACCGCGATCCGGGCAGTGTCGTTGAGGTAGGGCTCGGGCAGCGGGTCGGAGCAGCCGAGCGCCGGGTCCAGGTACTGCGCCGCCGTGGCGAGGTCGTCGTCGAACAAGGCACTGACGTAGAGCTGGACGACGCCTTCGGGCGTGCCGGCGTCGAGCTCGGGATGCTCACGGCCCCGGGTCGCGAGCGCCGCGACGACAGCGAGCACCACCACGAGCGAAGCCACGATGGCCAGTACAGCGGTGGGGCGAGCTCTCATGCGGCCAGTATCGTGCCCCGGCGCGCCGGGCATGGGAACCTGCGCAAGACGCGCCGGGCACACGTGACCTTGGGGCGCTGGCAGGTGTGGAAGCATGTGGGGGAATAGGTGGCGGCCAGACCTGGTCCCGTAGTCGCACTGGCCATCTGCAGAAAGTCGGAGGTGCGCAGTGTCCAAACGCACGGAGTGGGTGGCGATGATCGCGTCAGGCGTCGGGCTGTGCGTTGCTGTCGTGCTGACGATCGTTTCCGGGGTGCAGTACAGGCTGGCCGAGGACCGGGGATTGGACCCGGGCCCAGCCCCGGCGTGGATTGTGGCGGGCACGAATGGGGGGCTGCTGGTCTTTCTTCTGGGGGCGTTGGTGACCGTGGTGGCTGGCGTCGCCACGCTGCTGCAGCGTCGGCGTGCGACGCGCCTCGCAGCGGAGGCTCCCACGGTCTGACTCGAGATCCACCCGGTTCCGGCGGTCAGTCCTCGAGGTCGTCGGTGCAATGGTGGCGAACTGGCGGACGGCCCGCACCTCTTCACGGGTCAGCACCAGCACCCAACGCAGCTTGTCGAGCCGGGCGAGCCAGATCGGGTGCATCAGTCAAGCTCGGCACCAGTGCGGTCTGTGGGCGATCACGGGCTCGGCTGGCAGGTGGGGCACCACCACATGACGCGTTCCTGGCCGGCGCGTGGGTCGGCCACGCTGGTGGCGCCGCCGAGGAAGCCGGAGCGGATGGGGGTGGCGCAGTGTCGGCACGGCTGACCGGCCCGGCCGTAGACGAAGGTGTTCTGCCCGGGCCGGTTCACGCCCGTGAACACCCGCCGCGAGGCGTGTCGGTTAACGCGCATGGTCTGCGCCGCGAGATCCACGGCGCGCGATGCTGACACGCCGGAGGCGGGCGAGGTGGGGTGGGCCCCCAGGAGGAAGCACAACTCGTTGCAGTACACGTTGCCGACCCCGGCCAGCACCCGCTGGTCCAGCAGGGACTCGCCCAGGCTGCGCGTGCCCTGGGCCCGCAGCCGCTCCTCGGCCTCGTGGCGGCCGGGTGTGTCCCAGCGCCCGGGTGCGTCCCAGTCGTCGTCGAGCGGATCGGGCCCCAAGTGGCCCGTGTGCTGCGGGTAGTCCAATGCCGGCCACAGCTCCACCCTGCCCAGCTCGTGACCCACGAGTTCCACCTCCCGCGCCGGGTCGGGATACCCCTCCACGCGGACGACCACACGGGCCGTGTGTCCGGGGGAGCGCCATCTGGTGCCGGCGGCGTGGATGTTCCAGATGCCGTCCATGCGCAGGTGCGTGTACAGCACGAGCGTGTCGTCGGAGGTGGTGCAGTCCCAGTACAGGTTTTTCCCCCACGCCCACACCCGCTCGATGCGGCGGCCCGTCAAGGAGGCTGTTGCAAGCCGGGGCACACGGAAATCCGTGGACGTGATGAGCCTTCCCTCCAGGCTGGCCATCCGCTCGGCCAGGCGGTGGACCGTGTCACCCTCGGGCATGACCGGCCTCGATGACCACGCCCTGGGGTGACACACGGGCGCCGGCGCCGCGCATCGCGTCCAGGAGGCCGGTGGCGGCCACCCTCTGGCCGTCGACCTCCTCGATGCGGACGCGGCCCATGCGCCCCTGCAGCGCCGCGCCGTGCAGGGCACGCACCACCAGTGCCGCCACGTCCTCACGGGTGGGGGACTGCGGCGAGGTGGGCGGGAACAGGGTGAGCTGTCGGCCGCCGCGGCTGACATGGGCGAGGCAGACGCCGTCGGCCAGCACCACCAGCGCACCCGCCGCCCGGGAGGGTCGTGCAGTGTCGTGGCCGGGCCAGGGCAGGACACTGCCGTAGGGGTTGGCGGGGTCGAGGGCGGACAAGACGGAGACGGCGGGATCCAGGATGCCGGAGGGCCAGGGGGTCTCGTCGGGGCTGTCGGTGAAGTCGCGGACCTGGTCGATGGTGGCGGAGGTGGCGAACTGCGAGCCGCCGAGGCCCTCCACGACATAGCCGCGCAGCACCTTGCCGGCCGCCTCCAGTTCCGCCAAAACCCGGTAGGCGGCCGCGAACCCGCCACCGTATCCGTCGGCGGCCACCGCTCCCCGGGTGATGACGCCGAAGCGTTCGAGCCAGGTGGAGACCTGCGCCACGGCCTGCTCCGCCGGTGCCGTCCTCGGATCCTGCACCGGGTACCAGCGACCGGCGACGTCGGGCGGCCCCCCGATGGTGCCGGTGCGTGCCATGAGGGAGCGGCCGGGGCGCGGAAGCCGTGCCCGGCGGCGCGGCGCGGAGCGGGCAGCCTTGTGGGCACCCTTCGACGAACCACCGATCCGGGCCCGCACGGGCGCCATGGACGCGGGAGCCACCAGTCCCAACTCGGCGGCATGCCATACGTCGTCCGCCAGAGCGGCCGAGCTGGCACCGGGGTCGGCCGCCTGCCGCAGCGCCCGCAGTTCGGTGAACAGCCCGCCGGAGTCCCGCAGGTCCGTGGCCAGCGCCACGGCGTCGTCGTCGGCGGCCACCCCCAGGGGACCCAGCAGATCCAGGTCATCCCGAGGTACCAGGGAGATGAGCGGGTCGTGTGCACCCACGCTCCCGCGAACACGAATGACCACCTCACCCTCGGCCACCAGTTGGTCCAGGTGCGAGGGCTGGTAGGCGCGCATGCGGGCGGGCAGCACATGGGTCTCCCAGGCGCTGGCGGGCAGCGCAGCCCCGGCGAGCCGCTGCAACGCGATGAGGACCTCGTCGGGGGTGGAGTCCGGCGGGTCGGTGACCTGGTGCCAGTCGGCCAGGAAGCGGGCGTAGGCGGAGGGGGACACCGGCTGCACCTGGGCGCGGGCCAGAGCCAGGCACCGCGTGCGAATGCGGCGCAGCACCTCCGGGTCGCAGTATTCGACGCCGTCGCGGCCCGGCGTGAAATGGCCCTCCACGAGCCTTCGGGCCCGCACCTCCCGCTCCAGCACGAGGAGGGCGGTGGCGGCGCCGAGCCCGAATGCTGCGGCCACCTGCCCCACCGTGAACGGGGCGTGGGTGCGGGCGAACCGCGCGATGAGCTGCGTGACGGGGTCACGGCCAGCCGTGTCGTCGGCCGCGGGGGCGCCGGCCGGGACAGGGATGCCGAGCGCATCGCGGAGCAGTCCCAGGTCGGCGGCGGCCACGAGATGCTCCCGGCCGGACAGCTGCAGGACGTGCACGCGGTTGCCGAGTGCCTGCACCACGTCGGGGAGTTGTTCGCCCAGGTCGTCATTGAGGTGGCCCGGTAACTCGTTGAGAGGGATGGGGCCCAGCAGACGGGGCAGGTCGGCGAGGGCGTCAACGGTGGTGACGCGCCGGTCCATTCCACCGGCGGGGCCGGCCCGGTGCTGCAGTTCAGCCTCCACGGCGTCGATGACCTCCATGTCGAGCAGTTCACGGAGGTCAACGGTGCCCAGCACGGCGGCCAGCAGGGCCGGGTCCATGGACAAGGTGGCGGCCCGGCGCTCCGCCAGCGGGGTGTCGCCGTCGTACATGAAGGCACCCGTGTAGCGGAACAGCATGGTGGCCGCGAAGGGGCTGGGGTGGTCCGTGACAACCTCCACCAGTCGCATGGAGCCGCGCTGGAGGCCCTGCAACACAGTGACCAGGGCGGGGAGGTCGTAGACGTCCTGCAGCACCTCGCGCACGGTCTCGATGATGATGGGGAAGCGTGGGTGGAGTCGCGCCACCTCGAGCAGCTGGCTGGCACGTTGGCGTTGCTGCCACAGGGGCGCGCGGCGGCCGGGGTCGCGGCGGGGCAGCAGCAGCGCACGGGCGGCGCACTCACGGAAACGGGCGGCGAACAGGGCGGTGCCACCCACCTGCTCGGTGACGATGGCGCCCACCTCCTCAGGGTTCACGGTCAGCAATTCGCCGAGCCGCTCCGCGGCGTCGCTGTCGGGCAGCCGCCAGATGATGCCATCGTCGGAGGCCACGGGCACCACGTCGATGCCGGCCTCCCGGGACAGGGCCTCGCCGATGGCCAGGGCCCACGCGCCCAGCACCCCGCGGCCGAGAGGGGAGTGCAGGACGCACCGCCAGTCGCCCACCTCGTCGCGGAAACGCTCCAGCACGATGGTGGAGTCGTCGGGAACGCTGCCGGTGGCCTCCCTCTGCTCGGTCAGGTAGGTGCGGATGTTGGTTTGGGTGTTCTCGTCGAGATACGGCTGCTCGAGCTTCTCGGGGGTCCGCAGCACCTCGCGGTGGAACCGACCGAGCGCCAGGCCGAGCTCCGCGGGGCGTCCCTCGGCGTCGCCGTGCCAGAACGGGAGGCGACCCGTGTGGCCGGGTGCCGGCGTGACGCGCACCTGGTCGCGGGTGATCTCCTGGATGCGCCACGACGATGCGCCCAGCGTGAAGACGTCGCCCACCCTCGACTCGTAGACCATCTCCTCGTCCAGCTCACCCACCCGGCGGCCGACGTCGTCGTCAGTGGCCAGGAACACCCCGAACATGCCCCGGTCGGGGATGGTGCCGCCGGAGGTGACGGCCAGGCGCAGTGCCCCTCGCAGAGCCACCATGCGGCCCTCCTCCAGTACCAACCGGGCGCGCAGCTCCCCGAAGTCGGCGCTGGGGTAGGCGCCGGCGAGCAGGTCCACGACGGAGTCGAAGACGGAGCGGTCCAGCGTGAAGTAGGGCATGGCCCGCTTCACACAGGTGAACCACTCGTCGACGTCGAGGCCGCCCTCCCCGGCGGCAACGGTGGCGGCCAGCGTCTGCTGTGCCAGCACGTCCAGCGGTGAGCGGGGAATCCGCAGCTCCTCGATGGCACCCTCCAGCATGCGGGCGGTGGCCACGGCGCTGGGGATGAGGTCGCCACGGTGCATGGGGAACACCTCCCCGCGGGACACGGCGCCCACGTGGTGGCCTGCGCGGCCGATGCGCTGCAGCGAACTGGCCACCGACGGCGGCGCGGACACCTGCACCACCTTGTCGACAGCGCCCATGTCGATGCCGAGCTCCAGTGACGACGTTGCCACCACGCACTTCAGCTCGCCGGACTTCAGCGCCGCCTCAATCTCTGCGCGGGCTTCCTTGCTGACCGAGCCGTGGTGGGCCCTCGCGATGACGGCGGGGGCCATGCCCACCTCGTCGGAGGCCAGCATGATCTGCGCGGGTGGGCGTCGGCCGGGGGCCACGAGTGACGCCGGGTCGTGCTGCTCCGCCCACATCTCGTTGAGCCGCGAGGTCAGGCGCTCCGCCACGCGCCGGGAGTTGGTGAACACGAGCGTGGAGTTGCCCGCACAGACCGCGTCGTACACCTCGGCCTCGACGTGGGGCCACAGGGAGCCGGTGGCCTCCGCATCCGATGCGCCGTGGCTGGCCAGCAGGGGGTCGACCTCGACGGGTGCCGCGCGGGGACCCGGGTCGGTGATGTCGTGCACCGGCACCCGGACGTGGACGTCCCATTTCTTGTCGGAGGGCGGGGCCACGATGGACACCTCGCGGTCCCCGCCCAGGAAGGTGGCCACCTTCTCGATGGGTCGTACCGTGGCGGACAACGCGATCCGCTGCACGTCGCGCCCCACCTGGGCGTCGAGTCGTTCCAGTGACAGGGCAAGGTGGCTGCCGCGCTTGGTGCCGGCGATCGCGTGGATCTCGTCGATGATCACGGTCTCGACGTCCTGCAGGGTCGAGCGGGCCGACGACGTCAACATCAGGTACAGAGACTCGGGGGTGGTGATGAGGACGTCGGGCGGCCGGCGGAGCAGGGCGGCGCGCTCCTTCGTGGGCGTGTCACCGCTGCGGACGCCGACGGTGATGTCCGCGACGGTCTCACCCAGCCTCTCCGCGGTGCGCCGGATTCCCACGAGCGGCGCCCGCAGGTTGCGCTCCACGTCGACGCCCAGCGCTTTCAGCGGCGACACGTACAACACCCTGGTGCCGCCGGTGCGTGGGGTGGCGGCCAGGGTGTCCAGCGCCCAGAAGAACGCGGCCAGAGTCTTGCCGGAGCCGGTGGGCGCCACGACAAGCGTGTGCTGCCCCCCGGCGATCTGCTCCCAGGCGGCCTGCTGGACGGCTGTGGGGGAGGCGAAGACGTCAGCGAACCACGTCCGGGCAGGGCCCGAGAACATGCCCAGCGGGCCCACGTCCGTCATGAGACGCAAGTGTGCCAGCCGGGTGTGACACTTCGACCGATCAGGTCAGTGCATGTCCTCGCCGGGGACTTCGGTGCCGTCGCCGGACCATTGGGTGTGCCAGAGGCCCTCGATGTCGGTTCGGAGGTAGGTGTGGGCCCCGAAGAAGTCCCGCAGGCCTTGGGTCAGGGCTGCGTTCACGCGGGGGGCGCGGGCGAGGTCGTAGTGGGCCAGGGCTGCGGAGAACACGGGGACGGGGACACCGGCCATGACTGCCTGTGCCACGACGGTGCGCCAGCCGTCCTGGCAGGTGGCCAGGTCGGCGGCCACCGATGGCGCCGTCAGGAGGGACACCAGGTTGCTGGCGGCGTACTCGGAGCGGATGCGCTCCAGTAGCTTGGCCCGGATGATGCAGCCCGCGCGCCAGATGCGCGCGACCTCGGCGACGTCGATGTTCCAGCCGTATTCCTGTGAGGCCATGCGGATCTCGTCGAGGCCTTGGGCGTAGGCGACGACTTTGCTGGCCCACAGCGCCTGGCGGATCTGTTCGATGAAGGCGTCACGATCCTCGACTGTCAGTGTGCCGGCCGGGCCCTGTAGCGCGGCCTGGGCGGCCTTGCGCAGTTGGGGATGCGACGACACGGCGCGGGCGAAGACGGATTCGGCGATGGTGTTGATGGGGGTGCCCAGGGTGAGGCCGCTCTGTACCGTCCAGGTGCCGGTGCCCTTCATCCGGCGGCATCGACGATGACGTCAACGAGTGCCTTGCCCGTGCGGAGATCGACCTTGCGCAGCACCTCGGAGGTGATCTCGATGAGGTAGGAGTCGAGGTCGCCGGTGTTCCAGTTCGAGAAGACCTCAGCCATCTGGTTGTGGTCGAGTCCGAGGGCGCGCAGCAGTTCGTAGGCCTCGCCGATGGCCTGGATGTCGGCGTACTCGATGCCGTTGTGGACCATCTTCACGAAGTGTCCGGCGCCGTCGGTGCCGATCCATGTGCAGCACGCCTCCCCGTCGACGTGGGCGGAGATCTTCTCCAGGATCGGGCCGAGTGCTGCGTAGGACTCCTTCGATCCGCCGGGCATGATGGAGGGGCCCTCCAGGGCGCCCACCTCACCGCCGGAGATCCCGGCGCCGACGAAGTGCAGGCCCACCTCACGCAGACGCTTCTCGCGGATCCGGGTGTCCTCGAAGTGGGCGTTGCCGCCATCGACGACGATGTCGCCTTCTTCCAGGAGGGGGATCAGGGAGTCGATGACTGCGTCGGTTCCGCGACCGGCCTTGACCATGCAGATGATGCGGCGTGGACGCTCCAGCGAGGCGACGAAGTCATCGAGTTCAACGGCCGGGCGGAAATCGCCTTCGTGGCCATGTTCCTCCATGACCGCATCGGTCTTGCTGGTGGTGCGGTTGTAGAGCGCCACACGGTAGCCGTTGCGCGCGAGGTTGCGCGCGAGGTTTGAACCCATCACGGCCATGCCGATGACGCCAACGTCTGCGAGGTCCTG
>NZ_REFW01000010.1 GCF_003688855.1 Tessaracoccus antarcticus
CCGGTGCCGGGGTTGGCCTGCCACTCGTGAACCACCTGATGGTGGCCGGTATCGCGCAGGAACAGCTCGAACTCGGTTTCGATGGTGCCGATCTGCACATGGGCAGGTAACTCGTGGGCAAGTGCCCGCAGCATCGTGGTCTTCCCTGTGCCCTGGTCACCGGAGACGATCACCGACAACCTGCCGCGTACTGCCGCCGACAAGAAACTTGCCGCCGTCGATGACAAGGACCCCAACCTGACAAGGTCGGCCAGGATGGCGGTGGCGAGTCGGTTGCGGCGGATGATCACCGTCGGCCTAGACGTCACCCACGCTGAAGCGAACAGCCGGGCACGGCCCGGGAGGGCGAGGTGGAGTTTGGAGTCGGTTTCGCTGAACTGTCGCGGCCGGGACTGGTGGGAGGCAACGAACTGGAGGTAGGAGATCAGGTCCTCATCACTGTTGGCCACCGGCTCCCCCTTGACCAGGGTGCCGTCAGCTCGCTCGAGGATCACGTTGTCGTACCCGGAGATGATGACGTTTTCTAGGGTGTCATCATCAAGGTAGGGCTGCAGCCGGCCCATCCGAAACACCGCATCAAACAGGGCATCAGCCAAACGAGACTGATGCCGCATCGTCCAGGTGGCCTGACCGTTGGTGGTGGCGGTGCGGGCTTCCCTGGCCAGCACCTCGGCAATCACTTCCCGGCCGAGTACCTCCCTGTCTGCCTTGGTCAGGTCGCGCTGAGCGAGTTCGTCGGAGACCCTCTCCCGCAACAGATCCACCAGCGCCCAGTCCAGGACACCGGCCACGGTGCGCTCCATCCGGGGTTGCAGCACCACCCCTGGTGTTGCGGCCTGGGGCACTGTGGGGGGTGAGGGTGTCACCGGCCACGGCGGCGGCGGGGGCGGCAGGGTTGAGGTGGGTGGTGGGGTCATGGTGAAGGTGCCGCGGCGCCGCCCCACAGGGGTGTTGAACAGAGGGAGGTCCCCCAGGTCGGCAGCGTCCATGGCGACATGGCCGTTTTCAGGCATGGAGTTCCTCCATCCGGGCCTCGGCCCGCCACCGCAAACCCTCAGCCGCGGTCCGAAGCCGCTGCGCCAGCACCTGTGGAGGACGACGCCATGGACGGATTCTGGGTTCGGCGGCACCGTGGCTCAGCACCGCAGCCTCCTTCGGCGACCACGGCAGTTCGATCTCCACCGGAAACTTCATCGCTTTGGTGATCGCAGCTGCCGTGTATGGGCGGCCGGGCCCCACCACCGCCAACCCCACCGGGGTGTCCAGTGCGGGCATGGCGGCGACGGCGGCGACGCTGACAAGATCGGAGCGCATCACCACGATTACCTGGTCGGCCATCCGCAGCAACGCCTCCGCCGAGCCGGCGTGTCCGACGCGGCCGTAGTCGACGATCACATCAATGTCGAGGGCATCCATCCGCTTCAACTCCACACCCAATGCAGGCCACAACCCGGCAATCGTGGAGGCCTGCGCCGCACCGGCAGCGCCGGGGATGAAGTCAATGCCCTCCCCCAGTGTGAGAGCGGACTCGCTGAGCGTTTCGGCGAGGCGGCCTTGGCGGTGCCCCATCCACAACTCCACCATCGTGCCGGGATTGACCACCCGCCCCTGAAAATGCCCGGCAAGGATCGCGGCTCCACCCACCGGGTCCGCATCCAGCAGGATTGCATGCCGGCTGCCCCACTGCTGCGCCAGCCCCAGCGCCGTTGTCGTCACCCCCGGCGCCCCGGACACCGATGTCAGCACAAAAATGGCCATCACCGCTCCCGGGTATCCAACACAACAGCGGCCTTACCCAAGGCGGCTGCCGAGGCTGCTGTTGCTGCTGCGGCCTGTTTCACCTGCACCGCCAGGAACAGTTGCGAACTCGCCGAATCCATCGACACCGACACCACCACACCCGGTACCGTCAACTGCCCATCCAAACACCCCGACGAAGCAGGAACTGCAGCACTGTCTGTAGCCGCTGGTGCTCCGGCGGCGCAGGCGTAGATCGGCTCCACCATCACCACCCGGACCTGATCCCCGACCAGCAGGTCCATGGCCGGGTAGAAACCTGGCGCCAGCGACAGCCCAATCACCGTCTCCCCCGCCGGCGGCAACACTTCCTGGGCGGCCACCGAGGTCGGGACGAGTCCGCCGGCCGCGACGTCATGGGATGCCCGCTGCCCCACCAAGGAGGGGATCTGCCCGGGTGGGATCATCTGGAGTTGGGGGTCGGGGTTGACCTGCACCACCACGAAGTCGTCGGCGCTCAATACTTGGCCACGCTGGATCGGGGTGCGTGCCACAACAGCATCCACCGCCGTCCCGATCGACATCCATGCCAACGCCCCACCCGCCGCACCCAGCAGCACCAACAGGACGGACACCACCAGCAGCAATGGGCGGCGCTGTGCCCGTGTCGCCACCGGTGTGACCGCGTGAGTCTCTACCGGTGCGCTGCCATCTGTCTTGCCCACCATGCCCATGCCCCTCTACGGCCCGCCGAGCGGCCCCTACAGCGCAACATGAATCCAACATTCTTTGGAATCGTCAGAAATGACCGGATCCACGTGGGGATTGTGTAGTCGCACAAGCATCCATAGCCGGCCCGGACTACTTCGTCCCGAACACGGGCATCCGCCCCTGTGAACCCGCTGCCCCGCACGACGCACCCAACCTTGACTGCCAGCCTCACAGCCAATAAACCTGTTCGGAAAATATATATTGTCGTCGGGTCATTTTCATTCGTTTCGGCGGCATCACACCCCACGGGCGTGGTTATATCCCCCTATGCAAGGAACTCGCTGCGTGGCATACCGCTGCGAGGAGAAGGCTGCCCGAGGCGGCAGGCTATGCCGACCACACCAACGCCGTCTCGACCTAGGCGGGGGCCTACCCATCCCTGGGGAACAATTCCCCGGAGATCCCTCAGGTCACGGAGCCTTCGCTGTTGTTGACAGCGACGACACCGGTGTTCTCTGCCACGAATGCGGACAACGCTTCAACCGCCTCTCCCCCCATCTGGTGCGCACCCACCACATCAACGCGGCGACCTACCGGCAGCGCCACGGCATCCCCAGCCGCGAATCGCTCGCAATGCCACCATCTTCTGACGGCCTCTCCCGGCGGAAACCCCACCCCTGTAGGCGGTGCGACACGCTCATCACCACACCCGGAAGGCTCTGCGACGCTTGCAGTCAGCAACACAAACACGACCTGCACCGACGACGGCATCCCGAGCTGTATCCCAAGCCTCTCAAGTGGCGAGAACTGACAAACGATGAAGAGATCGAACTGCTGACCGCCACTCCCGATGCGCTTTCAGACCTGATCACTCGGCTCCAAACCGACCGGGTGCCCTCGAAGACAATCGCCACAACACTTGGCTACGCGGCCGCCTGGATGTCAAGGCACCATCCCCGACCCGGGTGGGGAGAAAAAGATCAGGAACAGCCACAGCGCTGACCCCGAACCCGATCGGTTCACCAAAGAATCGCCACCGGACAAGCCAGCAGCCGTTTCGCTGTGTCCGGACCAGCGCCCGGAAGGGTAGTACCCGTCAGTGGGGAATGAAGCGCGAGAGTTGCGAGGCGGTGGACTCCATCACGGCGTCCAACTCGTCAAGGTCCACCAGAATGCGGCGCCCCATGCGGTACCTGTTCAAAGTGCCGTCATTGAACCGGCGAGTGATCGTCTTGGGATGACAACACACATACGCTGCAGCATCCTGCAACGTCGCCCACCTTCGTACCCGCGGTGCCGCCGCCGGTGCCCGCCTCATGACTGCCCACCCCCAACACGAGACTCCTTTGGCGCCGCCGATGAACAGCACCGCACCGGAAGGCACCTGCACCAAACCCCGACAACGCTCTGGCGCCCGTCAAGGATGCCGACGAATGTCTCCATCACTCCTCCTGCAAGCTGAAATGTGACCATGCGAGGAGATGGCCCGCCCAGACCACGGCGTAGCGCAACAGCAGGCGAATCTGTCACGGCGGACGGTTGGTCAGCTCCCGCGTGTCGAAGCATGGTGTGCGCCACCGGGAGCATCCACCGGGCCATACCTGGGTATGAACCAACCACACACCACCCCCGACCCCAACCCCGACCACACGGAAGCAGACACCGATCTCCTCGTCCTGCTGGAGGACGTCCTGCTGCATATCGATGAGCTCCACCAGCAGCGACCAGACACCACCGAGATCAAGACCCTCCTGGCCTACGCCACCGAGTTGAGGGCCAAGCTGTCATGACCCGGCCACCCACACCCCAGGATAAGGACAAATGGGCCGCCCAACGGCAGGAGAAGCTCACCGCGCTGCAAGGACAACTAGCCGACGGGCTACAACAGCTGATGGAAGCAACCGGCTGGATGACCTGGCTCAAAGTCGCTCACCACTTCCACACCTACTCGTTGAACAACCAGATCCTCATCGCAATCCAGAACCCCTCAGCCACACAGGTCGCCGGCTCCGGACCTGGCAAGCAACTGGTCACCAGGTCCGCAAAGGCGAAAAAGGAATCAGCATCCTGGCCCCCGTCACCGCACCCCGCCACACTCCTGATGGGCAGCCCCTACTCGATGCCAAAGGCACACAACTCAGAGGAATCGTCGGAGTGAAACCAGCCACCGTCTTCGACATCTCCCAAACCGATGGCCCACCCCTGCCCCACCCCGACACCGAGCCGCA
>NZ_REFW01000011.1 GCF_003688855.1 Tessaracoccus antarcticus
CCGGAGATCCCGGCGCCGACGAAGTGCAGGCCCACCTCACGCAGACGCTTCTCGCGGATCCGGGTGTCCTCGAAGTGGGCGTTGCCGCCATCGACGACGATGTCGCCTTCTTCCAGGAGGGGGATCAGGGAGTCGATGACTGCGTCGGTTCCGCGACCGGCCTTGACCATGCAGATGATGCGGCGTGGACGCTCCAGCGAGGCGACGAAGTCATCGAGTTCAACGGCCGGGCGGAAATCGCCTTCGTGGCCATGTTCCTCCATGACCGCATCGGTCTTGCTGGTGGTGCGGTTGTAGAGCGCCACACGGTAGCCGTTGCGCGCGAGGTTGCGCGCGAGGTTTGAACCCATCACGGCCATGCCGATGACGCCAACGTCTGCGAGGTCCTGAACTGTCATGGTCGTCTTCCAATCGTTCCTGTGGTCTCAGTCAAGCGTTCCTGAGGTCTCAGCCAAGCTACAGAAGAACACGATTCGCTCTGTCGCTGTTGCCACCTCTTGCCGTCGCTCGAATGTCATTGTGCATGGCCGGGCCAGGCGTCCCGGCACAACTCGCGGCGCGGACCCTTTACACGAAGATGGCATCGGGGGCACCTCGTCGTGTCCGTGACCCCCACGATTCTTCGGGCATCGACGTCTGGTTTCAGAGGGCAGAGCGATCGACCCGGACCGGCTTGAGGTGCTGATGGATTCCCATTCCCTGAGTCTGGCCGAGCGTGAGTAGATCGCCGATCTGTGCGGTTGCGGCGAGTCGGCCAGGAAGGTCGCGCAAAAACTTGGGCACAGCCAGGCAACGACCAGGGAAGGCATTTTCTGCGACAATGCCCTGTCACAATCCTCTACTCACAAAGCGGCTCTTCACAGATAACAGTGGGTCCCCGGCGTGTTGACTCATCGCGGTGTCGCTGTTCAGGTGGCGTGGCCGTGCCCGTAATCTGGTGTGGTGCCTCTGTTTCGTCGCGTCCCGGATCCAAGGACTCATATCCGGTCCACAGCGACCCCCAGACGGTCGGAAAACAGCCGCGACGCCGCAGTCGCTCCCCTGAACGAGGGGGGCCAGGCAACGCACGGCTTTCGGATCCTGACGTCGAATCAATGGATCTGGAACATCACCTTCACGGCGTCCTTGGTGGCCTCGGTGTACGGGCTGACAGTGGAACCGGGCTGGGAGTGGTTCCTTGTGATTCCCTTCTTCGCGTGGTGCGGTTGGTGCGCGGGTTTACCCGGCGTCGTAGTTGTGACCAAACGAGGCATCTGGCGTTGGACAGGATTCATCGGCTGGGAGCGTGTCATCGGAGTTGGATCGGTGAATCCGAGTCCACTTTACGGAGCGCGAAACTGGGTTCCGGTGTTGGCCGTGGTGTCGAAGAGGAATCCCGACGGGGTCTGGATCACGCTCAAGGAACTGCGGCGATCTGAGAGAACCAAGGATGAGCACCGGGGCATCGTGTCTGCACTATCTACGGGCGGCTCTGTGCCGCTGGTCGAGATACCGGCGCAACTTTCGCCATCGCTCTGGTGATCAGCACAGAGGCTCGGTGTCGTGGACTGAATCGCCCTGGCGTGTCCGGAGACTCGAATCCTTGGGAAGGATGGAGTCATGCCAGGCAACACGTCGAAAAGGTACCCCGCTGAGTTGAAGGCTCGGGCGGTGAGGATGTATCACGAGACCCGCTCCGACCATCAGACGGACTGGGCTGCGATGACGAAGGTATCCCAGCTGTTTGGCATCGGGACCGTCGAGACGCTGCGCAAGTGGGTCCGCCAAGCCGAGATCGATCAAGGCGACCGTGTCGGGGTCACCTCGCAGGAGTCGGCGCAGATCAAGCAACTCAAGCGCGACTACGCCGAGCTCCGGAGAGCGAACTCGATCCTGAAGGCCGCATCGGCTTTCTTTTCGGCCGAGCTCGACCGGCCCGGGCAGTGATCGTGGACTTCATCCGGGAACATGCCGATCATCGGGAATCCGATGGTCTGCGGTGGGGTGTCGAGCCGATCTGCGCAGTGCTCTGCGAGCATGGCGTCGAGATCGCCCCATCGACCTACTACGAGTGGCGAGACAAACTCCCCACCCACCGGCAACAGCGCGACGACGTACTGCTGACCGAGATTCGTCGCGTGCATACCGCCAACTACGGCGTCTACGGCGCCCGGAAAGTATGGCTGCAACTCAACCGGGAAGGTATCCCAGTGGCGCGCTGCACCGTCGAACGACTGATGGCCGCCGACGGGCTCGCCGGGGCGGTGCGGGGCAAGGTCAAACGCACCACCATCGCCGACCCGGCAGCGGCCCGCCCCGCTGACCTGGTGCGTCGCCGCTTCACCCCTGCGGCACCGAACCGCCTATGGGTGGCCGACATCACCTACGTCTCGACGTGGTCGGGATGGGTCTACGTCGCGTTCGTGATCGACGCCTACGCCCGCCGCGTCCTGGGGTGGCGCACCGGCACCACCATGAGCACCCAGCTCGTCCTCGACGCCCTCGAGCAGGCCGTGTGGACCAGGCAACGAGATGGCCGTGGAGAGTTCGCGGATCTGGTCCACCACAGCGACCGCGGCTCCCAATACACATCCATCAAGCTGTCGGAACGGCTCGCCGAGGCCGGGATCGCTGCCTCCGTCGGCGGGGTCGGGTCATCCTATGACAACGCCTTGGCCGAAACCATAAACGGGTTGTACAAGACGGAGTTGATCAAACCGCGAGGGCCGTGGCGCAACAACGACGACGTCGAGTACGCCACCGCTGAATGGGCCGACTGGTACAACTACCGCCGGCTCTACGAGTACTGCGGAGACATGCCACCCGCCGAACTCGAAGCCCTCTGCTGGAGGACCAGCCCCAAGCTGTGCGACCCGGTGGCTGTCGAGCACTTGACCACCTCACAGGCAACCTACAGCGCGTGAGCGCGAGGGACTCACGATGGGTGGGTATCTGCAGTAAGTCATGCCGAGTTTGGCCCCAGGTTTGATCTGGGTCTAGTTTCCTTGGACATGGCAAGGTAGGGCGCCGAGGAGAAGTGGGGAGGTGGGCATGCGACGGGGCAAGCGTCAGGCTGAGAAATCGGGATGGATCTCTGCGGCCTTGGTGACGGTGGTGAACGTCGTTGCCCTTCAGGATTCCTGGGCCGAGGCGTGGGATGATGCCCGCGAGGAAATCGACTCAGGGCTGGCGGCCTTAATGTGGTTGCTCATTTTTGGGGTATTTGGATGGCTGGTCGGAGCGGTGGCCGCTCTCATTTCGTTCTTGGGTATTGATCCACCCAACATCATGTTGTGGGTGGTCGTGGTGTCGGGATTGCTTGGATTGGGTGGACTGGTGGCACACGGCTTTGGCTACCTCTTCGGGGCGCCGGCGAGTTGGGTTGGCGACTTCACTAGCGTGCTCCTGGCCGGAATCGGGATCTTGGTGCTACAAACCCTTTGACAAAAGCCCATTCACCCGTCGGAGTAGGGCAACAATATCTGCCGCCGACGAAGCATGCCTTCAGCGGCCCTCGACCCCAGCAACTATGATCTCGTTCACAGGCAGCCAGCCATTGGACTGCCAAACACGTGAGTCTCCGGACACGCCGGGGCGATTCAGACGGAGCACGCGCGCCGCTGGGGCAAGTGTGGGGGTTTGTCTGCGACCAGAGTTTGGGTGGGTCAGCCTCACAGCAGGGAGTAGATCAGTGGTCTGATGAATCGCACTGGGTTTGCTGGAGACCCGGACTATTTGATTCCGGCCAGCTGGTTGCTGGTGGTTTCGTCAGCATAGATCGTGTTCTCGTGCTCGACAGGTGGGACGTCTCCGAGGTAGCCGTGGAG
>NZ_REFW01000012.1 GCF_003688855.1 Tessaracoccus antarcticus
CACGGGATACGACGCCGAACCCACCGCCACAGAACCAAGCGCCGACGCAGCCGGAACAACCGGAGGCTGAACTGGAGGGGCCGGAGGCTGAACCGGCGGGGCCGGAGGCTGAACCGGCTGGGCCGGCTTGACCGTGGGCGACGGTTTCACCGTAGGCACCGGCTTGCGTGACGATTCGATGCTATCTAGCGTCATAGCGCCAGTCTTCACCCAGCCAAAGGTGCCTTTGTGAAAAATCTCGCTGTACGAACCAGTTGTCCGCTGGGTGCTGATCGTGGTGGAGCCCTTGAGTATGGTTCCGCTCGAGGCCCCCCCTGGAACTCCCACATACAACGGCACGTCGGCAACGACCCACCGCCGCGTGGTGGGAGTGGCCGCAGCAGTCAGCCGGCCCGTCTCCTGACTGAACACGAACTTGGGGTAGTCAACTGTTCCGGGGGTGAAATAAACCAAGCTGTTGAACAGCCACTGTCTACCCGACTTGATGAAGGAGCGGCAGGCGCTCGCGCCCGTCCAGCCGTCGTTGCAGGAGGTCAGCCATTCACGGCCGCCCGACGAAAAATAGCCAGGCCGCGCCAGCGGGTTATCGAACCAAATTTTCCGGTCTACCGCGAGGTAGGTGAGATTATTGAACAGCCACTTCCCGCCAGACATGATCTCAGCGCGGCATCGCGTGATGTTGGCATCGTAGGAGGAGCAAGTAGTTTTCCATTCCCGACCGCCGACCACGTGGCGACCAGGAGTGGTGTAGACGTTGACTTCGGCCGACGCTGGAGACGGTGCGGCGACGGTTGATGCAACCGCAAGCGATGCGGCGGCCAAGAGAGTGAGGACGTGCTTGATCATGTGTACAACTCCATAGGGGGGTAGGAGGCCTGACCGCTTCATCGTGCCATCAGGTGTTGCAATCTTCGCATCGGGTTCAGGTAGCACGCAGCAACCATGCGCAGATGGTGAATATCAGATATCATTATTGCCGTTACACCCGGCTTGGTGAACATCATTCGTTAATCAATCAATGAACTAACTACCCCCTCCTAGATATCTTGGCAGGAGCCCACACCCGCGCGACGAGTTGGTCCACCTTCACACTCCCCCACCCAAGCATCGGCTCGCTCAATCAAATTCGGAGACCGTCACCCAACCCTTGATGTGAGAACAGTGAGTTTCGGTGATACTTTGCTGCCGCTGCGGTCCAGCCTATGGTGTTCAAGTTTCTGAGTTATTTACCGAGCACCCACTCGTGGATATCGAACAGTTCGGAAGTAGGTCCCAAACAGCCCTGCTCTTCACAGATTCGTCGGCAATTCCACAAATCTCCAAAGAAGGGCTCAGTCACAAAGATGACGCAGGCGAGAAGTTCGCAATCCGGTTACGCGCAGCCTAAACCTCGCGCAATGTGGCCGCGCGAACGAAAACTCTCAGGCAACCTCGGGTGTTCGCTGACACCCGCGTGGCTCCTGAATTGACCGCCAACCAGTTCCGATCGAAAGTAGCGGTATGAGTCGAAAGTAGCGGTATGAGAACGCCCGGAGACTCCGCTGCTTTTATCGTAGCCCTCGGCCAATATTCGTAGCTCTCGCGGTAGTCCCGAAGACAGGCAAGACACCCTTACACAGCGCTGTGGAATCGGATTGGACCTGTTGCGACATCGCAAAGTGATCGGAGCGGTGCGGACTACGGTGCTGAGCAAGAGAGAGAGATTGAAATTAATACAGAAGAGCGGGCGTTTCGAGCGATGGCTCGGCGCCGTGATCCATACGATCGACCCACCCCTTCTCCACAGGGCCCACGCTAACCTCAACGGTGACCGTCGGGTGCGGACTCACTCCCTTTCGCCGCTCGAGTCATAGCTTGTGTGGAACTGTTTTGCCCCAAGGAGAGGATCGCGAGAGGTATTAGGGGAAAGAGAAAGCCCAAGTCAGCCTCGCTGCGCTCGGCTCGTGTCGACCCGAGGCGATTGAAACGGATTGCAGGTAGTCCAATGAGTCACGCGCCGATGCCGCGGGTTCCCTCTCTTGTGCCCCAAGCCCCAAAGTGGCGACCACTCGAAACCCATGGTGGGGGCACCATTGAGACGCCCGGTCCCGAAGCAGCGCGGTCCCAGCGACCTCATTGAAGACGGGCGGACCCTTCACGAGTCACTTCTATTCGTCCTCGATAGGCGACGATGGTGTGCCCCGCAACGTTGGCGGGGCACACCATCGCGTTCGCAGTGTCCTACTTGAGTATTGGTGTCACCGCACCGAGTCTTCGCGTGTCTGCCGGCACTCCGATAGCGGATGCCACGGCGGCCGGGATGGGGAGTGCCACCGACGAACTATTTGCCAGCGCTGCAGGCGTGAGCTGGAAGGAACTCGTGAGAATCGAGGCACCCTCGGAGAGCGATGATCGCAAGTCGTTGCCCGTGCCGGAACGAAAGTCGGCCAGGTTCTTGTAGCTTGCCAATTTGGCCCCATTTGCCCAACACACGAGGTTGGCGGGCGAGGAAGGACCAGCCCGATGGTAGGCATTGCCCTCCGATTTCACCCGCATCGTCTGTCCGCTGATCTTCTTCTCGTAATCGTCCACCAGATACTGACAGCTTCCCGCTCCATAGGACAGCACGTTATTCTTCAGCGAAACGTCCCTGACCAACATCGAAAACACCGGGTCAGAACTGCGTCTGGTGTCTTGGAAAAGGCGAACCGAGTAGGATTTGTTGTCGTGGAATGTATTGTTCCACACCGAGATGGTGTTGGAGTCGATGATATAGATGCCCGACTTGACATTCCGAATGAAGTAGTTATTCGCTACGAGGACCCCGGACGACATCTCCAACTCCAGGCCGTTTCCTCCATTGTCCACGAATTTGTTTCCCAAGACTCTTACGTCTGAAACCTCCGCATCAAACCAGAGGCCGTCGGTCAGATTCTGTTCGAAAACGTTGGCTGATATCAGCACGTTTTGCGATGTGGTGATCTTCACACCGCCTGAAACCGGGGCCTGCTTGAAAGACTCACTATTGTTGCCCCTAATAACAGACTCAGACAAGACGAAAT
>NZ_REFW01000013.1 GCF_003688855.1 Tessaracoccus antarcticus
TGTTCGAAAACGTTGGCTGATATCAGCACGTTTTGCGATGTGGTGATCTTCACACCGCCTGAAACCGGGGCCTGCTTGAAAGACTCACTATTGTTGCCCCTAATAACAGACTCAGACAAGACGAAATCGTTGGCCTTGTTCAACGCCAACCCAAGACCACCACTCTCCGTGATCGTGATGCGATGAAAACGCATCTTCTTCCCCCAACCATTGATCCCAATGGTTGCGTTCTGTGAAGAAACCACGTTCTCGAGGACGATATCGTTCACCTGGGCGCTAATAGCGCCCCCCATCCAGAACGTGTTCCCATACCGTCGCACACCAATACCACGAACAATCGTCCCAGCACCCTGAATGACCAAACCCTGCTGCAGAGTACTCGCCTCAACCTGCTTGCCCGACGGATCCGAGCCAACATAAAGCCGGCGACCCGCCTCGTCGACGAAGAAAGTCCCCGGCACCACCGAACTCACCGAACCCACTTGGCGAAGCTTCACACCGGCCACCCACACCTGGTCTGGGTAACCCGCTAACGGAAATGCCCGATCGATGAAACGATCCGACTGATCAACACCCTGGCTATGCGAAACACGATGATCGAAAATGTGATTCCAGTTGCCCACTACCCAGGCATTGCCCGAGCGCTGCCAGCCACTCACAACCGAACTACCCTCAAGCCACACAGCCTCCTTCGGGTACGACTGAATCGTCAAACGCTTATTGAACGGAACCGTCACCGACTCACGATAGGCACCACCACGCATCACAATCGTCGACCCCGAGGACGCCCTCTCCACTGCATACGCCAAACTCCCATACGGGCTGGCCGACGTACCAGAACCAGAACGCGACCCACCCGCCACCACGAACACAGCACCCGACGGCACGGGATACGACGCCGAACCCACCGCCACAGAACCAAGCGCCGACGCAGCCGGAACAACCGGAGGCTGAACTGGAGGGGCCGGAGGCTGAACCGGCGGGGCCGGAGGCTGAACCGGCTGGGCCGGC